>CAWCIT010000013.1:0-694871 GCA_963795745.1 uncultured Solirubrobacterales bacterium
TCGTGTAGTCGGCGCTGTTGGCCGGATCGCCGCCACGCCGGACGAAGCGCCCGGTGGCGTCGATCTGCTCCCAGTCGACGGCGAACCGCTGGGCGAGCCAGAGGTGATTGCCGATCGGCAGCAGGGCGCGCCGGTGGCGCACCGACGAGCAGCAGCTGTCGGCGGCGACGTAGCGTCGGCCGGGCGCGAGCGGCGGCCCGAGCACCGGCACGGTGAAGCGGTTGAGGACCTGCACGCCGACGGGTGAGCTCACAGCCCGGCCGCCGGGCAACTGCGGGGCGCGGACGGTGATGTGATGCACCAGCCGATCGGGGATCTGCGAACGCGCCTTGAACGCGACCGTGAGATACAGCGTCGCGAGCTGTCCCTCCTGGAGCTCCCGCACGCCCGACCGGGCGCCGGGCAGAGCCAGGGCGTCCGCGGCACGGCGGCGGTCGAGCCTCTCGACCACCGCACCGGCGGGGGTCGAGACACTCACGCCCGACACGGTGAGGGTGAGCGGCGTCGCGTTGAACAGGCGCAGCTCATACGAGACGAGGTACGCCCCGGTCGAGCCCCGAAACGGAACGGCGGGCTCCACCGCCGAGACGATCAGGGGTGTCAGGCCCTGGTCGCCGCCGGCCGCGCGGACCTCGCCACTCACCGGGCTGGTGATCGTGCCCTTCGCCTCGCCCCCGCCGCCACAGCCGACAACGAGCAATGCCAGGCCGAGGGCGACGGTTGCGGCAGCGGAGCGGAGGGGCATACGGTGTGCATCGTAGCTCCCTGCCGTAGCTCAGCCGGGCCGGTACACGTGGTCAGATGTGACGGCCCGATCTTCAGCGTGTCGCCATCGCGAAGCAGACGCAGAACCTCGTCGACCCTGGGGCGGCTCGCTTTCGCGCCGCCTGCGTGGTCAACGAAGATGTCCTCCTCGGCGACGCCGGCGCGCCGCAGCGCGTCGAGCTGGTGGTCGGCTGGTCGGCGGTCGAGACGACCGCATAGCCGGAGCAGCATCCGTTGAGATACCCGACGGAGGGGAGGTTACATCCAGTCGGCGCCGGCGCCGGCGCCGGCGCCGGGGGTGTCGGCATACGTTCGTTTCGACACAAGATCGCGCGCCACTCGGCAACTCATGCCACGTTCCTAACGGAAGGCATTGCGTCGCGAGTCGGTAGGGTCGCGGCTTGGCCTGGACTGACGGCTGCCGCCCCTCCGGCCACCTCGCCTGACCTACCTCGCCCGTTGGCGGACTGCTCGCGCCGCGAGTATGCCCGCAACGTCCGCGCCTACTGCGCGTGGCTGGCCGACACGCCGGACCGCGACCGCTGGCAGGGCGACCCGTTGACCGATCCGCTCGCTCGTGACGACGCCGCGCGGGAATACCGGCGTTACCTGCAGGTCGAGCGGCGCGGCGGCGTCGACGGTGAACCTGGCGCTCGCCTCGCTCGACGCGTTGGTATCGGTAGGTGGCCGGCCGCGTGTGCGGCGCGACAGGCCGGCAATGGCGGCACCGCGGGCACTCGATGAGGCTGGGCAGCGGGCCTTGCTACGCGGGGCGGGCCTCACCGATCCGCGCCCGCTCGCTGGTGACACCGATGCTGTTCACGGCGCTACGGATCTCCGAGGCCGTCGCGCTCGACGTCTACGACGTCAGATGCTCACGCGCAAGGGCGCCCTCGTCGTGATGGGCAAGGGCGAGATGCAGCGCGAGGTCCCGCTGAACGCGCTTGTGGGCCAGATCCTCGAGGAGTGGCTCGAGGAACGCAACAAGATCGCGTCCGCCGGCGAGCGTGCGTGGTGGATGCCCGGTCGCCGGCCGCCGGCCGCCCGCCGCCGCGGCCGGTATCGCCGGATCCGCTGGCCCTGGCACCCGCGCTCCCAAAGCCAAGCCCTCCGCCAATCGGCTCCCTTGACAGGTGACCAATAGGTCACGTATAGTGGCGGTATGGACGCAGTGTTCAGGGCGCTCGCCGATCCGACCCGCCGCAGCCTCCTCGACGAGCTGTTTCGTTGCGACGGGCAGACGCTGACCGCGCTCGAGGCGCGGCTGCCGATGACCCGCTTCGGCGTGATGAAGCACCTCAAGGTGCTCGAGGAGGCCGGCCTCGTCGTCACGCGGCGACGCGGTCGCGAGAAGCTCCACTTCCTGAACGCGGTCCCGATCCGGCTCGTCCACGACCGGTGGGTGAGCAAGTACGCCGAGCCCTGGGCCGCCCGGCTCAGCCAGCTCAAGACCAGAATCGAGGGCGAAGACATGGAGAAGGTATTCGAGATCTACATCAAGACGACGCCGGAGCGCCTGTGGCAGGCGATCACCGACAGCGAGTCGCGGCGCATCTATACGTTCGGGGTCGGCGTCGAGAGCGACTGGGCCGTCGGGTCGCCCTACGAGGCCATCCACCCGGGAGCGCCCGGTCCGATCTCGGCCGGCGAGAACCTCGAGGTCGACCCGCCGCGGCGGCTCGTGCAGAGCTTCAACGCCCTGTGGAGCGACGACGTCAAGGCCGCCGGGACCTCGCGGGTCACCTGGGAGATCGAGCCGGTCGGCGATTCCTGCTGCCTGACGGTCACCCACGACGAGCTGCCCGCCGGCGCGAGCCCTGAGCTCTACGGCGGCTGGCCGATGATCCTCTCCGGTCTGAAGACGCTGCTGGAGACCGGCCAGACGCTGACCACGCCCGGGTCGCTGCGCTACGCCGAGCGGGCCCCGGCCTGAGCGGCGGGACCGGCGGCCGGGGGGAGGGTGGCGCGCCGTTGCCCGGGCCGTGGCCGGTTCAGACCCGCAGGAGCACCCAGACCCGGATCGGCTCGTGCGGGTAGGCGAACTGGGAAAACGACCCGACCGCGTAGCGGCGGCCGGCGATGGTCGCCGTGCCCTGGTTCGGCAGCCCGGCGTTCGCGGCGCCCGGGACGGAGGTCTCGACGTGCTGGGCGCCGGTCCCGCGGACGAGGATGCCGACGCCGTGGTTGCGACGCATGAAGGCGATGTAGCCGGCGATGTCCTGGACGGACACGTCGAGCCGGCCGGCCGCCCGGCCCCTCGAGTCGTAGATGGCGCGGGAGGCCGGGCGGACGTCGAAGGGGACGCCGACGTCGACCAGGGTGACCGCGCCGCGGACGATGCGCATCCGCGACGCGTGCTGGTGGTACCAGACCTGGCGGAAACGGCTGGCGACGTAGGCCCGCAGGCCGGCCGTGCTGCCGGTGGTCAGGACCGACCGCAGGCCGCCGTCGCCGGCGATGCGGCGGAGCTCGGTGTGGACGGCGATGCCGTAGGCCTCCTCGTCGTAGCGCTGGCGGGCGATCCGGGTCAGGCGGGAGATCGCCGTCGTCCGGGCGGCGGCGCCGGCCGCGCGGGGCGGGCCGGCGCCGCTGGCGGTGCTCGGCGCGAGCGGGCCGGCGCCGAGCACGGCGGCCGCGAGCGTCGTCGCGGCGGTGGCGACTCGCCGGTCCGGGCCGGTCGGGAAGGGCCGTGGCATGGTTCGCTCCGGGCTGTGGCGTCGATGGGCGTACGGCGTCGTCGACTGAGGTGTAGCACGCCGCGCCTGTCATCCTTGTCAGTCGATGCGACGGTGCCCGCGAGCGGCTCTGGCCCTCGGCCTGGCAGTCGCCGCCGCAGGCGCCGGCTGCGGTGGGTCGCGGCCGGCCGCCGGCCACGGGTCGACGGGACCCGGACCGTGCTCGACGGCCGCCCGGGGGCTGATCGCCGGCGCTGCGGCGACGAGCCCGGCGCGCATCGGGACGGCGGCGTTCACCGCGCCGACCGGCGCTCCGAGTTGCCGCTTCGCGGCGCCTCGCCCCGGCAGCGGACCGATCGTCGTGGTCGTCGGCCTCGACAGCGCCCCGCAGGCGCCGGCCCGGCTCGAGCGTGAGGCGGTCGAGTACAGCCAGACGGTGCTCTGGGCGCATCTCGGATCCGGTGCCTACCCGCGTACGGTCAGTCGGCTCGGCGTCGACGCCTACTGGTTCCCGGCCGACCGGCGGCTGCTGACGACGGACGGCAGCCGGCTGATCGAAGTCACCGTGACCTGGCCGGCCGGCAGCGACCCGCGCGCCCGGACGCTCGCCGAGCGGCTGGCCCGCGGCTATCTCGGGTGAGGCCCGCCGGTCGCGAGGTCAGCGCAGCGAGTTGACGGCGCGCTGGGACGGGTGGGCGGCCACGGCTTCGCGCAGGCGGTTGGCGTTGGCGTCGAGGTAGCGGCTGGTCGTGGCCAGCGACGAGTGGCCGAGCAGGTCGCGGAGCTCGACGACGTCGGCGCCGTACTCGACGGCCAGGGAGGCGAAGCTGTGGCGCAGGGCGTGGACGAGGGCGCCGGCCGGGACGGCCTGACGGATCCCGGCCCGCTTGTAGAGCTGCTCGACGACGTACTGGATCCGCGCCGGGGTGAGGCGGCTGCCGTCGTAGTGGACGAGGAGCGGGGCCGACGGGGTTTCGAGCACGTCGGGTCCGTGGCGGTCGAGGCGGGTGGCCAGGTAGCGATCGATCACCGACTCGAGGCCCGGCTGGACGGGGATCGCCCGGTCCTTGCGGCCCTTGCCGGTGACCTGCAGACGGCGGGCGCCGACCGGGCCGGTGATGCTGTCGAGGTTGAGCGAGACGGCCTCGGCCAGGCGGATCCCGGTCACGCAGAAGGTGGCGATCAGGGCGACGTCGCGCTCGGGCCAGCGCTTGGTCAGCTTCGACCGCGGGTCGACGGTCGCCGCTGTGGCGAGGAGCAGCGCGGCCGGGCTCTCGTGCCGGATCGACTTCGGCGCCTCCCGGGCGAGCTTCGGCTTGGGCACCGCCCGCATCGGGTTGCGCTCAGCGCGTTCGTCGTCGACGAGGTGGATGAAGAAGCGATTCCAGACCGTCCAGGCCCGGACGATCGATCCGGCCGCATGGTCGCCGGCCCAGGACCCGAACCCCCGGCGCAGGGCCCGGTGGTCGAGGTCGTCGACGGTCAGGCGGCCGACGAGCCGGTCCCGGTCGGTGGCGGTCGCCGCCGCGGGGCCGGCGATGCGTCCGGCGATGCCGTAGAGGTCGTTGCGGTAGCCGCTGAGCGTGTGCTCCGACCGCTTGGCCGCCCGCAGGGCATCGAGGAAGTCATCGACGAGCTCGACGAACCGGGGGGGAGGGGAGGGGGCCACGTCCAGACGATAGCCGAGGCCTGCCGCATTACTGCCGTTATGCAGGGAATCTCCCCGGCGCGATTCCGCTGGATCGCCCACGGGAGGGATGAATAGTTCGTGCCTCGGCGGGTAGTTTCGCTCCCCCGAGGATTGGAGGAAGCGTGGCACATATCGATCTGGGCGAGCCGGTCAGCCGCCGTCGTGCGCTGGCCGCCGGAGCGGGTGGGATCGCCAGCGTAGCGGTCGGCTTGAGTCCCATCCCGGCGTACGCGGTCAAGCCGCGCGCCCGCCCGGCGGCGACGGGCGGCTTGCCCGAGAAGGCGATGGAGGCCATTCTGGAGGCTCAGGGCACCGTGACCAACGGCGTCCTTTCGGTGAGCATCGACCGCACCGACATCGCCAATGTCACCCTGCGCGGCGTTCCGATCAAGCCTTCGTTCGAGGTCAACGGCGACATATCGTTCCAGCCGCTCGGGCACGGCCTCGCGTTCCTCAACGGCGACCTGCCGCTCAAGGCCGACGAGGTCAACCCCTTCATCGACGCGGTGCTGGCCCACGGGCTGCAGTTCCAAGCCGAGCATCAGCACTTCTACGACTTCGACCCGCCCGTATGGTTCATCCACTTCCGCGGCACAGGACATCCGCTCGCCCTGGCGCGCGCCGTCCGCGGCATCCTCCGGGCGACCGCCACACCGCTACCGCAAAAGTCCCCGGCGAATCCGCTGACGCCGTTCAACAAGCACCGACTCAAGCGAATCCTCCGCGGCTACGACGCGCAGGTCGGAGAGGACGGGGTGGTCACCGTCTTCGTCGCCCGGCGTGACCCGATCTACATCGCCGGCGTTCGCGTTCTCCCGGAGGCGAACATCGCGACCAACATCGCGTTTCAGCCGCTCGACAGCAGTGGATCCACCGCGGCTGCGGCACCCGACTTCGCCATGGAGGCCCGGGAGATCGGGCCCGTGATGCGCGTCATGCGCCAGCAGGGCTGGGACATCGGCTGCCTCTACAACCAGGAGACCGACGAGCACCCGCAGCTGTTCTTCTCGCATCAGTTCAAAACCGGCGACCCCTATCGACTTGCTCAGGAGATCCGGCGCGGACTCGACCGGACCAACTCGCATTAGATCGGCAGAGCGTCGCGGGCTGCACCGAAGGAGTTGTGGGCGTCCGGAGAGCGGGAGTCGCCGGACGGCGCCGAGCTCAGCGGCCGGTGGAGGCGGCTGAGGATGGGCGGGGCGTGGCTGGATCGTGACGGCGACGATGCGGTCCTCGGGGTCGTCTCGCTCTGGCGGCCCGCCGCGGTCGAGCAATGCTGCGCCCGCAGCTTAAATCGTCACGCCCCGACCCCGGCGGGATATGGGCCGGGGCTGCGGGGCGTGACCGAGGGGGGAGAGGGTCTTGCCCGTCAAGCGTCGCATCCGCAGGGATAGATGTCCAAGACGGGTATTCCCAGGGATCAATAAGCTTGGCTTATGGAATTGCGGCAGCTGCGGTATCTCGTGACGCTGGCGGACGAGCTTCACTTCACGCGGGCGGCCGCGCGGGAGCACATCGCGCAGCCGGCGCTCTCACAGCAGATCCGACGGTTGGAGGAGGAGGTGGGCCTGGCGCTGGTGGAGCGGACGACCCGGCGCGTGACGATGACCGATGCCGGCAGGAGCCTGGTGGCCCGGGCGCGCCGCATTCTCGCCGAGGTCGAGGCCGCTGCGGCCGAGATGCAGGAGCTGAGCGGCGTGCAGACCGGGCGGGTGACGGTCGGCGTGATGCATACGATGGGGCCGGTCGACATCTCGACCGCGCTGGCGATATTCCACGCTCGCCGACCCGGGGTCGAGCTGACCGTGCGCGAGGAGTCGAGCGAGGAGCTCGCGGAGATGCTCAGGGTCGACGAGCTCGACATGGCCTTCCTGTCGGTCACCGAGCGGATCGAGAGTCACGGCCTCGGGCTCCAGCAGCTGGTGTGCGAGGAGCTCGTCGCCGTCCTCCCGCGCGACCACCGGCTCGGCCGGCGGGCCGAGCTGCGGATCGAGGAGCTCGCCGCGGACGAGTTCATCAGCTACCGGGAAGGGGCGCGGCTGCGTGAGCTCCTGTTCTCCGCCGCCCGGGAGGCCGGCTTTCGGCCGCGGGTGAAGCTCGAGTCCAACGAGAGCCGCCGAATCCGCCTGCTCGTGGCGCAGGGTCTGGGCGTCGCCATCCTGCCCCGGTCGGACGCCGAGGCCCCCGGGGCGGACATCGCCGTCGCCGCGTTGAGCGGTCCGCCCCTGACGCGGGACATCACCCTCGCCTGGCGCGAGGAGCGCCGGCATGCGCCCGCCGCGCGGGAGTTCCTCGCTCTGGCCCAGGAGACCTACGCCGAGGCGGGCCGCGGCTGACGGGGGCGTCGGGTCTGGCGGCCGCGGGAACCGGGGCGGGCCGGTAGCGTTCGGCGGGCCATGCTCGCCCTGCGCGCCATCGCCGAGAGCCCGCGGATCGCGTTGACGGACGCGCCCGACCCGTCGCCTCTACCGGGACAGGCGCTGGTCGCCGTCCGCGCGGTGTCGCTCAACCGCGGGGAGTGCGCCCGCCTGGCCAGTCTCGAAGCCGGCACGGTGACCGGCTGGGACCTCGCCGGCGTGGTCGAGCGGGCGGCGGCCGACGGGTCGGGGCCGCCGGTGGGGACGCGCGTGGTCGGCATGGTCTCGGCCGGAGCGTGGGCGCAGCTCGCCGCGGTGCCGACCGACGTGCTCGCGCCGCTGCCCGACGAGGTCGGCTTCGCGCAGGCAGCGACGCTTCCGGTCGCCGGCATGACCGCCCTCCTGGCCCTGCGGATCGGCGGCACGCCGATCGGTCGGCGGGTGCTGGTGACGGGGGCCACCGGCGGCGTCGGTCGGTTCGCGGTTCAGCTGGCCGCCCTCGGCGGGGCGCGCGTCACGGCGCTCGTCCGGGATGCGCGCCGGGCGGAGGTCCTCAGAGGTCTCGGGGCCGACGAGGTGGTCACCGAGCTCGACGGCGAGTGGGACGTCGTGGTCGAAGGCGTCGGCGGCCCGGTCCTCGGACAGGCAATCCGCCATGTGGCGCCGGGCGGCACGATCGTCTCGTTCGCGTCGACCGCCGGCGGGGACACGAGCTTTCCGACCCGCGAACTGTTCGGGCGGGCGCCGGGCGCCGGCGTTCGCGGCCTACTCGTCTTCCCGGAGCTGCGGCGGACTCCGGGCGGAGGGACCGAGCTGCTGGGCATCCTCGCCCGGCTTGTGGCCGACGGGCGGCTCGACTGCTCGATCGCTCGAGAGGCCGATTGGAGCGAGGCGGGCGAGCAGGTGCAGGCTCTGCTGGAGGGCCGCGTGTCGGGCAAGATCGTGCTGCGGGTAAGTTGAGCCCCGCCACATCGGCGGGCGAATCCCCCGCGGGGCGCGGGTCGAATCGAGGAGGACAACGTGAAGGCGGGCAGCTTCCTATTTGGGGAGCGGCACGTATGAGCGTCCGGCGACCCGGCCCGTCGCCGATCGGGGGGTCATTCCGCGTGGTTGCTCAGTGCGAGCGTCCGCCAACTCCGGTCAGAAACTCGCGCACCCGGAACCGGCCCCCGTCACCGGCAGCGAGCGGCGGGGTCGGGATCCCGTCAGCGCGGCGCATTCCCTCGAGCAGCTCCAAGAGAGCCTCCCCGGCCCCGTGGGCCGGCGCGAAGCCGAGATCACGGCGCGCCCGTGAGACATCCATCACGGGAACCTCGAGCGCCATGTCCAGCCACCCCGGCGGCGAGGGCTGGACACGCAGCCGCCACGTGAGGTCCATCGCCCCCCGGAGCACCCAGGCCGGCATTCTCACCGGGCGCGCCCCCAGCAGCCGGCCCAGCTCGGCCGGATCGAGCACGGGATCCGCGGCGATGTTGAACGCCCCGCGGACGTCGCGCACCACCGCCTGATGGTAGGCCTCCGCGACGTCGTGCGAGTGAACGGCCTGGAAGACGAGCCGCTCCACGTTCGGGACGATCGGGATCAGCTGCGGCCGGACCAGCCGCGACGGCAGCAGCGGACCGGCGAACAGCCGCCGGATGCCCGACGCCGCCTCGGACTTGAAGATCAAGCCCGGGCGCAGGCGCACGACACGTAGACCCGGATTGCGGCCTTCTACCCCGTCGAGGATCGTCTCGACCTCAGCCTTCTCGCGCGAGTAGAACGACGTGCGGATCCCGCCGGTCGGCCAGTTCTCGTCAACTCGCCGGTCCTTCGGCCCGGGCGAGTACGCCCCGACCGACGAGCCGTGCACGAGGCTCGACACACCTGCCGCTACGGCCGCCGCGAAGACCCGTCGACTTCCCTCGACGTTCACCGCGTCGGTCGTCCTGCGGTCACGAGAGGGCTGAATCAGCCAGGCGAGATGCACGACACAGTCAGCCCCCCGAAAATGACCTTCTAAGTCATCGACGGCCACGTCGCCGACGACCCACCGCGTCCTCGGAAACTCAAGCTCCGGGCGCCGACGGGCCAAGCCGACGATCTCCTCGACCGAGGGATCTCCGGCCAGCGCTCTCAGCACGCTCGTGCCGAGGTTGCCGCTCGCTCCGGTGACCACCACCCGCATCAGCGGCCTGCTCCAGGCGCCAGCCTGTCGATCATCCCCATCGCCGTTTACGGTTCCCGCTTCTTTGCGAACTGAACCCTCCCCGCCTGATTGACGGGCGCTCGGCAACCGAGCCGCCATGGATCACGTCCCTAGGGTTGGTGTAGGACGCGGTCGGACGGAATCGGCGGGGTTCGGGATCGGGTCGAGGCTCTGAGAGGCGTTTTGAGGGCTTTGACGGAGGCGGCGCTTGGGTTTGGTCGCCGGGATTTCGGGCTCTGGGAGTGGTTCCGGCCACCGCGGCGCTCATCATCGTCGGAGTTCTCAAGGCTTCGACGAAAGGAGGCCGGCGGTGGCCGGTCAGGACAGGATGACCGGTGTTGGAGGTCGTTCGGCAGGTGCTGCGCGAGGAGCATGGCGATGTGATCCGCGAGTCGGTGCGGGCCGTCGCTCAGGAACTGATGAACGTGGAGGTCTCGGAGTTGATCGGTGCGGAGCTCGGCGAGCGGACCGAGGACCGCGCGACGCATCGCAACGGCTATCGGCCGCGGCGTTGGGACACCAGGGCGGGGGAGATCGAGCTGGAGATCCCGAAGATCCGCCAGGGCAGCTACTTCCCGAGCTTCCTCCAACCGAGGAAGCGCTCGAGCAGGCGCTGGTCTCGGTGGTGCAGCAGGCGTACGTGTGTGGCGTCTCGACGCGGCGCGTTGATCAGCTCGTGGAGAGTCTGGGGTTGCGGATCTCAAAGTCGGAGGTCAGCCGGATCTCGGGGCTCCTGGATGAGCAGATCCAGGCGTTCCGGGAGCGCCCTTTGGAGGGCCGCTACCCCCAACCTGTTACTGGACGCGAAGGTCGAGAAGGTTCGTGACGGCGGGCGGATCGCGCGCAAGTGCGTGGTCGTCGCGCACGCCGCGCACGAGTCGGGGCGCCGGGAGATCATCGGCCTCGACGTTGGCGAGGCGGAGACCGAGGCGCTCTGGCGCGAGTTCCTGCGGTCTTTGGTCGCCCGGGGCCTGGTCGGGGTGCAGTTGGCGATCAGCGACGCTCACCCCGGCCGCAAAGCCGCTCGCATGGTTCCGCACGCGCGTCCTAGTCGTCGCGGGCTGGGCATCGTCGTCGTCCACGGCGACGCCCACCGGCTCTGTGAGCGGCTGCTGCACACCAGCGCCGTCGGCGGAGCATTCCACTCGCGGTATGCGCGTTGGGAGCAGGTACTCCTCCGTCCCGGTCAGCCCAGTCCAATTGCCGCCGGTTTCCCGCGCCGCCGCCGCCGGTGCCGACTGGCCCGCCCACGCCGATCGCGATGCGCCCGGCGGGGCGGGTCAGCTGGCAACGACCTAGCTAAGCTAGCTAGACGTGGACAGTGATCGTGGTCGAGGTGTGGCTCGGCGAGTTGTTCGCGTCGCCCGAGTAATCGGCGTACACCGTGTGGGTGCCGGTCCCGACCGCGGCCGGGGTGTAGGTCACCGAGCAGCGCGCCTGGTTGCCGCCGATCAGGACCAGCGTGCACGACGGCGCGCTGAACGCGCCGCTCCCGTTGCTGGCGAAGCTGACCGTCCCCGTCGGGTGGCTCTGACCGGTCACCGTGACCGTGCACGTGGTGGCCTGACCCACGCCCACCGTGCTCGGCGCGCAGCCCAGCGTGGTCGTGCTCGGACCCGCGGTCACCGTCACCGTGGTCGACGCATGACTCGGCGGGTTGTTCGCGTCACCGGAATAGTTGGCGTACACCGTATGGGTGCCCGTCCCCACCGTCGCCGGCGTGTAGGTCACCGAGCACCGCGCCTGGTTGCCGCCGATCAACACCAGCGAGCACGACGCCGGGCTGAAGGACCCACTCGAGTTGCTCGCGAACGTGACCGTCCCCGACGGATGCGTCGACCCCGTCACCGTGGCCGTGCACGTCACCGGCTGACCCGCCCGCACCCCCGCCGGCGAACACGACACCGCCGTCCCCGTCGTCCCCGCCGACGAGAGGTTGGCCGACTCGTTGAGGTCGAGGCCCGGGAGGCCGCCGACTTGGAGAGCGAGGGTGTCGTCGACGTTCGGGTCGCTTGGGACTATGGCGCTGAGATACCCGTTGCCGGTGCCGGAATCATATGCGCAGTCGGACCCGTGCGTCACGAGGTACAAGCCCAGGATGTCCCCGGCCTGGGCGGGGATGCTGGCCGGGAAGGTCATGAGCTGCGGCCTACCGGAGAGCGTCACGACGCCGGTCTTCCCGACCACCTTGTAGTTGCCGCTCCCCACCGGGCGAAGGAGGAGGAAGTCCCACTGCTGATTGCCATCCTTCTGGCTCGTCTGGGTGGAGAAGCTGGTGATGGTCCCGCCCCCGGCCGGCACCACATAGGTGGGGTCGGCAACCACGTAGCCCTTCGGGCAACCCTGGAAGCCGGTGCTGATGGCGTGGCCGATGGTGGCGGCCGAGGCGCTGCTGGCAAGTCCTGTGACCAACGCCACGACCACCGCGCCCAACAGCGAGCGGCGGCCCGCGCCACGTTCGGTTCGATTCATCTCGTCTCTCCCTACCCGGTAGTCGACAGGGCCCCGCGTAAACGCAAGACCCCCCAAATGAGGCATCCAGCCTAGCGCCTCGCGGCACGTTTACGAGCGGTCGGGGCGGCGGCGAGGCCCGCGACTACTGGCTGGCGCACATCGACCCGGTCGAGCTCGCGTCGGTGGTTGCGCCTCCGGCACCGACGATCGCCGCCCGTCCGGACAATGCCACGTTTACCGGATAACGCTGCAATGCACCTAATCGCTCGGGCTCTCCCCGCAGGTCAAAGCCGCCACAGGCGTGCTCGCCGCGTCCCGTTTTCACCCCGAGCGGCGCTGGACGCCGCGCGTGCCCGAGCGGCACTCGGCGCGCCGCGGATCGTGATCTCGCCGCACGGCTCGGGCTGCGTCCAGTCCGCCTGGCCGTGCCGGCAGAGTTCGGCGGCCGGCCGGGCAGCGCGCTGGTCGGCGAGGTGCCGCTCGATCGGCGCGCGGTTCTAGCGCGTCTCTGATCGGCGCGGTCGATCGCGGTCTGCGCCCGCTTGTCGGCTGGTCGGCGCGGCGCTCGGCGGCCTGCGGGCGCTGCTCGGCGCGCTCGGCCTCGCGGCGGACGCTGCGCGTCCTCCTCGGCGGCCGACCGGTCGACGTCGGCGCGGCGGGCCCGTGGCAGTGGTGACCGGTCCTGGCCCGGTCGACCGCACGTCGGGCTGGGGCAGCGCGTCACGGCCTGAAGACGACGGCGGCGAAAGCCCCGTCCGTTCATCGTCGGGGAGGCCGGCACTCAAACGGCCGGGGGCGGACGGCTTCGCAACGGCCCGACGGGACGTCCCCATACGCCGGGGGAAGGGCCGAGATTTGCTGCATTTGCATTCCCTATCGCGCAAAAGTCAGTGTGGGGGCCGACGATGCCAACGAGCTTATTCGCGCCGTCACGGAATCACGGTGGCCGATCCGGACGGATTCCGCGTCGTCCTGGTCGCGAGCGATCGGCTCCGTCCCCTGATCCGCTGTCCCTGCTCTGAACCAGCCGCGCGAGGAACGCGTGGCCATAGAGGATGAGCTCGCCTCAGGGCTTGTTGGGCACCTTGTTCCACCCGGCCGGAATCGGCTGCTTGTGTGCCGCGTGCTTCTTGTGGGCGGTGACCTTGTGCTTCGACTTGGATTTCCCGTGGCCGGCGGCCATGGTCCCGTCGGCTGCGCCCAGCGAGCCGAGGAGCAGGCTCGCCGAGGCGAGGGCCACGGTCGTTCGGTTGCGACTCGAATTTGTCAAAGTCTGCTCCTGTACTCGATTCGATGGCGGCCAGATCGCCGAGGACCGGTCCGTCAGGATAGATCACCGCCGCCGGCCCGGACACCCTCTTGTCTCGGGCCAGGGCTCGGGTCCGGTCAGGCCACCGTGCCGAGCGCTGAGATTTGCTGCATATTGATAGTTATGCGGCAATTGTGTCACGAGCGCTGAAGGAGGGGTCGTGTAGAAGACTCTTTACATAGGCGGTGCTGTGCAAGAGATGGAGGATTGCTGGCTCTCCAGCGTCGGCCTTCGGGGGCAGGCGCTAAACCGCCCGATGCTGCGTTGGCTGAAGACCGTCGTGGTGAGCGATCGGGGAAAAGGCGCGGCTTGATCGCGTCAGGTGGGGATCAGGAAGACGTTCCAGAAGCGCTCGGCCTTGGCTGGTTGGGGTTGAGCGTCGTTGTTGAAGCGTCGTAAATAATCAAGACGGCATCGAAATCGGGGGTCCTTTGCTATCCCCCGAGATGAGCCTGGCGGGCGTCCCGAGTACTGGCCAGGCGGTGTCCGGCGTGTAGGCGGCGTGATCCTGGTCTGCGGCTCTTGTACGGAACGTGAGAAGGCGAGCGTCGATATGGCGACCGGGGTCGCAGGCCTCCAAGGTCGCGAGAGGGAGCGTGCCGAGGCTGAAACCGAAGGCATTGAGTACCGATGCGGCGCTCGCCGGCGGACCGGCTCGTAGTAGCTGTGAAGTCGCTGCTCGCTGGGGTGGCGGTGGAGCGAAGGGGCCGGCTCATCAGGAATGTCAATTTCGATCAACCGGGGCCGATGGTGCCGGGAGGAACCGAGGAGGACATGCCAGAGCAGGTCGATAAGCCGTTCGTGATTCCCAAGCAGATGGTCTGGGAGGCGTGGCGGCAGGTCAAGGCCAACAAGGGTGCCCCGGGAGTGGACGGGCAGACCCTGGACGATTTCGAAGCCGATCTGAAGGGCAACCTGTACAGGATCTGGAATCGAATGAGTTCGGGGTCGTACTTTCCGCCGCCGGTGCGGGCGGTCGAGATCCCCAAGCCGCACGGTGGCGGGGTTCGCATGCTGGGCGTGCCGACGGTCGCAGACAGGGTCGCGCAAACGGTCGTAGCGAAGTACCTGGAGCCGCGGGTGGAGCAGACGTTTCACCCGGACTCCTATGGCTATCGGCCGGGCATCTCGGCGCTGGAGGCGGTCGGGGCGTGCCGGGCGCGGTGCTGGAAGTTCGACTGGATCATCGATCTTGATGTCCAGAAGTTCTTCGATACGGTGCCGTGGGACCTCGTCGCCCGGGCGGTCGAGGCGGTGAGCGACGCTCGCTGGGTGCTGTTGTATGTGAAGCGGTGGCTGGCTGCGCCGCTCAAGCACCCGGACGGCGTCCTTGTTGCGCGAGACAAGGGAACCCCGCAGGGCTCGGCGGTTTCGCCGGTCCTGGCGAATCTGTTCATGCATTACGCGTTCGATCTGTGGATGGCCCGCAACTTTGCGGGCTGCCCGTTCGAGCGCTATGCCGACGACGCTGTCGTGCATTGCAAGACCAGGCGGCAAGCCGAAGTCGTGCTCGCCGCGATCGCCGCGCGGATGGGAGAGGTGGGCTTGCAGCTCCATCCCGAGAAGACGCGGGTCGTCTATTGCAAGGACGACAAGCGCAAGGGAAAGCACGAGCACACCTCCTTCGTGTTCCTCGGATACGCGTTCCGGCCACGGAGCGCGCGGCGCAAGGACGGCGTGCAGTTCACGTCGTTCCTGCCCGCAATCAGCCCCGACGCGCTCAAAGCCAAAGGCGCCCGGCTCCGCGAGTTGCGGATCCATCAGCGCACCAACCTGTCCCTCAACGACCTGGCGCGGTGGCTGAACCCCATCGTCGCCGGGTGGATGAACTACTACGGCCGGTTCTACCGGTCCGGGCTACATCCCCTCCTGCGGCGCGTCAACTTCTACCTGAGGCGCTGGGCTGGGAAGAAATACCGGCGACTGAAGGGCTACAAGCGGTTCAAACGATGGTGGACGGGGCTGCTCGAACGAGCGCCCGCCCTGTTCGCTCAATGGCGCTGGGCCCGCGGGCAATCGGCTCGCTGATGAGAAGAGCCCGGTGACGGGAGACTGTCACGCCGGGATCCGAGGGAGCCGGGGGCCGAGATGCCCCCGGCCACCCGGCAAGGGCCCGGCAGATCCTCAAAGGCCCCCGAAGCGGCAGGGGTCAACGGTGCCCGTAGACGTCGCGGCGGTGCTCGGCGGCGAGGACGGTGACTACGCCGGCCTGGTCGTCGATCGTGTACAGCACTCGGTAGCTGCCGCGGCGAGCCGCCCAGCGTCCGGCAAGCTCGCGCCGCAAGGGCTTTCCGACTCGGTGGGGCGCGTGTAGGAGATCACCTGTGATCAGCTCGAGGATCGCTGCGGCGACCGGCTCGGGCAGCCCGTCTGCGATCGCTCTCGCGGCAGGTCGGGCGATCTGCAGTCGGTAGCGTGGCGCTCGCGCCGTCAATGTCAGTGAGTTCTCTTGGCAATGAGCTCCCGCAGGCCTGCTTCATCGAGGACGTCGCCCGCGGCGAGAGCGGCTTCGCCTTCGCGGAGGCGTTGCATCGTCACCGGATCTGAGAGCACGTCGAGGGTCTCCTCGAGCGCTTCGAGGTCCGCAGGACTGATCAGAACGGCAGTCGGGCGACCGTTGCGCGTGATTGTCACGCGTTCATGGGTCGCCTCCACCTTCTCCACGATCGAGGACAGCCTGCTTCGAGCGTCGGTGAGCGGAATCGTCTCCACGACTTCATTGTACAGAATAGCGTGCAGGCATCGTGCCGGGCTCGCCCCGCGGTGCAGGCGCGGCGGTGCTCCCACCCGTCGGCGACGGCACGGTCGATCAGGTCCAGCAGCTCGTGCTTGATGGCCGCATCGACGCGACGAGGGACCCGGCCACTCAGTCCCAGCGCTCTTTTCCCTCCGCGAGCATCAACCTGACGCCCATCTCCTTCAACGCCTCCGACAGCCGGGCGATCTCCGCCCTCGCAGCCGCCAACTCCGGGTCCGGGCCGCCCTGCCGAACCCCCGGCCTGGACGCGGCGAGCGCGTCCAACGCGCCCTGCTTCGCGACCGTCCGGAGCTTCACGATCGTCGAACGATCGACCCCCGCCCGATCGGCCGCCTCCACCGTGCTGATCTCCCCGCGCACGAGCGCGAGCCAGATCTCATACTTCTGCGAAGGCGAGAGAAACCGCTTCCGACGACGGCCCCCATCGCTGCCTGCTGAACGTCCCGGCTCGGTCATCGAAGACCCCTTCCTGGTGGAGCCGGAAGCCTCCCAGATGTGGGCTAATCAAAACCCGGATCCGTGTCATTGACTCAGACGCAAACCAAGTAGTTGAAGTGGCCGGTCAGCACGCTGCGCAGCCAAGCTCCCTGCTCGGGGATCGGCAGATGCATCCGCCGGCGCAGCTCAACCCGTGTCGAGCGGCGTTTGGCACGCATCCGTTTCTTGTCGGTGATCCGCCCGACCCGGAACCGGCCAGCTTTCGTCTTCACGCACGCGCGTGCGTGAACCCAAGGAACTGGAACGTCTCCGGTTTCCCGTCGCCGCGCCGGGCTCTTTCGGTCGCTGCGAAGCGTCCGAACTCGATCAGGCGCGTCTTCTCGGGATGCAGCCCAAGACCGAACTGCGCGAACCGCTCGCGCAGGTCAGCCAGGAACCGCTCGGCGTCCTCCCGATACTGAAAGCCCATGACGAAGTCGTCGGCGTAGCGAGCGATGACGACGTCGCCCCTCGCGTGCCGTTGCCTCCATTGGTGGGCCCACAGATCAAAGGCGTAGTGCAGGTACACGTTCGCGAGCAGCGGCGAGATCGTCGCTCCCTGCGGCACGCCCGTGTCCGCCACCGTCAATGATCCGTCCTCCAGCACCCCCGCGGCCAGCCATTTCTGGACCAGCCGCAGGAGCCGCCGGTCCGCGATCCGATGCTCCAAGAGCCGAACAAGCCAAGCTTGATCAAGGCTCCCGAAGAAGTCGCGGATATCAGCGTCCAGCACCCAGTTGACCTTCTTGCGCATGATCCCGACCGTCAACGCGTCGAGCGCGTCGTGGGGCTTGCGCCCCGGCCAGAACCCATACGAGAAGCCGACGAAGTCCGTCTCGTAGATCGCGTTGAGGATCTCCACAACGGCACGCTGGACGATCTTGTCCTCCAGCGCCGCGATCCCCAACGGACGCAACCCGCCGTCCGCCTTCGCGATATACGACCTACGCGACGGCTTCGCCCGAAACGCGCCGCGATGCACACGAGCGTGCAAGCCCCTCAGGTTGCTCTCGAGGTCCCGCTCATACTCGCGCCACGTGACGCCGTCGACCCCGGCCGCCGCACCCGGGCGCAAAGCCCGAAACGACGCCCGCAGCCGCTCGACGGTCACGTGATGCAGCAACGCCGTCAGCCGACCATCCCTGTCCTGCTGCGCCACTTGGCGCACACGATCCAGATCACTTAACGCGCGTTGCCCGGCTCTGCGTCCGGCACGCGTTTCCCTGGCCGTGTTCCCCTCGACCGATTCCCTTTCCTCCACCACCTCCGCCGCCAGTTCCCCGGCTTTGTTCGATGGCTTCGCAGGTACTACGGAATCGTCTGACTTCCCACGCTCGTGCATCAGGGGCGTACCGCCGAAGCGTTCCCCCCACGGTCCGCACCGCGTCCTGCCGGACTGGGCGAGCGCGGGACCTCCCGGTTCTCGCGCATGGAGACTCCGTGCATGCACAGGTTCTTCGACCACGCAGAGCCCAGCAGCCACTCGCGATAACGCAGCCACCGATTTCGCCTTCCGCGCTTTTCGACCGCGTCGGCCCCTGAATTGAGGTGTTTTCGAGGCTCAATAGCCCAGCCTGCACATACCCCTGTCAACGCTTCACCAGCGCCCTCACGAGCGCCAGCGCATGACTCGGGGCCATCGTGGATCGCTACTCCTTCGACGTAGAGCTCTTTCATCTCCTTCTCCATGCCGGTTTATCCCGGCGCACCAAAAAACACCGAAGCGGACTTCAAGATCTCATTCGCGCGGCGCAGCTCAAAGTTCTCGCGCCGCAGCGTCTTGATCTCCTGCCGTTCCCGGCTCGTCGGCAAATCCGGTCGCAGGCCGCCATCCGCCTCCGCCCGTCGCACCGCTCGACGCAACGTCTCCGCACTCATCCCCAGATCACGCGCGACCTGGGCGATCGGCCGGCCGGACTCCAACGCTAGGCGAACACCGCGCTGGACCAACTCATCAGGAAACTTCTTCGGTCTCGACATAGCCGTGGAGCATCTCCTCTACCGAGGACAGAATCCTCGAATCAAGGTCTCCGCGGAAGCCGGCCTGGCTCACGCATCGGTCAGGAGCTGGCGGCAACGCCCTCGAACATGTACCCGAGCGGCCGCGGACCCGTCACATAGTAATTCTCCATGCGGATCAGCTTGAATCCGGCGTTGAGCAGCAACCGGTCGACCGGGCGGTTGAGGTGGCAGCCTCCCGCGACTCGCCGCTGAAGTGGCGTCAGTCGGTCTTGCCAGACAGCGACCTCCCGGTCCGGCGACCGACCGTGCTCCGCGAAATGAAGGCGGCCTCCCGGACGCAACACCCGCCGAATCTCGCTGAGCGCCCGATCGACGTCGGGAATGCTGCATAGCGTCCAAGTCACCAGGACATGGTCGATACTGGCCGACTTCAGCGGCAGGACCTGCCCGTCACGGCCGACGTACTCCACGCGCACGCTGCTCGCCGCGACCCGCTTCGCTGCGAGCTTGCGCCCGATCGTCGCCGGGTCGACCGCGCAGACCCGCACAACCGCGGCTGGGTAGTGCGGGACGTTCAGCCCGGATCCGAATCCGACCTCCAGCACGTCGCCCTCCAGCGAAGCCGCAACCCGGGCACGGATCGGCGTGAGGTCGCCGCGACTCATGACGAGGTCGGTGAGGCGAGGAACGACCTGATCCTTGTAGAAGCCCACCCCGGCATTATCGCCGGCGACCGGGCGCGACCCGCGCACTGGCCGTCCGGTGGGTGCGCCGGGCTCGCGACCAGCTCGAAGCGTCCGCACCCACGGGTGCACGATCTCGCTCGAAGGACCCGGCGCTTGAGATGAGCGCGGCCTCAACCCAGTTACCCGCCAGCGCGGTAGGCATCGCCGAGGTCGCGCGTGCTTCTCCCGCTCTCTCGGGGTACTTGCAACGCCCTGGCGAACTCGCGTCCTTCCGTCAACCCTCTCAACGCTGCCACCTGTTATCCGCCGGGTACACCGCGGTCGTTGTCTGAGCGCGTGGCGCTTGTCGACGCTACTTCAAAGCCCTCTGGCCAGACCGTACTGGCGGAACCGATGGCTCCTTCCAGAATGGTGCCCCGAAGGCTGGCGTCCGTGAGATCCGCTCCAGTAAGGTTCGCGTCGGTGAGGTCGGCTCCGGCGAGGCTCGCATTCGTGAGATCGGCCCTGACAAGGCAAGCACCGAGAAGTGCGTGCTCCAGGTGCGATTGCCTCAGACGAGCTTCGTCAAGATGCGCATTGGATAGCGACGCTCCTTGGTTCTCGAAAGGCTCCTCGTTGACCGCGAGCGCCTCCTCGGCAGCGACAATGGCGACACGCTTCGCACCCGCAAGGACCTTGCCGATGCGTACCGGGGCGCGCGCCGGTCCGCTGAGGCCGTCGAGACTCTAGAGCGTCGGCACGAGCGCCCCCACCGGCGAGCTCCGGCGCCGCTGGGAGTTCCTCACGCGAACTCGCTGCCGAGCACGGCCTACCAGCCGCTTCTCTACGGCCTCGGCGGCCACGTCGTTCCCGGCCATGCCGCCGGCCGCCCGCCGACCGGCGCCCCATGGCGCCCCCCGACCCCGCTTCCCCCGACGGACTCATGCCGATGTCAGACCCGGCCGATAGGACTCTCACACCGCAGAAGCGCCCCGTGTCCGTCCGAGCGACCCGAGCAGCACAGCCTACGGTGCGACCGACGCCCAGCCAAGGAGACCGCCGCCACTGTGCCCCCTCACGCGCTGCCCGTCCGCCTCGCCACCGGAACGCTCGCCGTCTGCCTCGCCCTGGCCGGGCCGGCCTCGGGCGCGTCGCTGGGCACCCGGCCGCCGGCGCACCCGAAGCGCCACCATCGCAAGCCCCGGGCGCCGAAGCCGGCCGTCACCGTGGGCGGCGTCTGCCCGGACGCCTGGCTCGTTCCCACGCCGGCCAACCTCGCACGGGTCGGCGCCGCCACGCTCTGCCTCGTCGACCAGCAGCGGGCCGCCGCGCGCCTCGCGCCCCTCCAGGCTGACGCCGCCCTCACCGCCGCCGCCGCCCGCCACTCGCTGGACATGGTCGCCCAGGACTACCTCGGTCACCTGAGCCCGTCGGGCGCCGGGCCCCTCGAGCGCCTGCGCGCCAGCGGCTACATCCTCCCCCACGCCGGCTACGACATCGCCGAGAACATCACCGCCGCCGTCGGCGATCAGGCGACGCCCGCCGCCACCGTGGCGCTCTGGATGGGTGCGCCCGACTTCCGCGCCAACATCCTCAGCCCGACCTACCGGGACACCGGCATCGGCGTCGCGCCCGCCACGCCCGCGCTCGACGGCGACGGACCCGGCGCCACCTACACCCAGGACTTCGCCACCACCACCTGACCACCGCCGGCGGCCGCGTGCCCCCCGCGGCCGCCGCCGTGCAGTGAGCTCCGACTCAGTAGCCGAGCGACTTGTAGCTGATGTGCCGGCAGCCGAAGAGGCGGTAGAGCGGCCGGTCGGCGTGGCTGAGGAAGACGGTCACCGTGGACGAGTCGCAGTGGATCTCGCCGCGCCCGAAGTGAGCGTGGACGACATCGCGGCCGCCACCCGTTCGGATCACATTCGTTCCGTGGCTGGCGTAGATGAAGTCGTTGCCCGGGCCGCCGTCGAGGTGATCGATCTGGCGCGTCGGCTGGCCGCTCGGCTTGTAGTCGCCCCAGATCACGTCGCCGGCCGGGCCGGCGTGGATCGTGTCCGACCCGTGCCCGCCGAGGAGCTCGTTGTGGCCGATCCCGGCCGGGACGAGCGCCGCGCTGTGGAGGGTCTGGGTGCACGCCGACGCCGGCGCCGGGCGACCGAGCCGCCCGGCCAGCCGCTGCTCGGCCGCCGCCAGCGCCTGGCAGGTGACCCCGCCGTGGCCGCGGGCCACGTGGACACCGCCCGGCACGCAGTGGGAGCGCAGCTTGCCCCGCGGGCAGCGGTTGCTCCAGTCGGTCCCGTCGAACGGATCGCTCGCCGGTCGGCCGTCGAGGGGCCGAGCCTGATCGAGCTTGTTGATCAGGAGCATGCCCGTGAGCGGCGGCCAGCCGGCGTGGCTGGTGTTCGCCGCCGCCGTCGCCGACGGCGCGATCAGCGCGAGCCCGACGATCATCGGCAGGAGCTTCACGGCCATTCCCTCCCATCGGTGGAAACGGGCTGACCCTTGAGTCGTGCTCAGCGCAGCGGCGGCGGCCGACCCTCGGCCGTGGCGGCCAGCGCCTCGTCCCACTTGCAGACGGCGCACGCGTGGCGGAACGCCGACCGGGCGAAGGTCAGCGCCTGCGACCGCGGATCCTCGCCGGTCCGGATGTCCTCCCAGTCGAGCACGTACTCGCCGAGGCTCGGCTCCCAGCGCGCGGCCGCCGGCGACAGCGTCGCCCGGTCGAACCCGTCGGGCGCCGGATGGGCGTAGGCGTAGAAGGCAGCCCGGCCGTAACGTGCGTCGCCCGGCCACCAGCCGACGGCCACCTCCTGCGCGTCCATCGCGTTGCGCATGATGAAGTCGTCCGCCGGCGGATCCGCCGGCTGCCCGGAGAAGAGATTGACCGCGAGGTCGAACGACCCCCACCAGGCGTTGACCGGCGTCGATCGCCCCCGGTAGGGCGCCCGGAAGGCGGCCAGGACGAGCGCCGCCTGCGTCGCCGCCGCGAGGTAGGAGACGACCGCGTCGCGATCGTAGGTCGCGTGCTCGCCGTCTTCGTCGAGCCCGACGCTCCACCCCACCTCCTGCGGTCGCGGATCGATCGCCACCGGCCCGCCGAGCTCGCCGACCGCGGCGAGCAGCTCGCCGGTGACCGCCCCGACCGCCCGGTCCGGCGCCAGGGCGACCCGCGCCGAGCGCCCGTCGCTGTGCTCGGCCACCGCCTCATGCCGGTGGAGGTCGAGGGCGACGACCAGCGCGCCCGACCCGTCGGGCGCCGGCAGCGGCGCCGTCTCCCAGCCCCGGGCGGTCAGGCGCAGCGCCGCGTGCTGCAACTGCGGCTCCGGCGGGGCCAGGACGACGGCGAGCTTCCCGAGGACCTGCGTGTGAGCGTGGAGCGTGTCGCACGTCGCGCTCCAGTCCTCATACCGAAGCGCCGGCCATCCCGCGGACATGCCTGCACGCTACACCGTGGTCAGCCGCCGTGGCGGATCGGTCCGCCGGCGACGACCTCGAAGGCCGAGCCCGGGACCCGTTTGAGCTGGGCGAGGTCGCCGTCGTTCCACCGCCGGTCGCTGGCCCCGGTGATGTACCAGTTCGAGCCGTTGTCGGCCACGATCATGCCGTAGCGCTTGAGCGCCACCAGGACCACGCGCGCCGCGCCCCGGAAGGACGAGATGTCATAGCCGGCCGCCAGTCGCAGGCGCAGGCCCATCGGCGGCAGCGCCGGGTCGCTGTCGGTCGAGGCGAAGTGGGTCGCCGGGTGGATGTAGCCCCGCTGCGTGTGCGCGACCGTGAGGCGCAGCGCGTGGTCGATGCGGCCGGCCTTCACCTCGTCATAGCGGACGAGGAGCGGCAGGATCGGCAGTCCGGCGGCGTCGGCCGACGTCCAGCCGTCGGGGCGCAGCCGGTTGCTGCGCAGGTTGAACACGGCCCCCGACGCCGCATCCCACCCGCTCCCGGCTCGACTCGCCCCGTACAGCTCGTACAGCTTGCACGTCCCGTTCTGGACGACCAGCACGTGCCGGTCGCCGGCTTGTCCGGCGCCCTCGATCCGCGCCGCCGGCGGGATCGGGTACGGCCCCGGATCGGACTGGTCGCCGTAGGCGGTGAAGTGAACCGGGACCTTCCGCTGGTGGCGGCCCACCACCGCGTAGGGAATGCCGTAGCTCGCCTCGCTCCCCCAGTCCGGATGCAGGTGGCCGCTCAGGCCGATGCTCGCGATGTAGCGGGCCGACTCGGGATCGACCGGCGCCCGGGAGATGTCGCGGTTGATCGCGTTGCTCGCCGGGAGGAGCCGGCAGGTCAGGCGCCCGGGCGCTCGTCCGCCTGAAGCGGCAACGCCCGTCCGCCCGCCCGCCAGGGCCGCCGCCCCCGCCGCCCCCGCCGCCGCCGCCGCCGCGAGCACCGCGGCGACGGTCGCCCCGCGCGCCCACCCGTGCCCTCCGCTGCGTCGCGCCCGGTCGGCTATCGGCCGACTCTACCGCAGGTGGTTCTCCGAGCCGATGAGCCGCCACCCGGCGGCCCGTCACGGAGCATCACCTCATGTGAGCCCGGTCGCCGGCCGATGAGTCTCGTGAGCCCACGTGACCGAGACAAACCAGCCGACGGCACACCAACCCCGGGAGGGCCTGCCATGGACACCTGCTTCGACTATCAGCCGCGTGCGCCGGTCACCGCCGACGAGTGGGAGCTCGCCGGCCTCATGTGCGCCGGACTGACGACCGTGCGGATCGCCGCCGAGCTCTCCATCCCGCTGGACGGCGGGATCGCGGGCATCGCCAGCCTGATGGGCAAGCTCGGCCTCACCAGCCGGGCGCAGCTCGCCGCCGTGACGGCCGGCGGCCCCGCGGACGCCGAGGGCACGCCGGGCTAGCGCTAGCCGGGCCAGGCGCCCTCCGCGGCTACGGCAGCAGGATGCAGCTGGCCGAGCCGTCGCTGACCGTCTGGCAGTTCGCCGCGGCGACGACGCTGGTGTTGCTGAGCACCGGAACGTAGCTGCCGGTGATCACCGGCGCCGAGGTCTGCTGGGCGCTCTGTGTGTCGCTGTGCCCCTGCTGGTTGTGCTGGTCGGTCGAGCCGACGATCGTCCCGGCCGCGACGCCCTGCCCGTTGGTCAGGAGTGAGACGGCGGAGTTCGACGCCGTCAGCGTCGAGTTGCCCACGGTCGGGTTGCTCGCCTTCTGGGTGATCGCCTGGGCGACGTTGTCGGCCTGGGTGTTGGCTGGCCGGTCGAGCCGATGATCACCCCGTCCTCGTCGCCGACGATCTGGCGGTTGGCGAGGATCGAGGCGGCGGTGTTGGCCGCCACCTTGCTGCCGCGCGAGGTCTGGCTGATGTTGTCGCCCTGGCGGTTGGACTGGCCGGTCGAGCCGAGGATGATCCCGCCGCCACCGACCAGCTGGGCGTTCAGGAGGATGGCCGTGGCGCCATCGGACTGCGTCTTGCTGCCGACGTTCAGCTGCATCGTGTCCGCACCCTGGCCGCTGCCCTGGTCCGCCGTCCCGATGATCGCCCCGTTCGCGCCGAGGGGGATAGCCTGGCTGTTGACGATCCCGGTCACCGCCGTCTGTATCCCCTTGCTGTGGTTCTGGCCGATCACCGGCAGCGGCGTGACGTGGTTGAGTCCGCTCTGGTTCAGCGTGCTCGCCTGCGAGCTCGACTGCGACGCGCTGCCGACGATCGTCGTGTCGGCCCGGGCGACGGCGATGGCGACGAAGGGCAGGCCGACGGCAAGGGCCAGGAGCCGGGGCGCCGCGCGGATCGGTCGGCGCGGCGAAGGAGTCGCGGGCACGGCGAGAACCCTCGCCGACCGGACCGCCGCAGGTGTTGCCATCTCGTGATGTCGAGGATCTCGCACGTCGACCGTCACGTTTGCCGTGCGATTCGCTCTTCCCCCATGACGGACTCAACCCCACGACGCAAAGGATGGGTCGACAGGCATGAAAGCAATCACCACCAACCGCGGCCGGCTGGCGGCGACGGTGCTCGCCACGACGGCGCTGCTCCTCGGGGGCACGGCGGGAGCGACCGCCTCCGCCCAGGGACCCTTCACCGGCCTGCTCGGGTCGCCTCCGAGCACGCAGACGGCGCCGACCGGGGTCGGCGGCGCGACCGGCCTCCCCGGCTTCGGGCTGTTCAAGGCGGTCTTCGCCATCTTCGGAGCCGTTCGCGCCCAGGTGCCGACCATCGCCGCGCCGATCATCAGCCAGGCGGTGACCGACGGGACGATCACCCCGGCCGAGGCCACCCAGCTGACGAGTTGGCTGGCGGGCCAGCACATGACGCCGACGCCCGGCGCCGGCGGGTCGCCGATGACCCGGACCAAGCCGTCGGCCGGCGAGATCGCCGTCCTGCGCAAGGTCTTCGCCGCCGTCCTCGGTCAGCTGGCGACGATCGCCGCACCCGTGCTGGCGGCCGAGGTCCAGAACGGTGACCTCACCCAGGCCGAGGCCGACATGATCACGAAGGTCCTCGGCCATCTGACCGCGGCGACGACCCCGGGGACCGGAGCCGCCCCCGGCGCGCCGAGCACCGCCGGCCTCACCGCCGGCGCGGCGAGCGGCAACCTCCTGGCCACGGTCGAGACCAAGGTCGCCGCCCAGGTCAAGAAGTCGAGCCACCACCACAAGCGCAAGCACAAGGCGGCCACCCGGGCCCACCGGGCGGCCTGAGCGCGGCGCGAGCGGCGGCGGAGTGGGAACGCGGGCCAGGATGCACGCCCGACGGCCCCTCTCCGCCGCCCGGTCGCGGCGGCGCTCAAGTCGGAGCGCCGATCTGCCGATAGGCCCCCCAGCGGTGGGACGCTGTTCGAGACGGGAGGGACGGGTATGGCCAGCGTGATCGGCAGTGCGATCCTCCGGACGCAGTCCGACGAGCGGCTGGTCGCGCTCGCCCGCGGCGGCCACCAGCGGGCGTTCGAGGCGATCGCCGAGCGCTACCGCGCGGAGCTGACCCGTTCGCTGCGTCGGCTCATGCCGGGCGGCTCGGTCGAGGACGCCCTCCAGCAGACCCACCTCCAGGCGTGGAAGGCCCTCTCCGGTGGGACCGAGGTCCGGGAGCTGCGGGCCTGGCTGCACCGGATCGCCCGCAACGCGGCGATCGCCGTCGCCTCGCGCGGCTACGACTACGACGAGCTGCACGACGCCCTCCTCGTCACGCCCGGCCCCGAGCACGAGCTCGAACGGCGCGAAGCGGTCCGCCGGGCCCTGCGCGGCATCGCCGAGCTCCCCGAGCGCCAGCGGGAGGCGCTCCTCGCCGTCGCCGTCGGCGGCCGCTCCCACGCCGAGGTCGGCCTCGAGCTCGGCATCACCGACACGGCGGCCCGCCAGCTCGTCCACCGGGCTCGGGTCTCCCTGCTCGCGGCGGCCAGCATCCTCACGCCGCCGCAGCTCGTCCGCTGGGCGGCGCAGGCCGGACACTCGATGGTGGCCGGCAAGGCGGTGGCCGGGACCGGCACCGGCATCGGCGGCAGCCTGGCCGGCCCGGCGCTCAAGCTCGGCGCGGTCGCCGTGACCGTCGGCGGCGTCGCCGCCGGCGTCGGGCCGATCCGCCACGCCCTGGTGACCCCGGCGCCGGCGCCCCATCACCAGCGGCACGTCCACCACGCGCGCCCGTCGATCTACCAGACGGCCGCCCTGAACCTACGGGTCACCGCTCACCATCCGACCGGGTCGGCCGGGCCGCGCACCACGATCGGCCCCGCCCCCGCGGCCCCGGCCGCCCGCCACTCGAGCCACCGGGTCCGGCTCGTGCGCCCGGACGCCATCGGCAAGACGGTCGCTCCCGGCGCGGCGGCGGTGCCGAATCCGGCGGCGGCCGCGGCGCCGGCGCCCAGCCCGGCGGCGAGCACGCCCTCGGCGCCCAACCCGACCGCGAGCACGCCGGCGGCGGCGAGCGCGGCGACGGCCTCGCCCGTGGCCGTCCTCCTGGCCTGGTGGTACGCCCATCACCAGCCCGGCGCGTCGCCGGCGGGCGGCCCGGGCCCAGGGTCATCGGGCTCGACGGCGACCGACAAGTGCCCGGCCGCCGGCACGACGCCGCCGGCGGGCAAGGACGGCTCGGCTGCGGGGTCGAGTGGCTGCCCGGCCACGCGGAGCGGATCTTCTTGGAGCACACCCGGCGGGACACCGTGGGGACAGCCCGCTCAGGACCGATCGGGCACGCGGCCAGGTGCTTAAATAGCTGACGCCCCGGGGGGAGCGGGGCGTCAGCGGTGCATTTCTGGGAGGAGATGCGGTTGCGAGGTATTTGTCGCTCCCTGAGTATGCGCGCCGAGATTCAACGCCAGCTAATAAGTTCCAAAGGCCAGATAAAGGCCGAGGCGTGGCAGACTGGCGGCGGATCGAAGCCCGACACCGACGCAGGGGGTTGACCTGATGCCAGACGACGGTTTCGGCCGCTGGGAGCGGCGGATCTGGGCCGTGCTCGGCGTGCTCGCCCCGACGATCATCTTCGTCGGCTGCCTGGGGATCGTCGTCGGCCTGGCCACCGGCCAAAATCTCCTCCTCGTCGGCGTCGACCTGATGGTCGCCGTCGTCGGCGGCATCCTCCTGCTCCTGCTCCGCTGGCGCTAGCCGACCACCAGCCAGCGCACTAGTTGAGGCCGTCGCCCGCCTGGCTGTGGCCGCAGACCTTGAAGCCGTAGCCCTGGGCCAGCCCCTTGGTCGTGGCCGCCATCCGGGCCCCCTGGTGGACGAGGGCGGTCAGGGTGGGCTTGTCGTGCCGGGCGAACGCGTCGGCGACGCGGCCGAGCAGGGCGACGGCGGCGGTTCCGGCCTGGAGGTAGCCCGTCGCCGGCGTGACGTCGGCGGCGGGCGGCCGCAGCGCCTGGAGGCGGGTCAGCTCGCCCTGCTCGAGGGACTGGACCCGGCGGAACAGGGTCGCCGCCGCGCTGTAGGCCTTGGGCGTGTCGCCGAGCGCGAACAGGGCCAACGCCTGCGTGTGGAGCTGGGCCAGCGAAGCGCGCGTCGATTGACAGACGGCGTCGGCCTGGGCGATGTACGCGGCCTTCGCCGGCGTCGGCGCCGGCGCCGATGCCGATGCCGGCGCCCCCGGGGCGGGGCCGGCCTTGGTGGCCGCGCCGCCGCCGCCGCCGCAGCCGCCGAGGACGAGCGCCGCGGCCGCCAGCGCGAGTCCGAACCTGCGGTTGCTGGCGGTGCTCAAGACGGTCTCTCCTCGGGCGGCGGGATGGCCGGCGCATGCTACGCGTCCGGCCGCGGCGGGGTCGTCGCCCGGGGAGTCTGACACGCTGTTGGCGTGCGCTTCAGCCGAGATCGTCCGCGCGGCACCACCTCCCGGCGGCGGTTCGGGCCGACCCTGGGCGTGCACGACATGGCGATCGACCTCGGTACGGCCAACACCCTGGTCTACGTCGGCGGCGAGGGGATCGTCGTCTCCGAGCCGTCGGTGGTGGCGATCGACGCCAACAGCGGCCAGGTCCACGCCGTCGGCGCGGAGGCCGAGCGCATGCTCGGGCGCACGCCGGCGACGATCTCCGCCGTCCGTCCCCTCCGCCACGGGGTGATCGCCGACTTCGAGGTGACCGAGGAGATGCTCCGCTACTTCATCGGCCGCGTGCTCGACCGCCGCTGGGCCCATCCGCGAGTGATCGTCTGCGCCCCGTCCGGGGTGACCGAGGTCGAGCAGCGGGCGGTCGAGCAGGCGTCCCTGGCCGCCGGCGCCCGCCAGGTCCAGCTGATCGAGGAGCCGATCGCCGCCGCCATCGGCGCCGGCCTCGCCATCGAGGAGCCGGTCGGCCGGATGATCGTCGACGTGGGCGGCGGCACGAGCGAGATGGCGGTGATCTCGCTCGGCGGGATCGTCCTGTCGCGGTCGATCCGGGTCGGCGGCTACGAGATGGACGAGGCCCTCGGCAAGTACATGCGCGACGTCCACCAGCTGGCGATCGGATCCCGCACGGCCGAGGCGGTCAAGCTCGCGATCGGCGCCGCCGTCGCCCTGCCCGGCGAGGAGACGATCGCCGTGCGCGGACGCCACCTGATCAGCGGCCTGCCGAGCGAGGTCCTGCTGCGCAGCGGCGAGGTGCGCGAGGCGATCCAGGCGCCGCTGCGCGACATCATGCTCGGGATCACCGAGACGCTCGAGGAGACGCCGCCCGAGCTGGCGGGCGACATCTCCCGGGAGGGCATCCTCCTCGCCGGCGGCGGCACCCTGCTGCGCGGCCTGGCCGGCCTGGTCGAGGCGGAGACCGGGATGCCCACCCGGGTCACCGAGTCGCCGCTGACCTGCGTCGTGATCGGGTCGGGCCAGGCGCTCGAGCACTACGACCAGCTGGCCGGGAGCTCGACCGGCCGGCGCGGCCGGGCGGCGCGGCGGGCGCCCGCGTCCGACCTCCTGTCCTGAGTACCGGTTTGAGCCCACCGCGGGCCGGGCACCAGGCAGGGCGATGAGCGCCACCGTCGCGCCGCCGCGCGCCCCCCCGACCGGCGTCGGACCGTCGGCGGCCACGCGCCTGGGCGTGTCGGCCGCGGTCGGCGCCGCCGCCGCCGTCGTCGTCGCCGTGATCGGCCCCTGGTGGCTGATCGGTCTCGCCGCCTGGATCGCCGCGGCGCTCGTCTACCTCGTCTGGATGTGGCTGACGATCTGGCCCTTCGACGCCGCGGAGACGGCCCGTCACGCCCGGCGCGAGGACCCGAGCCGGCGGGCTACGTCGCTCGTCGTGCTCAGCGCCGCCGGGATCAGCGTGCTCGCCCTCGGCCTCGTCCTCGTCCGCTCGGGCACGAGCCACGGCCTGGAGAAGGGGCTCCTGGTCGGCAGCGGCGTGCTCAGCGTCGTGCTCGCCTGGGGTGTCGTCCACACGGTGTTCAGCCTCCGCTACGCCGACCTCTACTACGACGGCGAGCCGGGCGGCATCGACTACAACGAGGACGACCCACCCGCCTACTCGGACTTCGCCTACCTGGCCTGGACGATCGGCATGACCTTCCAGGTCTCGGACACCGACCTGAAGTCCAAGGAGATCCGACGGACCGCCCTGCGCCACGGACTCCTCTCCTACGCCTTCGGCGCGCTGATCATCGCCACCACGGTCAACCTGATCGCCGGCCTGGGCAAGTAGTCGTCCGATCGCCGGCCGCGCCGCCGGGCCGGGCTAGCATGGGCGGGTGCCCACCGGCCACCCGACACCGCTCCACCCCACCGCCACGAGGACGGCCGCCACCATGCGGGGCACGCGCACGGCGTGGCGGCCGACTGCGACACCCGTCAGCTGACCATCGCCCTCGGCCTGATCGTCGGCTTCATGGTCGTCGAGGTCGTGTGCGGCGCCCTGGCCCATTCGCTGGCCCTCCTGTCCGACGCCGGGCACATGCTGACCGACGCCGCGGCCATCGGGCTCTCGCTGGCCGCCGCCCGGATCGCGCTGCGCCCGGCGGCCGGGGCGATGACCTACGGCTTTCGCCGGGCGGAGATCCTCTCGGCCCAGGCCAACGGCGTCGCGCTGCTGATCCTCGCCGCCTTCATCGCCTATGAGGCGGCGCGCCGGCTGGTCGACCCGCCGGCGGTCCGGGCGGGTCTCGTCCTGGCCGTGGCCCTCGTCGGCGTCGCCGTCAACCTGGCGGCGACCTGGTCGCTGGCCCGGGCCAACCGGCAGAGCCTGAACGTGGAGGGGAGCTTCCAGCACCTCCTGACCGACCTCTACGCCTTCGCCGGGACGGCGATCGCCGCCGGGGTGATCCTGACCACCGGCTTCCAGCGGGCCGACCCGATCGTCTCGCTGCTCGTCGCCGGGCTGATGGTCCGGTCGGGCTACGGCCTGGTCAAGGCGTCGGGGCGGGTGTTCCTCGAGGCGGCGCCGGCCCACCTCGACCCCGACGAGATCGGCCGGGCCCTGGTCGGTCAGGCGGGCGTCCGCGAGGTCCACGACCTCCACGTCTGGGAGATCACCAGCGGCTTCCCGGCGCTCTCGGCCCACGTCCTGGTCGGCGAGGAGGCCAACTGCCACGCGATCCGCCGCGACATGGAGGCGATGCTCCACGCCCGGTTCGCCCTGGCCCACACCACGCTTCAGGTCGACCACGAGGGCGGCGACCTGATCGCGATCGAGCTGGCCGCGCCGAAGTCCTGACCTGGGGCGGAGGGTCCGTCAGCCGGCGGCCGGCGTCTGCGCGGTGTGGCGGCTGACGAAGTCGCGGATCGTGCTGATCACCAGCTGCGGCTCGTCCCACATGGGGACGTGGCCGGTGTCCCTGAGGACGACGAACTCGGCCCCGGCGATCTCAGTGCGAAAACGGTCGGCGTGGCGCTTCATGGGCAGGATGCGGTCGTGCTCGGGCCAGGCGATCAGCACGGGGACGTGGACGGCGTCGAGGCCGTCGATCGCCGCGCGCTCGGCGAAGAGGGCCTCGATCACCCGGCCCTCGATCGCGCACCGGGTCGAGAACGTGACCATCTCCATGGCCGCGCGCGGCGTCATCCGCTCGCCGCGCCACATCACGTCGCGCATGGCCAGGCGGCGGGAGCCCGACTGGCTCATCACCATCGGCAGCGCCGCCCGGCCGGCCCGGACGAGCCGGCGCTGGCGCACGAAGAAGCGGGCCAGCCGCTTGCTCTCGCGGCTCTCCGGCCGCCAGCCGCCCGACGGGGCGAGGGCGACGACGCTCCGGGCGCGGCCGCGCTTGGCCAGCTCGAGGGCGAGGCCGCCGCCCATCGAGTTGCCGACCATGTGGGCGGTCTCGACGCCGAGGTCGTCGAGCTGCGCCTCGACGGCGTCGCCGGCGTCGGCGAGCTGGAGCGCCCCCGTCTTCTCGAACGCGGGGCCGCCGTGATGGCCCGGAAGGGTCGGGGCGATCACCTCGTAGTCGGCGGTCAGGGCGTCGAGGATCGGCTGCCACTGGTGCCAGGTGCCCTTGAAGCCGTGGAGCAGCAGCAGCGGCTCGCCCTGGCCGGCGCGGTAGAGAGCAGGGTTGACGATCTCGCTCATGCCGGCCGGGAGTCTAGTCAGACAGGCCACCCGACGGCCCGGTCGCGATACTGAGCCCGATGGAGGCCGCGACCGCCGCTGCGCCGGGCCGGACCGCCTGGGCGCGCAACGTCGGCGCCCCGGTCCGCGACTTCCTGCGCACGGAGTCGGGCGGTGCGGCGATGCTCGTCGGGGCCGTGGTCGTCGCCCTGCTCTGGGCCAACTCGCCGTGGCCGGACTCCTACGAGTCGGTCTGGCGGACCAGGCTCGCGATCAGCCTCGGCGACCACGCCCTGTCGGCCGACCTGCGCCACTGGGTCAACGAGGGACTGATGACCCTGTTCTTCCTGGTCGTCGGCCTCGAGGCCAAGCGCGAGGTCGACCTCGGCGAGCTGCGCGAGCGTCAGCGCATCGCCATCCCGGTGATCGCCGCCGTCGGCGGCATGGCCGGGGCGGTCGGCCTCTACCTGGCGCTGAACGCCGGTGGCGGCGGCGGGGCGGGCTGGGGGGCGGTGATGTCGACCGACACCGCCCTCGCCCTCGGCGTGCTCGCCCTCGTCGCACCGTCGGGAACGACGCGGCTGCGGGTCTTCCTGCTCACCCTGGTCGTCGTCGACGACCTCGTCGCCCTGCTGGTGATCGCGCTCGCCTACACCCACCGGGTGTCGCCGGTCGCCCTCGCGGTCGCCGTCGCGCTGTTCGGCGGGTTGGCCGCCCTGCGCTACGTCGCCGGGCGCTGGCGCACCGGCGGCGCCTGGCTGCTCGGGCTGGGCATCTGGGTCGCCATGTTCGAGTCGGGGATCGACCCGATCATCGTCGGCCTGGCGATCGGCCTGGTGACGAGCGCCTACCCGCCGGCGCGGGACGACCTCGAGCGGGCGACGGCCCAGGCGCGGCAGTTCCGTGAGCAGCCGACGCCGGAGCTGGCCTACGAGGCCCAGCGCAGCCTGACCGGGGCGATCTCCGCCAACGAGCGCCTCCAGTACCGCCTGCATCCGTGGACGAGCTTCGTCGTCGTGCCGGTGTTCGCCCTGGCCAACGCCGGCATCCACATCGACGGCGGGCTCCTGCGGGCGGCGCTCACCTCGCCGGTGACCCTGGGGATCGTCCTGGCCTACGTCGTCGGCAAGCCGCTCGGGATCGTCGGCTTCGCGTGGCTGGCCACGCGGCCGGCCCTCGGCGGCGCCCGCCTCGCCGTCACGTGGCCGGGCCTCCTCGGCGTGGGCGCGGCCGCCGGGATCGGCTTCACGGTGTCGCTCCTGATCGCCGGGCTGGCCTTCGCCCCGGGGGGCGGGCAGCTCGATCAGGCCAAGCTCGGCGTGCTCGCCACCGCCGTCATCTCGCCGCTCCTCGCCGCGGGGATCGTCCGCTTCATCGCCCGCATGCCGGCCGCCGTGCGGGCGCGCCAGCTCGGCCGCACCGCCGCCCAGCTGATCGACCTGGCCGACGACGTCGATCCCGCGCGCGACCACATCCGCGGCCGCGACGACGCGCCGGTCACGCTGGTCGAGTACGCGAACTTCGAGTGCCCGTTCTGCGGCCGGGCCGAGCCGACGATCCGGGAGCTGATGGCCGAGAACGGCGACGACCTGCGCTACGTGTTCCGCCACCTGCCGCTGGCCGACGTCCATCCCCACGCCCAGATGGCCGCCGAGGCGACCGAGGCCGCCCACGCCCAGGGGGCCTTCTGGGAGATGCACGACCTCCTCTTCGCCCATCAGAGCGAGCTGACGCCGCGCGACCTGCGCGCCTACGCCGGGCAGCTCGGCCTCGACGTCGACCGCTTCGTCGACGACCTGCGCCGCCGCCGCCATGCCGCGCGGGTCAACGCCGACATCGCCGGCGCCGACGCCAGCGGGGTCTCGGGGACGCCGTCATTCTTCGTCAACGGCCGCCGCCACCACGGGGTCTACGACGTGGCCACGTTGAGCGCGGCCGTGCGCGCGGCCCGCGCGATGGCCGCCCCGGCCGCCGCCGCCGTCGGGGACGGCGCCTGAGCGGCGGTGTGGGCGCGGCCGGCGCGCTGGCCGCCCCGGCCGCCGCCGCCGGCGGGGACGGCGCCTGAGCGTCAGACCGCCGTGCGCAGGTGCTGGGCCTCCTCGAGGCCTTGGAGCTTCTTGATCGTCTCGGCCTCGATCTGGCGGATCCGCTCGCGCGTGAGATTGAAGCTCCGTCCGACCTCCTCGAGCGTGCGGGGCTGCTCGCCGCACAGCCCGTAGCGAAGCACGAGTACCCGCCGCTCCCGGTCGGGCAGGCGCTTGAGGACGTCCCAGAGCGCCTTGCGGGTCAGCGCCTGGGCGGCGCGCTGATACGGGCAGGCGGCGAGGTGGTCGGCGATGACGTGGCCGAGCTCGGTCCCCTCCTCCCCGTCGATCGGCTTCTCGAGCGAGACCGGCGGCTGGGCGACCCGGCGGATGGTGTCGATCGCCTCGCGGTCCAGCCCGGTCGCCGCGGCGAGCTCGGTCGACGTGGCCTCCCGGCCGCTGCGCGCCTCGAGCTCGCGCTCGGCCCGGCGGATGCGCTGGAGCCTCTCGACCAGGTAGACCGGCATCCGGATCATCCGCGACTTGTCGGCCAGGGCCCGCGAGACCGCCTGGCTGATCAGCCAGCTCGCGTAGCTCGAGAAGCGGAAGCCGCGGCGATGGTCGAACTTCTCGACCGCGCGGACGAGGCCGATCGTGCCCTCCTGGATCAGGTCGAGCAGCGGCAGGCCCTGATCGCGGTAGTTCTTGGCGATCGAGACGACGAGGCGTAGGTTGGCGGCCACCATCCGCTGCTTGGCCTCCTGGTCGCCGCGCTCGATGCGCTTGGCCAGGTCGATCTCCTCCTGCGGCGTCAGCAGCCGGTGCTTGCCGATGTCCTTCAGCAGGAGCTGCAGGCAGTCGGTGGTCATCGACGCGGCGTCCGGCGACCGGCGGGCCAGGCGCGCCGGCGGACGGTCGGGCTCGTGAGCCTCGTCGTCCCAGCCGTCGACGTCGAAGTCGAAGTCGCCGGCGAGATCGAGGCCGGGGGTGCCGGGCGCGTCGGGGCGCTCACCGGGGTCAACGAGGACGCCGCCGTGACCGGCCAAGTCCTGCGCCTCTTGTGTGTCGGCTACCGGCATCTCCCCCGCTTCGGATCGACGGCTTGACAACGGGTCCTACCCAAGCAGAAACGCGGCTGGGCGGCCCGTCCGGCCACCACCGCGGGACCACTACGGCCGGCGGGCCGTCCTGGATCACCGGCCGCCCCGGGCGGGTCGGGCAGCCGGCCCGCCGGCGCACCGCCCTGGATCACCGGCCGCCCCGGGCGGGTGGGGCAGCCGGCCCGCCGGCGCACTACGGGTGGGGCAGCCGGCCCGGCCGGCGCACTACGATCGGAGAATGAGTCGAGCGCGCGCCCTTCGGAGCCTCGCCGCCGCCGGCGCGGCGTTCGCCGCGGCGGCCTCGATGGCGCCGTCGGCGTCGACCGCGGCTGCGTCCGGCGGCTGCGCGGCGGCCGCGACGCAGCGGAGCGTCGGGGCGGCGGTGGCGACGGCCAAGGCCCGCTACGCGCTCGAGGCGACGGGCGTGGCCGCGCATGTGGCCCTGGCGCGGGCGGCCGCCGACCGAGCCCTCGGCGACGCCGTGGGGGCCGGCGACACGGCGGCGGCCGCGGCGGAGGCGTCGCGCCTACTCGCCGGGCACATGCACATCACGGCGATCCGCGTCGTTCGCGCCGGCCGCGTCGTCGTCGGGACCCAGCGCTACCCGTTCGACGTCGCAGGTCCGCGGACGGCGCTGCGCAACCGCCACGGGGCCGTCGTCGGAACGCTCGAGCTGACGATCCAGGACGTGATCGGCTTCATCCGCCTCGTCCATAAGTACACCGGCGCGGCGGTGGTCGTCCGCGGGGCGGCCGGCGAGGCGAAGAGCTCCCTGGCGGCCGCCCGGACCACGGCCCTGCCGACCAGCGGCTGCGCGACCATCGCCGGGCGCAGCTACGCCGTGCGGTCGTTCGCCGAGGTCGGCTTCGCCGGCGAGCGGCTGACCGTCTGGATCCTCAGATCCTCGTAGTTCTCGCCCACATCGGCGGCCTCCCGATCCAGGAGAGCCTGATCTACCTCGTGCCGCCGGTGGCGGTCGTGGCCTGGATCTACGTGCTCGGCCGGCGCGACGGGGCGGCGCCCGGCGACGAGGCGCAGGACGAGGAGGCCGGCGACGACGAGCCGGCGGCGCCGGCCGGCGAGCCCGGCCTCGGTCGCGGCCGCCGGGGCTGAGGGCGGCGGCGGTTCTCCGCGACGACCGGGCGACCCGCTAACCTGACAGGTGCGGTCGCGGCGTATGGATCGGACGCGGCGACCGGAAGCGCAGCTGAAGAGGGCGTGGCCGCCCGGCGGGCGGCCGCCGCCGCACTTCTTGTCATCAGACATGCGACAAGGGGGCTGACGGCGGCTGATCTCGACGTTCCAACTTTCGCGCCCGCACGGCGCGCCCACCTTCGCCCGGGATATTCCCTCCTTTCCTGGGCGAGCCGGGCGTCGACGCACCCCCAAGCCTCGACGCCCACGCAGCTCGCTGCGGTCCCGGCGGCCTGTATCCGCCGGGACCGTACGAGCCGCGTCTGTCAGTCGGTGATCGTGAACACCTGATGCTGGACCTGCGACCCGGTGGTCCGGATGGTCGCGCGGGTATGCAGTCGGTGCTGATGGCGGTCGAGCTGGCGCTGGCCGGTCGGCGTCACGCGCAGCGACAGGCGCACGGTGGCGCCGGCGGCGATCGAGAAGTGGACGCTGCCGACGGTGGTGGTGGTGCGCAGGCTGAGCGTGCCGGTGCAGCGGGCGGTGGCGCAGTGGACCGGCACGTGGACGACGCGGGCCCGGACGCGGGCGCTGGCGGCCGCGAGACTGGCCGTACCCGTGGCCCCGACCACGTGGCGGGGCGGGACGGCGCCGATCGCCGCGGGCGGGGCGAGCAGCGGCTGGCCGGCCGCCTGCGCCTGCTGGTCGATGAAGCCGAGGATGTCGGGGGTGGCCAGACGGACGTAGACGCCGGGATAGCCGGCCTGGGCGCAGCCGGCGCCGAAATCGATCAGGCCGGCGAGGACATAGTCGCCGGGCGGGGCCGCCGGCGAGTCGACGTCGACCACGAGCGGCCCGCCGCTGTCGCCGGCGCAGGCGTCGATGCCGCCGGCCGTCTCGCCGGCGCAGAGCATCCGCCCGGTGATCGGCGGCACGCCGATGCTGCCGAGACCCGCGTACTCGGCCGTGCAGGTCGCGTCGGGCACCAGGTGGGTCTGCGCCGCCTGGAGCTGCTGGGGCAGGTTGCCGTTGTTGTCGTGGGCCCCGACCGCCACCGGGCCGGTCTCGCCCCAGCCGCTGATGACCGCCGGCTCGGCCGGCGTCAAATTGGGGTTGGCGAACTGGTCGGCCAGCGCCGGCGTGATCAGCGCGATCGGCGCGACCCCGGTCGACCCGTCGGCGCGCGGCGACCCGCCGTAGAGCGGCGCCGGCATGGTGACGACGGCGATGTCGTAGTCGGCGGTGCTCGGGTCGTAGCGGGGGTCGACGGCGATCCCCGCGGCCACCGGCTGGCCGGGGACGAGCAGCGGCAGGCTCGCGTTCCCGGAGAAGACGGTGACCGACGACGGCGCCACCGGCTGGCCGCTGGCCCCGTTGGTGACGCAGTGGGCCGCGGTCACGACCTGCGTCGGGTCGATGATCACCCCGCCGCAGAAGGAGAGCGACCCGGTCGGGTTCAGCAGGCCGGCGGGGCCCTGGATGTAGAGCGCGACCTGGAACGGGAACGACGCGATCGCGGCCACTGGCGATCCGCCGATGACGCGGTAGGGGACGGCGGCCGCCGCCGGGGTCGCCGCGACGGCAAGCATGGCGCCTAGCGTCAGCGCCAGGGCCAGAGCCCTGCGGCCCCGGCGGGGAGGCGCCGCGGCGGCGCGGCGGGCCATCCGGCCGGCGGCGGCGGCGGGGACCGGCTCGGGTGAGCGCATGCGGCCAGAGTGGTGCACAGGCGTAAGCGTCGCGTAAAACGTCCGGCCGGGCGCTACTCCCCGGCGAGGACGCGGGCCGCGACGCCCTCGATCGTCTGCTCGCCGTAGCCCATCGAGGGACCGCCGCGGGTCAGCACCGACATCGCGAAGGTCGCCCGTGGCCCCTCGAGGCGGGCGCTCTGGTTGACGAGCCCCATGCTCGGAAACCAGCCGCCCTTGAAGAACACGCGGAAGCGCGGGCGGGCGACGGCCGGGACGCCCCAGCTCTGGTCGCCCGAGATCCCGGACAGCAGGTCGCGGGCGTAGCCGTCGAACTGCGGCGGGATCAGCCGGTCCTGGACGAAGAAGAAGCGCGCCTGGTCGGCGGCCGAGATCTGGGTGAAGCCCCAGGCCGGCGAGGTGGCGAAGTCGGTCATGCCGACCTGGCGGGCAAGGCGGGCGAGCCCGCCCTGGCCGACGACGCCGAAGATGGCCGAGGCGGCGCCGTTGTCGGAGACGTGGATCATCGGGTAGAGGAGGCCGCGGCTCGCCGGGTCGAGGCCGCGGTGGGCGGCGGCCAGGCCCTGGAGGTAGGCGACGAGGAGCATCGCCTTGACTACGCTGGCCGAGTTGAAGCGCCGATGGATGCGCAGGCCGCGCACGGCCCCCAGGTCGTCGACCACGGCGAACGCGGTCTCGCCGGCCCGGCCGTCGAGGAAGCGCGCGGCCGCGGCGATCCCCGCGGCGGTCGGAAATGCCGGCCGCGGCGTCCCGTGCCCCTCCCCCTGGTAGACGAGCGCCGCGGCGGCTCCCGGCCAGAGCAGGGCGGCCACGCCGGCGGCGGCCACGGCCCGCGCGCGCCGGCCCGTCATCGCCGGAGGGTGAAGTCGCCGGGCGAGCATCGGGCGTGGGCGGTCGGCGGCCCGGCGCCGGCCTCGCCGAAGCCGTTGAAGCAGACGCGGAACACGAACCGCCGGGCCGGGGGATCGACGGTGGCGGTGGCGTAGGTGACCCCCGGCCGCAGCTCGCGGGTACGGGTGATCGCCGCGAGGCGGAAGGTCCGGCCGCCGAGCGGAGCCACGTACCAGTAGGTCGCGACCCCGATCCAGCGGAAGTAGCCGGAGTGGTAGGAGACCATGGTCAGCATGGTCCGGCCCGGCCCGCGGTCGAAGCTGCGCAGCGTGGCCGGGGCGTCGACGTAGACCCGGACCGGGAGGCTGGTCCCGCCGGCCCAGCGCACGCGGTAGCGCGTGTTGCGGTCGGGAGCCAGGCGCGGAAAGCCAAAGGTCCCGTCGGCGGCGGTCGTCGCGTGGGCGGCGTCGAAGAACCCGCGGTAGGGATACGGGTCGACCTGGAGCTCGACCGGCGCGCCGCCGAGCGGGGCGCCGCCGGCGGAGCGGAGCGTCCCGGCGATCGCGGTGGTGGCTCCGGAGCGGATCTCGCCGGGCGCGGCGATCAGGCTGAGCGGGTTGTCTGCGGACGCGGCCGGGGCCGCCGCCGCCAGCGCCCAGGCGAGGACGAGTAGGGCGGCCGCCCGACGAACGCTTCCCCGCCGTGATCTGAACCCCGCTTTCATCACCTGCCCCACGGGTACCGTAGCCGCCGCGCCGGACGCCCTTCCCGCCCGGTGCACTACCCTGTCAGCGCCGGCGGGTCGCCTACTCGACCGGGCACGAAGGGTGCCGCCCGGGCCCCGCAGCGGTCTCGCGATCGCTGGACCGTCCCGGTGGTCGGGAGTGTCAAGTCGCCCAGGCATGACACAAAGTCCTGGGACGTTGTAGTTCAGCGGCGACCCATGACCGGCCCCGAGCGTCCCCGAGCCACCCGGCTCGGGGCGCGCGGGTCGGCCGCCGACGACCTCCGTTTGGCCCGACGGGCCGACGGGTAGCCGCCGGGCAGGCGTAGAAAGCGCACGACACGAGCGGAAGGCGGGCCGAGCAGATGACCGACAAGCACGTGGACGAGGCCAAGGGCCGCGTCAAGGAGGCCGCCGGAGCGATCACCGGCGACGACGAGCTCAAGCACGAGGGCCAGGGCGATCAGGCCGTGGCGTCGATCAAGGACACGACCGACAAGGTCGCCGACAAGATCAAGGGCGTCGCCGACCGCGCCAGCTGAGATCCCGCGTGGCGGCGCGGCCGGCCGCGCCGTTTGTCGACGTGGGGCGCCGGGTAGCTCGGTCGCGCATGGGAAGGGCGGCACCGCACGATCGGCTCGCGCCGACCCGACGCCACGGCGAACGCCGCACGGAGGCCTCTGGACACTAAAATGCACGGCACGGCGATCAGGCAGCCGTCGGGCGCAACCGTCAGGGGCCTGCCTTGGCATCCTCGCCCGGCCCCCCGGTTGAACCTCCCTTCCCCGCAGCCACCGGTCCCGGCCGGGCCGCATCGCCCGGGGACGGGACGATGATCCCCGCCGTGCCCAACGTACGCATCGTGCTGGCCAACCGGCCCGAGAACGTGTCCCTCGTCCGCGAGCTGCTCGCCGGGGTCGCCGAGGCCGTGACGCTGGAGGACGGTCAGCTCGACGACATCAAGACCGTGGTCAGCGAAGCGGCCAACAACGTCGTCCTCCACGCCTACGACGGCGCCGACGGCCCGCTCGAGGTCGAGGTCTTCATCGACGACGGGCGGCTCGAGGTCGTGGTTCGCGACCAGGGAGGCGGGATCCGGCCCAAGCCGGCGACCGACGAACAGGTCAAGGGGATCGGGCTGTCGGTGATCCAGGCATTGACCGACCGGACCGAGTTCCGCGGAGCGATCGGTGCGGGCACCGAGGTGCGCATGCAGTTCGTCGTCCCGGCCGCCCGGCGACCGGCGGCCGCGGCCAACGGCGGCGTGGACGACCGCGCCGTCCTGCGCGCGGTGGCCGCTGGGGCCACCGCGGTGATCCAGGTGGCCCCGGTCGGGCTCGCCCGCCGCGTCCTCAGCCGGCCGGTCTACGCCCTGGCGGCCAAGGCGCGGTTCTCGATCGACCGCCTGTCCGACGTGCAGCTCGTGGCGGACGCCCTGACCGCCCACGCCGACCGGGCTATCGCCGGCCGCGCGCTCCAGCTCGGCGTCGCCGTCGACGTGCGCCGGCTCGAGCTCCGCTTCGGGCCGTTCGCGCCCGGGCACGCGGCGCGCCTGGTCGGAGACTCGGCCGTCGCCGGGCTCGAGCCGCTCGTGGAGATGCTGGCCGACGAGGTCGAGGTCGCCCCGTTGGGCGACGCCGAGATCCTCACCCTGCGTCTGCGCGACGCCCGCTGACGGACGGCCGCGGGCGGCTCGCCCCCGGCCGCCGCGCCGCCTCCTAGACCTCCTCGACGATCTCGCGCAGGTCGCGCAGGGCGTTGCGCAGCAGGCGGGAGATCTGCATCTGCGAGACGCCGACCCGTTCGGCGATCTGGGTCTGGGTCAGCCCGTCGACGAAGCGCAGCCGGATGATCAGGCGGTCGCGCTCGCTGAGGCGGCCCATCGCGCTCGAGAGCGTCGCCCGGACGTCGACCCGCTCGAGGCGCTCGTCCTCGACGCCGAGCTTCGCCGCCCGGCCGCCCGGCTCGTCGTCGTCGCCGCCCCCGTCGATCGACTCGGCGTCATGGGCCGAGCGGGCTTCGAGCGCGTCGAGGACACCCTCCGGGCTGAGGCCGGTCGCCTGGACGAGGTCGTCGACGGTCGGCGCCCGGCCGATCGCGGCCGACAGCTCGCGCTCGCAGCGCTCGACCAGGAGGACCTTCTCCTTGAGCGCCCGGGGCACGTGGAGGGCCCAGGCCGTGTCGCGGAAATGGCGCTTGATCTCGCCGATCATCGTCGGGACGGCGTAGGAGGAGAAGGCGAGGCCGCGTTCGGCGTCGAAGCCGTCGACCGCCTTGACCAGGGCAAGGTTGGCGACCTGGAGGACGTCCTCGAACGACTGCGGCGTGTGGCGGTAGCGGTTGGCCACGCTCCGCGCCAGCGGCAGGTAGTGCTCGATCAGCCGATCGCGCAGCGCCGGGTCGGGGTTCGCCCGCAGCGCCGCGAACATGGCCTGCGGGTCGCGCGGCGGCAGCGCGCTCACGGCGTGGCCGACCGGCGGTCTCGACGCGTTGGTCCCGACCGCGGTCCCCGGGCGCCGCACATCCGGTCTACCCGCCCGCGCACGCCGACAGCTCGGCCAGGGCGGCCGCGCGCGAGGCGACGATGGTCAGGATCTGGTCGACGCCGGCGACCCGGAAGGTCCGGGCCACGCCGCCGCCCGCGTCGACGACCACCATCTGGCCACCCCGGCCGCGCGCCCGCTTCATGGCCAGGATCAGGGCGGCGAGGCCGCTCGAGTCGATGAAATCCGTGCCCGTCAGATCGACGATCAGGTCGCGAGTGTCGCCTTCGAGGGCATCGGCGATCGTCTGCTTGAGCTCCGGCGCGGCGAACAGGTCGAGCTCGCCGGTGACCGCCAGCAGGCGCAGCTCGGGGGTCAGGGTCTCGACCTTGAGGCCAAAGTTTTTTCCAGTCAACGCACGCGCCGGGGTCGGGTGCTCAAGCTACCCCGGGTGAAGAGGAGGGCAAACCACCTTGCGCCGGGGGCGCCTGCACGCGCAGCTCGCGGCCGGCCACGGCGACGCGATCGCCGTCGTGGAGCTGGCGCCCCCGCCGCACCTCGACGGCGCCGTTGACCGCGACCTCGCCCCCGGCGAGGAGGAGCTTGGCCTCGGCGCCGGAGTCGACGATCCCGGCGAGCTTGAGCAGCTGGCCGAGGCGGATCATCGGCCCGCGGATCTCGACGCTGGCGGCCGTCATGCCGCGGCCGTGGTGGCCACGACCTGCCACGGGTGCTCGTCGTCGCCCTGCAGGGCCAGCGTCCAGTGCTCGCCGAAGCGCACGGCCGTCGACTGGGAGCCCGACAGCACGGCCGTCGTATCGCGGTCCTCGACGTAGCGCCGCCCGCGGACGCGGAGCTCGACCGTGATCGTCGGGGGCAGGCTGTGGGCGTCGAGGCCGGTGATCTGGACCTGCTCGACGAGCGGGCCGCGAACGACCAGGCGCGTGCGCTCGCTCGGATCGCCCGGGTGGAGCAGCTCGGACACGGCCGCCGGCGTGGCCAGGCGGCGCAGGTCGGCGTCGTCGCCGTCGACGGCCTCCGCCCAGGCGGAGACCGCCCGCCGGACCTCGGCGCTCAGCACGTCGGGCGAGAAGCGGCCGTCGACCAGCGCCAGGTCGAGGGCCGCCGTGCGGGCCGCGCCGGTGAAATCCGCGGCCGCGACCTCGCTGACGGCGACGCCCTCGGGCAGCTTCTCGGCTGCCGCCTGCTCGACCAGGGCCTCGGCCCCCAGCCGCTCGGTATCCGACCACGGCGTCGGGACGAGCGGCTCGGCGAGCTGGTGGTCGCCTTCGCGCCGCTGCTCGATCGACAGGACGATCCAGCGGCCGTCGCGCTTGCCGAGCGTCCAGTACTCGCACACCCGGCTCGTATCGGCCGCGCTGTCGCCGCGCAGGACGACGGCGCCGCCGCGATCGACGACGATGTCGCGCAGCTGGGCCTCCAGGCGCACGACCGCCCGATCGTCGCGGTCGGCGGCGCGGTTGGTCAGGCCGACATACTCGACGCCGACGTCGCCGACGACGCTCACCCGGTTGCGCCAGCCGCGGCGCTCGAAGTCGTCCAGACGCCGCGACCACTCGCGCATCAGGTCGGGGCCGCACAGGCGGCCGAGAGCTTCGCGGTCGTTCGCCGACCAGGCCGACTGGACGTCCTCGAACAGGCCCCGGGCGCTCGGCTCGACCGTCTCCGGCGCGAAGTCCGGGTCGTCCTCGGCGGCCTCGCGCGCGGCCAGGTGGACGCGCTCGACCCGCTGGCGGCGCCGGGCCCGGTAGCGGGCCGCCGCCAGCAGCGACACGGCCGCGGCGATCACGACGACGATCAGCACGATCAAGAGCAGGATGCCGAGACCGCCCCCGCCGGCCAGGCCGCCGCCGAAGCCGATGCCGCGTCCGAGGCCACCCCCGCCGCGGAAGCCGCCGCCCCCGAAGCCGCCGCCGCCGAAGCCGGCGCTGCCGCCCCCGCCCCGGGCGAGGGCGGCCGGCGGGGCGGCGAGACCGGCACCGAGGACGAGCGCGAGCAGGGCGCGCGGTTCTCGGAAGCGCAGCGGGGTCATCGCCGCGATTCAAGCAGAAGCCGGGGTCCGGCCTTGCCGGGCGCTATAGGCTACGGGCGCTCTCCCCGGGATGCGCTCCTTGGACAAAGCAGACACCGCCCATAACGAGGGGCCACACGCGTCCGCCCAGGCGGCCACGCTCGAGTTCCGCGCCGCCAGCAAGCGCTATCCCGGACAGCGCGAGCCGGCGATCGAGGAGCTCTCGCTGTCGGTGGCGGCCGGCGAGGTGTGCGTGCTCGTCGGCCCGTCCGGATGCGGCAAGACCACGGCGATGCGCCTGGTCAACCGGATGATCCCGCTGACCAGCGGCGACATCCTCCTCGGTGGGGAGAGCGTCCTCGGCCGGCCGGTCGACGATCTGCGCAAGGAGATCGGCTACGTCATCCAGCAGATCGGCCTCTTCCCGCATCAGACGATCGGCGAGAACATCGCCACCGTGCCCCGCCTGCTCGGCTGGGACAAGGCGCGGATGGCCGCCCGGACCGACGAGCTGCTCGAGCTCATCGGGATGGACCCGCAGGAGATGCGCGGCCGCTATCCGGCCCAGCTGTCGGGCGGTCAGCGCCAGCGCGTCGGCGTCGCCCGGGCCCTGGCGGCCGACCCGCCGCTGATGCTGATGGACGAGCCGTTCGGGGCGATCGACCCGATCAGCCGCGAGCGCCTCCAGGACGAGTTCCTGCGCCTCCAGGCGACGGTCCGCAAGACGATCGTCTTCGTCACCCACGACATCGACGAGGCGATCAAGATGGGCGACCGGATCGCGATCCTGCGGGCGGGCGGCCGGCTCGCCCAGTACGCGACGCCGGCGGAGCTCCTCGCCCGCCCGGCCGACGACTTCGTCGCCCAGTTCGTCGGCGCCGACCGGGCGCTCAAACGGCTGGCGCTGAGCACGCTCGCCGACCTCGACCTGGTCGCCCCCAACGGCCAGCCGGCCAACGGCCACCGCGTGGCGCTCCGGACCAACGTTCGCGACGCGCTGTCGGTCATGCTCGCCGCCGGCGGCGGTCCGCTGACCGTCGTCGACGACGCCGACCGCGTCGCCGGCCTGGTCACGATCGACCAGGTCCACCGCCTGCTGGCCGACGCCGAGCCCGAGCCGGCCGGGCGGGCCGAGGAGTGATCGCGGCCGCCAGCGTCGTGATCCCCAACTTCGGCGGCGGCGGCACCGCGAGCTGCGAGCGGGTCAACGGCCTCTTCTGCACCGACTGGGTGCGGCACAACTGGAGCGGCGTCCTCTGGCCGGCGCTCGTCCAGCACGTCGTCCTGGTCGCCATCGCGATCGGGATCGGCCTCGCGATCGCCCTGGCGCTGTCCATCGCCGCGTACCGCCTGAGCTGGCTCGAGCGCCCGCTCGGCGTCGTGGCGGTCGTCCTCTACACGATCCCGGCGATTGCCCTCTTCCAGATCCTCGTGCCCTTCCTCGGGCTGACGCGGACGAACGCCGAGTTCGCCCTCGTGAGCTACACGCTGGTGATCCTCTACCGCAACTTCCTCACCGGCCTGCAGGAGGTTCCGGCCGAGGTGCGCGACACGGCGCGCGGGATGGGCATGACCGCCCGCCAGTCGCTGCTGCGGGTCGAGCTCCCCCTGGCCCTGCCGGCGATGATGGCCGGCGTGCGCATCGCCACCGTCTCGGCGATCAGCCTGGCGACCATCGCGGCCTACATCTGCAACCAGGGGCTCGGCGCGCCGATCTTCCAGGCGATCGGCGAGAACGTGTTCAAGACCGAGCTGATCGCCGCCGGCGGCCTGGCGATCCTGCTCGCCGTGTTCGCCGACGTCCTCCTCGTCGGCGCCCAGCGCGCCCTGACCCCGTGGGCCCGGGCGCGATGAACGACTTCGTCCAGGCGTTGCATTTCATCGCCCGCGACGGCGTCAACCAGTCGGGCGACCCGACGCTGATCCACCTCACCCTCAAGCAGCTCGAGGTCTGCGGCGCGGCGATGGCCGTCGCCTGCGCGATCGCCCTGCCGATCGGCGTCTGGCTCGGTCATCTCCACCGGGGATCGCTCGTGGCCATCAACGTGGCCAACATCGGCCGGGCCCTGCCCGAGCTCGCGGTGATCGCGATCGGCGTCGCCTTCATCGGCCTGGGGTTCTGGACCGTGCTCGTCGCCCTGGTCGTGCTCGCCGTCCCGCCGATGCTGACCACGGCCTACACGGGCGTGGCCGGAGTCGACGCCGACGCGGTGGACGCCGCCCGCGGGATGGGGATGCGCGAGCTGCAGATCCTCCGCCGGGTCGAGCTGCCCCTCGCCCTGCCGATCATGTTCGCCGGGATCCGGATCGCCGCGGTCTTCGTCGTGGCCACCGCGCCGATCACCTCGCTCGCCGGGTACAGCGGCACCCTCGGCGACATCCTGGCCAACCAGGCCAGCTACCGCCTGTCCGGCGTCCTCGGCGCCGCCGTCTGCGTGGCGGCGCTGGCCCTGGTCGTCGACGTCGCGTTCACGCTGCTGCAGCGGGCGCTGACGCCGCGCGGGCTGAAGCTCGGCCGCCGGCGGCGGCTGCCGGTGGCGGGATTGCGCCTGCCGGCGACGAAATGACTTGATCTGTCGGTGAACCAACAGGAGGGATGCAGATGCGACTCAACAGACGGCGCCTCGGGGGGGCGGTGCTGACCCTGGCGGCGGCGACCGCGCTCGGCGCCTGCGGCAGCAGCTCGAGCACGACGACCACCGCGACGACGAGGACCACCCCGGCGAGCGGCCAGCCCGGGACGGGCAAGCCGGCGGTGACGATCGGCGACAAGAACTTTCCCGAGGAGCTCATCCTCGGCCAGCTCTACGCCCAGGCGCTCAAGGCCAAGGGCTTCACGGTCAACCTCAAGGAGAACATCGGCTCCTCGGAGCTGACCGACAAGGCGCTCACGAGCGGCCAGATCGACATGTATCCCGAGTACACGGGGACCATCCTCTCGGTGCTCGCCCACCAGACCAAGGCGCCGATCAGCGCGGCGGACGCCTACACCGGGGCGCAGGCGTTCGAGTCCAAGCGGGGCTTCACGCTGCTCGGCCGCACGCCGTTCTACGACTCCGACGCGTTGGCCGTGCTCCCGTCCTACGCCCAAGCGCATGCGCTGAAGAGCATCGCCGACCTCAAGCCGCTGGGGAAGGCCGTGACGATCATCGCGGCGCCCGAGTTCGCCACTCGGACCGAGGGCCTCGTCGGCCTCAAGAAGGTGTACGGCCTCGACCCGACGTTCAAGCCGCTGGCGATCGGCCTGACCTACACGGCGCTCGACAGCGGCAAGGCGAACGTCGCCGACGTGTTCACCACCGATCCGCAGCTGGTCGGCGGGAAGTACGTCCTGCTCGCCGACCCGCAGTTCGTCTTCGGCTACCAGAACGTCGCGCCGGTGATCAGCAAGAAGAAGCTCAAGGCCGAGGGGCCGCTCTTCCAGCAGACGCTGGACGCGGTCAGCGCCAAGCTGACGACCGCCGCGATGCAGAAGATGAACGCCGCCGTCAGCCTCGACAAGCAGAGCGCCGCGAGCGTGGCGCACACGTTCCTCGCCGCCAACGGCCTGGCCTAGGCCCGGTCCGACATAGGAGCCGCCGGGCGACAGCGCCCGGCGGCCGGGGGCGGCCGCCTCCCGCTGGCGACAGCGCCGGGCGCCGGGCCGCGGCGGCCTCGAGCCCGCGGCGTCAGGACGATCTCGGCCGCACGACCTCGCCGCCCGGTGGGCGCATCGCGGGCGCTCGGGGCGCCGGCGTGGGGGGCGGCCCGGGCGCATCGCGCGCCGACCAACTAGCCTCCTTGGCGTGCTCATCTCTCGCGACGACATCCGCAACGTGGCCATCGTGGCCCACGTCGATCACGGCAAAACCACCCTGGTCGACGCCATGCTCTGGCAGTCGGGCGCCTTCCGTGCCAACCAGGACGTGGCCGAGCGGGTGATGGACTCGACCGATCTCGAGCGCGAGAAGGGCATCACCATCCTCGCCAAGAACACGTCGGTCCGCTACCGCGACGTCAAGCTCAACATCATCGACACGCCCGGTCACGCCGACTTCGGCGGCGAGGTCGAGCGCGGCCTGACGATGGTCGACGGGGTGCTCCTCCTCGTCGACGCCAGCGAGGGTCCCCTCCCGCAGACGCGCTTCGTCCTGCGCAAGGCGCTCGAGGCCCGGCTGCCGGTGATCCTCGTCGTCAACAAGGTCGACCGCCCGGACGCCCGGATCGCCGAGGTGGTGGACGAGGTCTACGAGCTCTTCCTCGATCTCGACGCCGACGAGGAGCAGATCGAGTTCCCGATCGTCTACACCAACGCCCGGGCCGGCTGGGCCGCGCTCGAGGAGGGCGTCGAGGGCACCGATCTCGCGCCGCTGATGGACCTCCTCCTCGAGCGGATCCCGGCGCCGCTCCACGACCCCGACCATCCGCTCCAGGCCCTGGTCACCAACCTTGACGCCTCCCCCTACGTCGGGCGCCTGGCCCTCTGCCGCGTGCGCCACGGGGTGATCCGCAAGGGCCAGCAGCTCGCCTGGTGCCGGGCCGACGGGTCGATCGAGCGGGCGCAGGTGGCCGAGCTCTACGTGACCGACGCGCTCGACCGGATCGACGCCCGCGAGGCCGGGCCCGGCGAGATCATCGCCGTGGCCGGGATCGCCCAGGTGACGATCGGCGAGACCCTGGCCGATCCCGACGACCCGCGCCCCCTGCCGGTGATAACCGTCGACGAGCCGTCGCTTTCGGTGACGATCGGCATCAACACCTCTCCCCTGGCCGGCCGCGAGGGCACCAAGCTGACCGCCCGCCAGGTGCGGGCCCGCCTCGAGGCGGAGCTGGTCGGCAACGTGTCGCTGCGCGTCGGCGACACCGAGCGCCCCGACGCCTGGGAGGTCCAGGGTCGCGGCGAGCTGCAACTGGCGGTGCTGGTCGAGCTCATGCGCCGCGAGGGCTTCGAGCTGACCGTGGGCCAGCCCCAGGTCCTGACCCGCGAGGTCGCCGGCCGGATCCACGAGCCGGTCGAGCGCCTGGCCATCGACGTGCCCGACGACTACGTCGGCGTCGTGACCCAGCTCCTCGCCCTGCGCAAAGGCCGCCTCGAGCAGATGGTCAACCACGGGACCGGCTGGGTGCGGATGGACTACCTCGTGCCCGCCCGCGGGCTGATCGGCTTCCGCACCGAGTTCCTGACCGAGACGCGGGGCACCGGCATCCTCCACCACGTGTTCGAGGGTTGGGAGCCGTGGTTCGGCGAGCTGAAGATGCGCCCGACCGGCGCCCTGGTGGCCGACCGCCGCGGCATGACCGCCCAGTTCGCGCTGATGAACCTCCAGGAGCGGGGCACGCTGTTCGTCGGCCCGGGCGAGGAGGTCTACGAGGGGATGATCGTCGGCGAGAACGCCCGCTCCGACGATCTCGACGTCAACGCCTGCAAGGAGAAGCACCTGAACAACATTCGCTCCTCGACGGCCGACGTCCTCGTGCGCCTGGTGCCGCACAAGCAGCTCTCGCTCGACCAGACGCTCGAGCTGCTGCGCCCCGACGAGTGCGCCGAGGTGACGCCGGCCAACGTCCGCATGCGCAAAGCGGTCCTGAACCGGACCGACCGGGTGCGGGCCGCCCGCCGCGTGCGCACCCCCTCCGCCGTGGCCTGAGGTTCGCCCCGCCCACCGGAGGGTAGGCCGGGGAGGTGATCGACGAGCTCGCCGGCCTGGTCAGCGGCGCCCGGCTGGTCCTCCTCGGTGAGGCTACGCACGGAACGCACGAGTTCTACGTCCTGCGGGCCGAGCTGACGCGTCGGCTGATCGCCGACCACGGCTTCGGGGGCGTGGCGATCGAAGCCGACTGGCCCGCCGCCGCCCGGGTCGATCGCTACGTCCGCGGTGACGCCGGCGACGCCGGCGCTGCCGAGGCCCTCGGCGGGTTCGTCCGCTTCCCGCACTGGATGTGGCGCAACCAGGTGATCGTCGACCTCGTGGCGTGGCTGCGCGGCCGCGGCGTCGGCTTCTACGGGCTCGACCTCTACAGCCTGCGCGAATCGATGGCGGCGGTCGTCGACCACCTCGCCGGCGTCGACCCGCCGGCGGCGGCCCGCGCCCGCCGGCGCTACGCCTGCTTCGAGAGCCTGTCGGAGCGCGCCTACGGCCAGGCGACGGAGGCTGGAGAGAAGGACCCCTGCGAGGACGAGGTCGTGGCCCAGCTGCGCGAGCTGCTCGCCCGGACGGCCGCCGGCGACGCCCATTTCGACGCCGTCCAGAACGCGCGGCTGGCCGCCGCCGCCGAGCGCTTCTACCGGGCGATGTACCGGGCCGACGCGAGCGTGTGGAACCTGCGCGAGACGCACATGGCCGACACGCTCGACGCCGTCGCGGCCCACGCCCGGGGTCGGGGGGTCGTGATCTGGGCCCACAACGCCCACGTCGGCGACGCCCGCGCGACCGAGCAGGGCAGGGTCAAGGGCGAGGTCAGCCTCGGCCAGCTCGTCCGCGAGCGCCACCCCGGCGCCGCGCGGCTCGTCGGCTTCACCACCCACGCCGGCCGCGTGACCGCCGCGCGCGACTGGGGCGGCCCGGCCGAGCACCGGCGCCTGCGCCCGAGCCTCGCCGGCTCGGTCGAGCGGCTCCTCCACGATGCCGGCCGCGCCCGCGCGGTGATCGACCTGCACGCCGAGTCCCTCGGCGACCGGCTGATCGAGCGGATGGTCGGCGTCGTCTACCAGCCGCAGGCCGAACTGTGGAGCCACTACATGGCCGTCGACCCGGCCGGCCAGTTCGACGTGCTCGTCCACATCGACGAGACGACTGCGCTCGAGCCGCTCGAGCCGTGGGCGGCGATCGAGGAGCCGGCCGAGACCTACCCCTCCGGCGTCTGACCCGGCTCGGCGGCGGCCTCGGCGCCGGCGGCTTCGGCGGCGGCGGCCTCGTCGGCGACCTCGGCGGCTGCGGCCTCCGCGGAGACCTCGGCGGCGGCTTCGGCGGCGGCTTCGGCGGTGACCTCGGCGGCGCTCGACGCGGCCGCCACGGTCTCCCACTCCCGCTCGAGCTGGCGGCGGATCTGGCCCGGCGTGGTGCGCAGCGCCTCGAGCGTCTGCGTCGCGCCGTTGCGGGAGTCGGCGAGCAGGGCGAGCAGGAGATGCTCGACGCCGATGTAGCCCTCCTGGCGCTTGACCGCCTCGCGCAGCGACGCCTCGAGGATCCGCCGGGCGTGCGGGGTGATGCCGGGCTCCGGCGTGGCGCTGCCCGCCGACCCGGCGTCCGGGACGCCGACGATCGTCGGCTGCAGGCAGTCGCGCGCGGCCTCGAGCGTGACCCCCAGCGCGTTGAGGGCGCGGACGGCGTGGCTCTCGCGGCAGCGCAGGATGCCGAGCAGGATGTGCTCGGTCCCGACCGCCGGCTGGCCGAGGTTGCGGGCCTCCTCGCGCGCCAGCTGGATCGTCTGCCGGGCCTCGCCGGTGACGAGGATCTTCGGTCCGCCGGCGGTGGCGGCGGGATCCTCGACGGCCGCCGCGCGGCGATGCTTCTTGTGCGCCGCCTGCTTGGTCACGCCCAAGGCGCGTGCCACCTGGCTCCACGACGCGCCGGTGCGCACGGCCCGGGTCACGAGTTCGGGCTCGAGCAGGTCGAGCTCGGCGCGAAGCGCGCTCAGGGCGCGCAGCGCGTTCTCCGGGTCGGGGCTCAGCGCGACGTCTCGCGCGAGCTGCTCGATCGTGCCTGGCGTGGCGGCCACGACCAGGTCATACCCAATCGCCCCCCCGGCAATCCTCATTGACGGATGGTCAGACACGGTCGCCCGCCACGTTTGCCCTGCAAACCGTGGGGTTTCTCGACTTCGGGCGGCGTTCTCAGGTTTTGACGGCGGCGAGCGGGGAAATCCAGCGACCAATGCGATGGCACAAGCGAATACGCCACCAGACACCCGGCGTCGACTTCGCCGCCGCCATCGACGCGGTCATCGCCGTCAACCACGGGCGACCGGGTACGACGACGCGGGTCGACTCGACCAGCAGCCTGACCGTGACGCAGGACTCCCGTCGGGACCCCGATCCCGGCGAGCGGCCGCATCCCGACGACAAGGAGCGCAGATGACCGACGAGCAGAAGGACTACCGATCGCTGACCCCGGCGGAGCTCAGCGAGTTGGCCGGCGAGGAGCTGCCGGAGCGGGCGGCGATGTCGCTGATCAACGCCAACGTGGCCATCCCGATCAACGCGGCGGTCGCGGCCAACGTGCTCTCCGACAACGCCACGGCGATCGCCAACGCCGCTCAGACCGGCGCCATCAACCAGCACAACTAGAGGAGCCCGCGATGACCGACCACAGCCCACAGGAGTACCGCCCGATGACGCGGGAGGAACTCGACCAGATGGCCGGCGAGGAACTGCCCGAGCGGGCGGCGATGTCGCTGATCAACGCGAACGTCGCCGCGCCGGTCAATCTCGCGGCCGCGCTGAACGTCGCTTCCGACAACTCGGTGGCCTACGCCAACGCGACCCAGACGGCCCCGATCGTCCAAGGCAACTGAGGGAGGGACGCCATGTCCGACTACAGGCCCCTGTCACGCGACGAGCTCAACGAGATCGCCGGCGAGGAGCTGCCCGAGCGGGCGGCGATGTCGCTGATCAACGCCAACATCGCGGCGCCGATCAACGCGGCGGTCGCGCTGAACGCGCTGTCCGACGGCTCGACCGCGGTCGCCCAGGCGACGCAGACCACCCCGATCACGCAGCACAACGGCTAGAGGAGTCAGAGATGACGCAGGAGAACACCCCCCAGGAGTACCGTCGGGTCACCCGCGAGGAGCTCGACTCGATGGCCGGCGAGGAGCTGCCCGAGCGGGCGGCGATGTCGCTGATCAACGCCAACCTCGCCGCCCCGGTCAACGCGGCCGTCGCGGCCAACGTCCTCTCGGACAACTCGACCGCGTTCGCCGACGCGACCCAGACCGCGCCGATCAGCCAGGGCAACTGATCGACTCCACCGGTTCGGCCCGGTCCGAGGAGCGGCGACATCGCTCCTCGGACCCCGCGGCGACACCGATGCTCAGAGACGACCCCCAGACCGAGGTCACCGCACCGGCGAGCGCCGACCTGCCGCCGCCGCGCCTGGCGGCCGGCGTCGAGCTGATCGGCGAGTTCGCCGACTCCGGCTTCAAGGAGCCGCCGTACATCGCCCGGCGCCGCGACGGCCAGGTCGTCCAGCTGCCGCAGATGCTCTTCCGGCTGGCCGAGCAGGTCGACGGCCGGCGCGACGCCGAGGAGATCGCCGCCCGCTTCAGCGACGCGATCGAGCGCCGGGTCGAGGCCCCGGACGTGGAGATGCTGATCGACGAGCAGCTGCGCCCGCTCGGCGTGGTCGCCCCCGCGGGCGAGGACGAGGACGAGGTCGAGCTGAACAAGGTGGACCCCCTCCTGGCGCTCAAGTTCCGCGCCGCCGTCGTCCCCGACCGCGCGGTCCGCGCCCTGACCACCGCCTTTCGCCCGCTCTTCCTCCCCCCCGTGGTGCTCGCCGTGGTCGTGGCCATGATCGGCCTCGACGGCTGGCTCTTCTTCGTCCATGGCGTCAGCCAGAGCCTGCGCCACACCCTCTACCAGCCGCTCCTGATGCTGATGCTGATCGGCGGCGTCGTCCTCGCCACCGCCTGGCACGAGATCGGCCACGCCACCGCCTGCCGCTACGGCGGGGCCGAGCCCGGGGTGATGGGCGTCGGCATCTACATCGTCTGGCCCGCCTTCTACACCGACATCACCGACGCCTACCGCCTGGACAAGCGCGGCCGCCTGCGGACCGACGTCGGCGGCATGTACTTCAACGCGATCTTTGCCCTCCTGGCCGCCGCCGTCTACGCCCTGACCGGCTTCGAGCCGGTGTTGCTGCTGATCGTGCTCCAGAACTTCGCCATCCTCCAGCAGTCGCTGCCCTTCCTGCGCCTCGACGGCTACTACATCCTCAGCGACCTCACCGGCGTCCCCGACATCTTCCTGCGGATCCGCTCGGTGCTGGCCAGCTTCATCCCCGGCCGGGCGCCCGACGAGCGGGTCACGGCCCTGAAGGGCTGGGTGCGCGTCGTGGTCAGCGGCTACGTCGTGCTCGTCGTCCTGTTCTTCGGCGTCACGATCCTCGCCCTCGTCCTCAACCTCCCGCGGATGGTCGCCACCGGCTATGACTCCGCCGCCGTGCGCTACCAGGCGATCGGCCCCGCCTTCGCCGGCGGTCGACCCCTGGAGGGAGTGCTCGACGCTGTCCAGATGCTCTTCCTCGTCCTCCCCGGCGCCGGTCTCGCCTACACCGCGGCTCGGGTCGGCGGGCGGAGCCTCACGGGCGCCGTGCGCTGGTCGGCCGGCTTCCCGGCGCGCCAGGCCGCGCTCGTCCTCGGCGGCGGCGCCGCGCTCGCCCTGGCGGCCTTCAGCTGGTGGCCCAACGGCGAGTACCGTCCCGTCCAGCCCGGCGAGCGCGGGACCCTGACCGGGATCGTCGGCCAGGTCGCCGCCCTGCCCACCGGGCGGCCGTCGCTGACCGCCGAGCGCCAGCGCCAGCTCGGGGGCGCCCCCACGGTGCGCCAGCAGCCGGCGCCGCCTCCCGCGCACAAGCTCGTGGTCACGCAGAGCCCGGCGGCCACCGGCACGCCGACGACCAGCACGACGCCGGCCGCCGCGCCGACGTCGACGACCACGACATCGGCGGCCCCGACCCCGCCCACGACGTCCACCGGCGCCGCCCCGGCGCCGCCGGCCCCGACCAACACGACGACGACCACGCCGTGAACCCGCTCACCCGCAACCCTGGGAGGTCATCTTGCGACGCCTCGTCGCCTGCCTAACCGTCACCGCCACCTGCGCGGTCGCCCCCGCCGCGAGCCTCGCCGACGGGTCGCTCGACCAGAGCGTGGTCGCCGACAACGACCAGGGCGGCACCGCGCTCGCCCTGTCGCAGCTCGCCGCCGTCCGCGCGTCGCGCGAGGCCGGCGGCAGCCCGTCCAACCTCGCGCGCGCCAACGCCCACGACTGCACGACGCCCTGCCAGGCGCTCGCGGTCTCACTCCAGGTGGTGCTCCTGCCCGCCGGGGCGACGACGCAGGCACCCGTCAACGTCGCGCTGGCCACGAACGTCAACTGCACCGGCTGCGGGTCGTTCGCGTTCGCCGACCAGTACGTCGTCAACGTCGCCCGCGACGTCAGCCTCTCCGGCCACGCCCGCCACCAGCTCGCCCTGCTGCGCCGCGAGGCCGCGCAGGACGTCCGCTCCGGGCTCGCCTATCCGACGCTCGACGCCGACCTCAAGAACCTGGCCGCCCGCGTCCACGCCGTGGTCGACCAGGACCTGGCCCAGCAGAAGGTCGGCGAGGTCCACCGCCACTCGAACGAGTCGGTCAAACAGCACCCGGCCGGGTGAGTCGCCTGAGGCGCCGGGGTCCGGCCCGGCAGTCGGCCGAGCACCGTCGGGCCGGCCCCGGCCGGCCGCACGCGGCCGCCCGCGTGGCCCGGCGGGCTCGCCGCTGGCGCCTCGGCGCCCGCGCGCCCCACGCCCTGAGCCCGGCCCAATGGGCGCTGGCCGCCGCCATGATCCCCGCCGCCGGCCTCGTTCTCGCCCGCCAGCGCCTGCGCCTGCCGCGGCCGCTCTCGCTCGCCCTCGTCTCCGCCCTGCCGGTCGCCGTCGCCGCCGTCACCCCCCGCCGCCGCTGGCGCTACGCGGCGGTCGGGGCGGCCTACATGTGGTCGTTCACCGTCACCTGGACCCTCCCCCACGAGTGCGCCGAGGAGGCCCGCCGCCCGCCCCGCGTCGACTACGCCGTGCGCCTGGATCGCCTGCTCGGCCTCGGCGTCCCCCCCACCCTGCGCCTCCAGCGGGCGCTGCGGCAGCCGGGCCGGGTCACCGCCTTCGACCGCCTGGTGACGCTCGTGTACGCCTCATGGTTCGTCCCCCATGCCCTGCTCGCCTGGCTCCTCTACCGCCACGACGAGTACGTGCCCCGGGCCGCCGGGCGCCTGGCCGCCGCCTACCACCTGACCACGCCGTTCTACTACCTGATCCCGACCGCGCCACCGTGGTGGGCCTCCGAGCAGGCCGGTCGCATGGACGGACAGGTCGAGCGCGTCCGCAGTCAGGTGATCAACTCGCTCCTCGGCCGGCCGCCGGGTGCCGACGCCGGGCCCGAGGGCAACCCCTGGGGCTCGATGCCCTCCGACCACGTGGCCTCGGCCGCGATCACGGCCATGGGCCTGGCCGAGCTCGGACCCGTCTACGGGGCCGTCGGCTGGGGCTACGTCGCCCTGGCCAGCTTCTCGGTCGTCTACCTCGGCGAGCACTACGTGGTCGACGTCCTCGCCGGCCTGGCGATCGCCGGGGCCATCCACCGCGGCGAGGCGCGCGTCGCGCCCCTCGTCCACCGCGCGGTGCTCGCGCTCGACCGGCTCGCCGCCTAGCGCGAGCGGGAGCGGGAGCGGGAGGCGGCGTGCCTAGCGCGAGCGGGAGCGGGAGCGGGAGGCGGCGAGCCTAGCGGGAGCGGGACCGCTTGCGCTGGCGCCGGGCGGCCTTGGCCCGGGCCCGTGACTGCTCGACCCGCTTGGCCCGGGGCTTGACCGTCGCGCGCGGGGCGTCGCTCAGCGATCGCGTCACCGGCGCCGCCGCCCGGGCGTCCCGGCGGATCAGGTAGCCGATCCCGCCGATCAGGACGATCCCCGCCCCGAACAGGCCGATCTGCGCGGCGGTCGACAGGTTGCCGCCGGTGGTCGACGCCGGCGTGCTCGTCGTCGGCACGCTCAACGTCGGCGTCTGGGTCGGCTGGCTGGGCAGCGGACCGAGCGGGTTCTGGGCGGCGGCGGCCGCCGGGCTCAGGCCGAGCAGCGCGGCGACGAGGAGCGCCCGGCCCCACCGCCGGCCGGTCGACGCCGGGCCGGCCGATCGCTGGCGCTCGCGCGGGTCCACCCGGCGAATATATCGGCGCCGGACCGCCGCCGATCCCTAGACTTGGGGACGTGGCCAAGCAACGGCAGGTGCGCATCGAGCAGGGCCTCCCCCAGAACCTGATGGAGGAGATGCAGGACCGTACCGACGAGCAGCTCGAGGCCGAGACCAAGTACCGGTCGATCGCCCTGGCCATCCTCGGCGCCCGCGCCGCCGAGCGCTACGACGCCCCCAAGGCCCGCACCTACTTCCAGCGCGCCATCGCCGCCTCCCGGCCGCAGGAGCGGATGCAGATCCGCCGCATGGCCGACGCCTCCCTGGCCCTCGCCGAGCGCCGGGCCGACGACCTCAAGAGCGCGGTCGAGAAGCTCGGCGGCGAGGCGCCGTCGAGCCGGGCCCTGATGGGCCTGCGCCTGATGGGCCTGATCGCCCCGCCCCCCGGCGCCGGCCCCCTGCTCAAGGCGCGCGGGTTCGCCGTGGTCGCCGGCCTCGTGATCGCCATCCTCGCCCTCGGGCTCGGCGTCGTCGAGCTCGTGTCGCTGCCGTTCGGAGGCATCGGCCTCGCTCCCGGGCTCCTGCTCGGCCTGATCGTCGTCGGCGTCGCCCTGGCCGTTCTCGCCTACCTCGGCAAGCGCCGCCAGGCCAAGGCCCGGGCGGCCGGCAAGACCGCCGGCGGCAGCCGCGGCGCCACGCCAGCCAAGGGCGGCCTCGCCGGCAAGAGCGTCAGCGTCGGGCGTCGCGGCCTGACCAAGCCCCCGGCCAAGGGCTCGGCCTCGACCTCTCGCTCCGCCGCCGCCAACGGCAGCAGCGGCTCGTCCCGGCGCGGCGGCGGCATCTCGTCCGAGGCCGCGGCCGACGACGCCAAGCCGACGCGCGGGCGCGCCGCCCGCGGCAGCACGCAGGCCCCGGCGGCCGACGTCAAGCCGGCCCGCGGCCGCGCGGCCCGCGGCAGCACGCCAGCCCCAACGGCTGACGCCAAGCCGGCGCGCGGCCGCGCCCTCCGGGGCAGCACGCCGGCCCCGACGGCCGACGCCAAGCCGACCCGCGGGCGCGCCGCCCGCGGCAGCACGCCGGCCCCGACGGCCGACGCCAAGCCGGCGCGCGGGCGCGCCGCCCGCGGCAGCGCGCCGCCCCCCGCGGCCGACGCCAAGCCGGCGCGCGGCGACGGCGCGGCCCGCGGCAGCGCGCCGGCCGGGGCGACCGAGGCCAAGCCCCCGCGCGGCGCCCCCCGCCCACCGACGAAGAGTGCGGCCCCGGCCAAGGGCGGCACGCCGGCCAAGGGCGGCCGGCCCGCCCGGCCCAAGCGACCCTCCCGCTGAGCAGCGACCGCGCCGGGCCGCCGCGCGGCCGGCCGATCTCCGTGCCGGCGGCCGGCCGCTCGAAGTCCTGAGCGTGTTCGCGCGCTTCACCGCCTCCCACCGCGGCGGCCGCGGCCCGACCCTCGTCTGCCTCCACGGCTTCACCGACACCTGGCGGACCTGGGAGCTCGTCCTGCCGGCCCTCGAGCGCCGTCACGACGTCCTCGCCCTCACGCTGCCCGGCCACGCCGGCGGGCCGCCGCTCCCGGCCGGCCGGCTCACCACCGACGCGATCCTCGACGCCGTCGAGGCCGGCCTCGACCGGGCCGGCGTCGATACGGCGCACATCGCCGGCAACTCGCTCGGCGGCTACCTCGCCCTGCGGCTCGCCGCCCGCGGCCGGGCGGAGTCCGTCGTCGCCCTCGCCCCGGCCGGCGGCTGGGCCGTCGGCGACGACGCGGCCGCCGAGGCGCTCGCTCACTTCACCACGATGCAGGCCCTCCTCACCGCCGCCGCCCCCCACGCCGACGCGATCGCCGCCACGCCGGCCGGACGCCGCCAGGCCACGCAGCTGATCACCGAGCGCTCCTCGCACCTCCCGGCCGAGCTCGTCGCCCACCTGATCGCCGGCGCCGCCGCCTGCCGCGCCGTCGGCCCGCTGACCGCGCTCGCCCGCCGAGGAGGGCTTCACGCTCGACGCCGAGCGGGTCGCGTGCCCCGTGCGGATCGTCTGGGGCACCGCCGACCGGCTCCTGCCCTGGCCGGCGGCCGCCACCCGCCTGCGCACCGACTGGCTCCCCCACGCCGACTGGGTCGAGCTCGACGGAGTCGGCCACTGCCCGCAGCTCGACGTCCCGCTCGAGACGGCGCAGCTGATCCTCGGCCTGACCGCTACGGCACAACCGGGAAGGTGACCCCGGTCAGCTCCTCCGAGACCGCCCACAGGCGGGCGGCGGCCTCGGCGTCGTGGGCCGCCGCACTCGCCGCCACCGGGCGCGGGTAGCCCCGGCGCTCGCCCGATCCGCCCGGGCCGAGATAGGTCCCGCCCTCGACCTGCGGGGCGCACGCCGCGCACAGCGTCGGCAGCGCCCCGGCCTCCGCGCTCTGGGCCAGGAGCAGGCTCCCGACCGGCAGGAGCAGGCGCGCGAGTGGTTGGCGCGGGCCGTTCGCCTGCAGGCGCGTCGCCGCGTAGCCCGGGTGGGCCGCCACGCTCGTCACCCCCACGCCGGCCTCCCGGCAGCGCCGGTCGAGCTCGAAGCAGAACAGGAGGTTCGCCAGCTTCGACTGGCCGTAGGCCCGCCACGGGCGGTACTCCCGCTCACCCTGGAGGTCGTCGAAGTCGATCCGCCCGTTCCGGTGCAGGAGGCTCGAGACGGCGACCACCCGCGGCGCCGGCGCCGCCCGGATGCGGTCGAACAGGAGTCCGGTGAGCGCGAAATGGCCGAGGTGGTTGCTCGCCAGCTGGAGCTCGAACCCGTCGACGGTGACCCGGCGCGGCGGGGCCATCACGCCGGCGTTGTTGATCAGCAGGTCGATCGCCCCGTCCCCGAGCTCGGCGGCGAACGCGCGCACCGATGCGAGGTCGGCCAGGTCGAGCAGGCCGAGCTCGACCCGCGCGTCCGGGAGCTCGCCGCTCAGAGCCGCCACCGCCGCCTCGCCCCGGCCCCGGTCGCGGCAGGCCAGCACGACTTCCGCGCCCGCCCGGGCCAGCTCCCGCGCCACCGACAGACCAAGGCCACTGTTGGCGCCGGTGACCACGGCCCGGCGCCCCGTCTGGTCGGGAATGTCCTCGGCGGTCCAGTTCACGGCCGGCGCAGCCTAGTGGTCTGGCTCGGAAATAGCTTGGGTGTCTGGCGAGTGGCTGGGCGGGATCTGGCGTCGCCCGGTGTCCGCGTGCGTGCTGGTGGCACGCGGGCGGACGCCGGGTGGCGCCAGGCGCGTCCAGACGCCGCCAGACGCCAAGGTATTTTCGAGCCAGACCACTAGCGGTTCCGGCGCCGGAGACGGCGGGGTCGGACGCCGCCGGGATAATGCCGGGGTGACGCTGTCCGCCCTCGCCCGGCGCTACGACCATCTCCTGCTCGACCTCGATGGCTGCGTCTGGATCGGCGAGCAGGTCGTGCCCGGCGCGATCGAGACCATCGCCGCCCTGCGCCGCGCCGGCAAGCGCGTCGCCTTCGTGACCAACAACGCCCGCCGCGGGACCGAGGAGTTCGTCCGCAAGCTCTGGTCGCTCGGCATCCAGGCCTCGCTCGAAGAGGTCGTCACCGTCGGCGGCGCCCTCCAGCACGTCCTCGCCGAACGCCACCCCGGCAGCACCGCCGTCGTGATCGGCTCGCCCGCCATCCACCGACACGTCCTCGACGCCGGCCTGCGCATCGTCAACGGCAGCGACTTCGTCAGCCGCGCCCAGGTCGTCGTCGTCGCCGGCCACGACGACTTCGACTACGCCGAGCTGCGCGAGGCGATGCAGGCCCTGCGCTCCGGCGCCGTCCTTCTCGGCGCCAACCGCGACCCGAGCTTCCCCATGCCCGGCGGCTACTGGCCCGGGACCGGCGCCATCCTCGCCGCGGTCGAGGTCGCCGGAGACGCCACCGCCGAGACCTTCGGCAAGCCGGGTCCCGGCCTCTTCCTCACCGCCCTCGACCGCCTCGGGCCCGGTCGGGCTCTCGTCGTCGGCGATCGACTCGACACCGACATCGCCGGCGCCCACGCCGCCGGACTCGACGCCGCCCTCGTCCTCAGCGGCGCCACCAACCGCGCCGAGGCCGACGCCGCGCCCGAGCCACGGCCGATCGCCGTCGCCGAGACGCTGGCCGACCTCCTGCTCGACCGTTGATGCCGTCGGGCACCGTTCCTCGCACCCCATACCCTTCGCGGTAATGGACCAGCCGCGCCTGATCGTCAACCCCGCGGCCGGCGGCGGCCGGGCCGGTCGCCAGCTGCCGCGCGTCGAGCGCGCCCTCGCCGAGCTCGGCCTCGCCGCCGAGACCCAGATCACCCGCGACCTCGAGCACGCCGGCGAGCTCGCCCGCGCCGCCGCCGCCGGCGGCCACCTGACCATCGCCATGGGCGGCGACGGGCTGATCGGCGCCGTCGCCGGCGCCCTGGCCGAGCGTCCCGGCAGCCGGCTCGCCGTCATCCCCGGCGGGCGGGGCAACGACTTCGCCCGCGTGCTCGGCCTCCCCCGCGACCCGGTCGCCGCCTGCGCCGTGGTCGCCGGCGGGACCCTCCGCGACCTCGACCTCGGCTCGGTCGACGGCCGCCTCTTCGCCTGCATCGCCAGCGTCGGCTTCGACTCCGACGCCAACCGGATCGCCAACGCCGCGCCCTCCCGCCTGGGCAACCTCGTCTACGCCTACGGCGCCCTGCGCGCCCTCGCCGCCTGGCGGCCGGCCACGTTCCACGTCTCGGTCGACGGCGCCGAGCGCAGCTTCCGCGGCTACAGCGTCATCGCCGCCAACACCCGCTGCTACGGCGGCGGCATGTGCATCGCCCCCGACGCCCGCCTCGACGACGGCGAGCTCGACGTGGTCATGACCGAGCACATCGGCCGCCTGCGCTTCCTGGCCAAGCTGCCCAAGGTGTTCAAGGGCAGCCACGTCCACGAGCCGACCGTCCACGTCCTGCGCGGTCGCCGCGTCGAGATCAGCGCCGACCGCCCGTTCACCGTGTACGCCGACGGCGACCCGATCGCCGAGCTCCCGGTGACCGTGGCCGCCGTCCCCCGCGCCGTGCGGGTCCTCGTCGGCGCCTGATGGCCGCCTGGGCGCTCAAGCGCGGCATCGCCCGGGCCGCCGGAGCCCTCTCCCGCCGGCGCGGCGGCGGCGGCACCAGCCTGCCCGGCCGCATCCTCCTGCGCCTCGACCCCGCCGCCATCCGCCGCCTGGCCGGCGGCCTCGACCGGGGAAGCGTGGTGATCTCGGCCACCAACGGCAAGACCACCACCGCCGCGATGATCGCCAGCATCTTCGACGCCGCCGGCCTCAGCGTCGTCCACAACAGCGCCGGCGCCAACATGGCCGGCGGGATCGCCTCCACGCTGCTCGAGGCCAGCACCTGGCGCGGCGCCCCGGCCGCCGACCTCGGCCTGTTCGAGGTCGACGAGTTCTGGCTCGTCCCCGTCGTCGACCAGCTCGCGCCCCGCGCCCTCGTCCTCGGCAACCTCTTCCGCGACCAGCTCGACCGCTACGGCGAGCTCGAGACGATCGCCGACCGCTGGGCCGAGCTCGTCGCCCGGTCCCCCGCCCGCCTCGTCCTCAACGCCGACGATCCCCTGATCGCCGATCTCGGCCGCGCCGCGACCGACGTCGTCCACTTCGGCGTCGAGGACGCCGGCTGCGCCGTGGCCACCCTCGACCACGCCGCCGACTCCAAGCACTGCCGCCGCTGCGGCGCCGCCTACGACTACGCCCGCATCTACATGGGCCACCTCGGCGTCTACGCCTGCCCGAACTGCGGCGCCCGCCGGCCTCGGCCCACGGTCAGCGCCCACCAGGTCTCGCTCGACGGCGTCCGCGGCGCCTCCTTCGAGCTGCGCACGCCGGCCGGCGCCGCCCCCGTCCGGCTTCCCCTGCCCGGCCTCTACAACGTCTACAACGCGCTCGCCGCGGCCGCCCTCGCCGTCGCCCTCGAGATCCCCCTGCCCGCGACCGTCGCCGGCCTCGAACGGGTCGCCCCCGCCTTCGGCCGCGCCGAGACCGTCGCCCTCGACGACCACGAGCTCTGCATCCTCCTGGTCAAGAACCCGACCGGCGCCAACGAGGTCCTGCGCACCCTGGCGCTCGAGCCGGGCGACCACGACCTCCTCGCCGTGCTCAACGACAACATCGCCGACGGCCGCGACGTCTCCTGGATCTGGGACGCCGACTTCGAGGCCCTCGCCGGCCGCCTGCGCCGCGTCACGTGCGCCGGGACCCGCGCCGCCGAGCTCGCCCTGCGCCTCAAGTACGCCGGCGTCGACCCCGACCGGATCGTCCTCGAGCCCGACCTGGCCGCCGGGCTGGACGCCGCTCTGGCCGACGCCCAGAACGAGACGGTATACGCGCTCCCCACCTATACCGCCATGCTCGAGCTCCGGGCCCTGCTCGTCGCCCGCGGCGCGGCCGCCAGCTCCTGGGCGCTCGCGTGAACGACGCCGTCGTGTGGCACGACGTCGAGTGCGGCGGCTACGACGCCGACCTGCCGCTCTGGCTCGCGCTGGCCGTCGCCGCCGGGGGCCCTGTGCTCGACGTCGGCGCCGGCACCGGGCGCGTCGCCCTCCCCCTCGCCCGCGCCGGTCACGTCGTCTGCGCGCTGGACCGCGATCAGCTGCTGCTCGACGCCCTCGACGCCCGCGCCCGCGCCGGCCACCTCGACGTCGCCTGCGTCCGCGCCGACGCCTGCGCCTTCGCTCTCGACATGCGCTTCGCCCTCGCCCTCGTCCCCATGCAGACCATCCACCTCCTCGCCGACCGCGCCGCCTTCCTGCGCTGCGCCCGCGCCGTCCTCGAGCCCGGCGGCCTCCTCGCCGTCGCCCTCCTCGGCGCCGGGATCGAGCCCTTCGAGGTCGACCTCCCGCCCGACCGCGCCGAGCGAGCCGGCGTCCTCTTCGAGAGCCACCCGACCGCCCTGCGGCTCGAGGCCGGATCGATCGTCCTCGAGCGCCGCCGCGAGCGCACCGACGCCACCGGCGTCCGCGCCCACGACGACGTCGTCCGTCTCGCCGACCTCGACGCCGCCGCCCTCGCCGGCGAGGCCGCGATCGCCGGCTTCGCGCCCGCCGGCACGCGGACGATCCCCCCGACCGAGGATCGCGCCGGCAGCGTCGTGCTGCTCCTGCGCGCTCCGGGAGGTCGGCCATGAGCCCCGAGCTCCGGGTCTGCGCCCTCTACCCCGACGTGATGAACATCTACGCCGACCGCGGCAACCTGCTCATGCTCGCCCGCCGCTGCGCCTGGCGGGGGATCGGCTTCCGCCTCGACGCCGCCGGCCTCGGCGGGACCCTCACCGGCGCCGGTCACCACCTCTACTACCTCGGCGGCGGCCAGGACTCAGATCAGCGCCGCTGCGCCGCCGACCTCGTCGCCCACAAGCGCGACGGGCTCGTCCGGGCCGCCGACGACGGCGCGGTCGTGCTCGGCGTCTGCGGCGGCTACCAGCTCCTCGGCCGGTCCTATCAGCTCGGCGAGGAGACGATCGACGGCGTCGGGCTGCTCGACGTCCACACCGTCCGCGACCCCGGACCCCGCCTGATCGGGAACGTCGCGATCGAGCTCCCCGACGGCCGGGTCCTCGCCGGCTTCGAGAACCACGGCGGCCGGACCTACCTCGCCGCCGGTCAGGCTCCGCTCGGGCGCGTGCTGCGCGGGCGCGGCAACGACGGCCGCAGCGGCTGGGAGGGCGCCCGCCGGGAGAACGTCATCGGCACCTACCTCCACGGCCCGCTGCTGCCCAAGAACAGCTGGTTCTGCGACTGGCTGATCGCCACCGCCCTCGGGCTCGAGGCCGCCGAGCTCGCGCCGCTCGACGACGAGCTCGAAGCCGCCGCCCACCGCAGCGCCCGGACGGCCGCCGGGGTCTGATCACGGTCCGGCGGCGCTCGCCGCCTGCGGCGCGTAGTCGTACACGGCCCGCCGCTCGCCCGCGACCGGCTCGACCCCCCGCAGCCGGTAGAGGTGCTCGCGCTTCGCGTCCCCCGGGTCGGTGCACAGGACGACGTCCGGCGGGTCGTCCTCGACGTCCCGGGGAGCCCGGTCGAACGGCCCCCCGATCAGCTCCGCGCGCATCGTCTCGACCCCCCTGGCATCGCTCCCGGCGGCGCTACCCGCGGCCGCCGGGACCGAAACCGGCTAGGGGGCCGGCTGCCCCGTGCTCGGGTCGAGGGTCAGGGTGTTGGCTCCGGTCAGGCCGAAGTCGAACATCCCGGCCAGCGATCCCGCCTTGTGGTCGAACGCCGTCGGGTCGGGATTGGCCCCCGTCCCCCAGTTGTCCTCGATGAACTTGAGGATCGACGACTGGTCGGTGGTGGCGTGGTCGACGTAGTTGCGCTTGGCGAACGGCGAGATCACCAGGAGCGGCATCCGCGGGCCGTAGCCGCAACGGTCGGGCACGGCCGCCGGCTTCTTGGTCCCGCACAGCCCGGCTCCCGCCAGCTTGTCGTACTGCGGGTCCTGCGACTGGCTGACGATCGGGCTCATCACGTGGTCGTACCAGCCGTCGGAGTCGTCGTAGGCGATCACGATCGCCGTCGAGGCCCACTCCGGCGACCGCTGGATCTCGTTGATCGTGTCGACGAGGAAGTGCTGCTCGTCGATCGGGTCCGAGTTGCCCGGGTGGCCGTCCTGGTAGCGGGCGGCCTTCAGGTAGGAGACGGCCGGCAGGTTGCCGCCGGCCAGTGCCGTCGCGAACAGCGACAGGTCGTACTGGTGGTTGGCCTGCCCGTTGTGGCCGATCTCGGCCGTGCTGGCCGGCGGCAGATGGTGGGGGTTCGCCGTCTGCGGGTAGTACTCGAACGGGTTGTGGTGCGGGCTGTAGTCACGCTGGAGGTGACCGCCGATGTTCGGGTGGGTCGATCCGCAGATGGCCTGGCCGCCCGGCGTCGTCCCGGTCGGCGCGAAGCCGCCCTGGAACCAGCCCCAGGTGACGCCCTTGGCGTTCAGCAGGTCGCCGATGTTCTTGTTGCTGCTCGAGAGCTCCGCCGTCGTGCTGCCCGAGCAGTCGTCGGTGGTCGGGTCGGGATCGCCGATGATGGTGCCGCTGGCCACCGTGTCGGGGATCGTCGCCGGGGTCGCCCCGCCGGTCTGGCCGGAGACCAGGTTGAGCGCCCCCGGCGTCGACGGCCCGAACGTCGAGCTGTAGGAGTTGTCGCTCAACGCATAGTGCTGGGCGTAGTTCCAGAGGCCGGTGACCGCGTTGCCGTCGTAGTAGCCCATGACCTGCGCCGGGTTGCACGGCTGCCCCTGCGGATCCTTCGCACCGGGTCCCGTCGCCGTGAACTCGAGGAAGCGGTCCATGAGCCCGTGGTCGAACGCCTGCTGCTCCTGCGTATAGTCGTGTCCTTGATCGCACGTCAGGATGCCCGAGAGGTTGCTGTTCCCCGGACCCGGGTCGAGGCGCCGCGGGTTCAGCCGGTTGGGGTTCTCGGCGAGAAGGGCGCCGTTCAGGCCGTTGACGGTCGGCGTGTTCGGCGCCGGCGTGAACCGCGGCTCACGGTTGAAGTTGGCCGCGTGCGGATAGGTGCCGAAGTAGTGGTCGAAGGAGACGTTCTCCTGGAAGATCACCACGACGTGCTTGATCGGCGTGGTCGTCGCCCCGGCGGGCAGCGTCGGAGCGCTCCCCGACTCGGCGCCGGCCACGGCCGCGCCCACGGCGCACGCGGCGCCGAACCCGGCCAGCGCTGCCCATGTCCAGCTCCTGTTGCGACGCATCCATCCTCCTCGAGCTCGGTGCCTGCGGGGCCGCCGCTCGTCGGCGGCGCGTCCTGCCGGCAGTCTGCCGCCGGCCGGCGAGCCCCCTGTTGCCAGAACGTGACCCGGCCGTGAACATCCGGGGACCCGGCGGGCTGATCCGCCGCCGGCCGGCGCGCGCAAAGATCAGAGAATGAGACCGCTCCCGACCGCTCGGAGGACCCGATGAAGAAGATCCCCCGGCGGGGATTGGCCGCCGCCCTGCCCATCGCCGTCCTGCTCGTCGTGGCGCTGGTCGCCCAGCAGTTCATCGCCGCGAGCCAGAGCGGCGGTCCGGTCCACAGCTACAAGTCGCTGGTCACCCAGGACATTCCCAACGGTCAGGTGCGTTCGGCCGAGGTGAAGGTCAAGGACAACGTCGTCGACGTGACGCTGCTCAACAACCAGAAGTACGAGGTCGGGTTCGTCCCCGGCCAGGCCGCCGCCGACCTCGTCGCCCAGCTCACGGCGGCGCCCAACCATCCGCAGTTCAACGTCGAGGGCACCAAGAGCAACGGCTGGCTCTCCCTCCTCACCTACCTCGTCCCCTTCCTGATCTTCATCGGCTTCTGGTTCTTCATCATGCGCCAGATGCAGGGCGGCGGGTCGAAGGTGATGTCGTTCGGCAAGTCAAAGGCCAAGCGCATGTCCGCGGACTCGCCGAAGATGACCTTCCGTGACGTGGCGGGGGTGGATGAGGCGGTCGAGGAGCTGCACGAGATCAAGGAGTTCCTGGAGAACCCGAAGAAGTTTCAGGCGTTGGGGGCGCGGATTCCGACGGGGGTGCTGTTGTACGGGCCGCCGGGGACGGGGAAGACGTTGCTGGCGCGGGCGGTGGCCGGGGAGGCGGGGGTGCCGTTCTTCTCGATCTCGGGGTCTGACTTCGTGGAGATGTTCGTCGGGGTCGGCGCCTCGCGGGTGCGTGATCTGTTCGAGCAGGCCAAGCAGAATTCGCCGTGCATCATCTTCATGGACGAGATCGACGCCGTCGGGCGCCACCGCGGCGCCGGCCTCGGCGGCGGTCACGACGAGCGTGAGCAGACGTTGAATCAGCTGCTGGTGGAGATGGACGGGTTCGAGGCGAAGGACAACATCATCATGATCGCGGCGACCAATCGCCCTGACATCCTCGATCCGGCGTTGTTGCGTCCGGGGCGGTTCGATCGGCAGATCGCGGTGGATCGGCCGGATCGCAAGGGGCGGGCGAAGATCCTCGAGGTGCATACGCGGGGTAAGCCGTTGGGCAAGGAGATCAATATCGATGCTTTGGCGGGTCAGACGCCGGGGTTCACGGGCGCTGACTTGTCGAATCTGATCAATGAGGCGGCGCTGTTGGCGGCGCGGACGGGGAAGCGGGAGATCACGCAGGTGGAGTTGGAGGAGGGGATTCTGCGGGTCATCGCCGGGCCGGAGAAGAAGACGCGGGTGATGAGCGAGAACGAGCGGTTGATCACGGCGTATCACGAGATGGGGCATGCGATCGTCGGCAATTACTTGGAGCATTCCGATCCGGTGCACAAGATCAGCGTGATCAGTCGGGGTCAGGCGTTGGGGTACACGATCTCGATGCCGACCGAGGATCGCTTTCTGACCACGCGGGCGGAGTTGCTCGACACGATGGCGATGACGCTGGGCGGTCGGGCGGCGGAGGAGATCGTCTTCGGTGAGATCACGACCGGCGCGTCGAACGACATCGAGAAGGTGACGCAGACCGCCAAGCAGATGGTCATGCGCTTCGGCATGAGCGACAAGCTCGGCCCCCGCGTCTACGGGCGGGAGCAGGGTCAGCCGTTCCTCGGCCGCGGCTACTCGACCGAGCCGGACTACAGCGATGAGATCGCGCGCGAGATCGACGACGAGGTGCGCCGGATCATCGAGGGCGCCCACCAGCGCGCCCGGGCCATCCTGACCGAGCATCGCGAGCGGCTCGACGCGATCTCCGACATCCTCGTCCGCCGGGAGACGATCGAGAAGCACCAGTTCGAAGGTCTCCTCCAGGGCAAGACCGAGGCCGACCTCTTCGCCGGCGACGCGGTCGCCGCCGAGCCCGCCGCGGTGCCCGCCGGTCCGGCCCTCGACCGCGCGCCGCGCGACGTGCCGCGTCCCGTGCCCCGGCCCGGGGTCGAACCCGCCTAAGGGGCCTTTCCTCCTCCTCGAGTCCGCTTCTGGGCGCGTCTGGCGGCGCCTGGCGCACCGCGGCGCCGTGGGTGTCTGGCGCCTCCGGCCGCGACCGTGGTGCGGGGCGCCCGGCCGGCCCGGCGTCAGCCGCTCGAGCCGAAGCCCCGCTGGTCGCGCTCGGTCGGCGCCAGCGCGGCGACCTCCTCGACGGCGGGCGTCTGCACGCGGATCAGGACGAGCTGGGCCACGCGCGTCCCGGCCGCCAGGTCGACCGTCGCCGTCCGGTCGGTGTTCAGCAGCAGGACGCGCAGCTCGCCCCGGTAGCCCGAGTCGACCAGGCCGGGAGCGTTGACCAGGGCGAGCCCGTGCCGGGCGGCGAGTCCCGACCGCGGCAGCACCAGACCGGCCTGGCCGGGCGGGATCTCCACCGCGACCCCGGTCGCCACCAAGGCCCGCTCGCCCGGCTCGAGCCGCACCGGCTCGCAGGCGTAGAGGTCGAGACCGGCATCGCCGCCGTAGGCGCGGGTCGGGAGGATCGCGTCGGGCCGCAGCCGCGCGACCCTCACCGGCGGCCCGTGCCGTTGGCGGCGCCGGCGTCGTCGTCCGGGCCCGGGCGTCGGGGGCCCGCGTCGGCTCCCCGGGCCGCATGGCCGTCGCGGTCGATCGCGAAGCGCTCGAAGCGCGCGGCGACCGCCGCCGGCAGGCGCACGCTGACCCGGACCCCGTCGGCGGTGTCCTCGCGCTCGAGCAGCTCGCCGGCGATGCCGTGGAGCTCGGCCAGGCGCGCGCCGTCCGCGTAGGGGAGGAGCAGGTCGACGGCGCTCAGTCGCCGCAGGAACTCCTCCTCGATCCGGTCGCGGAGCTCGTCGATCCCTTCGCCCGTCACGGCCGAGACGAGCACGGCGTCGCGGTTGGCGTTGCGCACCCGGGTGAGCTCGTCCGGGTCGAGCAGGTCGATCTTGTTGAGCACGCGCAGGCGCGGCCGCTCGCCGGCGCCGATCTCCTCGAGCACCTCCTCGACCGCCCGGGTCATCCCGGCGAGCTCCTCCTCGGCGACCGAGGCGTCCTCCACATGGAGGATCAGCGCCGCCCGGCGCGTCTCCTCGAGCGTCGCCCCGAACGCGTCGATCAGCTGGTGGGGGAGCTTGCGGATGAAGCCGACCGTGTCGGTGGCGAGGTAGGTGCGGCCGTTGATCAGGAGCGTTCGCGTCATCGGGTCGAGCGTGTGGAAGAGGCGGTCGGCGACCGGAACGCTCACGCCGGTCAGGGCGCCGAGGAGCGTCGACTTGCCGGTGTTCGTGTAGCCGGCCAGCGCCAGCTCCGGCAGGGCAGCCCGCCCGCGCTCGGTGCGCATCACCGCGCGCGAGGACTGGACCCCCGCGAGCTTGCGCCGCAGGGCGGCGATCCGGTTGCGCGCCAGCCGGCGGTCGGTCTCGATCTGGGTCTCGCCGGGGCCCCGCGTTCCGATGCCGCCGCCGAGGCGCTCGAGGTGCGTCCACAGGCCGCGCATCCGGGCCATGTTGTACTCGAGCTGCGCGAGCTCGACCTGGAGCTTGCCCTCGGCGCTGCCGGCATGGGCGGCGAAGATGTCGAGGATCACCGTCGTGCGGTCGACGACCGGCAGCTCGAGCTCCTGCTCGAGGTTTCGCTCCTGCCGCGGTGAGAGCTCGTCGTCGCAGGCGATCACGTTGGCATCGCACGCCTTCGCGTAGGCGGCCAGCTCCTTGAGCTTGCCCGGTCCGAGGTAGGTGTTCGGGTGCGGGCTGTCGTTGTGCTGGACGAGCTCGCCGACGACGGCCACCCCGGCCGTGCGCAGGAGCTCGCGCAGCTCGGCGAAGTCCTCGCCAGCCGGGAGCGACGCGACGCAGACCGCCCGCTGGCGGGCGCGCGGCGGTGCCGGGTTACGGGGCTTGGGCGGGGCAGGCGGCATTTGGATCTTCCGTCGGGTCTCGCGTTCATGATGGCGCAAACGCGATTCCCGCTCCCCGCGCATGCCTATCCGTCCGGTGGCCACCGATGTCGATGGCGCCGGCGCGGCAAGCGCTACCGTGGGGATACAGACAGTCGGGTCCAAGGCAAGCGAGGCGGCACCATGAAGGCCAGCGCACCGAGCAGCGTCCCCGTACGCTCGTCTGCGCCCCGGGCCGGGCGTCCTCGCCAGGGGCGCGCCCGGCTCTGGCTGCTCGTGCTCGCGTGTGCGGCGGCCGCCATCGTCCCCGGCGCGGCGGCGCTCGCCGCCGGCGCGCGGCCGAGTCCGCCCGCGGCCGCTCCGCACCCGGCGCCTCCGCTCGGCGCGGGCGCCGCCGCGGCCGCCGCCCGCGATCGGGCCGACGCCTCGGCCCGGCCCAGCGCCGCCGCCACGCCGAGGGTCGCCGCCGCGGCGATCCCGAGCGGACCATGGACCGCGCTCGGACCGGCGGCGATCGGGCCGAGCTTCCTCGCCGGCGGCGGCTTCTACGGCGGGGTCAACTCCGGCCGGATCACCGGCTTGGCGGCGATCGGGGGGACGGGTCCGCACGCCGGTACGCTCGTCGCCGCGACCGCCGGCGGCGGCGTCTGGACGACCGCTGACGCCGGCACGACCTGGACGCCCCGCACCGATCAGGCGGCCACGCTCGCGATCGGTTCCGTCGCCACCGACCCCGCCAATCCCGAGCACCTGATCGCCGGGACGGGCGAGGCCAACCAGTGCGGCGACTGCGCCGCCGGCAACGGCGTCCTCGCCTCGACCGACGGCGGCCAGACGTGGTCGCTCCAGGATCCGGGCGGCGTCTTCGACGTGCTCCACGTCGGCGCGGTGGCGATCGCCCCGAGCGGCGGGCGGATGTACGCGGCGACCGACGGCGGCCTCTACGTCAGCTCCGACGGCGGCGCGAGCTGGGCCAAGCCGACCGACCCGAGCTACACGGCGGTCGACGGTCGAATCACGGCCGTCGTCGTCGACCCGGCGAGCGCCACCACCGTCTACATCGCCGGCGGCGCCGACGCCCTGGCCAAGTCGACGGACGGCGGCATCACGTGGGCGGCGGCCAACACGGGCATCGCCGTCCCGTCGGGCGGGTCGCGCCCGCTGGTCGCCCTGGCGCTGGCGGCGTCGAGCCCGAGCACGCTCTATGCCGCGGTGGGCAGCACCGGCGCGCTGAGCGTCTACCAGACGACCACCGGCGCCTCGACATGGACCAAGCTCACCGCGGCGCCCAACTCCACCGGGCAGAGCTACGCCTACGGCGGCGGCACCGACTCGCAGGGGTGGTATGACAACGTCATCGCCGTCGACCCGACGGATCCCAATCACGTGATCGCCGGGGGCATCGCGCTGGTCGAGACGACCAACGGTGGGACGTCGTGGCGGAACGTCAACGGCCAGAGGTTCTTCGGCGGCGGCACGAACCTGCTCCACCCGGACTTCCACGCCCTCGCCTTCAACGGCGACGGGACGGTCTGGGTCGGCGACGACGGCGGTGTGTTCCTCTATCACCCGACCGGCCAGACCGTCGAGAACAAGAACGGCAACCTCAACATCACCCAGTTCTACTTCGGGTTCAACGCCGTGGCCGGTCAGGTCCTGGCCGGCGCGCAGGACAACGGCTCGGCCGCCAGCGCGTCGTCGTCGCCGGGCTCCTGGACGGGGATCTTCAGTGGCGACGGCGGCCCTAGTGCGATCACCCCCAACCAGACGCAGCAGCAGTTCATCGAAGCCGACCAGAGCCTGTTCCGCACGGGCGACGGCTTCGCCAGCACCGCCGACATCTCGCCGCCGGCCCTCGGCCTGTTCACCCCGCCGATGATCGTCGTCCCCAACGCCGGCGACCCCGCGAACCCGACCGTGTTCTATACGGCGGCCCCGACGTCTACCGGACGACCAACCCGAGCTCCGGGTCGCCGTCCTGGTCGGCGGTGACCACGGTCGGCGCCTTCGTCTCGTCGCTTGCCGCGTCGCCGTCCAGCCCGAGCGTCATCTACGCCGGCTTCACCGACGGGACGGTGCAGGTCTCGACCGACAGCGGTCTGACGTTCACCGCGCTGGCCCTCGAGCCGTTCAACGAACACTTCGTGACCGGGATCGCGGTTGACCCGGCCGATCCCAAGCGGATCACGGCGAGCTTCAGCTACAGCGACACGCGCAACGAGGGCGGCTTCCCGCACGTCGCCCAGTACGCCTACGCGACCACGCCCGGGTCGGGGGCCTGGACCGCGATCACCGGGAGCCTGCCGGCGACCGCGGCGGTCAGCCGCGTGGTCTACGACAACGGCGCCCTGGTCGCGGCGACCGATGTCGGCGTCTATGCGACGGCCGCAGCGGCCGGCAGCTCGACCGCCTGGTCGCGGGTCGGCAGCGGGCTGCCGATGGTCCAGGTGCAGGATCTCGACGTCGAGGCTGACGGCCTGTACGCCGTCACCCACGGCCGCGGCGCCTGGAAGCTCCCGCCGCTGGATGAGGTGCCGACGGCGTCACCGACAGTGCCGGCCAGACCAACGCCGCCGGGCACGCCATCACCGTCAGCGGCGGCGGCGGCGCCGGCTGAAGGCGTCCGCGCGGGGTGGCCGGCGCGGTGGGCTCCGGCCAGCCGGGGCGCAGGCCACGGCGGCGGGTCTCCGTGGCGCGCGGGTCAGCCGGCGAGGCGCCCGAGCCGCTCGACCGCCTCGGTCAGGCGCTCGTCGGGCGTGGTCAGGGAGATCCGGAAGAACCCCTCGCCGTTGGGCCCGTAGGCGCCGCCGGGCGAGATGATCACGGCGGCCTGCTCGAGGACATGCTCGCAGTAGGCGGCGGCGGTGGCGAAGCCGGCGGGGATCGGCGCCCAGACGTAGATCGTCCCGCGCGGCGGGGTCACCACGACGCCGATCGCCGCCAGCGCCCGGCAGACGAGGTCGCGGCGGCGGCGGTAGACGGCGGTCATCTCGGTGACGTGGGCGTCGAGCTCGGGGGCGAGGGCGGCGGCCCCGGCGAGCTGGACGGCCTCGAAGAGGCCGGAATCGATGTTCGTCTTCAACCGCCAGTACAGGTCGATCGCCTGCCGGTTGCCGAGGATGGCGGCACAGCGCCAGCCGGTCATGTTGTAGCCCTTGGAGAGCGAGAAGACCTCGACGCCGACCTCCTTGGCCCCGGGCGTGGCCAGGAACGACGGGGCGACGTAGCCGTCGTAGGTCGTCTCGGAGTAGGCGTTGTCGTGGACGATCAGGATGTCGTTCTCGGCCCCGAAGGCGACGAGCCGCTCGAAGAACCCGTCGGGCGCGACGGCCCCGGTCGGGTTATTCGGGTAGTTGACGAACAGGAGCTGGGCTCGCCGGCGGGTCTCGGCGTCGATCGCGTCGAGGTCGGGGATGAAGCCGAGCTCGGGGACCAGCGGCATCAGGGCGGCCTCGGCCCCGGCGAGGAGCGGGCCGCCGGTGTAGACCGGGTAGCCGGGGTCGGCGGCGAGGGCGACGTCCCCGGGGTTCAAAAAGGCGAGGTTGAGGTTGAAGATGCACTCCTTCGCCCCGATCGCCGGCATCACCTCGGTCGCGGCGTCGACGGTGACACCGAAGCGGCGGGCGTAGAAGGCGGCGACGGCGTCCCGGAACTCGGCCCGGCCGCGGTTGGACGGGTAACGGTGGCAGCCGGGGTCGGCGACGGCCCGCTGGGCGGCGGCGACGATCGGCGAATAGGTCGGCGTGTCGGGATCGCCGATGCCGAGGCTGATGACGTCGATGCCGGCCGCCCGCTTGGCTGAGACCTTCCGCTCGAGCTCGGCGAACAGGTAGGGCGGAATGCGCGCGAGGCGGTCACTCGGTCTCATCGAGCTCCCGGGCGAATTCGGGGCTGGCCTGCGCGGAATAGACGGGGACGGCCCAGCCGGTCAGGCGCACGCGCAGGTCGGCGTCGATCTCGACGCCGAGCTCGCCGCCGTCGAGCTTGACCGTGACCGTGTCCGGCCCGCCGTCGAGGTGGTGGGCGACCGCGGCGCCGCTGGCGCCCGTGCCCGAGGAGAGCGTCTCCCCCACCCCGCGCTCGAAGATCCGCGCCCGGATCACGCCGGGCTCGAGCGGCCGGTACCAGGAGACGTTGGTGCGGTTGGGGAAGAGCTCGTGGCGCTCGATCGCCGGGCCGACGGCGGCGAGGTCGAGGGCGTCGCACCAGTCGCAGCGGATGGCGCACTGGGGATTGCCGACCGAGACGTGCTGGAAGCGCCAGCGCTTGCCGTCGGCGTAGAGCTCACCGCGGCCGTCGTGGCGGCCGCCGGGGTAGTCGGCCGAGGCGGTGGTGGCCCGGGCGAGGTCCATCGTGCAGGTGTCCGAGCCGGTGATCCGCGGGCGCACGGGGCCAGCGGCCGTGAGGATCGCAAACTCGTCCGCGTCGGTGTGGCCCCGGTGGCGGAGGTACATGACCGCCTGGCGGGCGCCGTTGCCCGACAGCTCGGCCTCGGAGCCGTCGGGGTTGAAGATCCGCAGCTCGGCCACAAAGTCGGGGTCGGCGCTCGGCGTGAGCAGCAGGATGCCGTCCGAGCCGACACCCCGGTGGGGGTCGCACATACGCCGGATCCGCGCCGGCGTGAGCGGCCAGGGGAGCTCGTCGGCCTCGAGGATGAGATAGTCGTTGCCGAGGGCCTGCCACTTCTCGAAGCGCACGCCGGCGATCATCGCAGCGCGGCGGCGACCTCGTCGGGCGCCCGGTCGGTCACGTCGACGATCTCGACCCCGGCGAGCTTGCGCATCCAGGTCAGTTGCCGGCGGGCGTACTGGCGGGTCTGGCGCTTCATCGCCTCGATGTCACCGGCCAGCAGGGCGGCAAAGCCGAGCGCCTGCCGGGCGGTCGGCGAGGCGCCGGCGGCGGCGGCGGCGCGGACCTCGTCGATCGCGCCGGCGGCGACCATCCGCTCGACGCGGGCGTCGATCTGCCGGTAGAGGGCCGCGCGCTCCATGACCAGCCCGATCAGCCGCGTCGGGTGGCGGGTGTCGGCCGTCCACAGCTCGTTGGGACCGCTGCGGCGCTCGAGCTGGTTCATCTCTTGGAGCTCGAGCGCCCGGACGACGCGACGGCGGTCAGCGGGGTCTATGCGTTCGGCCGCCCACGGCGCCCGGCCGGCGAGCACGGCATGGAGGGCCTCGGGCCCGAGGCGGTCGACCTCGGCCGTCCAGCGCGCCCGGACCTCGGGCGGCGGCGGCGGCCGGAGTCGCAAGTCGGTCAGGGCGGCGCGCAGGTAGAGGCCGGTCCCGCCGATGACGAGCGCCGTCCGGCCGGCGGCGAGCAGGTGGTCGATCTCGGCGTGGGCCAGGGCCGCGTAGGCGCCGGCGCTGAAGGCGGCGTCGATCGGCAGACAGGAGACGAGCCGGTGCTCGAGGGCGGCCTGCTCGGCCGGGCTGGGCACGCCCGTGAGGATCTCCAGGCCGCGGTAGACCTGGAGGGCGTCGGCCGAGACGGCGACGGGATGCTCGCCGGCGGCGCGCAGGAGCCCGGCCAGGGCGACCGCCACGGCCGTCTTGCCGACGGCGGTCGGCCCGAAGATCGCGACGAGCCGGCGGGCCATGGGCGTCAGTATCGTGACCGGCGTGGGCATACGCATCGGCTGCGGCCTCTCCACGTTGACGGACGCCCGGTCCGGGGCGCTCGCCGCGGCGCAGGCGGCCGGGGCCGAGCTCGGTGGGGAGCCGGTCGACCTGGCGGTGGTGTTCGCCTGCGGGTCGCACATGGCCGCGCCGGAGGCGACGCTCGACGCCGTCCGCGAGGCGAGCGACCCGGCGCGGCTGATCGGCTGCGGCGCCGGCGGCGTGCTCGGCGGCGACCGGGAGATCGAGGACGAGACCGCGGTCGCGGTCTGGTTGGCCGCCCTCGGGGGCGAGGGGTCGGTGAGCACCTTCCACGCGACCTCCGACGCCGACGGCGACTTCGACGGGGTCCCGTCGCTGGCCGGGGCGAGCGGGGCGATCCTCCTGCCCGACCCGTACTCGTTCGCGACCGACGTCCTGCTCGCCGAGCTCCACCGCCAGGCGCCGGGGGTCCCGGTGCTGGGCGGCCTGTCGAGCGGGCGGACGTTCGACGGGGCCGCCGTCCTCTTCCACGACGAGCGGGTCCACCGGGCGGGCATGGTCGGGGCTCGGTTCGACGGCGTCGAGATGCTGCCGTGCGTCTCTCAAGGCGCGGCGCCGCTCGGCCCCGAGCTGACGATCACCCGGGCCGACGGCCACGTGATCCACGAGCTGGCGGGCAAGTCGGCCCTCGTCAAGCTGCGCGAGGTGTTCGAAGGCCTGACCGAGCGCGAGCGGGAGCTCATCAACGGCGGCCTCCTCGTCGGCCTGGTCATCGACGCGGGCCAGCCGGAGTACGAGCAGGGCGACTTCCTCGTCCGGGGGCTGCTCGGCGCGGACCCGGAGCAGGGGTCGATCGCGGTCGGGGCGGGGGTGGCGACCGGCCAGATCCTCCGGCTCCACGCGCGGGACGCGCGCAGTGCGGACCGCGACCTGCGGGAGGCGCTCGGGCTGCGGCGCACGGCGCTCGGCGGCCGGCGTCCGGCCGGGGCGCTGATGTTCACGTGCAACGGGCGCGGCCGGGCGATGTTCGGCGTCCCCGACCACGACGCCGAGGCGCTCGTCGCCGAGCTGGGGCCGGTGCCGACGGCGGGATTCTTCGCGGCGGGCGAGATCGGCCCGGTCGGCGGGCAATGCTTCCTGCACGGCTTCACGGCGACGGTCGCCGTGTTCCCGGGCGGGGCGGGCGGCTGATCGAGCGACATGCGCAGGATCGGCGCCACCGACCTCGAGGTGTTCGAGCTGTGCCTGGGCGGAAACGTCTTCGGCTGGACGGCGGACGAGCGTCAGTCGGTGGCCGTGCTCGACCGGTACATCGAGGTCGGCGGCAACTTCATCGACACGGCCGACCTCTACGCCGGCGGTGAGTCGGAGGCGATCATCGGCCGGTGGATGCTGGTGCGGGCCAATCGCGACTGGCTGGTCATCGCGACCAAGGTCGGCATGGCCGCCGGCTTCGCGGGCCTCTCGCGCACGACGGTCCTGGCGGCGGCCGAGCGGTCGCTGCGGCGCCTGCAGACCGAGCACATCGATCTCTACTACGCCCACCGCGACGACCCGGACACGCCGCTGGAGGAGACGCTCGGCGCCTTCGACGAGCTCGTACGGTCGGGGAAGGTGAGCCACGTCGGCCTGTCCAACTACGACGCTCCGCGCCTGGCGGCGGCGCTGGAGGTCGCCGACCGCGAGGGCTTCGCCCGCCCGGTCGCCCTCCAACCGCATTACAACCTGATGGAGCGGCCGGCCTACGAGGGCGCCCTGGGCGACCTGTGCGCTCGGGAGGGCATCGCCTGCATTCCGTACTTCGCGCTGGCACGCGGCTTCCTGACCGGGAAGTACCGGCCCGACGGGGCGGCGGTCGACAGCCCGCGGGCGACGGGCGCGCGGGCCTACCTCGACGCGCGCGGGCTGCGGGTGCTCGCGGCTCTCGAGGAGATCGCCGCCGCCCACGCCACCCCGGTGGCGGCCGTGGCGTTGGCGTGGCTGGCGGGCGCACCGACGGTGGTGGCGCCGATCGCGAGCGCCCGGACACCGGAGCAGCTGACCGAATTGCTGGCGATGGCCGCCCTGAAGTTGAGCGACGTCGAGCGCGACCGCCTGAGCGCCGCGTCCGCCTGACCGCTCGGGCGCCGGGCGCCGGCGCCGTCAGCGGGCGTTGACCGCGAGGGCGTGGAGGCAGCGGGACATCGGCTCGGGCAGCCGCTCGAAGCGCAGGACGTAGACGTGTGCCCGCTGCTGGCGCAGGACACGGGCCTGGCCGGCGACGCGCATGGCGAGGTTCGGCAGGTCGAAGTCGACCCGCTCGTCCGCGGTCAGGGGCCGGGCGCTGGTGACGCGCATGCCTTCGGGCCCGAGGTCCAAGGTCTCAACGGGAATCGGGGAGCCGGTGCGCCGCCGCAGGGTGCAGGTCATCGCGATCGCCGCCCGCGGTGCTCGGGCCGGCGCGAACGGCTCGGTGGTCATGCCTGCATAGTGGCACTCGGCGGAGGATTGCGGCGTCCGCGGCGCGAATCTGCGCGGGATTGGCGCCCGGCGGGGCGGAAACCGGACGAATGTCGAGTTCCTTTCTCGGGAACCGGGGTAGCCCTTCGGATATCCGCCGGGCCGACGCCCGGCTGGCCACTTCCCACCAGGAGGAATGATTCCATGACCACTGGCACCTCGATCGTCCTGATTGCGGTCGGCGCGATCCTCAAGTTCGCGGTCACGACGACGGTGAGCGGCATCGACCTGGCCACGATCGGCCTGATCCTGATGATCCTCGGCATCGTCGGCCTCGTCATCTCGCTGCTCTGGCTCGGCGTGTTCGCCGACCGCCGGCGCACGGCGGCGGTCGCCCCGCCCGTCGACGGACCGGTCGTGCGCGAGCGCGAGATCTACTGAGCCGCGGGCGGCTGCACGCGGAGGGTGACCGCGCCGGCGGGGGCGACTAGGAGCACCAGACCGAGTCGCCGCCCGCCCGTCGGGGCGGTGCGATATTCGCGCAGGATGGCGCCGCCGAGCATCTCGCCGGCGTCGATGCGGGCGCCGATCTCGGGCGCCAGGTCGGCGGGGAGGTAGCCGACCCTGAGCTCACCCGACTTGTCCCAGACGCCGACGGCCTCGGGATCGGCGGGATTGTCGGGCTCCGGGGCGAGGAGGACGACGGACCCGGCGGCGAAGCGGGGGTCCTGAGCGGCCTCGGGATGATGGGTGAGACCGGCGACCCGAGTCAGGCGGCAGCCGGCCGGGCGCAGCCAGTCGTCGTCGCCGACGGCGGTGTACTCGCCGATGGGGTCGAGGAGGAGATAGCCGACCGAGTGGACGGTGGACCCGTCCTCGGCGGTGAACGAGCTCTGATCGCGGACGACGGGCAGCGTGGTCGCCGGGACGGCCGGTCTCGGCGCGCCTTCGGAGCGGCTGCGGAGGCGGCGCAGGCGACTCATCGGCGGGCGCGGGTCGCGCGGTTCGCGGTCGTCACCGGATGATCATAGGCCGGTCGGCCGACAGCCGGACGGGCGGATTCGGGGCCCGGTGTGGCGCGATAGACTATGCCCTGCAAGATCAGGCCACTCCGATCGGTTTCGGACTCTTGCCGGCGCGAGGCCGGGGGCGCTCGGGAAGCCCCATGGCCTTCGCCCCCTTCCGCATAGAGAGCAGCGTCACCGACGGCGTCCATCGACTGCGCGTGGCCGGCGAGATCGACCTGGCGACGGCACCCGAGCTGGCGCGGCAGCTCGATCGGGCCGGCGCGGTCGCGGCGGTCGAGGTCGACCTGGCGGAGGTGACCTTCATGGACGGGTGCGGCCTGCGCGTTCTGCTCGCCGCCCGCGCCCGCTCCAACGGCGAGGGCCGCCCGGGGCTCGCCCTGGTCGGCGCGTCGCGCCCGGTCCGGCGGCTGTTCGACCTGGCCGGCTTCGCCGATTGCTTGGCCGACCGGTCCCACGGCTGAACCAGCGCCGGCGTGGCCGTGGCGACGGCGATGACTCCCTCGATGACTCCCTCCTAGACTTGACACGTGGCGACTTAGATTTTATACTGCGGTCATCAAAGTTCACAGGCATTAGGAGGGCAGTCAGATGGCACTTGTCAGGTGGGAGCCGGTCCGTGAGATCCACTCGCTGCAGCAGGAGATGAACCGCCTGTTCGGCAGCTTCTTCGACGCTCCGACCAGCGGCGGCGGCGCCGCCGCCGGTGGCAACGGCGGGACGCTGCGGCACTGGATCCCGGCGATGGATCTGGTCGAGACCAAGCAGCACTTCATCCTGCGGGCCGACCTGCCGGGGATGTCCGAGTCCGACGTGAAGATCGAGCTCGAGGACAACGTCCTGACGGTCTCCGGCGAGCGCAGGACCGAGCAGGAGGAGCAGCGGGAGGGCTACTACCGGATCGAGCGGGCGTCGGGGAGGTTCGCGCGGTCGCTGACGCTGCCGGACGGCGTCGACGCCGGCAGCATCGAGGCGCGGTTCGCCAACGGCGTGCTCGAGGTCCGGGTGCCCAAGCCGCAGGCGCGTCAGCCGGAGCGGGTGTCGATCAGCGTGTCCAAGCAGCCGGAGACGATCGACGCCGCGGAGGGCTCGGCCGGCGCCGTCGGACCGGGGAACGGGGAGCCGGCGGGCAGGGGCGGGACCGCCGGCTGAGCCGGCTCGGCGGCCCGAAGGTTCGGGCGGGCGTCTGGCGCGATCGCGCCGGGCGCCCGCGCGGACGGCCGCAACGTCTTCGGGCCCGTCAGGGGCCGCCGGGTGAGGGGCTCCACGGCGCGGAGGGGCACCGGTCCGGGACGCCAGGCAGCGACTGACTAGACTCACCGCGGTGGAGCTGGCCGGCCAGACGGTGCTGCTGACGGGGGCGACGGGCGGTATCGGTACGGCGATCGCCCGCAGGCTGGCCGGGGACGGCTGCGCGCTGATCCTGACCGGACGGCGAGTCGACGTGCTCGAACCGCTGGCGGCCGAGCTCGGAGCCCGGGTGCTGGCGGCCGACCTGTCGGATCCGGCGGCCGTCGGACGGCTGGCGGTGGCGGCGGGAAGCGTCGACATCCTCGTGGCCAATGCGGCCGTCCCGGGGTCGGGGCGTCTGTCGACCTACTCGGTCGATCAGATCGATCGGGCGATCAACGTCAATCTTCGAGCGCCGATCGTGCTGACGCACGCCCTGACGCCGGGAATGGTCGCCCAGGGGCGGGGCCACCTGGTGTTCATCTCTTCGATCGCGGGAAAGACGGCGACGCGGGGAAGCTCCCTCTACAACGCGACCAAGTACGGCCTACGCGGGTTCTCGCTGGCGCTGCGGTCGGAGCTGCGCACGCAGGGGATCGGGGTGTCGGCGATCTTCCCGGGTTTCATTCGGGACGCCGGGATGTTCGCCGACACGGCGATCAAGCTGCCGTTCGGCGTGGGCACGCGAACGCCGGAGCAGGTCGCGGCCGCAGTGGTGCGGGCGATCGAGCAGAACCGGGGTGAGATCGACGTGGCGCCACTGCTGCTGCGGGCCGGCGGCATCCTCGGGGGCGTCGTCCCGGAGCTCACCGATCGTATGAGCCGGGTCGCCGGGACCGACGAGGTCGTGCTCGAGTTCGAGCGGACCCAGATGGAGAAGCGCTGACGCGGCGGCGCGGCCGCACCGGCGGCAGCGGGCGGCCGGGTCTCGGTGGGTCGCCGGTGCGGCCGGCGGCGGCGCTCAGCCGAGCGCCGCGGCCGGGCGGGGACGGCGCGGGCCGGGGTCGGCCGTGCTGTCGTCCTCGGCCGTCAGTGGACGGGCGATGTCCTCGAGGCTCTTGCCTTCCGCCTTGACGCCGAGGATGAGCTCGGCGATGCCGCCGAGGATCATCAACGTGGCGCCGACGGCAAAGCCGAGCGCGACCTGTCCGGCCGACTTGGTGTCGACGAGCTTGGCGAACAGGAGGGGACCGGCAATGCCGCCGGCCGCGGTGCCGATCGAGTAGAAAAAGGCGATCGCCAGGGCGCGGGTCTCCATCGGGAAGACCTCGCTGACCGTCAGGTAGGCCGAGCTCGCCCCGGCGGAGGCGAAGAAGAAGGCAACGCACCAGCAGGCGGTGAGCGTCGTCGCGTTCAGGGCCCCCCGGTCGAAGAGGACCGCGGTCACGAGCAGGAGAACGCCGGACAGGATGAACGTCGCGCTGATCATCGGCTTGCGCCCGATCGAGTCGAACAGGCGGCCGAGGACGAGGGGGCCGACGAAGTTGCCGACGGCAAAGGCGGCCAGGTAGTAGGGGACGTCGGCCGATGCGGTCTTGAAGAACGTGGTGAAGATGTCGCCGGCGCTGAAGAGGACCGAGTTGTAGAGAAAGGCCTGGCCGACGAACAGGGTCAGGCCGAGCACGGTGCGCTTGGGGTAGAGCTTGACCATCGTCCGGGCGATGGTCAGGAAGCCGATGCTCTGCCGCTGCCTGATCGTGATCTCCTCGTCGGGCTCGTCGAGCTCCACGCCGGTCGCCGCGCGCACCCGCTCCTCGATGTCGGCGACGATCGCCTCGGCCTCTTCCTCGCGGCCGTGGATGAAGAGCCAGCGCGGGCTCTCCGGCACGTGGCGCCGGACGATCAGCACCCCGATGCCGAGGACGACGCCCAAGCCGAAAGCCAGCCGCCAGCCGAGGTTCGCCGGGAACAGGCTGGTGTCGAGGGCGGCGATCGACAGCAGCGATCCGAGGGCGGCCCCGACCCAGAAGCTGCCGTTGATGACGATGTCGATCCGCCCGCGCGCCCGGGCGGGGATCAGCTCGTCGATGGCCGAGTTGATCGCCGCGTACTCGCCGCCGATCCCGATGCCGGTGATGAACCGGCAGGCGACGAACCACCAGAGGTTGAACGAGAACGCCGTGGCCAGGGTGGCCAGGAGGTAGACGGCCAGCGACAGCATGAACAGCCGCTTGCGGCCGTAGCGGTCGGTCAGCCAGCCGAGGAACAGCGCGCCTACGCATGCGCCCGCGATGTAGGCGGCGGCCGCCCCGCCGGCCACCTGGGCCTTGGTCACGGCGATCCCGCTGCCTGGCTCCGATAGTCGTGAGCCGATCGAGCCGACGATCGTCACCTCGAGCCCGTCGAGGATCCAGACCGTCCCCAGCCCGACCAGGATCATCCAATGCCAGCTCGACCACGGCAGGCGGTCGAGGCGGGCCGGGATCCGCGTGCGAATGCGCTTCGTCTCGACCGTCGCGCTCATCCTGGCGGCCCGATACCCGCGCCGCCGGCCTCCAAAACGCGGCGGGGGCGGGGCCAATTATCCGGTCTAGGCGACCGCGACTTTTTAGAACAGACGTTCCTGGAGGGTGGTCACCTCCGTCGCGAGCTCGGGCTCCGCCGCCGGCCGCCGGGGGTGCGACGAGGCCGCCCGGCGGCGACCGCTGAATCGGCTTGCGGCGGGCCGGATGGCCTCCCGCCGGACGAGGCCCGCCAGCCGCCGGCGCTCCGCGGTCGGTGCGTAGCTGCTGCGGTCGTAGAGATCGGCATAGCGCTCGACCAGGTCCGGCCGCTGCGCCGCCAGCCAGTCCATGAACACCGCGCGCACCCCCGGGCGCAGATGCAGCGCGATCGGCGTGATGCTGCGTGCGCCGGCCGCCCGCGCCGCCTCGAGGATCTGCTCGACCTGCCGCGGATCGTCGTTGATGCCGGGCATCAGCGGGGCCACCAGCACGCTCGTGGGGATCCCGGCGCGGTTGAGCTCCGAGACCGCCTCGAGCCGCGCCCGCGGATGCGGCGTGTGCGGCTCGGTCGCCCGCCACGTCTTCTGGTCGATCGTCGGCACCGACAGGGCCGCCGAGAACAGGCCGCGCCGGGCGAGCCCGCTCAGCTGCTCGATGTCACGCAGCACGAGCGGCGACTTGGTCAGGACTGAGCACGGCGTCTCATGGTCGCCCAATGCCTCCCAGATCCCGGGCATCAGCCGGTAGCGCGCCTCCACCCACTGGTACGGATCGGTGTTGGTCCCGAGGGCCACGTGCTCCCGGGTCCAGCTCGTCCGGGCGAGCTCCCGGCGCAGGACCTCCGGAGCATTGATCTTGACCACGATCTCCCGTTCGAAATCGCGTCCGGCGTCGAAGCCCAGATAGGCGTGGGTCGGCCGGGCAAAGCAGTAGACGCAGGCATGGCTGCACCCCCGGTAAGGGTTCACCGTCCACCGGAACGGCATCGACGACCGGTCGGGCACCCGGTTGAGCGCCGACCGCGCGTGGACCTCGTAGAAGCGCATGTCGAGCGCCTCTGGAGCGTCGAAGCGCCGCACGACGGCCTCGTCGCGGTAGCCGGGCAGCGACTGCTGCTCGGTGTCCGGCTCGATCAGGGATTCCCAACGCACGAACACATGTTCGCACACCCAGCGGACGGACATGCGCGGGCGGCACGCCGGCTCGCGCGGACGGCGCGACGTCCGCGCGGCCGCCTAGACCGCCGCCTGCCGCCTGCGCCGGCCGCCGGCCGCCGGCCGCCGGCCCTGCCGCCCGCCGCCGGGCTCGTCAGGCGGGCGGCGACTCGTCGGGCAAAGGCCGGTCCGGGTCGAGCGGCTCGAACAGGAAGAGCTCGGCCCGGAGGTCCGGTGCCTGGCGCGAGGCGCTGAGGAAGCCGATCACCCGACGCCCGGTCAGGCCCTCGACGAGCTTGGTCAGCCGCCCCTCCATCGCCTCCTGGAGGGCGTGCTGGGAGTCGCGCACCGTCTGGCGGTGACCGGTCTCGAACAGCGTCTGCTCCGCGACGGTGAAGCCGCCTCGCAGGAGAACGACGAGCAGGTCGCGGCCGGCCCAGTAGGTCTTGCACCGGTTCGGCCCCTTGCCGACCGACGCCCGAAACTCCTGCACGACGCCGTCCGAGATCTCGACCAGCAACTGGCCCTCGGAGAGGGTCCGTCCTTGTTCTCGGGTGGTAGCCAATCTGGACTCGCCTTCCCCCCCGGCGCTGTCGTCCGGTGGAGCCGTAGACTCGTCTGAGCGGTCGCGCGGCCCCCCAAAGCAAGCGGCGCGCCTGGCGATCATCGCACACCCCCGGCCCCCGAGCCGCCGGCGGACCGCACCCCAGCGGCAGCCGGCACCCGCGCGGGCGCGGCCCCGCAACGGGTCGGTGCTAATTCACGGGGTGGCCGGCCACGGAGACCACAGGCCGAGCGCCTGGTCGCGCGTGCGGCTGTAGGCCCGGCGCAGCACCCGCCGTTGACGCGCCACGCCCCCGCGGGACTGCACATATCGCCGCCACAGCCGCAGCGCCCGCTCGGCGTCCGGACTCTGCGACCGGCGCAGCCGCGAAAGCGAGCACGGCTCCTGACCAGATCGACTGTTGCAGCCTTCCCCGGGAGGGCAGCAGGCGTTCACGCACTCGGCGTACCCAGAGTCTCCCGATTCATGCCCCGGTCGCCGAGACCGGCGTCCGCGCCGGCGACTGCGCCCGGCGCGGCGACCCGCTCGTGCCCGGTCAGGGTCTGGCTCGTCGCACGGTCGATCGCCACGTCGACCAGTTCCCCCGCCCGCCCGCCACCGGTGAAGTTGACCGCCTTGTTGTGGCGGCTGCGCCCCCGCAGGCGATCGGGGTCTGTCCGCGACGGACCCTCGACCAGTACCTCCACCGTCCGCCCGACGAACCGCTGCGCCCTCTCCCCCGCCCGCCGCTGGACAACCTCGACCAGCCGCTGCATCCGCTCGACCTTCTCCTCGTGGGCCACGAGGCCGTCGGTGAACGCCCCCGCCTCGGTCCCCCGCCGGGGGGAGAAGACGAAGGTGAACGCCCCGTCGTAGCCGACCGCCTCGACCAGCGACAAGGTCTGCTCGAAGTCGTCGTCCGTCTCGCCGGGGAAGCCGACGATGATGTCGGTCGTCAGCGCGCAGTCCGGCACATGCGCCCGGATCTCCGCCACCCGGTCGAGATAGCGCTCCCGCGTGTAGGTCCGCCGCATCGCCTTCAGCACGCGCGACGACCCCGACTGAAGCGGCAGGTGGATGTGCTCGCACACCGAGGCCAGACTCGCGTGAGCGACGATCACGTCCTCGCGCATGTCCTTTGGATGCGGGCTCGTGTAGCGGATCCGTTCGATTCCCACCACGGCGTCGATCCGCTCGAGCAGGCCGGCAAAGCTCGTCCGCTCGTCCCGGCCGAGATCCCGACCGTAGGAGTTGACGTTCTGGCCGAGCAGCGTCACCTCCCGCACCCCGTCGGCCGCCAGCCGCTCCGCCTCGGCCACCAGCTCGTCCGGCGGGCGCGAGACCTCCCGTCCACGCGTGGACGGCACGATGCAGTAGCTGCACACCGAGTTGCAGCCGACCGAGATCTGCATCCACGCCTGGAACGGCCGCTCCCGCTTGGCCGGCAGCCGGCCGGTGAACCCCTCGAACTCGAAGAAGCCCTGCGCGGTCAGGGAGTCGCCGACCAGGAACTCGGCGAGCTTGTGCACCTGACCCGGGCCGAACGCCACGTCGACGAACGGAAACCGGCGGAAGACCTCGTCCTTGACCGACTGGGCCCAGCAGCCCCCGACCCCGACCACCAGCTCCGGCCGCTGCGCCTTCAGACGCCGGGCCTCGCCCAGGTGGGACAGGAAGCGGCTGTCGGCCCGCTCCCGGATCGAGCACGTGTTGAACAGGATCAGGTCGGCCTCCGCCCGCTCCGGCGCCTCGTCGTAGCCGATCGATTCGAGCATGCCCTTCATCCGCTCTGAGTCGTGGACATTCATCTGGCAGCCGAAGGTCGTCAGGTGGTAGCGCATTCCGCCCAAAGCCTATCGGCGACCCGACCGGCCGCCGCCGGCCCGTTTCGACGGCGGCCAACCGGCCCGCTCGAGTGCTGCCGCCGCATCCACACGGCATGGCGCGCCGGCTACCCGACGCCAGGTCCCGGCGCACAGAAGACCCGACGCCGGCAAGCCGACGCCACAACGACCATCAGGGGGACGGCTTGGCTGACCGGTGCTGCCCTGGAAGCCATGCCTCGGCAGCGGTCTTCGAGAGGTTCCTCAGTCGCTCCAGTTGGCTCCAGTGCCTGGCGACGCGCGTCTTGCCCGCCGGTGTCAGCTCGACGTTGGTGTTGGGCTTCTTCTGCACGAATCGCTTCTCGATCGTGATCAGGCCAGCATCTTCGAGTTTGGTCAGGTGGCTTGAGAGGTTGCCGTTGGTGAGGCCGGTCGTCCGCGCCAGGAACACGAAGTCGGCCGCGTCCACCGATGAGAGCACCGTCATGATCGCCAGCCGGGCGGGCTCGTGGATCAGGCGGTCCAGCATCAACTCGTCGCTATCGGGTGTCATCGTGGCCCGCGAGGCTCGAGCGCTTCGAGGATCCGAAGCTGCGCACGAGCAGGCGCTGGTCGAGGAGTCCCGAGGCGATGAACGCGACCCCGAGGGGGAGCATGGCCAGGGCGTCCCGATCGGCACCCAGGCCACCCCAAATCGGAAGGAGCCCCGCCGCCACCACCGAGCCCCAGATCGCGACGTGGTGCGCCCGCAGCCCGACGAGGATCGCGTAGTAGGCCAACGTTGCCAGGCCGAACGCCGCGACGAAGACGCAGAACGGCCCATCCGGCGACCAGAGCAGATACTTGTTCGCCCCGACGAAGAGCACGGCGACCCATGCCACGCCCGCAGCCGCGTGCCTCCTCTGCCGGCTCCGCGTCGGCGTCACCCTTCCGTAGTGCTCGCGGTAGTAGCGCGCGATGAGCAGCGAACCGACCCCGCACAGCAACAGGATGCCGCCGGCGATGGCCATCAACCAGGGGCCCGACGGTCGATCTTGCAGATTGGTGATCCCCGCGAGTGGCATCAAGAGCCCCATCGGAACGGCCCACAGGCCCTGTAGGTAGGGATAGTTCGCGGCTGTTGACTCGAGCGCCTCTCGATCCATCTTCTCGGTCCTCCAAATCAGTTTACGCCGCAAATCGTACGCCCCGGTCGGACCACTGTCAACTAGTTGGCGTCGCAAACTTCCTCGGTGCTCGCAAACCAAACCACCTCAGTTCGCCGCGCCAGACGGGTGACGCGCCTGGCGCCACCCGGCGGCAGGGCCGGTCCTCCCGCCTACGTCCGTCCGCCCACCTGCCACCGACACGGACGCGGCCACCGGGCGCCCCGGATCACGCCCGGCCCCTCGCCAGACACGCGAGCCGTGTCCGAGATCGACGGCTAGTAGCCGACGCTGAAGTAGCTGAGATGGCGGCAGCCCGGGAGCCGGTAGTGCGGCCGGCTGCGGTGGCTGAGGAAGACGATGACCCGGCTCGACTGGCAGTGGATCACGCCGCCGCCGACCGACGCGTGCACCATCGTGCGGCCGGTTCCCGTCCAGACGTAGTTGGTCGTGTCGGTGGCGTAGATGAAGTTGTCGCCGTTGCCCGCGTGGACGGTCCCGACCGACGGCGGCGGCGCCGCCGCCGGCGCCTGGCCCGTGTCCCCCGGCTGGGCCCGGCAGCTGGCGTTGGCGGCCGCGTAGTTGGCTCGCGCCGCCGCCACATCGGCCGGCGTCGACGGCACCGAAGGGAGCGAGCCGAGGTACTCCTTGAGGCTCGGGCAGTACCGGTGCGTCGGGTCGTAGAGCTTGAAGTCCGGGTGGTAGTCGGTCCAGATCACGTCGCCCGCGTCGCCGCCATAGAGCGTGTCGCTCCCATAGCCGCCCAACAGCTCGTTGTGGACGCCCGGCCGGCCGTAGAGGACGTGGGCACCGCCCGTCGGGTCCTTGTCGATCAGGAGGTTCTGGATCGCCGGCCAGCCCGCGTGGCTCGTGCTCGCCCAGACCAGACCGCACGCGCCGAGCACGGCCACGGCGATGACGGCGACCACCGCGACGACTCGACCCATCACCCCACCCTACTCGTCGACGGCGCCCGGCCGCCCGAAATGCCGGGCCACCGCCGTCTCGGCCAGCTCCATCGAATAGCCCCGCCGCACCAGCAGCCCGAGTGCCCGCCGCCGGTCCCGCGCCGCCCCGGTCGCCCCCCGCATCCGCGCTCCCAGCACGCCTACCGCCGCCTCGAGCTCCTCCGCCTCGGCCTCCGGCGCCCCGCCCCGGCCGTCGAGCGCCGCGTCGATCACCTCAGCCGCCACCCCCGCCGACTCCAGCCGTCCGCGGATTCGCTCCCGGCCCCAGCCGTCGAGCGTGCGTCGATCGGCCGCGAACCGCTCGGCGTAGCCCGCGTCGTCGACGAAGCCCCGCTCGGCCAGCCAATCCAGCGCCGCCTCGATCGTCGTCGCGCTCGTCCCCGCCCGCTCCAGGCGCACCCGCACCTGCGCCCGCGTCCGGTCGCGCCGATCGAGTTCGCGGAAGGAGACCGCGAGGGCCCGCTCGAGCTCCTGTCCCGCCTCGTCGCCGACCGCCGGCGCCGGGCGGATCCCGCTCAGCTCCCCGCCTGCGGCCACGGCTCGCCGCGCCTGTGCTCCCGGCCGGGAATCAGGCGGCCCGCCCCGCCGCCCGCAGCGCCTGCGTCCGGGCCGCCGTCGCCGCCTCGCCCACCGGCGCCGGCGGCGCCTCGCCGGCGCCATCCGGCTCGATCGGCTGGACGAGATCCTTCGACAGCCCGAGGATCTCGTAGATCCGGTCCTCGATCGTCCGGGCCAACTCCGGGTGCTCGTCGATGTACACCTTGGCGTTGCTGCGCCCCTGCCCGAGCCGCTCGTCCCCGTAGGAGAAGAACGATCCCGACTTGGTGAGGACGTTGTGCTCGATGCCCAGATCCAGCAGGCAGCCGGCGGTCGAGATCCCCTTGCCGAACTCGATGTCGAACTCCGCCTGGCGGAACGGCGCCGCCACCTTGTTCTTGACCACCTTCACCCGCACCCGGTTGCCGACCGCCTCGGTCCCGTCCTTCAGCGTCTCGATCCGCCGGATGTCGAGCCGCTGCGACGCGTAGAACTTCAGCGCCCGCCCGCCCGGCTGGGTCTCCGGCGACCCGAACATCACGCCGACCTTCTCCCGGATCTGGTTGGTCAGGATGCACAGGGTCTGGGTCCGGTTGAGGTTGCCGGCCAGCTTGCGCATCGCCTGCGACATCATCCGCGCCTGGGCCCCCACCGTCTGGTCGCCCATCTGCCCCTCGAGCTCGACCCGCGGCGTCAGCGCCGCGACCGAGTCGATCGCCACCACGTCGACCGCCCCCGAACGCACGAGCATGTCCGCGATCTCCAGCGCCTGCTCGCCATAGTCCGGCTGCGACACGAGCAGCTCGTCGATGTCGACGCCGATCGCCTTCGCGTAGAGCGGGTCCATCGCGTGCTCGGCGTCGATGAACGCGCAGATCCCCCCCAGCTTCTGAGCCTCGGCCAGCACGTGGTAGATCAGCGTCGTCTTGCCCGACGACTCCGGGCCGAACACCTCGACGATGCGCCCCCGCGGCACGCCGCCGATCCCCAGCGCCAGATCCAGCGACAGCGCGCCGGTCGGGATCACCGCGCACCGCACCTGGGCCCCCGGGTCGCCCATCCGCATGACCGAGCCCTTGCCGAACTCGCGCTCGATCTGCGTCAGCGCCCCGGCAAGGGCGACCTCACGGGCCTTGGCGGCCTTATCCTGGTCTGTCACGGGGGTCATGCTCAAAGCTCCTCTGGCGCAAAGTGGGCGTGTACACGGCACGTTAGGTGTCGACCCGGACGGAACTCGTCGATCCGGCCCCCGCCCCCCGCCGGCCGCCCGCCGACCCGGCCCCGCCCCCGCCGCGCCCCCCGGTCAGGCGATGCCGCTCCCAGGCCAGAAGAGCTCGACCCGGGCCACCGCCTGGTACACCGCGCCGCCCGCCTCCAGGCGCGACCGGTAGAGGGTCAGCGCCTCCGGCTCGAACGCCACCGCCGGGGTCGCGGCCAGGGCCCCCGGGACGACCGACCCGCCGCGCATCCGCGCCACCGTGACGTGCGGCCGGTAGCGGCGCGACTCCGGCGCCCAGCCGATCGCCTCTCCCAGCGCCCGGCTCAGGTCGCCGGCCAGGTCGCCCAGCGACCCGGTCTCGTCGTGGAGCTCGATCGCCAGCGCCCGCGGTCGCCGCCGCGGCAGCCAGACCGGCGCCCCCAGCCGGAGCGGTCCCACCGGCGCCGCCGCCCGGCCGACGACGGCCGCGATCTCGTCGATCAGCTCGGCCGGCTGGCTCCCGAGGAAGCAGACCGTGACGTGGATCTGGTCGGCCGCCACCGGACGCACGCCCCCCGGCACCTCGCCGAGCGTCGGCAGCGCCCGGCGCGCCCATCCGGCGATCTCGGCCCGCACCGCGGGCGGCGGGTCGACCGCCGCGAACAGGCGCACCCCGCCGCTCACCGCTCAGTCGCCATCCTCCTCGACCAGCAGCCGCCGCAGGAGGTGGAGCGCGTGGGTGGTCGTCCGGTCGCGGACGTCCGCCCGCCCGCCGCCGAGATCCAGCCGCCGGTGGCGCCGGCGGCCGACCGGGCCGCTGGCCTCGCCGAGCGCGACCGCCACGTGGACGAGGCCGACCGGCTTCTCCGCCGTCCCGCCGTCCGGCCCGGCCACCCCGGTCACCCCCACCCCGACCGCCGCGTCCAGCCTCTGCCGGGCCCCCTCGGCCAGGGCCATCGCCACCTCCGGCGACACGGCGCCGACGCGCTCGATCAGCTCCGCCGGGACCCCGACCACGTCGGCCTTGACGCCGTTGTCGTACGCGACGACGCCGCCCCGCATGTACGCCGACGCCCCGGCCCGATCGGTCAGCCGGGCCGCCACAAGGCCGCCCGTGCACGACTCGGCCACCGCCAGGGTCAGCCCGCCGGCCACCAGCAGCCGGGCGACCTGCTCGTCGACCGTCGTCCCGTCGTCGGAGAACAGGGTGTCGGCGTGGCGCTCGGCGACGAGCCGCGCGAGCGCCCGGTAGGTGTCCTCGGCCGCCGGCTCGTAGCGGGTCACGATCTCGATCTCCCCCCGCCGCAGGCAGGTCGTCACCTCGAGCGCGTCGAGGTCGATGCCCGACCGTTCGGCCACCCGCAGCGTCGCCGCGATCTCCGACTCCGGGATGCCGAACAGGCGCAGCATCCTCTGGCGGTAGGTCGTCGCTCCGGCGATCGCCTGCTCGAAGGCCGCCGTCGCGGCCGCCGCCGCCCACATCGGCTGGAGCTCGCGCGGCGGCCCCGGCAGAACCACGACGGTCGGCCCGGCGGCGACCGGGGCGACCACCAGCCCCGGCGCCGTCCCGACCGGCTCGAGCACGGTCGCCCCCACCGGGACCAGCGCCTGCTTGCGATTCGACGCGCGGATCGCCTCGGCGTCCAGGCGCGGCCAGCGCGCCGACATCGGCCTCAGGATCTCGGCGATCCGCGCCTCGAGCGCCGGGTCGAGCTCCATCTCCCGCCCACAGAAGTCGGCGACCACGGCGGCGGTGAGGTCGTCCGCCGTCGGTCCCAGACCGCCGCTGGTGACGATCAGCTCGACGCCCTGCGACCCGTGCCAGCGCAGCGCGGCCAGCATGTCCTGCGGCCGGTCGCCGACGATGGTGATCGCCGCCAGGTCGACGCCCAGCTCGCGCAGCCGGTCCGACAGCCACGGGCCGTTGCGATCGGTCACCCGGCCGGTGAGCACCTCGGTCCCGGTGACGACGATCGCCGCCCGCGCGCTCATGCGCAGGTCGGTCGCCGGCTCGCCGACAGGATCTTCCGCCCGGCCGAGGTCAGGGAATAGCCGATCGCGTTGTTGACCTGCGGCACGATCAGGATCGCCCCGTTGGCGTCGAGCTTGACGTTGCCGTTGCCCAACGTCATGTCGAAGCGCTTGGCCCGGTAGAGCGGCTGCTTGACGCCCGGCATCAGGATCAGCTTGTCGATCAGCTTGCGTCCGTCGCCGAGCAGGCAGACGTAGACCGACCCGGTCGGGATGAGCTTGAGGGCGACGGCCGCCGGTCGCGTCCGCCGGTGGACGACCGCCGCCGGCGGCGCCCCCGTCCGCGGAGCGCCGGTCGTCGCGCCGGCGTGGGAGCCCGACCCCGTCGCCGCCGGCGACGGCGTCTGGCCCTGGCGGTTGCCGAGGATGAACAGGGCCGCCAGCAGGCCGACGGCGAGGAGCACGCCGATCAGCCACCGCGGCACCGCCGGCCGCGGCCGCGGCCGCCGCTCCCGGCCGAGGCCGGTCGCCCGGATCGGCTGGAGGTCGAACTCCGACGGCCGCTCGTGGCGGAGCTTGAACTCCTCGACGATCAGCTTCGCGTCGAGCCCGAGCGCCTCGGCGTAGGTCCGCAGGAAGCTCTTGACGAACGTCGGGCCCGGCAGCAGGTTCCACTCCTCGTTCTCGAGCGCCCGCAGGTACTTGGCGCGGATCTTCGTCTCGGACTCGATCTCCGAGATGTCGATGTGCGCCCGCATCCGGGCCTCCCGCAGCATGGATCCGATCTCCGGCATCAACCCCGAAGGCTACCCGGGCGCTCCGCGGCCGCGGGCCGCTGCGACGAATAGGTCAAACGGCCGATGCCCGGCCGGTCCTCGGACTGGAGACTGGGTCCACGCAGTCGACCTTCAAGGAGCCCGCCATGACCACCTGGCCGGACGTGTTGAGCTGCTCGAGGTCGGGGACGCAGGCGCCGTTCCCCGCGCGGCGGCACCGCTGGTGACCAGCAGCGCCGCGACGACGACGAGCCCTCCGGTCACGGCCGGGCCGGCGCGGAGCTCAGGACTGCGGGACGACAGACGCACGATGGAAAGCCCATGATTCCAGACCTCGTACGGACCCAGCCCGTTCGGCGCCAGCGGGTCAGTCGCGCGAGCTCCGCCAGCCGCGCCGATCCTCGGCGGCCGTCAACCGAGGTCGACCGGGGCGGTGCGATCCTCGAGCTCGCCCGGCGGGTTGATCGGCTCGGGCAGGCCGCCGCCGGGGGTGCGCCCGCGCTCGGACAGGGCGGCCAGGACGCGGGGTACGTCGGCCTCGGTGACCAGCACCTGGCGCGGCTTGGAGCCCTCGTAGCCGGAGATGATCCCCCGCCGTTCGAGCATGTCGATGAGGCGGCCGGCCCGGGTGTAGCCGAGGCGCAGCCGCCGCTGGAGCATCGACGTCGACGCCGTGCCCATCTCGGCGACGAGGAGGATCGCGTCGCCGAGGAGCGGGTCCTCGTCGGGGTCGAACTCGTCGGGCGCCGCCTCGTCGCCGTCGAGCGGCTCGACCTCCTCGAGCAGCTCCTCCCGTAGCTCGGGCTCGCCCTGGCGGCGCCAGAAGTCGGTCAGGGCGAGGATCTGCGGCTCGTCGATGTAGGCGCCCTGGATCCGCTGGAGGCGGGAGCTGCCGACCGGCGAGAACAGCATGTCGCCGGCGCCGAGCAGCGTCTCGGCGCCGTTCTGGTCGAGGATCACCCGCGAGTCGGTCTGCGAGGAGACGGCGAAGGCGATCCGCGACGGGACGTTGGCCTTGATCATGCCGGTGATCACGTCGACCCGGGGCGACTGCGTCGCCAGCACGAGATGGATCCCGACCGCCCGGGCCTTCTGGGCCAGGCGGATGATCGAGTCTTCGACGTCGGCCGGGGCGACCATCATCAGGTCGGCGAGCTCGTCGATCACGCAGAGGATGTACGGCAGCTCCGGGTCGCCGCGCTTGACCCGAGCCTTGTTGAGCTCGGGCAGCGAACGCGTCCGGGCGAGCGACATGATCCCGTAGCGCATCTCCATCTCCCGAACGAGGTTGCCCAGCGCGTTGGCCGCCATCTTCGGGCTGGTGATGACCGGCGTCAGCAGGTGGGGAATCGCCTCGTAGTGGTTGAGCTCGACCTGCTTGGGGTCGACGAGGACGAGGCGGACCTCCTTGGGCGTGGCCCGCAGGAGGATCGACGACAGCATCGCGTTGACCGCGCCCGACTTGCCGGCCCCGGTCGTCCCGGCCACCAGCAGGTGCGGCATCTTGGCCAGGTCGGCGCCGATCGCCCGGCCGGCGACGTCCTTGCCGAGCCAGACGGTCAGCGGCGACCAGTCGGGCGGCGGGCTCTGGAACACGTCGCCGAGGCGGACGATCCGCCGGCGGGCGTTCGGGACCTCGACGCCGACCGCCTGCTTGCCGGGGATCGGCGCGAGGATGCGGATGTCGGTGGCCGCGAGGGCGTAGGCCAGGTCGTCCTTGAGCTGGGCGACCTTCGCGACCTTGATGCCCGGGGCGAGGCGGAGCTCGTAGCGGGTGATGTGCGGGCCGGCGACGGTGCCGACGACGGTCGCGGCGACGCCGAAGTGCCCGAGCGCCTCGATCAGGCGGGCGGCGGTCTTCTCCTGGCCGGCGGTGTCCGGGCGCGACTGCTCGGCCGTCGACCGGGTGAGGACGCTCGGCCGCGGCAGGCGCCAGACGAACTCGGGGTCGTCGGTGACCGAGCCGCGGTAGCGACCCTGAGGGGTGAGGTCATCGGCGGAGAACGGCCGCCGGCGCGCCTCGTCGTCGTCCTCCTCCTCGATGGGCTCCGCCCCGGCGGGCTCCGCCGAGATCTCGTCCCCGGCGTGCGGACCGTGGCTGCCCGCGTTGGCGTCGTCCGGCTCGACGGCGGCCGCCGGCGGCGGCGGCGCGGCGGCGTCGGCGTCGGCGTCGGCGAGGTCGGGCTCGCCGTCGTAGGGCATCATCGGCGGGGCCTCGACGTGGGTGGCCCGGACGACGAGCTCGCCGGCCGGCTCGGGCGGGACCAGGCGCGCGGGCAGCGGCGCCCGGCGCGGGGGCGGCGCCGGCCGGGGGGTGCGCAGGGTGCGGGTGGCGTCGACCACGCTCGCGCCGGCCGCCCGCATCAGGGCGGCGAGGCCGCCGCCGGTCAGCAGGGTGACGCCGGCGGCAGCGAGGAAGATGGCCAGGATGTGGGCGCCCGTCGTCCCGATCAGGTGCGAGGCCGCCCAGAGCTCCGACTCGCCGGCGATGCCGCCGTGGGTCTCGAAGAAGGCCGGCTGCCAGAACCCCGACCGCGTGCCGGCGCCGGCGACGCCGAGCGTGTTCGCAGCGAGGGCGAGGGTGAGGGCGCAGAAGAGCAGGATCGTCCCGGTCCGGAAGGGCTTGACCGACGGGAGCACCGGGCGCAGGACGAAGAGGCCGCCGATGGCCACGCAGGCCGGCGGCGCGCAGTAGCGGATCTCGCCGAGGAGCCAGCCGAGCGCGGTCGAGATCGCCCGGCCGCCGCGGCCGCCGTCGGCCGCGGTGTAGAGAAGCACGCCGAGGAAGACGCCGAAGGCCACCAGCCCGAGGCCGAGGACGTCGTAGTGGCGCTGCTCGACGTGGAAGGCCGGCCGGGGCGGCGGCTTGCGCGCCCGCGACGCGGCCGCCGGTCGCCGCCTGGCCGCGGCGGCTGGGGTCGCCGGCTTGCGGCGCTTGGCGGGCGGCTTGCGGGCAGGGGCCATCGTCAGGCCACTTCGACGCCGGCCGCCTTTGCCCTGCCCGTCCGGCCGGTTGGCGGCCAGGCCGGCCGGGCGAGGAACCGGGGGGCGGGGCCCGACCGGCGCACGCTGCCGTGGGTAGTCCCCGGCCACGCTCTGTCGCGCCTTGTTAATCGCGGCCGGGGACATCGGCCGCATCGGCAGCCGAGGCCCGGTGCTTGAGTGCGACCGGCGTCAGTGGGTGTCGTGGAACGGCAGGCGGGTGTCGGCGCCGACCAGGTGCAGGAGGCGCTGGACCGGGGGCGACCCGCGAGTCAGGCGCAGGCGGCCGCCGTTGGCCTGCGAGCGGGCGCTCGCCTCGAGAACGGCCCGCAGGCCGGTCGAGTCGAGGAAGGCGACCTGGTCGAGGTCGAGCACGACCGCCTTGGCCTCGGTCGCCTCGACCTCGGCCAGGGCGCGCTCGAGCTGCGGCGCTGTCGCCAGGTCGAGCTCTCCGAGGACCGTCACCCAGACCCCGTCGGGCCGGTCTTCGACTGCTATCTCGAACCGCATGACCACCTCGTCGGCAGGTCGCTGACCAGTGTGAGCAAAGCCATACGATTCTATTGCACCGACGGAGCCGCGCGGCCGCCGGGCGTCGAGCCGATCGTGCGCGCCGGCGGCTCGGCGGCGGCGCTGCCGTCGAGGATCAGGCGGCTGACCAGCTCCGGGTCGTCCCACATCGGGATGTGGCCGCAGCCGCGGAGAATCAGGCTGCGGGCGCCGACCGTCGCCAGGCGGACCGGCCGCACCAGCCGATCGCGCTCGCCGAAGGCCAGGGTCACCGGTACGTCGATCTGCTCGGCCCCGTCGAAGAAGCTCTGGCGCATCGCGGTGTTCGTCGCCTCGTAGGCGCTCGCCCGGGCGTAGGACTTCACGATCCGTAGGGCGGCCGGGTAGGGCACGCGGTCGGGGTCGGCGATGACGTGGGCAAGGGCCGCCCGCCGGATGCGGCGGCTGCGCAGGAGGATCGGCAGGACGGGCCGCAGGCGCCGGACGGCGGCGTGGGCCCGGCCGCGGGCGGGCGCCCCGCCGGCGAGCAGCGGGGCCCCCCAGAGGCCGGCCGGGCAGAGCGCGGTCACCGAGCGGGCGCGCCCGGCCTTGGCCAGCTCGAGGGCGATCCAGCCGCCGAGCGAGTTGCCGACCAGGTGAGCCCGGTCGATTCCGAGCCCGGAGAGGAAGGCGGCGATCACGGCGGCGAGGGCCTGCGGGCTGGGGACGACGTCCGGGGGGAGGGCGGGCGAGCGACCGAAGCCGGGCAGGTCGACGGCGATGACGTCGCGCGACCGGGTGAGATCCGTCCAGACGGGATCCCAGACGGCGAGCTCGCCCCCGATGCCATGGAGGAGCACGAGCGGGTCGCCGGATCCGCCCCGCTCGAAGTTGACGGTTTCGCGCTCGGCCATCAGCAGAGGCTACGCGCGGCCGGGCTCGCCGGATGCAATCGCGACGACCGGTCGCCGTCGGGTCAGCCGCGGTGGTGGAGCGTGCGCACGGCGCCTCCGTCGGCGGCTGGAGGTCTCCGGTCGGCCCGCCGGCGACGAACGTCGGCACGGCCGGCGCGAACGGGAGGCGGCCGGGAAGGTCGTGGGCCTCCGGCGACCCCGGGGCCCGGACCGCGAGGCCGGCGGCCTGCTGGAGACCGGCGGCGTCCGCAGTGGTCGCCGCCGCCGCACCGGGGCCCGCCGTCCGGCCAGGCGTACCGCCGCCGTGACCGACGTCTCGGCCGACGTCGCTCGGACCATGGCGGGCCGCCCGTCGCGGTAGCTTTCAGCCGTCTTGGAGCGCGAGGCCCTATCCCCGCCGCACCTGCGCGTCGACCTGCGCACGACGCCGTGCGCGACGACGCTCTCCTACGCCGGCGCCTATCAACTGACGCTCGAGTCGACGGCGGCCGAGCTCGGCATCGAGCTCCATTCCTACTACCTCGGTCAACGGCAAGCCGGGTTCAGCGCGACGAGCCACCTGGCCCGCGTGGCCGGCCAGGGGCCGCGCGTGTTCTGCGCCCCCGACGGCGAGGCGGAGATCCCGGTCGGCGAGCGTAGACGCGACTGCCTCGTCCATCATCTCGACCAGCTCAGCGTCCTCATCGCCGGGGCGACCGGCGGCGCCGTGCGGATCGACATACCCGAGCCGGCGCTTCAACGGATGGATGACACGGGGCCCCTCAATCGGGGCTAAAGATCCGCTCGGCGCAGGGCATTAGCGCATACGATCGGTCGCGATGTCCGACTACGAGCGCCCGCCGCGGGTCCTGGTCGTCGAGGACGATCAGGACATCGCCGATGTCCTGCAACGCTCGCTGCGGATGGAGGGCTACGAGGTCCGGATCGCCGGCGACGGGCTCGCCGCCCTCGACGAGGCGCACGGCTTCCTCCCCGACGTGGTCATCCTCGACCTCGGCCTCCCCCGCCTCGACGGCATCGAGGTGGCGCGCGAGCTGCGCCGCGACGACGACGTTCCGATCCTGATGCTGACCGCCCGCGACGCGCTCGAGGCCCGCGTCGAGGGGCTCGACTCCGGCGCCGACGACTACCTGGTCAAGCCGTTCGAGCGCCAGGAGCTCCTGGCCCGGATTCGCGCCCTCCTGCGCCGGCGACCGCCGCGCGGCAGCGCGCCGCTGCGCGTCGGCGACCTGACGCTGAACGCCGACACCCACGAGGTCCAGCGGGCCGGCCGGTCGGTCGAGCTGACCCAGCGGGAGTTCGAGCTGCTCGAGTACATGATGCGCAACGAGCGGATCGTGATCTCCCGCCAGCGCCTGCTCGACGAGGTCTGGGGCTACGACCCGTTCTCGACCACGAACACGATCGAGGTCTTCGTCTCGAACCTCCGGCGCAAGCTCGAGTCCGGCGGTGAGCCGCGGCTCCTCCACACGATCCGGGGGGCCGGCTATGTCCTGCGCGCCTGAACGACTCGCACCCCGGCCGATCCGCGCCGGCGCCCGGATCGCACGGCGGGCCGCATTTTGAGCCGCGACTTCTCGACCCGCCTCGACCCTCGTCGCCTCGACCCGCGGCGCTTCGACTGGCACCGGATCGACTGGCGGCGGATCGACGTCTCCCGCTTCGCGCCCGCCGAGCCGGACGGGCCGGGCCTGTCGGGCTACCGGCTCGCCCGGGCCCGCGTCCTCGGGGCCTGGCACACGCTGGTCAGCGTGCCGATCTCCCGCCTGCCGATCCGCCTGCGCCTGGCCGGGACGACCGCCGCCCTCACCTTCCTCATCCTGCTCATCTTCGCCATGCTGATCGGGACGCTGACCGCCCGGCGGATCCGCTCCGACTTCACCAGCCAGCTGACCACGGCGGCCGACAACATCGGCAACAACATCCAGGTCGGCGTCGACCAGAGCGGCTCGTACGACATCATCGCCCCCCAGCTCGATCAGGTCGCCGCACCCGACCACGCCGTCGTACGGATCGTCTCCGGCGCCACCATGACCCCGCTCGGCGGCACGCTCGACGCTCCGTACCTCGGGCCGCCGAGCGTCAACACGGCGGTCGACGTCGGCCCCTACCGCGTCGTCACCCGCCTCGGCCACGCCAACATCGGCGGCGACGTCTACGTCCAGTACGGCCGGCCGGTGTCCGACCTCGACAAGACGATCGGCCGCCTCCAGGTCTTCCTGATCTTCGGCGTCCTCGGCGGCACCGGTCTGGCCTTCGGCGCCGGCTCGATGATCGCCCGCCGGGCGATGGCGCCGATCGCCGCGCTGACCGCCGCGGCCGGTGAGGTCCAACGCACCCGCGACCCGACCCGCGGCGTCCCGGCCTCCCAGTCCGAGGACGAGGTCGCCGAGCTCGGGCGGACGCTCGACGCCATGCTCGGCGCCCTGTCGAGCGCGCGGTCGGAGACCGAGGCCATGCTCGACCGCCAGCGGGCCTTCGTCGCCGACGCGTCGCACGAGCTGCGCACCCCCCTGACGAGCGTCCTGGCCAACCTCGAGCTCCTGAGCGAGACCCTCCGCGGCGAGGAGGGCACGGCCGCTCGCTCGGCCCTGCGCTCGTCCCAGCGCATGCGCCGCCTGGTCGAGGATCTGCTCCTGCTCGCCCGGGCCGATGTCGGCCGCGAGCGGGTGCGGCGGCCGTTCGACCTGGCTGACGTCGTGGTCGAGGCGGCCAGCGAGCTCGGCCCCGTCAGCGGCGGCCACGTCGTCGACATCGACGCTCGCCCGGCGCCCCTCCTCGGCGCCCGCGACGACATCCAGCGCGTGGCGATCAACCTGCTCGAGAACGCCCTGCGCCACACCCCGCCGGGAACCCACGTGACCGTGGCGACCCGCCCGACCCCGGGCGGCGGGGCGGTGCTCACGGTGAGCGACAACGGCCCCGGCATCGCCCCGGAGCTCGCGCCCCGGCTGTTCGAGCGCTTCGTCCGCGGCTCCGGCGACCGGGGCGGCTCCGGCGACCGTGGCGGCTCGGTCGGCCTCGGCCTGGCCATCGTGGCCGCGGTGGCCGCGGCCCATGAGGGCAGCGTCTCGGTCGAGCAGGCGCCGGGCGGGGGTGCGCGCTTCGTCGTGCGCTTCGCCGGCGCACCGGCGCCAGACTCCTCTTCGTCGCCGTCGCCGCCGCCGCCGGCGCCGGCACGCACGCGCCAGGCCGCCGCGCCCTCCGGCTGAAGCGAGCGAGACCCTCGGGCCGTGGCTGCGCGGGCGGCGCGCGCCGGCGGACGGCGGCCTGAGGCGAAGATCTCGACGTGGCCGCGCCGCCGGCGCGGCGAGCGATCGGCCCGGCCGGTCAGACCTCGACGACCACCGGTAGGACCATCGGCCGACGGCGCAGACGGTCGTAGACCAGCGCCGCGAGGTCGTCGTGGAGCATCTGCTGAATCACGTCGATGTCGCGGACCTTGTCGGCGGCGGCCCGCTCGAGCGTGTCGTCGACCGTGTCGCGGAGCTCGTCGATCAGCCGGCCCGCCTCGTCCATGAACGGAACCCCGCGGAAGATGACCTCCGGGTCGGCGACCGAGCCACCGTCCTGCTCGGAGATCGTCGCCACCACGATGAAGATGCCGTCGGCCGAGAGCATCCGTCGGTCGCGCAGGGCGGCGTCGGCGATGTCGCCGATGTCGACGCCGTCGACGAAGATCATTCCCGCCCGCTCGGCCCTGCCCCAGCGGGCCCCGCGCCGGTCCACCTCCAGCACCATCCCGTTCTCGCCTCTGAAGATCGCCTCGGGCGCCACGCCGACCGCTTCGGCCAGCCGCGAGTGCAGATGGATCCGCTTGAAGTCGCCGTGGAACGGCATCACATAGCTCGGCTTGACCAGGTTGAGCATCAACTTGATCTCCTCGGCGTAGCCGTGGCCGGACGCGTGGATCGGCGCGTCGCGCGTGGTGATCACGTCGCAGCCGATGTGGTAGAGACGATCGATCGTCTCGTTCACCGCCCGCTCGTTGCCGGGAATCGGCGTCGCCGAGAACACGACGGTGTCGCCCTCGTGGAGCTTGACCTGCGGGTGGTCGCGGTAGGCCATCCGCCGCAGCGCCGAAAGCGGCTCGCCCTGGGAGCCGGTCGAGATGATCACGAGCTTCTCGTCCGGGTAGGACTCGATCTGACGGCCCTGGACGAGGATCCCCTCGGGGAGATCGATGTGGCCGAGCTGGCTGCCGATGTTGACGTTCTTGCGCATCGAGCGGCCGATCAGCGCCACCTTGCGCCCGAGCGCCGCCGCCGCGTCGATGACCTGCTGCACGCGGTGGATGTTGGAGGCGAAGCTGGTCACGATCACCCGCCCGTCGGCCCGGCTGAAGACCTCCTCGAGGTGGGGCCCGACGCCCGACTCCGACGGCGAGAAGCCAGGACGGTCGGCGTTGGTCGAGTCGCCGCACAGCAGCAGCACTCCCTCCGCCCCGAGCTGGGCCAGGCGGGCGACGTCGGCCGGGACGCCGTCAACCGGCGTCTGGTCGAACTTGTAGTCGCCGGTGATCAGGACGGTCCCCAGATCGCAGGTCAGGGCCACGGCGTTCGAGTCGGGGATCGAATGCGTCATGTGGATCAGCTCGAGGCTGAACGGCCCGAGATCGACCTCGACGCCGGTGTCGATGTCCTTGAGGACGACGTCGCGCAGCTTGTGCTCCTCGAGCTTCGACCGGGCCATGGCAATGGTCAGCGGGCCGGAGTAGATCGGCGGCATGTTCTTGCGCCCGAGCTCCCGCAGGACCCACGGCAGGGCGCCGAGATGGTCCTCGTGGCCGTGGGTGACGACGATCGCCTCGATGTCGTTGGCTCGGTCTCGCAGGTAGGAGAAGTCGGGCAGGACGAGGTCGATGCCGACCATCTCCGGCGTCGGAAAGCGCAGGCCGACGTCGACGACGACGATCCGCCCCTCGTACTCGACGACCGTCATGTTCTTGCCGATCTCGCCGAGCCCGCCGAGCGGCAGCACCCGCAGCTTGCCGTTGCTCATCGGTAGGAGTAGGCGTTGAGGCCGTGGCGGCCGAGCATCGCCCCGATGGCGTCGCGCTCGGCCCAGTCGGCCTCGACCAGGGGCAGGCGCAGACCGCCGACCTCGAAGCCCAGCATGTTCAGGGCGGCCTTGATGCAGATCGGGTTGCTGGTCAGCGCCAGTGCCGCGTAGACGTCCTCGAGCTCGGCGTCGATCGCCGCCCGCTGGTCCGGCTCGTCGACCATCCGCCGCATCTCGGCGCCGACGATGTGGCTGGCCACGAGGATCCCGCCCTCGCCGCCGAGGTCGAGTGTCCGGGCCAGGGTGTCGTCGTTGCCGGCGTAGACGCCGAGGCCGTCGACGAGCGCGAGGTTGTCGTTGTTGGCCTGCTTGACGTAGTCGATCCGCTCGATCTGGGCGAGCTCGGCGAGCAGGTCATTCGGCATGTCGGTTCCCGTCCGCTGGGGGATGTTGTAGAGCACGACCGGCCGGTCGGTCGCCGCCGCCACCGCCGCGTAGTGGCGCAGGATCCCGCGCCGGTTCGGCCGGTTGTAGTACGGCGTCACCGACAGCACCGCGTCGGCTCCGAGCTCGGTCGCCCGCTCGGTCAGGCGGATCGCGTGCCGGGTGTCGTTGGACCCGGTGCCCGCGATCACCGTCTTGCCCGCCGGTCGCTCGGCGACGGCGAGCTCGATCAGGCGCAGGTGCTCCTCGTCGGTCAGCGTCGGCGCCTCGCCGGTCGTCCCGCAGACCACGAACCCGTCCGAGCCGTTGTCGGCCAGGCGGGAGAGGAGGGTGACGAACGCGTCCTCGTCGATCTCGAGGCGGACGTCGAACGGCGTCACGACCGCGGTGAGGATGGCGCCGAGTCCAGGCATTCGGAGCCAGTATTCCAGGGTCGGCGGCGGCAGCGCCTTCCGGGTGGCGGCGCCCCGTGCGCCCGGCGTGGCCGGCCCGGCCGGGTACCGGCAGGCGGCCGGGCCCAAACCGGCCCGGGCGGGTGCTACGGTGCCGGGTGGGGTGCTCTTGCGGCCGACGGGGCCGAGGCCGGCGCCCCGATACCGGCGGCACCCCATCTGGGGCAGGCGCAGCCGGACCTCAGCGGGAGACCAAGCGTCGACCGGCACGGATGTCAGCCGAAGCCTTCCGGTGGGCTCACCGGCGGCGCGCGCCCCACACGGGTCTCGCATCTGCCAGACCCCATCCGAGGAGAACCATGGCCGACATCGATCTCACCTCCGCCAAGCAGCGAGCCGACAGCAAGAGCCCGGGCGCCGTGCCCGTCGCCATCGGCACCAAGGCCGCCGTCACCGGCGCCGCCTGCAACATCAGCAACCTCACCGCGGCCCAGCTCGCCGCGCGCGAACGGGAGTAGGCCGGACGGGGCCGCGGCCGGCTCGGGCGCAGGGCCCGCCGGGGCCAGCCGCAGCGTCGGCTGCCAGGCTCGAACACGCGGTGGGCCGGTATCGTCCCGCTTCGTGGTCGAGCTGCCGCCGCCCGACATCGCCGGCGTAATCGCCGAGTTGACGCAGCGCGGCGACGCGATGGTCGCGGCGCGCGGCGCCGCCGACGGCGTGGTCTGCTTCAACCGACTGTATCTGCGCATGACGGTGGCGATCGGCGGGGCCGCGAGTCAGGCCGGCTTCTTCGCCGACCCGGCCGGCGTGGTCCGTCTCGACCCCATCTTCGCCCAGCTCTATTTCGCCGCGATCGACGCCGACACCGCCGGCGGCCTGCCGTCGCGGTCATGGGCGGCGCTGTTTGCCGCGCGGGCTGAGCCCGGGACCGCGTCGCTGCAGTTCGCGCTGGCCGGCATGAACGCCCACATCAACCACGACCTCGTCGTCGCCCTCCTCGAGCTCTGGGAGCAGACCGGCGGCCGGCCGCCGCGGGACAGCGACGCCTACCGCGACTTCAACCGGGTCAACGAGCTCGTCCGAGTCGAGCTCGAGGCGGAGAAGGCCGAGCTGGCGACCGGCGTGATCAAGCAGATCGACATGCTCGCCGGCCCGATCGACAGCGCCGTCGCCATGTGGAGCATCGAGGCCGCCCGCGAGCATGCGTGGACGACCGCCGAGGGTCTCTGGGACGCGCGCGGCCACCCGGTCGCGCTCGACGTGGCGATCGCCGCGATCGACCGGATCGTCGCCGTCGTCGGCGCCGGCCTGCTCCAGCCCATCGCCTGAGTCCTCCGAGCTAGTCGAACAGCAGGTGCTCGAGCCCGACCAGCGGCGACTCGGGCAGGTCGGCGACCCGGCGGACGGCGAGGAGCACGCCCGGCATGAACGACTCGCGGTTCATCGAGTCGTGGCGGATGGTCAGCGTCTGACCGAGGTCGCCGAGGATCACTTCCTGGTGGGCGACGAGGCCCGGCAGGCGGACCGAGTGGATCACCGGCGGGTCGCCGCCGGTCGCCGCCGCCATCAGGGCCGCGGTCCGGGCGGCGGTCCCGCTCGGGGCGTCGAGCTTGCCATCATGGTGGAGCTCGACGATCTCGGCCGCGGCCATGTGGCGGGCGGCTTCGGCCGCGAAGCGCATCATCAGTACGGCGCCGATCGCGAAGTTCGGCGCGATGAACACGTTGGCCCCGGTCGCCCGGCTGAGGGCGTCGATGTCGAAGCCGGTCGTTCCGATCACGACGTGGACGCCGGCCGCCAGGCAGGCGAGGGCGTTGGGCAGCGCGCTGTCGGGCGCGGTGAAGTCGATGACCACATCGGCGTCCTCGATCACGTCGGCCAGGGCCACGCCCAGTGCCGGGTCGGCCCGACCGGTGAGCTCCATGTCCGCGGCACCGTCGACCGCGGCGCAGGCCGCCTGGCCCATGCGGCCGGCCGCCCCGGCCACCGCGACCCGGATCACACCAGTCCGGCGTGAAGGTGGGCGATCCCGGCGAGCTTGGGATTGATCGGCTCGAGCGCCTGTGCGAACAGCGCGCCGTCCGGGCCGATCCCGGCCGCCGAGAGCTTCGACGGCAGGAAGAACTCGTTGGCCAGGGCGTGGATGTCGTCGGCCGTGACCGCGTCGATGCGCTCGATCAGCTCGTCGACGCTGATGATCGGCAGCTCGGCGAGCAGGCTCGCCCCGAGGCGGTCCATACGAGAGGTCGTCGACTCGAGCGCCAGGACGACCCGGCCCTGGACGTTGTCCTTCGCCCGCTTGAGCTCGGCCTCCTGCACCCGGCCGAGGGAGATCTGCTCGAGCTCGCCGCCGATCACGCGCAGCGTCTCCTCGAGGTTCTCCTCCCGCGTGCCGACGTAGATGCCGACCTGGCCGGCTCCGGCGAACAGCGTGTGGAAGCTGAACACCGAGTAGGCCAGCCCCCGCCGCTCGCGCACCGCCTGGAAGAGGCGCGACGACGACGTCCCGCCCAGCAGGTTGTCGAGCACGCGCAGGGCGAACCGGCGGTCGTCGTCCCGGGACAGGCCCGGCCCGCCCAGACAGACGTGGTACTGCTCGGTCTCCTTGACCCGGAAGCGCGGCGTCGCCAGCCGCTCCTCGGGCGGCGGCGGCGCGCCCGGCGCCGGATCGGTCGCCGCCGGCGGGCTTGCCTGCTGGGCCCAGCCGACGATCTGGTCGTGGTCGACCGAGCCGGCCGCGGCGATGACGATGTTGGCCGGCCCGTAGCGGGCGGCGTGGAAGGCCTGGAGCTGCGGGTGGTCGGCGGCCGAGACGACGTCGGCCCGGCCGAGGATGGCCCGACCGAGCGGATGGCCGCCGAAGACCGCCTCCCCGAGCACGTCGAAGACCCGATCCTGCGGGTCGTCCTCGTACATGGCGATCTCCTCGAGCACGACCTCCCGCTCGTTGTCGAGCTCCTCCATCTTCGGATGCCAGACCATGTCCCCGATCACGTCGAACGCCTGCTCGAGGTTGCGGTCGAGGACGCGGGCGTGGACCGAGGTCATCTCCTTGCCCGTGCCGGCGTTCAGCTCGGCGCCCATCGAGTCGAAGATCTGGTCGATCTCCTCCGACCCGTAGCGATCGGTCCCGCGGAAGAGCATGTGCTCGAGCAGGTGCGACAGCCCGGACTCGGTGTCCTTCTCGGTCACCGAGCCCGTCCCGATCCAGAAGCCGAGGGCGACCGAGCGCACCCCCGGCATGTGCTCGGTCACCACCCGGACGCCCGAGGCGAGCGTCGAGATCTCGGGGCTGGTCACGCTACCGGGCTCAGCGGTCACGGTGCCGCGGCCGTCCCGACCCGCGCTGTCCACCGCCGTTGCGCTCGCCGCCCGGGCCGCCCGAGCGCGGAGGCCGGGGACCACGGTCGCGGTCGCGTCCGCCGCCCCCACCGCCACCGCCGCCGCCCACGGCGGCGAGCTCCTCGACCGTCTTGCCGGCGACATCGGGGTCGTCGGCCAGGCGCAGTCCGATGCGGCCGCGCTCGCGGTCGACCTCGACCACGCGGACGGCGATCTCGTCGCCCTTGTTGAGGACCTCCTCGACCGTCTCGACCCGCTTGCCGGGGGCGACGTTCGAGATGTGGAGCAGTCCGTCGGTGCCCTTCGACAGCTCGACGAAGGCGCCGAAGGCGGTGGTCTTGACCACCTTGCCGGCGAACTCGTCGCCGATCTCGACCTCCTTCATCATCGTCCGGATCCGGTCGACCAGGGCATCGGCGAGCTCGCCGTTGGCCGAGTAGATCAGGACCTGGCCATCGTCGTTGACGTCGATCTGCGACTCGAACTCCTCGCACAGGCTGCGGATCGTCTCGCCGCCCTTGCCGATCAGCATGCCGATCTGCGACGGGTCGATCTTGACCTTCTCGATCCGCGGCGCGAACTGGCTGAGCTGGTCGCGCGGCGCGTCGATGACCTCGCCCATCTTGCCGAGGATGAACTCCCGGGCGGCGTGGGCCTGGGTCAGCGCGTCACGCAGGATCTCGAAGGTGACGCCCTCGATCTTGATGTCCATCTGCAGCGCGGTGATGCCCTGCGAGGTGCCGGCGACCTTGAAGTCCATGTCGCCGAGGTGATCCTCGACGCCGGCGATGTCGGTCAGGACGATGTAGTCGTCGCCCTCCTTGATCAGGCCCATGGCGATCCCGGCGACCGGGCGCTTGATCGGCACACCGGCATCCATCAGCGACACCGACGATCCGCAGACCGACGCCATCGACGAGGACCCGTTGGACTCGAGGATGTCCGAGACCACGCGGATCGTGTAGGGGAAGTCCTCGATCGACGGGATCATCGGCACCAGCGCCCGCTCGGCGAGCGCCCCGTGCCCGACATCGCGGCGCTTGGGTCCCATCAGGCGACCGGCCTCCCCGACCGAGAAGGGCGGGAAGTTGTAGTGGTGCCAGTAGTACTTGCGCGTCTCCAGGCCCAGCGTGTCGAGGCGCATCTCCTCCTTGAGCGTGCCGAGCGCGACCACGCTCAGGGCCTGCGTCTGGCCGCGGGTGAAGAGCGCCGAGCCGTGGGCCCGCGGGAGGACCGACGCCTCGATCGTGATGTCGCGGATCTCGGTCTCCTTGCGGCCGTCCGGGCGCTTCTTGTGGACGGCGATCCGCTCGCGGATGATCGACTTCTCGAGCTTGTCGAACGCCTGCTGGGCCGCCGCGCGCCGCTGGGCGTACTCGGCGTCCTCAGGACTACCGGAGTGAGCCTCGAGCACGCCGGCCTCGACCGCCTTGCACGCGTCCTGGCGATCGAGCTTGTCCTCGACCTGCGTCGCCGCGTCGAGGGCCTCGCCGTGGGAGTTCTTGACCGCCTCGAGCAGGCCGGGGTCGACGCTCGCGACGACGACGTCCTTCTTCGGCTTGCCGACCTTCTCGGCCAGCTCCCGCTGAAGGGCGCACAGCTTCTTGATCTGGTCGTGGGCGATGTCCAGCGCGTCGAGGATCTCCGCCTCGGGAATCTCGTTCGCCCCGGCCTCGACCATCAGGATCGCCTTCTCGGTGCCGGCCACGATCAGGTCGAGGTCCGAACCCTCGAGCAGATCCTGCTCGGACGGGTTGACCACGAAGTTGCCGTCGACCTTGCCGATCCGCACGGCGCCGACCGGCGTCGCCAGCGGGATGTCGGAGATCATCAGCGCCGCCGAGGCGCCGTTCATGGCCAGGATGTCGTACGGATGGACGTGGTCGATCGACAGCGGGATCGCCACCAGCTGCGTCTCGTAGCGCCAGCCCTTCGGGAACAGCGGCCGGATCGGCCGGTCGATCATCCGCGCGGTCAGGATGCCCTTCTCGCCGGCGCGGCCCTCACGCTTGAAGAACGAGCCGGGGATCTTCCCGGCCGCGTACATCCGCTCCTCGACGTCCACCGTCAGCGGCAGAAAGTCGACGTCCCGAAGATTGCCGGCCGTAGCCGTCGCGAGGACCATGGTGTCGCCCTGGCGGACCACCACGGACCCGGAGGCCTGCTTGGCCATGCGTCCCGTCTCGAACGAGATCTCGCTCCCGGCGATCTCCACCGAGACCCGGGTAACAGAGTTGCTGCTCATGTTGTTGCCTTCCTGTCCGCCCGTCGGTCGGCGGCTCGTGTCTTGTTCTTTCTCAATCCGGACATCCCATGGTAATTCATCGATCGGCAGGCCGGCAGCGGCGTCCCGCCCGGCCGGCCGCCCGGCGGCGACGCCGACGCTCGCGCGGGCCGGCGCCCGGCGGCCGGGTGCGGTCGTGGGGCGGCGGGCGGCGGGGTGGCGGGCCAGCCGGCGCGCCCGGGCGGCCTCAGGCCGGCAGGCGGACCAGCCGGCGCACGAACGCGTCGTCGGGCGCCCCGGCGTGGGCGACCCCGTCGACGAACAGCGTCGGGGTCAGGGCGACGCCGGCGCGGATGCCGCCGTAGACCTGGCGGCGGACGCGGCCGGCCAGCCGCGCCGAGCGGCGGTCGGCGTCGAAGCGCTCGAGGTCGAGGCCGAGGTCGGTGGCCCGCCGCCAGAGGTGAGGGTCCTCGAGCCGGCCGGGCTCGGCGTAGAGCGAGTCGTGCATCTCCCAGAAGCGGCCCTGCTCGGCGGCGGCCTCGGCGGCCAGGGCCGCCGGCAGCGCCCGCGGGTCCTTGGCTTGCAGGGCGAAGTGGCGGAAGGCCAACCGCAGCGGCTGGCCGGACAGACGGGCGACGGCCAGGGCGCAGCGGGGGCAGGTGAAGTCGGCGTAGAGGATCACGAGCGGCGCGCCGGCGGCGCCGCGCACGTGGTCGTCGGCGGCCAGGGGCGGCACCGGGGCGCTGCGGAGATCCGTCATGCCGGCTTCATGCGCAGGACGAGGGTCACCGGTTCACAGTAGAAGACACGCCATGCGCGTCCACGTCATGCGCCGCGAGCAGCACATCGACCGCCCGCCGGCCGAGGTCTTCGCGTTCTTCGCCGACGCCTTCAACCTCGAGGCGCTGACGCCGCCGTTGCTGCGCTTCGAGGTGGTCACGCGCCGGCCGATCGCGATGGCGGCCGGCACGCGCATCGACTACCGCCTGCGCCTCCACGGCCTGCGCCTGAGCTGGCAGACCGAGATCCGCGACTGGAGCCCGCCGCACCGCTTCGTCGACACCCAGCTCCGCGGGCCCTACCGCGTCTGGCACCACACGCACGAGTTCGAGCCGGTGGCCGGCGGCGGCACGCTGATGCGCGACACCGTCCGCTACCGGCCGGCGCTCTGGCCGCTCGGCGAGCTGGCCATGCCCCTCGTGCGCCGTGACCTGGCGGCGATCTTCGACTACCGCCGCGACGCCGTGGCGCGCCTGCTCGGCGGCTGACCGGCACGCGGGTTGTCCGGGGCGCCGCGCGTCGACGCGGGCGCCGCGGCTCAGGCGGCCAGGCCGTCGAAGATCAGGTTGGCGCCCGGCAGGTCGCCGGGGGACGGCGCCTGGTAGCTCCACTTGATCCGGCCGTCGGGTCCGACGATGACCAGGGCCCGCTGGGGGAAGCCGCCTTCGTGGAGGACGCCAAACGCACGGCAGGTCGCGCCCTTGGGCTCGAAGTCCGACAGCTGCGGGATGTCGACCTTCAGGTGGGCGCGGAACGCCGCCTGCGCGTAATGGGCGTCGCACGAGACGCCGAGCAGGCGCGCGCCGGCGGCCTCGAGCTCGCCGAGCACCTCGTCGTAGAGGCTGAACTGCTCCGAGCAGACCGGGCTGAAGGCGAACGGGTAGAAGACGAGGACGGTGGTGTGCCCGAGGAGGTCAGCCTCGGTGAACGGCTCGCCCTGCTCGTCGACCAGAGCGAACTCGGGCGCGGGCGTGCCCGGCTCGAGGACGCTCATTTGCGCAGGCCGAGCGCCTTGATCAGAGCGCGGTAACCATCGAGGTCGCTGCGCTGCAGGTAGTTGAGGAAGCGCCGGCGCTGCCCGACCAGCATCAGGAGCCCCCGCCGCGAGTGATGGTCGTGGCCGTGGGTGCGCAGGTGTTCGGTCAGGTGGTTGATGCGCTCGGTCAGGAGGGCCACCTGGACCCGGGTGTTGCCGGTGTCGGCTTCGGAGGCCCCGTACTCGGCGGCCAGCTCTCGCTTGCGTTCCTTGGTCAGTGTCATCGGCGCGAACCGTAGCAGCCCGCGGTCGGCGCCCGCCGCCCGCCGCCCCCGAACGGCCTCGTCAGCCGCAGATCTCGCGGGCCCGGGCGACGTCGTCGTGCATCTGGGCGATGAGCGCCTCGACCGTGTCGAACCGGCGCTCGCCGCGGAGGCGCTCGAGGAACCGCAGGCTGAGCTCGTGGCCGTAGAGGTCGCCGTCGAAGTCGATCACGTAAGCCTCGATCAGCTCGCCCCGGCCGCTGGCGAAGGTCGGCCGCACGCCGATCGACACCGCTGCCGGGCGTCCGTCGGCCCGGGCGGCGTAGACGCCGTGGCCGGGCGTGACGAACGCCGGGTCGGGGACCAGGTTCGCCGTCGGGAAGCCGAGCTCCCGGCCGCGCCGGTCGCCGGAGACGACCTCGCCGCGCAGCTCGAACGGCGAGCCGAGGAGCCGCGCCGCCCGGTCGACCTCGCCGGCGAGGACGAGCCCGCGGATGTGGCTCGACGAGACGACCTCCTCGCCGACCTCCAGCAGCGGCTCGATCCGCGTCCGGAAGCGCGTATCGGCGGCGAGCATGGCGGCATCGCCGCGGGCGCGGTGGCCGAAGCGGAAGTTCTCGCCGACGGCCAGGTGGGTGGCGCCGAGCGCGTCGACGAGGACGTCGTCGATGAACGCCTGGGCGCTGCGCGCGGCGAAGTCGGCGTCGAACGGGATCACGATCAGCTCCTCGACGCCGAGTCCGGCGACGAGCGACGCCTTGATGGCCAGCGGGGTGAGGAGCTTCGGCGCGTGCGCCGGCGCGACGACCACCGACGGGTGCGGCTCGAAGGTGAGCACCGCGTCGCAGTCGCCGATCACCGCCCGGTGGCCGAGATGGACGCCGTCGAAGGCGCCGATCGCCACGCGCCGCGGCCGCCGCTCGACGTCGGGCAGGTGGATGACCTTCACGCCGGGGACCCTAGTCGGTCGGCGGCGGGCCTACGACGTGCTCGGGTCGATCACCTCGATCCGGCAGCCGGGCCCGGGCGCGCCCGCCAGCCGGCGGTCGGTGGTGATGAGGACCGCGTCGAGGGCCTCGGCGAGCGCCACGTACATTGCGTCCCAGGTACGCACCGTCTCGCGCAGCTGCCACGCCCGATCGAGCAGGAGCCGATGGCCATAGCGTTCCCCCGGCCAGTCGCTCAGATCCTCGACGGCCTGAGCCGCCGCCGTCGGGTCGAGGTGGCCCCGAAGGTGCTCGCGGCGGACGAAGCCGAGCACCTCGACGTCGACGATGTGGGGGGCGGCGTGATCGCCGTCAGCGGCCATCCGCCGGGCGATCGCCCCGGCGGCCCGCCCGCCGACCACGACCTCGCACAGGCACGATGCGTCAACCACCAGCATCGGGCCATGGCCCCCGCTGCTCGTCCAGCGCCGCCAGAACCTCGACGCGGCCGAGCGGAGCCGTTCGCCGCCGGGTGCGCGCCAGCCACGCGTCGACGCTCGGCCGAGCGGCGATGCGCGCGGCCTCGGCCCGCAGCAGCTCGGGAACGCTCACGCCGATCTCGGCCGCCCGCCGGACCAGCCCGGCGTACACGTCGTCGTCGAGGTCGCGGATCTGCACGGTCTTCGGCACGGCGCGACAAGCCTAGCATGCGGCTTCGCATCTCAAGATGCAACTCTGCATCCACCGACCGGAGTCGGTCCTCGACGTGCGCCGCCGCGTGGTCGCCCGCGGGGTCGGCAGGATGAGCCGAAACCGCGTCGACGAGGGCCGGCGCCCTACCCGCGGAACCCGACGACCGGCTTGAGCTCCCCCCCACCCCGGTCCTCGGCCACGGCGATCGGACCGTCGGCGTCGACGAGCAGAGCGGCGGCCCCACCGGCCGCCCCGTCGGCAGCCCCGCCGGCGGCGCCGCCGGCCGCCCCGCCGGCGGCCCCGCCCGCCGCCGGCTCCGGACCGGCGACGGCCCGGCCGTGGGCGGCGGCCACGGCGTCGTCGCCCGCCAGTGCCACCACCGGCATGATCCGGCCGAGCCCGGCCGTCAGGTCCAGCACGTCGGCGCGGCCGACGCCGGGCCAGCCGCCCTCGACCGAGAAGGGCCCGATCGCCGTGCGGCGCAACTCGAGGCAGTAGGCGTCGCCGAGGTCGGCGATCAGCGACCGGACGTAGGTGCCCGACGAGCAGACGATGCGAAAGGCGGCGCGGTCGTCGCGGCGCCAGAGCTCGGCGAACTCGTGCACCTCGACCGTCCGCTCGTCGAGGACCACCGTCTCACCGCGGCGGGCCTTGGCGTAGGCCCGCTCGCCGCCGACCTTCACGGCCGAATGCGCCGGCGGTCGTTGGCGGACCAGACCCACCGGAAGGACGAGGCCGCTCCCAGGCAAAACACCGGTCTCGGCGATCTCCCCCTCCGTGTCGCCGGTCGTCGAGGTCGCGCCGAAGCGCGCGACCACCTCGTAGGTCTTCGGCAGCTCCATCAGGTACCGCTGGACCCGGGTGGCCCGGCCGACGAGGAGGATGAGCAGGCCGGTGGCGAAGGGATCGAGCGTCCCGGCGTGGCCGACGCGCCGCTTGCCGAGGGCGTGCCGAGCCCGGGCGACCATGTCGTGCGAGGTGATCCCGGCCGGCTTGTCGGCGAGGATCAGGCCGTCGACGGGATCTCGCCCCCCAGCTGCTCGGTGAGCTGGGCGCGGAGCTCGTCGACGAGGTCGGGGATCTCCAGGTCGGTGGTGAAGCCGGCCGCCCGGCGGTGGCCGCCGCCGCCGTGGGCGCGGGCGATCACCGAGACGTCGACGTCGTCGTCGGTGGCCCGCAGCGACACCTTCTTCTGACCGCGCTTGTCGACGGCCAGGAGCTCGCGGACGAGCGCGGCGACCTTGGTCCCGTCGACGGCCCGGAGGTGGTCGATGATCCCCTCGGAGTAGCTCTCCTCGGCGCCGGCCTCGGTGTAGTCGCGGGCGGTGAGGAAGGCGACGGCGAGGCGGCCGCCCTCGTAGCGGACCGTCCGCTGGAGCGCCCGGCGCAGGAGCTCGAGCTTCGCGTAGGGCATGCCCTCGTAGATCTGGCGGTAGATCGCGGCGACGTCGACGCCGGCCTCGATCAGCTCGGCGGCCATCCGGTGGGCGCGGGGGCCGGTGTTCTCGTAGGAGAAGCGGCCGGTGTCGGTGATCAGGCCGATGTAGAGGGCCTCGGCGATCGTCGGGGTCAAGTCGACGCCGAGGGCGTGCATCAGGTCCCAGATCACCTCGGCCGTGCAGGACGCCTCGGGCACGACGTGGTTGACGGTGCCGAAGCGGGTGTTGTCATGGTGGTGGTCGACGTTCAGCAGCGGCTCGACGTCGCGCAGGAGCTGCGCCGGGTTGCGCTCGATGTTGCCGCAGTCGAGGAAGATCGCCGTCCGCCGGTCGAGGTCGGCCGGGAGCACGGTCGACAGGCCCTCGAGCTCGAAGAAGCGGTACTCGCGGGGCAGGGGGAACTCGTCCGGGGCGATGAACATCACCGAGTCCTTGTCCAGCGCCCGCAGGACCGCCTGCATGGCGACGAGCGAGCCGAGGGCGTCGCCGTCGGGATGCTCGTGGGTGCCGAGGACGAAGCGATCGGCGGCCGCGATCTCCTCGACCACCAGCAGGCGGCTCGCGGCGCCGGCGACGGCCAGCTCGGTCATCCGGCGGCCTCGTCGATCAGGGCGTCGACCCGCAGGGCTCGGTCGGTGGTGTCGTCGTAGACGAACTCGAGCGCCGGCGTCCGCTTGAGCTTGAGCTCGCGGGCGATCTGGGCCTGGAGATGGCCGTGGGCGTGGCGCAGGCCGGCCAGGCTGCTCTGGCGGGCGTCGTCGTCGCCGAGCACGCTGACGTAGACGCGGGCGGTCGACAGGTCGGGGTTGGTGCGGATGTCGGTCACCGTGACGAAGCCGACGCGCGGATCCTTGAGCGGGGCGGCGACGGCGTCGGCCAGAACCTGGCGGATCGCGCGATCGACGCGACGCATGCGTTCGCTGCCCATGTCACCACAGCCGGAGCGGCGGCCTCAGGCGAGCTCGCGCTCGACCTGGCGCGTCGCGTAGACCTCGAGCATGTCGCCCTCCTTGACGTCCTGGAAGTTCTGGAGCACGATGCCGCACTCGAAGCCGGCGCTGACCTCGCGGACGTCCTCGTTGAAGCGGCGGAGGCTGGCGATCGTCGTGTCGGCGACGACGGTCCCGTCGCGGACGAGGCGAACGCGCGAGCCGCGGACGATCTTCCCCTCGGTCACGAACGACCCGGCGATCGTCCCGATCTTCGACGCCCGGAAGGTCTGGCGGATCTCGACCTGGCCGAGGGTGTCCTCGACCTCCTCGGGCTCGAGCATGCCCTCCATCGCGGCGCGGAGCTCCTCGATCGCCTTGTAGATCACCGCGTAGCCGCGGATCTGGATGCCCTCGCGGTCGGCCAGCGACCGGGCGTCCCCGACCGGGCGGACGTTGAAGGCGAGGATGATGGCGTTCGACGCGGCCGCGAGCATGACGTCGGACTCGTTGATGCCGCCGACCCCCCGGTGGATGATGTTCACCGAGACCTCGTCCTGCGGCAGCTTGGCGATCTCGTCCTCGACCGCCTCGAGCGAGCCGGAGACGTCGGCCTTGAGCACGAGGTTGAGATCCTTGACCGCGCCGGCCTGGGCCAGGCGGAAGACGTCCTCGAGGGAGATCTTGCGGCCCGACCGGCGGGCGAGCGCCTCGGTCTTCAGGCGGTTGGCGCGCTCGCCGGCGAGCTGGCGGGCGCGGCGCTCGTTCTCGACCACGCGGACGAACTCACCCGCCTCGGGGACGCCGTCGAAGCCGAGCACCTCGACCGGCTCGCCCGGACGGGCGCGCTTGACGCGGACGCCCTGGAAGTCGTGCATGGCGCGGACGCGGCCGAAGCTCGCCCCGGCGACGAGGGCGTCGCCGACGCGGAGGGTGCCGCGCTGGATGAGGATCGTCACCACCGGCCCCCGGCCGGGATCCAGGCGCGACTCGATCACCGCACCCGACGCCTCGGCCCCGGGGTTGGCCTTGAGCTCCTCGACCTCGGCCATCAGCTGGATCGTGTCGAGCAGGTCGTCGAGCCCCTGCTTGGTCTTGGCCGAGACGTCGCAGAACTCGATCTCCCCGCCCCACTCGACCGGCTGCAGGCCGCGCGTGGTCATCTCCGTGCGCACGCGGGTCGGGTCGGCGCCCTCCTTGTCGATCTTGTTGACGGCGACGATCATCGGCACCTCGGCGGCGCGGGCGTGGTCGATCGCCTCCTCGGTCTGCGGCTTGACGCCGTCGTCGGCGGCGACGACGATCACGGCGATGTCGGTGACCTGGGCGCCGCGGGCCCGCATCGCCGTGAACGCCTCGTGGCCGGGGGTGTCGAGGAAGGTGATCGCCTTGCCGCTGTGGTGGACCTGGTAGGCGCCGATGTGCTGGGTGATGCCGCCGGCCTCCTCGGCGGCGACCTCGGTCGAGCGGATCGCGTCGAGCAGCGACGTCTTGCCGTGGTCGACGTGGCCCATGATGACCACGACCGGCGGCCGCTCGACGAGCGACGCCTCGTCGTCCTCGTAGGCCGGCTCGGCCGAGACGTCGTCGGCGGCGTGGACGATCTCGACCTGCTTGTTGAAGCCGTCGGCCAGGACCTGGATCGCGTCGTCGGACAGCGTCTGCGTCAGGGTGGCCATCTCCCCGAGGCCCATCAGCTTCTTGATGATCTCGGGCACGGCGACGCCGAAGTACTCGGCGACGTCCTTGACCGTCGAGCCGGAGTTGACGCGGACGAGGTCGGTCGCCTCGAGCGCGCTGTTGTCGATCGGGGCGATCGTGTCGTCGTAGCTGCCGCGGCGGCGGCGGCCGCGCCGCTGGGGCCGGCGCTGCGGCTGGTTGGCCGGGCCGGCGTTCGACCGACGGGAGGCCTGCGAGTCGATCACGACGCGGCGCCGACCGCCCGGGCCGGTGGCCGCGGCGGGTGCGCGCTCGCCGGTCCGGGAGTCGCGGGTCGGGCGCGAGCGAGCCTGCTCGCCGGCGGCGGCGCTCCCGCCTGCGGGCGCGGCGGCGCCGGGGGCCGGCGGTGGGCCGGGCGGGATCGGACCGCCGGCGCCCGGCGCCCGCGCGGCGGCGCCGGCGGCGGCCGCGGCGGCCGCGCCGTTGCCGGCCGCCCCCCCCGCGGGGGTGGTGAGGGCGGCGCGGGCCTGGGCCTCGTCGACCGCGGAGGCGGGCGCCTTGACCTCGATTCCGGCGGCGGTCAGCTTGGCCAGCACGTCCTTGCTGGACATGCCGTGCTCCTTGGCCAGCTCGTGAACACGTTTCTTTGCCATCAGCCCATCGATTCTAGGAGGTTCGCGGTGAAGGGAAGGTCCCCGCCGGGCGAGTCGCCGGCGACGACGGGTCGAGCAGTCCGGGGGCGAGCCTGACCGGCCGGCGCAGGGCGCGGCTCAGGGCGCCGCGGCGGGCGGCCCGGTCGAGGCAGGCCGGCGCCGGGTCCGATGACGACGCGCGGCAGACGTAGGCGCCGCGGCCGGGGCGGCGGCCGGCGGGATCGGCGACGGCGAGCCCGTCGGCGGCGACCAGCCGCAGGAGCTCGGGCTTGGCGGCCGTCCGCCCGCAGCCGATGCAGCGTCTCTGCGGCACCGCGGCCGCCGGCTGGTCCACGCGGTGAACGGCTACTCCGCCGCCGGCGTCGCGCTGACCACCTGGTCGGAGCCGGTCCCCTGGAGGGCCTGGTGGGACTCCAGGCCGCAGTAGCGCGAGCCGGGGAGCGAGGCGTTGGGGCAGCGGCGGCCGGTCGACATCACGGCGGCGCAGCGGCCCTGGACGTCCTCCTCCTCGTAGCCGTGCTCGGCCTCCTCGGCGGCGAACTCGCTCTCCGACTTGATGTCGACGCGCCAGCCGGTGAGCCGGGCGGCCAGGCGGGCGTTCTGGCCCTCGCGGCCGATGGCGAGGGAGAGCTGGTCGTCGGGGACGATCACCGTGGCCTGCTTGTTCTCGTCGTCGACCAGGACCTCGCGGACGCGGGCCGGCGAGAGCGCCTTGGCGACGAAGCGGGCGGGCTCGTCGTTGTAGGGGATGATGTCGATCTTCTCGCCGCGGAGTTCGGAGACGACCATCCGCACGCGGGAGCCGCGCGGGCCGACGCAGGCACCGACGGGGTCGACGCCGTCGGCGTGGGAGATGACGGCGATCTTCGAGCGGTAGCCGGGCTCGCGGGCGACGTTGGCGATCTCGACGAGGCCGTCGGCGATCTCGGGGACCTCGAGCTCGAAGAGCTTCTTGATCAGCTCGGTGTCCCGGCGGGAGACGATGATCGACGGCCCCTTGGTCGACGGGGAGACCTCCTTGATCACGGCCTTGATCCGCTGGGAGTGGTCGTAGCGCTCGCCGTCGACCTGCTCGGACTTCGGCAGCAGGGCCTCGACGCGCTCGCGCAGCTGGACGAGCGTGTAGCGGGAGTCCGACTGCTGGACGATGCCGGTGATCAGCTCGCCGACGCGGTCGCGGTACTCCTCGTACATCATGTCGCGCTCGGCCTCGCGGATCCGCTGGAGGATCACCTGCTTGGCCGTCTGGGCGGCGATCCGGCCGAAGTCGTCGGGGGTGACGTCGTGCTCCTCGATCTGATCGCGGTACTCGGCGAACTTGGCTGGGTCGATCTCCGGATCCTCGGGCTCGCGCATCTCGCCGGTCTCGGGATCGACGGTCGTCGCCTCGTCGATCGTCTCGACGATCAGGTGGGCCTCGAGCCGCTCGGGGATGATCAGCTCGATGACGCGGAAGTCGGCCGTCTCGCGGTCGATCTCGACGCGCGCGTACTTGGCGGCGCTCGGCTGCTTCTTGTAGGCGGAGAGGAGGGCGTCCTCGAGGGCGACCATCAGCTTCTCCGGCTCGATGCCCTTCTCGCGGGCGAGCGCGTGCATCGCATCCAGGATCTCGCGTGACATAGCTCTACTCCTCGACGAGGTGGGATCTTTTGATGGCGCTGTAGGGGATCGCCAGGACGCCCTCGGGAGCGGCGATCGTCACCTCGCGCTCGGACGCGCCGACGAGCTCGCCGGTGAGGCTGCGGTTGGGGGCGAGCTCGCAGTCGGCGGCCGTGCGCAGGCGGGCGCGGCGGCCGACGAAGCGGCGGAAGTGCTCGGGCTTGGTGAGGGGCCGCTTGGGCCCGGGCGAGGAGACCTCGATCACGTAGCGGTCGCGGAGGTCGTCGAGCTCGTGGGTGACCTGCTCGCAGAGGGCGAGGCTGACGCCGTCCGGATGGTCGACGAAGATCCGCAGGACGTCGCCGGCCTGCTCGACGAGCAGGACGTCGATCCCCGGGATCGGGGCCTCCAGGCGGTGTTCTATTTCGGTTTGAAGGCTGTTCATGACGTAAAAAAAAGCGGGCGAGCGCCCACTTTCGGATGAGATTCGCCGATGCTCGGCACGGGCGCGAAAGCTGTCAATCGAGCATACCACCGGCCGGTGGGCCGGGTGCCCGCGTGCGGAGGCGGTCGACGGCGTCGAGAATGGCCGCGGCGACCGCCCGCTTGGCGGCCCGGCGGACGGGCTGCTCGGCCTCCGCGGTGACGATCGTGACCTCGTTCTCCGCCGCGTCGAAGCCGATCCCGTCGGCGGAGATGTCGTTGACCACGATCGCGTCCAGCCGCTTGCGTAGGAGCTTGCCGCGACCGCGGTGGATGGCTTGGGAGCCGTGCTCGGCGGCAAACCCGACCAGGGTCTGACCGGCGCTCCGGTGGGCGGCCAGGTCCGCGAGGACGTCGGCGGTCGCCTCGAGCTCGACGGCGAGCGTCGGCTGGTCGGCTTTGGCGATCTTGCCGGGCCGGGGGGCGGTGGGCCGGAAGTCGGCGACGGCGGCGGCCATCAGGAGGACGTCGGCGGCGGCGAACTCGGCGCGGCAGGCGGCGCCGAGCTCGGCGGCGGTGGCCACGTCGACATAGCGGACGCCGGCCGTGCGGGCGAGGGCGACGTTGGCGGCGACGACGACGACCTCGGCGCCGCGGGCGGCGGCCTCGTCGGCGAGGGCGAAGCCCATGCGCCCGGACGAGCGGTTGCCGACGAAGCGGACGGCGTCGATCGGCTCGCGGGTGCCGCCGGCGGTGACGAGGACCCGCAGGCCGCGCCAGGGGCCGCCGGCGAGGAGGCGCTCGCAGGCGGCGAGGATCGCGGCCGGGTCGGGCAGGCGGCCGGCGCCCCACTCGCCGGGCGACCCGAGGCGGCCGACGTCGGGGTCGAGGACGGTGGCGCCGCGGGCGCGCAGGACGGCGAGGTTGGCCTGGGTGGCCGGGTGCGCGTACATGCGGTCGTTCATCGCCGGGGCGAGGACCAGGGGGCAGGCGGCGGCGAGGGCCGCCTCGCAGAGGAGGTTGTCGGCGAGTCCGGCGGCGAGCTTGGCCATGGTGTTGGCCGTGGCCGGGGCGATCAGCAGGAGGTCGGCGTTGGCGACGAGCTCGAGGTGGCTGAGCGGGACGTGCGCGGGGGGCGCCTGGCCGGGGAAGGCGCCGCGCAGGGGGTCGGGGTCGTGCTCGTCGGCGAGGACGGGCGCACCGGTCAGGGCGGCGAAGGACGCGTCGCCGACGAAGCGGCGGCCGGCCGGGGTCTGGATGACGCGGACGGCGTGACCGGCCGCCGTGGCCAGGCGGACGAGCTCGAGCGCCTTGTAGGCGGCGACCCCGCCGGTGACGCCGAGGAGGATGCGGGCCATTGCGGCCGGGCCGGGCTCCGGCTAGCGGTAGTGGTACTTCAGCTTGCCGGCGGCGACTTCCTCGAGCGCGATCGTGAGGTAGTTCTTGGAGCCGGTGTCGACCATCGGGGGCGGGAACTCGTCGAAGCTGCCCTCGCCGAGGTTCTGGTAGTAGGAGTTGATCTGCCGGGCGCGCTTGGCCGCGACGATCACGCTCGCGTAGTTCGAGTCGACGTGGTCGAGAAGCTTGTCGATGCGGGGGGAGGTGACGGGCATGGTCCCTTTCGCGGTTGACCGCTGAGTCTAGACGATGGCCTGGGCGAGTCGGCCCGCGTCCGCGGCGGCCGGGCCGATGGCGCGCGCGAGTCGGCCCGCGCCCGCGCGGCCGGCGGCGGCGCGGAGGGAGCGGTCGGCGAGGTAGGTGGCGCCGGCCGGGCGGACGCGTCCCGCCTCGCCCGCGCCATCGTCTGCCACGCGTCAAGCTCAAGCGAGAGGCGAACGCGGAGCGGCGCTTGCGGGCTTGTCCGCCGTGGCGCAGGGCAGCGCGGTCTGGGCTCGCAGACGCGCCCGAGGGGCCGCCGCGTACGTTGAGGCGTCGGAGGCGAATAACTCGCGGGGATCTACGCGGACGCCCGGTGGGGTGGGGCTGGCCGACTGGGAGGCGCAGCTTCGCCCGCACTACCCCGAGCGAATGCTCGGGGTAGTCGCCTCTGCCAAGGAGACGCCCGGCGACCTCCCGCTCGAGGAGTACGCCGAGGAGCATGCGATCCCGGCCAACCCGGGCGTGAACCCAGGCCTGACCATCACCGCCCTGGCCGAGCGCCCGATGAGCGGGATCGCGCCGGCCTCGCGTCAGGGACGATGAGTGGTGCGGACGCTATCGCCGAGCCGGCGACCCCCGACGATCCCGGCGGACGCCGTCGAGCGTCGTCGGCCGGCGCCGGCCGGCGACGGTGTCAGGCCAGGTGCGAATCGAGGACATCGAGAAGCTCGGCGACCGCGGCCTCGAGTCGGTCGTTGACGATCACGTGGTGGAACTCGCTCTCGGCCTCGAGCTCGCGGCGGGCGAGCTCGAGGCGGGCGTCGATCTGCTGGGGATCGTCGGTCCCCCGGCCGACGAGGCGGGCGCGGAGCTCGGGGAAGCTCGGCGGGGCGATGAACACCTGGACGGCTTCGGGCAGGGCGGCGCGGACCTGGCGGGCGCCCTGGAGGTCGATCTCGAGCACGACCGGCGTGCCGGCGGCGGTGCGGTCGTCAAGCTCGCGGCGGAGCGTTCCGTAGCGATTGCCGGCGTATTCGGCGTGCTCGACGAACTCGCCGGCCGCGACCAGCCGGTCGAACTCGGCCGGATCGAGGAAGTGGTAGTGAACGCCGTCCGTCTCGCCGGCCCGGGGAGGCCGGGTCGTGGCCGAGATCGCCAGCTCGACCTCCGGGTGGCGGTCGAGCAGCGACCGGATCAGCGTCCCCTTGCCGACGCCTGACGGTCCGGTGATGACGAAGACGCGGGCGGCCACGGCGCCACTCTGACAGCCGGACCCGACCGATCCGGCGCAGCCGTCCGCCCGGCGTCAGATGGTCTGGGGCGCGAGCGGATCGCGGGCGCCGACCTCCGTGTAGGGCGGGTGCTCATAGACTTCGCGGGCGACGCCGCCGATCGCGACCAGGCGCATCCCGTCGGCGCCCGGACGGATCTTCCGCTTGACCGCCGGTCCGACGCGGACGACCGTCTCCGGGTCGAGGGCGATCGTCTCGCCGTCGAGGTCCATCTCACCGGTGCCGCGGAGCACGACGAAGACCTCCTCCTGACGGGTGGCGATGTGGTCGTGGGTCGGGTAGTTGTCGGCGCCGGGCTCGAGCTCGACGATTGACAGGCCGAACGAGGCAGCCCCGACCTCGGCTCGGGCGCGGCGGAACACCCCGCCGTAGTAGGTCTCCATGTCGCCGATCTGCTTCACCGTGTAATCGCTCAAGACGTTCTCCTCGCGTGGGTTGCCATCCCACCCTACGGGGCTGGTCGTCGATCGGATGCCTCGGGGGGAGCTGGGTCTGCGCGCCCGCTGGGCCGGGGGAAGCTGGGTCTGCGCGCCCGCCGGGCCGACTCCCGCGGGGCCGGCTGGCGCCGACCTGGCGGTCGCGGCCCGGCGTTCGCGCAGACCCAGCTCCCTCGCCGCGCCGGTCGAGCTTCCTGCCGGCCGGGCAGGGGAGCGGGCGACCAGCGGCGCGCGACGGCTCGGCAGCGGCGCCGTGCTCGGGTTGAGCACGGCCTGCGTCGTCAGCGGCCCGGGGGATGCCTGCGCATCAGTCGGCCGACCGCCTCCGCGACGGCCACGGCCACCGCTACGAGCAAGGCGACGTAAACGGCGAGACCTCGCTGGTCGTCAGTTGCCGCCATCAAAGCCGTCGCGACGAAACCGAGCCCGACCACGAGCGTGGGGACGAGCAGGACGACCCAGGTGGATAGGAATCGCCCGACGAGGAATCCGACGACGATGAGTCCAAGCCAAAGCACGAAGGTCAGCGAGGGCGCCGGTGGTTCACCGGGCGCGGGTCACGGTTTCGGGCCACGAGGTACCGCGCTGGTTATGGGGTTTGCACGCTGGCCAGCTCGGCCTCTGTATCGGCGGCGGCGCCACCCGGCTTGACCCACGCGACCGCCAGTGGCCTTGGCCTCGTTGCCGCCCGGCTCGCCCCGGGGAACCGAACGGTGACGTGCGCGCTCGGACTGGCGTCAGCTCGGCTTGGCCGTGGCTTCCCTACCCGGCTTTGCCGACGGATTCGCCATAGACCCCCAACGCAACGCGCGCAGCGCACGGCCGCAGCGAGCGCGGTCAGACCCGTTGGGCGGGCACGCCACGCGCCGTGCGAAAGGCGCCGGCCACGGCACGGGTCTCGGTCTCGGCCCCGAGGGGAAAGAGGTGGAGGGCGTCGACGCCCGGCATGGTTGCCAGCTCGGTGGCCAGGTCCGTGGCCAGCTCGAGGCCGCCGCCGCGGCTGACCTGGCGGTGGGCGGCGTCCGAGAGCAGGCAACCGGGCAGACGGCGAACATGATCGGCCATCCGCTCGTTGCGCAGGAGGGCGACGCCGGCATAGAAATGGATGCCGACGAGCAGGTCGGCGGCGCGGTCGAGGAAGTCGCGCAGGGCCGGCAGGTCGAACACCATCTGGCTCTGGAGGAACTCGGCGCCGGCCTCGACCTTGCGCTCGAGCAGACGCAGCTCGCGGTCGCGGTCGGCCGCGAACGGGTTGACCACGGCGCCGACGGCCAGCTCCCGCGGCGCCGCCCACCCCTTCACCTCGGCGATCAGCGCCGTCGCCGTCAAATCCCTGACCCGGGGCACCCCGTCGACGGGGTCGCCGTACAGGCACAGGACGCCCTCGGACCCCAGGGCCGCCGCGCCGACGACCTGCGACTGCAGGGCCAACCGATTGCGATCGCGGCACGAGACGTGGACGACGGTGGCCACGCCCTGTTCCCGGGCCAGGGCCACCGCCGCCAGCGGCGACATCCGCGGCGCTCCGGCGTGATTGTCGGTCAGCCCGACCAGGTCGACGGTGTCGGCCAGGGCTGCGATCCGGTCCCGCACCCGCGCCGCGTCCGGGCCGCTCGGAAGCGAGATCTCGGCCGATGTCAAGGCCGCCGTCGGCATCGAGGCAAGGCTACCGGGGGAGCCGGGGCTGCGTGAGGCGGTGCCGGGGATGCGTGCGTGCCGGGGCGACTCGGGGTCGCCCCGTCCCTCGCGCATCCCCGCCTCCCGGCCGAGCCTCCACCGGAGGGGTCACGGCCGCGACCGCCTCAGGGCTGGCCCTGGCTGGGCATAGGAGCTGGCGTCCCCGATCGCCCCCGCCCCGCCGTACCCGGCCCGGCAGCAATGCCGCGCGGCCAGGCCTCCCGCCGTACGAGGCCGAACCACCCACCCGGGCCTCGCCCGCCCCCACCCGCTCCGAAGCGAGATCGGGCTCCGCGCGCTGAGGCGGGGCTGCGTGAGCGCCGGGTCGCGACCGTCAGGACGGCGCCAGCCGGCCCCGCGGGAGTCGGCCCGGCGCGCACGCAGACCCGCCTCAGCGCCGAAGCAGCCCGACGAGCTCGGTTCGTTGCCGCTCGGAAAGCCCGCCGATGGTCTTCGACGGCGAGATCCGGCAGTGGGCGAGAATCTTGTTGACCTTGACGCGGCCGTACTTCGGCACGGCGAGGAGCATGTCGCAGACCTTGGCCGTCTCGACGAATTCCGGCGGGTCGAGGAGGAGCGTGTGGATCGACCGCCGTCCGGCTTTCAGGTCCCGCTTCAGCTGGGCCCGCTCGGAGCGGATCTGGTTGGCCCGGGCCAGGGCGTCCATACGCTGGTGGAGCGACCGCTCGGGTGCCGTGGAAGATTTCTGAAGCGCATTCGGACCCGACGGCATGGTGGGCGAGTGTACCTAGTTGGGAGCCCCGATCAAGGCCGGTGGCGAAGTTCGGCTCGACCTCGACATGAGGGTGAGCGCCATTCATGGCACTTGACGCTATTTCGGTGCTTTGCAGGGTATTCTTACGCCGTAAGCGGCGCCCGGACTACTGACGTTCCCGAATGTACCCTGCATTTTGCGACGAAATGTCGGCCAGCTCGCGCGCGATCCTCGCGCCGGCCGCCGGGTCCCGGAAGCTCTCGGTTCCCACCGCGACGAGCGTCGCCCCGACCGCCAGCAGATCGGCCGCGTCACGCCCCCGGCTGACGCCGCCCATCCCGACGATCGGGATCGCCACCCGCGCGGCCACGAGCGCAACCTGGGCCACGGCCACGGCCCGAATCGCCGGACCCGACAGGCCGCCGAACCGCCCGCCGAGCCAGGGCGTGCCCCGGCGCGGATCGACCGCCAGCGCCCGCAGCGTGTTGATCAGCGAGACCGCGTCGGCACCCGCCGCCTCGCACGCCGCCGCCGCCGCCGCCACATCCGCGGTGTTCGGGGTGAGCTTGACGATCAGCGGCCGCCCCCACAACGGCCGTACCCGCTCGACGAGCGCCCCGAGCTCGCGCGGGTCGGCGCCGATGTCGAGGCCGGTCTTGACGTTCGGGCACGACACGTTCAGCTCGATCGCCGCCACCCGCGGCTCGTCGGCCAGGGCCCCGACCAGCTCGGCGAACTCCCCTGCCGTCGAGCCCATCACGTTGGTGATCAGCGGCACGCCGAGGGCCGCCAGCCCGGGCAGGTCGTGCTCGAGGTAGCCGGCCAGCCCGCGGTTGGGCAGGCCGATCGAGTTGATCATCCCGGCCGGCGTCTCCCACAGCCGCGGCGGCGGGTTGCCCTGCCGCGGCTCGAGCGTGATCGTCTTCGAGACGAAGGCCGCGAACGGGAAGTCGCGGAGCAGATCCTCGCCGAAGCAGCGCCCGGCGGCCAGGGCGTCGAACGTTCCTGACCCGTTGATCACCGGGTGGGCCAGCTCGAGCCCGCAGAACGCGACCCGACTCACGCGACGGCCTCGAGCGCGGCGGCGTCGAACACCGGCCCGTCGACGCAGACCCGACGGTAGCCGTCACGCGTGGCCACCACGCAGCCGTAGCAGGCGCCGAAGCCGCAGGCCATCGGCGACTCGAGCGCCAGCTGGCCGGCCACGCCTCGGGCCGCGCAGATCGACCGGACGGCCTCGAGCATGGCCGGCGGCCCGCAGGCGTAGACCGTCGCGGCGGCCGCCTCGACGTCGAGCTCGGCCTCCAGCAGCTCGGTGACCCGCCCGTGATGGCCGACCGACCCGTCGTCGGTGGCGAGCGCCGCCGCCCCGAAGAGCCGGCCGGCCTCGGCGTGCCGGGCGTCGCGGAAGCCGAGCAGCGCCCGGCCGCCGCGCTCGCGCCAGAGCATGAGCACGGCCGCCACGCCGATCCCGCCGCCGACGATCACCGGCCGCCCGACCCCCGCCGAGAAGCCGACGCCGAGCGGTCCGGTCAACCACATCGCCTCGCCCGCCCGCAGGCCGCACAGGCGCCGCGTCCCCGGCCCGATGTCCTCGAGCAGGAAGCTCAGCTCGTCGCCGTCGGCCGCCGAGACCGAGCACGCCCGGGGCAGGAACGGCCGCTCCCCCTCCCCCGCCCCCCAGCCGTCGACGGCCGCGAGCATGTAGAACTGACCGGCCTGCGGCCGGACGCCGGACGGGTCGCGCACCCGCACGACGACGTACTCCCCGATCTCACTCCGCTCGACGACGACAGCCGACCGACGGCCGAACGGCGCCGTCATCCCGTCGGAACCCCACCCCGGTCCGGGCCGGCGGGAGCCGCTCCGGATGACCGTCGCTCGACCCCGGGGGCATGGATCTCCTGGAGCGAGACGACCGGCGCCCGCCGCTCGCGCGCCGCGGCGATCGCCCGGGCGGCGGCCTCACCCCCGGAGAGGGTGGTGATGCACGGGATGCCCCGGAGCACCGCCGCCCGCCGGATCTCCCAGCCGTCCGACCGGGCGCCCGATCCGGTCGGCGTGTTGATGACCAGGTCGATCTCCCCGCGCTCGATCGCGTCGACCACGTGGGGCGAGCCCTCCCCCACCTTGTTGAGGGTCAGCGCCGGCACGCCCAGCCGCTCGATCGCCGCGGCCGTCCCGGCGGTGGCGACGATCGTGAAGCCGAGGGCGTGGAGCTGGGCGGCGATCGCCGCGCCGGGCGCCTTGTCGGTGTCGGTCACGGTGATGAACACCGTCCCTCCCGCCGGCAGCTCGGCCCCGGCCGCGGCCTGGGCCTTGGCGAAGGCGGTCTCGAAGTCGGCGGCGATGCCCATGACCTCGCCCGTCGAGCGCATCTCCGGCCCGAGCAGCGAATCGGACCCGCTGAAGCGGTTGAACGGCAGCACCGCCTCCTTGACCGAGACGTGGGCGCCGGCCATCGGGTCGACCGGCAGGGGCAGGGCGTCGATCGTCTCGCCGAGCATCAACCGGCAGGCCATCTTGGCCAGGGGGACGCCGATCGCCTTGGAGACGAACGGGACCGTCCGCGACGCCCGCGGGTTGGCCTCGATCACGTAGAGCGCCCCCGTCCCCGTCACCGCGAACTGGACGTTGAGCAGGCCGACGACGCCCAGCGCGAGCGCGATCCCCCGCGTCTGCTCGCGGATCTGCTCGAGCGTCGCCCGGCCGAGCGAATGCGGCGGCAGGACGCAGGCCGAATCGCCCGAGTGGATGCCGGCCTCCTCGACGTGCTGCATGATCCCGCCGATCCACACGTCGCGCCCGTCGCACAGGGCGTCGACGTCGACCTCGATCGCGTGCTCGAGGAACCGGTCGAGGAAGATCTCCCGCTTCTGGGGAGCAGCCCCGCCGTTAGGGGCGGCGTGGGGAGTGGTCCGCACCAGGTAGTCGGCCAGGTCTTCCTCGGAGTAGACGATCTCCATCGCCCGGCCGCCGAGGACGTAGGACGGGCGCACGAGCAGGGGGAAGCCGATCTCCCGGGCGATGCTCAGCGCCCCGTCGACCGAGTGGGCGGTCGCGTACGGCGGGGCACGGTAGCCGAGGCGGTCGAGCAGGGCCCCGAACCGGCCGCGATCCTCGGCGGCGTCGATCGCGTCGACGCTCGTCCCCAGGAGCTTGACCCCGGCGTCGCGCAGGCCGGCGGCCAGGCGCAGCGGGGTCTGCCCGCCGAACTGGACGATCACGCCCTCCGGCTGCTCGACCGCGATCACGCCGAGCACGTCGTCGAGGGTCAGCGGCTCGAAGTAGAGGCGGTCGGACGTGTCGTAGTCGGTCGACACCGTTTCCGGGTTGCAGTTGATCATCACGGCGTCGCGGCCCGACGCGCGGACGGTCATTGCCGCGTGGACGCAGCAGTAGTCGAACTCGATCCCCTGGCCGATCCGGTTCGGGCCCGACCCGAGGATGACCACGCTCGGACGCCGGTTTCCTTCGCCGTGCTCGCCACCTGCGCCCCCCGGCGCGGCGCGCTCGACCTCGTGGCGCGGCTGGCCGTCCGGGCCGGGGCGCTCCCAGGCCGAATAGTAGTACGGGGTCCGGGCGGCGAATTCGGCCGCGCAGGTGTCGACCGACTTGTAGGTCCGCACGCCGGCGAACGGGGCGCTCGGGTCGCCGGCCAGGGCGTGGAGCTCGCGCAGGAACCAGCGGTCGATCTGGGTCGCCCGGTGGGCCTCCTCGACGGTGGCGCCCCGGCGGAGCGCCTCGAGCAGCTCGTCGTACCGGGCCGGTCCGGCCAGGCCGGCCCGGCGCAGGAGCTCGGCCACCGGCAGGTCGAGCGGCGGCAGGGTGTCGAGCTCGCGCGAGCGCATCGCCTTGGCGAAGGCCTGCTGGAAGGTCCGGCCGATGGCCATCGCCTCGCCGACCGACTTCATCTGGGTGGTCAGGCTGCTGTCGGAGCCCCGGAACTTCTCGAAGGCGAAGCGCGGCCATTTGACCACGACGTAGTCGATCGTCGGCTCGAAGCTCGCCGGCGTGGCCAGCGTGATGTCGTTGGCGATCTCCTCCAGCGCGTAGCCGACCGCCAGTCGGGCGGCGATCTTGGCGATCGGAAACCCGGTCGCCTTGGAGGCCAGGGCCGAGCTCCGGGAGACGCGGGGGTTCATCTCGATCACGACGATCTCGTCGGTCTGCGGATTGACCGCGAACTGCACGTTCGACCCGCCGGTTTCCACGCCGACCGCCCGGATGACCTTGATCGCCTGGTCACGCAGGCGCTGGTACTGCTGGTCGCTCAGCGTCTGCTGGGGCGCCACGGTGACCGAGTCGCCGGTGTGGACCCCCATCGGGTCGACGTTCTCGATCGAGCAGACGATCACCACGTTGTCGTTGTGGTCGCGCATGACCTCGAGCTCGAACTCGCCCCAGCCGAGGACCGACTCCTCGATCAGGACCTGGCCGATCGGCGACGCGGCGATCCCCTGGCCGACGAGACGGTCGAACTCGCCCGCGGTCCGGGCGATGCCGCCTCCCTGCCCGCCCAGGGTGAAGGCCGGGCGGATGATCGCCGGCAGGCCGAGGTCGGCCAGGGCGCCCACCGCGTCGGCCGCGGTCTCGGCGATCGCCGATCGCGGGACCCGCAGGCCGGCCGCCTGCATCGTGTCCCGGAAGAGGTCGCGGTTCTCCGCCCGGTTGATCGCGTCGTAGTCGGCCCCGATCAGCTCGACCCCGTAGCGGGCGAGCGTCCCGTCCTCGGTCAGCGCCTTGGCCAGGTTGAGCGCCGTCTGGCCGCCGAGCGTCGGCAGCAGCGCGTCCGGCCGCTCGCGCTCGATGATCTGGGTCACCGGGCCGGGCAGCAGCGGCTCGATGTAGGTCGCCGTGGCGAACTCCGGGTCGGTCATGATGGTCGCCGGGTTCGAGTTGACGAGGATCACCTCGTAGCCCTCCTCGGCGAGGACCTTGCACGCCTGGGCGCCCGAGTAGTCGAACTCGGCGGCCTGGCCGATGACGATCGGCCCCGACCCGAGGATCATGATCCGCTCGATGTCGTCGCGCCGGGGCATCCAGTCAGCCGGCTAGTGGCTCGCCGCGGCGGGAATCGCGCCGACGAAGCGGTCGAACAGGTGCAGGGCGTCGTGCGGGCCGGGCCCGGCCTCCGGGTGGTACTGGACGGTGGCGCCGACCACGTCGCGCAGGGCGAGGCCCTCGACCGTCCGGTCGTAGAGGTTCAGGTGGGTGAGCTCGGCCTGGCCGAAGTCCGTCTCCCAGCGGACGGGCTCGTCGCCGGCGATCGTCCGCCGGCCGCCCGGCCCGATCACCGCGAAGCCGTGGTTCTGGCTCGTGATCTCGATGCGGCCGGTCTGGAGATCCTTGACCGGGTGGTTGGCTCCCCGGTGGCCGAACGGCAGCTTGTAGGTCTCGAGGCCGACCGCCCGGCACAGGAGCTGGTGGCCGAGGCAGATGCCGAACACCGGCTTGCGCCCGATGAGCAGACGCAGCTGGGCGACGATGTGGTCGAGGGCGGCGGGGTCGCCCGGCCCGTTGGCCAGAAACACGGCGTCCGGCTCGTGGGCGAGGACGCCGGCCGCGTCGGTCGTGCACGGGAGCAGGATCAGCCGGGCGCCGCGGGCCCGCAGGTGGCTGACGATCGACCCCTTGATCCCGGTGTCGATCACCGCGATCGTCGGGCCTGCCGCCCCCCGGGTCGGGCCGGTCGGCTCGAGGAAGACCGGCGCCGGCGAGGTGACCTCGCCGGCCAGGTCGCGGCCGACCATGGCCGCTTCCCCGGCGATCGCGGCCATCGCCTCCTCGCCGGGCGTGGCGTCGGCGAAGATACCCCCGCGCATGGCGCCCTGGTCGCGGATGTGGCGAACGAGGGCGCGGGTGTCGAGGTCGGTGATCGCCGGTACGCCACCGTCGCGCAGCCAGTCGAGCCAACCGCCCTCCGCCTGGGCGGAGTCGTCGCCGTTGCGGGCGTCACGCATGATCACGCCGCGGGCGTGGATCCGGTCGGACTCCATGGCGGCGGCGCTGACCCCGTAGTTGCCGATGTGCGGATAGGTGAAGACGATCAGCTGGCCGGCGTAGCTCGGGTCGGTGACCGACTCCTGGTAGCCGGACATCGCGGTGTTGAAGACGACCTCGCCGGTCACCTGACCGGCGGCCCCCACGCCCACGCCGTCGAAGCGCGCACCGTCCTCGAGCAGCACGTAGCTCATGGTTCTGCCATGTCCTTCCTGGCCTCGCCGGACCGGGTTAAAGGATTGGCGGCTGACGATAGCATTGCCCGGGGACGCCGCTCCGGCGTCCCGGACGCCGCCGCCGGCTCGGCCGGGCGAGGCGGCCGGCGACGACACCACCCCGACTGGAGGCCACCTTGACTCTCCGCGTCCCGCTTCTGATCTGCGCCTGCGCCGCCCTCCTCGGGTTGACCGCCTGCGGCAGCTCGAGCTCGAGCTCGTCGACGCCGGCGTCGACCCCGGCACCGGCCACGACCGGGCCGGCCACCACGCCGGCCTCGGTCAATCCGCCGGCCGGGTCGGGGAAGCTGTCGCTCCAGGCCGATCCGTCGGGGATGCTGGCGTTCATCCCGACAACGCTGACCGCGAAGGCCGGCAAGGTGACGATCGACTTCGCCAACGCTTCGCCGATCCAGCACAACCTCGTCGTCGCCAAGGGCACCTCGGTGATCGGGTCGACGCCGGTCTTCAACGGCGGGACGAAGACGCTGACGGTGACGCTGACCAAGGGCACCTACACGTACTACTGCTCGGTCCCCGGCCACCGCCAGGCCGGGATGCAGGGCACGCTGACCGTCAACTGATCGGCGTCGGGGCGGCCGCCGGCTCGGGCGCCGGCGCCCGCGCTGGCTCGGGCTCCTGCGCGCGGGCCGGCTCCGAGCCCGCGCCCGCGCCCGCGGCCGCGTCCCGGCGGCGGACGAGCGTCGGGGCGCCGCGCTCGGGGAAGGGGATCTCGACCGCGTCGAAGTCGCCGGGGACGACGGTCGCCGCGAACACCGACCGCGCCTCGTCGCGCAGCTCGCGGCCGCCGTAGCGGGACGAGAGATGGGTGAGGGCGAGCAGGCGGACGTCGGCGTCGCGGGCGATCGCCGCCGCCTGGCGCGCGGTGCTGTGGCCGGTCTGGCGGGCCCGGTCGGACTCGTCGTCGCCGAACGTCGCCTCGTGGACGAGGAGGTCGGCCTGGTGGGCGACGAGGGCGAGCGCGTCCGACGGGCCGGTGTCGCCGGAGACGACGACCTTACGGCCGAGGCGGGTCGGGCCGATCACCCGGTCGGGCTCGACGCCGCCGACGGTCTCGCCGCGTTGGAGGCGGCCGAAGTCGGGGCCGGGACGGACACCGAGCCGAGTGGCCAGCTCCACGTCGAAGCGGCCGGGCCGAGCGTCCTCGACGAGGGCGTAGCCGTAGGCCACGCCGCGATGGCGGACGGCGAACGGGTGGATCTCGAGCGCCTCGCGACGCACCGCGTCGCCCGGGGCGAGCTCGACGATGTCCAGGGGATAGCCGAGCCGACCGAAGACCTGGCGGCGCATCGCCCCCATCAGGTCCGACAGTCCCGGCGGTCCGTAGACCGTGAGCGGCCGGTCGCGGTCGCGCAGGTCGAACGACTTCAGCATGCCCGGCAGGCCGAGCCAGTGGTCGGCGTGGAAGTGGGTGATGAAGATGTCGGTCAGGTCGGCCAGGCCGACCGACCGGACGAGCTGGCGCTGGGTGCCCTCGCCGCAGTCGAACAGGATCCGCTGGGCGCCGTAGCGGACCAGGAGCGCCGGCAGCCCCCTCCGGGCGGTCGGAACCGAGCCGGCCGTGCCGGCGAAGAGGATCGACAGCTCCATCCGGCCGAGGGTAGCGGGACCGGGCGTCTCCGAGCCTCCCAGCCCCGTAAGCTGCCCGTAGCGTCCGGTCGGACTCTGGACGCCCCAGCGCCCGTAGCTCAGTGGATAGAGCGCTCGCCTCCGGAGCGAGAGGTCGGCCGTTCGAATCGGCCCGGGCGCGCTCCGCTCCGGGCGGACGTTCCGCCCGCCCGCCTGAAGCTTCGCCGGCGGACGGTCGACCTCCCGTGTCGCCCTCCCGCCCTGGGCGGCGCGTTGCGCGACCTCAGAGCGTCCGCCCCCTCAGCCGATGCCGAGGATCGCGGCGCAGTCCCAGTTGTGGGCGCCGCGGCCGCCGTTCCAGAGCTCCGCCGCGAGGCGGTCCTGCTCGGACTTGGGCGCCAGGTAGGCGGCCGGCGTGCTGCCGCCGAGCCCGGCCCAGGTGCTCGGGATGAACTGGTAGTAGCCGGACGCGCCGGCGTAGTTCGGCGGCAGGTTCTGACCGCCGGACTCGCAGGTCACGATCGCCTGGGGGATCGCCCACGAACCGTAGGCCTGGTCGGCGCTGGCGGCCAGCTCGGCCTTCAGCTTGTCGAGCGCCCGCTGGAGCTGGCCGGTGCGGGCGTTGGTGGTGCGGAGTGCCGCCAGCCGGGCGGCCCGGGCGGCCGCGAGGGCGGACCGCCGGCCGGCGAGCAGCAGGCCGATCGCGGTGATCGCCCGGTCCTGGGCGGCCACCGCATCGGTGATCGCCCGGTCGCGCGTCGCGAGCAGGGCGAGCCGGGCGGCGGTCGCCGTGGTCCGCTGCTTGGCCGTCGACGCCGCGGCAATCACCTGCCGCTCGTGGAGCTTGGCGACCCGGACGTACTCGATCCGGTCGAGCAGGTCGGCGAAGCCGTGGGACGCGAGGACGACGCTGACGATGTCCGGCGGGTCGTTCTCATAGCCGGAGACCAGCTCGCGCGCGAGGACGAGGCGGGCGAGCCCGAGGCTGGCGATGAGCCGCACGAGATGGGCACGGGCAGTCACCTGGTCGGTGCGGACCGCGGCCAGGCGCGTCTGGTCGCCGGCGAGCTCCGACTCGATCGCGGCGCGCCGGGCCCCGATCAGCGTCACCTGGCTGTCGAGCCGGGCGATCACCGTGCCGAGCGCCCGGGCGCTGCCGGCCAGGGCCTGCGCCTGGGCGCGTTGGCCGTTCAGGGCCGCGCTCAGGCCCTTCACGGTCGGGCCGGCCTCGGCGCCCAGCGGCGCCGCCGCGGCGAGCCCGCCCAGGGCGAGGCAGACCAGGCCGGCGAGGCGCAGCCGCGGTCGACCCACCGTCGTTCTGCTCGAGCCGGCATGGCGCACCGGGCCGGAGGGTAGCGGCCGGCGACCGCCGCGACACCGCCTGCAAGGCGTCGGTCAGCGGTCGAGCTCGCGCGCGAGCAGCTCGCGCAGGGCGAAGCCGTCGGCGGCCACGCCGTCGGCGGCGCCGAGGGCCGAGACCGGGTACGGCCCGGTGGCGACGGCCACCACGCGTAGGCCGTCGGCCCGGGCGCAGGCGATGTCGCGCGGCGTGTCGCCGATCACGATCGTCTGCTCCCGCGGGTGCGGCCTGCCGTCGGCGGCCGCCGCCCGCCGGCGCGCGATCGCCGGCAGGAGCCCACGCTCCTCGGCGTCGGACCCGAAGCCGCCCTGACCGGCCGGAAAGTGATGGCCGAGGCCGGCCCGTGCCAGCTTGAGCCGAGCGATGGGCTCGTAGTTGCCGGTGACCAGCGAGAGGCGGACGCCGGCGAGACCGTCGAGAAGTTCGGCCATGCCGGGGGCGACGTGGCCGGCGAGGCTCGGCGGGCAGGTCGCGGCGAAGGCGGCCGCGCAGGCCAGTCTGAACTCGACGTGGCGCTCATCGAAGCGGCCGGGCTCGCCGCCGGCCGCGACGTGGAGCTCCCGGGCGATCTCCGAGTCGGTCCGCCCGGCCGGGTTGCCGATGGCCAGGCCCGACGGGTCGGCCAGCCCGTAGACGTCGCGCAGGCCGGCGTGGAGCGCGTCCCGGTGCGCCTGGCTCGCCTTGAGCAGGAGCGTCCCGTCGATGTCGAAGAGCAGGAGCGCGGTCACGGGCCGAGCACGCCGACGATCGGCGCCGCGCCGGGCACCGGGGTGACCTGGAGGTGGCGGCCCGCCGCCCCGCCGTCGCGCTCGACCCGACGCTGCTCCGGCGCGCCGGCTGGTGCGGGCGCCGGCGCCGCGGCGCGTGCGCCTGGTCGGTTGATGCTCGTCAGCCTCCGGCGACGGCGGGCAGGATCGTCACCTCGCCGCCATCCTTGACCGCGGTCTCGAGGCCGTCGAGGAAGCGGATGTCCTCGCCGCCGACGTAGATGTTGACGAATCGCCGCAGCGACCCGTCGTCGTCGGCGATCCGGCCGCGGAGCTCGGCGAACCGCTCGAACAGCTGCTCGAGCACCTGGGCCACGGTCGCGCCGTCGACCTCCGCCTCGCTGGCCCCGTCGGCGGCGGCCCGCAGCTGCGTCGGGATCTTCACCGTGACGGACATCAGACCCCGACCCGGCTCGACGCCCGGGTATGGGCGTCGGACGCTTCGAAGGACGCGACCGTCGGGTCGATCTCGTGCGTGGTGAACGACCCGCGGACGGCGTCCAGCGTCTTCAGGCCGTCGCCGGTGATCACGAGCACCACCCGCTCCTGCGGGTCGATCTCGCCGCGGGCGGCGAGCTTGGCCAAGACGGCGGTGGTGACGCCGCCGGCGGTCTCGGTGAAGACGCCGGTGGTCTCCGCCAGCAGGGCGATTCCGGCCCGGATCTCGTCGTCGGTGACCGCCTCGATCGTCCCACCCGAGCGGGCGGCGAGGTCGAGGGCGTAAGGGCCGTCGGCCGGGTTGCCGATGGCCAGGGACTTGGCGATCGTGTGCGGCTTGACCGGCTGGCAGAAGTCAACCCCCGCGGCGAAGGCGTTGGCCACCGGCGCGCAGCCGCTCGCCTGGGCTCCGTTCATGATCGGCGCACGGCCCTCGATCAGGCCGAGCTCCGTCCACTCGGCGAAGCCGCGGGCGATCTTGGTGTAGAGCGAGCCGGAGGCGATCGGCACGATGCAGCGGTCTGGCACCTCCCAGCCGAGCTGCTCGGCGATCTCGAAGGCGACGGTCTTCGACCCCTCGGCGTAGTAGGGGCGCATGTTGACGTTGACGAACGCCCATTCCCGCTCGGCCGAGAGCTCGGTGCAGAGGCGGTTGACGTCGTCGTAGTTGCCGCGCACCGAGACCAGGTTGGTGCCGTAGATCCCGGTGGCCAGGACCTTCTGCTCCTCGAGATCGGACGGGATGAAGACGTAGGAGCGCAGGCCGAGGGCCGCGGCCTGGGCGGCCACCGCGTTGGCCAGGTTGCCGGTCGACGCGCAGGCGATGACCTTGAAGCCGAGCTCGCGGGCCCGGGCGGCCGCGACCGCGACGACGCGGTCCTTGAACGAGTGGGTCGGGTTGGCGGCGTCGTTCTTGACCCAGACCTCGCCCAAGCCGAGCCGCTCGGCCAGCCGGTCGGCACGGATCAGCGGTGTGCAGCCGGCCGGGAGGCCGGCGCGCGAGGCCAGCCGGTTTGACGGCCCGGGCGGGCCGCCGGCCAGCGGCAGGAAGTCGGCGTAGCGCCAGACGTTCTGCGGGCCGCCCTGAATCCGCCGCCGGAGTTGACCGACGTCGCTGTGCGGGTCGTGGGCGTAGGAGACCTCGAGCGGGCCGAAGCACCGCTCGCAGACGTAGAGCGCCTCGGGCGGGTAGTCCGAGCCGCACTCCTTGCATCTCAGCTTCTCTAGCGTCATGAAAAAACCTCCGCCGGGCTTGTGGCGAAGGTTCGTGGGACGAAGCTCCGTCCACATCTCCCAGGCCTATGTTGGAGCCTGATGGAATTGGCACCGTTCCCGCTCGCGCGGAATGGTTGCCGGGGTTTCACTGGGCCAGTCCCTCCACCCCTCTCGATGTGTGCTGCTATGTCCGACCAGTATACCGAGCCCCGGCGCCCGGACAAGCCACTCAGAGGACCGCAGAGCCGCCGTGCAGGGCTCCGGCGAGGAGGGCGGCCGCGCCGGCGGCGTCAGCCACGGCGCCGACCACGGCCACGCGCGGGCCGAGCCGCGGCCCCCACGGCCGGGCCTCGGCGACGGCCAACGCGAGGTAGGGCGCGCTCCAGAGGACGGGACCGCGACGGCGGCCCAGGGCGGCGACGAGGACGCCGGCGGCGGCGAGGTCGAAGGCGGCGGTGCGGCGACTGAGGAAGACGCGGCCGAAGCACACCTCGCGGCGCAGCTCGGGGATCCGGGCGACGAGGGCCGGAAAGTAGCGCAGCCGCAGGCGCTCGGCCACGAAGCCGCCGGCGCCGCGCCGGTGGACGGCATGGTGGACGACGGCGTCCGGCGCGAACGCCGCCCGGGCCCCGGACCGCCGGGCCGACCAGCCGAGGAGGACGTCCTCGCCGAGCTCCTTTCCGGTCGCCGCTCCGAGCCAGCTCTCAAAGCCGCCGGCCCGGTCGAACACCTCGCGGCGGACGAAGAGGTTCGCCGTCTGGTAGAGGCCATGGTCGGCATCGACCCAGAGCGTCCGGTCGAACGGCCCGGGGCGGGCGCCGGGGTCAGGGGCCACGGCGCCCTGGACGAGGTCGGCCGCAGCGAGCGCCCGCACCCCGGCCGCGAGCCAGCCGGGTGATGGGAAGCAGTCGGCGTCGGTGAAGGCGAGGAGCGAAGCCCGGGCGACGGCGGCGCCGGCGTTGCGGGCGGCCGCGGGGCCGACGCCGCCGGAGGAGATCACCGGACCGAGATCGGCGGCCCGGGCGATCGCGGCGGTGGCGTCGGTCGAGCGGTCGTCGACGACGACGACCTCGTGACCGCCGTCGACCGTCTGGGCGGCAAGCGCGGCCAGCGTGCGGGGCAGCGTGGCCGCCGCGTCTCGCGCGGCGACGATCACGCTTACGGCGGGCACCCGGGGAGCTTATTGGCCGGTCCCGGCGGGTGGGCGGCGTGGGTCCGGATGGGCGCCGGTGGGACTCGGGCGGCGGGGTTGGGCGGTTGCGGGTGGCCCGTCGCGGAACGCTAGAGTCACCGCCGTGCACGGCCCGGACATGCGCCGCTTCTGGGACGAGCGGGCGCGCGAGGACGCCTTCTTCTTCGTCGACGACCGCCTGACCTATCGGCATCCGGACCTCGAGTCGTTCTGGCGCGGTGGCGAGGATGCGCTCGACCGCCTGCTGGACATCTGCGGTGCGAGCCTGACACGCGAGGACGAGGTGGTCGAGGTCGGCTGCGGGGCCGGGCGGATGACGCGGTCGATCGCGGCGCGGGCGGGCACGGTGCGGGCGCTCGACGTTTCGAGCGAGATGCTCGACGTCGCCCGGCGGATGAACCCGCAGCTCGAAAACGTGACCTGGCTGCACGGTGACGGGACGACCCTGGCCGGGGTCGCTTCGGCGAGCGCCGACGCGTGCGTCTCGCACGTGGTCTTTCAGCACATTCCGGACCCGGAGGTGACGCTCGGCTACGTGCGCGAGATGGGCCGCGTCCTGCGCACGGGCGGCTGGGCGGCGTTCCAGGTCTCCAACGACCCGGCCGTCCACCGCCCGCGGGCCGCCGGCCCCCCTCGCCCGTGGCAGCGCCGGCCGCGCGGCCAATCGCACCCGGCCTGGCTCGGCTCGGCGGTCGACCTCGAGCGCCTCGGGGCGGCGGCGGCCGACGGCGGCATGGCGGTCGAGAAGGTCAGCGGCGAGGGCACCCAGTTCTGCCTGGTGCTGACCCGACGGCGCCCCGCCGGGGCATAGCGGGGGCGACTCAGGCCTCGACGGGCGGCCAGCTCTGCTCGCGGACGCACCACCAGGTCGTCCGCCCGCCGACCGTGGCGCGCACCATCTCGGCGCCGCAGCGCGGGCAACTCGCGCCGGGCCGGCGGTGGGGGATTACGGCTCCGGTGTGGACGCCGCCACGGCGGATCGCGCGCCGGGTCGACGCGCGGACGGTCCGGCGAAGGGCATCGAGCTCGGCGGCGTCGAGATCGTTGGCCGGTCGCAGGGGCGGCTGGGCGGCCTGCCAGAGAACCTCGTCGGCCAGGAGGTTGCCGATCCCGGCCAGGGTCTCCTGATCCATCAGACGCGCCTTGAGCGGGATCGAGCCACGCCCGACACGGGCGCGAAACTCAGCAGGCGTGGCGTCGAGAGCATCGGGTCCAAGGTGGCTGAGATCGGGGTCGAGGACGACGCGGCCGAGGCGTCGCTTGTCGAAGAGGACGAGCTGACCACCGTCGTCGAAGTCGATCCTGAAGCGAGCCCAGCCGGCCTCCTGGGCGCGGCGTTGCTCGGAGACGACCTCGGCGCGGGCGATCGCCGCGGTCTCCGACGGCGGGACGCGGTCGCCGGCCGAGCGCCCGTCGATGATCACCCGCCCGGCCATCCCGAGGTGCAACCCGAGCGCCGGCCCGGCGTCCGTCTCGCACCACATCGACTTGCCGCGGCGGTGGGCGGCCGTCAGCCGCCTTCCGATGAGCGCCGCGGCGATCTCGCCGGGGGCGTGCGGGCGGCAGACGTAGGTGTCGCGGTCATCGACGGCGACGATAAGCCGACCGAGCGCCCGCTCCGCGATCAGCGCTCGGGACTGCTCGGCTTCGGGGAGCTCGGGCACGGTGGGGAACGCTACGCGCTTGGCCGCTCGGGGCGCTCCCTGATGCCGAGCAGCATGCGTCGGCTCATCACGAAGCCGATGAGCTCGACGGGTTGCCGCGCGGGCCGGTCGTCGGGCGAGCCCGCCGGCCACCGTCTCGAAGACGCGGCCGTTGCTTCACGCCGAATGGCCGCCGGCGCCGAGCCGGAGCCAGTCGAGATCGACGCCGAGCCTCGATCGAGGTCGTGGGATGCCTGCACGGTACCGGCGGCCGGTCTGTCTGGGTAACGGCACCACCGAGCGGGGGTACGGCAGAGGTGAGCCCGAGCGAGGAGCGCGCCGAGCACGACGCCGCGGACGGTCAGCTGGACGTGGGGGCGCCGCTGCGGCGGGCGCTCGTGATCGTCAACCCCTACGCGACGACAGTCTCCGACCGGTTGCGCAAGCTTGTCGTCGGAGCCCTGGCGAGTCGCTACGAGGTTGAGGCCTGCGATACCGAGGCTGCTGGCCATGCGACCGAGATCTGTCGCCAGGCGGCCTGGGAGGGCTACGACGTGGTGGTCGCGTTCGGCGGCGACGGCACGGTCAACGAGGTGATCAACGGGCTGGCCGGCTCGCCGACGCCGGTCACGTGCCTGCCGGGCGGCCGGACCAACGTCTACTGCAAGCTCCTCGGTATCCCGGCCGAGATCGTCGACGCAACCGAGCACCTGCTGGCTCTGGCCGACCGCTGGGCCCCGCGGCGGGTCGACGTCGGGCGGGTCAACGGCCGCTACTTCGCCTTCAGCGCCGGGGTCGGGGTTGACGCCAGCGTGGTCGCCCGAGTCGATTCCCGTCCCCACCTGAAGGCCCGCTTCGGCGCGAACTACTTCCTCTACGTGTCGCTGACCACGTTCATCGGCCACTATCTGACCCGACCGCCGAGGATGCTGGTCACCGCCGGCGGCGAGACGGTGGCCGGGGTGACGGCGATCGTTCAGAACGGGGAGCACTACACCTACTACCGGGACAGGCCGGTCGAGGCGGCCATCGGCGGCGGGCTCGACAGCGCCACTTTGGCCGGGCTCGTCCTCGAGCGCGCCAACGCGATCGACATTCCGTCGATCCTCACCCGGGCGCTCAGTCGCCGGCTGCGCCTGGTCGATCACCCGAGGGTCCATGGGTTCCCGCCGTTCACCGAGCTCGAGTTGCGGAGCGCCGACGGCCGACCGTTGCCGCTGCACGTTGACGGCGACTATCTCGGCGAGGTCACCGACGCGCGCTTCGATCTACTCCCGGCAGCCTTGAGCGTCATCTCCTGATCGGCGGCCACGCCGCCTAGACGATGGTGACCGGGACGCCCGGGGTAATGCGGGCGGCGAGCCGGGTGATGGCGGGACCGGCGAGGCGAATGCATCCGTGCGACACAGCGCTGCCGAGCTGTCCGCCGACCGCGTCGCGCCCTCTTCTGAGTCGTGTTGCGCTCGCGCACACGTGATGGCGCGCCGGCGTCGCGGCGGCGCAGGCGGTGGATTCGAACGCACAGCGGCTCTTGACCGCCAAAAACTCTCGGAGCCGTACCGCTACACCGGCCACTCACGGGCCAAGTAGTAAAGGCTCGTAGCGGCGGCGACTTCGTCCTGTAGGGCTGGCCATCGTTTACGGCGCATTCTCCCCGCGAGGGATCGAGCGGCGCGGCGTCCGCCCGGCGAACGCTCTCAGCCGCCGCCCGGCGTGACCCGGTAGGCGTCGAACACGGCCTCGATGTTGCGCAGGCGGTTGACCGTCAGCTTGAGCGTCTGGGTGTCGGGAACCTCGACGACAAACCGGTTGCGGACCATCGGCGGGCTGGCGGTGCAGCGGGCCTCGACGATGTTGATGCCGGCCTCGGCGAACGTACGCGAGAGGTCCTCGAGCAGGCGGTGGCGATCCCAGGCGTCGATCTGGAGCTCGACCTTGAAGGCCGTTGCGTTCTCCCCCTCCCAGGAGACCGTGGTGAAGCGGTCGGGGTCCTTGCGCAGGGCGAGGGCGTTGGGGCAGTCCTCGCGGTGGATGGTGATGCCGCGGCCGAGGGAGATGTAGCCGACGATCTGGTCGCCGGGCACCGGGCGGCAGCACTTGGCCAGCCGAAGCATGACCTCCTGGACTCCCTCGACGCGGATTCCGTACTCCGAGGAGGAGCTGGTCGGGCGGCGGCGCTCGCGACCGGGTGAGAGCAGCGAGGCGGCCGCCGTCTCCTCGCCCTCGGCGGCCTCGCCCTGCTTGAGCCGCTGCATCACCTTGTTGACGATGACCTTGGGCGAGATCTTGGACGAGCCGAGGGCGATGTAGAAGTCGTCGGCCTTCTTGAAGCCCATCTCCCGGATCAGGTCGGCCAGGAGCGGTGAGCCGGTGATCCGCTGGGCGGGGAGACCCTGCTTCTTGAGGTGCTCCTGGAGCAGGTCGCGGCCGGTGTGCTCGGTGTCCTGGCGCGACTCCGCCTTGAACCACTGCTTGATCTTGTTCCGGGCGCGCGAGGTCTTGACCACGCCGAGCCAGTCGCGCGACGGTCCGCGCTCGCGCTTGGAGGTCAGGACCTCGACGATGTCGCCCGAGCGCAGCTCGTAGTGGAGGGGGGCGATCTTGCCGTTGACCCGGGCGCCGACGCAGCGATGACCGACGTCGGTGTGGACCTCGTAGGCGAAGTCGAGCGGCGTGGCCCCGGCGGTCAGCGACTTGACCTCACCCTTGGGCGTGAAGACGTAGACCTCATCCTCGAAGAGATCGACCTTGAGCGTCTCCATGAACTCCTTGGGATCGGAGGTCTCGCTCTGCCAATCGACGATCGACCGCAGCCACTGCGGCTTCTGGCCGTCGTCGCCCGACCAGGCGGCGCCGCCCTTCTTGCCGGTCGTCTTCGCCTGCTTGTACATCCAGTGGGCGGCCACACCGTACTCGGCCATGTTGTGCATCTCGCTGGTGCGGATCTGGATCTCCAGCGGCCGTCCCTCGGGGCCGATCACCGTCGTGTGCAGCGACTGGTACATGTTGAACTTCGGCATGGCGATGAAGTCCTTGAAGCGGCCGGGCAGGGGCTTCCAGAGCGAGTGGATGACGCCGACGGCCCCGTAGGTGTCCTTGACCGTGTCGACGATCACGCGCATCGCCGTGAGGTCGTAGATCTCGTTGAACTCCCGTCCCTTGCGGGTCATCTTCGAGTAGATCGAGTAGAAGTGCTTGGCCCGGCCGGAGATCACCGCGCGGATGCCGAGCGCCTCGAGCTCGCTCTGCAGGTACTCGCCGGCGGAGGTCACGTAGCGCTCGCGATCGTCGCGCTGCTGGGCGACGAGCCCCTTGATCTCCTGGTACTTGCGGGGGTGGAGGGTCGCGAAGGCGAGATCCTCGAGCTCCCATTTGATCGCGTGGATCCCCAGCCGATGGGCGATCGGCGCGTAGATCTCGAGCGTCTCACGGGCCTTGTCGATCTGCTTGGTCTTGGGCAGCGCGCCGAGCGTGCGCATGTTGTCGAGGCGGTCGGCCAGCTTGATCAGGATGACCCGCACGTCGCTGGCCATGGCGACGATCATCTTGCGGTAGTTCTCGGCCTGGGCCTCGTCGCGCGAGGAGAACGTGATCCCCGTCATCTTGGTCACGCCGTCGACCAGGCTGCCGACCTCGTCGCCGAACCGCTCGCGCACCTCGGCCAGCGAGGCGGACGTGTCCTCGACGGTGTCGTGCAGGAGGGCGGCGCACAGCGTCTCGGTATCCAGGCGCATGCCGGCGCAGATGCGGGCGACCCCGACCGGGTGGACGATGAAGTCCTCGCCCGAGCGCCGGCGCTGATCAGCGTGGTGCTCGCAGGCGAAGAGGAAGGCGTCGGTCACGCGGTCGCGGTCGATGTCGACCATCGAGTCGTCGGCGTGCTCGGAGACGATCGCGAACAGGTCGCCGAGGAGCTTGCTCTCGACCGGCGTCAGCTCCGGGGCGATGACCGGCACGGGGAAACCGGACGAGGCGAGGCGATCGATCGGCAGGCGGATCGCCGAGCCGGCCTCGACGGCCGGCGCCGTCCAGGTCGCCGCCGCGGCGGCGCGGTCGTCGGCGAGCAGGGCGACCGCGGGCTCGGCATCGGGCGGGGCGCCGTTGGCGGCAGGGGCCTCCGCCGCGGGCTCGGGGCCCGGCTTCAGGCGGCTACCGCCGGTGCTGCGTTGCTTCCCAGATATAGCCGGCCGTCCTCTAGTCGTCGCTGATAGGCCCGGAACGCAGCCGAAGCCTCGAGCTGCGCGCGCCGGTCGCAGAGCACGGTAGCGCCGATTCGCTCGCGGTCGAGTTCGACGAGATCCAGCTCCACGAGGATTCGCAGCAGCCGGCCGGCCGATGCCGGCGACCTCGGCTGAGGATCGTCGCCTCGCAGGGCCGCCTCGAGTTCCTCGCCCTCCGCTCTCCCCCGGTCGCGTAGCACCCGGTACAGGGCGGCAAGCGAAGCACGCAGTGCGTACTCCCGCTCGTGTATGTGTAACGCGAAGCGTAGCTCAGGCTCCCCCCAGGCCAGGTGCGTCGCCTGGCTCGGATCCCCGGCCAGCGCCAGGTCGTGCTCGGCGCGGGCGGCCGGCGGATCGAGGACGACCAGGTGGTCGCGCGCGGCCGCGAGCTCTGGCGCCCGACTGAGGGCCGCGTGCGAGCAGAGGGCGAAGCCGCCGAGACGCTCGTGGAGGTGGCGGGCCCGGGCCGACGCGTCGGCGGCCAGGACGAGCACCGACTCGCCGCCGGCCACCAGGCCGGCGATGGTCGCCGCGATTCCCCGTCCGCGGCGGTCGCACACCTCCCGGCGACCGAAGCCCCGGACCCGGGGCTCGAGCGGTGCCAATAGCTCGGCGAGGACGCGCTCGAGGTAGGCGCCGTCCTCACCGAGGATCTCGATCGGCGCGGGCCGGCAGGCGAGCGCCTGGCGCAGGAGCAGGCGCGGCGCGACTACGCCCTGCCACTCGTGGCGCTCGAGGCGGAAGGTCGCGTCGACCGGTGTGCCCGCCGCCACCGGCAGTCGGGGCCCGCCGCCGAAGTGGACCGCCCGCGCCCGCGTCCCGCCCGAGTGGACGCTGAAGCGGACATGGTCAGAGCGCTCGTCGCCGCCGAATCCGATCGGGTCCTCGAGCGTCGCCGCGGCCACGAGCAGCGAGACCGGCGGATTACCGCAGCCGAACGGCGCCAGGCGCAGGAGCTCCTCGGCGAGGCCGAGGCCGAGGTCCTCGCCCGAGACGACAGCGTCGACGCGCTCGACCCCGACGAGATCCTCGGGGGCGAGGACCGCGGCCGCGTGGTCGACGAACGCCGCCCGGAAGGCGTCGATCCGGTCGGGGTCGATCTGGAGCCCGGCCGCCGCGCGGTGGCCGCCGTGGCCGAGCAGGTGCTCGGCGCAGGCGTTGAGGCCGCCGAGCAGGTCGAAGGCGGGAATCGACCGTCCCGACCCGGTCGCCCCGCCGCCGGCCGGGTCGAGGGCGATCATCACGGTCGGGCGGTGGTGGCGCTCGGCGATCCGGGCGGCGACGATTCCGATCACCCCCGGATGCCAGCCGGCGCCGGCCAGGACGTAGGCCGGCGCGTCGCCGTGCTCGCGCACCTGCGCCTCGGCCTCGAAGCGAATCTGGATCTCGACGTGGCGGCGCTCGGCGTTGGCCCGGTCGAGCTCGTCGGCGATGGCCGCCGCCCGTGCCGGGTCGTCGGTGAGCAGCAGTTCGAGCGCGACGTCCGGCCGGTAGAGGCGCCCGGCGGCGTTGATCCGCGGCGCCAGGCGAAAGCCGAGGTCGTGCTCGTCGACGGCCAGCGGCACGACGCGGGCGACGGCCATCAGCGCCCTCAGCCCGGGGCTGGTGGTGGCCGCGAGCGCGCGCAGCCCCGAGCGCACGAGCCGGCGGTTCTCGCCGCGGAGGGGCACGACGTCGGCCACCGTGGCCAGCGCCACGAGCTCGAGGTCACGCTCGTGCTCGCCGCCGCCGGCGCCGGCGGCTGCCCGGAGAGCCTGGGCGAGCTTGGCGGCGACCGCGGTCGCGCACAGGTCGCCGCCCGGATAGCCGCAGAGGAGCGGGTGCACGATCGGCGCGTCGGGGAGCAGGCCGTCGGCCCGCGGCCGATGGTGGTCGCTGACCACGACGTCGACCCCCGCGGCCCGCGCCGCGGCCACCGCCTCGACCGCGGTAATGGCACAGTCGGCGGTCAGGAGCAGACGGGTGCCGCGGGCGGCGAGCCGGGCGACGGTCGCCGCCGCGAGGCCGTAGCCGTCGCTGCGACGATCGGGCAGATACCAGTCGACGTCGGCCCCGAGCCCGCGCAGGACGCGGACATAGATCGCGGTCGAGCAGACGCCGTCGCAGTCGTAGTCGCCGTGGACGGTGATCGGGGTCCCGGCCCGGGCGTGGCGAAGGATGAGCTCGACGGCTCCGTCGATCCCGACGAACGCGCCCGGCGGATGGGCCTCGGCGGCGTCGAGGAAGTCGCGCGCGGCCGGCGGCTCGCCGAGCCCGCGCCGGACGAGGACCTCGGCCACCACGCTGCCGACGCCGAGTTCGGCCGCGAGCCGGCGCACGCGCGCGCTCGGGGCGGGGGGAATCTCCAGGCGCAGGTCGGGCACCCAGCGAGCGTACGCGCCGGGTAGGACGGATGACGTCGGCGCCGGCAACGGCGCCTCGCGGCGCCGGCCGTCTGCCCGCCCGCGCTCGCGGCCGAGTTCGCCCGTACCTAAAGTGGACTAGCGATCGGCGACGCTGCTCGGCGCTCGCGCCGGATTCCCTCCAGGTAGATCGCGAGCAGGCCGACCAGGGCGCCCGGCACCGCGTAGAGCGCGGTGACCACGTCGGTGTCCTTGATCCCCGGGACCTTGAGGTGCCCGTTGATCGCCGCGAAGAGAACGAGGCCGATGACCACGGCCCCGAGGATCGCGCCGACGAAGGCGCCGACGATGCCGCCCCAGAAGCGGTCGGGCAGCCAGATCGCGAAGTGCCAGATCGCGAGGCCCATCATCACCCAGGCGAGCATTCCCATCAGCGCGGTCTCCCGTGGCGTCGGTTGCGGGGCTTGGACTTCGAGGCCCCGCGGGGCTTGCTCGTCGACTTCGGCTGGCCGGGCATGACCACGTCCTCGGGTTCGAGGTCGGCGGTGGGGTCGCGGACGGGCTGGGGAGCGGTGGGCTTGGCGGCGGTGGGCTTGGGGGCGGCCGGGGCTTGGCTGGCGCGACCCTTGCGGGCCGGGGCGGCGCTCCGAGCGGGTTCGGCGTCGACGTCGAGGTCGCGGACCAGCGCGTCGAACTCAGCTTTGGAGAGCTGCTGGTCGGGGAGGTCGGGCGTGGTCAGCCGGCCCGGCCGACCGGGGCGGCGGCCGCGTTCGGGGTCGACTTCCAGGGCGGCGCTGCCGGTCGCGGCATAGGCGGGGACGCGGCCGCCGTGCTCGGCGGCGATGCGGGCGCGGCGGCGGGCGTAGACGGGTTCGCGTTCCTTCCAGTGGGTGAGGACGGGAGAGGCGATGAAGATCGAGGAGTACGCGCCGGAGGCGACGCCGACGAGCAGCGCGAACGCGAAGTCCTTGAGGGTCTGACCGCCGAAGAGGAGGAGGCTGAGGACGGGCAGCAGCGTGCAGAACGTCGTCGCCAGCGACCGCGTGAGGACCTCGCTCATGGAGCGGTTGACGATCTGCGAGAACGCGGCCCGCGGCATGCGGGGGACGTTCTCGCGGACGCGGTCGAAGACGATGATCGTGTCGTAGAGGGAGAACCCGAGGATCGTCAGCAGCGCGGCGACCGTCGACGTCGTGACCTCGCGCCCCGTCAGGGAGTACACGCCGGCGGTGATCAGCAGGTCGTGCATCAACGCGATCAGCACCGGCACCGCGTACTTCCATTCAAAGCGCAGCGCGATGTAGATCGAGATCACCAGCAGCGAGGCGATGATCGCGTAGATCGCGCTCTTGGCCACGGTCTGGCCGAACGTCGGCCCGATCGACTGCGCCGAGAACCCCGGTGTCCCGCCGAAGCGGGCGATCAGCGCGCTCTGGACGGCCGACACCGCCCCGGGCTGCAGCGTCTTGGTCGAGATCTGATAGCCGTTGGCGCCGAGCTCCTTGGACGCCACCTTCTGAATCTGCGCGTCGTTGATCTTCTGGGTGGTCATCACGTCGCGGACCTGCGACTCGGTCGCGGCCTGCGTGAATCCCGTCTTGATCTGGGTCCCCGACTTGAAATCGATGCCGAAGTTCAGGCCCTTGCCGCCGATCGCCAACGCCCCGACCAAGAGGATCACCCCCGACACCGAGAAGAACCACCGCGACGCCCCCATGAAGTCAAAGCGCCACCGTCGGCCCTTGTCGCGCGCACCGAGCGCCGACGGACTGGAGATCAATCGCGAGCGTCCCATCGACCCGAGAATCGCCTGCGTAGCCGCGACCGCCGTGAACAACGACGTGATCGTCCCGATCCCGAGCGTGAACGCGAACCCCTTGACCCCCGCCGTCGCCAGGACGAACAGGATGAACGCGGTCATGAAGATCACGACGTTCGCGTCGATGATCGCCGCGATCCCCTTCTTGTACCCCGCGACGATTGCCCGGGCGATCGAGCTCCCGCCCCGATACTCCTCCTTCACCCGCTCGAACAGCACGATGTTCGCGTCCGCCGCGACGCCGATCGTCAAGATCAATCCGGCGATCCCCGGCAACGTCAGGGTGATCGGAATCAGCTTGATCAACGCGTAGAAGTACAACGCGTAGATCAAAAGCGCCGTCACCGCGATCAGACCGAGCATCCGGTAGAAGAGCACCAGGAACACGGCGACGATCGCAAATCCGACCAGGCCCGCGACCAACCCCTGATTGAGCGCCTGCTTGCCCAACGTCGCCGACACCTGCTGCGAGGAGATCAACTTCAACTTGATCGGCAACGCGCCCGTCTTCAACAGGTTCGCCAGCTTCTGGGCCGAATCCAGCGTGAAGCCGCCCTGGATCTGCGAGCCGTTGCTGGCGTCGATGCCGGTCGGGTACTGGCGGAAGTCGATCGACGGGACGGAGATCAGCTTGTTGTCGAGGACGATCGCGAAGTGCTGAAGGTTCGGCGTCCCCAGGAGCGTGGTGTCGGCGCCGCGCTGCGCGATCTTCTTGGTCACGTTCTGGAACGTCTGGCGCGCGCCGCCGGTGAAGTCGAAGGTCACGATCGGCTGGCCGGTGCCGGTGGCGCCGTTGTCGAACGACTGCTGCGGGTTCTTGATGTCCTTGCCGCTCAACGCCGGGTTGTCATCCAGCACGTAGTAGCTGTCGAGCGTCGCCGCCGACTGACTCGCCGCCGTCTGCGCCTGCACGATCACCGTCCCCGGCTGCACATGCACCACCCGGGTCCCCGCCGGCTGCGCCCGCTCACTGAACAGCGCCGCCCGCGAATCCTCCGGTCCGCCGACCACCTTCTGCACCTTGTCGTTGACCAGGTACCACAGGCCGTCGACCCCCGGACCTCGCGTGGTGTCGTTGGGCCGGATGATCGCCGGCCGCTTCGCCGCCCTCAGCACCGCCTGGTAGAGCGGAATTCCGAACGTCGAATCGCCCGGCGTCTGCCCCCCGGTGACGGCACTGTCGGTCGGCGCCGGCTTGCCATCGGCGCCGATGACGTTCGGCTCCCAGTCATAGAAGTACAGCTGGGCCGTCGTCCCGACCTGCGCCTCGGCGCGATTGGCGTCCTTCACGCCCGGCAGGCTGACCACGATCTGATCGCTGCCCGACTGCTGGATCTCCGGCTCGGAGACGCCGAGCTGGTCGACCCGTTGGCGAATGATGTCGATCGCCCGCGTCAGGGAATCCGTATTCACCTGCGACTGCGCCGTCGGCTTGCCCTGGTAGACCAGCTCCACGCCGCCCTTGAGATCGAGCCCGAGCCTCGTGGGCTTCGACTTCGCCAGCCCCGGAAGGCCGGTCACGACCAGCAGCGACGCGATGACCAGCCCGGCGACCAAGGCCAGCACGAACACGTTGCGACGACGATCGGTCATCGGATCCGGGTCATCGGGACGGGGTCAGGACGACGAGCAGCCCGCCGTCGTCGTCGTAGGCCGGGAAGAGGTCGGCCTTGGCCGCAGCCTCGAGGTCGCTCTCGGTCCGCAGCGTGGCCTCCTTGCCCAGCGCGCGCACACCCCACTCGAGCACGGTCGCCACGTGGTTCTCGCCGCCGTCGAAGCGCAGCCCGAGGACATCGGTGATCGGCTGGCCGATCACCTCCTCCTCCTCGAACCCGGTGAGCTCGAACGACCCGCGCCCACAGCCGATGACCCGACCCTCGCCGTCACACACGAAGAACGCGGCGTCCGGCGCCGGGTAGTAGTCGTCGAGCAGCTCGAAGAGGAAGCCGAAGCCGCACTTCTCGCAGCCGCGCACCTCGCGGCGGAAGCCCTCGTAGCGGTTCGAGGCGATGGTCCGGTCCCCGCAGTTGGGGCAGATGAACGGATGGGACATGAGCATCGAAAGGTTACTCGGGCCGGTTGGGGGCAGAGCCCGGGGCGGACGGCCGGTCTGCGCCAAGTACACCACAACGCTTCGGCGCGATCGGCCCTCAGAACAGGGTGCGGCCGTCGCGCGGCGGCTCGAGGCCGAGATGCGACCACGCCCGCGGCGTGGCCGCCCGACCCCGCGGAGTGCGCTTGAGCAGCCCGAGCTGGAGCAGGTAGGGCTCGTAGACGTCCTCGATCGTGTCGCGCTCCTCGCCGACGGCGATGGCCAGCGTCGACAGGCCCACCGGGCCGCCGTCGAAGCGCTCGCAGACGACGCGCAGGATCGCCCGGTCGAGGCGGTCGAGGCCGACGTCGTCGATCTCGGCCAGAGCGAGCGCCTCGCTCGCCGCCGCCGGGGTGATCACCCCGCTCATGCGCACCTCGGCGTAGTCGCGCACCCGCTTGAGCAGGCGGTTGGCCACGCGCGGGGTTCCGCGGCTGCGCCCGGCGATCGTCCGGGCTGCGTCCGGGTCGAGCTCGACGTCGAGGATCCGTGCCGCCCGCATCACGATCGCCGCGAGCTCCTCGGCCGCATAGCTGTCGAGGCGGGCCTGGATCCCGAAGCGGTCGCGCAGCGGCGTGGTCAGGAGCCCCGACCGGGTGGTGGCCCCGATCAGGGTGAACGGCGGCAGATCGAGCGTGACCACGCGGGCCCCGGCGCCCTGACCCACGGTGATCGGCAGGCGGCGGTCCTCCATCGCCGGATAGAAGGTCTCCTCCAGCGCCCGCGGCAGGCGATGGATCTCGTCGACGAAGAACACGCTCCGCGGGGCCAGGGCGGTGAGGAAGGCGGCGATGTCGCCCTTGCGCTCGAGCGCCGGACCGGCGGTCTGGACGAAGGGGACCTCGAGCTCGGTGGCCACGATCTGGGCCAGCGACGTCTTGCCCAGGCCCGGCGGCCCGGCCAGGAGCAGGTGGTCGAGCGCCTCCTCGCGGCCGCGGGCGGCGGCGATCGCCACCGCGAGCTGCTCGCGCAGCTGCGCCTGGCCGACGAACTCCTCGAGGCGCCGGGGGCGCAGCGTGCGGTCGAACTCGTCCTCCTCGACCAGGTACGGCGTCTGGATCCGGGAGCCCGGGCTCATCGGGCGTCCTCGGCGGTCCGGCCCGCCTTTCGGGCGGCCGGACTCATCGGGCGTCCTCGGCGGTCCGGCCCGCGTGTCGGGCGGCCGGACTCATCGGGCGCCCCTCGGCGGTCCGGGCCGCGTGTCGGGCGGCCGGGCTCACCGGGCGCCCTCGGCGGTCCGGGCCGCGCGCAGGGCCCCGGCCAGGAGCTCCTCGGGCGCTCTCGACGGTCCGGGCCGCGCGTCGGCCGGCCGGGCTCATCGGGCGCCCTCGGCGGTCCGGGCCGCGCGCAGGGCGCCGGCCAGGAGCTCCTCGGCGCTCGATCCGGCGGTCAGGGCGAGCAGGCGCTCGGCCTCGCCGTGATCGAACCCGAGCTCGACCAGTCCGTCGCGGGCGAGCGTCCGCGGGTCGTCGAGGTCGCTCGGGGCGAGCGCCGGGCCGCCGGCGGCGCCGACCTTGTCGCGCAGCTCGACGATGATCCGCTCCGCCGTGCGCCTGCCGATCCCCGGCACCGCCTGGAAGCGGGTCACGTCGCCGGCCGCGATCGCCCCGAGGAGATCGCGCGGCGCCCCGCCCGAGAGCACGGCGAGGGCGACCTTCGGTCCGACCGACTGGACCCCCAGAAGCATGAGGAAGAGCTCCCGCTCCTGCTCGGAGTGGAAGCCGTAGAGGACGAGGGCGTCGTCGCGGACGATGAGCTGGGCGTGGAGCGTGACCTCGGCGCCGACGGCCGGGACGTGGGCCAGCGTGTGCGTGGAGACGGCCAGGCGATAGCCGACGCCGGCGCAGACGACGACGACGTGGTCGGCCCGCCGCAGGGCGAGCTCGCCGCGGACGAGGGCGATCATGCCCGCTCCAGGGCCGCGGCGAGCGGCGCCCGGTTGACGTGGCAGATGGCCACGGCCAGCGCGTCGGCGGCATGGTCGGAGTCGGGCGGCGCGGCCAGCGAAAGGAGCGCCGTCACCATCCGTCCGACCTGTTCCTTGCCCGCCCGGCCGCTGCCGCAGACCGCGCTCTTGACCTGCTGGGGGGTGTAGGAGTGGCAGGCGATGCCGCGGGCCCCGGCCGCCGCCATGATCACGCCGCGGGCCTGGCCGACGGCGAAGGCGCTGCGGACGTTGGCCCCGAAGTAGAGATCCTCGAGCGCCACCGCTCCCGGGCCGTGCTGGTCGAGGATCGCCCCCACCTCGAGCGCGATCTGGGCCAGGCGCCGCTCGCCCGGGGCCTGGGCCGGCGTCTCGATCACGCCGCCGTCGAGCGCGCACAGCCGCCCGCCGGCGCCGGTGCCGGTGCCGGCGACGACGCCGAAGCCGGTGTGGGCCAATCCTGGGTCGATACCGAGCACGATCATCTGTTCGCATACATTCTCCGCCTCCGGGCGGACGCCTTCCCGGGACGCCGCCCCGTGCCCCGCGGATATCCTCGCGGCGCCGGTGACCGAGCTCGCCCACTCCGCCCTGTTCGTCGCCGCGGTGCTCTCCCTGGCGGCCGGCGCCTCCCGCGTGGCGGCCCTCGCCGCCCCGGCGGGTCTCGAGCGCGCGCTGGCCGCCGCCACCCTCGCCGCCGGCGCGGCCGTCCTCGAGGCGCTGGGGCTCGGCCTCCTCGGGCTGGGCGGCGACGCCTCGGCGCTGGCCGCGGCGGCCATCGCCACCTGGGCCGCCGCCCGGATCCTCGTGCCGGCGCCCGCCGGCGGCAACCTCGCCGCCCAGGCGCTCGCCGGCCTGGCGGCGGCGCCGGCGGTCGTCCGCGGGCTCCTCGGCGCCGTGGCCGGCCTCGTCCTGGGCCTCCTCGCCTTCGACCTCCAGCACCCGTTGGTCGGCCTCGACGGCGTCGCCTATCACCTGCCCGAGATCGTCACCTGGATCCAGGGCGGTCACCCGGGGACGATCGTGGCGTCGATTCCCGGCGTCCCGGCCGGTTCCTACCCGCTGACCAACGAGGTGCTCCTCGCCTGGGCGATGGGCCTGACCGCCAGCTTCGCTCCGGTCGCCCTGTGGTCGGCCGTCGGGCTCGGCCTGCTCCTGGCGGGCGGCTGGCTTGCCCTGCGGCGCCTGGGGGTGGCCGCGCCGGGGGTGGCGCTCGCCCTGGCCGCCGTCGTCGTCGCCCCCGACTTCGCCGCCGAGCTCAACACGCCGATGAACGACGGGGCGACGCTGATGTGGCTCGTCGTGACCGCCGCCCTGACCGTGGCCGCGGTCCCCGACCGTCCGCGCCTCTACGCGATCGCCGTGCTCGCCGGGGCGCTGTCGATCGGGACGAAGACCACCGGCGCCCCGCTCGTGGTCCTCGTGCTCGTCGTCGGCGCCCTGCGCATGCGCCGGTGGTCGCGGGCCGCTCTCGCCCTCGCCGCCGCCGCCGGCCTCGTCGCCGGCGGCACCTGGTACGTGCGCAACCTGATCCAGCACGGCTCGCCCTTCTGGCCGCTCCTTCCCGGCCCGTTCGGCGATCCGGTCCCGGCCAGCCTGGTTCCGGCCGACGTCCGCTTCATCGCCCGCCCGCTGGCCACCCTCGACGGACGCGTCCACGACTACGCCCGGCTGATGGCCGGCAACCTCGTGCTCCTGTTCGGCGGCATCGCCGCCTTCGTCCTGGCCCCCCGGACCCGCCGCGTCGCCGCGGCCAGCGCCGTCACCGCCCTGAGCCTGCTGCTGTGGACCGACGCCCCGTTCACCGGCCGCGGCCACGACGCGGCCGGGGACCTGTCGCTGGCGGTCACCCGCTACCTGCTCCCCGCCGTGGCCTGCGGCGCCGCCGCCCTCGCCCTCGCCGGCCACCGCCGCTCGGCCGGTGGCCGACTGGCGCTGGCCGCGCTGGCGAGCGCGCTCCTCTGGAGCCTCTACCAGTCGGCCCAGTTCGACTTCCCGACGCTCCCCAGCGCGGCGCGCCTCCTCGCCGGCACCGTCCTCGGCGCCGCCGCGCTGATCGGCGCCGGCCGCCTGCGCCGCCCGCGCCGCCGGGCGGTGGTCCTGGTGCTCGCCGCCGGCTGCGTCGCCCTGGCCGCCGTCGGGCTGGCTGCCGCCGGCCCGGGCTACGTCGCCCGCAACGCCCAGACCGACACCACGTTCGCGGCGCCGCTCCTGCGCTGGTTCAGCTCCCAGCCCGCCTTCGCCTCCGGCAGCGACCCGATCGCGACGACCGCGCCGCGGATCGGGCTGCTCGCCGGCGACGGCCTGCGCCACCGCCTCGATCTGATCGGCCCGCGGGAGCCGTGCGTCATGGTCCGCGCGCGCGCCCGCCAGGGCTGGGTCGTCGTGCTCGACTTCGCCCCGTTCCTGATCAAGTTCTTCCCCCGCGGCACGGCCGGAGCCTGCCTGGCCGATCAGCGGCCGCGGTTCGTCGACGGCGGCTTTCGCGTCTACCGGACCGGCTGAAGCTAGCCGGCGACGCGCTCGAGGATCTCGTCGGAGACCTCGAAGTTCGCGTGGACGGCGCCGACGTCATCGTTGTCCTCGAGCGCCTCGATCAGCCGCAGGAGCTTGCCGGCGGCCTCCTCGTCGATCTCCACCCGCATCGTCGGCTGCTGGGTGACCTCGGCGCTCTCGAGCTCGATCCCGGCCTCGTCGAGGGCGGCGCGCACGGCGGCGAGGTCGCCCGGGTCGGTGACGATCTCGAAGGCGTCGCCGTCGGAGACGATGTCCTGGGCGCCGGCCTCGATCGCCACGAGCAGGTCGTCCTCCCCGTGGCGCGTGCCGTCGACGACGATCACGCCGCGCTTGTTGAACAGGTAGGACACGGTCCCGGGCTCGCCGAGGTTGCCGCCGCCCTTGCCGAGCAGGTGGCGGATGTCGGCGGCGGTGCGGTTGCGGTTGTCGGTCAGAGTCTCGATCAGCAGGGCCACGCCGCCCGGCCCGTAACCCTCGTAGACGACCGACGCGAAGGCCTCGGCGTCGGCGCCGGCGCCGATGCCCTTGGCGATCGCCCGCTCGATGTTGTCCTTGGGCATCGAGGCGTCCCTGGCCTTCTGGACGGCGTTGCCGAGCGCGGCGTTCATCTCCGGATCGCCGCCGCCGTCGCGCGCGGCGACGGTGATCGCCCGCGCGAGCTTGGTGAAGTGCTGGCCGCGGCGGGCGTCGACGATCGCCTTCTTGTGCTTGATCGACGCCCACTTCGAATGACCCGACATCGCCCTGATTCTAGCCGTCGCCCCCGCCGGTCGGCCCGCGCGGGGCATGGCGCCGGTACCAGGCGACTGTCCGGGCGACCCCGTCGGCCAGCCCGACGTCCGGCGCCCAGCCGGTCAGGCGGGCGAGCTTGCCGTGGTCGACGACCTGCCGGTCGACCTCGCCCGGCGGGACGCCGGCGCCCCGGATGTCGGGATCGAACGCCTCCCCGGCGGCGTCGAAGACCGCCCGGACGATGTCGAGGACGCGGTGGACCTCCGCGCCCCCGGCGTTGAACGCCTCCCCGGCCGCGCCGGCCGCGCCGGCGGCGAGCGCGCCGTCGAGGGCGAGGTAGGCGGCGACGGCGTCCTCGACGTAGAGGAAGTCGCGCTGCGGGGTGCCGTCGGAGCGGATCACCGGCCGCCTCCCGGAGAGCGCCGCCCAGACCGACCCGGGCACCAGGCGCGACGCGTGCATGTCGCCGCCGCCGTACACGTTGGCCAGGCGGGTGACCGCCACCGGCAGGCCGTAGCTGCGCCCGTAGCTGCGGGCGATGACGTCGGCTGCCGCCTTGCTCGCGTCGTAGGGGTCGTCCGCCCGGAGGGGAACGTCCTCGGTGCACGGCGCCGGCGCCCCCGGCCCGTAGACGGTGTCCGAGGACGCCACGATCACGCGGCCTACGGTGGCCATCCGGCACGCCTCGAGCACCGTCCACGTGCCGGCCACGTTGGTCTCGAGGGTCGCGACCGGCGCCCGCCGGGCGGTCCCGAGGATCGCCTGGCCGGCGAGGTGGAAGACGGCGTCGAGCGGCCGGGCGCCGATCGCCCGGCCGACGGCGGCGGCGTCGCGCACGTCGCCGCGCAGCACCTCGACGTGGGCGAGCGTCCCTTCGAGGGTGAGCGCCGACCAGGGCGCCTCGCCGCGCTCGAGCACGCTGACGTGATCGCCGCGGGCGAGCAGCGCCTTGACGAGCCACGAGCCGAGCAGGCCGTGGCCCCCGGTGACGAGAACGTCGGTCACGCGAGCCGCCGCCGCCCGGTCGGCGCTGGCTGTCGGGGCCACCGGCCGCCGTAAGCGCCGGGCGAGGCGACGATCGGCGCGCTCATCGGGCGCCAGTATGACGCCGCCCGGCGGCGCCCCGCCGCCCTCGCGACTACATTTGCCGGATGCTCGTCCCCGACGAAGCGGTCGACCTGCTTGCTCGCGCCCCAGACGCGCGCCCCGACCGCGAACCGGCCGGGCCGACCCCGACCCCGACCGCGGCACCGACCCCGACCGCGGCGCCGACCCCGGCGCCGGCGCCGACCCCGGCGCCGACCGCGGCGCCGGCATCGACCCCGACCGCGGCGCCGGCGCCGCCGCCGGCGGAAACACCGGAGCGCCAGGCCCGTCCCGGCGAGTTCCTGGCCGGCGACGGGATCCGCGGCGTGGGCATGATCTGCATCATCGTCGCCCATCTGGCGGGCGGGACGCTCGTCATCGACCAGGCCTACGCGCACGGCTTTCGCGCCGCCTACGGAGACGTGGCGGGGGTCCTCCTGTCCGGCCTCCAGTTGGCGCTGCCCGTCTTCTTCGTGCTCTCGGCCTACCTGATCTCGCGGCCGTACATCCGGGCCTACGTGCTCGGCCGGCGCAGGCCGTCGCTGCGGGGCTACCTCCGCCACCGCGTGCTGCGGATCATCCCGGTCTTCTGGCTGCTGGGCGCCGCGATGTTCGCGGTCTACGGGACGCAGAAGTCGTCCCCCCTTGACGTCGCCGCGGTCTTCGGCTTCGCCCAGATCTACCGGCCGAGCGGGGCGGCGACCTTCGTCGGCCAGGCGTGGACGATCGACGTCGAGGTCGCCTTCTACCTGATCGTCCCCCTCAGCGGCTGGCTGATCGGCCGCGCGACGCGGCGCTTGGGCGCCGGGCGGGGCGGGCGCGAGCTCTCCCAGCGCGGCCGGGTGGCCGTCGTGGTCGGCCTGTCCGCGGCCGCGATGGTCGTCAGCGCCTACCTGCGGGCGACGCGGGTCGGGACGCTGTGGAGCGAGAGCCCGCCGGCGACGTTCTACTTCTTCGCCCCGGGGATCGCCCTGGCGGCCCTCGAGCTCGAGTTCGGGGACGCCCTGGCCCGCGGGCGGGTGCCCCACCTGGCCCGCGTTCTCGGCGTGTCGGCAGCGGTGATCGCCGTCGTGCTGGCGATCGGGACCTCCAACCACAGCAACGCGCTCCTCGCCGCCCAGGACGTCGCCACCACGTTCTTCGTCGCGCTGTCCACGGGGCTCGCCTTCGCCGCCCTCCTCGCCCGGCAGTGCGCCCGCGGCGACAGCCCGCGGTGGGTGGACAACCCCGTCTCGCGCGCGCTCGGCGCCCGCTCCTATCCGTGCTACATCATCCAGAGCGCGACGGTCTACGAGGCCGTGCGCATCGTGGGCCGGGTCGGGGGCCCGTGGACCGAGCTCCTGGTCCTGATCGTCGTCGGCCTGCCGCTGACGCTGGCCGCCGGGGCCGTCGTCCACGCGGCGGTCGAGCGGCCGGTGCTCGCGTGGGGCCGCGGGAAGTCGCACCGGGCCGTCGTCGCGCGCAACGCGTGAGCTCCGGGCGGCGCGCCGCCGGGACCGTCGCGGCGGCCCCGGCCGGCGGGGGCGACGCCGCTGTCTGGGTCGGACTCGCCGCCGCCGCGGGCATCCTCGCGGCGGTTCTGGCCGGCGCGGGACCACCGCTCGGCCGGCTGCTCTTCCCGCCGGCCGGCGAGCACTTCTTCGCGATCTGGACCGGCCTCGTCCACCCCAAGCCGGCCGAGGAGGCCCGCTATCTGCTGGCCGTCGCCGCGACCATCGCCGCCGCCATGCTCCTCGCCCGTCTCGCCCCCGGCGCGCACCGGCCAGCGGCCGAGGGTCGCCGGCTCGCGGCCGCCGCGGCCGTGGCCAAGCTCGCCGCCGCCGGCCTGGCGATCTGGTGCTTTCGCCGCTACGAGGAGGCCGACGGACGGGTCGGCGTCGGCCACTTCCGCGCGCTCGACCTGATCGCCGGGGCGGTCATCGCCGCCGCCGTCGCCGGGCTCGTCTGGTGGCGGCCGGGGGTCGTGGCCGCCGACCGCGACCTGCCGGCGCCGCACCCGGCGGGCCGGGGGGCGCGGCGCTGGGTGTGTCAGGCCGTGGCCGGCGCCCTCACGGCATGCTGGCTCCTGCCGGCGATCTTCGCCGACCGCAACGTCGGCCATGCGCTGTTCGTGATGTGGTGGCACCTGCAGTTCGTCTACGGCGACTTCGTGGCCACGCTCGGCGGCCGGACGCCGCTCGTGGACTACAACGCCGAGTACGGGTCGCTGCTGCCGCTGGCCGCCGCCCCCGTCCTGCGCGCGGTCGGCCCGTCGGTCGGGGCGTTCACGGGGTTGATGTGCGCGCTGACGCTGGCGGCCCTCCTGGCCGTCGAGCGGACGCTGGCCGTGCTCGCCCGCAGCGAGCGGCTGGCGCTGGCCCTCTACGTGCCGTTCCTCGCGGGCAGCCTCTTCACCGACTACCGGACCGGGGTCGAGCGGTTCTACTTCGCCAACTACTACGGCGTCTTCCCGCTGCGCTACCTCGGTCCCTACGTCCTGCTCTGGCTGTGCGTGGGCCACCTCCGGGGCCGGCGACCGCACCACGCGGCCTGGCTCTTCCTGCTCGGCGGCCTGGCCACGCTCAACGACGTCGAGTTCGGCCTGCCGGCGCTGGCGGCGACCGGCCTCGCCCTGGCGGCGGCCGCGCCGCGCCAGGCCACGGTCCGCAGCTGGCTCGCGCCGCTGGCCCGGGCCGCCGGGCTCGGGGTGGCCGGCGCCGTGGCCGCGGTCGTCGCCGTGCTCTGGCTGCGCACCGGCCGGCCGATCGAGCCGGGGCGCCTGACCCGCTACGCGCAGCTCTTCGGCCGGGCTGGCTTCGGCGAGGTGGCGACGCCGACGATCGGCCTGCACCTGGTGATGTACGCGAGCTTCGTCGCCGCGCTCACCCTCGCGGCGCTGCGCCACCGGCGCGAGGCGCCCGACCGGGCGCTCACCGCGGCGCTGGCCTTCGCCGGCGTGTTCGGCCTCGGAGCCGGGTCGTACTACATGGGTGGCTCGAACCCGAGCCAGCTGATCGGCGTCTTCTCGGCCTGGGCCCTGGCCGTCACGCTCCTGGGGCTCGTCGCCCTGAGGGCGCTGGCCGCCCGGCGCGACGACGCGCAGGCGCGGGCGCCGGCCTTCGCGATCGCCGCGGCGTTGGTCATGGCCGGCCTGCTGGCCACGGCGGTGACGCAGTTCCCGGCCCCGTGGACCCAGGTGCGGCGGATCGCCGCCCGGTCGGCGCAGCAGCCGTACGACCGGGCGGCGGCGAGCGCCTTCGTGCGCCGGACGGCCGGCCGGGGCGAGCGGGTGGTCGTGCTCGAGGGCCTCGGTCCGCTCGTCGCCCGGCAGGCCGGGGTCGTGAACGTCTCGCCCTACAGCGAGGTCTGGGCGGTCTGGAGCCGGGAGCAGCTCGCCGAGATCGTCGCCGCCCTGCGCCGGGTGCACGGGACGCGCTTCTACCTCGGCCGGGCGGGGGCCTCGCCCGAGATCCCGGCCGCGCTCGCCGCGGACGGCTTCAGGGCGGTGGCCAGCGACGCGCCGAGCCAGCTGACCGAGTGGCGGCTCGGGGGATGACGGTGCTCGCCGACCAGCTCCTGTTCGTCGCAGGCGTGGCGGCGCTCGCCGCGGCCGGCCTGCGTCTCGCCTCGCTGCTGGCCCCCGACGGGCTCGAGCGGGCGCTCGCGGCCGCGACCGTGGCGGCCGCCGTCGCCGGCTTCGAGGCGATCGCCCTCGGCCTGGCGGGCGCGGGCGGCGACCAGGCGGCCCTGACCGCGGCGGCGCTCGCCACCTACGCCGCGGCCCGAGCGGCCCTCCCCCGCCCGGCGCTCGCCCCGGCGACCGAGCTCGCCGCCTGGTTGCGCTCCGCGCCGGCGGGCGCCGTCGCCGGGGTCGGGGCGGCGGCCGGCGTCGTCGCCGCGTGGATCGCCTGGCAGCTGCGCCATCCGCTGATCGGGCCGGACGCGCTGACCTACCACCTGCCGATCGCCTCGGCCTGGGTTCAGAACGGCCGGCCCGGGAGCGTCGTGACCGTGCTGAGCGGCCTTCCCTTCGGCAACTACCCGCTGACCAACGAGCTGCTCGTCGCCTGGGGCCTGGCCGTCTCCCGCAGCTGGGTGGTGGTTTCGATCTGGTCGCCGCTGCTCCTGGTCGGGGTGGCCGTTGGTGGCTGGGTGGCGCTGCGCGAGCTGGGCGTCGGCGCGGGCGTGCGGGCGCTGGCGGTGATCGCGGTCTGCGTGCCGCCGCTGAGCGTGGGCCAGCTCGGGGCGCCGTACACCGACGTGGCGGCGCTCGCCTGGCTGTCGGTGGCCGCCGGCCTGGCCACCGCGGCCCGCCGCCGCCCGGGCTTGATCTACCCGGCGGTGCTGGCGGCGGCACTGTGCGTGGGGACGAAGACGACGCCGGCGATCCTGGTCCTGGTGCTGGCGGTGGTGGCGCGGAGGCCGCTGCGCGCGGCGCGCGGGCGCTGGCTGGCACCGACGCTGGTCGTGGCCGTCGTGGTCGGCGGCATCTGGTCGGTGCGCGACCTGCTCGAGCACGGTTCGCCGTTGTGGCCGCTGGTCGGAGCCCCGTGGGGCGACCCGGTGCCGGCGGCGTTCCGCGCGCTGGGGGCGAGCTTCCTCGACGATCCGCGCCACCTCGTCGGCGCCTACTGGCGCGACTACCTGGCGGTCCTGGGGGGCGGGGTGGTGCTCATGGGGAGCGGCCTCGCCCTGCCGCTGCTGCGGCGCTCAGCGGCGGCCCTGGCCGCGGCCGGGGCGGCCGGGGCGGCGCTGCTGGCCTGGGGCGTGGCCCCGTACACGGGCCTCGAGACGTTCGGGGCGGTGGGGGCGATCGCCAACACCCGCTACCTGCTGCCGGCCATCGCGGCCTGCGCGGTGGCCGCGGCGCTCAGCGCTCGCGGGGCCGGGCCCCGGCTGCGGCTCGCCGTGGTGGCGACGCTCGCCGCGTCGGTCGCCTACTCGGTGGTCAGGACCGCCGCCTTCGGACCGCTGCGCCCGGCGCTGACCACGCTCGTGGTCGCGGCCGCGGGCGGCGCGGTGGCCGCGGCGGCGCTCCGGCGGGCCCCGGTCGCGGTCGAACGCCACGTGGCCGCAGGCGCGGTGGGCCTGGCCTGCTGGATCGGTCTGGCGGCGGGCGCCCACCACTACGTCGAGCGCTACCTGGCCGCCGACCACCCGGCAGATCGCGCGCTCTACACGCAGCCGGCGCTGACGCGCGGCAGCGGACCGATCGCCTCCTTCCCGGGCGTTCACGTCCTGCTGCGCGGCGACCGCCTGGAGCGCCCGCTGGCCCTGATCGGCGCCGGGGAGACCTGCGCGGCGGTGCGGGCGCGGCTGCGGCGCGGGCCGGTGGTGCTGGCCTCCCAGCCTGCCGGGGACACGCTCGCGCGCCGCCTGGCGGCCTGCCTGCCGCGGACAGCGGCAGTGGCGATCGGCGGGTACGAGGACGTCTGGTCCGCCGGCGCCGACGGCGGGGGCACGCGCGCCGCGCCGTGAGCGGTCCCGCGGTGGACCGCGCCCGCCGGCTTTAGGTGCCGAGCGGGCCTGCCGATGGATGTCGGGCAAGCACGGTTGAGCATGAGCTGACGCTGCGGCTTCGAAAGCATCGCGGCCCCCCTCCGACGAAAGGCTGGATTTGCGCACGCCGCGTCTGCGACAGGAGGTCGGCCTGGCCTGCCTGGTGCTCGCCGGCCTGCTCGCGCTGTTCGCCGTCCAGGTCCGGGCATCCGAGAATCAGGCGCGCCGCGTCGAACGCGAGCGCTTTGCCGCCCGCGCTGAGGTCACCGCGGTGCTCACCACCTCCGTCTTCGCGGCCGCGTTCAGCTCTGGCCCGTCGGGTGGCGCCAGCCCGTACGGCACAGCCCGGGTGACCGCCGCCACGATGGCGCGCGTCGCCGCGACCGGACATCTCCTCTACCAGCTGCTGCTGGGGCCGGACGGCCGCGTGATCGCGGCGTCCCCCGGCACGCCGCCGTCGGTCCTGCGCGCGGCGCCGCGCAAGCCGCCCGAGATCGCGGCCGCCTTCGCCGGGCGCCCTTGGAGCATTTCCGATCTGCAGCGTCAGGATGCGGCCGGGTCGGTGTTCCAGGTGGCCAGCCCACTCCAGACGCGCTTTGGCCGCCGGGTCCTGGTGAGCGGCGTCGCCGCGCCGATGATCGCCGGCTTCGTCGGCGGTTACCTGGCGCAGGCCGTCGGTTCCGCCCGGGGTCGCGCCTACCTGCTCGACGGGCAGGGGACGGTGGTGGCCAGCTCGAGTGCCCGCGACCAGCCGCCGGGTGCGCGCCTCGCCGACCGGCACCTGCTCGCGGCGCTGGCGCGCGGCAGCGGCGCGGTCGGCGACGGGCGCGAGTTCGCCTCCGCGGCGATGGGCGGGTCGGCCTGGCGAGTGGTGTCGACCACCCCGGGCGATGACCTGTTCAGCTCGATCGACTCGGGGCGCTGGGTCCCGTGGCTGCTGCTCGCCGGCCTGGCTCTGGCGGGTGCGATGGCCATCGCCCTGCTGCGCGGCCTGTGGCGCGGCGCCGAGCGGCTGGCGGCCACCAACGGCAAGCTGAAGCTCGTCAACGCGACGCTCGGAGATCGTGTCGCCGACCTGCGCCGCAGCGAAGCCCGGATGGCCGAGGCTCAGGAGATCGCCTCCGTCGGCAGCTGGGAATGGGATCTCGCGACCGACGAGGTCCACCGATCTCGTCAGATGGAACGGATCTACGGCCTGGACCCGAGCGCGGCCGGCGCACGCCGGGCGGACACGCTGGCCCTGGTTCACCCGGACGACCGGGCGCGGGTCGCGGAGCAGATCAGGACCGCCGTTTCCGATGCCGTGCCGTTCGACTTCGAGCACCGCATCGTCCGTCCGGACGGCCGCCCGAGGACTCTGCACGTCCGCGGCGAGGTTCTGACCGGCGCCGGCGGAGCCGCGATGACGCTGAGGGGGACCTGCCAGGACGTCACCGAGCGCAAGCTGGCCGAGGCGACGCTCGCCGTCGTCCACGAGCGGGCGATCGAGTCGTCGCGGTTGAAGTCGGAGTTCGTCGCGAACGTGAGCCATGAGATCCGCACGCCGCTCAACGGCGTGATCGGGATGAGCGGACTGCTGCTCGACGGCGAACTGAGCCCGGAGCAGCGCGAATATGCCGAGGCGGTGCGCGGGTCGGGCGAGTCGCTGATGAGGCTCGTCGACGACATCCTCGACTTCTCGAAGGTCGACGCCGGCAAGCTCGACTTGGACGTCCGGCCGTTCGATCTCGGAGACATGGTCGACGGCGCGTGCGCGCTTTCGGTGAGCGCGGCGAACGCCAAGGATCTCGAGCTGATCACGTCGGTCGACGACCGCCTCCCGTCGTCGCTGTGCGGCGACGGCCCGCGCGTGCGCCAGATTCTCGTCAACCTGGTGACCAACGCGGTCAAGTTCACGCCGGCCGGCGAGGTCGTCGTGCGCGTGACCGCTGAGGGCGAGGCGACGACGGGGCGCTCGCACCTGCGCTTCGAGGTGAGCGACACCGGGATCGGGATCGACGGGGCGGCGCAGGATCGGATCTTCGACTCCTTCTCGCAGGCGGACGCCTCGACGACCCGCCGCTTCGGCGGCACCGGGCTGGGTCTGACGATCTCCAAGCATCTCGTCGACCTGATGGGCGGCGACATCGGCGTGCGCAGCACGCCGGGCGCGGGGAGCACGTTCTGGTTCACCCTGACCCTCGACCTGGGTCCCGCGGGCGATGCGGCGCCGGCACTCGGCGGACTCGAGCAGGTGGAGGTTCTCATCGTCGACGACAACGCCACCTCCCGGACGCTGCTCGAGCGCCAGGTGACCGCGTGGGGAATGGTCTGCGAGACGGCCGGCGACGCCGAGGGCGGCTTGGCCCTCCTGCGCGCCGCGGCTCGGCGGGAAGCGCCGTATCGACTGGCCGTGCTCGACGCGAGGATGCCGTCGGTCGGCGGCGTCGAGCTTGCCGCGGCGATCAAGGCCGACCCGGCCCTGCGCTCGCTGCGACTCCTGCTGCTGAGCGCCTCGGGAGACGGACGGGCGGCGGCCCGGCAGGCGGGCATCGACGGCTTCGTGAGCAAGCCGGTCGGCCGCCGGCGACTCCACGCGGAGATGACGCGCATCCTCGCCGCCACCCTCGCCCCGCTCGACGCCGTCAACCCGGCGCGCGAGCGCGTCCCGAGGTGGTCGGGCTGCCGCGTGCTGGTAGCCGAGGACAACGAAGTCAACCGGCTCGTGGCCACGCGCATGCTCGAGCGTCGCGGCTTCCAGGTGGAGTTGGCCGTCAACGGGCGCGAAGCCCTCGCCAAGCACTTCAGCGACCGCTACGACGCCATCTTCATGGACTGTCAGATGCCCGCCATGGACGGCTACGAGGCGACGGGGGAGATCCGTCGCCGGGAGGGCGCCGACCGGCACACCCCGATCATCGCCATGACGGCCCACGCGATGACCGGCGATCGCGAGCGCTGCCTGCGCGCCGGGATGGACGACTACGTGAGCAAGCCCGTGCGGGCCGAGCTCCTCGACGAGGTGCTGGCCCGGGCCGCCCTGACGTCGGGCCGCGCGCCGGGGCGGCGGCCCGAGGGGGTCGACGGCGCACCGGACGCCGGCTCGACCCCGGCGGCGCCGGCCCTCGATCCCGGGGTCCTGAACGAGATCTGCGCCGGCGACGCCCGGCTGCGCGAGACGCTCGTGACGATGTTCGTCGAGCAGACGGGGCCCGCCCTCGCGGAGCTGGCCGAGGCGCTCCGGGCGGGACGGGGCGACGACGCCCGGCGGCTGGCCCACGGGCTGAAGGGAAGCGCGGCCACCCTGGGCGCGCTGCGCCTCGCGGCGATCGCGAGCGCCGTCTACGACTGCGCCGCCGCCGGCGCGCTCGCCGCGGCGGTCAGCCACCAGCGTCAGCTCGATCCGGCCTTCGCGGCGACGATTGCCGCCCTGCACTCCAGCGGCCCGGTCGAGGCCATGGCGGCCGTCTCGAGCGCCGGGGCGCCGGGAGCCGGGGGGGCCTGAGCCGGGCGGGGCGGGAGCACGGCGAGGCAGGATCCGGAGGACGAGGCAGGAGCCGAGCGAGGCCGGACCCGGAGGGCGGGGCAGGAGCCGGGCGGGGCAGGAGCGGGGGCGCTCCGGCGCGAGCGGCCTCGTCAGCCGTACACGTCGTAGGCGCCGTGCCTGACGCCGCGCACGACACCGTAGAGGCAGCCGCTGAGCCGGTCGTACAGCGGCGACGGCGGGTCGGACACGAGCACGACCGGGCCGGCGCGCAGGCGGCCGAGGAGCCCGGTGCAGGTCTCCCCCGGGCCGATCAGGCTGAGCTCGTGGTCGAAGCGATCGCCCCTGAGCATGACCACCGTCCCCGGCGCCGTGGCGATCGGCCGCGAGCCGTTGACCAGAACGGGGAGCTCGGCTCGCAGGAGCACGCCGTCGGGAAGGCCGGTCAGCGCGTGGCGGGCGACGTAGCCGTCGGCGGCGACGGCCAGCCCCACCGCACAGGCGATGCCGGCCGCGACGGCCACGAGGCGCCGGTCGCGGCCGAGCCCCCGGCGGGCGGCGGCGACGCCGAGCATCCCGGCCGCCGCCGCCGCGAGGAGGACGAACAGCGACGGGACGTAGGGGAAGCCGAGCGCCGCCGTGCGCCAGGCCGACCAGGCAATCGACGCCGTGAGGACCGCGACCACGGCCCGGCGCACCCGCGGGCCCGCCCCCCGGCCCGAGACGGCGACCGCGACCGCGCAGGCGCCGAGCGCCGGCAGGAGGTAGCGGGTCGCGCCGACCGCGAAGTCGTCGGCGTTGATCCCCGTGTAGGGGGCCAGCGCCCACGCCAGGAGCGCCGCGCCGGCCGCCCCCCCGGCGACCAACGCCGCCCGCGACCGGCGCGCCAGCGGGAGCATGATCGCCGCCGCCATCAGCAGCAGACCGCCGGCCACCACGTCGAGATATCCCTGGTAGTGGGTGCCGACGAGCTGGCGCGGGTGATCGAGGAAGCTCGCCTCGAACGGGACGAGTCCGGCGGGCACCGGGTCGCCCCACGGCGCGGCGACCAGCGGCCAGAGCGGCGACCCGTGGACGAGCAGGTTGCGCAGGGGCCAGACGCCGCCGATCGCGACGGCCAGGACCACCACCGCGGCCAGCCGGCGGCCGTCGCCGCGGATCGCCGCCCGCAGCGGCCGGGCGCAGACGCCGGCGAGCACGACGATCAGCAGGGCCGGCGTCGTCTTCGTCCCCAGACACAGTCCGGCGGCCAGGACCGCCGGGTGGACGAGGCCCGGGACGCGGCGGGAGGCCAGGCCCAGCCCGGCGGCGATCGCCAGCCAGGCCGTCGCCGCCAGGTCGGTCGTCGGACCGCCGAGACCGAAGACGACGAGCGGCATCACGCAGACCGCGGCCACGGCCAGCGCCCGCTCGGGCGCCGCCACGCCCAGCTCGCGCAGCGCCAGCCAGGCGCCGCCGGCGAGGCCGGCGAAGAGGAGCGGCGACCAGATCGACGCCACCACCCAGCTGCGGGAGATGGCCAGGCCCCAGGCGACGACGACCTCGTTGGTCACCGGGTAGTTGCCGACGGCGAGGCCGTCGAGCACGTCGACGACGCTCCCCGGGTGGCCGTTCTGGACCCAGGCCGACGCGATCGGCAGGTGGTAGATCAGGCCGTCGCCGCCGATGAACGGATGGCGCAGCTGCCAGCACGTCCACCCGACGACCACGCCGCCGAGCGCGCCGAAGGCCAACGCCAGGCGGGTGGGCAGGGCCCGCAGCCCGTCGAGCACCTCCTCGAGCGCCGCCACCGCCGCGCGCGGCGTGCGCCGGCGCACGACCTCGGCCGTCGCGAGCGCCGCCAGCGTCAACGTCACCCCGTCGCCTCCCAGGCCGACCAGCCCCAGGCCCAGCGCCTCGAGCACGGCGGCGGCGGCGGCGAACGTGACCGCGCCGAGGATCCGCTCGAGGCCGACCGCCCCGAGCCGCGAGGCGAGGCGCAGCCCGGCGGCCATCAGCGCCCCCACGGCCACGATGAGGAGCGCGTGGTCGAGGACGACGGGCGGGGTCATGGCGCGGCGGGCGCGCCGGACGGCTCAGCCGGCATCGCGTCCGGCCAGCAGCTCGCGGTAGAGCTCGACGTAGCGGTCGGTGCAGCGGTCGGTCGAGAACTCGGCCGCCCGCGCCCGGCAGGCCGCCGCCGTCGCCGGGTCCTCGGCCAGCTCGAGCGCCTCGAGCAGCGCCGTCGCCAGGCTCCGCGGCTCGTCGCCGTCGAACAGGCGCCCGACCGTCGGCCGGTCGACGACCTCGGGGATGCCGCCGTCGTTCGATCCGACGCACGGCGTGCCGCAGGCCATCGCCTCGGCCAGGACAAGCCCGAACGCCTCGCCCCGCGAGGGCAGCGCCGAGACCCAGGCCGTCGCGTAGGCCTCGGCCAGCGCCGACCGCTCGTCGAGGTCGGCGAACTCCACCCCCGGGTCGGTCACCCGCCACCGGGGATCCAGCGGGCGGTTGAGGACGAGACGGGCGTCGGCGCGCTCGCGCCGCACGAGGGCGAACGCCTCGATCAGGAGGCCGACCCGCTTGCGCGGCTGCTCGATCGCCGCGGCGCAGACGATCGTCGGCTCGGGTCGGCGCGGCCGACCTGGCGTGAACCGCTCCAGATTGACGCCCGGCGAAATCACGCGCGCGTCGATGCCCAGCCAGCGGCGGCAGGCGGCGGCCGCGGCCGCCGTCAGGACGACCACCGCGCTCGCCTCGGTGATCGCCCGCTCCATGATCGCCATCCGCCCGCGCCGGTCGGCCAGCGACCGCCGGTGGGGCACGCCCATCAGCGAGAACACCACCGGCCGCCCCGTCCGCCGCCGCCACCGCCCGGCGGCCACGGCGTCCGTCGCGTAGACGGCGTGGGCCACGTCGTCGTCGCCGGCGCGGAGCGCGGCGTAGCTGAGGGGGACGTGGGTCATGTGCTCCTCGTAGCCCCGCCGGTCCAGGCGACCGGCCGGCGGGCGCCAGACCCGCGTCACCGGCAGGCCGTCCTCGACCGTCCGCGTCGGAGCCCCTCGGTGGCTGGTGATCAGGCGCGGCCGGTGGCCGCGGGCGATCAGTCCGTCCGCCAGCTCGCGCACGAAGCGCTCCGACCCGCGGCGGACCTCGGGCCAGTAGCAGGGGCTGAGAAGCGCCACGCGGATCGGGTCGGTCAAAGGAAGAGCGTCCGCGCGGTGACGCTGCCGGCGGCCAGGGCGGCCACCTCGAAGGCGTCGATCGCCGCCGCGCCGGGCAGTTCGGCCAGCGCCCGCAGGCGCCCGCGGACCGAGCCGCCGTAGGACGGCTGGGCTTCGAGGATCCACGGGACGGCGAGGGCCGCGGCCAGCGCACCGCCGCCGCGTCGCCGGCCGAGCCCGACGGCGGCGGCGAGCCCGGCGGCCGCCAGCACGAGCCGCGCGTGCCGCGGCTTCCAGAACACCTGCCCGATCGACGCGTTGCCGCGCATCTGCGGGTGGCGGGCGACGACGGCCGGCAGGTGGCGCCAGCGCCAGCTCGCCCGGACCGCCCCGCGCAGGGATCGAGGCTCGACGGCGTGGTAGGTCAGCACCTCCGGCGCCCCGACCAGCGGCGCCCCCGCCGCCCGGACGCGCCAGGCCAGGTCGGTGTCCTCGCCGCCCTCGAAGCCCTCGTCGAACCCGCCCGCCCGCTCGAGCGCCGCCCGCGGATAGACGACGTTGCACGTCTGGACCCAGTCGACCGGCGGGTCGATGTCCTGGGTGTGCGGGTGGGCGCAGGCGTGGAGGAGTCCGAGCTCGTCGGGGTCGGGGCGTGTGGTGCCCTGGACGATCGCCCCGGGGTGGGCCTGCGCGGCCGCCAATCCCCGTTCGAGCCAGTCCGGCGGCGGGCGGCAGTCATCGTCGGTGAAGGCGATCAGCGGCGCCCGGGCCCGCCGCCAGGCCACGTTGCGCTGGGCCCCGGGCGGGTTTCGCCCGGGCGGCAGGGCGATGGCGCTCAGCACCCCGGCGGCGCTCAGCGGATGCGCGGCAAGGATCCGGGCCGACCGCTCGCCGCGCGAGTCATGGCAGACCACGACCTCGAACCGCTCGCGCTCGAGCGTCTGCTCCTCGAGCGCGTTCAGCAGCCACAGGAGCCGCAGGGGACGCTCGTGTGAGGCGACCACGACGGAGATCGACGGGGCGCTCATGCCGCGTATCGTAGTGACGGCGTCCGACGGGTCCGGCCGGGAAAATCGCTGCTAGCGTGGCTGCGCCGCATGTCCGAGATCTCCACCCCGACGCCCGCCGGCCCACCGCTCGGCGGGGTCGAGCCGTCGGTCCGCCGCCACGCCGGTCTGCGCCAGCGGGCGGTGCGCGGGACGCTGATCAACGCCGGCTTCCTCGCCGCCCTCACCTCGCTCGGGCTGGTCAAGGGGTTCGCCGTGGCCGGCTTCCTCAGCCGCCGCGACTACGGCGTCTGGGGCGTCCTCGTCGTCACGCTCGGCACCCTCGGCTGGCTCAAGCAGGTCGGCATCGGCGACCGCTACGTCCAGCAGCAGGACACCGACCAGGAGCTCGCCTTCCAGCGCGCGTTCACGCTCGAGCTGATCATCAGCGCCGGCTTCTTCGTGCTGGCGCTCGTGGTCGTCGGGCTGATGACCGTCGTCTACGCCCGGCCCGAGCTGCTCGCCCCGGGGCTCGCGGTGATCATGATCATCCCGGCCCTCGTCCTCCAGTCGCCGCTCTGGGTCTTCTGGCGGCGGTTGGAGTTCGTCCGCCAGCGGTCGCTCGAGGCGATCGACCCGGTGGTCGAGTTCGTGGTCACCGTCGGCCTGGCCGCGGCCGGCGCCGGCTACTGGAGCCTCGTCGTCGGCCTGCTCGCCGGCAACTACGCGAGCGCCCTGGCCATCGTCCGGGCGTCGCCCTACCGCCTGACGTTGCGCTACGACCGCGGCACCGTGCGCCAGTACGTCCGCTTCTCCTGGCCGCTGGTGGCCGCCGGCGCCGGCGGGATCGTCGTCGCCCAGAGCTCGGTCCTCGTCGGCAACGCCACGCTCGGACTGGCCGGGGTCGGCTCGATCGCCCTGGCCAGCTCGGTCGCCCTCTACACGACCCAGGTCGACCAGATCATCACCGCCACCTTGTATCCGGCGATCTGCGAGGTCCGCGACAAGGTCGACCTCCTGTTCGAGTCGTTCGTCAAGTCGAACCGCCTGGGCCTGATGTGGGGCGTGCCGCTCGGCGTCGGCATCGCCCTCTTCGCCCCCGACCTCGTCCGCTACGGCCTCGGGCCGCACTGGCAGGCGGCCGTCGGCCTGCTCCAGGTGTTCGGGCTGGTCGCCGCGGTCGACCAGCTCGGCTACAACTGGGACGCCTACTACCGGGCCCGGGGCGACACCCGGCCGATCGCCGTGGTCAGCTTCGCGGCGGCCGCGGCCTTCGTCTGCGTCGCGTTGCCCCTCCTCGTCGTCGACCATCTCGGCGGCTTCGGCGTCGGCCTGGCCGTCACGGCCGTGGTCACCGTCGGCGCCCGCGGCGTGTATCTCGTCCGCCTGTTCCCCGCGTTCGGCATGGTCCGCCACGCCGCCCGGGCGATCGCGCCGACGCTTCCGGCGGCCGGGCTGGCCCTGCTGGTGCGCACCGTCGACGGCGGACGGTCGCTGCCGATCGCCCTGGTCGAGGTCGTCGTCTACGTCGCGGCCGTGCTCGCCGCCACGCTCCTGATCGAGCGCTCGCTGCTGCGCGAGATCGCCGGCTACCTGCGCGGCGGCGACGAGGCCGCGCCGGCCGCCGGGGCAGCCGCCTGAGCGGCGCCGCGCATCAGTCGACCAGCGGGCCGGGGTCGGCCGGGACGTCGACCGCGTGCTCGCGCAGGGCCTCCAGCGGGACGATGGCCAGCGCCCACTCGTGTGTCGAGGCGAGGACGACGTAGGCGGCGGCGCCGTCGTCGTGGGCCCGCCGCCAGTTGACCGCCGTGACGCACCAGCGGTCGCCGGGCACGAGCCCGGGGAAGCCGTACTCCGGCAGCGGCGTGATCAGGTCGTTGCCGATCCCGCGCTGGTGCTCGAGGAACTCGGCGGTGACCACGGCGCAGATCGTGTGGCTGCCGAAGTCCTCGGCCCCGGTCCGGCAGCAGCCGTCCCGATAGAAGCCGGTGAGGGGGTCCAGGCCACAGGGTTCGAGCTCGCCTCCGAGCACGTTGCGGTCGCTCACGCCAGGAGTATCCCCTGCCCGGCGGACGGCGAGGCCGCCGCCCGCCGCGCGGCCCGTCCGATCCGCCGCCGCCGCACCCGCCGCCGCGGCTCGGCTCAGCCCGCCCGCCGCAGCTCGGCCCAGGCCGACCCGGCCACGCGGGCGGCGTACTCGGCGCGGGCGAGGCCGAGCAGGTCGCGCTCGGCCACGGCGCCGGCCCCGAAGCGCCGCAGGGCCCAGTCGCCGGCCACCACGGGCCGCGGATGGCGCCAGTAGCGCCAGCCGACCGCCATCGGCAGCCGCCGGTAGTGCTGCGTGCTCGAAAAGCCGTGGCGGAAGGCCCGGCGCAGGATCGGGCCGACCGCGGTCTCGGCCGCGTGGTGGATCACCGCGTCCGGGCAGTACCCCAGCCGGTGGCCGGCGGCCCCGGCCCGCAGGCACAGGTCGACGTCCTCGCCGATGTGGTGGTATCCGGGGTCGAAGCCGCCGATGGCCGCGAACGCCGCCCGCTGGATGCCGAGGTTGGCACTGGCCGCCCAGCCTCGGTCGCGAACGTTCTCCTCCTGGGAGAAGCGCCAGAGCAGCTCGAGACGTTCGCAGCGGCTCGGCGGCGACCCGGTCGCCAGGCGGACCGGGCCGGCGACCAGCGGCGATCGGTCCAGGCACCCGCGCACGGCCTCGAGCCAGCCCGGCGCGGCCCGGCAGTCGCCGTCGGTGAAGGCGATGAGGTCGGCCGCCGCCGCGTCGACGCCGCGGTTGCGGGCGAGACCGCGGTTGGACCACGCCTCGCGGACGACCACCGCCCCGGCCCGGCGCGCGACCTCGGCCGGCGCGGCGTCGCGCGAGCCGTTGTCGACCACCACGACCTCGAAGCGTCCGGCGTCCAGCGTCTGCCCGCGCAGGCTCTCGAGCAGGAGGGCCAGCGACTCGGCTCCGTCGCGGACGGGCACGACGACGCTGATCTCCGGTCGGGCCACCGGCGCAGGCTACCCTTGCCCGTCATGCCGGGTCCGCCCGCCCAGGTGGCCGTCGCCGTCGTCTCCTGGAACACGCGCGAGCTCCTGCGGCGGGCGCTCGACTCGCTGCGCCCCGACGCCGAGGCGGGCCTGGCCGCGGTCTGGGTGGTCGACAACGCGTCGACCGACGGGTCGGCCGCGCTCGTGCGCGACGCCTACCCCTGGGTCGAGCTCATCGCCTCGCCGCGCAACCTCGGCTACGGCCCGGCGGTGAACCTCGTCGCCCGCCGGACGGCCACGCCGTGGCTGGTCGCGGCCAACGCCGACATCGCCGTCGCCCCGGGCGCGCTCGCCGCCCTCCTCGCCGCCGGCGCCGAGCCCGATGGCCGCGGCGAGCGCGGGCGGGTCGGCGCGCTCGCCCCGCAGCTCCGTACCGCAGACGGCGCGCCCCAGCACAGCGTCCACGCCTTTCCGACGCCCGCCACCGCCCTCGTCTTCAACCTCGGCCTCTGGCGGGCGCTGCCCGGCGCCGGCGAGCGCCTCTGCCTCCACGGGCGCTGGAGACCGGAGCGCGCCCGGACCGTCGACTGGGCCCACGGCGCCTTCCTGGCGATCCGCCGGGACGCCTGGGAGGAGATCGGCGGCTTCGACGACGACCAGTGGCTCTACGCGGAGGACCTCGATGTCTGCTGGCGCCTGGCCCGGGCCGGCTGGAGCACGCGCTACGAGCCGGCCGCCGTGGTCCACCACGCGGTCAGCGCGGCCACGTCCGCCGCCTGGGGCGCCGACCGGGAGGTCCGGGCCCAGGCGTCGGCCTACGCCTGGATGCGCCGCCGCTTCGGCGCGCGGCGGGCGCTGCTCGTCGCGGCGATCAACGTCGCCGGCGTGCTCGCTCGCTGGGGACCGCTCGTCCTCGCCGCCCGCGTCCACCCCGCCCGCTACGCCGCCGCCCGCGACCGCCATCGCGGCTACCTGCGCATGCACGCGACCGGGCTGCGTTGCACGATCCCTTGCACGGCCCCCGCCGCGGAGGAGACCCGCGCCGCCGGCTGTTAGCGTCGCGGAGCCGCCGGCCGCGTCCGCGGCGGGCGTCCGCGCCCTGGCCGCCCGCGCGCGGCCGGTCCGCGCCGTCGTCGCCCCCCGGCTCCCTTGCCCGCCTCCCCGACCCGCACGCCCATCCCCCGCCGCCCGGTTCGCCGGAGGCTCATGGCCGGCCTCGCCGCCGCCGCGGTCGGCCTGCTCGCCGCGCCCGCCTCCTCCCCCGGCGACCTCCAGGGTCGGCTCGCCTCCAATACCGCCGCCGCCGGGCGGCTGCGCGCGGCGATCGCCGCCCAGACCGCCCAGATCCAGGCGACGTCGGCCGGCGTGCAGGCCGCCGAGGTCAAGCTCGCGGCGCTCCAGGCCACGGCCGACGCCCGCCAGGCCGAGCTCGCCGCCGTCCAGTCCGGCCTCGTCGCCGCCCGCGACCGGCTGACCGCCCTCGAGAACAAGCTCCACCGCGCGGCGACGGCGCTCGCGGCCAACCTGGTCGCCACCTACGAGGGCAACACCCCCGACATCGTCAACGTCGTGCTCGGCGCCCACGGCTTCGCCGACCTGCTCGACCGGATCGACTTCCTCAAGCAGGTCGCCCTCCACGACGCCGAGGTCTTCCGCGGCGCGGCGGCGGCCCGCACCCTGGTGGTCAGGCAGGCGACCCGCCTGCAGGGGATCGAGCAGCGCGATCAGACGCTGACGGCCGCGGCGGCCGCCGCCCGCGATACGGCGGCGACCTTCCAGGACGCCCTCCTGCGCCGTCAGGCCGTGCTGCTCCAGGGCCGCGCCGGGGTCCGGGCGCAGCTCGACCGCGTGACCGGCCAGATCTCGACCCTCGACCACCAGATCGCCCAGGCCCAGGCCCAGGCGTTCGCCACGCCGCCGACCGGCGCCGGCGCCGGCAGCGGGGTCGCCGGCACCCTGCCGATCGACGCCGGCGGCATGGCCCAGGCTCCGGCCGGCGCCCCGGCCGCCGTGGCCGAGGTGATCGCCGCCGGCAACGCGATCGCCGGCCTGCCCTACCTCTACGGCGGCGGCCACGCCTCCTTCCATGCCCAGGCCTACGACTGTTCGGGCTCGGTCAGCTACGCCCTGGCCGCCGCCGGCCTCGTCTCCTCGCCGCTGGACTCGACCGGCTTCGAGAGCTGGGGCCAGCCGGGCCCCGGCCAGTGGATCACCGTCTACGCCAACGCCGGCCACGCGTTCATGGTCGTCGCCGGCTGGCGCTTCGACACCGTCGCCCTGGCCCAGGACGGGACGCGCTGGACGCGGACGATGACCGACACCGGCGGCTTCGTCGCGCGGCACCCCGCCGGTTTGTAGCGCTCGCCGTCTCGCCGGGCCGACGAGCCGGCTTGGATACGATCGCCCGGTTCAGGCGATGACAAGGAGCGCGGGATGACGACGGGTGCCGGATTGCAGTGGCTGTGGCCGACGCCGATCGGCGTGCATCGCTACGCCGATGCCGCCCGCCTCAACCCCCTCCTCGTCGGCGCCTTCGCCGCCGGACGGGAGGCACAGCTGCAACAGCGGGGCGAGGAGCTCGGGCCGTTCTTCGCCAGCGATGACGACCTCCTCCACCGCGTCAAGCTCGCCGAGTGGCAGGACTTCATCGGCTTCATCGTCAACAGCCTGGTCGAAACCGCCCAGGCGGCGAACCGGGAGGCGTGGGCCGGACAGGCGTTCGACCTCAAGGTCGGCATCCTCGGGATGTGGTTCCAGTACAGCCGGGGCGGCGCCTTCCACGACGTCCACACCCACGGCAACTGCTCGTGGTCGGGCGTCTACATCGTGCAGGTCGACGAGGCGGCCCGGCGCGTGGCCCATCCGGTCTACGGCCCGGCGAACGGCGTGACCCGGCTCTACGGCCCGCCCTTCGCCACGTTGGGCGGCGCGTTCGTCGACGTCGGCAACGCCTACCTCCAGCCGCCGCACCACGACGTCGAGCCGGTACCCGGGCAGCTCCTGCTCTTTCCGTCCTGGCTCGCCCACATGGCCCTCCCCTACGACGGCGACCAGGAGCGGCTCATCATCTCCTTCAACGCCAGCATCCACGGGTCGGAGGGCGATCAGCTCCATGGCTACAGCGCGACCTGACCCAGCCGCCCGGCGCACGTTCGACGCGATCGCGATCCTCGAGGTGCTGGTCGCCGACCAGGAGCGGACGTTCGGCGCCGAGCACCCGAACACGCTGAGCGCGCGCAACAACCTGGCCAACGCCTACCAGGCCGCCGGGCGCACCGACGACGCGATCAGGACCCTCGAGCCGCTGCTGGCCGCGCTCGAGCGCAGCGTCGGCGCCGAGCATCCCAACACGCTCAGCACCCGCGGCAACCTCGCCAACGCCTACCAGGCGGCCGGACGCCCCGCCGCGGCGATCGAGATCTACGAGCCGCTGCTCGTCGACCTCGACCGCAGCCTCGGCGCCGAGCACCCGAACACGCTCGCGACCCGCGGCAACCTCGCCAACGCCTACCAGGCCGTCGCGCGCACCGGCGACGCGATCCGGATCCTCGAGCCACTCCTGGCCGCGCTGGAGCGAAGCGCCGGCCCCGAACACCCGAACACGCTCAGCACCCGCGGCAACCTCGCCAACGCCTACCAGGCCGCCGGGCGCGCCGCCGACGCGATCGCCATCTACACGCCCCTGCTCGCCGACCACGAGCGCATCCTCGGCGCGGAGCACCCGAGCACACTCCGTACGCGCAGCAACCTGGCCAACGCCTACCAGGCCGCCGGACGCACGGCGGACGCGATCACGATCTACGAGCCGCTCCTGGCCGACCGCGACCGGATCCTCGGCGCCGAGCACCCGAACACCCTCGCCAGCCGCGGCAACCTCGCCAGCGCCCACCAGGCCGCCGGACGCACGGCCGACGCGATCGCCAGCTACGAGCCGCTCCTGGCCGACCAGGAGCGGATCCTCGGCCCCGAGCACCCCGACACGCTGGCCAGCCGCGGCAACCTCGCCAACGCCTACCAGGCCGCCGGCCGGACGGCCGACGCCGATCGCCATCTACGAGCCCCTCGTCGCCGACCTCGAGGCCCGCCTGGGCGCCGGGCACCCCGACACCCTGGCCAGCCGCGGCAACCTCGCCAACGCCTACCAGGCGGCCGGACGGACCGCCGACGCCATCGCCATCTACGAGCCGCTGCTCGCCGACCTCGAAGCCCGCCTCGGTCCCGCCCACCCCGACACCCTGGCCAGCCGCGGCAACCTGGCCACCGCCTACCAGGGAGCCGGGCGGACGGCCGACGCGATCGCCATCTACGAGCCGCTGCTCGCCGACCGCGAGCGGATCCTCGGCGCCGAGCACCCCGACACCCTGGCCAGCCGCGGCAACCTCGCCAACGCCTACCAGGCCGCCGGGCGGACGGTCGAGGCGATCGCCATCTACGAGCCGCTGCTCGCCGACCGCGAGCGGATCCTCGGCGCCGAGCATCCCCACACGCTGAACACCCGCAACAACCTCGCCAACGCCTACCAGCGCGCCGAGCGCACCGACGACGCGCTCACGATCCTCGAGCCGCTGGTCGCCGAGCTCGAGCGCAGCCTCGGCGCCGACCACCCGAGCACGCTCGACAGCCGCAACAACCTGGCCAACGCCTACGAGGACGCCGGCCGCAGCCCGGAGGCGATCGCGATCTACGAGCCGCTCGTCGCCGATCTCGAGCGGATCCTCGGCGCCGAGCACCCGAATACGCTCGGCGGGCGCAACAACCTGGCCAACGCCTACCTGGCGGCCGGGCGCACGGCGCAGGCGATCGCGATCTACGAGCCGCTGCGCCTCGACCTCGAGCGGATCCTCGGCGCCGACCACGCCAACACGATCGGCGCCACCAACAACCTGGCCAGCGCCTACGAGGCCGCCGGGCGGACCGCCGACGCCGCCCGCGTCCGCCCCCGTCCGGACGCCGACTGGAGCATCGGCGGCGGCTGACCCGGGCCGCGGCGCGCCAGCCGGCCGCCGCCGCGGGCGCGACCAGCGGCCACGCCGGCCGTTCCTCGTCGCGCCAGCCACACCGTCGGCTACCGAGAGGCGAGCGTGAAGGACAGCGCGGCCAGCGTGCCGGTGAGCTCGAACACGCGTCGCACGGCGGGTGGTCCCTGGATGATCGAGAGGCGCCGGCCATCGGCACGCGCCCGGGCGCTCAACGCGAGCAGCAGCCGCAAACCGGCGGCATCGATGAACTCGAGATCGCGTAGGTCGATCACGACGTGCCGGAAGCCGCGGGCAACTACCTGCTCGTGCTCGGCTTCGAGCGTGTCGGTGGTCGCCATGTCGAGCTCGCCGACCACCTCGAGGTACACCGCCTCGCGATGGGGGTAGACGCGAACGGCAAACGCGGCCGGAGGTGCGCCCGGCCCCGCCCGTTCCCCGCACCCGTCCGATCCGTGGCCTCGCGCCTGATCGGCGACGGGCTGGACAGCGCCAGGTTTGAGCATCGTCATCGCCCTGGAGCCTTCGGGCGCAGCTCATCGCGGCACCCCGCCGCCCGTTGGCCGGGCGTCCTGGGCCCCCGCGCCCCCTCACACCGGCCGGCGTGCCGGGCAGACGGTCGCGCGGCGCGGATCACCAGCTTGACGTTGCGCTCACGGGCGCGCGCCTGCGCCCAGGCGAGCAGCGCGCTCCACCCCGCTTCCCGCGGATAGACGTCGCGCAGATCGAGTTCGACGCTGATCGAGTTGTCCATCGCCTCGCGCACGGCCATCTGGATCACCTCGATCGACGCCTCGTCAATGGCGCCGGTCACGCTCACCAACCGCGCCCGGCGGCCAGCTTCGGTGATGAGTCGCACGCCCGTTGCTCCTTCGAGCCAGTCAAAGCGCGAGGAGGACACCCCTACGGGCACCAAGAGGCGCCGCCGCTGCCGATGCGGATCCGCCACGCCGGTTGAGCGCACGCCAGGCCGCACGGCGTTCGCCCTCACTGGCTCCAGTCGGTGACGAAGCGCGGCGCGCTCGGCCCGCCGGCAGGCAACGCCGCGGCGAGAGGGACCACAGGATCGCGCCGCTGCGGCTCGTCGCCCACCCCAGCGAATGGCGGCGGCCGGCCTGTCGCCGCCGAGCGCGGCCGCGCCGCGGGACTCCCGTCAACCGCGCGACGGGCCGCGACCACCGGCCTGCCAAGTCGTGTCGCGGGCGCGGCGGGCGACTGATCGGAGAGATACATCGGGATCGCCGCCCCCGCCCGAGCAAGGCAGCGCGGGCACCGGTCCAACGCGAGGAACGGTGGACGCAGACCAATGGTCAAGCCGCATCGCGGGCAGTTCATGTAGGACGACATCGCAACTCGTTTCTGAAGCCAACGAAGTGCGATAGCCCGGCGCCAAACCGTTCCGATTTCCGCCGTACCAACGATGAAGCAAACTTCCCTCGCCCCCCCCGGGGACGCGAGCTCAGGCAAAGCATAGCCGATGGGTGCGCCACCCCGACCGCTTGAGCCGGCCGCCTCCCGGGCTGCCGCCGCAGAATGCGGGCTACGCAGCCTCGCCGGCGACGTCCTGGCCATCGGTCAGCCCGGGAGCCATCTGATCGGCGGGAGCGAGAATGAACGACTCGATCGCGATGTCCGGGTCGATGTGGTTGGCGCTCAGAAACGCGATCACCTTCCGGTCGAGAACCGCCTCGATGCCGGCCGTCAGCTCGTCGCCCATGACCTCCTGAAAGGTGGCACGCGTCAGCAGCACCAGCTCGCCGCGGTCCTTGTCGACCAGCGTCTGCTCGGCTTTGGTCAGCGTGTCCTGCAGGACGATCGTCACGAGGTTCTCGTTGATGTAGGTGCGGGCCTTGGTCGGGCCACGGCCGGTGTACTGGCTCAGCAGCCGTACCGTGAGATTGGAGATCGCCGCGACCTTCGATCCATCGCGTCGCGGAGAAATGGGGTCGCTGCCGGTCATCGCCGGCCTCCTGAACCGTCTCCCCCCTGGGTGAATCGGGCGCGCGCGAACGTAGGAAGAAGACGGAAGAACCCGTCCGCGCGGCCCGCGTTCCCCTGACGTACCAACGCCCCATCGCAGGGAAGACGCTGTCCGGCTGGAACTCGCGTAGCCCAAGCCTACCGCCCGGACGGGCCCCCCACCTCCCAAGCAACAGCAGCCCACCCCCCGGCTCTCGACTCCGGCCTGGTCGCCACCTCCGTGCGCTACGCCGCCGGCGCCGAATCCCGCCGCCAGCGCCCGACCCCGATCACCCCGGCGGCCACGAGCAGCCCGGCCAGGGTCAGCGCCCCGCCGACCCACACGCTCGCCGGCCGGTAGACGAAGCGGACGAGGTGGCGACCGGGGCCGGCGGCCACCGCTCGAAACGCTCCGTTGGCGGCGAGGATCCGCGCCGGCCGGCCGTCGACCCGGGCGCTCCACCCCGGGTAGTACAGGTCGTCGAGCACGACGTAGCCCGCCCGCGCGAGATCCACCGACACGGTGACCGCCGTGTCGCTGCTCGCGACGATTCGCCCGGCCGCCGGCGCCGGGCCGGCCGCCGGCAACAGCCCGACCGCCGCCGGCCGACCGGCCCCCTCGATCACCGGCCGGCGCTCGAGGTCGGCGGCGTTGCGCCCCCGCAGAGCCGCCACCGCCGCCCCAAGGCCCGCGACCGGCGTCCAGGCGTAGGCGGCGAACGCCCGCGGCACGGCCTGGGCGTTGTCGATCAGCCTCTCGCCCGGCGCGGCATAGACCACATGCAGTCCCGGTCCCGGCGGCGGCACCCCGCCGCTGTCGATGATCTGGGTCGCCCCGAGCAGGTCGACCAGCGGGCGCGCGGTCCCCGTGGCGCCCGGCTCGCCGAACGCCCGGTCGGGCGCCAGCACGCTGTCGCCGAACGCCCGCAGCACCGTGCCGCCCAGGGCCCGGACCACCGCGCTGTAGCGCGCCACCTCCGGCAGATCCTCGACGCGGACGTCGGCCCGCCCGTAGAGCTCGGCCAGGTTGGGCGCCAGCGCGAACCCCGGCGCGGCCAGGCGCCCCCCCGGCCGCGACGACGCCAGAGCGGCCGGCGCCGGCGGGTCGGCGAGCCCCGCCGCCAGGGCCGGCTGATAGCCGCGGTCGATGGTCACCAGGTCGGCCAGGGCGACCACGACCACGAAGCCCAAACACCAGGCCCGCAGGCGGGCGAAGCGCAGGGCGAGCGCCCCCGCCCCGACGATCGCCGCCGCGATCAGGACCCAGCGCAGGACCGATCCGGCGGCCGCCACCGTCGCTGACCCCGGATCGAGCTCCCCGACCGGCAGCTGGCGCACGGCGCCCCGCCACGATCCGGCCAGCGCCGACCCGTCGCTCGCCGCGGCGACCGCCACCGGCACGGCGGCCGCCGCCGCCATCAGCCACAGCGCCCGGACCTGCCGGCGCCGCGAGGCCCCGAGCAGCTGGTCGAGGCCGAGCCCGGCGAGCATGGCCAGCGAGAAGGCGGCCAGCCAGATGAAGTAATGGAGCACCATCAACGACAGCGGCGGGACGTGGGTGGCCAGCCAGTGGAGCCCCGGCACGTCGACGATCAGGGCCAGCGACGCGATGCCCGTGGCCGCGAAGAACCACTGGGCGCGGCGCCAGCCGACCGCCAGCATGCCGGCGCACAGAAGGACGGGCAGGACCCCGAGGTAGGCCCGCCCGACAAAGGCGATCGACAGCCCGGATCCACCGCCCGCGTCGAAGATCCGCTTGTCCGGGCGCCCCCACCACTCGGGGAAGACGAGGCCGACCGCCAGCTGATGGAGCGAGTCGGCCCCACTCACCCGTCCCGCCCGCACCGACTGACCGATCAGCTCGGCCGCCGGCAGCAGGTAGAGCGCGCCGACCGCCCCGGCCAGGAGCACGGCCCCGCCCAGGAGGCGCACGCGCCGCCCGACCGGCTGCCGGCGGCGGTCGGCGAGCAGACGCGCCGCCGCGTAGGCCCCGGCCCCACACCCGGCGACGAACCATGACTCCGGGTGGCCGCCGAACATGGCCAGACCGATCGTCAGGCCCAGCGCCGCCGCGTCCGCCGCCCGACCCGGCCCCCGCCCCGGCCCCCGCCCCGCCGGCGCCTCCGGGCCCGGCCTCACCACCCGCTCGACGAAGAGGAACATCCATGGCATCAGGGCGACGACGTCGGTCATGCTGTGCCCGAGCCAGACGATGTACTGCGTGCCGAAGGCGAACGCCCCGGCCGCCACCGCCGCCGCCGCCGGTCGCAGCCGCAGCGTTCGGGCGAAGGCGAACGTCCCCCCGGCGGTCAGCAGCAGCTTGGCCAGGGCGATGTAGCCCAACGACCGCCAGAAGGGCAGGACGTAGGCAAGCCAGCTGGTCGGGAAGAGCTGGGCCGCCGCCTGGGCCCCGAGCGGCCGCCCGGTGCCGACCGACGGATCCCAGACCGGGAGGCCCCCAGCCCGGATCGCCTCCCGGGCATGGAGGAGATACGGCTCGATCACGAAGACGACGTCGGTCAGCGACGGGTTGGCCGCCCGCAGCAAACCCGCCGGACGGTGGCTGGTGAACGGCGCCACCGCGAACAGGGTGAGATCGCCCGGGGCGAGGATCTTCCCGCCGAGGATCGCGTCCGACAGGAGCCAGACGGCCGCCAGCCCGAGCAGGACCAGGCCGGCCACGGCCCCGCGCCGGCCGGCCACGCCTCGCGGCGACTTGTGCTGGGCGGTCGGGCCGGGCGTCCGGCTCAGGGGCCGCACGGTTCCTGGGCGAGCTCGTGAGCCGTCTGACGGTCGGCCGCCGCCAGGCGCAGCACGTCGCGAGTCATGGCCACGGCGGCCGGCAGCGGGTTGAGCTTGGACCCCGGACGGTGCGTCCAGCGGATCGGCACCTCGACGACGCGCAGGCCGAGGGCCCGGGCCCGCAGCAGCAGCTCGACGTCGAACGCGTAGCCGGCGACGACCTGCTCGCCGAGGAGCTTTCGCCCGACCGCGCTCGGCATCAGCTTGAAGCCGCACTGGGTGTCTCGAAACGGCAGCCCGGTCACTCGGCGCACCCCATAGTTGAAGACGCGCCCCATCAATTTGCGGTGAAACGACGCTCCGATCACCACCGACCCGGGCACGTCGCGCGAGCCGATCGCCACCTCGGCGCCGCGGTCGAGGGCGGCCTTCAGGCGGTCGACCTCGGCCAGGGGCGTTGCCAGGTCGACGTCCGTCAGGAGGACGAGCTCGCCCCGGGCCGCCGCCACGCCCCGGGCGATCGCCGCGCCCTTGCCCCGATTCGGTTCGCCGTCGGCCACCAGGGTGACCCACGGCGCCGTCGCGAGCTCGGCCGCCACCCGGTCGACCGTCCCGTCGGTGCTGCCGTCGTCGACGATCACCGCCTCGAGCAGCTCGAGGCCGGGCAGGCCGGTCGCGACCAGCGCGCGCAGACCGTCCAGGAGGGCGTCGACGCGCCGCTCCTCGTTGTAGGCGGGCAGGACGATCGACAGCGTCGGGGTCACCGGACCGCCAGGTGGTACTGGGTCCAGAGCAGCCCGTTCAGCGGACCGCCGGCCAAGCGCCGCTCGAGCCGCTGCTCGAGGCGCAGGCCGGCCTGGCCGGCCAGCTCGGCCACGACCGGCAGGTAGATCCCCGTCGCCCAGCTGCGCTGCACGGTGAACCCGGCCGCCGCGAGGTGCCGCCGGGCCTGGCCGGCGCTCAGCAGGCTGATGTGACCGGTCGGGAGGATCGGCTCCCGGTAGATGCGCCGCACGACGTCGACGATGCCCGGCAGGAACGCCACCCGCCCGGCCAGCTCGAGCGGGCTGAAGCGGTGCGGCGTCGAGAGCAGGAGCACGCCGCCCGGGCGCAGGATCCGCCGGATCGAGGCCAGCGCCCCGGCCGGGTCGGCGATGTGCTCGATCACCTCCGAGCACAGCACGAGGTCGAACGTCTCGTCGGCGAACTGCGAACGGACCATGTCGTCGAGGACCACCTCGAGGTTCGGGACCTCGGCCGCGATCGCCCGAGCCCGCTCCAAGAAGGCAGCCTCGATGTCGCTGGCCACGACCGTCTCCGCGAGCTCAGCCAGCAGCCGCAGGTAGATGCCGCTGCCCGGACCGACCTCGAGCACCCGCCGCAGCCGGCGCTCGCCCGCCGCCCGGCGCAGCGCCGCCTCGATCTGGTCGCGGCGGCTGACGTGCAGCCAGCGCCTGGTCGGGTTGGCCGACGTGTAGAGGGTGTCCTGCAGCGACAGGAGCGCCGCCGCGTCGGCCTGGCCCATCCGGGCTGGGCTCACGCGGTCTCAGGCGCCGGTCTTGACCGACGCCGACGCCGACGCCGGCGCCGGCGCGGCCGGGGCGGCGCCGGCGCTGGGCTTGCGGGACTGCCCGGGCGTCGTCGTGCGCACCGGCGGCGCCGGGCGCGGCGGGCGCTTCTTCAAGCGCCGCTGCCACAGGTCCACGATGCCCAGACGCCAGGCGATCCACCCGCTCCAGCCGGTCGTGATCGAGAAGTCCATGAAGCGGGCGTGGTCGAAGGCCCGCTTGGCCAGGTAGAGGGTGCGCAGGACAAGGCCGATCCGCGGGTACTCGGGCTGGGGGGTCGCGCTCGACTCGACGCGCTTGAGCAGCGCGTCGAACAGCCGGCGGGGCGGGCGGCCGAGGGCGAGCACGTAGAGCAGGAGGTTGGCCACCCGCGGCGGAATCATCTGGTAGGCGGCCGAGATCTCCTCGATGTCGATCCCCCGTTCGCGCATCGCCCGCTCGAGGCCGGTGTTCGGAATCACCCGCAAGGAGTAGATGAACAGCGTGTACGGACGCGGCATCGCGTAGAGCAGCTCCAGCGTCTCGATCACGTTCTCGCGCGTCTCGATCGGGTTGTCCATGATGATGTCGTAGGCCGGCGGGATGTGGTACTTGGGCGAGAACGACGCGATCACCTCGCCGGCGGCCATGATCTTCTCCGGCGGCGTCGGCCGCCGATAGAAGTCGAGGATCTCCTGGCTGCCGCTCTGGATCCCCATCCGCACCCGGTTCATCCCTGCCCACGTCAGGATCTCGAACTTGTCGCGCTTGACGTAGTTGGGGATCACGCCGTAGACGGCGAACGGGATGTCGAGCTCGGCCTTCCACAGCTCGGCGAACCGCTCGATGTCGGCGTAGGAGATGGCCATGAAGCTGTCGTCGTGGAAGGAGACCTGGCTGATGTGCGGGAAGCGCGCCCGCGCCGCCTTGACCTCGCCGACGATGTACTCGGCGCTCGGGTGGCGGATCTTCTTGTACTTCGGGTCGTTGGCGATGAACTTCGTGTTGCCGCAGAACTCGCAGTGGAACGGACAGCCGATCGACCACAGCGTCGTGTAGCCGAGCCCGTCGTTGGCCAGGAAGTCACCGGTCCTCATCGGCTTGAAGCCGTCGCCCGGACGGTAGATGAGCTCGCCCTGCCCGTACTGCGGGAAGGGCAGCGACTCCATGTCCGGGACGCTCATCAGCGGGCGGAAGTGGTTCTTGACGACCTCCTCACCCCGTTTGAACCAGAAGTTCCGCGTCCCCGTGTGGTCACGGCCCTCGCTCAGCGCGGCCAGCAACTCCTCGAAGGCGAACTCGCCCTCGCCCACGCAGATCCCGTCCACGTCGGCCAGGATCGCGTCCTCCGGGTGGATGATCGGGTGGATCCCGCCCCAGATCACGAGGCTCTGCGGCGAGATCTCGCGCACCCGGGTGATGATCCGCCGCGTCAGATCGGCGTATCCGGTCATCGACGAGAAACCGACCAACTCGGCCCCGGCCAGGCCGCCGGCGATCTCGTCGATCTGCTCCGGGCCGAAGCTCCCGCCGCTGTTGCCGGTCGTCCCCTTGACCGCGTTGCGGACGCTCCGGTACTGGGCGGTCGAGATGTAGCAGGCCTCGGTGTCCGGGTTCACGCGGGTGGCGAAGGCCGCCATCTTGCGAAAGCCGCACGACGTGATCCCATCCTCGAGCGAGACAAGCTTGATCTGCACTGCGCGTTCTCCTCCGTCATTTCGCCGCGACGACCTTGCGCGGCCCCCGGCTGCACCAGGACGATACCGGGCGGCCGCGACGGCGCGGGTCAGGCCACCGCCGGCGAACCCGGCCGGCGGCCGCGGCTACAGGCCGAGCGGGAGGTTCGGCGCCGGCACCGCCCCGGCGGCGTAGGGGGGCTCGCCGGCCAGCGGGCCGGGCAGGTCGGTGCTGGCGATCCCGGCGCAGTAGCCCCCGCCGGCGGCTGCGGCGTTGCTCCACAGCGACTGGACGGCGAACGTCCTGCCCTGGCTGCCCTGGATGTCGCCGAGCGCGCCGGGCACCGGAAGCAGCCTGGGCACGCCGGCCACCGCGCCGAGGCCGAGCGCCTGGGTCAGCGGGGTGCCGACGTAGGCGCACTTGTCGCCGTTCTCGTTGGCGTCGACCGCGTCATACCAGCCACCGTAGTAGGTCTGCCCACCGGTCAGCAGATTGCCGACGATGTCCTCGGCCCCGGGATCGGTCGCCGTCTCCTCGACCTCGTGCCCGAGCGCAATCGAGAAGTCGTCGAGCATGCCCTGGGCACCGGCGTTGACCGAGCCTGCGCCGCAGTCGTTCTGGCCGCCGGTCGTGATGGCGAGCACGTAGGGCATGTTCGTGTAGCTGAGGTTCTGGGCCAGCCCCGGGTAGTTGTAGTAGCCGTTGCCCGGCGAGGCGGAGTTCGTGTAGTCGTGAAACGCGCAGTAGCCCTGGCTGAGGGCGTTGGGGTCGGTGAAGGCCGGCGGCTGGGCGATGATGAAGTTGGCGTTCGTGAGCTGGGACCCGCTGACTGCGAAGTGCTGCGCGGCGCGCTGGGCCTCGCCGGCCAAGTCGGTGTAGGTGTTGGCGGGACCCGGCGGGCTCGTGGCGCTCGTACCCGTCAGGTTGCCGGGATTGGCGTCGTCGACCCAGACACCGGCGAGGAGGTTGCCGCTCTCGTCGACGTAGGTCCGCCTGCCGGCGGCGTCCGTCTCGAAGTATTGGCTCTGCGACTGGGCCCACTGGGTCCCGCCGATCTGGCGCAGAAAGTCGGCCATGTAGCGACCGGCGCCGTCCGGGTCGCACTTGAGCGTCGCCGTCGTCGACGGCGTGCCCTCGGCGATCGTCACGGGGCTGCCACACGCCCGCGGCGCGAACGCTGCGGCCTGGCCCCAGCCCCAGAGGACGAGGTACTCCTTCGGCTGGGTCTGGACATGGCCGCCCCAGTAGACCATCGGCCCGAGGAAGGGCAGCGTCGTGGCCGGAGTCTCCGGCAGGCCGCAGTTCGAGAGCTGGACGGGCGAGCCCGGGATCTGCGGGAGGAGCCCGCTCTCCGGGCAGGGCGGGGCCGGTATCGCGATCGCCTGGAGTGCCTTCTGCTTGGCGATCTCCGCCGAGACGGTCGGCAGCTTGATCGCCGCGGCCGACGCGGGTCCGCTCTCGGCCAGGACGCCAGCGACGACGGCGACGGCGACGGCGACGGCGACGGCCAGACCCGTCCGTATGGAACTCATTCGTGCCTCCTTCCACCCCGATGCCCGACCGGCGCGACCCGCCACTGGCAGCCGCCCGTCAGGCACGCGGAAGTCGTGCTCGGACTCGCCGAGGTTGAACTCACTCATCGCGAGCAGCCGTCCGGCTGCGCGCACCGGCGCGTCGAGCGCGAGCGCCAGCTCGGTGGAGATCCGGGCGTGTTCGAGGCTCGGACCCGGAACCAGGTGACGGACACCCTGCCAGACCTCGTCGAGACGGTCCACGCCGGCCTGGCGACGGCGCTCGAGCAGCGCCTCGAGCTCTGGCGGAGCGCCCCGAGCACGAGCGTGGTCATGCCGTAAGCCTAGACCACGCGCGTCGGTGCGTCACCGCTCCGCGCGCACCGGGCGCCTCACCGGCGGGGCGGCGCCGCCCCGGCCAGCGGCCTGGCCAGCACCGCGGCGTGCGGGTCGCCCAGGCGCGAGCAGAACAGCATGTTGCGGGCCGCCGGCGTCCGGACGGCGTAGGGCCGCAGCTGTGGCCGGGGATGGCCGGCGCCCGGCGGCATCAGGAACGGCGTCGGGCCCGACTCGATCGCGAAGCCGGCCCGGGCGATCAGCTCGCGCAGGCCGCGCAGGCTCGGCTTCAGCCAGTAAGGGCGGCCGCCCTCCTCGAGGCGCAGGGTCGGCCGGCCGGGCGCCAGGACGGTCAGCGGGATCGAGAAGGCGTCGACGCTCACCAGCTGGCCCCGCGTCACCGAACGGACCCGCTCGAGCGCGCCGATCGGGTCGCGCAGGTGGAGCAGGAGGCTGCCGAGGTAGACGAGGTCGAACATGCCGTGGACCGACGGGTCGAGGTCGTAGACGCTGAGGTCCAGGCGCCGGACCGCCGACCCGAGCGCGGCGGCGGCGATCTCGAAACCGTCCCCCCCACCCTTGCGCTCGGCGATCGCCGCGTAGTGGGCCGGCTCGACCACGGCCGGCCAGTCCCAGCGGCGTTCGTCGAGGATGTCGGCGGCCAGCACCTCGGCCGCTCCCCGGCGCTCCATCTCGAAGGCCCAGAAGCCGTCGAACGTGCCGATGTCCAGGCAGCGCAGCCCGTCGAGCCGGTCGGGGAGCGGCAGCCGCCCGACGATCGGCCGGGTGTCGAAGTAGCCGGGCGTGACCACGCCGGGGGCGAGCTCGATCGTGTGGTACCACTGGCGGGCGGCGACCCGCCCGGCCAGGTCGGCCGGGCCGCCGGCGGCGCCGGTCACCGGGTCAGTAGCCGCGGGTGCGGACGCGGTCGCGCACCATCTTGGCCAGGACCGGCGCCAGCGCCTGGGCCATCAGGCGGTAGCCGGGCCCCCGGGGGTGGACGCCGTCGATCAGCGTCAGCCCCCGCTGGACGGCGGTCACGGGGTTCCAGAGGTGAGTCAGGCCGTGGAAGTAGGTGCACCCGGACTGGGCGGCCACCTGGCGGTCGACCGCCTCGAAGCGCGGGATCACGCGCTTGAGCTCGGGCGGCAGGGGCGACGGGTCGGCGATCAGGCACAGGCCGCCGTAGCTGCGCACCAGGGCGACGCGCGCCCGGAGCTCCTTGGCGTAGCCGTTGACCGCCCCCGACCCGCCGAACTCCCAGATGTAGGCGCTGAGGAACACGGAGATGTCGAAGCGCTGCTGGAGCAGCGCGGCGATGATCCGCGGCGCCGAGTCCTGGGACAGGCGGTGGCCCATGTGGCCCAGGTTCTCGACCTCGACGCCGATATGGCCGGGATCGACCGGGGCGCGGTCGATCACGCCGTCGAAGATCAGGCTGCCGGTCGCCGGCCCGTGCACGGTGATCGTCCGGGCCCCGGCCGGGACGGTGATGTACTGCTCGGTCGGCGTCGGCGGCCCGGACGACCGGGCGTCGATCGCGAACGACTGTCCGCCGGCGAACACGGTGAACACGCCGGAGCCCGAGTACTTGGTGAAGAGCACGCCGATCAGGCGGCCCTTGATCGGGGCCGAGGCGGTGACGTCGGGTGAGAGCGCGATGGCGCTGTAGCCGCTCAGCCCGTCCGGGCCCGGGTACTGGGCCGAGAAGCCGGACAGCGTCCAGGCGTCGGCCCGCGGGACCTCCTCGGTCCCGGCCACCGTGTAGCGGCTGAAGTGCCAGCGAAAGACGCTGGCCGGGATCAGCCCCGTCGCACCGGCCTCGAAGCCGCCGACCCGCGGCACCTCGACGGCCAGGCGCGGCACCAGGGTGTCGCGCAGGAAGTGGGGAATCGTGTAGCCCTCGACCACCGAGTCGCCGAAGACGCCGATCGTCACCCGCGGCGGCAGGGCGGCGGCGGCGACGGAGACCACGGCGAGCGCGACGGCCAGCGCCAGCCCGCACGCAGCGGCGAGGACGGCGCCCAGCCCCCGCGCGCGGCGGCGGTTCAAGATTGCGGTGACCATAAGAGGCTCGGGAGGATAGGGCTCAGAGATCGCGGCCGCGCAGGCGGCCGATGTCGCGCGCGCAGAGGCAGGCGAGATCGGCGAGGGCGAACAGCGCCGCGTCGCGGTCGTCGGCCCGGGCGGCCGCCAGCAGGTAGTGCGGCCACCGGCCGACGACGTCGCGGAGCCGGGGCGGCGGGGCGCTCCCCGGGTAGCGCCGCTCGAGCCAGGCGAGGCCGGCGCCGTGGCGGGCGAGCTGCCGGTAGAGGTCGCGGAAGCGGTCGCGGTTCTCGTGGTCGACCACGGCCTGCGGTCGCGACTCCAGGCGCCAGCCGGCCCGCTGGATCCGCCAGCAGAGGTCGGCGTCGCCGGCGGCGCTCGACCCGGCCGCCGCCGCGAACCCGCCGACCGCGTCGAAGGCCGCCCGCCGCACCGCACAGTTGGCGGTCTGGGCGTAGGGCAGATACGGGTGGGCCAGGGTCTGCGCCTGATCCATCTTGGCCCGGGCCGAGACGTAGCGCGAGCAGGCGGTCGGGGTCGCGGCCGCGGTCGCGGCCCAGTCGCGCACGCCGCCGGCGAGGATGCCGACGTCGGCGGCCGGCGCCGGATCGAGGTAGCGGTCGAGGAGGTCGGGGACCGGCCGGGTGTCGGCGTCGACGAAGACGACCCAGTCGCCGGTGGTCGCGGCGGCGCCGACCTCGCGGGCATGCCACGACGAGGCGCGGGCCGGGGCGCCGATGACCCGCACGCCGGGGGCCGGCGGCCGCCCGGGCGAGACGGGGTCGGGCCGGTTGTCGACGACGACGACCTCGTCGCCCGGGCGCAGGGCGAGGCGGGCGAGGCGGTCGAGCATCTCCTCGAGGCGGGCCTGCGGGCCGGCGAACGGGACGACGACGCTGGCGCCCGGGCGGCCGGCAGGCATGCGGGGATTATCGGCGCAGGCGCCCGGCGGCGAGGGCGCCGGCGGCGGCGGCCCGGGCGCGGGGGCCGGTGCGGCCCGGCGCGTAGGCGACGAGGTGCGAGCGCCCGTGGTAGCGGCGGTAGCGGCGCAGGCCGCGGGCGCGGGCGTGGTCGAGCAGGGCGGCGATCGGCAGCTCGCGGTGCAAACGGGTCTCGCCGGGCACGGGGGCGAGGAAGTTGACGACGACGAGGTCGGCCAGCCCTTCGAGGCGTGCGAGCAGGCCGAACGGGTCGTCGACGTGCTCGAGCACGTCGAAGGCGAAGACGACGTCGAAGCGGCCGTCCGGCGGCCCGCGGTCGAGATCGTGGATCGCGGCGTCGAGGCCGCGCCGGTCCAGGCGCCAGCGCAGGTAGCGGACGCTCGGGTTCTCGAAGTCGGCGAAGGCGACTTCGTAGCCGAGGCCGGCGAGGACGAGCCCGTCGCTGCCGATGCCGCAGCCGTAGTCGAGCACGCGGGCCGGAGCGGGCGCGAGCGCGGCGAGGTCGCGGAGGTAGGGCTCCTTGGTGCGGGTCATGGCGAAGGCGGTCAGGTTGTACAGATAGGCCTCGGAGGTCCGGTAGAGGGCCTGCTCGTCGCCGAGGCGCTCGGCCTCGCGCTCGAGCTGACCCTGCCAGTCCTCCAGCCGCGCGTGGTCGTAGGCGCCACCGAGGTATGCGCGAAGCTCAGCCTCCTCGCGCTCGGGGTCGATGCTGGGGAGCGGTGGTCCCGGGACGGGCCGGCGCGGGGCGTAGGGGGGATCGCGGGGGTCGGCCACCGCTCGTTACGCTAACGCCGTGGAGCTGCTCGAGCGAGCGATGGAGCGCCGGTGGTACCACTCGATCGAGCTGGCGCCCGGGCGGGTGACCGACGGCTGGTTCGACCTGCGGCCGTTCGTCGACGCCTACGGGCTGCCGGACCGGCTCGACGGGATGCGCGTGCTCGACGTCGGCACGTGGGACGGGTTCTGGGCCTTCGAGCTCGAGCGGCGCGGCGCGGCCGAGGTGGTGGCGCTCGACCTCGACGACGAGCGCGACCTCGACTGGCCGGTCCGCCGCCGGCCGCGGACCTTCGCCTCCGAGCCGCGCGGCGCCGGCTTCCGCCTCGCCCGGGAGCTGCTCGGCTCGCGGGTCGAGCGGGTCGACTGCTCGATCTACGACGCCCGGCCTGAGGACCTCGGGACCTTCGACCTCGTCTTCTGCGGCTCGGTGATCATGCACCTGCGCGACCAGCTGCTCGCGCTCGAGCGAATCGCCGCGCTGTGCGGCGGGACGTTCGTCTCGGCCGAGGAGTACGACCGCCTCTGCGAGCTCATCCCGCTCGGCCTGGCCCGCTACCACGCCGATCGCGAGGCGGCGGTCGTCTACTGGCTGCCGAGCGCCCGCACCTGGCGGCGGATGCTGTGGACGGCCGGCTTCGACGACGTCCGCCGCCACGGGAAGTTCACGCTCGTGGCCACCGACGGGCTGAAGGTCCCCCACGTGGTCCACCACGCCCGCAGGGGGCCGGCGGGTGGCGCGGGCGGCTGAGGCGCCGCGGCTCGCCGTCGTGATCCCGACGCTCGGCCGCCTCGAGAAGCTCGAGCTGGCCCTGGAGCGGCTGGCCCGCCATGGCGCCGACGGGACCGAGGTGATCGTGGTCAGCGACGCCCTCGATCCGGCTCCGGCCAGGACGGCCGGGGCGGTCACCGTCGGAGCGCCGGCCGGCTGGCGCCATCTGCGCGCGGAGCGGCCGGGGGCGTCGGCCGCGCGCAACGCCGGCTGGCGGGCGAGCACCGCCGAGGTGATCCTGTTCGTCGACGACGACATCCTCGCCGACCCGGACCTCGTGGCCGCCCATGTGGCGGCCCACGCGGCCGAGCCCGACGAGCGGACGGGCGTCCTCGGCGACGTCCGTTGGGCGTCGTGGCTGCGGGTCACGCCGTTCATGCGCTGGCTCGACGACGGCGGCCTCCAGTTCGACTTCGCCGGGCTGCGCGACGGCGACGACGTCGGCTGGGGGCGGATGTACACGGCCAACCTCTCGCTCAAGCGCGGGCTCCTCGAGCGGCTCGGCGGCTTCGACGAGGAGGCCTTCCCCTACCTCTACGAGGATCTCGACCTCGCCCGGCGGGCCCGCGATTCGGGCGGCCTGGTCGTCCGCTACCGGCGGGCGGCGTCGGCTGAACACCTCGGCGCGTCGACCCTCGACGACTGGCTCGGGCGGGTCGAGCGCCTGGCGGCGGCGGAGCGAGCGTTCGTCGCCCGCTACCCGGACGTGGCCCCCCACTTCCACGAGATCTTCACCCGGGCCGCCGTGCGGGCGCCGGCGCGCGGCCGCGGCCGGCGCCTGGCGCGCGTGGTGCCGCGCGGGGCCCCGCTCGTCGGCGCCCGGGTCTGGGCCAGCGCCGAGGCGTCCTTCGCCCAGACCCTCGCCCCGCCGTTCCTGGCCGCCTGGGAGCGGGCCGGCGGGCCGGCGCGCTGAAGGATCACCTCGGGCACCACATCGAAGACCGGCAGCGAGCCGGGTAGCCGGGCGACGATGCCCGCGATCGGCCTGTGTCAGCGACGCGCACGGGCGGGGACGAGCCAGGCGAGGACATACAACCCCCCGAATAGGAGGCCGACGATCACAAGCCCGTACGGGAGGAAGTAGAAGCCGGCTGCGAACGCCACGCCGTATCCCAGGACCACCACGTTGCGCGCCCTCGGTGGAAGCGGCTGGGATGGACTGCATTCGAGCAGCGTGTAGATAGGGTCGTGGGCACGACTGCGGTACAGCCGATCTACCGCAGGGCGGCCGCGCCGATCGAGATCGGTTCCGGGCGCGGACCGCACCGCGACGCGGGAGTATTGGAACCCGACGACGATCACCGCCCAACAGGAGATGGCGACGGCAGCCGAGAAACGATCGGACAAGCCGAGCTGAGATGCGGCACCGAATACGAGCACGGGCACGACCACGCCCGCGATCTTCGCCACGCGCAGGTTCGTCGATGGTTGCATCTCAGGCGACCGTAGAGCTTGCAGTGTCATTTGGCGCGTAGAGAGCCAGAAAGTGCGACGCGACCGGCGCCATGGTGGAACTACTTGGAACGTCCTACCCGCAGGCGACGCTGGTGGTCGAGCTGACCGACGCGGCCACGGATACGACGCGTTGGCTCGCGGCGGCGACCAATGTGCGCTGACCCCACCGGCGGCGGCAACCACGGGGGGCCGACTCAGCCGGCGGCGACCGCGGCGAGGACGGCCTCGACGCGGTCGTTGAACGCGGCGTCCGTGTTGGCGGCAGCCGTCTCCCGGCCCCCGGCGTGGAGGCGGGCGCGCAGCGGCGCGTCGGCGGCCAGCGTGATGAGGCGGTCGGCGAGTTGGCCGGCGTCACCCGGCGCGAAGAGCAGGCAGTTTTCGCCGTCGCGCAGGTACTCGGCCGAGCCGCCGGTGCCGGTGGCCACGACCGGGCGCCCGCAGGCCATGGCCTCGAGCGGGACGAGGCCCCAGGGCTCGGCCCAGAGGACGGGGAAGATCACGGCGTCGGCGCCGGCGTAGACCGACGGCAGCTCGCTGCGGTCGAGCTGACCGGCGAAGGTCACGCGCCCGCCGAGTCCGAGGCGGTCGGCGCGCTGGCGCAGCTCGTCCAGATGGGTGCGCTCACCGCCGCCGACGATGCGCAGGGTCGCCTCGCCGGGTAGTACGGCGAGCGCGTCGAGCAGGCTGGCGATGCCCTTGCGCGGGTCGATCCGCCCGACGTAGAGCAGGCGCCAGCCCCACGCCGCCGCCGGCGGCGCCGCTGCCCTCAGGAAGGCCGGATCGATGCCGCCGTGGGCGACCTCCGTCCGCGGCAGCCGCCACCGCGCCAGCGCGGCGCTGCGCGTCGCCTCGCTGGCGAAGACGAGGCGGTCCAGGCGGCCGGGGTCGAACCGGGCCGGCAGGCCGGTCGCCCGCTCGAGCAGGCGGCGCGGGACGCCCGGCCGGCCGGCGAGGCGCATCCAGGCGTCGACCCGAGGTCCGTAGATCAGCCAGTCGTCGTTCACGAAGGCGACGGCCGGCAGCCGCCGCCGGCGGGCGCGCTCGAGCAGCGACAGCGACATCCCCCCCATCGCCCACCAGGCGACGACGGCGGGGTCGAATTCGTCGAGGTGGCGCTCGACGGTGGCGGCGTTCGCCCGCTCGAGCGCGACCACCCCGCGCGGCCCCAGGGGCGGGAAGGCGTGGTCGCGCCAGTACCAGCGCAAGGCGCGGTGGACGTCCTCCTGGCCGCCGTCGGCCGCCCCGTCCTCGCGATGGTCGCTGGCGAGCACGCGGACGCGATGGCCGCGGCAGCGTAGATGGTCGACCGCCGCCTGCCAGACCAGCTCGTAGCCGCCGAGGTGATGCGGCGGGTACATGCTGCCGACGCAGAGGATCCGCACCGGCGGCAGCTACCCCCGACGGACGAAGACGTAGGCCGCGTCGTCGAAGTCGGCGAGGCCGCGCCAGCTGCCGGGCGACTCGTGGTGGGCGGCGTCGAACCCGAGCGCGTCGAGCTTGGCTCGCAGCGCGGCGTCGGTGATGCCCCACTGCCAGATGTCGTGGATGTCGCGCCAGGGCCGCCGGCGGCGGTCGTTGAGCTCGTCGAGGCGGTCGAGCGCCTCGTGGTGGATGGGCACGTCGGGCACGCTGGCCAGGTAGCGCTCGACCCCCAGGTCGAGCAGCCGGACGGCCGGGCCCCGGCCGGCGTAGGTCGGCTGGACGATCACGAAGCACCGCGTCCGGGGGGCGTAGAGGGCAAGGACGTCGTCCCAGTCGGGGCGCACCTGGTGGAGGAGGACGTCGAAGAGGAGGACGACGTCGACGGCGCCGACCCGGGCGGCGATCGCCGGGTCGCCGAAGTTGCCGCCGATCAGCTCGACCGTCGGGTCGCCGGAGGCGCGCGCGGTCACCGTCGGGGTGAAGTCCTCGTCGACCAGGGCCACCCGGTCGACCCCGGGCCGGCGGGCGGCGTGGAAGGCGTAGCCGCCGTCGACGGCCCAGACACCGCCGAGGTCGGCGACGCTGGCCGCGGCCACCAGGGCGCAGGCCCGGTCGATGGCCGCGAGCTTGAGCACTCCCAGGCCGTCGGCGGGGGGCGGAGGCGGCGGCGGCCGCTTCAGCGCCGCCCCCAGCCGGCGAGCCGGCCCGGCGAGGGCGCCGGCGAGGCTCGGGAGGCCGGGGCGTTCGGGCATCGGCCGGAGCATAGGGCGCCACCCGCCGGCGCGGCCGGCCTGGCGGGATGCGCGCCGGCCGGATGCGGGATAGGCTGCGGCCACTCGGGCGTCCCAAGGAGTGGCAGGCGATGAGCGGTGAGTGCCGGTTCGGCTTGACGGGTCTGGCGGTGATGGGGGCGAACCTCGCCCGCAACGTCGCCCACCACGACATCCCGATCGCCGTGCACAACCGGACGCCGGCCAAGACCGAGCAGTTCATGGCCGACCACGGGTCGGAGGGGCAGATCACCGGGGCGGGGTCGGTCGAGGAGTTCGTCGGCGCGCTGAGCCGGCCGCGCGTGGTGATGACGATGGTCAAGGCGGGCGCCCCGGTCGACGCGGTGATCGCCGAACTGGTCCCTCACCTCGAGGACGGCGACATCATCATCGACGGCGGCAACTCCCACTATCGCGACACCCAGCGGCGGACGGCCGCCCTCGAGCAGGAGGGCATCCACTTCCTCGGGGTCGGGGTGTCCGGCGGCGAGGAGGGCGCGCTCAACGGTCCGAGCATCATGGCCGGCGGGGACCCCGAGGCCTATGCGACGGTCGAGCCGGTGCTGAGCGCCATCGCCGCCCAGGTCGACGGGACGCCGTGCTGCGCCCACATCAGCACCGACGGGGCCGGCCACTACGTGAAGATGGTCCACAACGGCATCGAGTACGCCGACATCCAACTCATCGCCGAGGCCTTCGACCTGTTGCGCCACGGCGCCGGCCTGGAGGTGGCGGAGATCGCTGAGGTCTTCGCCGAATGGAACCGCGGCGAGCTCGACTCCTTCCTGATCGAGATCACGGCCAAGGTGCTGGGCAAGGTCGACGAGGCCACCGGGCGGCCGCTGGTCGAGGTGATCGTCGATCAGGCCGAGCAGAAGGGCACCGGCCGCTGGACGGCCCAGGACGCGCTCGAGCTGGGCGTGCCGCTGACCGCGATCACCGAGGCCGTCTTCGCCCGCAGCCTCTCGGCCCTGCGCGACCAGCGCGCGGTCGCGGCCGGGCGGCTGGCGGGGCCGCGGCCGGGGGCGGACGGACACGCCGACCGGTCGCTGGTCGACGACATCCGTCAGGCCCTCTACGCGTCCAAGATCGTCGCCTACGCCCAGGGGTTCCAGCAGATGGCGGCGGCGGCGCAGGCCGAGGGCTGGAGCATCGACCTCGGGCACACGGCCACGATCTGGCGGGGCGGCTGCATCATCCGGGCGCGCTTCCTCGACCGTATCCGCGAAGCCTACGAGCATGACCCGCAGACGCCGAACCTGCTCCTGGTCGACCACTTCCGCGGACCGGTGGCCGAGGCGCAGGACGCCTGGCGGCGGGTGATCGTGGCGGCGACCGAGCTGGGCGTGCCCGTCCCGGCGTTCTCCTCGGCGCTCGCCTACTACGACGGCTACCGGCGTGAGCGCGGGCCGGCCAGCCTGATCCAGGGCCTGCGCGACTACTTCGGCGCCCATACCTACCGCCGCGTCGACCGGGACGGGGTCTTCCACACCCGCTGGGCCCAGGACGGCGCCGAGGTGCGTACCGACGACTGACCGTGGCCGGCGACGAGATCCTCGCCGGCCCGCTCGCGGGCGCCCGGATCGGCGACGAGGACGTGCTCGTCGCGGCCGGGGCGCGGTGGTCGTCCCGCGGCCACGGCCACACCTACTGGAACGCCCGGGCCGAGCCGGCGCGATAGGTGCTGGTCACGACCACGCGCGTCGAGCGCCTGATCGCCGCTCTGCACCCTGGACCGGATGGCCGAGGTGCTCCGCGCGCGCCGCAGCGAGTACCTGGGCTGGCCGGGCGGCCCGTAGGATGCGGCGCGTGCGCGTCGACCCCGGCATCTTCAAGGCGTACGACATCCGCGGCCTGTACGGCGAGCAGATCGACGGCGACGTGGCCGAGCAGATCGGCCGGGCGTTCGCGCGGGTGCTCGGCGAGCTCGCCGAGAAGCCGACCGGAGAGCTGCGCCTGGGCCTCGGGCGCGACATGCGCCTGACCGCGCCGGAGTTGGCCGGCCGCTACCGCGACGGGATGCTCGCCGAGGGGGCGGAGGTGATCGACGCCGGGGAGGTCGGGACCGAGATGCTCTACTTCCTCGTCGGGTCGCGCGAGCTCGACGGCGGACTGATGTGCACTGCCTCCCACAACCCGGCCGCCTACACCGGGGCGAAGCTCGTCCGCGCGGGGGCGATCCCCCTGTCGGGCGATGCCGGGATCGAGGACATCCGCCGCACGATCGAGGCCGGGCTCGGACCGGCGCCGGGCGGCGGCAGCGCGAGCGAGGTCGACGTCTACGCCGAGTTCCAGGCCGCGGCCCTGGGCTTCATCGAGCCAGCCGCGGTCGGGCGGCTCAAGGTGGTGGTGGACGGCGGCAACGGCATGGCCGGGCCGATGGTCGGGCCGCTCCTGCGCGGGCTCGACCTCGAGCTGGTCGAGACGTACTTCACGCCCGACGGGAGCTTCCCCGGACACGAGCCGAATCCGCTGCTGCCCGAGAACCGGCGCATGATCATCGACCGGGTCCGGGCCGAGGGGGCCGACCTGGGCATCGCCTGGGACGGCGACGCCGACCGCTGCTTCTTCATCGACGAGACCGGCGAGTTCATCGACGGCGACTTCCTGACGGCGCTCCTGGCCGAGTCGCTGCTGGGCAAGTGCGAGCCGGGCGAGGCGGTCCTCTACGACGTACGCGCGAGCCGGGCGGTGCCCGACACGGTGCAGCGGGCCGGCGGCAAGGCCGAGATGAACCGCGTGGGCCACGCCTTCTTCAAGACGCGGATGCGGGCCGAGGGGTCCCTGTTCGGCGGCGAGGTGTCGGGCCACTACTACTTTCGCGACTTCTACTGCGCCGACTCGGGGACGCTGCCGGCGCTTCTCGTACTCGAGCTCGTGTCGAGCTCGGGCCGGCGCCTGTCGGAGCTCCTGGCGCCGTTCCACGCCCGGTACTTCATCTCCGGGGAGATCAACAGCGAGGTCGCCGATCCGCCCGCGCGGATGGAGGCGATCGCCGCCCACTACGACGACGCCCGCCAGACGCGGCTCGACGGGATCTCGATCGACTACGACGACTGGCACTTCAACGTCCGGCCGTCGAACACCGAGCCGCTGCTGCGGCTGTGCCTGGAGTCACTCGTCTCGCGCGAGGACATGGAGCGGCGCCGCGACGAGGTGCTCGCGCTGATCCGGGGGTGATGGCGTGATCCCGCCGGTGGACGCCGACCTCGAGGGCATTCGCTGCCTGCCGATTCCGACGCCGTTCGCCGTCGGCCGGGTCAACCTCTACCTGATCGAGGACGATCCGCTGACCTTGGTCGACGCCGGGCCGAACTCGGGCCAGGCGCTCGACGAACTCGAGCAGGCACTCGGCCGCCACGGCCGGGCGATCGAGGACATCGAGTTGCTCGTCCTCACCCACCAGCACATGGACCACATCGGCCTGGCCGCCATCATCGCCCGGCGGTCGGGGGCAGAGGTGGCCGCGCTCGACCTCCTCGCCCCCTACCTCGAGCGCTACAGCGAGGACATGGAGCTCGACGATCGCTTCGCGGTGCGGGTCATGCTCCGCCACGGACTGCCGCAGGACGTCGTCCACGCATTGCGGGCCGTGTCGGCCAGCTACCGGGCGTGGGGATCGAGCGTGACGGTGACGCGGCCGCTGGCGGCCGGTTCGACGCTCGCGCTGCGCGACCGGACGCTCGAGGTGCTGCACCGGCCGGGCCACAGCCCGAGCGACACGGTCTTCTGGGACGCCGAGCGAAGAATCCTCCTCGGGGGCGATCACCTGATCGCTCACATCTCCTCGAACCCGCTGCTGACGCGGCCCCTCGGCGGCTCGGCGACCGAGGCGGCCGTCCGGCCTCGGGCTCTCGTCGCCTACATCGACTCCCTGCGGGCGACCATGGCGATGGATATCGACGTCGTCCTCGCCGGCCACGGCGAGCCGGTCCGGGACCACCGGCGGCTGATCGAGGAGCGGCTGCGCCTGCATGAGCGCCGGGCCCAGAAGATCGCCGACCTGCTCGCGGAGCGGTCGATGACTGCCTACGAGATCGCCCAGGCGCTGTGGGGGAACGTGGCGGTCACCCAGGCCTACCTGACGCTGTCGGAGGTCCTCGGGCACGTCGACGTGCTCCTGGGCGACGGGCGCGTGCGCGAGACGGAAGCCGACGGCGTGGTGCGATTCGCGCGCGGCTAGTCGGGCGCTACTTCCATCGGCGTCGTGAGTTACTGAGCCGAGGAGTCGCTCTGTCCGCGTGGGCAGCAGCCGAACGAAAGGCGGAACGGTCATGGGGATCGACAGCACGAGGGCCGGGTGGCGCCTTGGCGCCAAGGGGGCACTCCTGGCGGCGGTGGGCGCGGCGGCCGTCGTCGCGTCCGACGGTGTGTGGGCGGCAACCGATCCGGCGCCCCGGGTGGTGCTCCGCGCCCAGAGTCAGCGCGTGGTCGCGAGCTCCGGCGCGGGCGAGATCATCACTCATCTGCCGGGCGGCGGCGGGAGCGTGGTCCACGTCGACTCGCCGCCCGGGCTGGCGCTCCCCCTCAGCGGGCATCTCACCGTCCGTCGGGGGCAGCGGGTGGTCATCGACACCAAGCTCGCGGCGGTGGCGATCGGCGGAGCCCTGCGCGGGCCGACCGGTGGGAGTCGCAGCCGGACGATCCGCGCGACCGAGGTCGGTTCGGGCGGGCATCGCTGGTCGTTCGCCGTGCCCGTCCCGACCCGTCGGGGCGTCGACCGCGTCGACCTCGAGGTGATCTACCACCTCGACGCCACCGGCCACCCCGACCAGTTCTTCGCCTACGAGGCCGGGATCCGACTCCTCCCCCGCGGCGCCTGAGGCGGCCCGAGGTCACGGCATCCGCTCGGGCGGGCCGACGGTGGCGGCGGCGGGGCCGAAGTTCTCGACGTAGGTCGCATGGACTTCGCGCCAGGCCACCGCCGCGCCGCGGGCATCGTCCACGCCGAGCAGGCAGGCCGAGAGTGCGTCGAGGCAGACGTGCCAGCCCGCGCCGTCACGGGCCGCCCGGCCGGGTTCGGCCAACGTGTCGAGCAGGGTCAGGACGGTGCCCTCCTTGACGGGGCGAAGCTCGAGGCGGATGACGTCGGGGCCCCAACGGAGCTCCAGCAGCGACGGCGGCTCGAAGGCGAGCATCTCGCCGTCGAAGTCGGGGGCCTCGCCGCCGGGGAACGTGAACCGCAGGCGCGCGCCGGCGATGCGCTCGCCGTCGATCGTCGTCGGGAACCAGTGGGCCAGATGCTCGGGCTCGGTGATCGCCCGCCAGACCTTCTCGGGCGGGTGAGGCAGCAGGCGGGTGAAGCGCAACCGCGAGCGGCCGTCGTCGGTCTGTTCCAGGGTTCCGTGCATGCCATGCACCTCGTCAGTCGGCGATCTCGTCGAGGTGCCGCTCGAGGTCGTCGAGGCGGGCCGCCCAGCTCTGCCGGTAGGGCTCGAGCCAGGCGTCGACCTCGCGCAGGGGCTCCGCCCGCACGCGGTACAGGCGTCGCTGCGCGTCCCCTCGAACCTCGACGAGCCCCGCTAGGCGCAGGACACGCAGATGCTTGGAGACGGCTGGCTGGCTCAGGTCGAGGCCGGCGACGAGAGCGCCGACCGGACGCTCCGCCCCGCGCAGGAGATCGAGGATCAGGCGGCGGTGGGGCTCGGCCAAGACGGCGAAGGCGGACATAGACCATATATACCTGATTGGCTATATGCCTGTCAAGCTATGGATCTGCGCGGGCTGTGAGACGGGTCGGCGCGCCGCCGCGGCGGGCGCGGTTTGCCGGGCCCGACGAATGCCAGCGCGTGCCCGCGGCCGGCGGGCGGCGGGCGATCACGTGCCGTACGCAGGCAAATATCGGATTTGACCTACGCTTCAGGGAATGTCGGACCACCGGCCAGCGGTCAGCGCCCGTGGCGTCCTCGAAGGGGACGCCGACGCCCTGGCCGCCCTGTGCGATCTCCGCGGTCCCTCGGTCATCGCCTACTGCGCGGCCGTCTGCGGCCCCGAGGCCGCGATCGGCGCGGCGGCTGACGCCTTCGCTGGCTTTCGGGCGGCCGCCGTCAGCGCCGACCGACCGCTCAACCTCAACCCCGACGCGCTCCTGCGGTCGCAGGCGCGCCGGGCGGCGTCCGAGCGCGCCGGCGATCCGTCGTCGGGGGCGCCCCGCCGGGACGATCCTCTCTGCCCCGCCGTGCCTCGCCTCCTCGCCGGCGCCGCCGACCAGGCGCTCAGTCCGGCCGACCGCCACCACCTCAAGCGCCACCTCGCCCGCTGCGTCGCGTGCCGCGGCGCCCAGCACGCCCAGCAGGCAGCCGAGCGCGCCTACGCCCATCCGCCGGTCGGCGCGCTCACGCCGCTTGCCCGTCAGACGATCGTCGTCGCGCTGCGCCACGCCGCCCCGATCGGCCCGGCCCGACCGCCGGCGCCCCGCTCCCCGGCCGGCCCGCGCGCCGCCGCCGCCATGACCCCGCCGACCGGCCCCCGCGCCACCGCCGCCATGACCCCGCCGACCGGACCCCGCGCCGCCGCCGCCATGACCCCGCCGACCGGACCTCGCGCCGCCGCCGCCATGACCCCCCCAACCGGACCTCGCGCCGCCGCCGCCATGACCCCCCCAACCGGACCCCGCGCCGCCGCCGCCACGACCCCCCCAACCGGACCCCGCGCCGCCGCCGCCATGACCCCCCCAACCGGACCCCGCGCCGCCGCCGCCACGACCCCCCCAACCGGACCCCGCGCCGCCGCCGCCATGACCCCCCCAACCGGACCCCGCGCCGCCGCCGCCACGACCCCCCCAACCGGACCCCGCGCCGCCGCCGCCACGACCCCCCCAACCGACCCCCGCGCCGCCGCCGCCACGACCCCCCCGACCGACTCCAGCACGGCCGCGCCGGTGCGGCCCCCCGCCGATGCGCAGGCCACGGCCGCCATGACGCTGCCCACCGGCCCGGACCCGGCCGGGACGGCCGCCCCACCGATCCCCAGGCCACGGGCGGCACCGATGCCGCCCGACCCCGGCGCCGCCACCCCGGTCCCCCCGGCTTCGACCGTGCCCGCCGCCCCCGCTCCCGCCGCGAACCCCGGGCTCGACGCGCCGCCTCCGGCGCCCCCCTGGCCGGCTGACCTCGACCTGGCCGGCGACGACGCTTTCGATCCGGACGCGGCGGCGGCACCCGGCGACCGAGCCGGCCGGCGCCGGCGCCGGCGCCCGACCCTGGGCCGGGGCGGGACCGGCCGCCCGCGCCTGCCCGTCGGGGCCCGAGCGGCGCGGGCCGCCGCGAGCCCGGAGCATCCTCGCCCGCCCGCGGTCGACGAAGCCACCGGGGTGATCCCCGTCGACCAGATCGCCGCCGCCCTCGGCTACGCCGCGGCCGAGGCGCCCGCTGCTCCCCCCCGCCGCCGCAAGCCCACCCTGCGGCCGAGCCGCGCACCCCGGGCGGCAGCCCGGAGCGCCGGCGTCCGCGTGCTCGCCCCGGTCGTCGTCGTCGTGGTCGCCCTGCTCATCGTCCTTGCCATCGCCGGCGTCTTCGGCTCCTCCCCCTCCCACCCGCCGGCCAGCTCGGCCCAGGGTACGCCGTCCTTCGGCACGACGACGACCGTCCCGACCCGCACGCCGGCCGAGATCCATCGCATCCGGGTCCGCAACGCCCAGCGCCGGCGCGCCGCCCGCCTGCGTGCGGCGGCGGCCGCCCGCGCCGGCGCCAAGGCCGCCCCGACGAAGACCGGGGCCACGACCACGCCGGCCGCCGCCACCGCCGCTCCGACTCCGACCGTCACCCCGTCCGCCCCGAGCGGAGCCCCGTCCGTCCGGGTGCTCGCCGCCCCGGCGGCCAGCGTCCCGCCAAGCAACGGCGCCGCTCCCGCCGCCTCGGGCGGCTACCAGCCCAACTAGTGCACCGGAGCGCCCTCGGTCGCCCGCTCCAGCAGCCACTCGTGCAGGCGGGTCTCCCGGGACAGCTCCGGATGGAACGCCACGGCGAGGAGGTTGTCCTGGCGGGCCGCGACCAGGTGGCCGTCGAGCGCCGCCAGCGACTCCACCGCCGGCCCGTGCTCGACGATCCACGGCGCCCGGATGAATACCGCCCGGATCGGCGCCCCGAAGCCGCGCACCGGCAGGTCCGCCTCGAAGCTCCGTACCTGCCGTCCGAAGGCGTTGCGCTCGACGCGGATGTCCATCACGTCGAGGTGGTCGCGGTCGAGCATGATCAGCCCGGCACACGTGCCCAGCACCGGCGTGCCGGTGGCCACCAGCGCCCGCAGCGGCTCGGCCAGACCCTCGCGCTCGATGCCGAGCGTCATCGTCGTCGACTCCCCGCCCGGCAGCACGAGCCCGTCGAGGCCGTCGAGATCATCGGGCACCCGGACCTCCCGCGCCGCCGCCCCCAGGTCCGTCAGCAGACGCATGTGGGCGGCGAACCCGCCCTGGAGGGCCAGCACACCGATACGAGCCGCCCCGGCCCGCGCGGCGATCACCAGCCGCGCTGGGCGAGCAACTGCTCGCCGGCGAGCTTGTGCGTCTCGAGGCTCTCCATCGCCCCCCCCAGGCCCATGGACGCCGCGAGGATTCGCTGCGGGTCGCGGAAGTGGGTCGTCGCCTCGACGATCGCCCGCGCCCGCCGCGCCGGATCCTCGGACTTGAAGATCCCCGACCCAACGAAGACTCCCTCGGCGCCCAACTGCATGACCAGCGCCGCGTCGGCCGGCGTCGCAATCCCTCCGGCGCAGAAGAGGACGACCGGCAGGGAGCCCGTCTGCGCAACGCCGCGAACCAGGTCGAGCGGCGCCCCCAGCTCCTTGGCCGCACCCGCCAGCTCGGCCGGGTCGAGGGCCTGCAGGCGGCGGATCTCGCCGGTGATCGACCGCAGATGCCGGACCGCCTCGACCACGTCGCCCGTCCCGGCCTCGCCCTTCGAGCGGATCATGGCCGCGCCCTCGCCGACCCGCCGCAGCGCCTCACCGAGGTTGGTCGCCCCGCAGACGAACGGCACGTTGAACTCCGACTTGTCTATGTGGTTGCTTTGGTCGGCCGGAGTCAGGACCTCGGATTCGTCGATGTAGTCGACCTCGAGCGCCTCGAGCACCTGGGCCTCGACGAAGTGGCCGATCCGCGCCTTCGCCATGACCGGGATGCTCACCGCGTCCTGAATCGACCGGATCATCGACGGATCCGACATCCGGGCCACGCCGCCGTCCCTGCGGATGTCCGACGGCACGCGCTCGAGCGCCATCACCGCGCACGCTCCCGCCGCCTCGGCGATCTCGGCCTGGGCGGCGTCGACGACGTCCATGATCACGCCGCCCTTGAGCATCTCGGCCAGGCCGGCCTTGACGCGGAATGTCGCCTCGTCGTGCATCGCTTCACCCAAGTTTACGCGCCCCCCGGTGGACGTACGCTCCGGGCGTGGGACTTGACAATCCCCTGCACATCGTCCTTCTCCCGTCGTCGTCGTCGTCTGGTTCGCTCCGGCCTACCTTGTCGCCCGGCTCGCCGCCCGGCGCGGCCGAAGCATCGCCGGCTATCTCGTCGGCGGGCTCGTCTTCGGCTGGATCTTCAGCGCGGTGGCCGCCGTCTTCATCAGCGTCCGACCGACTCGACCCTAGACATCCTCAGCGGGTCAGCAGCCGCTCGAGCAAGACATCAGGGTGGTCGCGGACGAAGCGGTCGAGCATGAAGTCGCTCGTGAACAGGACGAGCTCGGTCCCGTCCGTGCGCACCATGACCTCGGCGTACCGACTCTGCCGCACGACCTCCGCCCCGGCCCGGTCCGTACGCCGGGCGATCGACCACGGCGTCGGGTCGAGGCCGACGGTGACGCCGAACTCCCGGCTCAGCCGGTCGGTTGCCACCTCGAACTGGAGCGGACCGACGCCGGCCAGGATCGGCGTCGGGTCGCTCGCCCCACCCCGCCGCAGGACGTGGACCACGCCCTCCTCGGCGAGCTGGGCCAGCCCCCGGTGGAACTGCTTGTAGCGACTGCTGTCACGGTTGCGGACCATCACGAAGTGCTCGGGCGCCAGGGTCGGGATCGGCGGGAACTCGATGTGCTCGCCGACGTAGAGCGTGTCGCCAACCCGCAGCTCGGTCGCGTTCACGACGCCGACGATGTCACCCGGAAACGCCTCCTCGAGGACGGTCCGATCCTGGCCGAACACCTCGCGGGCGTGGACGAGGGCGAACGGCCGTCCCGTCCGCGCGTTGACCGTCCGCATGCCCCGCTCGAGGCGCCCCGAGCACACGCGCAGGAACGCGACGCGGTCACGGTGGCGCGGGTCCATGTTGGCCTGGACCTTGAAGATCAATCCCGAGAACGGCGCGTCGACCGGCCGCGGCTCGCCCGTGCGAGACCGGCGGGCGGTCGGTGGCGGCGCCAGCTCGACGAGGGCCTCCAGCAGGAGCTCGACCCCGAAGTTCGACACCGCCGATCCGAAGAACACCGGTGTGCACCGGCCGGCCGCGAACGCCTCCCGGTCAAGCTCGCCTCCCACCGCGTCGAGCAGGTCGAGCTCGTCCGCCGCCGTCGGCCAGACGTCCGCCTCGGCGACCGCCGCCTGTGCTCGGCTGAGGACCTCCTCCCCCGCCCGCCTGGCCCCGCCCGCCGTCCGGGTGAAGCGGTGGAAGGCCCCCGTCCGCCGCTCGACCACGCCGCGAAAGTCGCCCGGAAGCCCGACCGGCCACGTCATCGCCGTTGACTGGAGGCCGAGCGTCTGCTCGATGTGGTCGAGCATCTCCAGCGGCTCCATGCCCGGCCGGTCGTACTTGTTGACGAAGGTGATCAGAGGGATCCCCCGCGCCCGGGCGACCTCGAACAGCCGCAGCGTCTGCGCCTCGACGCCCCTGGCCGCGTCGAGCAGCATCACCGCGCAGTCTGCCGCCGCCAGCACCCGCAGCGTGTCCTCGGAGAAGTCGCGGTGGCCCGGGGTGTCCAGCAGGTTGAAGACGATGTTCGCGTGGCGGAAGCGCAGCGCGGTCGACGTGACCGAGATGCCGCGCTCCTTCTCGAGCTCCATCCAGTCGGATGTCGCCGCCCGGCGGTTGCGCCGCGCGTGGACGACGCCCGCCTCGACCACGGCGCCCCCGTAGAGGAGCAGCTTCTCGGTCAGGGTCGTCTTGCCGGCGTCCGGATGGGAGATGATCGCGAAGGTGCGCCGGCGCGCCGCCTCGCCGAGGATCCCGCCCTCGCCGGTGCCGGACGGACGATCGGCTACGCGGTCAGCGAGGTCGCCGACCGGCAGGCTCACGCCACGACCGCGTCACGCAGCTTCTGCGCCACGTCGAGGCTCTGGAGCTTCTTCAGCGACTGGTTCTCGATCTGGCGGATCCGCTCGCGCGTCACGTTGAACGTCCGGCCCACCTCATCCAACGTCCGCGGATGCTCGCCCCCCAACCCATAGCGCAACTCGAGCACCCGACGCTCCCGATAGCTCAGGTTCTCCAGCGCCTCGCGCAACGCCTCCTTGCTGAGGATCTCCGCCGCCCGCTCGTACGGCGACTCGGCCAGCTCGTCGGCGATGAACTGCCCGAACTCCGAGCCGTCCTCGTCGCCCACCGGCTTCTCCAGCGAGATCGGTGCCTGGGCCGAACGCTTGATCGAGTCGACCTCGTCCGGGTCGATGCCCGTCACCGCGGCGATCTCCTCCGGCGTCGGCTCCCGCCCCAACTCCGTCACCAGCTTGCGCTCCGCCCGACCGATCTTGTTCAGCTTCTCCACCACATGCACCGGAATCCGGATCGTCCGCGCCTTGTCGGCCAACGCCCGCGCGATCGCCTGGCGAATCCACCACGTCGCATAGGTCGAGAACTTGAAGCCCTTGCGATAGTCGAACTTCTCCGCCGCCCGCACCAACCCCAGCGTCCCCTCCTGAATCAGATCCAGGAACGGCAGACCCTGATTGCGATAGTTCTTGGCGATCGACACCACCAACCGCAGGTTCGACTCGACCATCTTCTGCTTGGCATCCAGATCGCCCCGCTCGATCCGCTTGGCCAGATCCACCTCCTCGCGGGCGGTGAGCAGGCGCACCTTGCCGATCCCCTTGAGGAACAGCTGCAGCGAGTCGGTCGTCATCACCGGCGTCAGGTCGAGGCCGGTCTTGGCCTTGCGCCGGCCCCGCTTGTCCGGCGCCCGCTCGACCTCGCTGCCCGCCGCCGTCGCCGGGTCGATCTCCTCGACCAGCTCGATCTCCGACCGCTCGAAGAACCCGTGCAGCTCCTCGAGATCCGCCTCGTCAAGGTCGAACTGCGACACGGCGCCGCGGATCTCGGCATAGGTGAGCACGCCGACCTGCTGACCGCGCGCGATCAGTCCCTTGACCTCTTCAAGCTCCTGAAGCTCCGCTAGTTCCGCCACAGACATTTCGCGTCTCCTGCCATCGATGTACATGAGGTCGCCGATCAAAGCCCGCGTGCTCTGGCGGGTGCGCTGCGGTGCGTCTGGAGCCGAGCTTTGCCGTCGCTGACCGAACCTGGCGCGGCGTCGACGCGCGCCGAGCGAACTCAGGTCAGCGTCCCGCCACTGGCCCGTCCGCGCCGTCCCGCGTCGCTTCCAGATCGTTCATGGTAGTCGGCCCGCGGCCGCTTCGAGCCGAACCCGCCGGTTTGCGGAGAAATTGCCGGCGCGCGGGGCCGATGCGTGATCGCGACGGGGGTCGTCGTCCGGAACAGAGCGAGAGCTGGGGGACCGGCGCAAGAGCCCATTCCGCCACCTCACGGGCTCGCGGCCCGTCACGCTCGTCAGCGCCCGCCGTCCGCTCCCGGCACGGAAACCCCAGCGGCGTGGACAGGGAGCGCTGAGCCCGTGGACTAGCAACTCGTCGGACGAAACCACCGTGATCGGCGGCCTCGGTTCGGGGAAGACCGGCGGGCGACCGACTGGGACGCGACTCTCGCATGAGACTCCCCGCCGGTGGCCTCGACGCACCGTGGAGGCATCGGGCCGGCGACGGAGTCCGTCCGGCCGGAGGTCGTCCAAGCCACGCGGTGCGGCTAGACCCAGAACTCAAGCGTTGGCACGCGGCCCACGTGGCGCGGCGACACTGGACAAGCGACACGACAGCGGGCAGTTCGAGCGCCTGGGTCAGGCTTCTTGGGCGGCGTGCCGTAGGCGTTCGTCGTAGGTGAGGAGTTCGCCGGCGAGGTCGCGGGCGCACGCGAGGACGATCGCGTCCGGGAGGCGCAGGCGCTGGTGACGGGCGCGCAGTTCGGCAGCGCGTTCGGCGACCACGGCCGTAAGCGGCGCGATGCTGATGCCCATCCCGCCGATCGCCTGCCGAGCGTCGGCCAAGCGGCCGGCGCGCGCGAACGCGACGAGCGCTTCGCTGTAGGCGCTCGCCGGTGTGATCAGGTTCCGGTCGGCGGCATCGGCGGCCTCGACATCGCCGATGGCGCGCAGGTGGTGGACGTCGGCGCGATCCAGAAGGCCGATCAGGACGCCGGCGTCGAGGATCAGCGCTCCCACTCGTCGCGCAGTCGGTCGAGTTCGCCTGGCTCGTAGATTCCGGTGGCGATGCCGGCGTGGCGTCGTACCCTCGAACTGCGGGCGGCGATTATCAGCTCGCCGTCGCCGATCGGCCGGATCGTGACTTCCTCGCCGGCGCGAAGGCCGGCGGCACGCATCGCTGCGACGGGAAGCGTGACCTGATTCTTCGAGGACACCCGAGGCATGGCCTTTACTTTAACGGACCACATCGTAAAGGTCGAGTACGTCGGGCTCAACAACTGCGCGGCGGCCGGCCTGACGCAATGGCGACTCGTCGTCGCGCGAAGCGACCGCGTTGCAAGCGGCGGGGGCTACGTTGGCGGCGGGGCGACGCCAAGCTGGCGACAGATGCCGCGTGCGGTCGGAGTCCTGATTTCGCGATGTCTGGGGACTGTCGTGCGCTGTCCGGTCTGAGGGTTCTCAGGGGCCAGAGCTCGTGCTTGGCTGCTTGGCGCGCGAGTCTGCATCCTTGGGCGGTCGGATGGCGCTCAAGATCGCGTTTCTTCACGCAGCAATCTCGACGGCCTCGACGAGCGCCCACCCGGTCGGGGGAATCGTCTCGCCGCGCTCGCGACGCTCCTCGAGCACCATCTCGATCGCGTCGCGGACCATGTCGCGAGCCTGGTCGAGACTCTCGCCTTGCGTATGGACCTCCGGCAGCTCGGGGACGTGGGCGTAGACCCAGCCCTCACCAGCGTCCTCGTACACGACGTTGAACTTCAGCGAGCTCATTCCTCCTCGACGGTAGCGCGTCTTCCGGTCAGCCGTGACCTCCGCGGGGGGCCACCTGGGAGCGAACGCGATGGAGGTGCACGGATCGATCCCCCGGTCCTTGCGCCGGAGCACGACTGTGGCGCCCGTTGGGTGTCAGGGGCGCAGGCCGGCTCTGGCGGGCATCATCGGTGGCTTGCGGACATGGATCGTGTCGATGATCTCGGCGTTGTCGATGCCGCGCAGATAGACCGACGTGACGCCAAGGTCGGTGTGCCCGAGCTGGCGTTGGATCACATTCAGCGGCACGCCCTCCCGGGCCATCTCGACCGCGTGGGCGTGGCGGAGTTGATGCGGGGCGAAGCGGCGCCGCACGCCGGCCTGTATGGAGACGCGTCGCAGTTGCGTGCGGACAGCTCCGGGCGCCCACGGCCGTCCCCGCGTGGGGCCCTCGATGATGCAGACAGGTGCCCGACGGGAAGCGCAGTGCGCTGCGCCGTCCAGGGACGCAGCTGTTCCCAACCCCAATCATCCATGCCGACCTCGCGGCGCCCCTTGCCGTGACGCACGAGCAGGGCTCCGCGGCGCTCGTCGAGATGGCTCTCGGCGAGTTCGAGAGCTTCCGCGATGCGCCGCCCGGCACGCCACAGAACGACGACCAGGCCGCGCATCCGATCACCGTGGAGGCCAGCGCCGGCGTGGCGCATCACAGCAACGATTTCCTCAACCCGCGGGGGATCCGCCGGGTAGCGCAGACCTTTGTTACGTGGCGGGCGCCCTGCGTGGTAGCCGGAAGTGTCGCGGGTGAGCGTCGCCGACCGGCGATGTCCAGAAGAGGTGAGGCGGTCATTGCTCCTCCGATTTGTCGGGTGCGAACAGAGGACCGCGTGTACCATGCTCGGCACCCACCGGCCTCGCGTCCAGCCGTTGCCGTAGCGTCAGCCAGCCACCTCGCGGTCGCTCATCGCGCCAGGCGACAGCCAGCAGCAGCGATCGCCGGGCGTTTCGCGGTCCCGCGGGCGCGCCCGTCTGACCAAGGTCGATCAAGCCCTGGCTGATTGGTGCCGATTCGAGGCTGTGGACGTGCATCAGGGCAGCGCAGGCGAGGAGATCTTTCTGAGGCGCGGTAGGTCGCAGCGCATTGGCGCCTCCGTGGCAGGACTCGCGCTCGTGGTGGCGATGTGTGGCTGGATCGCGTTCTGCCTGTTCAATCCATCGCAGCCGGGGCAGAGCCCGGGACAGAGGCTCGGTCTTTCCGCGGCCGCCATCATCGGCCTCCCCGGGCTGTGGTGGGGCGTGAACATCATCCGGCGCGGCTGGCTACGAAATCGCCTCGGGGTCGCGACGGACACGTTGACGATCGACGTCGGCCAAGCACTGCGACGACCGCTGAAGCTCGATCGAGCGGACATCGCCGCGATCCTCGTCGATGACGCGGCGGTAGCCAACGGCGACGAGCGGCTTCGCTTCTCCGTCGGCGACGCATATCTCTACTCATCGGTCGCTGGCTCGGCGTTGGCGATGCTGGGCGGCGAAGGGACCGCGCCCAACGTTGCGCTTGTGTTCAAGCGACCGCTCTCTTTCGATGAGCCGCGTCGCCTCCCGCCCGCAAACGGAAGGGCCCCGCTGGAACCGCTTCGTCGAAGTCTTGCAGTGCCCGGGATACTGCTGTGCTGCGAACACCCCCACGCGTTGCCCGCGACCCACGATCTTCAGGCAGTCCCGTCCGCCGGGCATCCAGAACCTCTGACGGCCCTCAGTCCGCTGACGGAGGGCCAAACAGCGCGCTCCCTTGCTGTTCGGAGCGTCGCGCTCGCCCTCGCCGTCACCATCGCATTTCTGGCGCAGCTCCCAGGGCGAACGAGTGCAACCGCCGTCGTGTCAATCGCGGCGGCCGCCTCAATTTGTAGTGGCCTACTGCTCGATGCTCGATTGAGAGCCCGCGAGCGCGGGGGCTGGGCGCGCCTCGTACCGCTGCTGCTCCTCGCAACCGGCCTCGTGGCGCTCTCGGCGCTCGCCACCGCCAGCCGCTACTGATGGCCAGACCACGGGACGAATCGCCGACCGCGACTGCGTCGGCCGACGCCACGTCCCGATTCGGCAGTTGGCCGGACCGGCTCCGGGCCCGGACAAGGCGCCGGGGTGGCCTTCTGTCAGAGTGTCGGATTCGCGTGCCGGCGGCCACCGCGGCGCGGCTGCCCGTCGCGCCGAACGTCCGCGGTGCATGGACTGGCACGACCGGCTCAGGGCGAGCTCGGCAACGACTCCAGCCGCGGTCAACTTCATGCTGTGGCTAGCGATTCCGCCGGCGATCCAAGGGCGCAATGATGCGAAGCCGACGGCCAGGTCTGCGATGCCGCACAGCACGGAAACCCAGAGCAGCCCGACGAGAGCGGACGGTGGACGGCCGCGCATACATGGCGCGAAGGCTAAGTTGCAGGGGCTTTGAATTGCTAGGGTCAACCCTCGCGTGTAGACGGGCAGCGGTCAATTTGCGGTCACGCGCCCCGCGATACCAGGCGGATACCGGCCTCGTAGCCAGCACCTCCCGAGTGGTAGGAGACCTCGATCCTCAGGCGGTCGACCCGCCCAGAGTTGCGGGGGATAACGAGTGCCCAGCGGTGACCCCGTAAGTCGAGCCGGATCGCGTTCACGGTGCGGCTGCGATCCGGGCTACGAACCTCTCCTAGCCCCAGCGCCCCACGAACGGATAACGCCGCGGAGGCCGTATGGATCTCGACCCGTTCCCCAAGGTGGACCTTAAGATGTCCGCTGAGCGCGACCTTGATCGGCGCGTCAGCGTGGTCCACCACGGTGTCGCCATTCGGCAGCCGGGTGACGAATTGGCTCGCAGTAGGTTTCGCTGTAACCCGGTGGCCGAGGCCGTCAAGGACAGTGACCTTCGGCTCGGGTACGGGCTGCGCGCCCGCCGACACCGCTAGCACCGAAACGGCGATGCACGCCAGAACAGCCATCGCGACGCTGGCGCTCCTTACTCTCCTGCCGGAGTAGCCCCTCTCCCCGTGCAGCATGAATCGTGCCTCCCGTTGTTAGCGCAAGCCCATGAACCTCAGGATATGCGAGACACCTCGCGATCTCGGAAGTTGCGGTTCTGCGTTACCCGCGCCGTGGAGGTGCCCGAAGTCGGTGTCTGGTCGAGCCTAGTGCGTCGCGGTGTCTTGCGCTGGCGAGCATCCCGGCGCAACAGTTCCTAGGGCCATTTATCTCGCTCCGAGGGTGTCACAATCGCGTGATACGAGGCGCCAGACACCTGACCCGGTCCCCGGGCTCTCGGTCTAGCCCGCACCCGGCCCACGACCGGTCATCCTCGAGGCCTAGACCCGCCTCGGCCAGGGCCAGCGCCGCGGCAGTGCGGCTGACGGTGACCGTACCGGCGAACCGGGCTGCGGCCGCACGCGGCCCCGGCGAATCATGCTCCCCTTCCCGCACCGCGACGGACTCGGCCGGCGACGCGGAGCCCCCGCCCGCACGAGGCTGACCATCAACCGCTGACCTATCCGAACGCTGGCCGCAGACCGCTCGCCCCACTGCCCCGGCGCGCCATCCCTTCAGGCGGCCAGCGCTCCAAGGCCTCCGCCTACTTCAGCCGGAAAGCCTTGATACGGTCGGCGTACTGCTCCTCGTCGCGGGAGTAGACGCCGTAGGCGATGGCCTGGATCATGCCCAGGAGCGCCGTGTGGGAGCGGACGAAGGCGGGGCTGTTGGACGAGTAGTAGAGCTTGATCCGCGCCAGCTTGGCCACCTCGGAGAGGGTGGCGTCGGTGATGGCGATCGTCGGCGCCTTGCGGTGGCGGGCGAGCTTCATCGCCCGCAGGACGAGGGCGTGGGGCCGGCCGGCGCTCAGGCCGATGACCAGCGTGTCGCCGTCGATCCGGCCCAGCCGGCTCAGCGCCTCCTGCGACGGGCTGGCCACGAGCTCGGCCCGCAGGTCGAGCAGCATCAGCAGGTGGCGCAGGTAGCTGGCGAAGAAGGCCATCTGGTCGGTCCCGGCGATCAGGATCCGGTCGGCCGCCGCGATCGACTCGATCGCCCGCTCGACGTTCTGGCGGGACACCTTGCGGGCCGTCTCCTCGACGTTGACGTGATCCGCGGCCAGCGCCGTCTCGAAGTCGGTCTGGTCGAGGGAGAAGAGCGGCGCCGGGGCATCTCCGTCGGGGCGGCGCGGCCCCGGCGCGTTGGCCCGGCGGTACTCCTCGCGCGCCGCCTGCTGCAGCTCCGGGAAGCCGTCGAACCCGAGCGCCTGCGAGAAGCGGACCACGGTCGAGCTCGACGTGTTCGCCCGGCGGGCGAGCTCCTCCGCCGTGCGGAAGGCCGCCTCGTCGAGGTGGTCGATGATGTACTGGGCGACGTCCTTCTGCGAGCGGGAGCACTCGTCGAAGCGAGACTGGATGTAGCTCGACAGCGTCTGCGGCAGCGGCGGACCGCTGCGCGACGGTGCGGCGGGAGTGGAGGCGGACCGTTTCATCAGCGAGCGGTTGTTTCGACGCCTCCCCTCGCTCTTCCTCCATGACCCCCGATGATCCACTCGCCGCGGAGGGCCGCAAGTACCCTCCGACCCCATGCGACGCCCGATGCTAGCGACTGCGTCGCCCGCTGCGCCGGTCGGCCCGATGAGGATCGCCGTGGTCGGCGGCGGGATCTCCGGGATCGTCGCCGCCCACCAACTCCGGCGCCATCACGAGATCGTGCTGTTCGAGGCGGCCGACCGTCTCGGCGGCCACACGAACACGGTCACCGTCGACCGGGCCGACGGGACGTGGAGCATCGACACCGGCTTCATCGTCCTCAACGACCGCAACTATCCGAACTTCACCCGGCTGCTGGCCGACGCCGGGGTGGCGATCCAGCCGACCCACATGGGCTTCTCGGTCAAGGCCGAGGACATGGATTTCGAGTACGCCGGCACGCCCACCGGCGTCTTCTGCCAGCGCGCGAACCTCGTCAACCCCGTCTTCTGGCGGATGATCGCCGACCTCCTGCGCTTCAATCGCGAGCTGACGGCGCTGCTCGCCGCCGGCGGGGACGGCCCCTCGCTCGGCGACTGGGTCGACCGCGGCGGCTACTCGCGGGCGTTCATCGACCGCCTGATCGTCCCCCAGGCCTCAGCCGTCTGGTCCGCCGACCCGGCGGCGATGTGGAGCTTCCCCGTGCGCTTCCTGGCCGAGTTCTTCCGCAATCACGGAATGCTCGGCTTCCGCGACCGGCCGCAGTGGCAGACGGTGGTCGGCGGCTCCGCCCGCTACGTCGAGGCCCTCACCCGTCCGTTCGCCGACCGCATCCGTCTGGGGGCGCCGGTCAGCGGGATCGTCCGCGACGACGCGGGCGTCACCCTGCGGGCGAACGGGACGACCGAGCGCTTCGACCACGTCGTCCTCGCCTGCCACGCCGACCAGGCGCTGGCCGCGCTCGGCGACCCGTCGCCGCTCGAGCAGGAGCTGCTCGGAGCCTTCCCCTACCAGCGCAACGAAGCCGTCCTCCATACCGACCGGTCGCTCCTGCCCCGCCGGCGGGCAGCCTGGCAGGCCTGGAACTATCACCTCTTCGCCCGGCCGCGGCCGATGACCACCGTGACCTACTACATGAATCATCTCCAGCGATTGACCGCTGCCGACGACTTCTGCGTATCACTGAACATGACCGACAGAATCGACCCGGCGCAGGTCATCGAGGTCATCTCCTACGCCCACCCGGTCTACACCGCGGCCGGCGTCGCCGCCCAGGCCCGCTGGGCCGAGGTCTCCGGCGCTCGACGCACCCACTTCTGCGGCGCCTACTGGGGTTGGGGCTTCCACGAGGACGGGGTCGTCTCCGCCCTGCGCGCCTGCCAGGCGCTGGACGGCGCTCGATGACGGTCAGCTGCGTCTACGAAGGCTGGATCCGCCACCGCCGCCACGGAGCCGTCGAGCACGAGCTGCGCTTCCCGCTGTTCATGGCCTATCTCGACCTCGACGAGCTTCCCGAGATCCTCGACGGCCAGCGCCTCTGGTCAGCCCGCGGCCCGGCGCCGGCCTGGTTTCGCCGGGCCGACCACCTCGGCGACCCGACCGAGCCCCTGGCTGAGACGATCCGCTCGCTCGTCGCCCAGCGCACCGGCCGGCGCCCGGACGGCCCGATCCGCCTGCTGACCAACCTCCGCTACCTCGGCCATTGCTTCAACCCGGTGAGCTTCTACTACTGCCACGACGCCCGCACCGGACGGATCGCCGCCGTTGTCGCCGAGGTGACGAACACGCCGTGGGGCGAGCGTCACGCCTACGTCCTCGGCGCCGACCCCGACCGGCCCGCCGGCAGCCTCGTCCGCGGGCGCCTGGAGAAGGCCTTCCACGTCTCGCCGTTCATGGGCATGGACCACACCTACGACTGGCGCCTGACCGACCCGGGCGAGCGCCTGCAGGTCCACATCGACAGCCGGCGCGACGGCACCGTCGTCTTCGACGCCACCCTGTCGCTCGAGCGACGGCCGTTCTCGACGCGCGTGCTCGTCCGCCATCCGGCGCTGACCCTGCGCGTCGTGGCCGCCATCTACGCGCACGCCGCCCGGATGAAGCTCAAGGGCGCCCCCTACCACCCGAACCCGACCGGCGCCCCGCTCGCCGGGCCGGCGCGGCGCCGGGCGGCCGCGCGGTCGCGGCGCCACGCGGCCGCGGGCGGTTCTGGCGGTCGGGACAATTCCTTTGCTGGGTGCGGTTCCGCTGGTCGGGGCGGTTCCGCGGGTGGAGGCGCTTCCGCGGGTGGGGCCGATTCCGCTGGTGCGGGCGGCCTCGCCCCGACGACGACGGGACCGACACCGGCGGGCGCGAGCTCGACGCCGCCGGTCGGAGCCCGGGGATGAACGAGCGGGCCGCGCGCCGGCTGGTCCGCACCCTGCTGCGGCGCACGCGGCACGGGTCGCTGACCCTGGTCGAGCCGGGGACGACGACAAGCTTCGGGGCCCCGGCACCGGGCGGGCCCGAGGTGACGGTCGAGGTCCACTCGCCCGCCTTCTACCCGGCCCTCCTGCGGGGGTCGATCGGGCTGAGCGACGCCTACATGGAGGGCATGTTCGACTGCGACGACCTGCCGGAGCTGGCTCGGCTGGCCGCGTTGAACATGCCCCAGCTCGACGCCTGGCGGCGGGCCCTCCGCCCGCTGGTGGCCGTCCCCCAGGCCGGCGTGCGCTGGCTCGAGCGCAACACGCCGGCTCGGGCCCGGCGGCAGATCTCCGCCCACTACGACCTCGGCAACGACCTCTTCGGCCTGATGCTCGACGAGACGATGATGTACTCGTGCGCGATCTTCGAGTCGGAGGAGGCCACGCTCCACGAGGCCCAGGTGGCCAAGCTCGACCGCATCTGCCGCAAGCTCGACCTGCGGCCCGAGGACCGCGTGCTCGAGATCGGGACCGGCTGGGGCGGGTTCGCGATCCACGCGGCGTCCAACTACGGCTGCCGGGTGACGACGACGACGATCTCGGCCGAGCAGCTCGCCCTGGCCCGGGCTCGGGTCGCGGCGGCGGGGCTCGAGGATCGGATCACCCTGCTCCAGCAGGACTACCGCGACCTCGAGGGCAGCTACGACAAGCTCGTGTCGATCGAGATGATCGAGGCCGTCGGCTGGCAGTACTTCGACACCTTCTTCGCCCGCTGCGGCGCCCTCCTGGCCCCGGACGGGGCGATGCTCCTCCAGGCGATCACGATCGACCACCGCGCCTACGAGGTGGAGAAGGCGACCAAGAGCTTCGCCAACACCCACATCTTTCCGGGCGGCTGCCTGCCGTCGCTCGAGGTCATCAGCCGGTCGGTGGCCAGGGCGACCGATCTGCGCGCCGTCCACCTCGAGGATCTGACGGCCGACTACGTGCGGACGCTCCGCTGCTGGCGCGAGAACTTCCTGACCCAGCTCGAACGGGTCCGCGCGCTCGGCTACGACGGCCGCTTCCAGCGCCTCTGGGAGCTCTACCTGGCCTACTGCGAGGGCGGCTTCGACGCCCGCCGGATCGGCACCGTGCAGCTCCTGCTGGCCAAGCCGGGCTACGCCGGGCGACCGGCCCCGGCCCCGGCGCCCGTGCTCAGCGCCGCGGCTCGCGGCTGAACATCCGGTCGCTCGCCAGATCGAGCAGGCCCGCCGGGCCGCGGGCGGCCCGCACGGCCCAGCCGATCTTGCCGCCCGGCTCGAGCTTGCGGGCGTCGGCCCGGATCGCGGCGACGACCTTCTCGGCCCACTCGTCCGGCTCCTGGCGCTCCCAGCCGGAGGTGTCCATGTAGCGGCCGTAGACGGCCTCGGTGTCGTCGAGCATCCCCGTGTTCACGCCCGGGGTGATCAGGTGCAGCGTGTCGACCCCGGTGCCCTTGAGCTCGCGGCGCAGCGACTCGGTCAGGGCGACGACGCCGGCCTTCGACGCCGCGTAGGTCGTGGCGGCCGGAAAGTGGGCGTAGCCGCTGATCGACGCGTTGTTGACGATCTTGCCCCGCCGGCGGTCGAGCATCCCCGGGAGCACGCGGGCGGTGAGGTGGGCGACGGCAACGAGGTTGACCTGGAACATCGCGTACATGCGGTCCATCTCCTGCTCCTCGAGCAGACCGCCGGTCATCTGGCCGGCGTTGTTGATGAGGAGGTCGATCGGCTCGCCGGCGAGCCCGGCCCAGCTGGCGTCGATCGTCTCGCGCGAGCTGAGGTCCAGGCGCACCGGACGGATCTCCGCCGCCCCGTCGACGGGGGGCGCGGCGGCGGTGTAGGCCGCCGGCGAGCGCATGCCCAGCAGGAGCTTGGCCAGCGGCTCCCGGGCGAGCCGGCCGGCGAGCGCGGCGCCGATCCCCCGGTTGGCTCCGGTCACCAGACAGGTCGCTCCGGTCAGATCCACCGGCCGGAGGATAGGCCCTCGGTCGGCCCGGTCAGCTGTGGGCGATCAGCGGGGCTCCGAGCTCGCGGGCCAGGCCGAAGCCGCCCTGGCGCATCGCGAGGTCGTGGTTCCAGACAAACGCCGGGCGGGCGACCGGGGCAAGGCGGTTCATCCACGGCTGGGTGGTGCGCACCCGCCAGTCGTAGACCACGGCGGTGCCCGCCCCGTCGAAGAGCCGCCAGACGCCGCGGCCCTCGAGCTCCCCGGTCGCCTCTGCCTCGATCACGTAGGGACGCTCGACGCGCGTGACGCGCAGGTCGAAGCGGAGCGTGTACGGGAGCAGGCTGCGCCAGCTGAACCGGCTGACCTGGCCGACGCCGGTCGCGTCACCGGTGCGCACGAGGTCGACCGCCCGCACCCCCGGCCACCAGGCCGGATACCGAGCCGGCTGGTAGAGCACGTCCCAGACGCGGTCGATCGGCGCGTCCAGGCACCAGGTGGTGAGGAACTCGTACTCGTCCACGTCCGGACGACCGCGGTCAGCTCGCCGGGGCGGCCAGGCAGTCGGCGCACAGCCCCCAGATCAGAAGCTGGGCGTGATCGGGGGCGAAGCCGGCGGCGCTCGCCCGCTCGAGCGCCTCGGGCGGCGCGTCGGGCGCCTCGAGGTCGGCGATCGCGCCGCACCGGCGGCAGACGGTGTGGGCGTGGGGACCGACCCGCGAGTCGAACAGGACGGCGCCGCTGCCGGTAGCCACGCGGCGGACGAGGTCGAGCTCCTCGAGCAGGAGCAGGGTGGCGTAGACCGTCGGCATGGCGATGCCCGGCAGGGCGGGCGAGACGGCGTCGAGCACCTGCTCGGCGGTGAGATGCTGGTGACTGGCGTTCAAGGCCCGGAAGATGACCAGCCGCTGGGAGGTGACGCGCTGGTGGCGCTCGCGCAGCTTGTCGATCAGCTGGGTATCGGCGACCTCATGAGCCATTACCACACTGTAGCTGATGCAGCCTGGTGTTGTTGTTAGGTAACCCTTATTCGAAATTCAGTGCTATTGTCAGCGGGGATGGCGAGAGCCCAGAACATCGACGACCCGGCCGACGGAACGGCGACGGCGCCCCGCCCGGAGCCCGTGGCCCCCCCCGGCGCCGGCGCCGGCGCCGGTGCCCCCGCCGATGCCGGTGCCGATGCCGGTGCCCCCGCCAATGCCGGCGCCGGTGCCGACGGCGACGCCGGCGGCACCCGCGGGCGGGCGAACCGGCGCCGACGGTCGGGGATCGATTCGCGGGTCGCCCGCCTGATCCGCCGGCTGACCGGCGGCGAGGAGGAGGATTTCGTCCTCCAGATCGTCCAGCCGTCCCTGGTCGGGCTCATCGACGGAACGGTGTCGACGCTGGCGCCGATCTTCGCCGCGGCCGTGTCGACGAGCTCGCGTACGGCGCTCCTGGTCGGGATCGCCACCGCCCTCGGGGCCGGGGTGAGCATGGGCATGTCCGAAGCCCTCTCCGACACGGGGGAGATCACGGGCCGCGGCTCGGCGCTCGTCCGGGGCTTCATCACCGGAGGAGCGACGGCGCTCGGGGGCATATTTCACTCGCTGCCCTTCCTGATCAGCAACATCAACCAGGCCCTCGCCGTCGCCGGCGTCGTCGTCGCGGTCGAGCTGTTCACGATCGCCTGGGTGCGCTACCGCTTCCTGCACGTGACGCTGCGATCGTCGCTGATCGTCGTGACCCTGGGCGGCACGATCGTGCTCGCCATCGGCGTGCTCGTCGGGAGCGCCTAGACCCCTGGCCCGCTGGGCCAGTCGACGCGGCGCCGGTCGCCGGCGACCAGGAGATGCTCGGGCGGCGCGGCTCGCGCCCCCTGCGGGCATCCGGCCGGCGGTCCCGGCCATGCCAACGAGGACGCGCCGTACGGCGCCGCGATGGGATCATGGGACCGACGGGCCAGTAGCTCAGCGGGTTAGAGCAGCCGACTCATAATCGGTAGGTCGCAGGTTCGAGCCCTGCCTGGCCCAATCCGAAGCGGTCGGATCGCCGACCGGAGTTCCTGCCGGCCGCTGCCCGAGCGGGACCTTCGTCTCGTTCTCGTCTGGGCTCAACTGCGCGAATCGGAGTTGCTCGCCAATTGGAAACGCGCGAGGCGATCTGAGACCCTCGCCTGGATCGAGCCCTTACGATGAGCGCCCCGTACCACGTGATTGAAGTCAAGGTCTCCGGCCGCGATGCGCCCGATGTTCTCCACCGCGCCGTCACCGACAAGACGGATGTCGCCACGGCGCGCCGCGCTCACGCGCGAGATGCCGGCGCGCCTGGACGAGATCGCGGCGCCCGATGCGGTCGCTTGACCCTCGCCCCCGCATCGCAGCCGCGCCAACCGTCGCTCAAACGACAGGCGCCCCGGCCGTTGGCGATCAGCGTGCTGCTGGCGCCCGCATTCGCGTGCCCTCCCCGGGGCTCGCCCGGGTCTTGTGATTGGATCGACGTTTCGATGACCAACGGCCGGACGGCACCCTCGCCCCCGCGCCCGCCCGCGACGCCACCGGACGTGCGCCGGCTGCCGGAGGCGCTCCAGACCCGGCAACCGAAGCGGGCACCGGCGACCGGTGACAGCGACCGCCCGGACCCACTCGCGTCGAGCCGGTTGTCCGCAGCGAAGAGTTGGCCGGGTCGCAGTAGATAATTGTCGCCGCCCCGCGTTAGGATCTTTATGATTCGGAGTGGCTCCGTCCTAGCAGGCGGTAGCTAAGTACGAAGCAAAGGCGCACGGTGGGAGGTGCGGCGGGGAATCCAGCAGGATGCTAAGGGGCGCGGCGCCACTCCGTGCGTCGTCCGGAAATCGTCAAGGACATAGACCGAAGGGAACACTCGATGGATGACTCGAATGCCGGGCTCGGCCCGCGGGCGCCGAGACGTGCGCGGCGACTTCGCCAGGCGCGCAACGGACTGATCGGGACGGCGGCGCTCGCCGGCGGCCTGCTCGTCAGCACGGCGCCGGCCAGCGCGTTCACCAGCTCGCCACTGTGGCAGTGCCGCGGCAGCGCCCTCTACGCGTCGATCGCCGGCATGAACCGGGTCGAACCGGAGGTGGCGAACGGCAGCCCGAACACGGGCAACGGGGGCAACCCCGACCGTGAGCAGTGCGTCAACTCGGAGGTCGGCGCCAACAACCTGGCCACCCCGGTGGGCCTGCCGGCGAACTTCCTGAGCGCGCCGACGGCCTACGCGACGACGTCGATCACGCCGGCACTCGGGGCATCGATCTACCAGACGATCGTCGCCGTCGGCGGAGTCGAGAACCTGGCCCTGCAGCTCCCGGCCGGCGCCAGCACCGTCGCGCTCGGCGTCGGCGCGGCCAACGCCAAGGTCACCGGCACCTGCGTCAACGGCGCGCCGAAGCTGACGGGCACCAGCCAGGCGGTGAACCTCACGCTCGGCGGCAGCGTCATCACGCTCGACGGGCTGCTCCAAGGGCTCAGCCAGCTGCTCGCGCCGCTGAACGGCGTCGTCAGCCTGAAGGTGAATGAGCAGATCGCGACGCCGACGTCCCTGATCACCCGGGCGCTTCACATCTCGGTGATCAACCCGGCCAACCAGGCGCCGCTGCTCGACGTCATCATCGGCGAGGCCAAGGGCGGCTTCGACGCGAACGTCTGCAACAAGGACATGCAGTACATCATTCCGCCCGGCATCGGCGGCACCGGCGGTGGCGCCAACAGCGGATCGGGCGGCGTCAACGGCGGCGACCACAACGGCAACGTCGGCTCGACCAGCGGCGCGCCGGCGACGTGCGGACGGCTGACGATGTACTTCGACCGCAACAAGAAGCACGCGCTGTCGAGCACCTACGGGACGCGGAACGTGACCCGCGGGCGGATCGTGTCCTGCGGCAGCCACCCGCAGTCGATCGTCGGCGCCAAGATCGACGTGATTCACATCGTCAACGGCAAGCGGCACCTGATCAAGACCGGCCTGAAGTCGCGGCCGGGCGGGAAGCTGACGCTGATCCTGCCGTCGAACCTGACGACGCGGAACATCGAGTTCGACTACCGGGGAGTGCTCAGCTCCTCGACCGTGACCTCGAAGGTGACGCTCCACCTGACGGTCCACACCAGGACCGGCAAGCTCGTCTGACCAGAGCTTGACGCCGGGTGGCGGCGGGACGGGGAGCACCCCGTTCCGTCGCCCCAGGCGGTAGCTCCGGCGCGGGGGGTCTAGTGAACCGCCTCCACGGCGGCCCGGAGCTCGGCCACCGAGAAGGCGCCCTCGAGGCGGGCGGCGATCCGTCCGTCGCGGCCGATGACGAAGGCCCACGGCTCGGTCGGCAGCCGCCAGGCCCGGACCTGCGGTCGATAGCCCTTGCTGACCTGATTCTGATTGTAGATCTCCATGTGGATGAAGGCGACGCGGTCGCCGACCTCCGACTTGACCTGCTCCTCGATGTCGGTGACCGGCCCGCAGACGCGGCTCGCGCAGAGCTGCGGCGTGGCGAACAGGAGCACGACCGGCTTTCGCCCGAGCACGGTGGCGAAGTCGACGGCCTGCAGGTCGGGGGCCGGCGGCTGGCGCGTGTCGATCGTCGACACGTTGGCCCGGCCGACCTGCGAAACGGTCGGCGTGTGGATGGGCACCGCCGGCTGACCGACGTCGGGCGGGCCGGGGACGCCGACATCGGGCGAGACGCCGCTCCCCCATTCCAGGCGCCCGGCGATCCGCTCGACGGCAAGGACGTTCTGGACGCCGGGCCGGGCGAACGGAACCTCGGCCACGTACACGCTGTGGGCGGCCGTCGGGTCCTGGGCGACCGTCTGGCTCTGGTACTGCGGGGCCACCGCGAGAGACTCGATGTGGGCCGGGTAGGGACCGGCGAGGTGCTGACCGTGGGTGTCGACGGTGTAGAGGGCGACCTCGGCGGTGCTGACCTGCTTGAAGGCCGGCGTGTAGAGGGCAAACCCGAAGCGGTTCTGGCCGACCCGGAGCACCGAGACGCTGGGCGCGAGCTTCGGCCCGGGCGGGAGTTGGCTCAGGGACTTGAACGTCTGGCTGGCGGCGGCCGGGAAGTCGGCCGCTCGGGCCGGGGCGGCCGCGGGCGGGCTCGCGGCGCTGCCGCATCCCGTCAGGCCGGTCAGGCCGGTGGCGGCGAGGAGCAGGGCGGGCGCGAGGCGACGCATTCTCATCTTCGAGACTCTATGGATCGACGATCCTTCCGTGCTTTGATTGGCGCGGGCCTCATTGGCGACGAAGGGAAGAGGATGGTCGAGCAGGCAGACCGGGCGGCGCTCGTGACCGGCGCCTCGAGCGGCATCGGGCTGGCCCTGGCCCGGATGCTGGCCGAGGAGGGCCACGGCGTGACCATGGTGGCGCGTCGGGCCGAGAAGCTCGAGGCCGCGGCTGACGCCCTGCGGGCGGACGGGCTCGACGTGCACCCGGTCGCCGCATCGCTCGCCGAAGAGGCCGAGATCGAGCGGGTCGTCGCCGCCCACCGGGAACGCTATGGGCGCCTCGACGTCCTCGTCAACAACGCCGGCGTCGGGGTGGGAGCCCCGATCGACGACTACCCGACCCGCCACATCGACCTTCAACTGGAGGTCAACCTCCGCAGCGTGGTCATCTTCTACCGCGCGTGCCTGCCCCTGCTGCGGGCGGCCGGGTCGGCCCACGGCAACGCCCTAGTGGTCAACAGCGCGTCGATCGCCGGCAAGCGGGGTCAGCCCTGGCTCTCGGTCTACTCGGCGACCAAGGCCGGGATCGTCGCCTTCAGCCAGGCGATGAACCGCGAGCTCGCCACCGCCGGGATCAAGTCGTGCGCGCTGTGCCCCGCCTTCGTCGATACGGCGATGACCGACTTCGTCAAGGACCACATCGACCCGGCGGACATGATCCAGCCGACTGACATCGCCGAGCTGGTGCGAGCGCTGCTGCGGCTCTCGCCGGCGGCGATCGTCCCGGAGATCCAGTTCCTGCGCCGGTCCCAGGACATGTGATGAGGCTCGGGGTCCACATCGGCTACTGGGGCCTCGGCCTCACCTCGGCCGACCAGCTGGAGATCGTCCAGGAGGCGGAGCGGCTCGGCTACGACTCCGTCTGGGCGGCCGAGGCCTACGGATCGGATGCGGCGAGCGTGCTCGGCTGGCTGGCGGCCGGGACCCAGAAGATCAAGCTCGGGTCGGCGATCTTCCAGATGCCCGGTCGCAGCCCGGCGATGACGGCCATGACGGCCGCGACCATCGACCAGCTCTCGGGCGGGCGTATGCGCCTCGGGATCGGGTCCTCGGGACCCCAGGTGGCCGAGGGCTGGCACGGCCAGCGCTTCGCCCACCAACTCCAGCGCACGCGCGACTACGTCGCCGTGGTGCGCATGGCGCTCGCGCGCGAGCGAGTCGAGTTCCACGGCGAGACGCTCGAGCTGCCGCTGCCGGGCGGGCCGGGCAAAGCGCTCAAGCTGACGATCGCCCCGGTCCAGGAGCAGATCCCCATCTATCTGGCGGCGATCGGGCCGCGGAACACGGCGCTCGCCGGGGAGATCGCCGACGGCTGGATCCCGACGCTGTTCTCGCCCGAGCACGTCGGCGAGTCGCGGGCCCTCCTCGCCGAGGGCGCGGCCCGGTCTGGGCGCTCGCTCGACGCCTTCGACGTGGCGCCGACGGTCAACGTCCTCATCACCGACGACGTCGAGCGCGGCCGCGACGCGATGCGGCCGCTGCTCGCCCTCTACGTCGGGGGCATGGGCTCGCGCCAGCAGAACTTCTACAACCAGCTGACGGTCCGTTACGGCTTCGAGGCGGCGGCCCGCGAGGTGCAGGACCTGTATCTCGCGGGTCGGCGGGAGGAGGCGATGGCCGCGCTGCCCGACGCCCTGATCGACAGCGTCTGCCTGTGCGGGACGGCCGCGCACGTCCGCGACCGCCTGGCCGTCTACCGAGAGGCCGGCGTCGGGACGCTGGGCGTCATGCCGCTCGCCTTCACGGCGCCCGAGCGGCTCGAGCAGCTGCGCCTCCTGGCCGAGCTGGCCGCCTGAGCCCGCGCCCCCTTCGCCTCCTGCTCGGCGCCTTCGGCGATCCGGGCCACGCCTTCCCGATCATCGCCCTCGGACGGGCGCTCCACGCCCGCGGCCACCAGGTGACGATCCAGACCTGGGCGCGCTGGGCGGCCGACGTCGAGGCCTTGGGGATCGCCTTTGCCCCGGCCCCGGAGTATCCGGTCTTCCCCACCGACGGCCGGCCGCTGAAGCCCTACGCCGCGGTGGTCCGCGCGGCCCGGGAAGCGGGACCGCTGATCGCGGAGCTGGCGCCGGACGCCGTGGTCGCCGACATCCTCACCCTCGCCCCGGCCCTGGCGGCCGAGCTCGCCCGGATCCCCGTCGCCACCCTCATCCCCCACGTGCACCCGCAGAGCGCCGCCGGCTTCCCCGTCTACTCGATCGGCGCCCGCCTCCCGCGCACGGCGGCGGGCCGAGCCGCCTGGCGGGTGCTCGCCCGGCCGGTCGCCCGCGGGCTGGAACTCGGACGGACCGAGCTCAACGAGACCCGCCGGCGGCTGGGCCTCGGGCCGCTCGACCACCATCACGGCGGCATCAGCCGCCAGCTGTGCCTGGTGGCGACGTTCCCGGCGCTCGAGTACCCGCGGCGGTGGGCGGCGCACGAGCACGTCGTCGGACCGCTCCTCTGGGAGCCGCCGACGGCCGAGGTGGCGCCGCCGCCCGGCGAGACGCCGCTGGTGGTGGTCGCGCCGTCGACCTCGCAGGACCCCGACCAGCGCCTGCTCCGCGCCAGTCTCGACGGCCTCGACGGCCTGCCGGTGCGGGTGCTGGCGACCTGGAACCGCCGGCCGCCGCCGCGCCCGCTGCCCGCCCCGGCCAATGCCCACGTCGTCGACTGGTTCTCCTACGCCCGCACGATGCCGGCGGCGGCGGTCGTCGTCTGCCACGGCGGCCACGGGACGGTGGCCCGGGCGCTCAGCTGCGGCGCCGCCGTCGTCGCCTGTCCGGCCGCCGGCGACATGAACGAGAACGCCGCGCGCGTCGATTGGGCCGGCGTGGGCGTGCGCGTCCCGCGACGCCTCGTCGCGCCGCTCACCGTCCGCCTGGCCGTGACGCGCGCCCTGGCCGACGGGGCGATCCGCCGGGCCGCCGGCGAGGTCGCGGCCTGGGCGGTCGAGCACGACGCCGGCGCCCGGGCCGCGGAGCTGGTCGAGCGGCTGGCCCGGGCCGGCTGACCGGCCACGCGGGGGCGAAGCGGTCCCGTCGGGGCTGATTCGGGGCGAGGCGGGGCGGGGCGGGGCGCGAACTCCGGGGGCGGAAACTCCGGGGGTGGGACTCGAACCCACAACAATCGCCTTAACAGGGCGCCGCTCTGCCGATTGAGCTACCCCGGATCGTCCACGCCAGGCGCAGCGCGAAGGCGGTCCGGCCCGCGCGCGGCAGGGGCAGCATAGTAGGGCGCCCGCCGGGACCTCGCCGCGGCCGCCGGGTCCCCGCCCGGCCGGCGGCAACCGCCGTCCGGCTACTCGCGCTGCCCGGCGGTCTGCTCGAGCGCGAGCGTCAGCTTGCGCTCGAGGGCGGCCTTGACCTGCCGCCGGCGGGCGGCCAGCTCGCTCTGGCCGCCGCGGCCGGCGGTGCGAGCGCCGATGATCTCGCGGTCGATCGCCGCCAGCTCGAGCTGGAGCTGCTCGACCTCGAGCTGGGCCGGCTGGGCGGGTACCTCAGTCGCGCGGACGGCCAGCTCGGCCAGAAGGGCGGCGAGCGCGTCGTCGTCGAGGGCGCCGCCCGGGGCGTCGATGTGGGCGAGCAGATGGACGGCCGCCCGCCGGTTGAGCTCGCCGGTGAAGACCGTCGTGAGGTCGAGCTCGGTCAGGGCCGCCCGGCCGGCGTCGGGCAGGGCGAGGCACAGGGCCAGGAACGCCCGCTCCGAGCGATCGCGGGCGTCGAGGGCGAAGCCGGCGGGCGAGGCCGCCCGGCGCGCGCCGGGGGTGCGCGGCCGGCCGCCGGCCAGGAGCTGGGCGACCATCCGCTCCGAGAGGCCGAGCTTCGAGGCGACGAGACGCTCGAGCTCGAGGCGCAGGGCACCGGGCCCGACATCGGCGAGGACGACGGCGAGCTCGGCGAGCATCCGGTCGCGCCCCTCGGCGCTGGCGATCTCTCCGCCGGAGAGGATCCGGTCGACCCGGAAGCGCACGAAGGCGACCGAGCGCCCGGCGAGGGCGGCCAGCGCCGGGGCGCCGTCGCGCTGGAGGAGCTCGGCCGGGTCGCTGCCCGCCGGGAGCTCGATCACCCGGAGCTCGAGCTGGTGGCGCGCGGCCATCCCGGCCGCCCTGACCATCGCCTCCTGGCCGGCGCGGTCGGCGTCGAGGGCGAGGGCGACGGTCGGCGCCAGACGCCGCAGCTCGGCCAGCTGCTCCTCGGTCAGGGCGGTCCCCATCAGCCCGACCGCGTTGCGCTGTCCGGCCTGGTGCATGGCGATCACGTCGGTGTAGCCCTCGCAGACGATCGCGCTCCCGGCCTTCGCCGCGTCGGTACGGGCGAGGTGGAGTCCGTAGAGGTGGCGGCCCTTGTGGTAGACGTCGTTGTCGGCGGTGTTGATGTACTTGGCCGGCTGGTCCCGGCTCATGGCGCGAGCCCCGAAGCCGAGGACGCGGCCGCGGTTGTCCGCCAGCGGGAACATGATCCGCGCGCGAAAGCGGTCGTAGACGCTGCCCGGACGCTCGCGCGAGCGCTGGACGAGGCCGGCATCGTAGAGCTCGGTCTCACTGAACCCGCCCTGGCGGGAGGCGACGAGCACGCGGTCCCAGGCGCTCGGCGCGTAGCCGACGCGGAACTCCCGCAGCATCGCCTCGTCGAGGCCGCGTCCGAGCAGGTGCTCCCGTGCTCGGGCGGCCTCCTTCGAGTCCCAGAGGTAGCGCTCGTAGTAGGCACATGTCCGCTCGAGCAGATCGAGCAGCCGCTCGCGGCGACGGCGGCGGGCGGCGGCCTGGGGATCCTCGGCCTCGAGCTCGAGCTTGACCCCGTAGCGGTCGGCGAGGAACTCGAGCGACGCGACGAAGTCGAGACCGTCCATCTCGCGGACGAAGGTGAACGGGTCGCCGGCGGCCTGACACCCGAAGCAGTAGTAGAACTTCTTCGAAGGGGTCACCCCGAACGACGGCGTGCGCTCGTCGTGGAACGGGCACAGGCCGGTGTAGCGGTCGGCGCCGGCCCGGCGCAGCTCGGTCCGGGAGCCGATCAGATCGACGATGTCGACGGCGTCGCGCACCCGCTCCTTGGAGTCGGCGGTGTAGCGGGGCACTCGCTAATCGTCCCCGCCCGGAGGCCCGGTGAACGCCCGGGGCACGGTCAGCGCCTCGAAGGCGGCGATGCAGTAGCGGTCGGTCATCCCGGCCAGGTAGTCGGTCACCCGCTGCTCGACGGCCCCCTCCCCCGGCAGGAGCTCGGGGTGGTCGCAGTAGTGGTCGAACAGTGTCCCGAGCACCCGCTCGACCTTGGCGTGCTCGCGGCGGGCGGCCATCCCGAGATAGACGCGCTCGAACATGAACGACCGCAGCTCGGCCATCGCCGCTGCCGCCCGGTCGCCCTGGACGATCGATCCGGCTCGCGCGGAGTGCTCGACGAGGTCGTGGACGAGCGCGTCGATCCGATGCGACCCCGTCGGTCCGAGCTCGGCGATCGGCTCGGCCGGGAGGTCGGCGGCGGCGAGCACGCCCGCCCGCAGGGCGTCGTCGATGTCGTGGTTGATGTAGGCGAAGCGGTCGGTCAGACGGACGATCGCCCCCTCGAGCGTCGCCGGCTCCGGCGCCCGGCCGGAGTGGCAGAGGATGCCGTCGCGCACGGGCGCGGTCAGGTTCAGGCCGGCGCCCCCGCGCTCGAGACGGTCGACGACGCGCAGCGAGTGCTCCCAGTGACGGAAGCCGTCTCCGCCGAAGCGCGCCCGCAGGCAGCGGTCGAGGGCCTCCTCGCCGGTGTGCCCGAACGGCGGGTGACCGAGGTCGTGGCCCAGCCCGATCGCCTCGACCAGGTCCTCGTTGAGGCGCAGGGCCCGGGCCACGGTCCGGGAGATCTGGGTCACCTCGAGCGTGTGCGTCAGCCGCGTGCGGTAGTGGTCGCCCTGCGGCGCGACGAAGACCTGGGTCTTGTGCTTGAGGCGGCGGAAGGCCTTGCTGTGGACGATCCGGTCGCGGTCCCGCTGGAACGGCGTCCGCAGGCCGCAGTCCTCCTCCTCGTGCTCGCGGCTCGCCGGGTAGGACGGCGTGGCCAGGGGCGAGAGCCAGTCGCCCTCCAGGCGACGGCGACGCTCGGCGTAGACGGACGCCACCGGGCCGGTCGGCTCCCGCCGGCCCTCGGCGGGCGGCGGCTGCACCGTGCCGCTCACGACGACCGGCCGGCCGAGCGCAGCCGCAGGTGGGCATGGTGCTCGAGCATCTCGGAGATCGCCCGCTCGGCCTGGCGCAGGGTCCGGGCCGAGGCGGGCGGGGTCTCGGCCAGCGGGGCGCCGACCGCGGCGGTCATGAATGCGTGGGTGGCCTCGTCGAGGGGGAACGACGCCGCCTCGCAGGCGCTGCACACCACGCCGCCGGCCGCCGCCGAGAAGCCGATGAGGTGCTCGTGGGCACCACAGGTCGCGCAGGCGGCGAGCTGCGGCGCCAGGCCGGCGGCGATGAGGAGCTTCATGCGGAAGGCGAGCGCGTTGGCGTGTGTCGCCTGCCCCGGATCGGCGTCGAGCAGGGCCAGCTCGTTGCAGAGGAGGTTGTAGACCGCGGCGTGGGGCTCGCTGGTCTCGAAGATCCGCCCGACGGCGTCGCACGCCCGGGCGGCCGAGTCGAGGCCGGCGGCGTGCTCGCGCAGGCGGGCGTGGGGGTCGACGGTCTCGGCGCCGGTCACCGTCAGCAGCTCGCCGCGACCCTCGTAGAGGACGAGGCGCACCCGGAAGAACGGCTCGAGCCGGCCGCCGAAGCGGCTGCGCGTCCGCCGAACCCCCTTGGCAATCGCGCTGACCCGGCCGCCGGCCGGCGTGTAGAGGTGGAGGATGCGGTCGGCCTCGCCGTAGCGCAGCGAACGCAGGACGACCGCCTCGGTCTTCAGCGAGCCGCTCACCGGCGGCTCCCGCCCGGCGGCCGCGCCGGAAATCCGGCAGCGGCGAGCGCTATCATTTCTGAAGCGATGAGCGACGTCACGGTCACCGTCTATACCACTGAGCCATGCCCCTACTGTCGCATGGCGAAGGCCCTGCTCGGCAAGCGCGGCATCGAATACGACGAGATCAACCTCTCGATGGACCCGGCCGGCCGGGCCGAGCTCGTCGAGCGGACGGGGATGATGACCTTCCCCCAGATCATCGTCGGCGACGAGCTCATCGGCGGCTACACCGAGGTCGTCGCCGCCGCCAACTCCGGGCGGCTCGAGCAGCTCCTCGCCGCCTGACCGGCGCCGGCGCCCGCGCCGCAGTGTGACCAGGATCACACCGACCCGCCTCCCGCGCGGGCTACGATCTCCGCGACCCGGCGATCGAGGACAGGAGCAGACGATGACCGTGGAACGACGGCCCGCGACCCAGGCGGATCTCGACGCGGTCGAGCTCAACCCCCAGCCGCTCCCACCCGGCGGCGACCCCGCCGCCGCGGTCGAGCTCAATCCCCAGCCGCTCCCACCCGTGGCCGATCGCTTCTTCGAGGAGGGCTAGGGGCGGCCGGCCGGCGCGGTCGCGGTCGCGGCTGGCAGCCCTCGCAGACATAGGTGCCACGGCCGCCGACCACCAGCTTGCGCACGGCGCGGCCGCACGTCGGGCACGGCAGGCCTTCCCGACGATGCACGAGGAAGCGGTCCTGGAAGCTTCCGCGGACGCCGTCGGGGTCGCGGTAGTCGTCGATCGACGCGCCGCGGGCCTGGATTCCCGCCCGCAGGACGGCGACGACCGCGTCGCGCAGCAGGGCGTACTGACCGGGGCGCAGCGTCCCGGCGGCCCGCAGCGGGTGGACCCGGGCTCGAAAGAGCGCCTCGTCGGCGTAGATGTTGCCGACGCCGGCCAGGTTGCGCTGGTCGAGCAGGAAGGCCTTGATGGGCGCCCGGCGGCCGCGGGCCAGGGACCGCAGGTGGGCGGCGGTGAACTCCGCCTCGAGCGGCTCCACGCCGAGCCGGGCGGCGAAGAACGCGGTCAGGGCCGCCGCGCCGAGGACGAGCGTCCCGGTCCCGAAGCGCCGCGGGTCGACGAACACGATCCGGCCGCCGTCGAGGTCGAGCACGACCCGCGTGTGCGCCGGGCGCCCGCCCGGTTCCCACAGCAGCGTGCCGGTCATCCGCAGGTGCATGACCAGATGGATCGCGCCGTCGAGGTCCCACACCAGATACTTGCCTCGCCGCCACAGCCGCTCGACCCGCCGCCCGGACAGCGCGGCGCCCAGCTCCTCCGACGGCATGGGCGCGCACCAGCGGGGATCGTTGACTTCGAGCCGGCGCAGACGGGTCCCGGCGACCAGCGGGGCGAGCTGGCGGACGATCGTCTCGACTTCGGGCAGCTCCGGCATCTCAGTCGCCCGGTGGGCGGGTCACGCCGCCGGCGGCCCGAGTCGCAGTCCGCGCAGGAGCGGATGGAAGACACCCCGGTCCACCTGGCGGAACTGCGACGGCGGAGCGTAGGCGTCGACCACGACCTCGGCCCCGTAGGCGTAGAGGTGGGTCGAGCGCACCTCCCGCCGCTGCCCGTCGATCGTCTCGAGCCCCCGGAGCTGGAGCGCCCGCCGGCCGCCGACCGTGACCACGCCGGCGCTGGCCAGAGCGAAGGTCGCGTCCCGGGCCCGGACCATCGCCACCAGCCGCTTCAGCGTCGGCCGCAGCTTGGCGTCCGTGGCCGGCAGGCTCTGGGTACGGGGATAGCGCCACACGGCCACCGAGGCCAAACCCGACCGGACGGCGACGACGAGCGGCGGGCTGCCGGGCTGGACCTGCCAGTCGATCGGTGCCCGCAGGCGCACGCCGGCGGTCGGGAAGGCCTGGCGGGCGAACCCCGCCGGGGCGAGGGCGATCGACAGGTTCGGCGGCGGCGTGCGGGCGTTCCCGCACCCGGCCAGCACCGAGCAACCCAACACGAGCAGAAGCCAGCGTGACCGCACCGCCGCGATTCTAGGTGAGCCGGGGTGCTCGTCCTCCGGCTGGCCACTGCCCGCCTGATCCGGTGGCGGGCGGCGACCGCCACCGCCCTGCCTCGCGGGCGGGTCGCCGCACGGCGGCCGTGACGCCCCCAGGTGCGCGCTGCGCTGCTCGGCCGTGAGCTCCTCCCACCGCGCGCGGCCGCCGTCGACCAGCGTTGCGGCGCGAGCGCGGAGCATCGGGGTCGTCGGGGCGCTGGCGCCGGCCCCCTCGCCGGGGCGGGCCAGCGGCGGGACCAGCTCGATGCGCCGCCTCGGATAGATTGCGGCTACTACTTGCAAACGCAATCACCTTGGAAAGGGTCGCGGATGCCGGACACCACCTGCCACATGTCGATCTCGCTCGACGGCTTCGTCGCCGGGCCGGACCAGAGTCGCGAGCACCCGCTCGGGAAGCGCGGAAGGGAGCTCCACGCCTGGCACCTCGGCGACGAGCGCGCCAACGAGGCCGACGAGACCGCGACGGGCTGGCTCATGCGCCCGCGCGGCGCCTACCTCATGGGCCGCAACATGTTCGGGCCGATCCGCGGCGAGTGGGAGGAGGACTGGCGCGGCTGGTGGGGGCCCGAGCCGCCGTACCACGCCCCGGTGTTCGTGCTCACCCATCACGCCCGCGAGCCGATCGAGATGGAAGGCGGGACGACCTTCCACTTCGTCACCGGCGGCTTCGACGCCGCCTACGCACAGGCATGTGAGACGGCCGGCGACGACGGCGTGGACATCGCGGGGGGCGCCTCCACCGTGCGCCAGGCGCTCGTCGCCGGGGTCGTCGACGAGCTCACACTCGACATCGCCCCCGTCCTGCTCGGGTCCGGCGAGCGGATCTTCGACGGCGTCGAAGTCCTCGGGTTGGAGCCGATCGAGGTGCTGCATTCGCCGCTGGCCACGCACATCCGCTACCGCCGGGTGAGCTGAAGGCCGGCTTCCGATACGTCTACCCACCGGCGGTGGCTGCCCAGGGCCCGCGCCAGGCAGGCGCCCAGGCGGCCTCAGCTCATCAACCTGAAGTTCGCGCACCGCTCCGAGTCTCCCGATGCGCACGGCCCAGCGACCCCCTTCGGGCGTCCCGCGCCGCCGGTCGCGACGACACGCACGGCCGCGGCGGCGGACTTGATCTCGGTAAAAGCGCCGCCCGCCGCAGCCGTGGTCCGGCCGCCGGCTCAGCCCCCGAGGCTCGTCAGCTCGCGCGCGATCCGCTGCTGGCGGATCTCGCGGGCGGAGACGCGGCGGGCGGGATCCGACAGCGCCTTCAGCTCGTCGGCGATCGCCGGGCGCGCGGTCGACGGGCGCAGCGTGGCGTTCAGGCGGGCGAAGAGCGCCTTGAAGCGGGCAACCGTCGCCGGGTCGACGCGGGCGAAGAACTCCCGCCGATGCTCGGTCAGGGCGTGGGCCGGGCGGACGGGGTCGAACGGGCCGACCACGGCGGCCAGCCGCCGCAGCACCGGCTCGGTCGTGGCGGCGATGTCGCGTTCGGTCAGCGCCGCCGCGAACGCCCAGTTGTAGAGCCGCAGGTAGTCGCCGAGGGCGAACAGATCCTCGAGGTCGGCGGCCCGCGGCAGCGAGTCGTCGGCGTCGGCGCACACCACGAGCGAGCTCACGGGGACGCCGTTGGCCTCGGCCGACTTGCGGATCCGCTCCCAGGCGGCGCCGGTCCGCGACCCGTCGACCAGGGCCGACAGCGGCCGCTGACGGCCCATCAGGGCGACGAAGGCCGGCAGGTTGCCGGCGCCCCCGACCGGGATCACGGCCAGCCGCGGGTTCAGGCCGGCGTCGTCAGCGGCCCGCAGCAGGTGCTCGGTCATCCGCTGGAGGTAGACCATGTCGCTGGCCTGCGCCACCGCCAGGTGCTGGCCGGGGCCGGCGAACAGGTGGCGGCTGACCGCGTAGCCGAGGGCCGCCTCGACCGGCAGGAGGGTGTCGCGGTCGGCGGTGTGGTCGACGGGCGTGACGAGAACCGCCAGGTCGGGGTCGGTGCGGGTCGCCCGGTCATGGACGGCGCGGAGCTTCTCGTACCGGGTGGGGTCGACCATGTGCTGGGAGTGGGTCGTGTACAGGGTCTGCTTGGCCACGGCGAGCTCGTCGCTGACGAACCGGACGAAGTCGCTCTGGGCGTCGCCGTGGAGGCTCGTGCCCGGCTCGTCGAGCAGGACGATCAGCCGCTCGTCGGTGTCCTGGAACTCGCTGAAGGCGGCGAAGAACGAGAAGAACCAGCGGAAGCCGGCCGACCGGGTCTCGAAGTTGGTCTCGACGCCGCCGTGGCGGCCGTCGCGGAGCTGGATCTTCAGCAGGCGGTGGGTCAGCTCGGTCGAGCCGGCGGCCGGATCGACGCGGACGTTGTCGGTGTCGAAGACGACCGACAGGTCCCGGTTCTGCCCCCAGTACTCGAAGGCCCGCTGGCTCAGGTCGACGCTCGCCGCCTGCAGCTCGGCCTTGCGGCTGTCGTAGTCGTCGTCGAGGAAGTCCCGCGGCTCCTCGCCGGCGTGGGCGAGCAGGGCGACGACCGTCCGCTCCTGGGGGGTGATCGCCGCCCGGCGGGCGATCTTGCCGGCCAGCTTGGTCAGGTTGCACTCGCCCGGGAGGTTCGCGTAGTTGGAGAAGTAGAAGAAGCGCGGCAGGCGCTCCCAGATCGCCGCCGTCGCCGCGGCGTCGAGCTCGGCGCCGCCCACGAGGTAGCCATGGGCGGCCAGGGTTCCGGCGAAGCCGGTCAGGGCCTTGGCCCGCGTGACGCCGCCCGGCGCCCGCTTGGCCTCGCCGGCCAGGGTCCGCGCCGACGCGGCCGCGTCCTCGAGCGTCGCCGCCGCCGCCAGCTGCTCGGCGTCGGCGCGGCTCAGCCCGGCGGCCGCGGCCGCCGCCGCCAGCACGTCTGCGACCGCGGCCGTGAGCTCGACCCGCGGGACGTTGTCGTAGGAGCGCGCCGCGGTGGCCATCGTGCCGGCCACGGGCCGGGCCGGGAGGAAGGCGGCGAGGTGGTCGCAGTCGGCCTCGTCGAGCCGGAACTCGGCCGACACCGGCTCGAGGTCGAGGATCTTCGGGTTGCGCCGGCGGTCGGGGGCCAGGCGCCAGCGGGGATACTCGGAGCGCAGGTCGAACGCCGCGTCGTCGGGGTTGGCCGGGTTGAGCTGATGCAGCGCCTTGAGGATCGTCGTCTTGCCCGACTCGTTCTTGCCGACGAAGACCGTCAGATCGTCTTCGACGCGGATCGTCTGCGGCTCGACGAAGTTGCGGAAGAGCTGGATGGTGACGCTGGTCAACAGCATGGTCTGTACCTCCGATTGGATTGCTGGTGCTCCAGCGAGTTCACGGCGCCCGCGCCGGTGCCGGATCGCGAGGACGCGCGCGGGCCGCCTCGACGGTTATTCGACGGTGAGGCGGCGCGTCCTTCCGCGGCCGCGGTCGGACTGCTCAGTCGGCCGGACCGTGGAAGGTCACGGCGAGCACCGATGACTCCGCGGTCGGGGCCGGACCCGGAAGATCGGCCAGGCGCCGCTGAAAGGCCCGGGCCACGCGCGCCGCGTGGACCTTGGCGAGCTCGGCCCGCTCGCCGGCGTAGAGCTCGTCGACGGTGGCGCGCCAGAGGGCGAGCCAGCGGTCGAAGTGCCCGGCCCGCAGCCGCACCCGGGCGTGGAGGGCGGCGTGGGGGGCGAATACGCCGCCGGCGTAGGAGCGCGCGCCGAGCAGGATCGTCTCCCAGAAGGAGGCGATCGTCGGGACGTGGGCCTCGAGGTCGAGGCGGGCGACGTCGGTGAAGATCCAGCCGATGATCGGGTCGGTCAGGGCGCGCCCGTAGAAGGCGCGCACGAGCCGCTCGCAGTCGGCGCGATCCTCGATGTCGGGCATCCCTTCAAGGTAGCGGCAGCCGGCGGTAGACCTGGGTCGTGGCGATGTCGGCGTGACCGAGCGTCTCCTGGAGCGAGCGCAGATCGCCGCCGCCGGCGAGGGCGAGGCTGGCGTAGGTGTGGCGCAGCGTGTTCGGGCTCATCCGGCCGTCGAGGCCGGCGCGCGCGGCGTGGCCCTGGACGATCTTGTAGAGCCCCTGGCGGGTGAGCCGCCCGCCGCGGCGATTGACGAACAGGTGCGGCTCGACCCGCGGGCCGACGAGGGCCGGCCGGCCGCAATCGAGGTAGGCGCCGAGGGCGGCGGCCGGCGTCCGCCCGACGGGGACGACCCGCTCGCGGGCGCCGCGGCCGCGAACGCGCACGATCCGCCGGCGGCGGTCGAGGTCGGCGACGTGGAGTCCGATCGCCTCGGAGGCCCGCAGCCCACTGGCGCACAGGAGCTCGAGCAGCGCCCGGTCGCGCAGCGGACCCGGCTCGCTGCCGCGCGGGGCGGCGAGCAGGCGGGCGAGCTCGGCCCGGGTGAGCACCGCCGGCAGCCGCGGCTCCTTGTCGGGGACGCGCAGGCCGGCCGTCGGGTCGCCGACGACGAGCCCCTGCCGGCGCAGGTGGCGGTAGAACGAGCGCAGGCACGCCGCCTTGCGCTGGAGGGTGGCCGGCGAGGCGGGGCGCGGGCCGGCGCCGAGGTCGCCCAGGAACCGGGCGACGTCGGCCGGGCCGGCGCTGGCCGCGCTCCGGCCGTGGAGATGGCGCGCGAACTGGGCAAGGTCGCCGCGATAGGCGTCGAGCGTGTTGCGCGACAGGCCCCGCTCGAACTCGAGGTAGGCGAGAAAGTCGTGCGCGAGCAGGTCGAACGGGGCGACCGCTGCGGCGGGGCCGGGCATACGCTTCCCTTTCGTCTCCTGGGAGCGGTTTCCTGTGGCCCGGGCGACGGCGCGGGGCAGCGGCCGGGCGGCGGGCGGCCAGGTGTGCGCTACGCTGGCCAAGACAAATTCGACGGCTGCGGGGTCCCGTGAAAGCTGTGAGCACAGCACACCATCTGGGCGCGCTCGTTGTGGGCTTGGTTCTCCTCGGCCGGTGACTCGGTCACCGATCTCGCGAGCCTGACGGCGTCCCCGGGCTCGCCGGCGCCGACCGGTACCGTCACCTTCAACGCCTACGGGCCTTCCGACCCCACGTGCGCCGCGGCACCGGCGTTCACGTCGACCACCGCGATCAACGGCGCCTTCGCGCAGTCATCGCCGTTCACGCTGCCGTCGGTCGGCACCTACCGCTTCGTCGCGACCTATAACGGCGACGGCGCGAACAACCCCCACTCGAGCTCGTGCAACGACGCCCACGAGGCCGTCGTCGTCAAGGCCCAGCCGTCGATCTCGACCCGCGTCGCGGCCGCCAACGTCGCCGTCGGCTCGCCGATCAGCGACACCGCCACCGTGGCCCCGGGCTCCGGGGGTGGGCCGGCGCCCACCGGGTCGGTGACCTTCCGGATCTACGGACCCGGCGACAGCGCCTGCGCCACGCCGCTCTCGACCGTGACCGCCTCGCTCACCGGTACCACGGCGACCTCGGCGCCGCCGACGTTCAACGCGGCCACCGCCGGCGTCTACCGCTTCACGGCCAAGTACGAGGGTGACGCCTCCAACAGCCCCGTCACCGGCGCCTGCGGCGACGCCAACGAGCAGGTCACCGTCGGCTCCGACGAGCTGCCGTCCGTCGCCTACACGCCGAGCACGTTCACGCCCGCGGCGGGCCAGACGGTGATCTTCACCGCCACCGCCAGCGACCCCGACGGATCGATCTCGACCTACGACTGGAAGTGGGGCGACGGCACCCCGGACGGCAGCGGACCGACGGCGACCCACGTCTTCACCGCTGAGGGCGTCCACAGCGTCGGCCTCTACGTGACCGACAGCGCCGGTCGAACCGCGGCCGTCGGGCACGGGATCACGGTCGGCGACGAGCTCCCGACCGTCGCCTACACGCCGAGCAGCTTCACGCCCCCGGCGGGCCAGACGGTGACGTTCACCGCCAACGCCAGCGACCCCGACGGATCGATCTCGACCTACGACTGGAGGTGGGGCGACGGCACCCCGGACGGCAGCGGACCGACGGCGACCCACGTCTTCACCGTCGAGGGCGTCCACAGCGTCGGCCTCTATGTGACCGACAGCGCCGGACGAACCGCGGCCGTCGGGCACGGGATCACCGTCGGCGACGAGCTCCCGAGCGTCGCCTACACCCCGAGCACGTTCAAGCCGACGGTCGGGCAGACCGTGACGTTCACCGCCAACGCCAGCGACCCCGACGGATCGATCTCGACCTACGACTGGAAGTGGGGCGACGGCACGCCCGACGGCAGCGGACCGACCGCCACCCACGCCTTCACCACGCCGGGGGTGCGCAGCGTCGGCCTCTACGTCACCGACAGCGCCGGCCACACCAACGCCGTCGGCCACGGCATCACCGTCACCGGCGGCGCCTGAGCGGGGCGGGAGGGTCGGTCGGGTCGGCGGCCTCGCCGATCGTGATCACCCGCTCGGCCCGGGCGCGGCCGAGGAAGCTGATGACCCAGTGAAAGAGGGCGCTGAACCGGTTCTTGAACCCGGTCAGGAAGGTCAGGTGGACGACCAGCCAGAGCAGCCAGCCCGCCAGCCCGGCGACGCCGACCGAGCCGAGCTCGGCGATCGCGTAGTAGCGGGAGATCGAAGCCAGGTTGCCGAGGTCGTGGTAGCGGAAGCGCCGCGACTCGCCGCGGCCCGCCAGGCGGCGGACGATCTCACCGGCGGCATGGCGGCCCGACTGCATCGCCACCTCGGCGACGCCGGGCAGGCCGTCGAGGGCCATCAGGTCTCCGACCACGAAGACCTCAGGATGTCCGGCCAGGCTGCAGTCGGGCAGCACCGGCACCCGATCGCCGGGGTCCAGGGCGACGCCGGCGGCGTCGGCCAGCAGGCGTCCGAGGGGGGCACCGCGCACCCCGGCCGCCCAGATCTTGGTCATCGCCCGGACATGGCGGAGATCCGGGCCGGCGCCGTCGATGGTGATCCCGCCGGCGTCGACGTTGGTAACCCGCGCGCCGACGTGGACCTCGACGCCGAGCGCCTCGAGGCGGCCGGCGGCCTTGGCGGCGAGGTCCTGGCGGAAGCCCATCAGGATCCGGGGGGCGCCATCGACGAGGATGATCCGGGCGGCGCCCGGGTCGATCGCCCGGTAGTTGGAGCGGAGCGTCCGGTGGGCGAGCTCGGCGATCTGCCCGGCCATCTCGATGCCCGTCGGGCCGCCGCCGACCACGACGAAGGTGAGCAGGGCCGTCCTGGTGTCCGGGTCGGGCTCGATCTCGGCCAGCTCGAAGGCCCCGAAGATGCGGTTGCGCAGCTCGCGGGCGTCGCCGATCGTCTTCAGCCCGGGCGCGTGGGGCCGGTAGTCGTCGTGGCCGAAGTAGGTGACGACGGCCCCGGCGGCGACGATCAGGCTGTCGTAGGGCGTGACCAGCTCGATGCCGGCCACCCGGGAGGTCACCGTGCGGCGATCGAGGTCGATCGCCTCGACGTCGCCGAGCACGACCCGGGCGTTGCGCTGGCGGCGCAGGATGTCGCGGATCGGCGGCGCGATCTCGCCGTCGGAGAGGATTCCGGTGGCCACCTGGTAGAGGAGGGGCTGGAACAGGTGATGGGTCGCGCGGTCGATGACCGTGACCTCGACCGGCGAGCGGCGCAGGCGACGGGTGGCGAACAGCCCGCCGAAGCCCGAGCCGATCACCACCACTCGGTGGGGGGTGTCCGTCACCCCGTAAGAGTGGCACGGGCCGGCCGGCGGGCCGAGCCTCTATCGTCCGGGCCATGGCTGACCGCGTGACCGGGGCAGCGGTGGCGGCCGGTTCCGGTCCCGGCCGATGGCCCGCGCGGCGGTGCTCGCCGGCCGGACGCTGGCCGACATCGTGACCAACCTGCTGTCGGTGACCGTGCTCATGGTCACCGGGCTGATCATCGGCTTCAGCTTCCACGCCCCGGTCGGCCACGTCATCGCCGGCCTGGCGATCCTGCTCCTCTTCGGCTACGCCTTCTCGTGGTTCTTCGCCCTGCTCGGCATGCTCGTCTCCTCGCCGGAGGCGGCCAACTCACTCGGCTTCATCGCCGTCTTTCCCTTGACGTTCGTGGCCATCCTGGCCGTCTTCGCCCCCCTGGCCGTCGCGCGCTACCGGCGTGCGGCCGGACGCTGAGGCCCGGTCAAAGCCCCGAGGGGAACGTGTAGGGCGCCGGCGGGACCTTGGTGCCGACGTCGAGCTGGATCACGGCGTGCGGGCCGAGCGGGATCGTGCGCGGGTCGCCGGCGAACGGGCGGCCGTCGAGGTAGGCGGTGACCGGGCCGGTGGCCGACGCCACCTGGGTGGCGCTGAGCTTCTGGTTCCACAGGTCGAAGTAGTTGCCGAGCGTGTAGGTCCGCTGGGTCGGCGACTCGATGTGGATGACGCCGTCGGCCGTGTGGCTGTGCAGCCAGTAGAAGCAGGCGCCGGCGAGGACGAACGGACCGTCGGCCGACTGCTCGACCGTCCGCGGCGGGGCGATGCCGATACCCTCGGGCACGACTCCCGGCCGGCCGTTGACGAAGACCGCGAGGTGGGCGTGAATGTGGAAGATCACCTGCTCCTGGGTCTGGCACTGGATCCCGTCGACCGTGACCCCGACCGCCTCGTTCTGGGTGGTGCCGAGCAGGACCGGCGTCGACAGGCTCGGCGCGGCCGTCGTGGTCGTCCCGCCGCCGGACTTCCCGCCGCCGCAGCCGGCGAGCGCGGCGACGGCCAGGGCCGCGACGCCCAACCGCCGCCGCCGCCGGCGCGCCGCGGCGCGGGCGAAGGCTCGCCTGGCGAGGATCCGGCGTGGGTCCTGGGACTCTCGATCGTCCATGGCGGCCGCGCGAATCTACCCGATGGGCGTCGGGTCAGGCCACCTCGGGGCTCGCCTCGCCGACGGGCGCGGGCGCGGGCCGGCGCCCGCCGGGCCGGCCGGGAACGGCCACGGAGGCGGCGATGCCGAGCGCCAGGGCGACGGTCGAGATCAAAAAGGCGAGCGTGTAGCCGTGGGCGGAGGCGTGCCCGGCGGTCACGTTGCCCGCGATCAGGGTGGCACCGATCTGGGCGCCCAGGGCGCCACCGACCGTCCGCAGCACCGTGTTCATCCCCGTGGCCACGCCGGTCTGCCCGGGCGGGACGGCCTCGACGATGAGGTTGCCCATGGCGGCGAAGGCGAGACCGATCCCGATCCCGAGGATGGCGGTCGACACGTAGAAGTTCCACGGCTGGCCGTGGGCCACGACGAGCATCCCGAAGCTGACCATCGCCGCGGCCGATCCGGCGACGAGGGCGCGTTTGGAGCCGTAGCGGGCGGCGACGCGGCCGGCGAGCGCGCCGACGATCATCAGCGTGATCGTGGCCGGGAGGAGGAACAGGCCGCCCCCGGTGATCGACGCGCCGAAGCCGAACCCGTCGCGGACGGGGGTCTCGACGAACTGGGGGACGAGGATGAACGACGAGAACATCCCGGCGCCGAGGAGGAAGGCGGCGAGGTTGGTCGTCCAGACGCCGGGCAGGCGCATCATGCGCATGTCGACGAGCGGGTCGCGGCTGCGCAGCTCGATCGCCACCCAGGCGCCGAGCACGGCGAGTCCGGCGGCGATCAGGCCGAGGGTCTTGGGCGAGCCCCAGCCCCAGCGGCTGGTCTGACTGACGGCGATGAGGACGGTCGACAGGCCGGTGGCCATGAACACGGCGGCGATCCAGTTCACCCGGCCGGGCACGCGGACCGGGGACTCGGGCACCAGGCGCCAGGTCAGCACGGCGGCGGCGATGATGGCCACGAGCGGGATCCAGAACAGCCAGTGGTAGTCGAGGACCTTGACGATCACCCCGGCGGCGACCACGCCGAGGCCGCCGCCGATTCCGAGCAGGGCGGAGAGCAGGCCGATCGCGCCGGCCACGCGCTCGCGCGGGAACTCGTCGCGGACGATGCCGAAGGCCAGCGGGAAGATGCCGCCGCCGAAGCCCTGGACGACGCGGGCGAAGATCAGCATCCCCAGGGAGGTGGCCACCGCGGCGAGGAGCGTGCCGGCGGCCAGTCCGACCAGGGTGTAGAGCAGCCACTTCTCCTTGCCGTACATGTCGCCCAGGCGGCCGAGGATCGGCGTGCCGACCGAGGCCGACAGGAGGTAGGCGGTGAACACCCAGCTGACGCCGGTCTCCGTCGCGTGGAGGCTGTGCTGGATGTTCGGCAGCGCCGGAGCGACGCCGGACTGGAGCAGCGAGTAGGCCATCGCCCCGAGCGAGAGGACGGCCAGGGTGACGGAAGGTCGCTGGCGCTCGGCGTGGCTCATGCGGTCCTTTCGGGGTCCCGGTCCCCGTGAACGACCGGACACCTTTGTCCGCATAGAGGTTAGCGACCCCTATGCTGATGACCATGACCGGGGTCGCCGACCAGCCGCAGCTGCGGGCCGACGCCCGTCGCAACCGCGACGCCGTGCTGGCGGCGGCGGCCGCCGTGTTCGCCGAGGAGGGCCTCGACGCGCCGCTGTGCGAGATTGCCCGCCGGGCCGGAGTCGGTCAGGGCACCCTCTACCGCCGCTTCGCCACGCGCGAGGCGCTGGTCGAGGCGATCGCCGAGCACCACCTGGCCGACCTCGCCGACCTCGCCGCCCGGGCGGGCCCCGGGCCCGACGCGTTCCTCGCCTTCTTCGGCGATGCCGCCCGCCTCCAGCGGGAGGATCGCGGCCTGATCGACCTGCTCGCCGCCCACCCGCTGCCCGAGCCGGCGCTGGCCGGGCGCCGGCGTGCCTTCGTCGCGGTCTTCTCGGGCCTGCTCGGGCGTGCCCAGGCGGCCGGCCGGGTCCGAGCGGACCTCGTGCCGGAGGACGTCCGGCTGCTGCTGCAGATGGCGGGCGTGGTCACCGGCGAGGCCGACCGATCGGCGGATCGTGCCCTGGAACTGGTGCTCGACGCGATGCGGCCGGTCGGGTGACGCCGATGGCCGCGCAGCCGACGACGCCGGATCCGGCGACCATCGACCTGGGCGGGGCGTACGCCCGCCGCCTGCGCAACAGCCTGATCGGGCTGGTCGCGGTGATCGTGGTCGTCGGCGGCCTGCTCGTGGCCCTACCCGGGCTCGACGAGATCGAGCGCCAACTGGCGCACGCGTCACCGGGCTGGATCCTGGCCGCGATCGGCCTGGAGTACCTGTCGTGCGTCGGCTACGTCGTGACGGTGATGCTCGCCTTCCCGCGCGGCCGCGCCCGGCCGACGGCGCGCCTGGGCTGGGCCGAGCTGGCGGCGAACTCGGTGCTCCCGGCCGGCGGCCTCGGCGGCCTGGGCCTCGGGGCGTGGATCCTCCGCCGCAAGGGCGTCTCGGCCGACCGGATCACCCGTCGGTCGACTGTGGTGTTCGTCCTGACCAGCGCGATCAACGTGTTCACCCTGGTGATCGTCGGCCTCGTCCTCTGGCTCGGCCTCGCCCCCGGCCCGCGCGGGGCGCTGCTGACGCTGCTGCCGGCCGCGGTCGGGCTGGCGGCGATCGTCCTCACGCTGGCGGGCGCACGATGGGCCGAGCGGCTTGCCGCGTCCACGGGGAGCCAGCGCCTCGGCGCGGCGCTGGGATCGATCGCGGCCGGCATCGGCGACACCGTGGCGGAGCTCCGGCGCGGCGACTGGCGCCTCCTGGGGAGCGTCGCCTACCTGTTCGGCGACATCGCGGCGCTGGCGGCGTGCTTCGCGGCGACCGGCCAGGTCCAGTTGGTGGCGACGATCGCGATGGCCCAGCTGATCGGCCAGATGGCCGGTCTCGTGCCGATCCCGGGCGGCCTGGGGGTGGTCGACGGCGGTCTGGTCGGGGCGCTCGTGCTCTACGGCGTCCCGTTCAGCGCGGCCGCGGCGGCGGTCCTCCTCTACCGGGCGATCTCGCTCACCCTGCCGGCCGTGCTCGGGACGATCGCCTTCCTCCTGCTGCGCCGCCAGCTCGACGAGCCGCTCGTCCTGCGCGCGCCGGCCGGCTGACCGGCGCCCGGGGGCGCGGCCGGGCCGACGACGGCCCGAGCGGGCCGAGGCGGCCCGAGCACGCCGCCGGCCGGCCGGCCGGGCGGACCGGGCCGGGCCGGGCTACCCGGCGGCGGCGATGGCCCCGGCGGCGAGGGCGGCGGCGAAGAACAGGGGATCCTCGTCGAGGCGGCGCCCCATCGTGGTCGCCGGGAGACCGCTCGCGGCGTAGCCGTCGAGGTCGGCCGCAGCGGGCCGCCACGTGTGCGCCCGGCCCCAGTCGGGCGGCTCGACGCCGGGCGGCAGGGCGACCGTCACGGGGGCGAGCAGCAGTTCGAGCACGGTGCGGGAGTGATGGGAGATGCCGCGGTGGCGGGGACGCGGGTCGGCGGCCGACATGCGGGGCACGATCTGGGTGGCCGCTCCGAGGGCGAGGGCGGCGTGGGCGGAGTCGAGGGCGGTCATGCCGCCGTGGCCGAGCGTCGAGGCCGAACCGATGATCCCGGGTCCGGGCCCGCAGACGGCGAGGTCCCAGCCGGCGGCGCACAGGCCGTGGTCGATGGCGCCGATCGTGGTCAGCGTCTCGCCGTCCGCGCCGCCGTAGCAGGGCCCGGCGGTCAGGTGGGCGTCGAGCAGGCCGCGGTCGCGCAGGGCGCGCACGACGTTCGAGCGCGAGCCGGGAAGGGCGCCGCCGGGCGTCTGTACGTAGCCGACGCGCAGGCCGGGCCGGGTCCGGGCGAGCGCCCAGGCAAAGGGAGCGAGCTGACCGTGGAGGGCGAGCACGGCGACCAGGCCGGCCGGGGGACGCAGGGGCCGGTCCTCCTCGCGGGGCACCACCGGATGCTGGAGGCTCGAGTAGTTGAGCTTCATCACCGTCGCTCCGGGCGGGCCGTCGCCGGCGAGACCGCGGGTGAGGTTGACGTGGACGACGTCGAAGCCGCCGGACCCGAGGCGGAGCTCGCGGGCGGCGACGTTGACGATCACGTCGTCGCCCTCCCGGCAGGCGCCGACCAGGCCGGGGTCGGCGATCGCCGGATGGCGGCCGTCGGCCAGGTCGACGACGAGCGCGCCCTGCGGCCCCGGGTCGACGCGGACAACCCGGCCGCGGCGGAGGGCGAGCATCAGGGGCCGGACTCGGCGGCCCGGCGGACGAGGGCCAGGGCGACGTCGAGCATCCCTTCGAGCGCCGCCAGGCTGACCCGCTCGTCGGGCTGATGGTTGCGCTCGGTCCCGTTGGCCAGGTTGGTCGCGGCGAAACCGCGGGTGAGCAGGGCGTTGGCGTCCGAGCCGCCGCCGGTGAGGATCGGCCGGGGCTCGTAGCCGCAGTCGCGGAGGGCCGCCTGGGCGACGCGGACCTGGACCGCCGTGCGCGGAGTCCGGTAGCCGTCGAAGAGGCGCTCGACCGAGACGTCGAGGTCGCACTCGCAGTCGGCGGTGTTGGCCGCGTCGCCCAGCCGGTCGACCATGTCGGTGACCGCGCGCTCGGCTTTGACCGGGTCGAGGCTGCGGGCCTCGCCGACGATCCGGCAGCGGCCGGGGACGACGTTGGCCGCGGTGCCGCCCGCGAACACGCCGATGTTGGCCGTCGTCTCGTCGTCGAGGCGGCCGAGCCGCATCGTGGCCACGGCGCGGGCGGCCGCCAGGACAGCGCTGCGTCCGTCCTGCGGGCGGATGCCGGCGTGGGCGGCGAGGCCGCGGAGCTCGGCGCCCAGGCGATAGTAGGTGGGCGATGCGGTGACGATCTCGCCAATCGGTGACGCGTGATCGAAGGTGTAGCCGAACGAGCTCCGCAGCCGGGCGACGTCGAACGCCTTGGCCCCGGCCAGGGCGTCCTCCTCGGAGACGGTGAACAGGAGCTCGACGGACACGGGCGCGGGCTGGGCGACGAGCCGGCGGGCGAGGGCGAGGGCGACCGCCACCGCCGCCTTGTTGTCGGCGCCGAGGATGCCGTCGCCGGCGTTCTCCCACCGGCCGTCGACCACCACCGGCCTGATCGGCCCCGCCGGGGGGACGGTGTCGAGATGGGTGCAGATCAGGATCGACCCGCCGCCGCCGCCGGGAACGCGGACGAGCAGGTTGCCGCAGTCGCCACCGGTTTGGGTGCCGGCGTCGTCCTCCTCGACGTCGAGGCCGAGCCGACCGAGCTCGAGCCCGACGAGCTCGGCGCAGGCCCGCTCGGCGCCGGACGGGCTGGCCACGGCGCAGAGCCGGGCGAAGTCGTCGTGCAGTCGCCGGCGCTCGGACTCGCTGGCCCGATTCACGATCGCCCGGCTCGCGCCCCTTCGGCCTTCGCCTCGTCGCCGTCCGCGGCCGCCGGGGTGTCCGGCTCGCCGCGGCGGGCCCGCGCCCGCTCGACGGCGGCGCTGACGAACTCGCGGAACAACGGCGCCGGGCGCTCGGGACGCGACTTGAACTCGGGGTGGAACTGCGAGGCGACGAAGAACGGGTGGTCGGCCAGCTCGATGACCTCGACCAGGCGCTCGTCGGGCGAGGTGCCGGAGACGATCAGGCCGGCGGCCTCGAGCCGCTTGCGCAGCAGGTTGTTGACCTCGTAGCGGTGGCGGTGGCGCTCGTAGACGACCGGCTCGTCGTAGAGGTGGCGTGCCCGCGAGTCGACGTGGAGCTTGACCGGGTCGGCGCCGAGGCGCATCGTCCCGCCGAGGTCGGAGATCTCCTTCTGCTCGGGGAGCAGGTCGATCACCGGGAACGGCGTCTCCGGGTCGAACTCGGTCGAGTTGGCCCCGTCCATGCCCACCACGTTGCGGGCAAACTCGCACACGGCGATCTGCATCCCCAGGCAGATGCCGAGGTAGGGAATCGCGCCCTCCCGGGCCGTCTGGGCGGCGACGATCTTGCCTTCGATGCCCCGGCCGCCGAAGCCCCCGGGGATGAGGATCCCGTCCGCCCCGACCAGGCGCTCGACGGCCACCGCCCGCTCGCCCTCGTCGTCGGCGGTCAGCGTCTCCGAGTCGAACCAGTCGATCTCCAGGCGCACGCCGTAGTGGAAGGCACCGTGGCGCAGCGACTCCGACACCGACAGGTAGGCGTCCTCGAGCGCGACGTACTTGCCGACCAGGGCGATCCGCACCGTCTCGGTGGCCAGGTCGGCCCGCCGGGTGAGCTGCTCCCAGCCGGTCAGCCGCGCCGGCGGCGCCTCGAGGCCGAAGTGGTCGAGGATGAAGTCGTCGACGCCCTCGGCGCGGAAGCCGAGCGGCACCTTGTAGATGTTGTCGACGTCCCGGGCCGAGACGACCGCCTCGATCGGCAGGCTCGCGAACAGGGCGATCTTCTTGCGGATGTCGTGCGAGAGCGCCGACTCCGACCGGCACATGACCATGTCCGGCGCGATGCCGATCCGGCGCAGCTCGTTGACCGAATGCTGCGTCGGCTTGGTCTTCAGCTCGCCGGCATGTCCGATGTAGGGGACGAGTGTCAGGTGGATGAACATGCAGCGCCGGCGGCCGACGTCGACCGGGAACTGGCGGATCGCCTCGAGGAAGGGCAGAGACTCGATGTCGCCGACCGTTCCGCCGATCTCGGTGATCACGAAGTCGACGCCGCTGGCCTCGGCGATGAGGACGATCCGCTGCTTGATCTCGTCGGTGATGTGGGGCACGACCTGGACCGTGGCACCGAGGTAATCGCCCCGGCGCTCGCGGCGAATCACCGCGTTGTACACGCCGCCCGCGGTCACGTTCGAGGCCCGGGTGGTGTTGACGTCGGTGAAGCGCTCGTAGTGGCCGAGGTCGAGGTCGGTCTCCGCCCCGTCCTCGGTGACGAAGACCTCACCGTGCTGGTAGGGCGACATCGTGCCGGGGTCGACGTTGATGTACGGGTCGAACTTCTGCAGGCCCACGCTCAGGCCCCGCCCGACGAGGAGCCGGCCGATCGAGGCGGCGGCGATGCCCTTCCCGAGCGACGAGACGACGCCGCCGGTGACGAAGATGAAGCGAGGTCCCGACTGCCCGCCGAAGCTCGGCTCCCGGGCACCGCGCGGGCGGTCAAAGGGCGGCGTCATCACGTGGTCTCCCCCATGAGTCTAGGTGGCGCAGGCCGGGTGTGCGATCGACCAATGCGGAAATTGACCGAAACTCCCCGTAGACGGTGAGCCCGGCGAGCGCGACCAGCGCGATCGCCAAGCCGGCATCCGACAGGGTCAGGACGAGCCAGGCGCCGGCCAGGGCGCCCACCACGTTGGCCCCGGTGTCGCCGAGGAGCCCGAGCTCGCGGATGTCGTAGACCCCGACGACGACGACCGGCCCGACGAAGAGCCCGAGCGTCCAGAGCGGACCCAGGTCCCCGCTGCCCGCGGTCAGGCCGACGCCGAGCACGGCGAACACCTTGAACGCCCGGCCCGGACGGAGGTCGAGGAGGTTGAAGGCGTTGGTGGCCAGCACCAGCACCGCCGCCCCGAGCACGAAGCGCACGGCTCCGATCTCGGGTCGCGCCATCACGTAGAGGGCCAACCCGGCCGATCCGATCGCCTTGAGCGCGCCGGAGCCGAACTCGCCGCGCAGGAGGGCCGCGGCGTGGCCACGCCACCCGCGCGCCCGATCGGCCAGCGCGTCGTCGGCCAGTCCGAGGAAGGCGACGCCGAGGACGTAGACCGCGATCCAGCCGAGGTCCGGGCGCACGACGCCGCCCGCCGCCGCCTGGGCGACGGCCAGCGGGATCAGGGCGCAGAGCGCCGCCGCGACGACCACCACCCCCAGAGGGCAGGCGAGCGTGCGGCCGCGGTAGTTCTCCCGGGCCAGCGACCCGTCGGCCAGCGCCCTCAGCGCCGCCGGGGCGATGAGGAACGCGGCGAACATCGCCGTGAACAGGGGGAGCGACTGCATGGCGACCACGGTAGCGCCGCCCTCGGACGCCCAAGCGCCGCCCGGCCTGCCTTGCGGTGCCGGCCCGCGCCGGACCCGCCGCCGGGCGGCACGGGGCGCCGGCGACGCGCGGTCAGCTCGCCGGCGGCCGCGCGGCCGGCGCCGGGCCGGCGCGGAGGTCGAGGTAGAACAGCGTGGCCCCGATGGCCACGAACGGCAGGCTGAACGTCTGCACGACGATGTCGCCGGCCACGAGGACCGCGGTCGAGTCGACGGCGCGGGCGGCGTCGTCGAAGACGACCGCGGCCAGCGCCTGCGGGATCAGGATCGCCAGCTGGAAGGTCAGGCCGGTCAGCGCCGCCCAGAGCCACCGGCCCCGGACGAGCTCGCCGCTGCGGGCGATGGCCGCCGGACCGCGCCGGTCGTCGAGGACCACGGCCTGGGCGACGAAGTACCAGGCCACGGCGATGTAGACGCCCGGCACGATCAGGAGCAGCCCGACCACGAGCGCGACGCTCCAGATCAAGGTCACCAGCAACACCGGCGCGAACAGGTCGAGGCCGGTCCGGACCGCCCGCCGGGCCGCCGGCTGCTCGCCGGCAATGGCATCGAGGACGACGCGGGCGAGCATGACCGAGACGAGCGGCACCGTGACGAACCAGGCCGCGGCCAGCGCCACCGCCTGCTGGCCGCGCGGCGTGCTCGCCCGGTAGGGAGCGGCGAGCTGGCCGAGCCCGGCCCCGAGGATCAGGTCGACGACGGCGACCACGCCGCCGGCCACCACCAGGACGGTGCCCAGATGACCCCGGTAGATCGCCCAGGTCCGCGACAGGAGGACGGCCAGGCCCAGCCGTGGTCTCGTCACGGCAGGTGGGTGCCGGCGCTCGGGGGCAGGACCGCGACCGCCGTCGCCTTGCGGCCGAAGGCGCCGTGCGCCCCGGCGAGCGTCTCGACGAGCGCCGTGCTCCCCGCCAGATCCTCGAGGTCATCGACGCTCGAGAAGTTCTTCTGCGTGTACCACGGGATCTGCGACGGGTTGGTGGCCGACGTCTCGACCCCCACCACCGGCACCCCGGTCCGGGCCAGGCCGGTCGCCAGCCCATTCTCGAACTGGTCGTTGGCGGTCTGGTCGGCCGGGGCGATGGCGCCCGGCGCCCGCAGCATCACGATCCCGTCCAGGCGCTCGATCGCGCCGTTGTAGGAGGAGAAGAGGGCCGGCTGGACCTGGCTCAACAGGCGGCCGCCGTGAACGAGCTGGACGCCGATCCGGATGCCGAGCTCCCCGAGCAGGGCGGGGTCGCCGGCGGCGGCCGCGTAGCGGGTCCCGGCCGCGCTCGCCGCCAGGGCCGACGCGTCGACCGGGTCGCGGATCACCCCCACGAGCACGATCGTCGCCCCCGTCGGCTCGAGCGCCCCGCGCACGAGGCCGCTCACCTGGTTCGACGGTTGACCGAGGAAGATCATCCCGATCCGCCGGCCCTTGAGCGCCCCCCCCACCAGCTGCGGGTAGATCTCGCTCTCGAAGCTGTTGCGCACCCCGAGCTGCGCCCGGACCTGCGCGGCGTCGTTGCGGGCCGCGTTGAGGTCGCCGCGCAGCGAGTCCTGGATGTGCTTCTCGGCGTTGGAGACCAGGTTGGCATCGCCGATGGCCACGCCGAGGAGGATCCCCACGGCCAGGGCGATGAGGACGGCGGCGAGCGAGAGCGCGTGGTAGCGGAAATCGAACACTTAGCGACCGACCACCGCTACCGGCCGATCCCGAGCAGCGCCTGGACCTTCAGCCAGAGCAGGTCGGCCACGTCGTGGAGGCCGGGCGTCGTCCAGACGATCGCCGCCAGCGTGAGCACGCCGGCGGCGAGCACGAACAGCAGCGGCCCGATGCCCGGCTGCGGTCGGTAGAGCCGGCTGACGCCCTTGGCATCGACGAGGATCTCCCCGACCCGCAGGCGGGTGAGGAAGGTCGACGACGCCCCGCGCCGGTTCTTGTCCAGGAACTCGACCAGGTTGGCCTGCGACCCGACCGAGACGATCAGGGACGCGCCCTTCTCGGCGGCGATCAGCATCGCCACATCCTGGCTCGTCCCCGGCGCCGGCACCTGGCGGAAGGTCAGGCCGAGGTCGTCCAGCCGCGCCCGGCCCGGCGCCCGGCCGTCGGGGTAGGTGTGGAGCACGAGCTCGGCCCCGCCACGCAGCGTCTCCTCGCTGGCCGAGTCCATGTCCCCGACGATCATGTCGACCCGGAAGCCCGCCTCCCGGATCGCGTCGGCGCCACCGTCGACGCCGACCAGCACCGGACGCTGGTCGCGGATGTAGGGACGCAGGGCGCGCAGGTCCCGCTGGTGGTCGACCCCGCGCACGACGATCAGCGCCGGCCGATCGCGAAACTCGGTGGCGAAGCGCGGCAGGTCGAGCGCCCCGGCCAGAAGCTCGCGCTCCTCGAGCATGTGCTCGATCGTGTTGTGGGCGAAGCGCTCGAGCGCCTCGCCGATCTCCCGCCGCCGCTCGTTGGTCTGCTCGCGGACCTGCGCCCGCTCGAGCACCGTCCCGTGGGCGATGATCTTGCCGTCGCGGAGGATCTCGCCCCCGCGCACGACGATGTGCTCGCCGTCGCGCAGGAGCCCGAAGACCATGTCGTCGATCAGGTCGACCAGGTGAATGCCGCCCTCGACGAGGAGGAGCGGCCCCATGTTCGGGTAGGTCCCGCTCGAGGACGGCCGGCAGTTGAGGACGGCCTTGACCCCGACGGCGACCAGATCCTCGGCCGATACGCGATCGAGGTTCTCGTGGTCGACGACCGCGATGTCGCCGCTGTGGAGACGCCGGGTCAGGAGCTTGGTCCGCCGGCCGAGCCGCACCGGCCCGGCGACCACCCGAGGCTCCTCGCGCCCCGGCGCCGTGCCTACCGTCAGCTCTTGCCTGGCCACCCCGCCGAGAGTATCGGCGCCGGGCACCGCCGGCGCGAATCCCGCCGCTGAGCACGACTTCTTGCCCGCCCGGGGCTCGCTCGCGGGCCCGCGCCCTTCGGGCACCCTACGCCGCGCGCAGGAGCTCGCGCGCGTGGCGCCGGGCCGCCGGGTCGGCCTCCTCGGCGCCGAGCATGCGGACCAGCTCGGACACGAGGTCGTCGGCGCCCAGGCGGGTCACCGTCGTGCGCGCCGGCTCGGTGCTCGTGTCCTTGACGATCGTGAAGTGCCGCGACGCGAACGACGCGACCTGAGGCAGATGGGTGATGCATAGGATCTGGCGGCCCGAACCCAGCGCCCGCAGCTGCTCGCCCACCGCGCGGGCCGTCTGGCCACCGATCCCGGCATCGACCTCGTCGAACACGAGCGTGGCCTCGCTGCCCTGGTTGGCCGCCCCGAGCAGGGCGAGCATCACCCGCGAGAGCTCGCCGCCCGACGCCGTGTCCCGCAGCGCGGTCGCCGGCACGCCCGGGTTCGGCGCGATCTCGAACTGGACGGCGTCCGACCCGCTCGGCCCGGGCGGCGCCGCCTGGAGGACGACGGCGAAGCTCGCGTCGGCCATGGCCAGCGCCTCCAGGCGCGCGCACACCTCGGCGGCCAGCCCCGGCGCTGCCCGCGCCCGCGCCTCCCCGAGGACCCGCGCCGCCCGCTCGTGGTCGGTCCGCGCCCGGTCCGCCTCTTCCCGGGCGGCGGCGATGGCGTCCTGCGCGCCGACGAGCTCGGCCCGCCGCGCGGCGCACCGCTCGGCGTGCGCGAGCACCGTGGCGATCGTCCCGCCGTGCTTGCGCTCGAGTCGGGCGATCGCCGCCAGGCGCTCCTCGACGACCTCGAGCCGGCCGCCGTCGCCGCCGGCCTCGCCTTCGCCTCCGCCGAGCGCGTCGCCGTAGTCGCGCAGCTCGGAAACCACGTCCTGGGCCTCGAGCGCCGCCGTGCGCAGCCGCTCCCCCAGCCGGTCGAGCGTCGCGTCCACCCCGGCCACGCCGTCGAGCGCCGCCGCCGCCCCGGCCAGGCCGGCGAGCGCGCCGTCGTCGGCGCCGACCAGCTCGGCGGCCACGATCGCCGCCGCCCGCAGGGCCTCGAGGTGGCGCAGCCGCTCGCGCTCGGCCTCCAGGTCGTCGCGCTCCTCGACGCGCGGGTCGAGCTGCTCGATCTCGCCGAGCTCGAAGTCCAGCAGGTCGAGCTCCCGCTCGCGCGCCCCGTCGAGCTCCTCGAGCCGCCCGACCTCGGCCTCCGCCGCCCGCAGCCGTCGCCAGGCCGCCGCGCACGCCCCGCGCCGCGCCGCCTGCTCCGGCCCGCAGAACCCGTCGAGGATCTCGAGCTGGGCGGCCGCGAGCATCAGCCGCCGGTGCTCGTGCTGCCCGTAGAACGACAGCAGGCCGCCGGCCAGCTCCCGCAGCTCGGCCACCGGCAGCGAGCGCCCGTTGAGATAGGCCCGCGTCCGTCCGTCGGCCCCCACCCGCCGGGCCAGGATCAGCTCCTCGGCGTCGTCGGGCAGGCGGTCGAGCACCGCCCCGCCGGCCGCCGCCGCATCCGCCCCGACCTCGCCGCGCCGGAGCGCCTCCCGGTCGAGCTCAAAAACCCCCTCCACGTACGCCTCCGAGGCCCCGGGGCGGACGATCCCCGGGCGTGCGCGCCCCCCGAGCAGGAGATCGAGGGCGTGGGCGAGGACCGTCTTCCCCGCCCCCGTCTCTCCGGTCAGCACGTTCAGGCCCCCGCCCAGCTCCAGGCGCGCCGCCTCGATGAGGAGCAGGTTCTGGACACGCAGCTCGAGCAGCACCTGATCCGATAGTTCAGCAGGCGGCGGGGACGGATCTAGCCGGCGGTCTGGCAGATCGGCGATCTCGCCCGTTGCCCTCGTGATGTGGCCGACCTGGACGCGCGTTGGGAATCGGTGAACCCCAGGCTAGGTGCCGGGACCGCCGCCAGTATCGGTCATGTGACCTATGTTCTCCGCCGCCGCGGCCAGCTCGACCACCTGCTCGCCGAACGACCGCAGGTACGGGTCGTCGGACATCCCGCTCGCCGCTCGCCGGTAGTTGCCCTCCATGTAGATCGCCGCCTTCCACAGGGCCAGCGCCCGGTACCAGCCGAGGTCGGTCATCGACCGCCCGGACCCCGCCTCGTAGCGGGCGACGAGCTCCGCGCGCCGCGGGAAGCCTTCGGCCCGTGTGAGCCCCGCGAACTCGAAGACACCCGTGGCCGGATCGTCGCGGTCGGCGTAGAGGGCGCACAGGTACCCGAGGTCGGCCAGCGGGTCCCCGATCGTCGACATCTCCCAGTCGAGGATCGCCACCAGGCGGGCCGGCGCCGCCGGCGCGAACATGACGTTGCCCAGGCGATAGTCGCCGTGGACGATCGTCGCCGGCGGGGACGGCGGCCGATGGCGCTCGAGCCACTCGGCGACCCGCTCGACCGCCGGGACCTCCCGTGTCCGGCTGGCGCTCCACAGGCCGCGAAAGCGCCGCAGCTGGCGCTCGAGGTAGCCGTCGGGCCGCCCGAAGCCGTCCAGGCCGGCCGCTCGCCAGTCGAGCGCGTGGAGCTCGATCAGCCCGTCGATGAGCTCCTCCCCCATCCGCCGCCGCTCGGCCGGCGTGTCGAGCGCCGCCGGGACCTCCACGGCGGCCACCACGCCGTCGATCTCCTCCATCACGTAGAACGGCGCCCCGATCACCGCCGGATCGGGGCACACGGCCAGCACCCGCGGGACCCGCGCCCGCCCGGCCAGCGCCCCGAGCACCCGCGCCTCGCGCAGCACGTCGTGGGCGCTCGGCGGCAGCGGCGGACGCGGTGGCCGGCGCACGACGAGCCGCCGGGCGCCCCGGCGGACGAGGTAGGTCACGTTCGAGTGGCCGTCGCCGATCGGCGCGAACTCCGGCTCGCCCTCCCCCAGCCCGTGGCCGTCGAGGAAGGCGACGAGCCGGTCGACGACGATCAGCGGCGGCCGCGCCCCGGCGTCGCCGCCCGTCGCGACGATGTCGTCCGCCGCCACCGCCGGCCCCATCAGCCGAGATCCCCCGTCGCCGCCGCCGGCCCCATCAGCCGAGATCCCCCGCCGTTACCGCCGGCCGCATCAGCCGAGATCCCCCGTCGCCGCCCGGGTCGAGGCGCCCGCCCGGGCCAGCTTCAGGCACTCGCGGGCGATCGTCATCCGGTGGACCTCGCTCGCGCCGTCGTAGATCCGGGCCGCCCGGGCGTCCTGGTAGATGCGCCCGATCGGCAGGTCGAGGGCGATGCCCGCCGCGCCGTGGATCTGGACCGCCCGGTCGGCGACCCGGCCGAACGCCTCCGACACGAACGTCTTGGTCATCGCCACCTCCTGGCGGTGGGGCCGGCCGTGCTCGATCTTCCACGCCGTGTGGAGGACCATGAGCCGGGAGGCGTAGAGGTCCATCGCCGAGTCGGCGATCATCGCCTGGAGCATCTGGTGGTCGGCGAGGTCGCGGCCGAACGCCCGCCGCGACAGCAGGCGCTCGGCGCTCAGGTCGAGCGCCCGCTGGGCCGCGCCGATCCAGCGCATCGCGTGGGCCAGGCGTCCGCCGGCCAGCCGCTTCTGGGCGATCACGAAGCCCTCCCCCTCGCCTCCGAGGAGGTTGCCGGCCGGCACCCGGACGTCGTGCAGGCCGACGATGGGGTGGCCGCCCGGGCCGTGGGCGCCCATCCATTCCGGGTCGCGCTCGACCACCCAGCCGGGCGTGTCGGTCGGGACGATGATCAGGCTGTAGTTGCGGTGGCCGCCGGCGTCGTCGTCGCCGGTTCGGGCCACCACGATCGCGAAGGCGGCGCCGATCGCGCCCGAGATGCACCACTTGCGCCCGTTGAGCACCCACTGGTCGCCGTCGCGCACCGCCGTCGTGCGCAGGTTGGTCGGGTCGGAGCTCGCCACGTCGGGCTCGGTCATCGCGAAGCACGACCGGATCTCGCCGGCGGCCAGCGGGCGCAGCCAGCGCTCCTTCTGGGCGTCGCTGCCGGCCAGGAGCAGCGTGTGCATGTTGCCCTCGTCCGGGGCCATGGCGTTGAGGCCGAGGGCCGCCAGCGGCGCCGCGCCCACCTCCTGCGAGATCAGGGCCATGCCCATCACGCCGACGCCCAGGCCGCCGTACTGCGCCGGCATGTGCGGCACGTAGACGCCGAGGGCCCGGGCCCGGTCGCGCAGCCGCTCGACCACGGCCCACGACCCGAGCACGTCCTTCGGGTCGGCGATCTCCGCCTCGGCCGGCAGCACGTCCTCGGCCACGTAGGCCCGCACCCGCGCGACGAGGGCCGCGAGCTCGGCCGGGATCTCGAAGCCGAAGCCCGCCGGCGGCTCCCCGCCGAGCGCCCCGGCCGCCCCGCCGGGCGCCCCGGCCAACCCGCCCGCCCCGGCCACCCGCCCGCCCCGGCCAACCCGCCCGCCCCGGCCGACCCGCCGGCCATCAGCGGGAGAGGCGGCCGAACTTCTCCCGCAGGCGGCGGTAGAAGCTCGAGCCGTGGGTCTGGGCCAGGGTGGCGACATCGTCGACGAAGCGGGCGTCGAGCGTCTCCCCCGGGGCGATCTCGGCGGCCGGACGGCCGTCGACCGAGACGTCGAGGGCGCCCTGCGAGTCGTTGTGGAGGGTGAGGACGTCGCCGGGGGCGATCACCAGCGCCCGCGCGCTCAGCGAGTGGGGGGCGATGAACGAGACCACCATCCCCTCCACCCCCCAGGCCATGACCGGTCCGCCGTTGGCCAGGTTGTAGCCGGTCGATCCGGCCGGCGTGGCCACCACGAGGCCGTCGCACCGGACGCTGCCGACCTCCTCGCCGCCGACGGCGTAGGCCAGCTCGGCCACCCGCTCGCCGACCTTGCGGTGGATCGAGACGTCGTTGATCGCCACCTGGCGCCCGCCGACCGAGTCGAGCTCGATCGCCGGCAGCTTGAGCCGGTCGAAGTCGTGGCGGATGGCCAGCTCGAAGGCCGACGGGAGGGCTTCGGGTTCGACCGTGGCCAGGAAGCCGACCTCGCCGAAGTTGACGGCGAATACCGGGACGTCGGTCGAGCAGTAGCTGCGCAGTCCCCGCAGGATCGTCCCGTCGCCGCCCAGGGTGACGCAGAGCCAGGCGTCGCGGGCCAGCGGCGCGTCGGCCAGGAGCGCCGGGTGGTCGCTGCGGTGCTTGGCCGTCTCGTCGCGGTCGAGGCGCACGCGGTAGCCGGCCGCCCCGGCGACGTCGGCGAGCAGGAGCAGGGCCGCGCCGGTCTCGGCCGGCCGCGCATGGGTGAGGACGGTGACGAAGCGGTCTCCGTCCCCAGGCGGCGGTCCCGGCGGCGGCACGGGCGCGGGCGGACGCGCGGGCGGGGCGGGCGTCACGACGGGGTCACGACGGCTCGACCGCCTCGGCCAGCTCGGCGATCGTCGTCGTCGCCGCGTCGGGCCCGCCCCCGGCGTCCCGGCCGGCCTCGGCCAGGCGGATGAACGTCTCGCGGTTGCCCTTCGGCCCCGGCAGCCCGGAGGAGTGGTAGCCGAGCACGCTGACCCCGAGCTCGCCGCGGGCGGCCTCGCCGACGAGGACGAGCGCCTCCCGCCGGTCGGCGGCGTCGCGGACGACGCCCCCCTTGCCGACCCGACCGCGACCGAGCTCGAACTGCGGCTTGATCATCGCCAGGGCGTCGAAGCGGGCGGCCGCCACGGCGAGCACCGCGGGGAGGATCGTCCGCAGGGAGATGAACGAGACGTCGACCACGATCAGGTCGGGAGCGTACGGGAGGGCCGCCGGGTCCAGGCGGCGGGCGTTGCACCGCTCGAGCACGGTCACCCGCGGATCGCCCCGGATCGTCCAGGCGAGCTCGCCGTAGGCGACGTCGACGGCGACCACGTGGGCGGCGCCGGCCTGGAGCAGGCAGTCGGTGAAGCCGCCGGTCGAGGCCCCGACGTCGAGGCACCGGCGGCCGGCCGGGTCGATCCCGCTGGCCGCGAGGGCGTTGGCCAGCTTGACGCCGCCGCGGGAGACGAAGCGCGGCCGGTCGTCGACGACGAGCTCGGCGTCGTCGGTGACGAGCTGACCCGGCTTGGACGCCCGCCGGCCGTCGGGCCCCCCGAGGCGGACCTCGCCGGCGAGGACCGAGGCAGCGGCGCGGCTGCGCGATTCGAACAGGCCGCGATCGGCCAGCAGGGCGTCGAGCCGGCGCTTGGCCATGGGGACAAGGTAGCCGAACTCGCTTGTGTGACCAACGTCACACAAGCCGGCCTCGACCTGCGCGATGATCGTCGCGGCAGCAAACAGAGCGGCAACTCTCCTCCCCCGAAAAGGCCCGCCTCCCCGCGGGTCTTTTCGTGTCCGCCCCCGGCCCTCAAGGGCACGGCGAGGCCGGCCGATGCCCCCCCATGAGACGGGCCGCCGCCAGTACCGCCTGGTTGACCGCCGCGGCGCTGGCCGCCAGCCTGTACGTCGCCCTGACCGTCGGCGGACTCGGCGACTACCCGGGCGACGGCGGGCCGGCCCTGACCGCCCTCCTCCACGGCGACCTGCCGGCGTTCGCGGCGGCCAAGCCGGCGATGGGCGCGTTCGCCCTCCTCGTCCGCGTGCCCTTCGCCGCCATCGCCTCCATCGGCGGCGGGGTCCCGACCCCGCTGGCGGTCTACCGCCTCGGGGCGATTCCCTGCGTGGCGGCGATCGGGCTGCTCGGGGTCGCCCTGGCCGGGATCGCCCGCGAGCGCGGCACCGGCTGGCCCGGCCAGCTCGCGATCGTCGTCCTGGCCGTGTTCAACCCGTTCGTCGAGTCGGCCCTCCAGCTCGGCCACCCGGAGGAGCTCCTGACCGCGAGCCTGGCCGTCGGCGCCGTGGTCGCGGCCGCGCGCCGTCGCCACGTGCTCACCGTCGTCCTGCTCGGCCTGGCCCTGGCCAGCAAGCAGTGGGCGGTGCTCGCCGCGTTCCCCGTGCTGGCGATCCTCACCGCCCACCGCCTGCGCACGCTGGCCGGGGCGGCGGCGATCGCCGCGGCCGTGTCCCTCCCGGCCTTCGTCGGATCGCCTGGCGCGTTCCTGGCCAGCCACGTGGCCCTCGTCCACGAGCACTACCTCGAGCCGTCGGTCTACTCGTGGCTCTTCCCGCTCGCCCCCCAGGTGGCCGTGCATCTGGCCGGCGGCCTCGTCCACCGGGGGGCCCGCCTGCCGGCCGGCCTGGTCGGGCTGCTCCACCCGTTGATCATCGCCGTCGCCCTGGCCATCGCCGTGGCCCTCGCCCGGCTCGGCCGCCGCCACCGCCGCCACGGCCGCGGCGTCGGCGTCGGCGTCGGCGTCGGCGTCGGCGTCAGCGTCGACCAGGTCTTCGCGGCCGTGGCGCTGGCCTTCCTGCTGCGGTGCACGCTCGACACCGAGACGATGCCCTACTACCACGCCCCGCTGTTCGCGACGCTCCTGGCCTGGGACGCGATGCGCGGCGAACGCCTGCCCGTCCGCGCGCTGGCGGCCGCCGCCGTCGGCTACGTCCTCTTCGACCGGCTCACCCTCAGCCTGGTCAGCTCGGCCGCCGCGTCCTGGCTCTACGGGGCGGTCGCGCTGGTCGGGGCCGCCGTGCTCCTCGGCGGGCTGCGGTCCGCGCCGGGAGGTGAGCAGGGGCGGTGGCGCCGCCGGCCGGCCGCCGAGCCGGTGGGGTCCTCCGCCTAGCGGTCGACGACGAAGGCGGGCCGACCGGTGCCGAGGGCGGCGAGGATCCGCTCGGCGATCCGCTCGCCGGTGAAGCCGACCTCGGCGTGGAGGAGCCCGGGGGCGCCGTGGGTGACGTAGCGGTCGGGGAGCCCGATGCGGATCATCCGCGGGATCGGCCCGCCGCCGTCGTTGAGCGTCTCCCAGACGGCGGTGCCGAAGCCGCCGGCGAGGACGCCTTCCTCGACCGTCACCAGGAGGTCGTGCTCGGCGGCGAGCTGGACGACGAGGCCGGCGTCGATCGGCTTGGCGAAGCGGGCGTCGGCCACGGTCACCGAGACGCCCTCGGCGGTCAGGAGGACGGCGGCGGCGAGCGCCTGGCCGACGCCGGTACCGTAGCCGAGCAGGGCGACCTTGCGGGCGCGGCCGCTGGGAACGGAGCCGTCGAGGAGGATCTCGCCCGTCCCGATGGTGACCGGCCGGGGCGGGTTGGGCACGGGCACGCCGAGCGCCGCGCCCCGGGGGTAGCGCATGGCGATCGGCCCGTCGTCGTAGGTCAGGGCGGTGCGGAGCATCCGCACGAGCATCGCCTCGTCGCGGGGCGCCATCAGGACGATGTTGGGCAGGCAGCGCATGTAGGCGATGTCGAACACGCCGTGATGGGTCGGGCCGTCGTCGCCGACGAGGCCGGCCCGGTCGAGGGCGAAGACGACGTTCAGCTTCTGGAGGCAGACGTCGTGGACGATCTGGTCGTAGGCCCGCTGGAGGAAGGTCGAGTAGATGGCGACGACCGGCTTGGCCCGCTCGAGGGCGAGCCCGGCGGCGAAGAGGACGGCCTGCTGCTCGGCGATGCCGACGTCGAAGTAGCGCTCGGGCAGCTCCTTCTGGAGGATGTCGAGGCCGGTGCCGGAGTTCATGGCCGCGGTGATGCCGACGACCCGCGGATCGCGGCGGCACTCGGCCAGGAGGGCCTCGCCGAAGACGGTGGTGTACTGGGGCGGCGGGGCGCTGGCCGGGGCGGGCTGCGCCGGGGTGGGGATGCCGCCGGCGATCGACCGGGGCTTGGCCGCGTGCCAGCGCTCCATCCCCTCCTGGCCGCCGTGCTCGGCCGGGCCGAAGCCCTTGCCCTTGACCGTGGCGACGTGGACGACGACCGGGCGCTCGGCGGCGAGCGCGTCCGACAGGGCGACGCGCAGGGCGCGGATGTCGTGGCCGTCGATGACGCCGGTGTAGGCCCAGTCGAGCTCCTCCCACCAGAGGCCCGGCGCCCAGAACGCCTTGATCGACTCCTTCAGCTGGGGGCCGAGGCGCTCGAAGCGGGCGCCGATGCCGGGCAGCTTCTCGAGCGCCCCCTCGACGTCGGAGCGGGCGTGCCAGAGCTTGGGGTTCAGGCGCACGCGGTTGAAGTACCGGCTCATCGCGCCGACGTTGGGCGCGATCGACATGCCGTTGTCGTTGAGCACGACGACCATCGGCGTCCCGAGGCCACCGGCCTGGTGGATCGCCTCGAAGGCGACACCGCCGGTCATCGCCCCGTCGCCGATCACGGCGACGACGCGCCCGGCGGCGAGGTCGCCGCGCCGGCGCATGCCCTCCTTGATGCCGACGCCGTAGCCGATCGACGTCGAGGCGTGGCCGGCGCCCATGATGTCGTGCTCGGACTCGCCGATCGAGCAGAACGGGGCGAGGCCGCCGTACCGGCGGATCGTCGACAGCCGGTCGCCGCGGCCGGTCAGGATCTTGTGGGGGTAGGCTTGGTGGCCGACGTCCCAGAGCACCTTGTCGCGGGGGGAGTCGAGCAGCGAGTGGATGGCCACGGCGAGCTCGCAGGTACCGAGGTTGGCGCCGAAGTGGCCGCCGATCTCACCGACGGTCTCGATGATGTGCGCGCGGACCTCCTGGGCGACGCGCTGGAGGTCGTCGTCGCCGAGGTCGCGCAGATCGCCGGGCAGGGTGAGGCTCTCGAGCAGGTAGTGGCGGCTCATGAGGTCCGGGTGTAGATGAAGTCGGTGATCTGGTGGAGCTCCTCGGCACCGTGGGGCGCGGCCGCGTCGAGCGACCGGACGGCGTTGGCGTGCGAGTCGGCGGCCAGCCGGCGGGCCTGGGTCAGCCCGTGCTCGGAGACGTAGGTCCGCTTGCCGTGGCGCTCGTCGCTGCCGCTCGGCTTGCCGAGCGCGGCATCGGTTCCGGTGACGTCGAGAATGTCATCCACGATCTGGAAGAGGACGCCGAGCTCGGCGGCGAAGCGGGCGTAGTGAATTCTCTCAGCTTGCCCGGTTCCCATCAGTATCAATACGCATTCGACGGCGGCAGCGATCAGGCGGCCGGTCTTCAGGCCGTGCAGCCGCCGCAGGCCGGCCGGTCCGGCGGCGGCCCGGCCGCTGACGTCGAGGTACTGGCCGCCGACCATGCCGTCGACGCCGGTCGCCCCGGCGAGCTCGGCCACGGCGGCGAGGACGCGGGCCGGGTCGCCGGCCTGGTGGACGAGGACATGGCGGAAGGCCTCCGCGTAGAGGGCGTCGCCGGCGAGGATGGCGACGTTCTCGCCGAAGGCGACGTGGCAGGTCGGCCGCCCGCGGCGCAGGTCGTCGTCGTCCATCGCCGGGAGGTCGTCGTGGATCAGCGAGTACGTGTGGATCAGCTCGAGCGCCGTGGCCAGGGGCAGGATCTCCACCGGGTCCGAGCGCAGGGCGCCGGCCGTGGCCAGGGCGAGGACGGGGCGGATCCGCTTGCCGGGGGCGAGCAGCGAGTAGCGCATCGCCTCCTCGAGCCCGGCGAGGGCGGCGTCGTCGGAGAAGGCGACGCCGTCGAGGTAGGCGTCGACCTGGGCGCGCAGGTGATCGGGGTAGCGGCCGTCGACCGGGGCCGGCGGCCGGTCGGTGCCGGGGGCGGCCATCAGATCAACCGGCTCTGTCCGGGGGGCGGCTCCTCGGCCGCGGCGCGGGCCCGGCGCTCGAGCTCGGCGCCGGCGGCGCTGGCCAGGGCGGCGCAGTCCTCGACGACGGTGGCGGCGGCGTCGGGCGAGAGCTCGCCCGAGCGCAGCTGCTCGGCCGCGCGCTCGAGGCGGTCGATCAGCCGATCGAGCGCGTCCTGATCGGACTCGGTCACGCCTGGGGGGCGCCGGCCGGCTCGGGCGGCGTGGTGGCGGGCGGCGGGCCGTCGGCCGCGAGCCGGCGCTGCTCGCGCAGGATGGCGGCGAGGATGCCGTTGACGAAGCCGGGGGCCTCGGCGCTGCAGAAGAGCTTGGCGCTCTCGACCGCCTCGTCGATCGCCCCTTCCGGGGGGATCGGGTCCTCCGCCGGGACGGCGTCCGAGTGGATCATCTCGATCAGGGCGATGCGCATGATGTTCCGCTCGAGCGGGGCGATCCGGGCGGCGGTCCAGCCGTGGGCGTGGGCCTCGATCATGGCGTCGAGCTCGGGGGCGCGGTCGGCGGCGGCGTGGGCGAGCGACCGCGTCAGCTCGCGGGCGTCGCGGCCGAGGGTGGCGGCCAGCGGCCGGCGGGTCAGGTCGTGCTGGTAGAGGGCGATCACCGCGGCCCGCCGCTGCTCTGAGCGTCGCATCGGCCCTAGCCTTTGGGACTTTGGAGCAGGCTCGCCAGCGCGGCCGTGGTCCCGCGGTGACGGTGCATCAGCTGACGCGCGAGACGTACTCGCCGGTGCGGGTGTCGACGCGGATGCGCTGGCCGGCGTCGACGAACAGGGGGACGGCGACCTGGGCGCCGGTCTCGAGCGTGGCCGGCTTGGAGCCGCCGCCGGAGGCGGTGTCGCCGCGCAGCCCGGGCTCGGTCTCGGTGACCTCGAGGTCCACGGCGCTCGGGAGCTGGACGTCGGACGGGGCGTCGTCGATGAACAGGACCTCGACCTCATCGCTCGGCCGGGTCCAGCGGAGGGCCTCGGCCACGCTGGTCTGGGGCACGGCGATCTGCTCGTAGGATCCGGTGTCCATGAAGTGGGCCTCGCTGCCGTCGGCGTAGAGGAACTGCATCTTGCGGGCCTCGGTGTGGACGGAGCGGAACTTCTCGCCGGCGCGGAACGTGCGGTCGATGACGTTGCCATCGCTGGCCCGGCGGAGCTTGGTGCGGACGAAGGCGCCGCCCTTGCCCGGCTTGACGTGCTGGAAGTCGAGGATCTTGAACACGACGCCGTCGACGTCGATGTGGTTGCCGGCCTTGAATTGGTTGGTCGAGATCATCTGTCCAGCCCATACTAGGAGGCGGTCGGCCTGGCGGCCCCCGCGCCGGGCGCCGCGACCGCGCCGGCGGCGGCTAGCATCGCTGCCATCGGCCGCCTCCTCGCCCATGCGATTGCCCTCGTCGCGCTCGTCCTGGCCGCCGGGCTCGCGGCGGCCACGGCGGGCGCGCAGGCCGCCGACGGCCAGATCTCCGGCCAGGTCACCGACGCGGCGGGAATGCCGCTGGCGGGGATCACCGTCGCCGCGGCGCCGGTCTCGATGCCCGACGCGCTGACGCTGACCACGACCGACGCCGCCGGCAACTACGCGCTGGCCGTGCCGGCCGGCGCCTACGACGTCGCCTTCAACTCGATCGACCCGGTCAACGACGGCTACGACGCGGTGACCTTCGGCGGGCCGGGACCGGCGCCGGGAGCGGTCTGCACGGTGTGCGGCGGCCAGGCGGTGACGGTCGCGGCGGGGGCCACGACGGCCGGCATCGGGGCCCGACTGGCGTCGCCGCCGTTCCCGCAGACCGGCCACGTCAGCCCGCTGAGCGGCAAGGCGATCCGCGTCGTCCGGGGCCGGATGACCTTTTTGATCGGCTGCCACATCGAGCCGACCGGCTGCCTGGGAACCGCCCGCCTGCGGCTCGGCCGCCGGGCCGGCGGGCCGACGATCGCCAGCGTCAGGGTGGTCGTCATGCCGGGCACGGTCGGCCGCCTGGTCTTCCGGCTGCCGGCCGCGTTCGTCGCCCGGCTGCGGCGGGCGCCGCACCGGTCGCTGGCCGCGCTCGTCGAGATCACGACGCCGCCGAGCCACACGATCACCCGCTTCGCCCTCTACGACCGTTAGCGCCCGCGCCGGGGTCGGGCGTTCGGGTCGGCGGCCGCGCATAGGATGGCCCCATGGTCCGCCGCCGTCAGGGCCGCGCCGGTGGTGGCGAGCGAGGCCCCGCCGCCGGTGGCGGCCGGAGAGCCGCCGCCGCCGGTGGCGGCAAGAGAGGCCGCACCGGTGGTGGCCGGAGAGCCTCCGCCGCCGGTGGCGGCCGGAGAGGCCGCACCGGTGGTGGCAGGAGGGGCCCCGCCGGGCCCCGCCGGCCGATGTCCGCACCGGTGGCGGGGGCGGTCGGGCTGGCGGTCGTGCTCGCGGCGGCGGCCGTCCTGCGCGTCTGGGCGCTCGCCCGGGCGCCGGTCAACCCGTTCTACGACGCGGCCGTCCGGAGCATGGGGCTGTCCTGGCACAACTTCTTCTTCGGGGCGCTCGAGCCGGGCGGGCGGATCTCGGTCGACAAGCCGCCGATCGACCTGTGGCTCCAGGTCGCCTCGACCCAGCTGTTCGGCTTCAACACGACGGCGCTGCTCCTGCCCGAGGCGCTCGGCGGGATCGCCGCCGCCGGGCTTCTGTGGGCGTCGATCCGCCCGGTGTTCGGGCTCGGCGCGGCGACGCTCGCCGGGCTCGCCCTGGCCGTCATGCCGATCTCGGTCGTGACCTCGCGCAGCGACACGATGGACTCGGTGATGAGCGCGGTGCTCGTCGGCGCCCTGTGGGCGTCGGTCCGGGCCCTGCGCACCCGCCACGTCCGCTGGGTCGTCGCGGCCGCGGCGCTCGTCGGGCTCGCCTTCAACGTGAAGCTGTCGGAGGCGCTCGTGCCGCTGCCGGCGCTCGGCCTGATGTGGCTGGCGGTGGCCGACGGTGGCCGGCGGCGGGCGCTGGCGGTGGCCGGGGCGGCGGCCGCGTTCGTCGCGGTCGGGATGGCCTGGATCGTCGTCGCCTCGCTGACGCCCGCCGGGCACCGGCCCTACCCGGTCGGCTCACGCGACGGCAGCATCTACCAGGCGGTGTTCGTCTACAACGGGGTCGAGCGCCTGAACGGGACGAGCGCCCAGGTCGCCCCCGTCGGCAGCGCGAGCCCACCGGGACCGACGCGCCTCCTGGGTTCGGCGCACCCCTTCTACGGGACGCGGGTCGGGGTCGAGCTGGTGGCCGCCCTGGCCCTCGGCGCCGCCTGCGCCCTGGCCGGGCTCGCCCGGCTCGCCGGCCCCCGCCGGCGGCGGCGGGTCGGGCGGGGCCGCCGGGGCGGACCCGGCCGGGCGGGGCGGGGCCGCCGGGGCGGACCCGGGCGGGCGGGCGCCAAGCGCCGGGGCGAAGCCGGGCGGGCGGGGCCGAGTCGCGGGGGCGATCTCGGGCGGGCGGGGCCGAGTCGGCGGGCCGAACCCGGGCGGGCGGGCCGGGCGAGCCTGCTGGCCGCCGAACTCGACCGCGACCCCGCCGAGCGCAGCGGCGGCGGCCGGCCGACAGCCGCCGACCTCAACCTCGCCCCCGGCGAGCGCAGCGGCGGCGACCGGCCGACAGCCGCCGACCTCGACCACGACCCCGGCGAGCGCAGCGGCGCCGGCCGGCCGCCCGCGCCCAGACCGGCGGACGGCGCGACGCCGCTCCCGGCCCGCCTCGCGGGCGAGCCTGTCCCGGCCACTCGGCCCCAGGCGCCCGCCGATCCCCTCGCCGCCGAGCCCGTCCCGGCCTCTCCGCCCCAGCCCGCCGCCGATCTCCGCGCGGCCCCGCGACCCGGGCCTGCGGCCGAGTCCGCTGCGACGACGGCGCGCCGCCGGCTCCCGGCCGAGGACAGCCGCACCCGCCGCTGGCTGACGATCGGCGTGCTCGTCTGGCTGCTGACCGCGTGCGCCCTGTTCAGCGTGGTGCGCGACCTCCAGCCCCGCTACCTCGAGGCGGTCACCCCGGCGCTCGCCGCCGCCGTCGGCCTGGGCGCGAGCGTGCTCCGGCGCCGCGCCGCCCGCCAGCGCGCGGCCGCCCTCGGGCTCCTCCTCGCCCTCGCCGTCACCGCCTGGTTCGCCGCCACCGTCGGCGGCGTGCCCGGCGAGGCGGTGGCCGGCGGCCTGGCCGCGGCCGGCGTCGCCGGGCTCGCGCTGCTCCTGACCGGCCGGCCCCGCCTGCCGCCCCGCCTGGGCCGGGTCGCCGGCGGACTGGTGGGCCTGGCCGGCGCGACCGCCGTCCTCGCCGCGCCGGTCGGCGTCTCGATCGCCCTGGTCGACGCCAACGCCACCGCCGCCGGCGTGATGGGCTCGGGCGCCGAGTTCGCCGACTACATCCACGCCCACCGCCACGGCGCCTACTACGAGGTCGCGAGCACGAGCGTCTACGCCGTCACCACCCTGATCGTCCACGACGCCCAGCCGGTGCTCGTGCTCGACGACTTCCACGGGCCCCTGGTCACCCTCCAGAAGCTGATCCAGCTGGTCGAGCTGCGGGCGCTGCGCCACGTGATCATCAGCCACGCCTGCCGCAGCGGACCGCACTGCCCGGCGACCACGATCTGGTCGCTGGCCCACGCCCGCGAGGTCGTCCGCGGCGGCCTCTACGAGTACGTCCTCCCGCTCACCCTCTCCCCCCGGCAGGTGTGCGCCACCCCGGCCCGGCGCCGCGCCGATCCGACCTGCCACGGGCCGCTCGCGCCGTCGGGCGGCGCGGCGCACCCCTGACCTCCGGGCCGCTCGCGCCGCTCAAGCCGGGCGCGGGGCGCGCCGATGGGACCTCATGCCGGCCCGTCTGCGCGCGCACGCTCCGAGCCTGACCATCGCCGCCGCGGCCAGCGCCGCGATGGCCTGGCTCGGGCTCTACGGCTTCGCCTGGTCCGACTACGACAACGAGGCGGCCCCCGCCTATCTGGCCCTCGTCCACGGCCATGTCACCCAGTTCCTGCGGCTCCTGCCCGCCTACGGCGGGTCGCTCGAGCTCCGCGCCCCGTTCGCCCTCCTCCCCGGCCTGTGGGGCGGCGGCGAGCTCGCCGTCTACCGTCTCGTCGCCCTTCCCTGCCTGGCCGCCGCCGCCCTCCTCGGCGTCTGGCTCGTCTCGCGCATGCGCGCCGACGGCCGCTCGCGCCTGGCCCGCGGCGTCGCCCTCGGGCTGTGCGTGGCCAACCCGCTGACCCTCAAGGCGCTCGAGATCGGCCACCCGGAGGAGCTTCTCGGCGCCGTCCTCTGCCTCGCCGCCGTTTTCCTCGCCGCCGACGACCGCCCGCTCTGGGCCGGCGCGGTGCTCGGCCTGGCCATCGCCAACAAGCAGTGGGCGCTCCTCGCCGTCGGCCCCGTCCTCCTCGCCCTCCCGGCCGCCGGGCGCCGCCCCCACCCGCGCTGGCGGGCCGCGGTCGCCGCCGCGGTGGTCGCCGCCGCCCTCTACGCCCCGATCGCCGCCGTCCACCCGCAGGGCCAGGCCGTGACCCGGGTCGCCGTGGCCCAGACGGGGAGCATCTTCGAGCCCGAGCAGGTGTTCTGGTTCTTCGGCGGCCCCAGCCGAGTGATCCGCGACAACGGGGTGCTCAAGCGCGTCCACCGCACGCCGCCGGCCTGGCTGGCCGGCCTGGCCCACCCGCTGATCGTCGTCCTCGCCCTCCCGCTCACGCTGCTCGCCCTGCGCCGCCGGCGGCCCGACCGGCTGCTCGCCGACAGCCTGCTCCTGCTCGCGCTGCTCTTCCTCCTGCGCTGCGCCCTCGACCCGTGGGACAACGTCTACTACCCGCTGCCCTTCGTCCTGGCCCTGCTCGGCTGGGAGGCGACGACCCGGCGCGAGCCCCCCGTGTTCTCCCTCCTCGCCAGCGCCGCCGCCTGGGCGATCTTCGTCTGGATGCAGGCCCACGCCCCGGCCGACGTCACCGCCGGAGTCTCGATCGCCCTCTTCCTCGCCGCCGCCGGCGCCCTGGCCGGCGCCCTCTACGGGCGGCGCACGCCCGCGCCCCGCACGGTGGCGACGCTCAGTCGGCGACCACCAGTTCCTTTGGGAAGCGGCTGAGCACGTCGCAGCCGTCGTCGGTCACCACGACCAGGTCCTCGATCCGTACGCCGACGCGGCCCGGCAGGTAGACGCCGGGCTCGACGGTGACCACGTTGCCGGCGCGCAGGGCCTCGTCCCCGCCGCGCCGCGACAGGCGCGGGGCCTCGTGGATGTCGATCCCCACCCCGTGGCCGAGGCCGTGGCCGAACTGCTCGCCGTACCCGGCCGCCTCGATCACCTCGCGCGCGACGGCGTCGACCTCGCGGCCCGTCCGCCCGGCGGCCAGCGCCCCCAGGCCGGCGACCTGAGCCGCGAGGACGAGCTCGTAGATCTCCCGCCCGAGACCGTCCGGCTCCCGGCCGACGGCGAACGTCCGCGTGCAGTCCGAGCAGTAGCCGCCGCGCCGGGCACCGATGTCGATCGTCACCAGCGTCCCCGGCGCGATCACCGCCTCCCCCGGGCTCGCGTGCGGGAGCGCGCCCCGCGGCCCCGAGGCGACGATCGAGTCGAAGCTCGACCCCTGCGCCCCGCGCCGGCGCATCTCGTGCTCGAGCGCGACGGCGACGTCGCGCTCGCGCCGGCCGGCCAGGCCCTGCTCGAGGAGCCAGCCGTAGACCTCGTCGACCACCCCGGCCGCCGCCCGGATCAGCTCGACCTCGCCGGGATCCTTGACGGACCGAAGCCGCTCCACCAGCCCCCCCGCCGCCACGAGCTCCGCCTCCGCGCTCGCCGCCTCGAGCAGTCGCGCGTGGGCGCGGACGCTGGTCGCGTCGTCGTCGAAGCCGATCCGCCCCGGCGGGAGCTCGGCGGCCAGGGCGTCGAGCAGCTCGCCGGTGACGATCGCCCGCGTGAACTCCGCCGGCACCTGCTCGGCCGCCTGCGTCTCGTAGCGGAAGTCGGTCAGGAAGCGGCGATCGCCGTCGCGGCCGATCAGGGCCAGGCCGTTGGAGCCGGTGTAGCCCGTGATGTAGCGGAGGTTCGCCGCCCCGGTGACGATCAGGCCGTCGAGCCCCTCGCCGGCCACGAGCTCGGCCAGGCGCGCCGCCCGGCTCATGCCGCGAGCTCCGCGGCCAGGCGCTCGAGCGCCGCGCGGTAGCCCTCGACCCCGCGGCCGCTGACCGTGGCCAGGCAGAGGTCGCGCACGACCGAGACCCGCCGCCACTCCTCGCGCTCCGCCACCGCCGACAGGTGGACCTCGACCGCCGGCAGCCCGGTGATCTCCAGCGCGTCGCGGATCGCCCACGAGTAGTGGGTCCACGCGCCCGGGTTGAGCACGATGCCGTCGGCCATGCCCTCCAGCCGATGGAGGTGCTCGACGAACTCGCCCTCGGCGTTGGTCTGGAAGAAGCGGACCTCGAGGTCGAGCTCGCGCGCGTAGTCGGCGACCGCCAGCTCGAGCTCGGACAGCGTCTGCGAACCGTAGAGCGCCGGGTCGCGGCGGCCGAGCATGTCGAGGTTCACCCCGTGCATGATCTCGATCCGGTTGGCCAGCGTCATGCCGACAACTCTTGCACGGCGCGCTCGAGCTCGGCGTCCGCCACCCGCGCGCCCGGCCGCACGTCGCCCGGCCGCTCGACGACCACGAACGGCACCGCCCCGCCCACGCGCTTCTTGTCGCGCCGGGTCGCCGCCACCACCGCCGCCGGGTCGACGCCGTCCATCCTGGTCGGCAGCCCGGCGCCCGCCAGCAGGGCCTCCACCTCGGCCCGCAGGGCGTCCTGGCCGGACAGCCGCAGGGCGGCCAGCAGGCCGAGGGCGACCGCCTCGCCGTGACGGTAGCGCCGGTAGCCGGTCACCGCCTCGATCGCGTGGCCGACCGTGTGACCGAGGTTCAGGACCTGCCGGCGGCCGCCGTCCCGCTCGTCCTCGGCCACCACCGCGAGCTTCAGCCGGGCGCACGCGGTCACCGTCGGGCGGTCGACCGGGCCGCCCCGCCTGACCCGCTCCCACAGCTCGCCGCCGGCGATCAGCGCCGTCTTCACCACCTCGGCGAAGCCGGCCGCCCGCTCGGCCGCCGGCAGCGTGGCGAGCGTCGTGGTGTCAACGATGACCCCGGCCGGCTGGTGGTAGGCGCCGACGTAGTTCTTGGCCTCCGGCAGGTCGACGCCCGTCTTGCCGCCGTAGGCCGAGTCGACCTGGGCCACCACCGTCGTCGGGACGTGGACGATCGGCACCCCCCGCTGGTAGGTGGCCGCGCAGAACCCGGCCAGGTCGCCGATCACCCCACCGCCGAGGCCGATCACGTGGTCGTCGCGGGCGACGCCCTGGCGGGCCAGCTCGCGCCACACGCGCTCGGCGCTGGCCAGCGTCTTGGACTCCTCGCCCGGCGCCAGCGTGATCCGGCCGTCGAGCCGGCCGATACGGTCGAGGTAGAGCGGACCGACGTGCTCGTCGGTGATCGCGAACCGCCGCGCCCCCGGCAGCGGCCAGACCTCGGCCCCGAGCAGGCCGTCGCCGATGAGCACCGGATACTCGCCCGACGCGCTGGTCGCCCAGAGCAGGCGCGTCCCCGCCGGCGCCCGGCCGACCGCGTCGAGCGCCGCCAGCACCCGCGACGGGTCGGCCCGGCCGGCGGCGGGCAGGACGGCGTCGGCCAGGCCCTCGTAGATCGGCGTCCGCTCGGCGTGGAGGCGGGCGAACGTCGCCCGGTCGCTGGCCAGCGGCCGCCGCCGCCCGCTCGCCCGCCGCCAGGCCGTCTGGACGTCGATCTCGATCAGCGCCACCGTGTGGCCGGCCAGGGCGGCCCGCACCCGCGGCGACAGGACGCTGCCCCCGCCGAGGGCGAGCGTGTCCCGCGGGCCCGCCCGCTCCAGCGCCTCGGCGACCACGTCCTCCTCGAGCGCCCGGAACCCGGCCTCTCCGCCCCGCTGGAACTCCTCGGCGATCGAGTGGCCCAGCCGCTCCTCGATCAGGCCGTCGGTGTCGATCGGCGCAACCCCGCGGACGGCGGCCAGGTGGCGGGCCGCGGTCGTCTTGCCGGCTCCCATGAAGCCGATGAAGACGATGGCCACGTCAGGGGCCGGGCCGGCGAGCCACGCTCAGGCGCCGATCCGCGCCCGGTAGGCGTCGAGCGCCCCGAGCACGTCGTCGATGTGGTCGCCGCCGAGCTTCTGGCGGTAGGCCTGGGCGAGGACGTAGGCGACCATCGCCTCGCCGACGACCCCGGCCGCCGGGACGGTGCACGAGTCGGTCCGCTCGCGCAGCGCCTCGCCCGGCGCGTGGGTGGCGATGTCGACCGACCGCAGCGGCTTGGTCAGGGTCGGCAGCGGCTTCATCGCCCCCCGGAGGATCAGCGGATCGCCGTTGGTCATCCCGCCCTCGAGGCCGCCCGCGTGGTTGGTCTCCCGGTAGAAGCCCCGCTCCGGCGAGTGGAAGATCTCGTCGTGGGCCTGCGACCCCGGCTTGCCGGCGAGCGCGAAGCCCTCGCCCAGGCCGACGCCCTTGATCGCCTGGATCGAGCAGATCGCCCCGGCCAGGCGGCCGTCGAGGCGCTCCTCCCAGGAGACGTGGGAGCCGAGGCCCGGGATCAGGCCGAACGCTCGCACCTCGAACACCCCGCCGAGCGACTCGTTGGCCTTGCGCTGGACGTTGATGTGCTCGACCATCGCCTTCGTCGCCGCGGCGTCGAGGCACCGCACCGGCGAGGCGTCGACCTCGGCGAACTGGTCGAGGCCGAGCGGCTCGGCGTACTCCGGGGCGTGGACGCTGCCGATCTGGACCACGTGGGAGACCACCTCGACCCCCAGGGCCCGCAGGAACTCCTTGCAGATCGCCCCGCCCGCCACCCGGGCCGCCGTCTCCCGCGCGCTGGCCCGCTCGAGCACGTCGCGCACGTCGGTCAGGTTGTACTTCTGCGTCCCCGCCAGGTCGGCGTGGCCCGGTCGGGGCAGGTGCACCTCGGCGACCGGCTCCGCCACCGGCCACGGGCTCATCCGCTCGGCCCAGTTCTTGTAGTCGCGATTGGCGACCTGGAGGGCGATCGGGCCGCCCATGGTCAGGCCGTGGCGCACGCCGCCTGTCACCTCCGCCGCGTCACGCTCGATCTTCATCCGCCCGCCCCGGCCGTGTCCCAGCTGGCGGCGGGCCATGTCGCGGTTGATCGCCGCGAGGTCGAGCTCGAGGCCGGCCGGCAGCCCCTCGACCAGGCAGGTGAGGCCGGGGCCGTGCGACTCGCCGGCCGTGATCAGGCGCAGTGCGTCCATCGGGGGCTGAAGCTTACGCGGCGGCGCGCCGGCCCCTCACGGCGGCGAGCCCCTTCGCGGTGAAGGGGCTCGCCGTGCCGGTCGGACTCGGTATGGGTGGGGCGGTCAGCCGCCGAGGAGCTTGGTCAGCGCGCTCGGCAGGGCGTTGACGATCGCCGGGACGATCGACACGGCGCCCTGGGCGATCGAGTACACGACGTCGGTCAGGGCGGGCTGGGCCGACTGGGTGACCAGCGTCTGGCCCTGCTTGACCGCCCGGGCGCGGACCTGGCGGGCCGCGGCCGGCGACGAGTGGGTGACCACGCGCCAGGCGGTCACCGCGACCGTGCCCTGGACGACGGGGCCGCCGCTCGAACGCACGCTCAGGACCTCGAGCTGGCCGGGCTTGAGCTCGAGCACCTGGCAGTTGCTCGGCCGCGGCAGGCACTTGCCCGGGCCGCCGACGACCGTCGCCGGGTTGACCAGGAACGCCGCCGCCCGGCCGCTGCGAAGAACGCCGAGGTACTCGATCAGCGAGTTGGTCGCCGACGGCAGCGGGCTCAGCCGGGTGAGGTCGCTCAGGCTGTGGGGGCCCGTCGCGTCGATGACGTTGACGTCGATGCTGTAGGAGTCCCGGGCGCCGAGCTTGGCCAGCTGGGCCTTCGGCGACGGGGTCGACACCGGGGCCGGGGCCGGGGCCGGGGCCGGCTTGACCGCAGCCGGAGTCGTGGGCGTGGTCGGGGTGGTGGTCTTCGCGGGGGTGGTGGTGGTGGTCGTCGTCGTGGTCTTGGTCGGGGTCGTGGTCACCGTGGTCTTGGTCGGCGTGACGGCCGCCGTGTTGACCTTGACCGCCGTCGCCGAGGAGCCGCTCCCCGTTGCCCCGGCCGCGGCGGCGGCGGCGGCCTTGGCCGCCCCGGCCGGCAGCCGGAACGGGTCGAGCTCGCGCTTGGTGTAGTGGGTCGCCGCCGGCGTCGTCGGACCGGCCACGGCGGCCAGCGCCTTGGCCGGCGACGGCGCGCCGGGCGGCGGCGTCGGGGTCGGCGCCGGCCCGAGCACCGGCTGCGCCGAGCCGGAGCTCGAGAGCACCGTGGCGCCGACCGGCACAAGGACGACGAGCGCCGCGAGCACGGCCACGACCGGCAACAGTCGCTTCTCGACGAGATCGGCGCGGATGGAGTGCAGGAAGTTCATCGGGGGATCCTCACCTGGTCGGGGTCGTCGAGGCCGCCGTGACCGGGGTCGCCGCGGCGCCCGGCGTCGAGGCGGTGGTCGTGGCGGAGGTGGCCGGCGCGGCACTGATCGCCGGCGGCTGGCTGTAGGCGGTGGCGGTGACCGCCGCCGTGGTGTGGCCGACCGCGGGCAGGGAACCCTGCTGCGGGGTCAGCGCCACCGACTTGATCGTCATCAGGCGCCCGTGGGCCACCACCGTGTTCCCCTTCAGCAGCGTGTACCGGTTCACCGCGTCGAGGAAGTTCTGGAGCGCGATGTAGCCGCCGTTGAACGTGAAGGTGAAGCTGACCGGGGTCAGGCCGCCCGGCACGGGAACCGTCGTCGACGGACCCGACGCCGCTCCGGCCGCGCCGACCGAGATGACCTTGAAGTCGACCCGCTTGAAGTTGGAGGTCTTGTCCAGGGTGACGAGGAGCCGCGGCACGCCGTCGTCGGCGGGGACGGCCCGGTAGAGCGCCGCGACCGCCTTGAGGTTGGCCGGATAGCCGGCCTCGGCGAGCTTGGCCTGGTTGAGCTGCGACTGGGCGGCGCCCAGGCGGCCCTGGGCCGCGGTCAGCTGGGTGCCGAGCTGGGCGGCGTCGTGCCGCTTGGGGCTGACGAGGCCGAGCCACACCACGGCGAGCCCGGCGGCCGCCACCAGCACACATACAACGAGTCGATCGCGCGGCTTCATCGGGTGCTCCCTGCGGTCGGGGATGTCGCGGTCGCCGCCGCGGCACCGTTGGTGGTGGGGGACGTGGTGGTCTCAGCGGCGCTCGGCCCGTAGGTCAGCGTCGTCGAGAAGGTGGCGCCCTTCGGGCACGTGGGGGGGGCGGTCGGGTTGGGCCGCGTCGAGGTGGCCAGCGACACGCCGGTCACGCCCTGGATGGCGCGCAGGGCGACGAGCACCGTGGCGACCTCGTCGTGGCCGGTGGCGCAGCCGGTCAGGGTCACCGCCGGTCCGCTGGCCGGGGCCAGCGGCGGCCCGGCCGTCGCCGGCGTCGCCGCCGCACCGCCGGTCAGCGCCGAGAGGGTGACGTCGTTGGGCAGCGCTCGAGCGATCTGGTCCATCGCCGCCGCCCAGTCGAACCGGCTGCCCGCGATCGACGCGACCGCCTGTTCACGCGTCTGGCGGATGCCGGCGAAGGTCACGTACGGCTGGAGCGCCGTCGCCTGCGACTGCACGACGTCAGCCTGGGCGCTGACGTTGGCCAGCTTGCTGCGGCGGTCGGACGCCTGGTTGGCGGAGATGGCGTAGAGCACGCTCATCACCGCGAGGACGGCGAGCGTCCCGACCAGCACGTAGACCGCTCCGCCGGCGCGGCCGGCGGCACCGCCGGCGCCCTTGCGCTGGTCGGCGGGAATCAGGTTTACGGCCCTCATGATGCACCCTCCTCGACCGCCAGGCCAGCGGCGATTGTCAGGCGGCTGGCCGGCACGCTGCCGGCGGCATCCGCGGTCACCTGGGAAACAAGTCCGCCCGCGACCGGCATCCCGAGCTCGGCGCTCAGGGCGGTGTCGAAGCCGGCGATGTCGAGCGCCGGTCCGCAGAGGACGGCGCGCGACACGCCGCCGCCGGCCTCCTGGCCGTGGTGGAAGTCCAGCGAGTTGCGCACCTCGGCCGCGATGCGGTGGATGCCCTCGGCGACCGCCGTCCGGGCGATCGCTTCGTGGCCGCCGGCCGCCGGCTCGTCCTCCCCGGCCGGATCGACCGCCGGCTTGGACGCATCGGGCCGGCTCTGGCTGACGAGCTTGCGCGCTTCGGGCAGCGGCACCGAGCAGCGCTCGGCGACGTCGGCGACGATCTGGTCGACGCCACCGCCGATGACCCGCGTGAACTGGCACGTCTGCCCTTCGGCCACCGCCAGGTTGGTCAGGCCGCCGATGGCCAGGTAGAGCACCCGCTCGGTCGTCCCGCCGCTCGCCGGAGCGAGGGCGCGAATCATGGCGAAGGCCGAGAGGTCGATGCCCTCCGGCCGCAGCCCGGCCGCCCGGGCGGCGTCGAGGACGCGCTCGACCATGTCCCGCCGCGCGGCGACGAGCACGATCTGCTGGCGCGGGCCGTTCGGCGTGTCGATGATCCCGACCGAGTGGAAGTCCAGGATCACGCTGTCCAGCGGCATCGGGATCTCGTCCTGGGCCTGGAAGCGGACCGCGGTAGCCAACTCCTTGGGGTCGGCGATGGGCGGCAGCTCGAGGCGGCGGACGACGATCCGCTGGTTGGCGACGCCGATCCGCACGCGCTTGGACATGCCGCTCGACTCGAACAGCTCGGTCAGGGCCGCGGTCAGGGTCGGGACGTCGGTCACCTCGCCGTCGCGGACGACATCCGCCGGCAGGGGAATCCCGACCGCCCGCTCGACCGCCACCCGGCCGTTGACCTGGACCTGAACCGCGACGATGCCGCCCGGTTCGATGTCCAGGCCGACGAGCGGCGCGCCCGTGCGCCGGCCGGCGCCGCCGCGGCGCAGACCGGATATCGATGGCATCGACGCGCCCCGCGAGAGGGACGGGTGACGAAGCTTGACCGCCGGGCCCGGGCGCGGCGCCTCGGCCTCGACGGCGATGGGCGAGACCGGGGTCTCGGAGCCGCTGGCGCCGGCGCGCTTTCGCACCGGCATCGACGGCCGCTTGAGCTTGATCGGCTGGGTTAGACGGTTGGGCATCAGTTCAATCTCTTTTTGGGGGACTGGCGCCTGCTGTCCAGCGCCTTCCGTCCCTTCATCGGCCCGCCTGCCGACGACCATTAGCCTCGCCTCGAACATCCGGCCACCGGCGGGCCGGGAGGGGCCCGGGCGCGGCCCGCGCGGGCCGAGCGCCGCCGGCGGTGGCGCCGGCAAGCCGCCCGGCGGCGGCGCGCGAGGGCGGCGCGCGCTGCCGGCGGTGGCGGCCCGCGAGCGGCCCCGCGCGGCGCGCGCCGGGGCCGTCCCGGCGGTCGGACTCCTACTGGAGGCCGAAGGCGTCCAGGTAGGCCGAGACCAGGGCGTCACCGGCGTAGACGGCCACGAGGCCGCCGAGCGCCAGGAACGGACCGAAGGGCACCTTGGTCTTGCGTCCGGCGGCGACGCCGACGCGGGCCATGATCACGCCGCCGACGACCACGCCCGAGACGAGGGCGACGAGGAGCGCCGGGGCGACCGACCGGCCGAGGAAGAGGCCGAGGACGGCCGCCAGCTTGACGTCGCCCATGCCCATGCCGCGCGGATAGGCGAGCACGGCGAGCAGGAGGAAGAGCCCGGCCCCCGCGCCGGCGATCAGCCGCTCGATCTCGCCGCCCGGGTCGAGGGCCGTGCCGAGCACGACGGCCGCGACGGCCGCCGGCGCCGTGATGCGATTGGGGATGAGCTGGAGGTCGAGGTCGATCAGGGCGACCGGGATCAGCACGAGCACGAGCGTGAGGCCGAGCGCGGCGGCCGGGGTCACGCCGTCGGCGAGGACGACGCCGGCGCAGAGGACGGCGGTCGCCGCCTCGACCAGCGGGTAGCGGGCGGAGATCGCCTCGCCGCAGCTGCGGCAGCGCCCTCGCAGCCACAGCCAGGCGAAGACGGGGACGTTGTCGTACGGCTTGATCGGCGTCTCGCACGACGGGCAGCGGGACGCGGGGGTGGCGAGCGACTCGCCCCGGGGAAGCCGGTAGACGACGACGTTCAGGAAAGAGCCGACGATCGCTCCTAGGAGCGCGGCGACGGCGACGTAGGCGGCTTCCATGCGGGGCGTCACCTTATCCCGGGCGCGGCGCCCGGGCGCGGCCGGCCGATCGCTGGGGACCCGCCGCCGCTCGGCGGTCGGGGGCCGGCCAGCCGCGGGCGACCCCTGAGGGCTTCCCGTCCGCCGGCTGGCCGGCCGCGCCTACCAGGAGCCGCTGGTGCCGCTGACGTGCAGGCAGCCGCTGTTGCCGCCGACGGCCGCGGTGACGTCGCAGGTCCGGGTGACCGTCCCCGTCGCGTCGCGGGCCAGCGTGAACACGATTCCCGTCCGCGAGCTGACGCTGATCGAATAGCTCGTGCCGCCGGTCGCCGTGGCGCTCAGCCCACACGGGCTGGCGGCATAGGGCGGGCTGCCGACGCAGGCGGCGCTCGGGCCGACGAGGGTCTTCTCGATCGTGTTGAGCGCGCCCGACGCGCCGGCTCCGACCGCCTGGGAGACGTAGACCTGACCGTCGGTGTAGACGGTCTCCTCGGCCGTCTCGGCGGTCCGGGCGATCGTCTTGGCCGCGGCGTCGGTGGCCTTGCCCTTCTGGTTGAGGAACGACGGGATGGCGATCGCGGCGAGGATGCCGATGATCAGGATCACGACCAGCAGTTCGATCAGCGTGAAGCCAGCCTCGTCCGCGAGGCGCACGCGCATCTTCCGGAGCATGAGAATCCTCCTGGGATCCGTTTGGCGTTGTTTGGGCGCCAGCTCCGTGGGTCGTGCTCGCCGTGGTCACGGCAACCCGGCTATCTCGGCGCGCCCCGTTGCGAGGCGATGCTGAGACCCGTGGCTTTGCGTCACACCATCACTGATGTTTTGCCCTTGGCACCTCGGCTCTGGCTTCGAGGAGGTATCGGCCGAACGCGGCGTCGAGCCGCGGTGTGAGGACGTTTGTTCGAGGCGGCGGGCCGACATCGCCGGGCTACCAGGAGCCGAGGCCGGTGGCCGCGCCGCCCGCCACCCGGCAGCCGCTGGCGGCGATCGCCAGCGGTACCGAGCACACGCGCTCGACACTCCCGTCCGAGTGGCGGACGATGGCGTAGACGACGCCGGTCGCCGAGGTGACCTCGACGTCGTAGGAGTTCGCCGCCGTCTCGACCGGCAGCCCGACCGGCGTCGTGGCGCCGAGCGGGTTGGTGTTGGGCGCGTCGGCGGCGAGGCTGGGCGCCGCGGCGAGCGTCGCATCGAGGGCCACCAGGGCGGCCGGGGCCGCCGCGTAGCGGCCGGCGTCGATGTCGTAGGTCTCCTGGGCGATCTGCGCCGTGCGCACGATGGCCTTGGCGTTCGTGTCGACCGCCTTGCCCCTCTGGCTGATGAAGGAAGGCAGCGCGATCGCGGCGAGGATCCCGACGATCAGGATGACCACGAGCAGCTCCACCAGGGTGAAGCCCTGCTCGGAGGAAGGGAGGTGGGGTCGTCGCTGGCTCATCGCAGTCTCACGGTCGGTCTTGGGGGTGTGGTGTTCGTAGGGCGGATCGGCGCTTAAAGCGGTGTGGCGGGGGGCTCCTCGCCCCCCGCCACGGTCCGCGTCAATCGGGGCGCAAGGGGCCTACCAGGCGCCGCTGGCGTTGCAGCCGCCCGTGCTGGCCGGCGTGCACGTGCGGGTCACCGCGCCGCCGACGTTGGCGATCGTGTAGGTGACCGGGGTGCTGGCGCCGGAGGTGACCGACAGGTTGAAGCCGGTACCCGACGCCGAGTTCACCGTCAGGCTGTGCGGGACGTTGGTGGGCGTCGCCGGAATGGCGGCGGTCAGCGTGGTCTCGATCACGCCGAGGGCGGAGGACGTCGTCGCGTAGGTCTGGTTGTCGGTGAAGTACGTCTCCTCCGCCGTCTGGGCGGTCCGGGCGACGGCCTTGGCGTTGGCGTCGTTGGCCTTGCCCTTCTGGTTGAGGAACGACGGAATCGCGATGGCGGCGAGAATGCCGATGATCAGGATCACGACGAGGAGCTCGATCAGGGTGAAGCCCTTCTCGTCCTCGGCCCGCTGGCGCAGCTTGAGCAGCATGGAATCCTCCTGGATCCGCGTTATATGAACGAGAGCGCCAGCTCCATGAACGGTGTCCTCAAGCCTGTCGCCTTGACAGCCCGGCTATCTCACTGAAAATCCCCGGTCGGGGAGCGGCAGCGAGACCCGCGGCTTTGCGTCACACCCTCACGGGCGTTTTGCCCTCCGGCACCTCGGCTCTGGCGTTTCTTACAGAAAGCCCATCGGCCACCGCTTAAGTGAAGATTAGATGGCCTGGCCGGATGTATGACGGACGCCGGCGCCGGGCTGCCCACCGCCCCCGGCCGAGCTCGAGCCGACCGGGCCTGGAGAACGCGCGACGGGCGGGAGGCTCTCGCTCCCCGCCCGATCGCGGGTGCTGCACGCACGACGGGCGGGAGGCTCTCGCCCCCCGCCCGATCGCGGGTGCTGCACCTGCTTTGGCGGCGCGGCTACCAGGCGCCGGAGGCGTTGCAGCCGCCGGTGCTGGCCGGCGTGCACGTGCGGGTGACGATGCCGCTGGCGTTGGCGATCGTGTAGGTGACCGGGGTGCTGGCGCCCGAGGCGACCGACAGGCTGAAGCCGGTGCCCGAGGCCGAGCCCACCGTCAGGCTGTGGGGGACGTTGGCCGGCGTCGCCGGGATCGCGGCGGTGAGCGTGGTCTCGATCACGCCGAGGGCGGAGGACGTCGTCGCGTAGGTCTGGTTGTCGGTGAAGTACGTCTCCTCCGCCGTCTGGGCGGTCCGGGCGACGGCCTTGGCGTTGGCGTCGTTGGCCTTGCCCTTCTGGTTGAGGAACGATGGGATCGCGATGGCGGCAAGAATGCCGATGATCAGGATCACGACGAGGAGCTCGATCAGGGTGAAGCCCTTTTCGTCCTCGGCCCGCTGGCGGAGCTTATGCAACATGAGATCCTCCTGGATCGGCAGTGTGTGGGTGCATGAGCGCCAGCTCCAAGCAACGTCACCGCGCCTGTCCCCCCGACAGTCCCGGATTCCCGTGCGCTCCCCGAGAGGAAGCGATTTCGACGAGATTCGCGGCGGGCGTCACGCTCTTCGTGCACCCTGCTCTCCGGCACCTCGGCTCTGGCGGCCCTTCCCGACTCTCATCGGCCCCAGCTTGAGCCGGACTGAACCGTCTGGCCGTATGTACTAGCTCACCAACGAAAACGTGGCGGGGGGCTCCTCGCCCGCCCGCCACGGTTCCGTCGCCCTGACTTGCGGGAGCTACCAGGCGCCGCTGGCGTTGCAGCCGCCCGTGCTGGCCGGCGTGCACGTGCGGGTCACGGTGCCGCCGACGTTGGCGATCGTGTAGGTGACCGGGGTGCTGGCGCCGGAGACGACCGAGAGGTTGAAGCCCGTGGTGGAGGCCGAGTTCACGGTCAGGCTGTGCGGGACGTTGACCGGCGTCGCCGGGACGGCGGCGCTCAACGTGGTCTCGATGACCGCGAGATCCGAGGCCGCGGGCGCGTAGGTCTGGTTGTCGGTGAAGTACGTCTCCTCGGCGGTCTGGGCGGTCCGGGCGACGGCCTTGGCGTTGGCGTCGTTGGCCTTGCCCTTCTGGTTGAGGAACGACGGAATCGCGATGGCGGCGAGAATGCCGATGATCAGGATCACGACGAGAAGCTCGATCAGAGTGAAGCCCTTCTCGTCCTCGGCCCGCCGGCGCAGCTTGAGCAGCATGGAATCCTCCTGGATCCGGGTTATATGGACAAGAGCGCCAGCTCCACGAAGCGGTGTCCTCAAGCCTGTCGCCTTGACAGCCCGGCTATCTCACTGAAACTCCCCAATCGGAGAACGGCAGCGAGACCCGCGGCTTTGCGTCACACCCTCGCGGGCGCTTTGCCCTCCGGCACCTCGGCTCTGGCGGTTCTTACGCTGCAATCATCGGCGCGGCCTTGAGCGGCGATGAGCATCTCTGGCCGAATGTTCAGCTGTGCGGGCGGCGGGGCATCGGGAAGGAGTCGCGCGCGCAAAACCGTCCAGTGCCGTCGCTGACGAGCGCGCCGCGGCGGCAGGGTGGGACGGGGCGAAAGACGCGGTCAGACTTACGGTTATACACCCCCGGTGCCGGCTCTACCCGGAACTCCACGAATATCGGGTAAGACCCCCAGACGCCAGGACGGGCGCCCGGTCAGGCCGCGCGCGCCTCGCCGCCGGCGCCGGACGTCGCCGCGGACGCCCGCCAGCGCGCCTGGGCATCGTGGCCGACCAGCCGCAGGCCGCTGCCCTCGCACCACGGGCAGGCCACGAGTTGCTCCTCGCCGCCCAGATGGGAGACGACCTGGCCGGTCCCGCGACAGGCGAGGCAGTCGCCGGTGGCGGTGGCGGGGGCGGAAGCGGGGGCGGGCTCAGCGGGCACGGGGGCGAGACTAGTACACCGCCCCCGGCGAGCGGCCGGCCGGCGGTGCGCGGCCGCGCGCTGGACGGCGTGGGATCCTTCGCTACGTGGCGACCCCAGCGACCCTCGGCCGCGAACCTGCCCGCCCGGTGGCCGGGATGCCGCAGCCGCTGGCCCGGGCCGCGGTGCTCGGCGCGCTCGGGCTGATCACGGTCCTCGCCGGCGTTCTGCGCCTGACCGCGCTCGGGTCGGTTCGCCTGGACCCGTTCTACGACGCCGCCGTGCGGAGCATGTCGCTCTCGGTGCACAACTTCTTCTTCGGCGCCTACGAGCCCGGGGGCAGCGTGGCCATCGACAAGCCGCCGATCGACCTCTGGCTCCAGGTGATCTCGGTCAAGCTCTTCGGCTTCAACTCGACGGCGTTGAAGCTGCCCCAGGCGCTGGCCGGAACGCTGGCCGTCCCTCTGCTCTTCGACGCCGTCCGCCGCGTGTTCGGCCCGCTGGCCGGCCTCGCCGCCGGGCTCGCCCTCGCCGTGCTCCCGATCGCCGTGCTGAGCGCCCGCAGCGACACGATGGACGCGGTGATGATGCTGCTGAGCGTGCTCGCCTTCTGGCTGCTCGTCCGCTACGCCCAGGAGCAGAGCCCGCGCTTTCTCTATCTCGCCGCGGCGGCGATGGGCGTCGCGTTCAACGTCAAGCTGCTCGAGAGCTTCGTCGCCCTGCCGGCGCTCGGGCTGCTCGCGCTGCTCGCGGTGCGCGAGCGGCGCTGGCCGCGCCTGGCCGGCGCCACGGCGGTCTACCTCGCGGTCGCGCTGTCATGGCTGGCGGCGACGCTCGCCGTCGGCGGCGCGCCCTACGCGATCGGCTCGACCAACGGCTCGGCCTGGAACGCGGCGTTCGTCTTCAACGGCTACGACCGGATCGCCAAGCCGGCGACCACGCCCGACCTGAGCGGGACCGACGCGACCGCGACCCGTCGCCAGCCGGCCGGTCAGAGCGAGCTCCAGCGGGCGGCCGTCCCGATCGGCGCACCGGCGGTGCTGCGCCTGTTCGACCACGACGGCCCGCTGTCGGGGCTGCGGCTGGGGTACGTGCTCCTGGCCGCGCTCCTCCTCGGCCTGCCGGCGCTCGCCGTCGCGGCCGTGCGCGCGCCGGGCGGGCGGCCGGAGCGGGCGGCGGCGGCGGCGCTGCTCCTGTGGCTGGCCACCGGGGTCGTCCTCTTCAGCGCGATGGCCCGGCTGCATCCCCGCTACACCGAGGGCTTCACCCCGGCGGTGGCCGCCGCCGCCGGGATCGGACTGGCCTGGGTCATCCGCGCCGGCGGCCCCGCCGCGCGGGCGCTGGCCGCGGCGGCCGCGGTCGCCCTCGCGCTCTACGGGCACTACCTCCTCGGCGGGGCGAGCACGGTCTGGCTGATCGGCGGCCTCGCCGCCGCCGTCGGCCTCGCGGCGGCGGCGTTCCCGGCCCGGCACGTCGCGCGCAACGTCGTCCTCGCCGGGAGTCTCGGCCTCGCGGCGCTGCTCCTGCCGGCCACGGTGGCGGCCGGCCTCGCCGCCCACTCGGAGTCCGACGCCGGCCTCGTCGGGGTGATGCGCCCGGGCCAGGCCCAGGCCCTGAGCACCTACCTGCGCGCCCACGCCGCGGCGAACCGCTACGAGCTCGCGGTGGGTGCGGCCACCCAGGGGGCCGAGCTGATCGTCCGTGACGCGCGGCCGGTCCTCGTGCTCACCTCCTTCGACGCGCGTCCCCTGGTCTCGGTCACCCGGCTGGCCGGCCTGGTCGCCGACGGGTCGGTCGGCTACGCGCTCCTGGGCGGCGGCTGCGGCCCGCGGACCTCGCGCAAGCTGCCGTCGTGCTCGCCGCTGGCCTTCTGGGTGCGCGCGCACGGCGTCGACGTCTCCGCCGCGGCCGGCCTCGACCGGCCAAAGCTCCTCTGGCGCCTGAGGAACCATTAGGTTCACCCGGTGCAGCAGAGAACCACACCGACGCTCGAGATCCTCGTGGTCGACGACGAGGAGCCCCTGCGGGAGATGCTGACCAGGTCGTTCACCCGCGAGGGGCACCGGGTGACGGCGGTGGCCGACGGGACGGCGGCGATCGAGCGGGCGGGAGCGGGCAACTTCGACATCGTGCTGCTCGACGTGGCGCTCGGGGCGGGCCCCAACGGCTACGAGGTGTGCCGGACCCTGCGTGCGCGGCGTAACGTTGTCCCGATCATCATGCTGACCGCGCTCGACAGCGAGGCCGACGCCGTGCAGGGGCTCGAGGCCGGGGCTGACGACTACGTGACCAAGCCGTTCGGCCTGGCCGAGCTGCGCAGCCGCATCCGGGCGGTGCTGCGCCGGGTGGGGCCACGCGGCCTCGGCGGCCTGGGCGGCGAGGTGCTGAGCGTCGGACCGGTGCGGCTCGACCGAGCCCAACGGGAGGTCACGGTCGGCGATCAGCCGGCCCGGCTGACCTTCTCCGAGTTCGAGCTGCTCTCGTGCCTGATGTCCGAGCCGCAGCGGCTGTTCAACCGCCAGGAGCTCCTGCGGGCGATCTGGGGCGACTCCGCCTACCGCGACCCCCGGGCCATCGACGTCCACATTCGCCATCTGCGGGAGAAGCTCGAGGAACGGCCGGAGGAGCCGCGCCTGATCCTCACCGTCCGCGGTGCCGGCTACCGGTTCGCGGAGGCGTAGAAGTTGACTCGCGCCTTCGGTCTGCGTCCGCGCCTCCTGGCGGCGCTCGTGCTCACCAGCGCGATGTCCCTCGGCTTCGCCGCCTTCGCGCTGCTCTCACCGCTGAAGGATCGCCTGCGGGCCGACGGGACGGCGACCCTGGTCGCGGCGGTCGGGGCGGCCAAGCTGAGCTTCGACGAGATCGACAGCGCCGGCGTGACCATCAACATCCCCCAGCTGCAGGCCCAGGTGCGAGCGCTCGAGAGCCGGACGGGGGCCCGGGTGGCCGTGTTCGACGACCAGCTCAAGCCCATCGTCAACGCCGAGATCGACCCCCCGCTCGACCAGCAGGCCCTGGGCCAGGGCCTGCACGGCAAGAACCTCGTCCACGTCATCGAGGGCAGCGACCTGCTCGTCGCCCAACCGCTCCAGATCGGGCCCCGCCGGCTCGTCCTGGTCGCGCGCAAGCACCTGGCCTACGTCCAGCAGGCGTCGCGGGTCGTTCAGGACGTCTTCGTCAAGGCGGCGCTGGTCGGCCTGGCGGTGGCACTGCTGCTCGGCATCGGCCTGTCGGCGACGATGCTCCGCCGGCTCGAGCGGCTGCGCGACGCGACGCGCGACCTCGACGAGCGCGGGCTCGACGCGGCGCCGCCACTGGCCGACGGCTCGCGCGACGAGATCGGCGAGCTGGCGCGCGCCTTCGCCCGGATGCACGCGCGGCTGCGCCAGCAGGAGGACGCCCGCCGGGCGTTCGTGGCCACCGCGTCCCACGAGCTGCGCACGCCGCTGACCTCGCTCGACGGCATGCTCGAGCTCCTGGCCGACGATCTCGAGACCGAGCCGGCCGACGTCGAGGACGCCCGCGACCGCGTGACCCAGGCTCGCGAGCAGTCCCGCCGGCTGGCCAACCTCGCGGCCGACCTGCTCGACCTCAGCCGGATCGACGCCGAGACGCCGCTGCGCAGCGAGCCGATCGAGCTCGTCGAGCTCGCCCGAGCGGTCGGAGCCGAGTTCGAGCGGCGGGCCGGCGAGCGGGACATCCGGATCGAGATCACGCCGCCGCACGCGTCCTTCTGGGCCGAGGGGGACCCCGGCAGCGTGGCGCGCATCGTCCGCATCCTCCTCGACAACGCCCTGCGGGCGGCGCCGGCCGGAACGGTGGTGGTCGTCGACCTCGACGGCGGCAAGCGGTTCAGCCAGCTCGAGGTCCGCGACGCCGGTTCGGGCGTCCTACCCCACGAGCGCGAGCTGATCTTCGAGCGCTTCAAGCGCGGCTCCGGGCGCAGCGGCGAGGGCGGCTTCGGGCTGGGGCTCGCGATCGGCCGCGAGCTGGCCGGGCGGATGGGCGGGTCGCTCGTCCTGACCGAGGCCGAGACCGGCGCCACGTTCCGGCTGCGCCTGCCCGCCGCGCGGGTCCCGGTCGAGGTATGAAGGCCGAGATCGAGGCCTTCGCCGAGCGCGCCCGGCGGGCGGCGAGCTTCGGCATCGACACCGAGTTCGTCGGCGAAGGCCGCTACCGGACGCTGCTCTGCCTGATCCAGCTCGTCGTCGCCGACGCCGACGGCCTCGAGGTGGTGGTGGTCGACCCGCTCGAGGACGTCGACCTGAGGCCGCTGGCGGCCCTGCTCGGCGACCCGGCCATCGAGGTCGCCGTCCACGCCGGCCGCCAGGACGTGGCGCTCCTGCGGCGGTGCCTGGAGACCGAGGTCACGAACCTGTTCGACACCCAGATCGCCGCCGGCTTCGCCGGGCTGGCCGCCCAGGCCGGCTACGACACCCTCCTGCGGGAGGTCCTTGGCGTCAACGTCCAGAAGACGGCCAGCTACACCCGGTGGGACCGCCGGCCGCTGAGCCGCGAGCAGATCGGCTACGCCCGCGAGGACGTGCTCCACCTGCTCGAGCTGGCGGCCGAGCTCCAGCGGCGCCTGACGGCGACCGGCCGGCTCGAGTGGGCGCGGGAGGAATGCCGGGCGCTCGAGCTGGCCAGCGACACGCGCGAGGCCGATGTCGTGTTCGCCCGCCTGCCGCGGATCAACTCGCTCAAGCCGGCGGCCCGGGCGGTGGCCCGCGAGCTCGTCGAGTGGCGGGAGGAGGTCGCCGAGAGTCAGGATCGGCCGGCGTCGACCGTCCTCAACGACACGGCGCTCATCGAGCTGGCCAAGCGCCGGCCGGCGAGCCCGGCCGAGCTCGACCAGATCCGCGGGGTCAATCCGGGCAGCCTGCGCCGCCGGGGCGGAGACCTGCTGGCGGCGATCGAGCGCGGGACGCGGCGGGAGCCGATCCCGGCGCAGAACAACCACCACGACGCGAGCTCGCCCCTGGACGCACCGGTGATCGCGCTGTGCGAGGCCCTGGTCCGCGCCCGGGCCCTCGAGAGCGGCCTGGCCTACGAGCTGATCGCCGCCCGGGCCGACCTCCAGCGGATCGTGACCAGCGTGCGCGTCGGCAAGGCCGAGCCGGAGCTTCGCACCCTGGGCGGCTGGCGCCGCGAGGTGGTCGGCGCGGAGCTGCTCGAGCTCCTCAGCGGGCGCCACTCGCTGGCGGTCGGCGGCGACGGCCGCGTCACGGTGGCGCCGCTGCCGCTAACCTAGCGCCGCTGATGCTCGAAACATGCGACGCGAACGCCGGGGACCGCCGCCGGGGAGCCCGGTCTCGCCGGCCGGCGCGCCCGCGCCGCCGCCCGCGCCCGCGCCCGGGCCCACGCCGACGCCGGCCTCCACCGGGGAGCCGCCGTTGTGACCCCGGCCCGAGCCGAGGCGGGGCCCGGACCCGGGCCGCCGCCTGCGTCGCGCTGCTCGCCTGCCTGCTGGCCGGCGCCGCCGCCGGTGCCGCGCCGGCCGGGGCGTCGACCAAGCAGCAGGCGATCTTCCAGGACGACGACCTCCTGATCTACAACACGCCGGCCGGCACGGTGAGCACCCTGGAGACGCTGGCGTCGCTCGGGGTCAAGAGCATCCGGGTGTCGGTGTTCTGGCGGCTGATCGCCCCCGACCCGCTGTCGCGCCAGCGGCCGGCCAACTTCAACGCCGCCGATCCCGCCGCCTACCCGGCCGGGTCGTGGTCGCGCTACGACCAGGTGATCACCGACGCCCAGGCGCTGGGTATCGCCGTCAACCTCGACATCACCTCGCCGGCTCCGCTCTGGGCCACGGGCACGCCCGACCGGTCGGACATCGCCGCCACCTACCGGCCGTCGCCGGGGGAGTTCGCCCTCTTCGTCCACGCGGTCGGACTGCGCTACAGCGGCGCCTACGCGATCCCGGCGGCGCCGCCCGCGCCGCCGGCCCCGGCACCGGCGCCGCCGCCGATCCAGCCCAACCTGCTCCAGGCCCTGCTCGGGATCAACCCGAACGGGTCGGGCAGCAACCCGTCGCCGCCGCCCCCGCCGCCGCCGCTGCCGCCGGCCACGCCGCTGCCGCGGATCGCGAGCTGGTCGGTCTGGAACGAGCCCAACCAGGCGGGTTGGCTGACGCCGCAGTGGGCGCCGAACTCCCGCCACCAGCTGGTCGAAACGGCGCCGTCCATGTACCGCGACCTGGTCGACGCCGCTTACGCCCAGCTCCTGGCCACCAACCACCAGAGCGACACGATCCTGATCGGGGAGACGGCGCCGAAGGGCGTCAACGCCCGGGGCGAGACGCGGGCGATCAAGCCGCTGCGCTTCATCCGCGACCTCTACTGCCTGGGCGCCAACTACCGGCCGCTGCGCGGCACGCAGGCCGCCAACCTGCGCTGCCCGACCAACGCCAAGGCATCGGCCCGCTTCGCCGCCCAGCATCCGGCCCTGTTCAAGGCGACCGGCTTCGCCCACCACCCGTACGAGCTGATCTTCGGGCCGAGCGTGCGCCTGAAGGACCCCGACTACATCACGATCGCCAACCTCGGCCGCCTGGGCACCGTGCTCGACCGCGCCCAGCAGGCCTACCACCGCTCGCGCCGGCTCCCGTACTACCTGACCGAGTTCGGCTACATGACGCGGCCGCCGGCGCCGGCCGGCGTGAGCCTGACCCAGCAGGCGGCCTACCTCAACCAGGCGGAGTTCATCGCCTACAGCAACCCGCGCGTCCGTGACCTGTCGCAGTTCCTGCTCGTCGACGCGCCGCAGGTCGCCTGCACGCGCTGCTCGAACCCGGGGAGCTTCGGCTCGAGCTTCGAGACCGGCCTCGAGTTCGGCGGCGGCCGGCAGAAGCCGAGCTTCGCCGCCTTCCGGATCCCGCTCTTCCTGCCCCAGCCGTCGGTCCGCCGGGGCGCCCAGATGCGCGTCTGGGGCCTGATCCGCCCGGCGCCGTTCGGCGCCTCCCAGCGCGTCTCGATCGAGTACCGCCCGGGCAGCCGGGGGGCGTTCCGCCGTCTCGCCCTGGCCCGGACGCGGTCGCGGCCGGCCTACCTCGACACCTACGTGCGCCTGCCGGGCTCGGGGCAGCTGCGGCTGACCTGGAAGGCGCCGAGTGGCGCGCTGCTCCACAGCCGCAACGTCAACGTCGTCGCCCGCTGAGGCGCACGGCAACCACGCCTCCACGGCGGCGTGGTCCGTCCGCGGCCGCGTGAGCCGAATTGCCTCCCCGAGTTTTGGATCAGGAAATTCCGGTCGGTCCGAGACTGCAGTTGCTGCTGGGGTCGCCTCCGGAGGGAGCGGATGACGGGCACTGCCGGTAGCTGTTGGCCTCGCTCGCATAGGACTGAGTGATCTTGGCGCCCGTGGTGGTGCCGGGCGCCCCCGGATTGGCGCCCAGCACCCCGAGGACGGCGTCGAGCAGACAGCCGACAAGCCCCGAGCAGGATTCCGCCGTAGCGGTACCGGTCAGGCTCACCCGCTCGGCCACGCGACGTGTCACACTGCCAGCGGTGCCCGTTGAGACGATGATCCGCTCAACCTGCGTGCTGTAGGTGATGAGGTCGGGTCCAGTGCAGAGAAACAATATGCAGCCGGTGTGGGTGCGGCTGGTCTCGTGCACGATCTGGGTGGCAGGCGAAGCTTGGTAGCTGTAGACCTCACCAGCACCAAGATCCTGGACCACCGCGTCACACCAGGGAGGCGAGACGCTGGCGGACTTAGTGATCACGCCGACGCCGGTCGCCGTCGAACCGGTTACGCAGTTGCCGACCTGGCTCTGGAGGGTGGAGATCGAGAAGAGATCGAGGGCGCTTATGTTGTACTCAAAGACGGCGGCACGGAGTCCGGCGTCGGCGGCCTGCTGAGCGCGGACGGCGTTCGAGTCCCGGAGCGCGAGGCCGTTCGCGCCGACGGTCCCGATCACGGCGGCCGCCACCAGCAGCGTGACGATCAGGAGAATCACCATGGCGGCCACGAGCGCGAATCCGTCTTCCCCGGCGCAGCGGAGGCGGGAATGCCCGGCGCGCGTCATAGCCCGAGGAGGTTGCCGAGGAGCGTGCAGAGGACCGAGAGCAGACCGGTCCCGCAGGACTTGATGCCAACGACTTGGGCGGCACCGTAGGACGGGTCCGGGATCAAGGTCGAAGCGTAGACCGGCTTGAACGGGCCGGAGCCGTTCCCCGCCGCGGTGAGGACCACGGCGACCGTGACCCGCTTCTCGATGTTGTGCATGGCGCAGGTGTTGGTGGCGAGATGCTGGATCTTGCCGAAGAGGAAGGTCACGATGGGTTGTACGAGTTCGCTGATGATGCCGAGCGGGTTGGTCGTGGTGTTCGTGGTGTTGATCGTCGGCGAGCACAGCTCGCTACGGTAGGTGACAAATCGGTAGATTGTCCCGGCCGGTCCGCCGCTCGGGGTTGCTGACGTGGCCGGAAGGGAGTTCGTCACCGAGGCGGGCACGAAGGGCTCGACGCCGTTGGTGCTCACGCTGGAGCTCGTCACGTCGGCCGGCGAGGACGAGGCGCTGTGGTAGCTGTCGAGGATTTTGAAGCCGTTTTGCGGGATCGTCTCCGTGTCTGGACCGACGAAGTACCGGGGATCGGCGGGGTTGTTGGGCGTGGGATCCGACATGTGCACTGGGTTGGAAGCCAGCTGGATGTCGGCATACGGGCGCCCGACGATGCTCTCGATGTCGGACTGCGCGATCGACGCCGCCTCGTTCACGCGCAGCGCGCTCAGGCTCAGCCGCTGTGGTCCGCCGAAGGCAACGAACATGGTGCCCAGACCAAGCACCAGCACCAGAGCGGCAACCAACACCTCGATCACCGTGAACCCGGACTCGTCACGGAGGACGGATCTACGGTGCACTGCGCAGCGCCGTTCCGTCGTCGATCTCGATCGTTCCGTTGCTGCACGAGACCAGTGGCACTCCTTGTCCGGCGCACCCGACCGAGCCGACGAGTCTGATCGCCACGTAATCTAGCGCGCCGGCGTTCGCACAGCCAACCGTCGAGCCACCGTTGGCCACCGCCTGCAGGTCACCTACGGCCGTACGACACTTGAGGGTGAAGATGTCGGTGTTCCCGACGTTGGTGGCGAAGGATCCGGTGACCGTGCCGCCCACGCTTCGTACGCAGGTACCGGTCGTCGTGTAGCAGTCGTAGGTCACCGGAGTGCCAGCGGTGACGCCACCAGGCGGTATGACCGTGGACGGGGGCGTGAGGACGATCCCCAGGTTCGCCTTGCCCGATTTGTAGGCCACTGAAGCGCCCGGGCGCAGTTCATCCACCATTTCGGCCACTCCGCTGGCCAGCGTCTGCGCCGCCGACACCCGATTCATGCTGTGGTTCTGGGTGTGAAGGCCCGCGATCATCACGGTGAGCGCGGCGCCGAACACGATCAGGCCGAGCGTCATCGAGACGAGTAGCTCGATGATCGTGAAGCCGCCGTTTGCATGGACGACCTGCGCCCGGAGGCCGACCTGCTCGGCGGCCGCGGCCCCTAGGTCGGCCGGGCGGGACCTGGTGGCCACCGACGACGCGATATTCTCAACGGCGCTCACATCCGGCTCATCGGTGCCGCAGCGCCTCGGCTTGAGCGCGGCGCAACATCTGTCGACCGGCGCGATTATCTGTCCACCGGCACTGGGGTCGAGCTGCCACCCGCCGACCCGGGCCCGACGCGGGTGACCGGGTGCCGTCCGGCCCGGCCTCCGCCAGCCGAGAGCCGGCGGCGGCGCCGTGCGTCTACTCTGGGGAGACCAACTGCGAAAGACGAGAGAGGACTCACCGCGCATGACCGAAGCGAACGTGATCACCGCCGACGGGCTCACCGTCCTGACCGCCGAGCTGGCCCAGCTCGAGGGCGAGGGACGGCGGGAGATCGCCGAGCGCATCAAGACCGCCCGCGAGTGGGGCGACCTCAAGGAGAACAGCGAGTACCACGACGCCAAGAACGACCAGTCGCACCTGGAGACGAAGATCGCCAAGCTGCGCGAGCGGATCTCCCGGTCGGAGGTCATCGAGCCGCCGGCGGGCGACGGGGCGGTGGCGTTCGGGTCGGTCGTGGTCGTGGTCGACGAGTCGGGTCGGGAGCAGACGTGGACGATCGTCAGCTCGCACGAGGCGGCGCCCAAGGAGGGCCGGCTGTCGATCGAGTCGCCGGTGGCCAAGGCACTGACCGGCCGCCGGGCGGGCGAGGAGACCTCGATCCCGCTGCCGCGCGGGTCCCGCCGGCTGACGGTGGTCAGCGTGAGCTAGCGCTTGGCCCGGACCGACCGGGCCGCCTTCGTCTTGGGCTGCTTGGGAGCGGTCTTTGGCGGCCGGGGCCGGGCGGGCGCGGTCGGGGGCGGCGCGTCGTCGGCCACGGTGGCTCCATAGGTGAGGCGGGCCGTGTGGTACACGCACTGGTACTTGGTCAGGGCGCCGCGGACCACCTGGGCGGTTGGGGTGAACAGGTCGGTGCAGGCGCCGCGCGGCCGGCTGGCGCGCCAGGCGGTGCTGCGGTCGAGGGCGACGGCGAGGGCCGGGGCCCAGGTGGGGACGGCGAGGGCGACGACGTCGCCCGGCGCCACCGGCAGGGGGCGAGCGAGGTCGAAGGTCATCGTCCGGCCGAAGTACCGGGCGAGCGCGACCAGCGGGCTGGCGTCGATGACTCGGTAGCGGTAGGCGGCGCCCTGGTGGAGGATCACCACGCCGGCCTGGGGCGGCCCGTGGGCGACCCGATCGAAGAAGGCGACCTGGGCCGGGACGAGGGCGGCCAGGACGATGCCCCAGCTCGTGACATGCCCCGGCCGGGCCACGACCATCGCGTTGTGGTGCCCGGTGATCGCCGCCTGGAAGCCGGTGGTCGCGGTGACGACCTCGCACGGTGCGCCGGGACAGGCCGGGGCCACCGAGCTCGAGGACCCGGCCAGGCCGAGATGCTCGAGGGCGCCGGCCGCGGCCGACGCGGGCACGAACACGGCCGCGGCCGCCGCCACGGCCACGACGGCTGAGCGTCGTGTCGGTCCGGCTCGTGGGCATCGGGCGCGCGTGTGGTGGTAGAGCAAGGCAACCCTCGCAGACCTCCCCGGGCCGGGGGACGCCGTCGCATCATGCCAGCGTGGCCGCGCGCGCGCCGGCCTGGGCGGCGGTTTGCGCCGCGGGCCTTGCGGGAATCCCGGCCGAGGTGACCCTGGCCGCCCTCCTCGACGTCGACGGCACACTCGTCGACACCAATTATCAGCACGCCCTGTCGTGGTTCCGCTCGTTTCGCGACCACGGAATCGTGTTGCCGATCTGGCGGCTGCACCGTCACATCGGGATGGGCGGCGATCAGCTCGTGCCCGCGGTGGCCGGTCAAGAGGTCGCCGACGAGCTGGGCCAGGAGCTGCGCGACGGCGACAAGCGCCACTTCCACGAGCTGATCGACGAGTGCCAGCTGATGCCGGACGCCCGGCGGCTGATCGAGGTGCTCCACGAGCGGGGCGCCCAGGTCGTCCTGGCCAGCTCGGCCAGCCAGGAGGACCTCGACCACTACCGGGGGATGCTCGACGCCGACGACCTGATCGACGCGGCCACCTCGAGCGCCGACGTCGAGAAGACCAAGCCCGAGCCCGACCTGATCCTGGCCGCCATGGAGAAGGTGCCCGACGCCGACCGGACGGTCCTCGTCGGCGACTCGACCTGGGACTGCGAGGCGGCGCGCCGGGCCGGCATCGAGACGATCGGCCTGCTCACCGGCGGCTTCGCCGCGGCCGAGCTGCGCGAGGCGGGAGCCAGCGTCGTGTTCGCCTCGATCGCCGAGCTGCTCGACGCGATCGACGAGACGCCGCTCGGCCGCTAGCGCTAGCGCTAGCCAGCGGCTCGCCAGGCCGCCGGCTCGGGCCACCTCAGGCCACGAGCGTGGGGGTCGGCGCCCCCGGTGCCCGGTCGGGCGCCGGGCGCGACTCGATGATCACCCGGCACGGCCGCTCCCGCAGGAGGGTCTCCAGGGTCGAGCCGAGGACGACGTCGGCGCGGCGGCGCGATGGCACGGGGATGACGATGGCCGCGGCGTTGCGGCTGCGGGCCTCGTCGATGATCCGGCGGGCGGTCTGACCGGGGCGCACCTTCTCCCAGTGGCCGTCGACGCTCCGCCGGCCCTTGATCTTCGCCGTCTCGATGATCGTCTGGGCCGCCGCCTCCTGCTCGGGCAGGGGCGCATCGATGGGGATCGACGCCGGGACCTCGATGAACACGAGCACGTGGATGCTCCGGCGGCGGTGGGAGGCGACCTTCAGCGCGGTGCGCAGGGCGTCGGCGTGGAACTCGTTCTGGTCGTAGACGACGAGAACCGACTCGTACTCGATCTCCCGGTCGGTGACCGCCTGGGGCGTCTGGACCCGGGTGGTGGTGAACAGGTTCAGCCCCTGGTTGCGCCGGTAGACGATGTACACGGCTATCCCGAGGGCGAGCCAGCCCAGCCCGGTCAGGGCCACGGCGGTGTGGAGGGCGGTCACGGTCACGAAGGCCAGTCCGGTGCCGAGGCCGCCGAGGACGGCGAACAGCGGGAGCTCGCGGCCGCGCAGGCGCAGCACCCCCGGGCCCCGGAAGGGCCGCTCCCGGTCGGGCTCCTTGACGCGGAGCCTGATCACGGCGAGATGGGCGATGCTGAACGAGAGCATCGCGCCGAACGCGTAGAGGTTGCCGAGGAAGTCGGCCTTGCCGGGGATCAGCGTGACGCAGGCGATCGCCCCGAAGACGAGGATCCCGATCCAGGGCGTGCTGAAGCGCGGGTGGAGCTGGCGCAGCTGATCGGGCACCTGGCGGTGGAGGCCCATCGAGTAGACGAGGCGCGAGACGCCGATGATCCCGGCGTTGGCTGCGATGAACAGGATCGTCGCCGCCAGCAGGCCGACATAGATCTCCCCGGCCTGCTGGAAGGCCCCGAGGTGGAGGTGCTTGACGATCCCGAGCACCGGGTCGCCGGCGAAGCCGCCGTGGGCCTCGTCGACGCCGAGCAGCGTCACGTAGCGGCCGTCGGGCGCCCGGTGGACGGGGAGCGCCGACAGGGCGACGATGGGCAGGGCGGCGTAGATCGCGAACACGGCGACCACCACGCGGTTGATCGCCTTGGGGATCGTGTGCGCCTCGTCGCGAGCCTCCTCGGCCATGTTCGAGATCGTCTCGATGCCGGTGTAGGCGATCATCCCGACCGGGATCGCCACGAGGAAGTCGTGCCAGCTGGGGGCGATCCCGAAGTGGACGTTGCCGACCAGGACGTGGGGGGAGAACACGAGCACGAAGCCGACGACGACGAGCAGGAGCTGCGTCGCGAAGTCGGTCACGGCGAGGACGATGTTCAGGCCGGCGGCCTCGCGGACGCCGACGACGTTGATCAGCGACAGGACGATGACGACGCCGATGCCGAAGAAGATGTCGCCGGGCGAATGGCGCAGGGCGCTCCAGAACAGCCCGCCCAGATAGTGGGGCACGAAGAACGCCGAGATGGCGATCGTGATCACGTAGTTGAGCATCTGCGCCCAGGCGGCGAAGAACGACCAGAACTCGTTGAAGGCGTGGCGGGCGAAGCTCGACGAGCCGCCGGCCTCCGGGTACATGGCCGTCGCCTCGGAGTAGGTCGCCGCGGTCAGGTAGAAGATCACGCCGGTGACCACGAAGACGATCGGCGTCAGGCCGAGCGCGAACGAGGCGACGAGGCCGAGGGCGTAGTAGATCGACGAGCCGACGTTGCCGTAGGCGGTCGAGAAGAGGGCGTTGACGCCGAGAACGCGCTGGAGTCCCGGTCGGCGGAGCTCGGCCATCGGCGGTCAGTGTAAGCCCGCGCGCCCGCGGGACCCGGCGCTGCTGCTCAGATCAGGCTGTCGCCCTTGGGCGGGAGGATCCACAGCTTGCGGGCCATCGTCTCGATCATCCCGGCCTCGAGTGCGTCGACCCGGTCGACCTGGCCCGACTCCATCGCCCGCACCAGGTCGGCCCAGGCCCGGGCGACCGGCATCACCCGGCTCATGCCCCAGCCGGCGACGCCCTTCAGCTCGGACGCCTGGCGGCGGGCGTCGGCGAGGGTGACCTCGCCGAACGTCTTGTTGACCCCGCCGATGTGGATCGGGCGGGTGAGGGGATCTTCGGTCATGCGGGCAGCCTATCCGCCGAGGAGGGTCGGGCGGTTCTCGTACACTTCCCGGCGTGGCCATGCCGACGTTCAAGATCGAGATCGTGCGCGAGCCGTGCGAGGAGGGCCTGCGTCTGCGGATCGGCGGACGGGTCGACGCGTCGACGGCCAAGGAGTTCGAGGCGGCACTGCGCGAAGCCGAGGACAGCGATGCGGCGGCGATCCTCGTCGACCTGAGCACGGTCGAGTTCATGAACTACAAGGGGCTCGCCGTCCTCTACGAGGCCCACAAGCGCTGGCGCGAGCCGGACGAGCGGATGCGCGTGGTGGCCTGCTCGGGCCAGGTCCGCAACCTGTTCGCGATGTCCGGCGTCTACGACCGCTTCATGGGGCACGCGGCCACGTAGCGGCGGCCAGGGCTAGCCGGGTTCGCGGGGCGGCGGCGGGTCGAAGTCGACGTCGACGGTCTCGAAGCCCTTGTGGCGCTCGCTCTCCGCGTAGGAGGCGTAGGTCCGCTCGTCGGCCGAGGTCAGGTGGACGTTGTCGGTGAACGGAGTCAGCAGCGACCGCGGCCAGAGGTGGCGCTGGGAGACGACGTTGATCTCGGCGGCGATCACCGTCATCGTGGCCAGGAGGTAGATCCAGGCGATCAGGCCGAGCACGGCGCCGAACACGCCGTAGGCCTCCTGCGTTCCCTTCAGCCGCGACACGTAGTAGGTGCCGATGAGCTGGATGATCTCCCAGCCGAGCCCGGCGATGACGGCGCCCAGGCGCAGACAGCGGGTGGGGATCTCCGAGGCGGTGAGGACCCGGAAGGCGAACGTGAACAGGCCGACGTTGGCCACGGCGACCACGAGGATGCCACCGATCTGCAGGCCCGTCCCCACCGTCGCGCCGTAGGTGGCGGCGCCGGTGGTCAGGCCGGAGGCGACGGTGGTGATGAGCACGCCGAGGCCGAGGGTGCCGAGCAGGACGAGGCTCCGCAGGCGCGACTTGATCGGGTTGGGACGCTCGTTGCGGGGGACCGCCCAGACCTTGTTGAACGCGTGCTGGGTGGCCTGGGCGGCGCCGATGCTGCCGTAGAGCGTCCCGAGGATGCCGATCGCCACGCCGGTGGTGCTGCCCGCCGGGGCGGTGATGGCGGTGCGCAGGCTCGCCCCGACCACGGGAAACTGGGCCAGCGCGGAGTTGACGAGGCTGACGCGCAGGTGGGCGTCGCCGGCGAGCACGAAGCCGAGGATGGTCAGCATGAGCAGCAGCAGCGGAAAGATCGACAGGAAGCCGTAGTAGGTGATCAGCGCCGCCAGGTATCCGCCCTGGTCGTCGGCGTACTTGTAGACGACGGCGATCGGGAAGCCGAGCCAGCGGTGATTGCGCTGGTAGTGGTCGAGGGCGTCGACCAGCGGTCCCGGCTTCTCCGGCGCACGGCGGGCCTCGCCGGGCCCGGGACGCCCCTCGTCTACGACGGCCACGGCACCCCGCCGCGAGCCGCACACCTGACCGGTCCCATGGGCTGAGCCTACCCGCCGGGCGGCGGGGCCACGCCCGGGCGCTACACGGGCGCCGGGGCGGCCGCCGGCTCGCCCGTCTGGGCGGCCTCCGCCTGGTCGCGGCTGTCGCGCGAGGAGATGAGGAGCGCGGCGAGGATCGCGCCGGCGATGGCGAACCCGGCCCCGACCAGGAAGGCCCGGTCGAAGCCCTTGGTCAGGGCGACCAGCGGGTTGTGCTCGCCGCCCACCGACAGCAGCGACTTGGTCCGGCTGTTGGCGATGGTGGCGAGGATGGCCAGCCCGAGCGCGCCGCCGATCTGGGTCGAGGCGTTGATCAGCCCCGAGGCCAGCCCGGCCTCCTGGGGCGCGGTGCCGATCACCGCGGCGATCGTCACGGGCACGAAGGCGAAGCCCAGGCCGACGGCGGCCAGGAGCGACGGTCCGAGGATGTCATGGGTGAACGAGCCGCCCGGCGTGTGCACCTGGGAGAACCAGATCAGACCGGCGGCGATCAGCAGCATGCCGGCGACGAGGATCGGCTTGACGCCGAAGCGGGTGACGAGGGCCGAGGCGGCGCCGGCCGAGATGATGATGCCGACGGCCAGCGGCAGGTAGGCGAGGCCGGCCTTGAGCGCCGAGTAGCCCAGCACGCCCTGGACGTAGAGGGAGATGAAGTAGAACATCGAGAACAGCGACATCCCGATCAGCAGGCCGACGACGTTGGCCCCACGCAGGGTGCGCAGGCGGAAGATCGAGAACGGCATCAGCGGGTGGGACTGGCGCAGCTCGATGACCAGGAAGGCGGCGACGAGGGCCGCCGCGCCGGCCAGCTTGACCAGCGTCGCCGTCGACCCCCAGCCGACGTTGACGGTGTCGACGAGCGCGTAGACGAGGAGGGACAGGCCGGCGGTCACGGTCACCGCCCCCGGGATGTCGAAGGTCGCACCGGCGGCGCGGGCGCGGCTCTCGAGGAGGATGCGCGGCGCCAGGGCGGCGGCGGCCAGGCCGATCGGGACGTTGACGAACAGGACCCACTCCCAACCCAGACCGCTGGTCAGGATCCCGCCGAGGAGCACCCCGGCGGCGCCGCCGGCCCCGGCTACGGCGCCCCAGACGCCCAGCGCCCGGTTGCGCTCGGCGCCCTCGGCGAAGGTCGTGGCCAGGATCGAGAGCGCGGCCGGGGAGATGATCGCCGCCCCGAGCCCCTGGGCCGCCCGCGCCGCGAAGAGCCAGCCCTCGGACTGGGCCAGGCCGCCGGCGAGGGAGGCGAGCGAGAAGAGGATCAGCCCGGAGATGAACATCCGCCGCCGGCCGAGCAGGTCGGCCATGCGGCCGCCGAGCAGGAGGAAGCCGCCGAAGGTCAGCGTGTAGGCGTTGACCACCCACGACAGGTTGGCCGCCGAGATGTGCAGGCTCGAGCGGATCGTCGGCAGCGCGACGTTGACGATCGACGCGTCGATGACGATCACGAACTGGGTCATCGCCAGGAGCACGAGGGCCAGGTTCTTGGCCCGCTGGGTGGTCAGCTCGGCGGGTGTGGCAGGAGTTTCGACCATCGTCATGGAAGCTGACCTCCGGTTCCGGTTTGCATCGGGACACCATACGGACCTACAATTCCGTTTGTCAAGGCCGACGACGTGAAGCTCCTGTGACGAGCCCCTCCCTACCCACTGATCGCCCGCTGCGGGCCGACGCCCGCCGCAATCGCGAGCGGATCCTCGACGGCGCCCGCGCGGCGTTCGGCGCGCTCGGGGCCGAGGCCCAGATGGACGAGGTCGCCCGCCGGGCCGGCGTCGGCGTCGGTACCGTCTACCGGCACTTCCCGACCAAGGAGGCGCTCCTCGGTGAGCTGGTCCGCCAGAAGCTGAGCGCGATGGCGGCCAACACGCGGGCGGCGCTCGAGGACGACGGCGAGCCGTTCGCGGTGTTCGCGGCGCTGCTACGCCGCAACGCCGAGCTCGCGGCCCACGACGCGGCGACCCAGTTCGCGATGCTCGGCGCCGGCGAGCGCGTCTGGGAGCAGGCGCGGCCCGTGCAGGAGGATCTCCTCGGCCTGACCGGCACGCTGATGGGCCGAGCACAGCGGGCGGGCACGATGCGACCCGACGTCGGCCCCGGCGACATCCCGATGCTCATGTGCGGTGTCTGCTCGACGATGAGCCACACCAAGCCGGGCTTCGACTGGGAGCGCCACCTCGAGCTCGTCGTCGACTCGCTGCGGGCGCGCTGAGGCGGTCTCAGAGCAGGCGGCGCAGGCGGCGGCTGACCTCGCGGGCGGTGGCGGCGGCCACGTCACCCAGCTGCCGCTGGGCGTCGGCCAGGATCGCCGCGAAGCTGTCAGCCGTCTCGGGCTCACCCGTCCCGCCGCCGCCGAAGTCGCGAGGCGCCAGCCCGGCCAGGCGCCGGGCCTCGTTCTCGATCCGCTGGGATTCGGCCAGCAGGTCCTCCATCGCCGCCGGCGCCGACTCGGATGCCGACGAGCGCGGGCGCGGGCGAGGGGGAGGCGGCGCCGTCCGCGGCCGCGCCCGGGCGTCGTGGGCGGCCCGGCGGGTCGGGTCGCGCAGGGTCTCGTAGGCCTCCTGCACCGCCTCGAACGCGGTCGCGCTGCCGCCGGCGTCGGGGTGGGTCCGGCGCACCGCCTGGCGATAGGCGCGGTGGATCGCCGCCGCGTCGGCGTCACGGGCCAGGCCGAGGACGGCGTAGGGATCGGCCACGGCCGGTCAGCCGCCCCGCGGCCCGGTCACGGCCGGGGATCGGTTCAGGGGCGGCGGCACGGCTCCACCCGCGGGAGACTAGACAATATGGATTGAGCGCCCGCGCGCCTGGAGCAGGGCCGGCTCCTCCCGGACATTCGCGGGGTGACGGTCGTGCCGCGCGGCTCCACCCGCGCGGCGGCCCACCACCGGCGAGCGGGAACCCGCGAGCGCCGGCACCGCCGATGGTTTCCGCCGTCGTTGCCCTCAGTCGGCGCGGATGATCGTGCCGACGTGGACGCCGGCCAGGGCCTTGGCGATGCTGCCCGGCTTGCGCCCGTTGACGACCTGGATCTCCTTGACGTGCTTGGCCGCGCCGAGCAGCTCGAGCACGAGCGGATCGACCGGCAGGGTCGGGAGGCCCATGGCGGCGAGCTCGCCGGCGCCGACGCTCCGGATCAGCTCCGGCTCGCGGCCGTTTCCGGCCGCCGGGTCGGCGGTGTACACCCCGTCGACGTCCTTGACGTAGATCGTCCGCGCGGCGCCGTAGGCATCGGCCAGGAGGAAGGTCCCGGCGTCGGTGCGGTGGGGCGGAATCTTGCCGACCGGCGGCGGAAACTCGTACAGCTCGTAGGGCGGGAAGCCGTTGGAGACGACGGCGCGGGCGGCCGACAGGTGGACGGCCAGCTGGTGGGCGGCGGCGGCGTGCGGCAGGTAGGAGACACCGTGCTCGGCGAGGAGCGCCGCGATCAGGTGCCCGTTCTGCTCGGCCTCGGTCGACATCAGGCCGGCGAGGACGCCGGTCGGAAGCCCGAGGTCGAGTCCGACGCCGAGCACGTGCCGGGCGCGGATGCCCGGGCCGGTGAGGATGAGCATCCGATGCTCGGACAGGGCGGCGCGCAGCTCGTCGATGACCGGGACGATCGCCTCGCTGCCCCGATCGATGATCGAGCGCCCGCCGATGGCGACCACGCACAGCCACGGCAGCAGCCGGACCACCGGCCGGTCGATCGGGCGCACGAGCTCGCGGTCGAGCAGGGTCTGGCGCATCAGCGGAGACGGCACGTCCTTGGCGGCCAGGGCGGGTTCGGCGGGCGGCATCGCGTTCTCCTCGGTCTCGTGGTCGGCGGCCGGGCTCATGCCGCCGAGATGATCGTGCCGACGTGCTCGCCCCGCAGGGCCCGGGAGATCAGGCCGGGCCGCAGGCCGTTGATGATCTGCACCGACCGCACGTGCCGGGCGTTGCGCATCAGCTCGAGCACCGGGCGCTCGATGATCAGGTCGGGCAGGTCGAGTCCGATCAGCTCCTCGACGGTGATGCGCGGGATCAGCTCGGCGCTCGGATCGGTCTTCGGGTTGGCGGTGAAGAGGCCGTCCTCGTCCTTGACGAAGATCATCTGCCGGGCACCGTAGACCTCGGCCACCAGGTAGCAGCCGGCGTCGGTTCGGTAGGGCGGGATCACGCCCTCGGCGGGCACGTGCTGCCACATGTCGTACGGCGGCATCCCCGAGAAGATGGCCGCCCCGCACTCGGCCAGGTACAGGGCGAGGGCACTGAAGGCCGACCCGCCGACCACCGGCACGCCGTGGCGGGCCATCAGGTAGCCGAGCATCTGGGCATTCTGGCCGGCGACGGCGGCGCCGACGTCGGTGAGGACGCCGGTGGGCAGGCCGAGTTCGGCGGCCAGGGCGTAGGCGTGGCGAGCGCGCGTCCCCCCACCGGTGCCGATCAGGATCTGGTGGCTGCGCTTGACCGCGACGAGCTCGTCGACGACCGGCATCAGCGCGGCGCGGCCGCGGTCGATCAGGCTCTGACCGCCGATCTTCAGCACGCTGACGTCGGGCAGGATCCGGTAGTCGGGGACGGCGTCGGTGGCGGCGACGAGCTCGGGGTCGTCCAGCGACCGGCTCATCAGGAGCGATGCCAACGCGCTGCTGCTCGGTTCGGAGCCCATGCCTTGCCTCTTCTCGACGGCGGTATCAGGGCGCCGAGCGTAGCGTATATAGGCAGCGACCGCCAGTGCCTAGGGCGTGGACCCGTTTGTACCTAGTCAGCCAGTGTGCAAGAGTAGGCGCGTGACCGGCGACACGTACACGATCGGAGCCGCCGCCCGGGCGCTCGGCGTCAGCGTCGACACCCTGCGCCGCTGGGACCGCCAGGGGCGGATCTCCGTCTCCCGCGACGCGCGCAACCACCGCGTGCTCACCGCGGCCGAGGTCGATCGCCTGCGCGGGGCGACACCCCACCTGATCAGCGCCCGCAACCGGCTCCCCGCCCGGGTGGTGTCGATCGAGCTCGAGGGTTTCCTGGCCCGGGTCGTGCTCGACACCACCGAGTCGGCCCGCGTGGTGGCCGTCGTCACTCGCGAGGCGGTCGAGGAGCTCGGCCTGCGCGCCGGCGACGACGCGCAGGTGGTGCTGAAGTCGACCTCGGTGATGGTCGAGCGGTAGGGCCGCCGCGGCCGGACGACCCCCGTCGGGCCGCCCGGCCGGGTGGCGGTCCGGCCGGCTACGGGCTGCCGAGCACCTGGTAGGAGACCATCTCCCCGCGGATGCGACGGGGGAAGTAGCCGGTGAACAGGATGTAGGACTGGACGGTGCCCTGGCGCTTGGCGATCGCCGCCTGCTGGTCGGCGGTCAGCGGCGCGTCGAGGCTCCAGCTGCCGTTGGCCACCGTCGCGAACTTCTGGAGCGTGGTCGTCCGCCCGCCCGAGTAGTACTCGAGCTGGACCCGGACCACGCCGCGCGCCAGCGTCGAGATCGTCCCGTGGTCGAGCAGGTGGCCGCCGGACAGGGTCGGCCGCGAGGCATCGAGCAGGGCCGAGGCGCTCGCCGCCCGCAGGCGCACGACCTGCGGCCGGGTCACGGCGTTGCCCGCGTAGGTGATGGTCAGGATGCCCGTGCCCGACCGGGCCTGGGCCGCCGGGATCCGCTCTAGGCTGCGAATCCGCCCGTCGGCCGCGTTGATCGGGGCGGTCCAGCGGAAGCGCGAGCCGGCGGACTGGAGCTCGATGGCGACCGAGCCCGACGCGCGCCGGGTGATGGGCGCGAGGATGTCGATCTGATCGGTCGCCGGCAGGATCGTCGCCCGCAGCAGCTGGAGCTTCGACGGCTGCGGCGCCGGCGGCAGGCCGCAGGCCACGGTCGTCGTCGGGAGCTCGGACGCCACCCCGCCGAGGTAGACGATCCGGGCCTGGAGCTGCCATGAGCCGCCGACGCACGATGCCGCCGCGAACGGCGCCTTGCCGTTGGTCGCGTTGCGCTGGTAGTCGAGCGCCAGTTGCTTGAGGCGGACGCCGGCGCCGAGGGCGCTCAGGTCGTAGGTCACGACCGGGCCGTAGAGGCCGGTCTCCTGGCTGACGACGCCGGTCATCTGCCCGAAGCCGGCGGCGGTCGAGCCGACGGCCGGCGTGTGCCACCAGACGACGACCCGGCCGGCCGCGGTCTTGACGATGTAGCCCTGGTCGCTGGTCGTGTCGCTGCCCGAAGGCCCGCGGGCGACGATGGTGGCCACGCCCAGGATCGCCGTCCGGTCGGGGCAGCTGGCGGCCGTCGGACCGGTCAGGGTGGCGAAGCTGGCGGCTGCGCAGGTGCCGAACGACGCGAGCTGGTTGACGAACTGCGACGACAGCGCCTCACCGATCACCGAGGCCTGGCCGAGCGGGTTGCCGGCGGCGTCGGTTCCGATGGTCAGGGTCGTGGCCACGTCGGTGTCGCCGCCCGCCGGATTGATCGCCGCGACGAGCTTGCTGGCCGGCGCGGTCCCTGGGGTGGCGAAGGTCTGGTCGAGGCCGGACACCGTGCCGGCGGCGTTGGTCGCCATCAGCCGGTAGTGGTATGTCGTCCCCGCGGTCAGCCCGGCGACGGCGCTCGACACCGGGAGGTCGACGGCCGACGCCGCGGCCGACTGGGTCGGCGTGACGAGCCCGTAGGCGGTCGTGGTGCCGTACTGGAAGACGTAGGTGGTGGCCAGGCCCCCGGGGTTGACCGTGCCGGTCAGGGTGGCCGACGACGCCGCCACGGCGGTGGCCGGGCCGGTCCGGGGCGTCGGTGGACCCGGCGTGGTGAAGGTCTGGTCGAGCCCGGGCGAGGTCCCCGACGGGTTGGTCGCGGTGACGCGGAAGTGGTAGGTCGTCCCCGGCGTCAGACCGGTGAGCGCGGCCGAAGCCGACACGTCGCCCGTGCCGCTGCCGGCCGACTGGGCGGCCGTCTGCTGGCCGTAGGCGGCGGTCGGGCCGTATTGGAAGGCGTAGGTCGTCGCCTGGCCCGCCGGGTTGACGGTGCCGCTGAGCGTGGCGGTCGTCGGCGTGATCGCGCTCGCGCCGAGTGTGACCACGACGGGCGCGGTCAGCGTGAGCGCGCCGGCGGATCCGGCCGCGGGACCGAGGAGCAGTCCGGCTAGCCCGAGCAGGAGAGCGAGGCGTCGCATCAGCAGCCTTTCGTCGCGGAAGTCACGCCCCAGGAAACTCCCAGCCGCAGCCAGAGTTGCGCCGCCGACACCGCACGGACCGAGCAAAAACGCGCGCTTCTGGACGAAGGTTGGAACCTGGGGCCGCCTCGCTCACGATCCCCCGAGCATCCGTCGATGTACAGCGCATGCCGCTCAACGCCGCCTCCCCCGCTCCGTCGCGCCGCGGCCAGGCCGGGTTCGCCCTGATCGAGCTCATGGTCGTCGGCCTGATCCTGGTCATGGTCATGGGCGCGACGGTGACCCTGCTCGAGGCCGGAACCCGGGCCGAGGCCCGGAGCCAGGAGTTCGCCGCCGCCATCGCCGACGCCCAGGCCGGCCTGGCCCGGATGGTGCGCGAGATCCGCCAGGCGTCGAGCGTGACGGCGACCACGCCGAACTCGATCGACTTCGTCGTCACCCTCGCCGGGACGCCCCAGCGGGTCTTCTACGAATGCGACGTCTCGCACGTTGGGACGACGTACAACGAGTGCGTCCGCCTCAGCGCCGCCGCCGGAGCCGCCCTCCCCGCCCTCTCGACCGGCGCGCCGTTGATCCCCCGGATCGCCAACGGCACAGCGGCCCACCCGGTCTTCGCCTTCTCCCCGGACGCGATCGCTCCGACCTACGTCGACGCCAGGGTCGAGCTCCCGGCCGCGGGCGGGCTGACCGGCGGACGGGGCCTCAGCCACAACGTCGTGCTCGACGCCGGCGCCTACCTGCGCAACCTGGACGTCGGCGCCTAATGACCTGGCCGCGGGCGCAGGCGGGCTTCACGCTGATCGAGCTGCTCGTGGCGATCCTGCTCCTCGTGATCGGCCTCACCGCGCTGATCGGGGTGTTCGAAGCGGCGGCCCGTCTGTCGGTCGTCGCCGAGCGCCGCACGACGATGGTGCACCGGGCACAGCGCGAGCTCGAGCGCGTCGAGTCGCTCGCGTTCGCCCAGACGGCGATGCTCGCCGCGCCGGCGACCTCGGTCGACCCGGCGAACCCCGACTTCTACGTCGCGGCCGGGCCGCCGGCCACCTTCCAGTACGACCGCACCTCGTCGGTGACCGAGCCCCTCGCCATCGACGCGACCAACGGGACGATTCCGGCGGCCGCGATCCCGTGGACCGACGGGCGGCTCTCCGGCTACGTCTACGACTTCGTGACCTGGACGACCGACCCCAGCTGCGCCGGGGGGACGATCTGTCCGGCCTCCCGGGACTACCGGCGGGTGACGATCGAGGTGACGCTGACCGGCGCGGCGCACCCGAGTCATCCGGCGATCGTCTCGACGGTGATCGCCGACCCCAACGCGACGCCGAGCGGGGCCCCGGCCAACAGCGCCCAGAACCCGCTCCAGAGCCCGACGACGCAGTGCCAAAACGCGGCGGGACAGACGGTCGCGTGCACCAACGGCCTCGGTCTCGGGACCCCGAACACCTACTTCCTCTACGACACACCGACGATGACGTTCACCGGCAACCTGTTCGGCGCCTACAACACCACGCGCCAGGCGATCGCCTCGAGCCACGTGACCCAGCCGACGATCGCGCTGCTCAACTCGCTGCTCTGCCTGCCGCTCTCGCTGCTCTACGCCGGCTGCCAGAACCCCGACCTGATGGGCGCCGCGCCGCCGCCGCAGGATGCCCAGACACCGGCGACCCCCTACTGCTACGCGACCGACGTCGGCTGCGCGGTCGGCGTCGGCGGGCGCACGATCCGGCGCGACACCAACAACTGCGCGACGGCCAACCCGTGGATCCAGACCAACAACACGAAGGGCGCGTTCTGGGTCACGCCGGCGCTCGGCGCGAGCACCACCCTGACCGGCGACGGCGGGATGACCCTGTTCACGGCGACCTCGAGCGGGGTGGCGGCATCGGCGACGATCTGCGTCGGGCTCTACATCGTCCCGGCGAGCCTGCTCGGGCTGATCACGGTGCCTCCGGTCCAGCTCGGCGTGGTCGCCTACACGGCGGCGGCCTGGCCGGGCGTGCCCACCCCGGTGTCGTTCAACTTCAACTTTCTCGCTGCCGGCACGACGCAGCTCGTGGCCGCCGGCAACCGCATCGGGGTCCGCGTGTGGATCGCCGCGTCGGCGAGCACCGACGTCACGCTGATCTACGATCACCCCCAGTTCGCCTCCGAGCTCCAGGTGAACTCGCAATGATCGGCGGCCGTCTGCGCGACGAGCGCGGGATCGCGCTCCCGGTCGCCCTGGCCGCCCTCCTGATCCTCAGCCTCCTGGGGACCGCCGCCGTCCTGGCGGCGACCCAGGCCAGCAACCTCACCGGCCGCGACGCCAACGACAAGACCGCGCTCGAGGCCGCCGACGCCGGGCTGCGCATCGCCGCCTACCGCCTCAACCAGCTGCGCCCCGACGACATCCACTGCCCGACCGTTCCGGTTACCGCGACGGGGGCCGGCAACCTGTGCGCGAGTCCGGCGGCCCAGAGCGTCGGCAACGGCGCGAGCTACCGGTACTGGATCTCCGGCGCCATGACGAGCGGCACGTGCGCCGGCAACGCGGTCGACAACACGCAATCCGCCATCGCGCAGCGCTGCGTCACGGCGATCGGCACCGCCAACGGGATCAGCGCCCGCACGCAGGAGCGCGTCGTCGCCTATACATCCTCGCCGGTCTTCCCGGCCGCGATCTACGGCACCAAGAGCGTCACGGTCTCCAACAACGCGACGATCACCGGCACGGCCGGTGCCCCGGCGCTGCTCGGCACCAACGGCGCGCTGACCATCGGCGGCGGCGGCACCGTGGTCGACGGCTATCAGGTCGGACCGACGGGCACGATCAGCGACAGCAGCTCGACCAACAACTTCCCGCCCACATCGAGCTTCCCGGCCCGCCGCTCGACCCCATGGCCGTCGCTGTCGAACGTGCCCTTCGGCAACACGGCCACCGTCAACAGCGACGCCCGGATCTGCACGCTCGACCCATGCAGCGGCGGCGTCACCTTCAACGCGGTGACCCGGGTGCTCACCATGTCCAACAACAGCTCGTTGACCCTCGGCGGCGGGGTCTACAACTTCTGCGGTGTCAGCGCGTCCAACAACGCCCACATCACGATCGGCGCGACCGTGCAGACGCAGGTGTACATCGACTCGACGGCCCGCCTCCTCTCCGACGGCGTCACCCAGGCCTGCGCGAACGGGACGAGCGGGAGCCTCACCCTTTCGCAGAACGACTCCCTCGACAACCCGTCCGCCAACGCCCTCAACGTCCAGTTCTACATCTACGGCAACCCGGCGCTCCCGGCGTCGAACGTCGTCTCCCTGTTCAACAACAGCAACAGCTACATCTCGCTGGACGCGCCGTTCTCGACGGTCAACATCAGCCCGTCGCGCAACACGAGCTATACCGGCGCGATCGCCGCCTACGTGGTCACGCTCGGCAACGCCTCGAGCTTCGTCTATCAGCCGACGACCAACACGCTCCAGATCGGCTCGCTCGGACTGTACTACCGCGCGTACTGGAAGCAGTGCCCGTCGACTCCGACCGACCCCAACGACCCGACGTCGGGCTGCTGACCGGGCGCGCGCGTCAGTCGGGCGTGGCCTCGGCCAGGGCGCCGCGCGTCAGGTGGGCCGTCCATTTCTCCGCGACCCGGCCGAAGCGCCAGACGGCGAGCGCGGCCAGCCAGGTCACGACGAAGAGCCCGACGATCGTGGAGCCGACGTAGCCGAGGTCGAGGTCGGCGATATTGCTCCCGGGGACGCCAGTGAGGCTAAGTTTGTGGCCGAGGACCGAGACCAGCTCGATCATGCCGGTGATCAGGGCGGCGGCGACCGACAGGGCGGTTACCGACAGGTCGCCGTTGATGCGACCGACCGCAGGAGTGGGTGGTGGCTAGGTTGGCCGCATGATCGCCCCGCTCGTGGCCCTCGTTCTCCCGCTCGGCCTCGACACCTTCGCGGCGGCGGCGGCGCTCGGGACGGCCGCGGTCTCGCCGGGCCGCCGCTGGCGACTCGCGCTGCTGTTCACGGCGTTCGAGGCCGGCATGCCCCTGGTCGGACTTGCGGTCGGGGCCCCACTCGGGCGCGCCGCCGGCGCCGCGGCCGACTACGTGGCCGTCGGCCTCCTGCTCACCGTCGGCCTCTACATGCTTCTGTCCTCGGACGACGCCCAACACGAGCGTCTCGGCCGGCTGAGCCAGCTGCGCGGCCTCCGAGCACTAGGCCTTGGCCTCGCCGTCAGCCTCGACGAGCTGGCCGTCGGCTTCACGCTCGGACTGCTGCGCCTCCCCACGGTCCTCGTCATCGTCCTCATCGCGGCGCAGGCGTTGGTCGCCGCCCAGGTCGGGCTGCGCGTGGGCGCGCGGCTCGGCGAGCGGCTGCGCGAAGGCGCCGAGCGACTCGCAGGCCTCGGGCTGACCGGGCTCGGGACCGTGCTCCTCGCCACGAAGCTCCTGGCCTGAGGTCCGCACCCGGCGGCGAGTCAGCGGGCGTACATGATGACCCCGACGCCGACGAGGCACACAAGGGCGCCGAGGACGTCGCGGCTGTCGGGGTGGAAGCCGTCGAACAGGACGCCCCAGATCAGCGAGCCGACGATGAAGACCCCGCCGTAGGCGGCGAGGACGCGGCCGAACTCCCGGCTCGGCTGGTAGGCGGCGAGGATCCCGTAGGCGGTGAGGGCGATCGCACCGAGAGCGGCGAAGGCGACGCCCCTGTGGTCCTTGACCGCGATCCAGACGAGGTAGGCGCCGCCGATCTCGGTGACGGCGGCGGCGATGAACAGGGCGATCGACCGGGCGGTCACGCAGGCATCCTGCCAGCCCGGCGGCGGGCGGGCGCCGCGTCCGGATCGCCACCGCTCCGAGGCCGGCACCGCGCGGACACGGGAGCCGGTGCCGGCCGCGCCGAGTTGCCGGCTCTGACCCCTGCTGAGGGCAGGACAGGTAGAACTCGTGGCATGCCAGCGTCCGAGGCGACCGTCGTCGTAGCCGGGGACCGGGATGTGCGCGTGTCAAGTCCCGACCGGGTTATCTTCCCGAGCACGGAGCTTGGCCCGGCGATCACCAAGCTCGACATCGTGAGGTACTACGTCGCGGTCGACGACGGGATCATGCGCGCCCTCGCCCGGCGGCCGACGACGCTGGAGCGCTGGCCGAAGGGCGTGCACCCGGGCATCGTCCTCTCGACGCGCGAGAAGGCGGGCGGCGACGCCTTCTTTCAGAAGCGGATCCCCCGCGGGGCGCCGGAGTACGTGCAGACCGCGCGGATCGAGTTCCCCTCGGGCCGCCACGCCGATGAGATCTGCCCCACCGAGCTCGCCGTGGTCGCGTGGGCCGCGCAGATGGGCACGATCACCTTCCACCCGTGGCCGGTTCGCCGCGATGACGTCGACCATCCGGACGAGCTGCGCCTCGACCTCGACCCCCAGCCGGGCACCGACTTCGCCGACGCCGTGCGCGTCGCCGCCGAGGCGAGGGTCCTGCTCGGCGATCTGGGGTACGTCGGGTTCCCGAAGACCTCCGGCGGCCGTGGGATCCACATCTACGTCCGGATCGAGCCGCGCTGGACGTTCACCGACGTCCGCCACGCCGCCATCGCCTTCGGCCGCGAGCTCGAGCGGCGCCTTCCCGGCCAGGTGACGACGAACTGGTGGAAGGAGCAGCGGGGCGAGCGGATCTTCGTCGACTACAACCAGAACGCGCGCGATCGGACGATCGCCTCCGCCTACAGCGTGCGGCCCAAGCCCGGCGCCCCCGTGTCGGCGCCGGTGACCTGGGACGAGCTCACCGGTGTCGCCCCCGAGGACTTCACGGTCGCGTCGATGCCGGCGCGCTTCGCCGATATCGGCGATCGCCACGCCGCGATCGATGACGTCGCCCACTCCCTGCAGCCGCTGCTGGACCTCTACGAACGCGACGCGGCGGACGGCCGGGGCGACATGCCCTATCCACCCGACTATCCGAAGATGCCGGGCGAGCCCAAGCGCGTGCAGCCCTCGCGCGACCGCGAACGCCCGCGATAGCAGCGCGGCCCGGCGCCGCGGCCGCGGCTCACGGGGCCTGCGGCAGCCGCTTTGCGCCGCGCCGGGGCGCCGGCGCGGAGGCCGGCGGCACGACCGGCCCGAGGTCCCCGTCGGGGGCCTCATCGAGATCGACGATGACCGGCGCGTGGTCGCTGGGCCCGCGGCCCTTGCGCGCGTGGCGGTCGACCCACGCGGCGCGAACCCGCTCCGCGATGGGCTCGCCCGTCAGGACGAGGTCGATCCGCATCCCGAGATCCTGGTGGAACATGCCGGCCCGGTAGTCCCAGTAGGTGAACAGCCGCTCGCGGTCGGGCCAGCGGTCGCGCACGACGTCGCGCAGGCCCAGCGCCAGCAGCGCCCTGAGCCCGGCGCGCTCGGGTTCGGTCACATGGGTCTGGCCGAGGTAGGCGTCGGGGTCGAACACGTCGTCGTCGGTCGGGGCGATGTTCATGTCGCCGCACACGACCGCCCGGTCGGGGTCGGCGGCGACCAGCTCCCGCAGCGAGGCGAGCCAGGCGAGCTTGTAGCGGTAGTGCTCGGAGGCGGGATCGCGCCCGTTCGGTACGTAGACCGAGGTCACCCGCAGCTCGCCGCAGGTGGCTGACACCGCGCGCGCCTCCTGATGCGGGAACCCCGGCCCGCCCGGGAGGCCCGCGACGACGTCAGCCAGCCCGACGCGCGAGAGTATCGCCACGCCGTTCCACGCCACCTCTCCGTGCGTCGCCACCGCGTAGCCGCGTCCTTCGAGCTCGGTGCCGAGCAGCGCGGCGAAGGCGTCGTCGGCGAGCTTGGTCTCCTGCAGGCACACGACATCCGGCCGGCGCTCGTCGAGCCACGCCAGCAGCCTCGGCATGCGCTGCTTGACCGAGTTGACGTTCCACGTCGCGATGCGCACCCGGCCCACGGTACCCGCGCGGACGCGTTGGCTGCCTCCCGCCGGCGGACGTCCGGCGGCGCGCGGCCGCGCCGCGCGGCCGCGCGGAGGTCGACCGAACCCCCCTACTTCACCTGGTCGTAGACCTTGAACAGCGGCAGGTACATGGCGATCACGATGAACCCGACCATGCCGCCGATGAAGACGATCATGACTGGCTCGATGATCGAGGTCAGGGACTTGACGGCGGCGGCGACCCGCTCCTCGTAGAACTCGGCGATCTTGGTCAGCATCGTGTCGAGCTCACCGGTCGACTCGCCGACGCCGACCATGTGGGCGACCATCGTCGGGAACACCGGCAGGGAGCGCAGCGGGTCGGCGATCGTGCCGCCCTGCTTGACCGAGTCGACGACGTCGCCCATCGCCTTCTCGATGACCACGTTGCCGGCCGTCTTGCCGGTGATGTCGAGCGCCTCGAGCAGCGGCACGCCGGCGGAGGTCAGGGCCGACAGGGTCCGGGCCCAGCGGGCGATCGCGATCTTCTGGACGATGTCGCCGATCTTGAACGGGACGCGCAGGCGGAAGCGGTCCCACTGCGGCCGACCGATGGCCGACTTCTTCCACTTGAGGAAGCCGAAGATGCCGAAGCCGGTGCCGAAGATCAGCAGGTACCAGTAGGTGGTGACGATGTGCGAGACGTTGACGGTGACCTGGGTGATCGTGGGCAGCGTCGCCCCGGCCTTGGTGTCGGCGACCTGCTTGAGCACGCCGGCGAACACGGGCACCACGAAGGCGACGAGGGCGATCATCACGAGCAGGGCCACGCTGAGGACGACCGTCGGATAGACCATCGCCGAACGAACCTGGCGGCGGAGCGCGTCCTCCTTCTCGAGCTGGTCGGCGATCCGCAGCAGCGAGCTCTCGAGCACGCCGCCGATCTCCCCGGCCCGGACCATCGAGACGAAGAGCGGGCCGAAGATCTTCGGGTGGCGGCCGAGGGCCTCGCTGAAGGCCAGGCCGGCCTCGACGTCCTTGCGCACCCCGCTCAGCGCGTCGAGCAGCTTCTTGTTCTCGGTCTGCTCCTCGAGCACGAACAGCGCCCGGAGGATGGTCATGCCCGAGGACACCATCGTCGCGAGCTGGCGCGAGGCGACGGCCAGGTCGCCCAGCTTCACCCGCTCGAAGACGGTCATGTTGAGCTCGCGCGAGGCGTGCTTCTCGACCACGTCGAGGACGATCAGCCCGCGCCCCTTGAGCTGGTCGGAGACCGCCTGCTTGGTCTCGGCCTCCACCTGGCCGCGCATCGCGGCCCCGGCCCCATCCATCGCCTTGAAGGTAAACGTGCTCATCGGTCGAGGCTCCTCTAGGCGGCCAGAGCGGTCGCGCCGAGCAGGCGCTTGAGCTCTTCGGGGGTGGACGAGCGGCTCTCGGCGAGCCGTTGGGTGATCTTTCCGGATCGCACCAGCGTGGCCAGGGCGGCGTCCATCGTCTGCATCCCGTGCGCCGACCCGGTCTGCATGAACGACGTGATCTGGTGGATCTTGCCCTCGCGGATCAGGTTGCGGATCGCCGGCGTCGGCACGAGCACCTCGCATGCCGCGATCCGTCCGACGCCGTCGGCGGTCGGCAGCAGCTGCTGGGTGATCACGCCCTGCAGAGCGACCGACAGCTGCACCCGGATCTGGTTCTGCTGCTCGGCCGGGAACACGTCGATGATGCGATCGATGGTCTGCGGCGCGTCCTGGGTGTGGAGGGTGGCGAACACCAGGTGGCCGGTCTCGGCCGCCGTCAGGGCCGTGGAGATCGTGTCGAGGTCGCGCATCTCGCCCACGAGGATCACGTCCGGGTCCTGGCGCAGCGCCGACTTCAACGCGGCGGCGAAGCTCGTCGCGTCGCTGCCGAGCTCACGCTGGTTGACGATGCACCGCTTGTGGGCATGGAGGAACTCGATCGGGTCCTCGATCGTCATGATGTGCTCGTCGCGCGAGCCGTTGATCTCGTCGATCATGGCCGCCAGCGACGTCGACTTGCCCGAGCCGGTCGGGCCGGTGACGAGGACGATGCCGCGCGGCCGGCGCGTCAGCTCGTGGACGACCGGCGGCAGGCCGAGCGCGTCGATCGAGCTCAGGTCGGTCGGGATCAGCCGGAAGGCCGCCCCCAGGGCCGAGCGCTGGAAGTAGGCGTTGACGCGGAAGCGGGCGTGGCCGGGGATGACGTAGGCGAAGTCGATCTGGAGGTCGTTCTCCAGGCGCCGGCGCTGCTCGCCCGAGAGGATCGAGTAGACGATCTCGCGCGTGTCCTCGGGCGACAGGATCGGGAAGTCCTCGAGCGGCGCCAGGTGGCCGCGGACCCGCACCGTCGGCCGGGCTCCGGCCGCGATGTGGAGATCGGACGCCCGGCGCCCGATCATCTCCATGAGGACATCGGCAAAGTCAATCGACATGTGTCAAACCCCTATCGGCAACCGGTGAACGAAAATTGAGTCCCATCAGCCGGCCACGCCGCTCCCGCACACACGCGCGATCTCGGCGATCGAGGTCCGGCCCTGCCTGACCTTCTCGAGGCCGTCGTCCTTCAGACGGCGCATCCCCTGGGTGCCGGCCATCTCGCCGATCTCGTCCGAGGAGCGCCGTTCGATGGTCAGGCTCCGGATCTCCGGCGTGACCGTCATGACCTCGTAGATCCCCATCCGGCCCTTGTAGCCCGAGCCGGAGCAGTGCTTGCAGCCGACCGGCTCGTAGCCTTCGATGTCGAAGCCGGCGTGGTAGCCGTAGTCGCGCAGCGTCTCGGCCGGGAGGATCGTCCGCCGCTTGCAGTGGGCGCACAGCGTCCTGACCAGGCGCTGGGCGACGACGCAGTCGATCGCCGAGGCGACGAGGAACGGCTCGATGCCCATCTCGACCAGGCGGGTCAGCGACGTCGGCGCGTCGTTGGTGTGGAGCGTCGTCAGCACGAGATGCCCGGTCAGGGCCGCCTCGATCGCGATCTGCGCCGTCTCGCGGTCGCGGATTTCGCCGACCATGATCACGTCGGGGTCGGCCCGGACCATCGAGCGCAGCCCGTTGGCGAACGTCAGACCGGCGCGCGGGTTGACCTGGATCTGGGTGATGCCCTGGAGCTCGTACTCGACGGGGTCCTCGATGGTGATGACGTTCTTCTCGGGCGTGCTCAACGTGGTCAGCGCGGCGTAGAGCGACGTCGACTTGCCCGAGCCGGTCGGCCCGGTGACCAGGACCGCCCCGTAGGCCTGGCTGAACGCCCGCTCGAAGCGCTCGTGCTCGGGCGGCGCCATCCCGAGCTTGTCGAGCTCCATGACGACCGACTCCTTGTCGAGGATGCGCATGACCACGCCCTCGCCGTGGACGGTCGGCAGCGTGACCACGCGCAGATCGACGTGATGGCCGTCGACGGTCAGGCCGACCCGGCCGTCCTGGGGCATGCGCCGCTCGGCGATGTCGAGCTCGGACATGATCTTGATCCGCGAGACCACGCCGGCGGTCATCCGCCGGGGGATCGTCGTGACGTCCTGGAGGATGCCGTCGATCCGGAAGCGGACCCGGAGATCCTGCCCGTCGGGCGCGAGGTGCAGGTCGGAGGCGCCCTGCTCGACCGCCTGGCCCACGAGCTGATGCACGAGCCGCACGATCGGCGCGTCGTCGGCCGACTCGCGCAGCTCGACGACCTCGACCTCGCCGGCCTCGTCGCCGCTGGCCTGGGCCACGACGTCGCCGAAGCGCGACAGGCGCGAGATCACGGTGGCGATGTCATCGCGCGTGGCGACGGCCGCCCGTACCTCGTAGCCGGTCATGATCGAGATGTCGTCGATGGCCACGACGTTCGCCGGGTCGGCCATCGCCACCAGGAGCGTCCGCTGGTCGACGAAGCCCACGGGCAGCGCCTCGTAGCGCTTGGCGGCGGCGATGTTGACCAGGTTGGCCGCCGTCATGTCGACGCTGTAGACGCTCAGATCGATGAAGTCGAGGCCGTGACGCTCGGCCAGCGCCCGGGCCAGGCCGTCGGGGTCGAGCATGCCCGAGGTGACCAGCCACTGCTCGGGCGTCGTCCCACCGACCCGGGCCGCGGCGATCGCCTCGTCGACCCGCTCCCGCGAGCAGAGGTCGAGGTCGACGATCACGTCGGTCAGGAAGCGGCTCGAGCTCCCGCGGCGGGAAGGCGCGATCACGCCGTTCCACGACGGGCCGCGGTCGATCGCCAACGGACCCTCCGTCAGCTCGCCGGCCGTCGGGACGGCTCTCAGGCGGGGTGTCCGATCATCGGTTTGCAATCCCTGGTGCACGTCTGGCTCCTCTTCGCATTGCCGCGAGCGGCGCACCCCGCCCGGTCCATAGAGTGAAGCTGCGCGCCCCCTGGCGGACCAGGATCTCCAGCCCGTCGACGGTCTCCAGGCCGCGCTCGCGCGCAGCCAGGAGGAGCGCCGTCGGCCGTTCGCTGTAGACGAGGTCGACCAGGCACGCGTATTCCCTCAACTCATCGACCGTCAGCGGCAGGGACGTGAGCCGCTCGTCGGAGCCCGCCGAACATTCGTCCAGCCCGATCGTCGTGCAGTTCACGAGGATGTCGGCCGGCTCGGCCCGGGTGACCGCCCGGATGCCGAGGTCTTCGGCCAGGCGCCGGGCCCGCTCGGGCGTGCGGTTCCAGACCGCCACGGCGGCGCCCGCCTCGCGCAGCGCCCAGGCCACGGCGCGGGCGCTGCCGCCGGCGCCCAGCAGCAGCGCCGTCGCCCCCCGCGGATCGCGGCCGACATCGGCCAAGGCGTCGAGGACGCCGGGGGCGTCGGTGTTCTCGGCGCTGATCGTCCCGTCGCCGGCGATGCTCAGCGTGTTGGCCGCGCCGATCGCCCGGGCGCTCGGCGTGGCCGCGTCGGCCAGGGCCAAGGCCGCCTCCTTGTGCGGGATGGTCACGTTGGCCCCGACGAAGCCGGCCGCGCCGAGCGAGCGCACCGTCTCGGCCAGCAGGGCGGGCGGCACCGGCAGCAGCTGATAGCTCCAGTCCCCGAGCCCGAGCGCCGCGAAGGCGGCCCGGTGCATGGCCGGCGAGCGGCTGTGGGCGACCGGCCAGCCGAGCACGCCGAGGCGCTTCATCGATGCCCGGCTAATGACCGCAGGTGGTGGGCGAGTTGCCGCCCTTCGCGGCCCGCGCGCTGTTGTAGCGGGCGACGTCCTGCTGGAACTGGGTGAACGACGAGGAGAAAGCGTGCTGGCCGCAGGCGCCCGGCTTGACCACGTAGTAGAGGTAGTTGACCGCCGCCGGATGCGCGGCCGCCTCGATCGACGCCAGCCCGGGGTTTCCGATCGGCGTCGGCGGCAGCCCCTTGTGGAGACGGGTGTTGTAGGGCGAGGCCAGGCTCAGCTCCGACACGGTCAGCGGACGCAGGTAGTTGTCGATCGCGTAGCGGATCGTCGCGTCGATGCCGAGGGGCATGCCGTCGTGCAGGCGGTTGTAGATGACCGCCGCGATCAGCGGCCGCTCGCTCGCCAGCTGCGCCTCGCGCTCGACCATCGAGGCGATGGTCAGCACGTCGTAGGTCGTCAGCTTCTTGCTCCTTGCCCGCGTGAGGTCGACCCGGGCGAAATTGGTCTTGAACGCCACGAGCTGGGCATTGACGAGCTTGCTCGCCGGATCTCCCGGCAGCAGGTCATAGGTGGCCGGGAAGAGGAAGCCCTCGAGCGAGGGCGTGCCCGGCGGGGCGCCGTAGGCGCTCGGCTTGAGCACGTGGGAGTGGATCGACGCCTTGACGTAGTCGCCGGTCACCCCCGCCCGCCTGGCCACGGCCGCGACCTCGGTCCGCGACAGGCCCTCGGGGATCGTCACGGTGATCTGCGGCGCCGAGGCCTGGCGGCTGGTCAGGGCGTCGAGGACGGCGCCGTAGCTCATGTCGTGGCGGAGCTCGAAGTGGCCGGACTCGAGCTGGCTGCGCTTGCCGGCGAGGGTGGCGCGCAGCTTGAAGAAGAAGCCCGACGAGATCACGCCGCGGTCGGCGAGCAGCGTCCCGATCGTGCTCGAGCTCGCGCCCCGGGGGATGTCGACCGCCACCTTGCCCGAGCCGCCGCCCTTGAACGGCTGGAACAGCGAGAAGAGAAACCAGAGGGCGACGAGGACCGCGGCCAGGGCGACCAGTGCCGCGATCCGACCGCGCCGGCTGCGCGGCGTGGGATTGAGTCTCGTCTTGGACATGGAGGCGGTGCGGGCGCGGGCGCGGACGGCGACGGTCGGGCGGACCGGCCGGCGCCGGCCGGCGCCGGCGCTCCCCGACGTCGGCAGGCTATCGCCGCCGCTCCTCGCGTGCTGAGTCCTCGTGCCCAGGCGGGCGCGCGCGGCCGCGGCGGCCGCGGACAGGGCGGACGCCGCCCCGGCGAGCGCCGCCGCCGCCTGGGCCGCCGCCCTCGCCGCCCCGCCCGCCGGCGGGCTCTCCTCCCGACGGCGCCGGCGCGAACCGGCCGAGATCGCGGGGGCGTCGTCCTCCTCGAACGCCGACGGCCCCCTGTCGCCGTCGGCCCCCCTCCGCCGCGTCCGGGCCGGGATCTCGCGGGCGTCGTCGTCCTCGAACGCCGGACGGTGGACGCCGGTGGCGGGCGGCGCCGGCGGATGCCCGTCGAAGCGAGACGGCGCGGCCGCCGGATGGTCGTACCCCCACTCGTCGTCGCCGCCCGGCGCCGGCGACTCGTAGCCCGGCAAAGGCTCGAGCTCGTGGGCCGGCGGCTCATCGTCGTACGCGGGCGGCTCGGTCCCGTGGTGGTCGAGCCGCGACGGCGGCGGCAGGCCGGCCGAGACATCCTCGGCCGGGGACGTGGCGCCGCGTTCGCGGGCCCGCCTCCGCTCGCGCTCCAACCGGTCGCGTTCACGCTCCTCGGCCGTGCGCGCGCGTCCGGAATCTCCTCTGCGTGACGGAGTCATAGCGTTCGGGCCGCCGCCGGCGCACCCGTACGCCGTGAGCCTAGTGCATCGTCCGCCGGGCGAGCCACCCCTCGAGCAGGTGCGCCGCGGCCCGGGAGTCCTCGCTCTGGCGGGTGGAGGGGTCGCGCTGGGCCAGCCGCGTGGTCAGCCGCTCGTCGTAGAGCTCGACCGGGACCGCCTCGCCCAGCCGCGCGGCCAGGCGGGCGGCGAACTCCCGCGTCTCGACGGTCTGGGCGCTGTCGCCGCCGCGGAGGGTCAGCGGCAGGCCGACCACGACCTGGTCGACCTCGCGCTCGGCCACGAGGGCCACCAGGGCGCCGAAGCCGCGGCGCGTGGCCGGGGCGAGCACCGGGGCGATCGGGGTGACGATCGTCGCGGTCGGGTCGCAGACGGCGCAGCCGCAGCGGGCGGTGCCGTAGTCGAGCGCCAGGATTCGCATCTAGGCAGCGTCGAGAGCGGCGGCGATCGCCCGTCGCGCCGCGGCGATCGCCTCGCCGACCTTGGCGCCGTCGCGCCCGCCGGCCCGGGCCATGGTGTCGCGGCCGCCGCCCCCGCCGCCGGCCACCTCGGCCGCCGCGCGCACGACGGCTCCCGCCTTGACCCCGCGGGCCACGAGGCCCGGGGCGACGCTGGCCACGAACAGGGCCCGGCCGCCGCTCGCGGCTCCGAGCACGATCGCCGCGTCGGGGAGCTTGGGCTTGAGGCGGTCGAGCAGCGCGAGCAGGGCCTTCTCGTCGGAGGCGGCGACCACCTCGGCGAGGACGCTCGCCCCGCCGACGCCGGCGGCCCGGCCGAGCAGGGCTTCGAGGTCGGCCGCGGCGTCGCCCGGCGCCGCCGGCGAGCGGGCCTGGCGGCCCAGCTCCCGGCGCTCTTCCTCCCGCGCGCGCAGCACGGCCAGGGCGTCCTGCGGGCGCGGGGCGCGCAGCTCGCCGACGAGCTCGCCGAGCAGCCGGTCGTGCTCGCGCAGGAGCGTCACCCCGGCGGGCCCGGTGAGGGCCTCGATCCGGCGTACGTTGGCGGCGCTCGAGGTCTCCGAGACGATCCGCAGGACGCCGATCTCGGCCGTCGAACGCACGTGGGTGCCGCCGCAGAGCTCGCGCGAGAAGTCCCCCTCCCCCACCTCGACCATGCGGACGACCTCGCCGTACTTCTCGCCGAACAGGGCCATCGCGCCCAGGGCGCGGGCCTCGTCGAGCGTGGTGATGATCGGATGGACGCGGTGGTTCTCGGCGATCCAGACGTTGACCTGATCCTCGACGTCGCACAGCTCGACCGGCGTCAGGCCCTGCGAGTGGCTGAAGTCGAAGCGGAGCTTGTCGGGGCCGACGTAGGACCCGGCCTGACGCACGTGGTCGCCGAGGCGGCGGCGGAGGGCCGCCTGGAGGAGATGCGTCGCCGTGTGGTTGCACTCCGTCGCGTGCCGGGCCGCCCGGTCGACCCGGGCGACCACCCGCTCGCCCTCGTGGAGCTCGCCCGCCTCGACCACGGCCACGACGGCCTGGTCGTCGCCCAGGCGGACGACCTCGGTCACCCGGGCCCGGCAGTCGCCCGCCAGGCACTCGATCGACCCCTCGTCGCTGACCTGGCCGCCGCCGGCCGCATAGAAGGGCGAGTCGGCGAGCTTGACCAGCACCGACGCCCGTCCGTTGGGCCGGGCGACGGCCCCGACGGTGGTCGTCTGCTCGAGCGTCTGGTAGCCGACGAAGTTGGTCGTGAAGCCGGTCTCGGCGGAGAACGCCCGCGCCGCCTCGCGCGGATCGCCCGCGCCGGGTTCCCGCGCCCCGGCCTGACGCGAGCCTCGCCGCTGCGCGGCCATGTGCCGCTCGAAATCGTCCTCGTCCACCGTGAGTCCGGCTTCGGCGACGAGCTCCTTGGTCAGCTCGAACGGGAACCCGTAGGTGTCGTGCAGGCGGAACGCCTCGGCGGCGTCCACGGCCCCCGAGTCACGGCCCCGTTCGATCAGCTCGCGCACGATCCGCATGCCCTGCTCGAGCGTCCGCCCGAAGCTCGCCTCCTCGGCGGAGAGCCACTTCTCGATCGCCGGCCGCTGCTCGACGAGCTCGGGGTAGGTCCCCCCCATCACCTCGCGCACGACGCGCGAGTACGCGCCGAGGAAGCCGGGCTCGAGCCCGAGCGTCCGGCCCTGCTGGATCGCCCGGCGCATGATCCGCCGCAGGACGTAGCCCCGCTCCTCGTTGGACGGGACGACCCCGTCGGCGATCAGGAAGTTCATCCCCCGGGTGTGGTCGGCGAGGATCCGCAGCGCCCGGTCGGTGGCCGGATCGGTGCCCGACCGGCGTCCGGAGAGCGATTCGCCGAGGTCGATGAGCGGCCGGAGCGTGTCGGTGTCGAACACCGACGGGACGTCCTGCATGATCGCCGCCATCCGCTCGAGGCCCATCCCGGTGTCGATGTTCTGGGTCGGGAGCGGGGTCAGCGTGCCTGGCGGGTTCTGGTCGTACTGCATGAAGACGAGGTTCCAGTACTCGAGGAAGCGCTCGTTCTCCCCGCCCGGGAGGTCGTCGGGCGCCCCGAAACCGACGCCCCGGTCGAGGTAGAGCTCCGAGCACGGCCCGCACGGGCCGGTCGGGCCGGCCTGCCAGAAGTTCTCGCTCCGCGGGCAGGCGACGATCCGCTCCCGGGGGACGCCGACCGACAACCAGGCCTCGATCGCCTCCTCGTCGGGGGGGATTCCCAGGGCCTCATCGCCCTCGAACACGGTGATCCAGATCCGGTCGGGGTCGAGGCCGAAGCCGTCGGTCGAGAGCTCCCAGGCGAACTCGACCGCCCCCTGCTTGAAGTAGTCCCCGACCGAGAAGTTCCCGAGCATCTCGAAGAAGGTCAGGTGCCGGGCCGTCGTCCCGACGACGTCGATGTCGACGGTCCGGAAGCACTTCTGGACGCTGGTCAGGCGCGGGCGCGGGGGCTGCTCCTGGCCCAGGAAGTACGGCTTCAGCGGCTGCATCCCCGCCGTGGTCAGAAGCACCGACGGGTCGTCGGCCGCCGGGACCAGCGAACCCGACGGGATCAGCAGGTGGCCGCGGGCGACGAAGAACTCGTGGAACCGGGTCCGGATGTCGTCGGTGCGCATGATCGGAGGTTACCCGCGCGTCCGCCGGCGCCCGGAGGAGATGGCGTCTGGGCGCGCGAGTAAAACCAGTGAGCGATGCTCCGAAGAACCCGCTACGTCGAGCCCCGGCCCCGGGCCGGTTCCGTCCTCCAGGCTGGACGCGCCGGCGCCGGGCGCCGGCGCGCCGGCGGGCGCGGGCGACCCCGGCCCGGGGGCGGCGGCTTCGGCCGGCCGCCGGTCGCCCTGCTCCTCGGCGTCTTGGTCGTGCTCGCCGCCGCGGCCGCGGCCGTCCTGGTCCTCGTCCGCCGCGACCACGCCATCGCCGACCGGGCCGCCGCCGCCCGACGCTTCACCGGCGCCTGGGCGGTCGGGGACCGGGCCGCGATGTGGCGGGCGCTCAGCCCCCGCTCGCGGGCCGCCCATCCCGAGCCCGTCTTCGCCCGGTCCTACGGCAGCGCCGACCGCGCGGCCGGCGTCCGGTCCCTGATCGTGGGGCGCCCGGCCGCCGAGCGGGGCGGCCGGATCCCGGTCCGCGTCGCCGTGCGCACCGCCGACTTCGGGACGCTCGCCGGGACGGTGGCTCTGGCGGTCTCGGGCAGCGGCGCCGCCGCCGGCGTCGACTGGGACCCGTCGCTGCGGCTGCCGGGACTCGGTGCCGGCGAGGCCGTCGTGCGCAGCGCCGGCCCGCCGCCCCCCCGGGCGGCGATCCTCGCCGCCGACGGGACGCCGCTGGACGCCACCAGCCTCGGAGCCGCGCTGGCCGGCCAGGTCAGGCCGCGGCCCACCGGCCTCGAGCGCCTCTACGACCGCCGACTGGCCGGCCATCCGTCCGAGCGGCTGCGCTTCGGGTCGCGGATCGTCGCCCGTACCCGGGTCGTCGCCGGCCGGCCGCTGCACACGACGATCGTCCCGCGGCTGATGGCCGCCGCGGCGGCCGCGCTCGGCGCCAAGCTCGGTGGGGTGGCGGTGCTCCGCCCGGCCGACGGCGCCGTCCTCGCCCTGGCCGGGCTCGCCGTCTCCGCGCCCCAGCCGCCGGGCTCGACGTTCAAGGTCATCACCCTGTCGGCGGCGCTCGAGCACGGGATCGCCCAGCCGTCGAGCACCTATCCGGTGCTGAGCTCCACCACGCTGTCCGGCGTCAAGCTGAGCAACGCGTCGGACGAGGCGTGCGGCGGCACCCTGGTCGAGGCGTTCAGCAAGTCGTGCAACTCGGTGTTCGCGCCGCTGGGAGCCAAGCTCGGCGCCGCTCGCCTCGTCGCCGCCGCCCGGGCGTTCGGCTTCGGCGAGCAGCCGGCGATCCCGTCGGCCCGGCCGAGCACCATCTCTCCGGCGGCCGGACTCCGCGACGACCTCGCGGTCGGCGCCGCGGCGATCGGACAGGATCGCGACCTGGCCACGCCGCTGGAGATGGCGAGCGTGGGCGCCACCATCGCCGCCGGCGGGCGGCGCGCCGCGCCGCGGATCGCGGCGAGCGACCCGATCCGCCGGAGCACGGCCATCCCGGCCGGGGTCGCGGCCCAGGTCGGCGCGATGATGCTGAGCGTGGTCAGCTCGGGTACCGGGACGGCCGCCGCCATCCCCGGCGTCGCGGTGGCCGGAAAGACGGGGACGGCCGAGCTGCGCCCCAACTCCACCAACCCGAAGGACGCCGATGCCTGGTTCGTCGCCTTCGCCCCGGCCGGACGACCGACCGTCGCGGTGGCGGTGATGCTCGTCGGCGCCGGCTTCGGCGGCACCGCGGCCGCCCCGGTCGCCCGCCGGGTGCTCGAGGCCGCGCTGCGATGACGCTCCGGCGCGCCGGGTCGATGACGCTGTCGTGCTCGCCGGGACGCCGGCGGCCGCGCCCTGCTGCCGGCGCCCCCGCAGCCGGCCGCCCGTGCGCCGGGGGGCCGTCCATCAGGAGTGGTCTGTCTCGCAAATACCTTGGCGTCTGGCGGCGTCTGGACGCGCCTGGCGCCACCCGGCGCCCGCCCACGTGCCACCAGCACGCACGCGGACACCGGGCGACGCCAGATCACGCCCAGCCACTCGCCAGACCCGCAAGCTATTTCCGAGACAGACCACTAGCCTCCGGTCGGTGAGCCTCAGCGAGCACCTGGCCGCCCCGGTGGCGCGCGGGCATACGCCGCCCGGGTCCCACTCCGGCGCCGCCGGCGGGGCGGCCTGCGGCGACGTCGTGCGCGTCTCGGTGGCCGTCGACGGTCCGTCGGTGGTCGCCGCCGGCTTCGACGCCTCGGGCTGCGCCGCGGCGATCGCGGCCGGCAGCGCCGTGGTGGCGCTCGTGCGCGGGCGCGACCTCCTCGACGCCGCCCGCGTCGGCCCGGCCGAGATCGCCGCCGAGCTTGGCGGCCTGCGGCCGGAGCGCCACCACGCGGCCGAGATCGCCGCCGATGCCCTCCACCGGGCGCTGGGGGCCGCCGCCCGAGCCGACGCCCGCCTCCCGGACGACGGAGAGCGGACGCTGGTGGCGATGAGCGGCGGCGTCGACAGCGCCGTCGCTGCCCTCCTGGCCGGTCCGGACGCCGTCGCCGTCACGCTCGAGCTGTGGTCGGACCCCGCCAACGACGGCGAGCGGAGCTGCTGCTCGCCGCAGGCCGTCCGCGGCGCCCGGGCCCTGGCCCACGGGATGGGGCTCCCCCATCTGTCGATCGACCTCCGCGCCGAGTTCCGCTCCGGCGTCGTCGAGCCGTGGATGGCCGACCACGCCGCCGGCCTGACGCCGAACCCGTGCGTCCGCTGCAACGGGAGCGTCCGCCTCGACGCCATGCTCGAGCTCGCCGGGCGCCTCGGCGCCGGCGGCCTGGCCACCGGGCACTACGCCCGGGTGGAGGACGGGCTGCTGCGGGTGGCGGCCGACCCGGCCAAGGACCAGAGCTACATGCTGGCGGGCCTCGATCCCGCGGCGATCGCCCGGCTGCGCTTCCCGCTGGGCGAGCTGCGCAAGGGCGAGGTGCGCGCGTTGGCGGCCGCCGCCGGGCTGCCGGTCGCCGCCAAGCCCGACTCGCAGGATCTCTGCTTCCTCGCCGGGACCGGGCGCGCCGCCTTCCTGGCCCGCCACGGAGGCCAGCCGGCCCGGCCCGGGCCGATCGTCGACCGCTCCGGGCGTCGCCTCGGCCGCCACCGCGGCCAGCACGAGTACACCGTCGGCCAGCGGCGCGGCCTCGACATCGGCGGCGGCGAGCCGCTGTACGTGCTCGAGAAGACCGCCGACACCGTCGTCGTCGGCCCGCGGTCGGCGCTCGCCACCCGGCGGCTGACGCTCCGCGACGCCGTCGTCCATCGTCCGGGCGCCGACGCCGTCAAGGTCCGCTACCGCCAGCGGCCGCTCGCCGCCCGGATCGTGGCCGGGCCCGACGGCAGCGGCCGGGTCGAGCTCGAGCTGGTCGAGCCGACCGACGGCGGCGTCGCTCCCGGCCAGCTCGGCTGCCTGATGGCCGGCGAGGTCGTCGTCGGCCACGGCACCATCTGCTGAGCCGGGCCACCTGCCCGGCCGGCCGGTCTACCGCCGGTCGGGCACCCCGTCGGCCGCGAGGGCCCGGTTGGCGTAGCGGTGGTCGTCGGTCACCTCGGGCCCGAACCAGGCGGGCGGGTCGAACTCGTCGCTGGCCGCCTCCGACTCGAACTCGACCTCGACCAGGTAGAGGCCGTCGAGGTCGCCGGTGTAGCGGTCGAGCTCGATCGTCAGGCCGCCGGGCCCGGGGATCTCGTAGCGCGTCTTGGTCACCCGCCGCCCCTCGGTCAACGGCCACAGCGACTCGAATCGACGATCGTCGATCTCGAACTCCTCCTCCACCCGGACGCGGCCGGCGCCCGACTTGACGGTCAGAAGCGCCCGGCCGGCCCGCCGACGCAGACGGGTCTCGACCGCTCGGTCGATCGCGACGTAGCCCTGCTCGATCGGCTCCGCCGGATGGGCGGCCAGATCGGCCGGAACCTCGGCGACCAGGAACTTCCGCTCGATCTCAGAGCCGCAGGACATCGTCCGCCTCGACGCCCGCCTCGACGCCGGCCTCGACGCCCGGGGCGGCGGCCCGGCCGGCGGCGAGCACGCGCTGGATTCGCCGGGCGAACGCCTTCGGCTTCTCGGCATAGATCAGCGCCCCGAGGTGGCGGGCCTCGGCCTGGAGCTCCGCCCGCCGGGCGCCGATCAGCGCGATCAGCGGCGCCGGATCGACCGGAATCGGCGCCTGCGCCCCGTCGGCGTCGCCGGCGCCCGCCTCGCCGGCGCCCGCACCCGCGCCGCCCTCCCCGGCGAGCCGCTGGCCGAGCACGGCGAGGTCGTGGTCGTCGCCGAGGATCTCCGACAGCAGGTGGGCGGCCTCGGCCTGGGCGTCCAATATCTCGGGCCAGGCGGCCGAGATCAGCCGCTGGTGGTACCAGAGATCCTTGACCCGCTTGCGCCAGTCGTGGAGCTGCTCGACCGTCGGCCCGTCCCCGTCCCCGTCCCCGTGCCCGTCCCCGTCTCCGTTCCCGGTCGCGGCGGTCGGCGTTCCCGGGGAGGCGGCGATCGCGGCGAAGGCATCGTACCCGGCCCGGTAGGCCCGGCCGATCCCGGCGGCGACCGTCGCCCAATCGGCGCGGTCGAGCGGCCAGTCGGCGATCCGGCCGGCGACGTCGTCGAGCATCGCGACCGCCCGCGCCCGGTCCTCTCCGGCGGTGCCGGCGGCGCGGCCGTGGCTGGCCGCGGCGCGAAGATGGTCGCGCACCGCGTCGAAGTCGGCGGCCGGAAGCTGCCCGACGTAGCGCTCGGCCAGGACGCCGACGGTCTCGACGAGGACGTCCGCGTCGCGGGCCCCAGAGACGAGGCGGCCCGCGTCGCGCAGCGTGGCGTTCTCGCGCCGGTAGACGCGCTTGGGCAGCCCGGGGCGGACGAGGCGCAGCAGGGCGCGGGACTTCTTGAGGCTCTTGCGCGCCTCGTGGACGGCGGCGACCGGGTCGCGGTCGAACTCCTCGCCGAGCAGGCTCTTCGCGGTGTCGAGCTCCGCGACCGCGCAGGCGCGGACCGAGTCGGCGAGGCTGCCGGCGAAGCTCAGGCGATACGCCATCACGGACCTCCGCTCTCCAGGTCGGCGCCGCCGCGCGGGGCACCCGACGCAGGCGGGCGCGTGCGGCGCGAGTGTCTACAGGGTAGTGCTACCCGGTTGCCGGCGGTTACTGTCCGGCGCTCGTCGCGGACGCCCGCTGGGCGTCCTGCTGGCTCTGGGTCACGACGGCGTGGGCGGCGGCGATCGACCGTTCGAGCCCACTGAGACCGGGGGCCGCCTCCGTCGGCTGCGACCCGGCCGGCGGGGACGCCGCCGGCGGCGACGACGACGACGACGGGGCCGCAGCCGGGCCACCGCCACCGCAGCCGGCGAGGGCACCGCAGACCAGGAGCAGGGAGATCGGGGCGAGCGTGCGACGCATCACGCGAATATCGGCATCCTGGCCGCGCGCCTTGAGGCCCCGAGCCCGCGCGCGCCCCCCGACCGGCGGGGCGCGCTCCACCCCCTCCACCTCAGGCTGGGCGACCCGGCGTGTGGGTCGAGCGCAGGGCGAGCTCGGCGAGCTGGGCGGCGTCGACGGGAGCGGGAGCCCCGGTGAGGGGATCCGAGCCGCTGGCCGTCTTGGGGAAGGCGATCACGTCGCGGATCGAATCGCGGCCGGCGAGGAGAGCGGCGATCCGGTCGATGCCGAAGGCGATGCCGCCGTGGGGCGGCGCGCCGTAGCGGAGGGCGTCGAGGAGGAAGCCGAAGCGGGCCTCGGCGTCGTCGGGGGCGAGGCCGATGGCGGCGAGCACCTGGCTCTGGAGCTCGGGCGTGTGGATACGGATCGACCCGCCGCCGAGCTCGTTGCCGTCGACGACGAGGTCGTAGGCGCGCGAGCGCAGGCGACCGGGCTCGGCGAAGGAGATCTCGGTCTCGCCGGGCGCCGGCGACGGGGCGGTGAACGGGTGGTGGAGCGGGTCCCACCGGCGGCCGGCCTCGTCGTAGCCGAACATCGGGAAGTCGACGACCCAGAGCGGGTCGTGGCGGCCGGCGGGGATCAGGCCGTGGCGGCCGGCGAGCTCGAGGCGCAGGGCACCGAGCGACGGGGCGGCGACGGCCTCGCGGTCGGCGACGAAGAGCAGCAGGTCGCCGTCGGCGGCGGCGAGCTCCCCGTTCACGGCGGCGATCTGGTCGGGCGTGAAGAACTTGGCCAGGTTCGAGCGCCAGCCGTCGCCGGCGACGTAGATCGGCGCGACGGCGTGGGCGCCGTAGCGCTTGACGAGGGCGCTGAGGCCGTCGAGCTCGGCCCGGGACAGCTCGAGCGGACCGGCGTTCAGCGCGCGGACGACGCCGCCGGCGGCGAGCACCCGCTCGAAGACCTGGAACTCGCTGCCGCGGACGGCGTCGCTGAGGTCGTGGATCTCGAGGCCGAAGCGGGTGTCCGGGCGGTCGGAGCCGAAGCGGAGCATCGCCTCGTCGTAGCCCAGGCGCGGCCAGGGAGCCGGCGGGACGGGGAAGTCGCCGACGGCGAACACGTCGGTCATCAGACCCTCGACGAGGTCGATGATGTCGTCCTCGTCGACGAACGACAGCTCGATGTCGAGCTGGGTGAACTCCGGCTGGCGGTCGGCGCGGAGGTCCTCGTCGCGAAAGCAGCGGGCGACCTGGAAGTAGCGTTCGTAGCCGGAGATCATCAACAGCTGCTTGAACAGCTGGGGCGACTGGGGCAGGGCGTAGAAGGCGCCGGGGGCCAGCCGGGACGGCACGAGGAAGTCGCGGGCGCCCTCGGGCGTCGAGCGGGTGAGGATCGGCGTCTCGATCTCGAGGAAGTCGCGGGCGTCGAGGTGGGCGCGCATGGCGGCGATCAGGTCGTGGCGGAGCGCGAGCGCCCGGCGCATCGGCTCGCGGCGGAGGTCGAGGTAGCGGTGGCGCAGGCGCAGCGTCTCGTCGACGGGGCCGTCGTCGTCGAGCGGGAAGGGCGGCGTCAGGGCGCCGGCGAGCGGGTCGAGGTGGTCGACGGCGATCTCGACCTCGCCGGTCGGCAGGTCGGGGTTGACGTTGGCCGGGTCGCGGCGCACGACGTGGCCGGCGACGCTGATGACGTGCTCGGAGCGCAGGGCGTGGGCGGCGGCGTGGGCGGCCGGGGCCGTCTCCGGGTGGAAGACGAGCTGGACGACGCCCGACCGGTCGCGGAGGTCGACGAAGACGAGGTTGCCGTGGTCGCGGCGGGTCTTGACCCAGCCGGCGAGGCGAACCTCGCGGCCGACGTCGTCCGGGCCGACCTCGCCGGCCCAGCGGTCGCGGTAGGCGTTGGCGCGGGGTGGGCGCTTCACGGGCGGACCAGGTCGATCAACTGGTCGGCGGCGACGTCGCGGACGGTGCCGGCGCGGGCGTCGCGCAGGCTGATGCCGTCGGCGGCGACGATGGCGACGTAGCGGGCGCCGAGCCGCTCGGCGTGCTTGAGCTGGCCCTTCAGCGACCGGCCGGTGGTCTCCATCTGGGCGCGCAGCCCGGCCCGGCGGGCGTCGAGCATGGTGGCGAAGGCCTCGCGGCGGGCGGCGTCGTGGGCGACGTAGAGGTCGACGGCCGCCGGTGGCGACGGCGCCGCGCCGGCGGCGAGGAGGATCCGCTCGACGCCGGCGGCCCAGCCGACGCCCGGGGTCGGCGGCCCGCCGAGGGCGGCCACGAGGCCGTCGTAGCGGCCGCCGCCGCCGACGCCGGACTGGGCGCCGAGGGCGGCGCTCGTGAACTCGAAGAGCGTGCGCGTGTAGTAGTCGAGGCCGCGGACGAGGGTCGGATCGAGCTCGTAGGCGACGTCGGCGGCGTCGAGGAGGGCCTTGACCTCGTCGAAGTGGTCGGCGTCCTCGGGCGTCAGGCGATCGAGGAGGCGCGGGGCGCCGGCCATGACCCGGCGGGTGCCGGCGTCGTCGGCGTCGAAGGCGCGCAGCGGGTTCAGCGCGATCCGCCCGCGGACCTCGGGCGACAGGGCCGCCTCGTGGTCGCGCAGGTAGGCCTGGAGCTCGCCGCGGTATTCGGCCCGGGCGTCGGGGCTGCCGAGGCTCGAGAGGCGCAGCCGCAGGCCGCGGGCGCCGAGCCGGTCGAGCAGGGTGTGGGCGAGGACGATCGACTCGGCGTCGGTGGCCGGGTCGTGCGAACCGAGCGCCTCGGCGCCGACCTGCCAGAACTGGCGGTAGCGGCCGGCCTGGGCGCGCTCGTAGCGAAAGAAGGACGAGACGTAATAGAGCTTGACCGGGGCCGGCAGCTTGTGCATGCCGTGCTCGACGTAGGCCCGGCAAACGGGGGCGGTGCCCTCGGGCCGGAGGGTGAGCGACCGGCCGCCGGCGTCGGTGAACGTGTACATCTCCTTCTGGACGATGTCGGTCGCCTCGCCGACCGTGCGGCTGAAGAGGTCGGTCGCCTCGAACGCCGGCGTCTCGATGCGGCCGTAGCCGGCGCCTTCGAGCACGTCACGGGCGACCCGGTCGACCTCGGCGCGGGCGACGGCGGTGTCCGGCAGGATGTCGAATGTCCCGCGGGGCGCCCTGGTCGTCTGCGCGCTCACGCTCCGGACAGCGGGGACCGGGCCGCCCGGGGAGTGGGCAGCCCGACGAGGAACGGGTTCTCGGCCCGCTCGGCGGCGAGCGTCGTCTCGGTCATGTGACCGGGATAGACGCGGGTCTCGCCGGGATAGCGGTCGAGCAGCAGGGCGATCGAGGCGAGGAGCGTCGGCGTGTGGCCGCCCGGGAGGTCGGTCCGGCCGACCGAGCCGCGGAACAGCACATCGCCGCTGAACAGGGCCTGGTGGGCGGGGATCGCGTAGGTCACATGGCCGGGGCTGTGGCCGGGGGTGAAGACGACGTCGAGCTCGAGGCCGGCGAGCTCGAGGCGCTCGCCGCCGGCGACCGTGTGCTCGGCCTCGTAGCTCTCGAACGGACCGAAGCCGGGCCAGGGAACGTAGCTGTCGATGTCGGCGAGGACGTGGCGCTCGAGCTCGGGCACCCAGACCTCGGCGCCGGTGGCGGCCGCCAGGGGGGCGACGGCGCCGACATGGTCGAAATGGGTGTGGGTGAGGAGGATGGCGGCCACCGTCAGGCCCTCGGCGCGGACGGCGGCCAGCAGCCGCTCGGCCTCCTCGCCGGGGTCGATCACCAGGGCCTGGGTCGAGCCGGCGGCCCAGGCGATGTAGCAGTTCTCCTGGACGGGGCCGACCGGGTGGCCGCGGACCTCGAGCGTCACTTGGCCACCTTCTGGCGCTGGCGGCGGTTGTAGATGAAGAGGTCGGTGTAGTAGCCGAGGGGGACGTAGATCAGGAGGACGGCGGGAAGCACGGCGGCCATCTGGCCGACGCTGTAGTGGAGGACGAGGATGGCCAGGCCGAGGACGAAGACGGAGGCGAGGACGGCGCGGTTGATGGCGCCCTTCCAGGTCGGCGGCGTCGCGTACTTGTCGACCTTGACGGCCGGCGCCTTGCCGCCGCCCTTGCCCTTGCCCCTGCCGGCCGCGGCTCCGGCCGGACGCTTCTCCTCGGCGGTGGGCTTGCGCCCGGTGCGCCCGCGGGCCTCGATCATCCCGGCGGCGTTGCCACGGTGCTTGCTCGGTCGCTTGCGCTTGGTCTGAGCCATGGCCAGCGAAGCCTAGTGGTTCGCCAGCGCGTTCTCGATCAGGTGGCGGGCGGGATCGAAGCCGGGGAGCGGCAGGTCGGCCGGGAAGCCGTCGAAGGCGGCGCGGGGGGCGAGCCCGACGAGCTCGGCGGCGGCCACGGGGGCGTGACGGGCGACGGCGGCGACGAGGACGGCGAGGGGCACACGGTCGGTGTCCTCGACGTTGCAGGAGACCTGCGCGCGTCCGTGGCGGCCGGCGAGGGCGAGGCCGATCGCCCGGACTCCTGGGAGGCCTTGGAGCCCGCCTTCCCTGACGGCGGCGGCGATCATACGGGCGGTGTCGCGGTCGGCCGGGGGGGCGAGCTCGAGGTTGAAGGCGACGAGCACGGGCCGGGCGCCGACGAGGACGGCGCCGGCGGTCGGGTGCAGGCGGCGCGGCCCGAAGTCGGGGGTGAGCTCGCCGGTCCTGATCCGGCGCCGGAGCTCGCCGGTGCCGCCGCGGCGGATCTCGGCGCGGGTGCGGCCGTCGGCGAGGGCGCCGTAGAGGAAGACGGGGAGGTCGAGCTCGCCGGCGAGGAGGTCGGCGACGAGGAGGGCCTCGACGACGGCGGGGCCGCGGCGGTCGGCGTCGAGGTGGACGACGGGAACGACGTCGATCGCGCCGACGTGCGGATGCAGGCCGCGGGGCGTGGTCAGGTCGACCCGCTCGACGGCGACGCGGGCGCCGGCGAGCAGGGCTTCGGCCAGGAGCCCGGGCGGGCCGGCGAGGGTGTAGACGGCGCGGTGGTGGTCGGCGTCGGCGTGGCGGTCGAGGAGGCGGACGCCGGCGGCGGCGTTGGCGTTGGCGTCGGCAAAGGCGTCGCCGATGGCCTCGACGGTCGACGGGTCGCGGCCGTCGGAGACGTTGGGCACGGCCATCAGGATGGTCATCGGGGGCGGTGTCCGGCGATCTCGACCGCCTGCTGGTAGGTCGGGCGGTTGACCCACGGCATCAGGGGGTCGGTGGTGATGCCGATGGGGCGGAAGCTGATCGCGTCGAAGCACTCCTGGTCGCCGGGCCGGTTGGCGGCGGTGCAGGCGGGGTCGCGGTAGAGCGTCGCCGGGTCGGCGGCCTGGGCGATGGCCTGGCGGAGGGTGGCCTCGAGCATCTGGCGGCAGGCGGCCAGGTCGCCGCCGCCGCAGTAGACGCGGTGGTAGGCGCCGGCCTCGGGGAGGTGCTGGAGCTGGCGGAGATCCTTGTCGACGTAGCCGAACCAGCCGGTGTCGTAGGCGGAGCCGACGTGGGGGTTGCCGCTGCCGTGGTTGGGCGGGTCGTCGATCGGGACCTGGGCGGTCAGCGCGTCGTAGAGGGCGGGGCCGAGGACGGGCTGGAACTCGCCGGCGACCAGCAGCGGCCACCAGGCGTCGAGGAGGGCGATCGCGTGGGCGTGGGCGTAGCTGCCGGAGTTCGTCCGGTCGATCCGGTGGGAGCCGTCGGCGTGCCAGGCGCGGAGCTCGGCGACCGCCTGGGCGAGCTGGGGATCGGCGGGCTGGCCGATGACGGCGAGGATGTCGGGAAGGTCGCGGTCGGCGCGGAGGTCGACGGTCCCGGCGTCCTCCATCGCGCCGACGAGCTCGGGCAGGGTGGCCTTGCGGCCGGCGGCGATCAGCGGGGCGATGCGGGCATCGAGGAGCTGGGAGCGGTAGACGGAGGCGTACTGGCCGTCGGAGGCCGAGTAGGCCGGGGCCTGCTTGTTGTTCCAGGAGGTGATGAAGTCCTGGTTGACGACCTGGGGGTGCTGGGCGAACGGGGTGTAGTCGGCGGTCTGGGCCTGGGGGTCGTAGTGGGTCCAGGGGTAGGCGGACGAGACGGGGAGGATCGGGTCGACGCGAGGGTCGGCGACGGGGTTGGCGCCGGAGTTGAAGTAGGCGATGTCGCGATCGTCGGCGTAGAACCAGTTGTAGGTGTAGCCGATGCGGTAGGCGGCCCGCTGGAAGTCCTGGGCGGAGTGGATCCGTTCGGGATTGTTGAAGTCGCTGAAGCCGACGGCCGAGTCGATCTCGTGGCCATAGGTCGAGCGCAGGCGGGTGTAGGCGACCGGTCGGCCGGCGATCGTGGCGCGGGCGACGACGATGCCGAGGGCCGTGCGGTAGGCGGTCAGGGTCTCCGAGCCGGCCGGTGTCTGGTCGGCGAGGTTGGGCGTCCAGGACTCGGTCTGGCTGAGCCGGTCCATCGGCGTGCACTGGCCGCGGAAGCTGTAGGCGTCGGAGGCGAGGCTGGGCGGAGAGCCGTCCTGGTTACAGAGGGGCAGGGCGAACGTGTGGACGATGTCCTGGCCGGCGGAGGTCGCGCTCCAGGCGTAGTCGCCGCCGTGACCGAGCTCGACGTAGAGGCTGAGGCCGGCGACGGCGGCGCCGCGGGCGTCGAGACCCGGGCCGTGGAGATCCTCCTCCTGGAGGATCTGCGGGTTGAAGTAGCCGACCTGGGGGCCCATCACGGCGAGGGGATGGCCGGAGGCGGAGTGGCGGGCGGCGAGGAGGAGGGCGTTGGAGTCGGTGCTGGGCAGGGCGACGAGGGCGGCGTGGGCGGCCGGGTCGAGGCCGCCGCGGGAGGCGGCGAGGCTGGCGGCGGTGGCGGTGGCGGCGGTGGCGCCGGCGCCCGAGCCGGGGGCGGCGGCGCCGGTGGCGGTGGCGCCCGAGCCGGTGGCGGTGGCGCCCGAGCCGGTGGCGGAGCCGGATCGGGCGGCGAGGCCGGCCGGGGTGGTGCGGGCGCGGGCGGCCGGGTCGGGACCGGGCGAGGGCAGGGCGTCGGGGGCGGCGGCGCCGGAGGCGGCGGTGACGACGGGCTGGTATTGGACGGTGCCGGGGTCGGGGAGGGCGGTGCCGCCGGGCGCGGGATGGGCCGGGGGAAGTTCGTAGGGGAAGCGCTGGCCGGTGGTGACGGTGGTGGGCGCCTCGGGGTCGTTGCGCCCGCGCCAGTCGCCCCAGAGGGTGGTGCCGGCGGTGGGGCCGAACCGCTGGCGGAAGTCCTGGAGGATCTGGGCCCAGGAGAGCTGGTCGCCGCCGCCCTGGCCGAGGATGCTGCCGATCAGGGAGGCGGTGGCGAGGAGGTCGGTCGGCTTCCAGGGGTCGGGGCCGAGGGGGCGGCCGAGGGCGAGGTACTCGCCGGGCATGCGGGTGATGTCGAGCTTGGCGTCGTCGATGTAGGCGTTGATGCCGGCGACATAGTTGGTGGCATCGTCGACGAGCTGCTGGCCGTCGGCGCCGTACAGCTGTGGCAGGCGGTCGATCTGGCGCCGGAGGTCGGCCTCGGTGTAGGGGGCGTCGATGAAGACGCTGTGGTCCATGGCGCGGTTGGCGGGCGAGCCGCCGGCGAAGGCGGCGAGCTGGCCGCGGCCGGCGTGGCGGAGGGCATCCATCATGAAGAGGCGGTCCTCGGCGGCGGCGTAGCCGGCGCCGAACTCGGTGCCGGGGCGGGTGGCGCCGTAGATGTGGGGCAGTCCGAAGTCGGTGTCGCGGACGATCACCACGTCGGAGCGGGGCCGCTCGACGGAGGCGACGTGCCCGGGCGGGACGCCGAAGCTCGAGTCCTTGAAGAACTTCGCGAGGTCGGCGGCGGTCAGGTGGGGGGCGGCGTAGAGGAGGTCGCGGTACATCGGGTACTGGTCGAAGCTGTGAGCCGGGCGGATCTGGGTCAGCTCGTAGAGGACGAGGCCGAGCACGCTGGTGGTGCCGTTCTCGCCGGGCGGGAGGACGTCGTGGAAGCCGCCGGCGGCGAGGTCGCCGGCGCGGTAGGGCTGGGGCTGGACGTCGGCGGCGGCGGTCGCCGGGCGCAGGAGGGCGGCCACGAGCAGGCATACGACGGAGGCGAACCGACCGCCGGACCGGGCAGCATCGGCAGCGCGAGCGGGCCGGAGCCCGAGGCGCGCGAACAGATGTCGGGACCGGACGAGCACGACGCCAACCGCCTCCCCTCGAGATTCGCAACGAGCGTATCCGAGTCGCGGGAGCCGCCGGTCCGGCTAGACTGCACGACCCCGCCGGAGTAGCTCAGTCGGTTAGAGCAGCGGAATCATAATCCGCGTGTCGGGGGTTCGAGTCCCTCCTCCGGCATCACAGAAAGCCCTGGAAAACAGCCCTTATATTCCTCAATGGGCCTCGCCGCGGTCTGATAAAAGGTACCGGATGGGTACCGAGATTGACACCCGTTTCGGCTCGAGAGAGTGCTCGTCGCCGCGTTCGGCTGCCGCCTCCGCGCCGGCCCCGAGACCGACCCGGCCTCGCACATCCGCGTCACTGGCCGGCTGCCCGTCGCGCAACACGACGCCACCCGAGAGGCCCCCTCGGCAACCGCACGCCCGCCAAGCCGCGAGCGGTCAACCCGACCGCCGCCGCGCCGATCGTCCGGAGGTCCTCGGCGGCCCGGCGGAGGGGTGGACGGGCCCTCCATACGGCCCATTCGAGCTCGCTGACTCCCTCGACATCGAGCTCGTCGCTCGCCAGGATCTGGACGACGCTCGCCTCCACTCGCTTCGCGGCCGTCCGCGGATCGAGTTCAATCCGGTCCGGCGACCTCCCGCAGTTTTCGATCGCAAAACCGCGGTGCGTGGCCGCAGCACGCCGATCGGCGCGCTCGGCGGAGTTGGGGTCTCGCCTGTCCCGGACAGCCTGTCAGCCAGGCTCCCTGGGCGCGAGAGGCGGTGCGCTTGGCGTGACCCCAGCCGTCAGCGGGGCGTGTTCCGGCTGCGGCGGCGACGACACCCGGCGCGTCGATCCTCGACGCAGGGCCCTTGGGCGGACCCGCGGGACCCTTGGGGTCGGGCGTTGTCGTGTGAGGGCCTCGGTAATCGCGTTAGGACGCGGGAGCGTCCCGGTCATCGCCGAGCGCGCCGAGGGGCTGTCGGAGGCCCGTGGGCTGTTCGCGCGAGTGCTCGGTGACCCGACTCGCCCGTAGGGCGTAGGAAGCTGTGGACTTTCCTGGCCGGCCGGGGGGGCCCACTCGGGTTGAGGGTGTTCCCAGCCGCCGTGCCCTCCTCGACGAGGTCGTTCGGCTCTGGCGCCACGGCGGCGCCTGCGGGGCCCGCCAGCGTCGGGACCTCGCCGATCCCGCCAGCAAGCGGGCGAATTTCACGGCGCAGTCGGGTCGCACTGGCGCGCCAGGCGGATAGTTGAAATGCGTTGGGTCCGGCCGGCGCGGCCGCGTCGGGCGACGCGCAGTGTCGTCGGAGCGCGAGACGGCTCTCTGGAGCGGCCTCCCGGTCCGGTGGTTTGGTGGCAGGGCGTCGAAGGCTATGACGCCACTCGGGCGTCGAGCAGATGTCGTCCTCGGGGCTGTTCGACCAGGCCGGCGCGCGAGGCGTCGATCGCGCCAGCCAGCGCCTCGACGTGGCGGCGAGGTCAGATCTCGCGGGCCTCGCGCTGACCGACGAGGCCGGCGACGCGGTCCGGCGCCTGGCGTCCCCGGCCGGCGCTTGGTCGGCGGTCTCGCAGGCGCCTCGGAGCACGGCGATACGCTCGCAGTTAGCGGTGGAGGAGCTCGCGCGAGTCGCCGGAGCGAGCGCCTCGGGTAGGTCGGCCTCGGGCCCCGCCGACTCGGCCGCGGCACCGGCGGTGATCAGGTCGGCCAAGCGGCGAGGAAGCGTGCCGCACGGGCGCAGTGGCCTCGATCGCGGCCTCGATCCGCGCGTGCTGGCCGAGGAAAACACGCGCGCTCCAGACCATCCAAGTCGGACAGCGAGAGCGCCGGATATCGCAGAGCCGTCACGGCCGTCGGCACGCCCGGCGGGGGGCATTGACCTGAGCCGCGGGCTTCGGGAACACCGGGGCGCGGTCGACGTGGACCGAGCGCGGCGCGGCGATCGACAACGCGGCGCAATCGCGTCGACGACCTGGCCCTTCGGCGTCCGCTACGACGACCCGCCCGCGTCGGCGCCCACGAACCACGCCCCGGAGTCCCTGCCAGCGACTCGCGAGCTCGGCCTCGCGCCAGGCGCGCCCTATCGCAACGGTCGCCCCACGAGGCAGCGGGCACGAAGTCCTCGGCGGCGACGATCCGCGGGACGAACCGGCCCCTCGCGGCAGCATCGAGGCGCGCACGACAACCAGGCGCCACCCGCCGGACCGCCCGCGGTCCTGCTTGCCCAGCGCGGAGCGGGCGCCCGCGCACGGCAGCGCGAGAGACTCGCGTCTCGTCCTGAGCGGGCGCACCGAGCCACCGGATCGACAGTCCTGCTTCCTACCGGACGTCCCTGCGGGCTCACGTGTGGCTGGAACGCTTATTCGGTCGTCAGCGATCCGGCTGGCGACGCGAGGCATAGCGGCGCAGTGTCGCCCCTGCCAGTACGATCGCCGCGCCGCCGAGCAGCAACCATAGGACATTGAGGCCCGTGAACGGAAGCCTGGATGTGGTGGTCGTGCCGGTCGACGTGGCGGTGCTACCCGTCGTGTCGGTCGCCCCAGAGTCGCCGGTGCTGGCCCCGGTCGTCCCGGTGGTCGCCCCGGCCCCGGTCGTCCCGGTAGTCGCCCCGGCCCCGGTTGTCCCGGTGCTGGTCCCGGCCCCGGTCGTCCCGGTAGTCGCCCCGGACCCGGTTGTCCCGGTGCTGGTTCCGGCCCCGGTCGTCGCGGTAGTCGCCCCGGCCCCGGTTGTCCCGGTGCTGGTTCCCGCCCCCGTGGTGCCCGTGGTGGTGGCGGCGTTCGCGGGGGTGATCGTGATGGTGGCGGTCGCGGTCGGGGAGGTGCCGGTGCTGGTGGTGGCCTGGTAGGTGAAGGCGTCCGGACCGCTGTAGCTGCCAGTGGGTGTGTACGCGACGGTACCGGCGCCCTGATTGATCGGTCCGAGCGTTCCGTGGGATGGGCCACTTGCGATCGCGTAGTTAAGGGGTGCGCCCGTGGCATCGGTACCGAGCAGCGGGATGGTCACCGGCTGGCCTGCGCTTGTGGTGGCCGAGGCGTTGGACGCCGTTGGCGGCCCCGCGGGCGGCGCCGCGCAGCTTGCCTCGGTGATCCTGTTGGTGTCAAGCGTGACTGCTGCGACGCGAGCCAGCGCGCGGCCGTAAAGCGTCGCGCCCGTTTTCAACGAGATCGATTGGTCGGCAAGGATGTTCCCGGCGAACTGGGTGGACGTCTCTATGGTCGCTGAGCTCCCGACCTGCCAGAACACGTTGCACGCCTGAGCGCCATTCCGCAGCAACACCCTGGTGTTCGGGACGCCGGAGGTCGTACCCGCTGCGGTAATGAGCGTCCCGGTCTTGGCCTGGAAGACAAAGACCGCGTTGGGATCTCCACCACCGTCCAAAGTCAGATCGCCGCCGACGAAGACGTCCGCGGCTGCCGTGTAGACGCCGGCGACCAGCGTCGTACCCCCGCCCAAGGGTGCCGAGATGGCGCTGCCTCCTGTCCGCGCGAACGCGTTGTTGTACGCCGTGCTCAGATCGGTCTGCGCCTGCAGGGCGACTGCGTCGGCGGCGTGTACGGCGCCGGGGTTCAACAGCCCTGGCGGAAATCCCGTCACCGCGGTGCCTGGGCTGACCCCGAGGTCGCCGCTTATCACGCTTGGTCCCGTATTCGTCACGGTGCTGCCTGCCAATATCGCGAAACCTGCCGTCGTTCCCAACGGGACCGTAGCGGCCTGAGCATTCGAGGCGAGTAACGCCGCGGCTAGCAACGCAAACATCAGCCAGACCGCAGCATAGATCCGACCTTGGCCACTCGGAGGCCGGCCCACCATCTCGCCGGCCCAACCTGTGTTTACGGGGTAAGCCAAGATCTTCTCCTATCCACGCTGGCCATGAAGAGGCCGTTGGCGATTGAAGGCCATGAGCAGACCCGAGGACGAATGGCGCGCGACGCTCCCGACGAGTGCGGCTACAGCGTCAGAACGCTCCGAGAACAAAATGTATCAGTCGCCCAGCCACCGCTCGCAGGCAAGACTTACACAGTAAGCAAACCGACCCGATTGGGCTCACGACGGCGGGAGCAGGCTCAGCCGTCGCGAGGCACACGATCCTCGTGAAAGAAGGCTGGAGAGAGGGGGCGATGTGGCCTGGTACACAACCGCTTCCTCACGGGCCTCGATCGTCTCGGCGGGAGGCCAATGAGCGCCCGCTTGGAGATGGCCGAGCAGAGCGCGCCGCCGGGCTCGCCGTCCTTCTGCTGACGCTCACGACCCGGGCGGCCGGCCCCGCGAGCAGGACCTCCTCTTCGCCTGTCGAGCCGGTCGCGGAGACCGACCCATCACCGACGGCTACGGCGCTCGCGGTCCGTTCGCTCACCGAGAATCGAGATCGTCGCGGCGCTCGCGCGACTCCGCGCGCTGCTGGGCCACTCGTGTCTGCTCGAGGCCGCGACGGCGCAGCGCTGACCGGTGACCTCGGGGTCGCCACCAACGGCGGTGGACGCCGACTGGGATCGACCGGCGACGAGCGTCGCGCTCCGCGGCCAGTCCCGCCAGCCGCAGGCGAGCGAGTTTCACGTGCTCCGTCCCGATGTACGGGTGGGCCAGCAGATCAGCCTCGTGGTCCGCGGCTCGCATCAGCTCATCCGAGACGACACCAGACTTTGCCATCCGGGCGACGCGGCGGGTAGACCCACGGCTCATCGCCAGATCATGTCCGCCGGGCACGATTCTCGCAAGAGAACCGGAGCAGAGGGCAGCGCGTCACCTGCGGATCGTGCGCACCTGGTCCCGCGGCGAACCAGTCGTCGTCGAGCGCCAGGATCAGGGTCTCGCAACGGACGACGCGCAGATCGAGGCCGCGATGGCCAGGCTACGCTCGCTCGCGGCGGCGTTGCGGGAGCGCCGTGCTCCGCCTTGGACGCGCTTGAGCGTCGTTCGTTGCGGTCACGGGGGCGACCCCGGCGGAATGATGCGAGTGGCTGGCGAGAGAGCCCTTGTCAGCGATCAGTGCGGCAGCGGCCGGTTCGGCGGGCTTGGTGTGGGTGTTGTGGCTATCCGTTGGCGGTAGCCGGCCATTTTGGCCCGGCTGCCACACCGTTCCATCTCGCACCAACGTCGCCGCCGCCCGCGTGAGCGATCGAGGTAAAGCAGCGAACACGCCGGCGCCGCCGCGCATTCGCGGATCAGCGCGCGGTCGGGGCCGGTCAGCAACTCGACCGCCTCGCGAGCGATCAGCGCGATCGCGCCGGCTACCGGATCCGGCGAGAGCCATTGACGGTGAAAGTTCCGGTCGAGCTGGGGAGCGAGCGGTGGTCGTGTCGCCTGCTGGTTCAGCTCGGCGATGTCGTCGAGATCGCCGGTGCTTGCGCGCATCCATGCCCGCGTAAGCCGGTTGATCGCTTCTCTGAAGGAACGCGCGTCCTCGAGGTGTTGAGCGGTGGCCGGAGTTGACGTCGGTAGCTGCGCTGCTCGCAGCCATCGGTCCAGGTCCTCAGGCTTGCGGAGGCGCTCGAGGCCGTTGTGGTGGCGGTCGGCGAACGTCGCGAGGAAGTCGAGGGCGCGGTGCCCGGAGACGAACCGGAAAGCCAGCTGCTCGGGGCTCGGTTCCGGGGCATTGACAGCGAACATGGCCATTTGCTAGGTTACCAGTCTAACAGGTAACAGACGATCGGTGGAGGGACCATGCGGGGCAGGCGGCCATGTTGACGGCAGAGCAGGGGGACTCGGTATCCCTGCGCGGAACTGAGGTCACGTTCAAGGTCCGCAGCGATCAAGCCGAGGGAGCGAGCTGCACCGAATGGCTCGCAGCCCCGGGCTTCGACACCGGCCTGCACGTGCACCGGCGCCTCGAGGAGACGTGGTACGTCCTCGACGGTGAGCTCGAGTTCCGCGACGGCGAGGAGACGCTCCGCGCGACCCCCGGCGCCTGCGTTTTCGTTGCCCCCAACGTTCCGCACGCGTTCGCCAACCGAACCGAGAAACCCACCAAGTTCCTTCTGATCACCTCGCCTGCCGCCTTCGATCGCTACTTCGTCGAGCTCGCCAACATCCTCGCCCGCAGCGGACCGCCAGACAGCGACGCGATCGCCACCCTCCGACGCAAGTACGACACCGAGCAGCTTTCCGTCCTGACGACCGGCCCTGGGTCACAACCCGCTACCGCCTGAGCAGTCGGCGTCTCCGGATGGGCGACTCCGTTCGTTAGGAGTAGCAATATCTCGACACCGCCGCCAACGACTCCCCCGGCGCGCGGAAAGGAGGCGCCACCCCAGTAGCAACGAGACGGCCGAGTTGGACGAGCTGGAGGTCTGGGCTGCGGTGGCCAGGGCGCTCATGCTCCCGCCGGCCGTTGCGGGAGCGCCGACGGGCGCGCTGGTCGCGCCCGAGCCTCGTCCGGAGCGAGCGCTGGGTAGGGCTCATACAGCGCTACCGCTTGCCTCGGTGAGGGCGGTCCGGGGTGCTGGTGGCGCTTTCGCTGTGTTTCGGCAGGCCGGGGGAGTCGGCGCGGTTCAGGCCAGCCTGCTCGTGACTGCCGGCGGGCGGCCGGCTCGATCACGCTCGCGGGCGGTAGACGCGGCTACGGAAGGGCGATCATGCCGCCGTGGGCGGGGCGGGAGTGAGCCCGTGTCTTACCATCACGGCCTTCATGGCGCCCGGGTCGGGCGGGCCGCCGGCGGCGACGACGTCGGCGAGCTCCTGGAAGTACGCGGGCCCAAAGACGCCGGGGGTCGCGATCGCGAGGAACTTTACGTCCTCGCCGGCGCGATTCTCGAAGCCGTGGACCTGTCCGCGGCGGATGCACACCGACTCGCCGGGGCCGATCTCGCGCGTATCGCCGTCGATCGTCCACGTGCAGAGGCCGTTGAGGCCGTAGATCGTCTCTTCGAAGGCGTCGTGGCTGTGGGGCACGGGAACCCGCGAGCCGACCGGGACCGAGCACTCGAAGACCGTGACGCTCCCGGCCGAATCGTCGGCGTCGACGAGGAACGCGATTCGAATCGGACCGAGCTGAATGGTTGCCGTGGCGGCTGGGGCCATCTGAGTCTCCGTTTCCGTCTAGGGAATCTCGAATGTCAAGCGACTTGACAACCTTACCTCGCCCACCATGGTATTGTCAAGCCACTTGACAACTAACCCTGAGTCTCTATGGGGTCCACCCCTCATCGGCGCCCTCCTGCGGGCCCCGGTGGACGCGATCCGCACCCGGATGCTCGCCGGCCTACACGATGCCGGCTTCAGCGACCTCGGCCCCGCGCACTTCGCCGTCCTGCGTTACCCCGGACCCGAGAACCGGCGCCCCGGGGACTGTGCCGCCGAAGCCGGCATGACCAGACAGGCCATGGGCTACCTCCTCGGACAACTCGAGGAACTCGGTTACCTCACCCGCGACGACGACCCCACCGACCAGCGATCCAAACGGATCCACCTCACCAAACGCGGTGACGCCGCCGCACAGACCATCCGTCAAACCGTCGGCCAGATCGAAGCCGAACTCGCAGCAGAACTCGGACCGGAGCTCTTCGCGCAACTGCGCGAGCTACTCCTCAAGGTAAACGCGAGCGCAACCATCAGCGGCCACGCCACGCCAACAACGCCCGCTTCTCACCCGTAGCACGCAGCGCTCCTCGCCTTGGCAGCAAAGCTGCCCGGCGCCAGCGGCGCGCCCTCTGCCAGTTGACTTGCAGACGCGGACGCCGCAGCCGCGTGCTTGCTCGGGACGAGGTCCAGTCGGACGCCACGCCAAGCCCTGCCGCACCGCCAGGCGACTGCGGAAGCCCAACCGCGGTCCCCACGTGCTATCGAAGGTCGTCCGAGGCGTAAGTCTCCGCTCTCGGCGGAGCTACGCTCGCTCCCGTGGCGATAGCGAGACTGGAGATGGACAGGGGCCGGGCGGTCGATTAGAAGAGTGAAACCTGCCCATGCTCGAGCAGCGTCTCGCGCAGCTTCGGCGACCATCGGCTCGGCTTGGATCCTGGCCGCCGCCGGCGTCACCCCGCCGCCCCGGATCACCGCGCTCCGGGCCGCCTAACCGCCGGCCAGCCCCTCCGGCGAACTCCCGCCGGCGCGCCCCCGGGAGCGTGGGCACACGCGCACAAGCGGCACAAAGTCCCGAAAGCCAGCAACGACGGGCGATTCCGGCCGATCCGTGCCTCCACCAACTGCGGAAGTCGGGTGCCGGAGGAACTGGGCGCGTTGGTACCGCTAGGAGACCGCCGCCACCTCGGCGATGATCCGGCTCGCGGTCATTTCGAGATCGGCCGGCGAAGCGAGCGGCGCTGCGCGGGCTCCGTTTCGCTGGTGCCGTGACGTAGAGTGGGCCGAAAGGAGTGATGGTTGGTGTCCGCTGGAGGATCGCGTGCGGAAGCGCTCGAATTGGCGCGCGTTGCGCACGGGCGTCATGCATGGCGGGAGGCGTTTGATCTGTTCACGGCGGCTGATCGTGAACTGGCGCTGGGCGCGGCGGATCTGGTTTGTCTGGGGGATGCGGCGTATTGGGCTGGTCATCTCGATGCGTCGTTGGGGGCCATGGAGCGAGCGTACGCGGCTTATCGGGCGGGCGGCGACGATTGCAGCGCGGCGTTGGTGGCGCTCTCGCTGCGCTTGGATTACTCGACCAAGCCGGCGTTGGCGCTGGCGACGGGTTGGCTGAGGCGGGCCGAGCGTCTGCTCGACGGGCAACCGGATTGTCTCGCTCACGGGTACTTGGCCGCTGTCTACGCGCTGCAGGCGATCGCGCGAGGTGACCTTGAGAGGGCGCTGGCTGAGACGGAGCGGATGATCAAGCTCGGCTCGCAACTTCCAGATCGTGATCTGCACGTGCTGGGGCTGCAGCGGCAGGGCCAGGTTCTGGTGGGTCTGGGCGTGGTGGCGCAGGGCCTTGAGTTGCTGGATGAGGTCGTCGTTGCCGCCATGTCGGGTGAGCTTGGGATCAACGCGACCGCGGTGATCTACTGCTCGGCGATTGCGACATGCAGAGATCTCGGTGACTTCGGGCGGGCTGGAGAGTGGAGCGAAGCCGCCAAGCGGTGGTGCGAGCGGGAGGCGAGCACCGGCTTCCCCGGCTTGTGCCGGATCTACCACGGCGAGATTGTTCGGCGGCGCGGGGCGTGGCGGCAGGCCGAGCAGGAGGTACGCCTTGCGTGCGATGAGCTCCAGACGTTTGGCATACGAGCCTGGGCGGGCGCCGGTGCATACGAGCTCGGGGAGATCTGCCGGCTTCGCGGCGATCTCGAGGGTGCCGAGCGGGCGTACCGTGAGGCCATGGATTGCGGCTGTGACCCGCAGCCTGGGTTGGCGCTGCTGCGGCTCGAGCAGGGGGACGTCGGCGTGGCCGCGGCGATGGTCGCTCGGGCGCTGGCCGATTGCGAGCCGCGGGAAGAGGTGCAGGAGGTGGCTTGGCACGAGTCTCGCGATCGGCTCTCGCGAGCGCGGCTGCTTCCGTCTCAGATCGCGGTGTCCCTGGCCCAGGGCGATCTCGAGCTGGCACGCGCCGCCAGCGTCGAGCTCGACGTGATTGCCGCTGAGTATCGTAGCGGGGCGTTTGAGGCGGAAGCGGCATCCGCGCGGGCAGTCGTCGCGCTCGCAGAGGGCGACCTCACGGCTGCATTGGCGGCCGCGCGCGCCGGTAGGCTCTTGTGGCAGCAGCTCGGGATGCCCTACGAGCTGGCGTGTGCGCGGATGACCCTTGCCGCGGTGGGCCGGGCGGCGGGTGACGCCGATGCGGCGAAGCGTGAGTTGACCGCCGCCCTGGAGGGCTTCCGGCGACTGGGTGCCGACCGCGACTCCGGGCGGGCGCAGGAGCAGCTTCGAGCGCTCAGCCGGGACGCCCGTGAGCGTAGCGATCACGTACTGACGGCGCGTGAGCTGGAGATCCTGCGACTGGTCGCCGAGGGGTTGACCGACGCCGAGATCGCGGCCCGCCTGTTCCTCAGCCCTCACACGATCCACCGCCATCTGGCAAACGTGCGTACCAAGCTCGGTCAGCCTTCGCGTGCGGCGGCTGTGGCGCAGGCCTCGCGTCTGGGCCTGCTCTGATTCGAATCGCCGGTCGCCCGCCCGGTCGATGATGGCCTGAATCGGCCATGCAGGCCCTGGCCCAAAGATGGCCCGGAACAGCGAAGCCGGGACCACTGAGGCCGCGTAGAACTGGGTTCCCACGAAGAAAGCGAGCCGGTGATGACCCTTGCTGTTGATGTTCGCACGCAGGTCGAGCGCCTGATCTGGAGCTCTGGTGACTACGCGGCCGTGGCGCAGCTGATCGTCGAGCCCGCCCTGCGACTCGTTGAGGCCGCGGAGATAACTCCGGGCATGGCTGTCCTCGACGTTGCGGCCGGGACCGGCAACGTCGCGATCGCCGCGGCCAAGCGCGGCGCGATGGTTGTCGGCGTCGACCTCACGCCCGAGCTGCTTGAGAAGGCGCGGGCGCGCTCCGACGCGGCCGGCGTTTCCGTCGATTGGCGAGAGGGCGACGCCGATCAGCTCGCCTTCGCCGACGAAAGTTTTGACCGCGTGCTCTCGACGTTCGGGGTTCAGTTCGCGCACGACCCGCACCGTGCGGCAGCAGAGCTCTTCCGAGTATGCCGGCCGGGCGGCCTGATCGGCGTGTGCAGCTGGACGCCCGAGGGTGTCCCGGGCCGTTACATCAAGCTGCTCAAGGACCGTTTGAACCCGCGTGGCGACGGGCCGGCATCGACTGACTGGGGCCGCGAAGAAACCGTCCGCGGCTTCTTCGCCGGCACGCAGCTCGAGCTAACCTTCGACCGCGACCGGGTGCTCAGCGGCTGGGAATCACTCGACGCCAGCATCGAGTTTCTCGAGCACAACTACGGCTGCGCGATCACCGCCCGGCGAATGCTCGAACCGCAGGGCGCCTGGCAGTCGCTGCGCGCGGAGATACGCGACTTGTTCGCCTCCGCCAACCAAGCCCGCGACGGGGGACTGCTGCTCGCCGACGAATATCTGCGCGTTCTGGCGCGCAGGCCCCTACCCGAACCAAGCGTCAACCCGGGAGAAACACCATGAGGCTGCATACCGTCGCCTTCACAACTGCCGTGCTGGCCGCGTCAGCAAGCGCGCTCGCCGCCGGCCCGTCCCCCTCGATCACCGGCGGCGTCATCGGCACCGGAGCCTTGACCGGCCGCTCAAGCGCCATCGTCCGACTCTCGCCCAGCAGCGGCTTCGTGATGGAGAACGCCAGCGTGCCCGCACTCGCCACGTTCGGCTGGCACTACCACCGCACGCCCGTCGTTGTGGCGATCACAGCCGGCACGCTCACGCTCTACGACAGCAGCGGCCCGGCCTGCACCCCCCACCGCTACCACGCCGGACAAGGGTTCATCGAGCCCGCCAGCCACCTCCACCTAGCGCGCAACGACGGCAAGACCGCGGTCACGCTCTACGCGACCTACATCGGAGTGGCACCCAGCTCGCGCGCCAACCCCAACAACCTCGACGCAAACAACCAGCCGCGCCCGCACAAATGCCCCGCCAGCATTCAGTGATACGTGTCCGGAAACGGTCTTCCTCCAAACGGTCGCGGCCCCCGTCCCACGCGCAACGCGGTCGCTCCCTGACAGATCCGTACTGCGCATGCTCGCTGCGGCAGGGGTGTTCGACGAGGAGGAGGATCGGCGATTCGCGCTCACCCCCCTCGGCGAGTCCCTCTGCAGCGAGGGCCCGGAGTCGGTTCGCGATTGGGCGCTGTTCGTCGGCGCTCCGGAGATGTGGGCGACTTGGGGCAGGCTGGGCGACAGCATCATGAGCGGCGAGCCGGCGTTCCCGCGGACGCACGGGATGGCCTTGTGGGAATGCCTGGCGAGGCGCCCGGAGCTCGGGATCCCGTTCAACCGCTGGATGAGCCGGCAGTCCGACCTGCACAATGCCGCCGTCGTCGCAAGCTACGACTTCTCCCAATTCCGCACGGTGGCCGACATCGGCGGCGGCCACGGATCGTCCCTCGCCGCGATCCTGCGCGGCAATCCCTCGGTCAAGGGTGTCCTTCTCGACCTGCCGGAGGTCGTGGCGGACCCCGCCCCGCTCAAGGAGGCGGGGATCGCTGAGCGGTGCGAGGTCATCGGTGGCGACATGCTGCACGCCGTGCCGACCGGCGCCGACGCCTATCTCATCAAGCGCGTTCTGATGGACTGGGGCGACGAGCAGGCGGCAACGATCCTGCGAAACTGCGCCGGCGTCTTGCCGGAAGACGGGAAGGTCCTGGCCGTCGAGATGGTCCTGCCTCCGGGCAACGAGCCGAGTCCCGGTAAAGCCTTCGCATCCTGATGCTGCTCGTGCACGAAGGCGCCCGCATCCGGACCGAAGCCGAATTCAGTGCTCTGTTCGCGGCCGCAGGGCTGCGCCCCACCAGGGTCATCCCGACGCCGTCGCCGAACAGCATCCTGGAGGGCCTCCGCGCGTAGCCAGAGTGCCGCGTTCGCCCACCGAGATCGACGGACCTCGACCTGGCGCGCCTTGGACTGCTGGGACTTGGGGATGCGCACGGTGAGCACGCCCTCGTCGGTCTTGGCCTCGACGGCGTCGGCGTCGAGCGATCCGGGGACGCGGGCGCGCAGCTCGAAGCGCCCGACCGGCCGCATGCGGCGACGCAGGACGCCCTTGCGCTCGCGCTCCTTGATCTCACCGTTGATCGTCAGCTCGTCACCTTGGACGTCGACGCTGATGTCGTCGGCCTTGACGCCCGGCAGCTCGGTCTCGATGTTCCAGGCGTCGTCGGTCTCCTCGATGTCGGCCAGCGGCACCCACGGCAGCGCGCCGTCCTCGAGAAGGCCGCTGCAGCACCTGGAGGGCCCGCTCGTGCAACTCCTCGAGCTCGCGGAACGGCTCCCAACCCCGGACCTGGCGGCGGGGTACGTCGCGGCGGACTGATATGGCCATGATCGACTCCTTTGACGGTTTCCCTCCGAGAGGTAGGACGGGCCCGCAGCCAGTCAACGGCAGCGAGCGGACCTCGCCGAGGTCGACCGGTGGCTGGAGCCTGCCGCCCGTTCCGGGTCTGACGCGCCCGGCTCCGGATGGCTGTTTGCGACGTGAGCGAGTCCGACCCCCGGCCACCCGACCCCCGGGCGCCCGGCCGCCCGGGTCACCCGTCAGGGCCCAAGGAACAGGTTGCCGCCGCGACCGAGCGTGCGGAGCCCGGCCGCGGCCGGGTCCGAGCACAACGCCGGCGGCGTGCGGCCGGACCCGATGACGTAGGGGGGCCCGCCGCGAGGAAGGTGAAGCGCCGCCGCCGCGTCGATCGACGCCAGCAGCCCCTTCTCCTTCCTGATCGCGGTCCTCAGCGAGCCGTTGGTGCCGATGGCCATGGCCGCCACGTCCGCGCGCGGCAGGACGACGATCGACCCGGCGGAGGCATCGCCGCGGCTGGCGGCGCCGCCGTCGAACGTGCAGACCTCGCCGACGGCCACCTCTTCGGAGTTCGCGGCGGCGTAGATCCCGACCAGGGCCCGTCCGTCGCGTTCGACCAGGGCGACCGGCCTGACCTCCGGCTCGGCGTAGGTCAACACGTAGCCGCTGACCACGGCGGCCAGGATCGCCGCCACGCCGCCGGCGACCACGAAGATCGGCCAGGACGACTCGCGGACCATCCACATCCCGACCAGCGCCAGGATGGCGACGGCCACGCACACGAGCCAGACCCACGGCTGAGCGTTCTCCATGTCCGCGACCCGGCGCGTCAGCGCCAGACCGAGGCCCACGAGCACGAGGACCATCCCGAGGCGCGCGCGTCCGCCCGTCTTCGCCGCCTCGTAGCGCTCCACCGCGGCGACGCCGAGGAAGGCGACGGAGAGCACACCGACGAACGGCGCCAGCAGCCGTGCGCCGATCACGAGCAGGTCGGCCCGAGGAAGGTCGGCGACCGCCCGGCTGGCCGGCAGCCCGGCGCCGGCCAGCTGCGCCTCGACCACGGCGCCGCCGACCAGCGTCACCAAGCCGAGGACCCCCACCCCGGCCGCCGTCCCACCGAGGAGCTTGATCCCCAGATCGGCCAGCTTCCCGTCTCGCCCGTCGGTCACGGCGACGACAGACTACGTCGGCGCCCCCCGACGCCACAAGGCGCGCCCAACGCCACGTCGCGGGACCCGGAACAGTTTCGGGACGCCGAGCGGTCCGCGGGCGTGACCTGACCCCCGGGGCTCAGGGCCGCGGGCCCTTGGGGCGCGACGATCGGCGTCCAGCCCGCCTCAGCCGGCGGCGCCTACCAGCCCCCCGCGCGCGAGCGTCCCGGCCACGTCGCCGGCGGGTGCGGGCCGGCCGAACAGGTAGCCCTGGGCCTCGTCGCACCCGAGCGCCCGCAGCCGGGCGAGCTGATCGGCGGTCTCGACGCCCTCGGCGATGCTCCGCAGCCCGAGGTTGGCGGCCAGTTCGACGACGGCGGAGACGATGCCGGTGTCCTCGTGGTCGACGCCGAGTCCCTCGACGAAGGACTGGTCGATCTTCACGAAGCTCAGCGGCAGCCGGCGCAGGTGGGTGAGCGAGGCGTAGCCGGTGCCGAAGTCGTCGAGGCCGACCTCGACGCCGAGGTCCCTGATGCGGCCGAGCTGGCGGACGATGTCGGGGTCGAGGTCGATGACGGCCGTCTCGGTCAGCTCGAGGTGCAGGGAGCGCGGGTCGAGACCGGCGTCGGCCATGGCCCGGCGGACGATCTCTGAGAGGTCGCCGGGCTCGAACTGGCGGGGCGAGAGGTTGACCGCCACCGTGGGGCCGCGGTCGCCGGTTCGGGCCGCCGTCCAGGCGGCCGCCTCGACGCACGCCGTCCCGAGCATCTGCGCTCCGAGCCGCACGATCAGCCCGCTGTCCTCGGCCGCCGGGACGAAGGCCGCCGGAGCCAGGACGGAGCCGTTGGTCTCGGCGATCCGGGCGAGGGCCTCGAAGCCGGCGATGCCCCCGGTCGCGAGGTCGACGATCGGCTGGTAGCAGACGAGGATCCTGCCGTCGTCGAGCGCCGAGCGCAGCCCCTGCCAGCGCCCGCGTCCGCGCGTCGAACTCCTGAGGACGGCGGCGCATCCGCCTGACCGGCGCGAGCGCGACAACGCCTGGTCGATCCGGTCGACGAGGAGGCCGCGATTGGGCAGCCCGGTGAGGGCGTCGTGGGTCGCCTGCACGGTGAGGGCGATCGGGCTTCCTGGAGCTCGACCAGGCGCGCCGCCTGAGCCCGGCTGAGCCGGGCGATCTCCCGCTCCTGAGCCTTCTGGGCGCTGAGGTCGGTGAACGTCAGACAGGTCAGCTCGTCGCCGTCGACGTCCAGGGGCGAGCTGCCCACCAGCACGGGCAGGACGGCACCGCGGTCGTCGAGGAGCTCGAGCTCGAAGGTGGCGCCGCGGCCGCTGAGCCCGCGAAGGTCGTGCGGCAGGATCGAGCTGCCGCCGACCATGAACCGGTCGAGCGGGGAGCCGACGATCGTCTCCGTCGAGCACGACAGCAGTTCGGCCGCCAGACACCGTCTGCGTCGGAGCCGGCGACCCGGGCGGCGCCGTCGGTGGCCGTCACGACCGGTCTCCGGCGGCCGCGTCGCGGTCCCCGCCCGGCGGTGGAGGCGACTCGTCGGTGTCGGCTCGGCGCAGGCGGCCCTGCTTGACCCGCTGGCGGCGCGCACCCTGACCCCCGAGGAGCCGTGACTCAGCAGGCCGGGCCACGGCGTCGGCTTCGACCTCATATTCGCGCCAGAGGGCCGCCGCCTGGGCCTCCACGGTTTCCCGCCGGCGCTCCAGGTTGACCCGGCGGAGCTCGAGGTCCTGCCGCGGCCCGGCGTAGACTCAGCCTCAGTGCTGGGGCTCCCCGACGGCATCAAGGCCTGCCTGTTCGATCTCGACGGCGTACTCACGGCGACGGCGAAGGTTCACGCGGCGGCGTGGAAGCAGATGTTCGACGCCTACCTGCGTGATCGGGCGGCCCGGCGGGGTGAGCCGTTCGTTCCGTTCGACGCCGGTAAGGACTACAACGAGTACGTCGACGGCCGGCCGCGGGCTGACGGGGTGCGGACGTTCCTGGCCTCCCGGGGGATCGAGCTGCCCGAGGGTGGGGCCGATGACCCGCCGAGCGCCGAGACGGTGGCCGGCCTGGGGAATCGCAAGAACGCGCTCGTGCTCGAGATCATCCGGCGCGACGGCGTCGAGGCCTACCCCGGCTCGGTTCGCTACGTCAAGGCCGTGCGCCGGGCGGGGCTGAAGACGGCGGTGGTGTCGGCCAGCGCCAACTGCCACGACGTGCTCGTGGCCGCCGGGATCGCGGACCTGCTCGACGCGCGGGTCGACGGCGTCGTGGCCGAGCGGGAGCACCTCAAGGGCAAGCCGGCGCCGGACACCTTCCTCGCCGGGGCCCGGGCCGTCGGCGTCGAGCCGTCGCAGGCCGCGGTCTTCGAGGACGCCGAGGCCGGCGTGGCCGCCGGTCGGGCCGGCGGCTTTGGCTTCGTGGTCGGCGTCGACCGGGTGGGGCACGCGGCGGCCCTGCGCGAACACGGGGCGAGCGTCGTCGTCAAGGACCTGGCCGAGCTCCTCGAAGCCGGGCCATGATCGCCCAGTCGAGCTTCGCCGTCGAGCCGTGGCAGCTGCGGGAGACGGCGCTCAACCTCGACCTGCTCGCCCAGAGCGAGTCGGTGTTCACGCTGGCCAACGGCCACGTCGGCCTGCGGGGCAACCTCGACGAGGGCGAGCCGCACGCGCTGCCGGGCACCTATCTCAACGCGTTCCACGAAGTCCGGCCGCTGCCGTACGCGGAGGCCGGCTACGGCTACCCGGAGGCCGGTGAGTCGGTCATCAACGTGACCAACGGCAAGATCGTCCGGCTGCTCGTCGGCGACGAGCCGTTCGACATCCGCTACGGCGAGCTCCGCCACCACGAGCGGACGCTCGACTTCCGGGCCGGCGTCCTGCGGCGGGAGCTCGTCTGGTGCTCGCCGACCGGAAGGGCCGTGCGCATCTCCTCGACCCGCCTGGTCTCCTTCGCCCAGCGGGCGATCGCCGCCGTGCTCTTCGAGGTCGAGCCGCTGGAGGCGACGACGCGGGTCGTCATCCAGTCGGAGCTCGTCACCAACGAACCGGGGCCGGCGAGCTCGAATGACCCGCGGGCGGCGGCGGCGCTCGAGGCGCCGCTGACCAGCGAGGAGCACGCGGCCAGCGGCGGCCGGGCCGTTCTCGTGCACGCGACGCGGGTCAGCGGCCTGCGGGTGGCCGCGGCGATGGACCACATCTTCGAGGGCCCGCCGGGCACCGACCCGGCGGTGGCCGAGACGTGGCCGGACCTCGGCCGGGTCACCGTGGCCGGGACGCTCGAGCGGGGGGAGCGGCTGCGGGTGGTCAAGTTCATGGCCTACGGCTGGTCGAGCGAGCGCTCGACGCCGGCCGTCCGCGACCAGGTCGGGGCGGCGCTGGCCGAGGCGCGCCACACCGGCTGGGACGGCCTGCTCGACGCCCAGCGGGCCTACCTGGACGAGTTCTGGGCGGGGGCGGACGTGGAGCTCGACGGCGATGCCGAGCTGCAGCAGGCGGTTCGCTTCGCCATGTTCCACACCCTTCAGGCGGGGGCACGCGTCGACGGTCGGGCGATCGCCGCCAAGGGCCTGACCGGTCCCGGCTACGACGGCCACTGCTTCTGGGACACCGAGTCGTTCGTCCTGCCGGTGCTCACCTACACGGCGCCGCAGGCGACGGCGGCGGTGCTGCGTTGGCGCCACAGCACGCTGCCGACGGCGCGGCGGCGGGCCCAGCAGCTCGGCCTGGCCGGGGCGGCGTTCCCGTGGCGCACGATCAGCGGCCGCGAGTGCTCGGCCTACTGGCCGGCGGGGACGGCGGCGTTCCACATCGGCGCCGACATCGCCGACGCCGTCAGCCGCTATGAGGCAGCGACGGGCGACGAGCGCTTCGCGGAGGACATCGGCACCGAGCTCCTGGTCGAGACGGCCCGGCTGTGGCGGTCGCTCGGCCACCACGATCCGCAGGGTCGCTTCCACATCGACGGGGTGACGGGACCGGATGAGTACAGCGCGATCGCCGACAACAACGTCTACACCAATCTGATGGCCCAGCGGAACCTGCGCAACGCGGCCGACGCGGTCGAGCGTCATCCGGCCTGCGCGGGCCGGTTGGGTGTCGGGGTCGAGGAGGCGGCATCGTGGCGGGACGCGGCGGCAGGGATGGTCGTCCCCTACGACCAGGGCCTGGGCGTCCACCCGCAGAGCGAGCGCTTCACCCGCCACGCGGAGTGGGACTTCGCGGGCACGGGGCCCGACTCCTACCCGCTCCTGCTCCACTTTCCGTACTTCGACCTCTACCGCAAACAGGTGATCAAGCAGGCGGACCTGGTGATGGCCCTCTACACGCGGGGCGATGCGTTCACGCCGGAGGAGAAGGCCCGCAACTTCCTCTACTACGAGGCGGTGACCGTGCGCGACTCGTCGCTGTCGGCCTGCATCCAGGCCGTCATCGCCGCCGAGGTCGGCCACCTCGAGCTTGCCTACGACTACTTCGGCGAGGCCGCCCTGATGGACCTGGCCGACCTCGAGCACAACACGCGGGACGGCCTGCACATCGCGTCGCTGGCCGGGGCGTGGATCGCCGCGGTGGCCGGGTTCGGCGGCATGCGCGACCACGACGGTCAGCTCAGCTTCGCCCCCCAGCTCCCGGAGCGGCTGACCCGCCTGACCTTCCGGGTCGGCTTCCGCGGGAGCCGCCTGCGGGTCGAGGTCAAGGCGAGCGGCACGTCGTACTCGCTGCTCGACGGGCCGCCGGTCGAGATCCGGCACTTCGGCGACCCGGTCACCGTTGGGCGGGAGACGCGGACGTTCCCGGCCCGCCGGGTCACGCCGACGGGGACGCCGAGCCAGCCGCCGGGGCGGGCGCCGCACCGCCGGACGCCGGCGTAGGGGTCCACCTTCCGTCCAGTCGGCGTCGCCGGCCTGGGGTCGGGGGGCGGCCGGGCCGATCCGGTTGCAGATGCCCGAGCACGCGAACATGGGGTCGGACGCCGACATGGTCGCGGCGATCGCGGCGCCGCCGCTCGACGACTTCCGCTACGCCGTGGCGATCGTCTCCCCGCAGGGGCGCTACGTCGCGGTCAACCAGAGCTACGCCAGCCTCCACGGCGGCCGCCCGGAGGATCTCCACGGGCGGGCGGAGGGGGAGCTGGTGGCGCGGTCGGTGGCGAGCGCGCTGGCCGAGAACGACCGCCTGGCGCTGGCGGCGGGGGCGGCGACGGTCAACGACGAGCGCGTGATGGACACGGTCGGCCGCCGGCGCGTCGTCATGTGCCGGCTCGGGCTGCGCGATCGGGAGGATTTGCCGCTGGCCGTGTGCCGGATGTACGGGTCGGCCACGGCGCGAGACCGGGTCCTGTCGGAGTTCCGGCTGCTGCTCGACGCCTTCGACCCGACCGGCTCGCGGACGCGGGCGTTCGACACCGAGCTCGGCCGCCCGGCCGAGCCGGAGGGGGCGCCGGCGAGCGCGGCGCCGGAGCCGACGGCGCTGTTCAACGCCCAGGCGGCGGTCGCGAACGAGCGGGAGGCCCGGACGCGGGCCGAGGCGGCGCTGGCGGCGGCTGGGGAGCGGGAGCGCTCGGCGGCGGCGAGGGCGGCCGAGCTGGAGTCGGCGCTTGACTTGGAGCGGTCGACCAGGGCCGCGGCGGAGCGGCGGGCGCAAGCGGCGCTCGCTGCGGTCGGCCGGCTGGAGGCGGCGCGGGGAGAGACGGCGTCCGCGGTTCACGGGCAGGCGCAGGAGGCCATCCGAACCGATCGCGAGGCGCGCATCCAGACGCAGGCCGCCCTCCAGGCCGAGCGGGACGCCCGCGCCGAGGCGCAGGAGGCGGTCCGGGCCGAGCGGGACGCCCGGGAACGGGCGGAGGCGGCCGCCCGCACCGAACACGAGGCACGCGAACACGCCGAGGCGACCGCCCGCACCGAACACGAGGCGCGCGAACACGCCGAGGCGACCGCCCGCACCGAACACGAGGCACGTCAACGCGCCGAGGCGACCGCCCGCACCGAACACGAGGCGCGTCAACGCGCCGAGGCGACCGCCCGCACCGAACACCAGGCGCGCGAACGCGCCGAGGCTAGGCTCGGCGCCGAGCGGGAGGGGCGCGAGGACGGTGTCGGCGTCCTGACCGCCGAGCTCGAGCAGGCTCGGGCGGCGGCGGCCGGCGAGCGGGCGACCCGGGAGTCTTTGGCGGCGACGCTGGAGCGAGCGGAGCGGGCCCTGGGCGAGGAGCGGGCGCTGCGCGAGGCGGCCGGGACGGCGGCCGGATCGCAGGCGGCGGGGCTTGAGGCGGTGCGGGTGGCCGCCGCGCAGGCCGAGGCGCGGGCGCGGGCGGTCGAGGCGCAGCGGGCGGCCGAGCGCCAGGCGCGTGAGCGGGCCGAGGCGCGGGCGCGCGAGCTGGAAGCCGAGCGGGCGGCGGACCGCGCCCGGCGCGAGCAGGCCGAGACGCGGGCGCGCGAGCTCGAGAGCCAGCGTGCGGCGGAGCTCAAGATGCGGCGGGTCTCCGAGGCCGGCGTTCGGGCCCGCGAGGCCCAGCTGGCGGCCGAGCGGGCCGCCCGGGACCAGGCCGACGCGACCGCCCGGCAGGAGGCCGAGGCCCGTGTCCGCGAGGTCGAGGCCCAGGGTGCCGCCGAGCGCCAGGCCCGCCAGGAAGCCGAGGCCCACACGCACAGGCTGGAGACCGAGCTCGCCGCCGAGCAGGAGGCCCAGCAGCAGGCGGAGCAACGGGCGCGCGGGCTCAAAACCCAGTATGCCGAGGAGCAGCAAGCCCGCCAACAGGCCGACTACCGCGTCCGCGAGCTCGAAACCCAACACGCCAACGAGCACCAGGCCCGCCAACAGGCCGACCGCCGCGTCCGCGAGCTCGAAACCCAACACGCCAACGAGCACCAAGCCCGCCAACAGGCCGAGCACCGCGTCCGCGAGCTCGAAACCCAACACGCCAGCGAGCACCAGGCCCGCCAGGAGGCGCAGGCGCGAGCCGACCGACTGGAGGCCGAGCGCGACCGTGAGCGCGAGCACGCGACGGCCCGAATCGAGGAGCTCGAAGCCGCCCATGCCGGCGAGCTGCAGGGCCGCCGAGAGGCCGAGGCCCGGGCGCAGGCGCTCGAGGCCCAGCACGCGACCGAGCGCCAGGCGCGCCAGCAGGCGGAGACCAGGATTCACCGCCTCGAGGCCGAGCGGGCGGCCGCCCGCGAGGCGCTCGAGGCGCTGCGGGGTCGCCTGGGCCCGGGCGGTCCGCCCGATGTCGCGGTGCGGACCCTGGCCGCGGTCCCGCCGCCAGCCGACGTCGTGGCCGAGCTCCGGGCGTCCGCGGACGCCGTGGACCAGGCGTCGACGCTGCCGAGCCCCGGCTCGATCGGCCGCGACCTGCCGTCGGCGATCCCGGCAGCGGCCGCGCCCGCCCGGGCCGCCCGACTCCGGCGGCCGCGCTCCCAGACACGCCACCGGCCGGCCGCCGCGCCGGCCGGCGCCGCCTGCGACGCCCTCGCCGCCCTCCTGCGCTCGCCGGTCGGAGCGGGCCCGGCCCAGGTGCTGCGCCCCGTCCTCCCGCAGGCCCTTGCCACGGTGGGTGAGGAGTCGAGCTGGGATGCGGTGACCATGTGGCAGCGGACGCAGACCCGGCGGCCGCTCACCTGCCTCGGCACGTGGACCCGGCCCGGCGCCGACCTCGACTGGTTCGAGAGCATCAGCTGGCGAGCCAAGCTCGAGCTCGGCGAGCCGCCTTCCGGCGACGTCGACCCGGCCGGTCGCCTGACCTGGGTGGCCGAGCTCGGCGACGACGGGGGCACCGTGCGCGAGCGGATGGCCCGGTCGGCCAACCTCGCCTCCCGCGTCGTCGTGCCCCTCGGAGCGGGCGACGACACGGTCGGCGCCCTCGAGGTCTTCGCCCGGGCGACGCGCCCGCTGGACGACACCGTCGTCGGGCGCCTCACCGCCGCGGCGGGCATGCTCGCACCGCTCCTCCTGCGCGAGCTGCACGACGCCGAGCAGCGGCGCTGGCGCGTCTGACCGGGCGCACGACCCGCCGCCCGGCGCCGCCTCAGACCGCGCTGCCCTGTCCGGCCGCCCGGGAAGCCGACGCCGGCGCGGTCGATGCGCCGGGCGCCGCCTCAGACCGCGCTGCCCTGCCCGGCCGCCCGAGAAGCCGACGCCGGCGCGGTCGACGGGTCGTAGGGCTGTCCGCTCGAGTGGTCGGAGAGGAACTCGTGCAGCGGCTGGGGCCGGGCGAGGTAGAAGCCCTGGCCGCAGTCGACGCCCATCCGGCGCAGGAGCCGGACGGTCTGGGCGTCGCCAACGTGCTCGGCGACCGTCTGCTTGCCCAGGCCACGGGCGATGCCGACCACCGCCTGGATGACGAGTCGATCGGTCGGGCTGGAGCAGCAGTCGCGCACGAACTCGCCGTCGATCTTCAGGACGTCGAACCGCACGTGCTTGAGGTAGTAGAAGGATCCGAAGCCGGCCCCGAAGTCGTCGAGGGCGAAGCGGCAGCCGAGGCGCAGCAGCTGCTCGCTGAAATCCCGCGCCTTGGCGATGTTGGCGATCGCCGCCGTCTCGGTGATCTCGAAGATGACGCGCCCCGGGTCGAGTCCGGTCTCGCGCAGCTCCCGTTCGATCACGGCCAGGATCGCCGGGTCGCCGATCGAGGCGCCGGACAGGTTGATCTCGACGCTCGGCCCGGGCGCTCCGGCCGCCGCGCCGTGCTCGGCGACGGCCCGGATGGTGCTGGCGACGGTCATGGCGTCGATCTGCTGGATCAGGCCGAGCCGTTCGGCCGTCCCCAGGAACACGCCCGGCAGGACGAGTTCGCCCTGCTCGTCGCGCATCCGCAGCAGGACCTCGAACTGGGTCGTCCGCCCGCTGCGCAGGTCGACGATCGGCTGGGCGGCAAGGCTGAAGCGGTCCTCGTCGATCGCCACGCGAATCCGCTCGGCCCATGTCACGCGGCCACGCATCCGGGCCTGGGCGTACTCGCCGGCGCCGCAGACGACGGCCTGATTGCGACCCGCCTCCTTGGCGTCGTACATCGCCAGGTCGGCGCTGACCAGGATGTCCTCGCCGGTGCTGTCGTCGCCCGCCTCGAACATGGCCACGCCGATGCTCGCCGTTATCGTCCGGTCGCGCATCCGCGGGATGCTGATCCGCTCGGCCCGGAGCGCGTCGAGCAGATCCTCGGCGACCGCCCGGGCGGTCGCCGCGTCGGCGCGCGGGAGGAGCACCGCGAACTCGTCGCCGCCGAGCCGGGCCAAGGCGTCGCTCGCCCGCACGCGGCCGGACAGGACGCTGGCAACCCGCGCGATGAGCTGGTCGCCGGCGTGGTGACCGAGGGTGTCGTTGATGTACTTGAAGTGATCGAGGTCGAGGAGGAGGAGCGCCCCGTCGGTCCCGTAGCGGTGGACGAAGTCGGCATGGGTCTCGAGCTGGTTGGCGAAGCTCGCGCGGTTCAGCAGCCCGGTCAGCGGATCGTGGGTCGCAAGGTACTGGAGGTTCTCCTCGTAGTGGCGCCGGTAGGTGATGTCCTGGACCTGGATGAGGCACCGCGGCCGCTCGTCCGAGCGGTTGCGGAGCATCGTCGCCTGGATGGCCACCCAGAGCGGATCGCCGCAGGCGTGGCTCAGCTTGGTCTCCGCCTTGTAGTCGCCGGGGCCGCCGCCGAGCAGCTCGTCGAGCGCCTCGCGCCCGGCCGGTAGCTCGGTCTCGTCGAGCAGCGAGTGAAACCGCGATCCGACGAGCTTCTCGGCCGAGTAGCCGCTCAGGCCGCAGAGGGCCTGGTTCACGCGCACGACGCAGCCGGTCTCGTCGGTCAGGGCCATGCCGATCGGCGACCCGTCGAACGCCCCGCGGAACAGCTCCTCGGCCTCGGCGAGCTCGCGGCCCGCCCGCTGGCGGTCGGTGATGTCGCGGATGGTGCTGGAGACCAGGAGGCCCTCGTCCGTCTCGAGCGGGCTGAGGCTGATCTCGATCGGGAACTCGCTGCCGTCCTTGCGCCGGCCGAAGAGCTCGCCGCCGGCGCCCATCGGCCGGGCGCTGGCGCTGCGCAGGTAGGTCTTCATGTGATGGCGGTGACGGGCGCGGTGGCGCTGGGGGATCAGGTCGCCGACGCTCTGGCCGATCAGCTCCTCCCGCAGGTAGCCGAACATGCGCTCGGCCTCGGCGTTGACCAACGCGATGTGACCGTGGGCATCGACGATGACCATGGCGTCGGGCGCCGACTCGAGGAGTCCACGGAACTTCCGCTCCGACCCCCAGAGCAGTCGGTCGCGGCGCATCAGCCGCCGGGCCAGGCGGAAGTAGCGGCTACTGATCCGGTAGGCGATCCAGCGGATCACCTCACCGATCGTGACCATCAGGCCGCGCTCCGTCGGTCGGACACGACCGGCTCTGTCCTACCAGCGCGGAACGTAGCCGGTTTCGAGCGCCGTTGCCGGCGCCCGCCATTCAGGCTCCTGGTCCGCCTTGATCCGGAGGTTCCGCTGGCGGAAGTAGCGGAACACCGGCCCGTAGGTGAAGCGCTGGAAGTTCGCCGCCGTGTTTCCCCAGGGATCGGGCGACATGAACGGCATGAACTTGTCGGGGAAGCCGGGCATCGTGCAGCCGATGCAGATGCCGCCGGCGTTGGGGCAGCCGCCGATCCCGTTGATCCAGCCGCGGCGCGGCACGTTGCACTTGACCATCGGGCCCTTGCAGCCGAGCTTGACCAGGCAGCGCGGATCGTTCCCGTACTCGGTGGCGAAACTCCCCTGTTCGGTGAAGCCCGCCCGGGTGCAGCCTTCGCGCGTGGTCCGGTCGAAGAGCCATCGCGGCCGCAGCTGCTCGTCGAGGTCCGGCGGCGGGGCCATGCCGCCGAGATGGAGGACGAGGTCGAGCAGCACGCCCGTCATGTTGTCGGGCTGCGCCGGGCAGCCGGGGATGCAGACGATCGGCAGCCCCGACCGCGAGCGCCAGGTCCAGCCGAGGTAGTCGGGAAGCCCCATCGCGCCGGTGGGGTTGTTGCGCATCGCCGGAACGCCGCCGTAGGTCGCGCAGGTGCCGACGGCCACGATCGCCGCCGCCTTGGGCGCCAGGCGGTCGACCCATTCGTTGACGGTGATCGGCTGCCCGTCGAAGGGGTCGACGCCGAATCCGGTCCAGTGTCCTTCGCCGTTGATGTGCTCGTTGCCGATCGCGCCCTCGACGACCAGGACGAACGGGTCGAGCTCGCCGTTCTCGGCGTCGTACCAGGCGCGCAGGAACTCCTCGCCGACCTCGAAGGCCAGGATCGGATTGTGGAGGACGATCTGCGGCATGTCGGGGATCAACCCGTCGAGCAGATCCTCGAGGCTCGGGTTGGTGGCCGCGGTCATGGCCACGCTCTCCCCGTCGCAGCCGAGGCCGGCCGTCATCCAGAGGACATGAACCGTCAGGCGCGCCGGCCGCGCCCCGTCCCCGGCGGACTCCCCGGGCGCCCGGCTGGACAGAGAAGTCGCCCCCATCGGGTCGCATCGGCAGATCGTCGGGGCCCGAAAATCGAACGTTCGTCCAGCCCCGATCCGGGCCCCAGCCCGGACGGACGAGACAAGCCGGCCGCACGAGGCGGACGGTAGCAGCGCGGCGGCCGGACGAGCCGGGCCGGAGGCGCGGACGGCTACAGGGAGCGACGCCGGCCGGGAAGCAGGGGCGGGCGGGCTACCAGTAGCGGCGGCGGCGCGGCGGCAGCGGGCCGCGAGCGACCGGGCCGCGGACGTACCCGGTCCGCGAACGGCGAACGCCGTAGACGAGTCCGGCCGCGCAGAGCACGGAGAGCACGAATCCGGCGTTGCTGGTCCCGTGGAGCGCCCGCACGAGGAGGCCGGCGATGAACGAGCCGCCGATCCCGATCAGGATCGTCATGCCGATACCCATCGGGTCGGGCCCCGGCACGAGCAGCCGCGCGAGGGCGCCGACGATCAATCCGACGATGACGAGGCCGATGAGGTAAAGGAGCATGTGGTGGGTGTACCCAGGAACCGCCCCGCATAAACGGGCGGCGTCGGGGGTAATTGTCGCGGCCCCGTCTTCGGCCCGAGGAGATCGCCGCGATGACCGACCTGCGCTTCTGGTTCGCCGCCTCCCACGAGGAGTTTCCGCCGTCCGAGCTCCTCGAGCAGGCGGTTGCCGCCCAGGACGCCGGCTTCGACGGGATCGGCTGCTCCGACCATTTCGCGCCGTGGTTCCCAGACGGTCAGGCCGGCCAGGCCTGGGTCTGGCTCGCCGCCGCCGGCCAGCGGACGTCGTTGCCGCTCGGGACCGGAGTGACCCCGGTCATCCACCACTATCACCCGGGCCTGATCGCCCAGGCGTTCATGACCCTCGAGGAGCTCTACCCCGGGCGGGTGTTTCTCGGGGCCGGCTCCGGCGAGTCGCTGAACGAGACGCCGCTCGGCCTCGACTGGCCGCCCCCCGGGGAGATGCTCGAGCGATTCGACCGCGGGCTCGAGGCGATCCGCCGGCTCTGGGACGGCGAGACGGTCACCACCGACGGCGGCTGGTTCCGCCTGCGAGAGGCGAAGCTCTATACGCGGGCGCGAGGCCGGCCGCGCCTCTACGTGTCGGCGTTCGGTCCCCAGGCGGCCCGCATCGCCGCCCGCCACGGCGACGGCCTATGGACGCTCGGCGACCCCGAGCAGGCCCCGGAGGTGATCGACGCCTACCGCGCCGCCTGTGCCGACTTCGGACGTGCGCCCGGCGAGATCATCCTCCACACCGGGATTGCCTGGGCCGACTCGGAGGAGAAGGCGATCGCCGGGGCCCGGCGCTGGAAGCCAACCCAGCTGCCGGCGGTCTACCGCGACGACATCCACGACCCGGCGCAGATGCAGGAGCTCGCCGAGACGGAGGTCAGCGACGACGACTTCGCCCACGCCGGGTTCGTAGTGAGCGCCGATGTCGACCACCACGTCGAGCGCCTGCGCCAGCTGGTCGCCCTCGGGCCTTCGGTCATCTGCACGCAGCTGATCGGTCAGGCCGATCCAATGGGGACGATCCGGACCTACGGCGAGCGGGTGCTCCCCGCCCTGCGCGGCTGAACCGCCGCGGGCAGAACCACAACGGGCCGCGGCCGTACGGCCGCGGCCCGGAGTCGATCAGGAACGGGGCCCGGAGGAGCCGGCCCGGTCGGGGTCCATCTTCCCGGACCCGATGCCGGCCTCGGCACCGGGCGCGTCCTCGTGGTCGCCGGTCGCGGCCGGGGTCTCGCCCGCCGTCGTCGTTCCCTCATGGCCGCCCTCGTGGTAGGACGCCTCGTCGCCGGTTCCCTGATCGCCCGTCACGCCGCGCGACCCGGGTTCGGCGTTCTCCTCGCGCCCGTCGCCGTAGGCGTGGAGCGGCGTCTGCGGTACTGCATCAGACTTCTGGTTTCCCTGCTCGTCGGGCACGGTTTCTCCCTTTCGATTGCGGTTCGGTCGGCTGGCGCGTCGCGCCAGGCGTCCTCCTGGACCGGTGCGCCCCGGCCGCGACAGGCGCGTACATTCGCCCGTCGCCGCTTTCGCGGGACGCACCCTGCGGCCGCGCCCGTGGGCGCCGGCGCGCAACACGGCCAGAAGCTGGTGTCAGGCCGGCGGCGCTCCCCGGGGCGGACGCGACGCATCGGCGCGGCCCGGGCTCTCCGGGTCGATGTAGTCGTCGGTGTCGCTGCGCCCGTGGTCTCCGGCCGCTCCCTCGGGATCCATCTTCCCGGAGCCGATGCCGGCCTCGGCGCCCGGCGCGTTGCTCGCGTCGCCGCTCGCCTGCGGCGTGCCGCCGAACTCGGTCGAGCCCTCGTGGCCGCCCTCCTGGTAGGACGCCTCGTCGCCGCTTCCCTCGTCGCCGGTCACGCCGCGCGAGCCGGGATCGGCGTCGTCCTCGCGGCCGTCGCCGTAGGCGTGCAGGCTCGTCTCGGGGACGTCAGCCGTCTGGCTTCCCTCTTCGTCAGGCACGAATGCCTCCCTCTGTTTGCGATCGACTGGTCTGCCCTTCGCTACCCACGCCGGGGCGCGGCAAAACGCCGGGTCCTAGGCCTCAGCCGGCGCGAACCCGCGGAAGGCCGCGGTGAGCGTCGCGTCGATGTCGTCCTGCTCGGTGGACGCCGCGTCGGCCGTCCTCACGAGGTCGGCATTGGCCTGGGCCACCGCGCTCTCGAGCAGGTGGCGCACATCGTCGGCTCGGTCCGCGTCGACCGCTTCCACCTTGATCCGGCGCTTGGTCACCTTGATCGCGCCCGCGCCCCGAGTCCCCAGACGGCTGAGCACGCCGTCGAGGTGCGAGGCGAAGCGCTGCGACGGCTCACCGGTCAGCTCGACGGTCAGGACGCGGCCGGCGACCGCCGACGTGGCCCAGTCGATCTCCCGCGGCGCGTCCATCTCAGCTCTTCTTGGCCGCGATCGCCCGCCTCAGCTGGGCCTTGTTCATGTTCGAGCGCCCGTCGATCCCCAGCTGGCGCGCCTCGTTATAGAGCTGGTCGCGGGTCGGCCCCTTCTGCCGGCGCGTGCCCGAGCGCAGTCCGCCGCGTCGTCCCGAGGAGATGTCGTCGGTCGAGGACCGCGAGCTCGTCTTCGACTCGCCGGCCCGCGCCCGCTCCTTGTTGACGGTTCGGGCGGCGATCTCCTCGGCTCGGTCCTCCGAGCGGCCCTGGTCGAGCTGGCTCTCCTTGACGTGCTCGTACTGGCGGGCCCGCTTGGTGCCCTTCTTGATGCCGCGCGGTGGCATGTCGGCTCCTCTCCGGATCTCGGACGCCGGGCGTCCGGGGCAATGCCGGCGAAATACCCGCGCCGCGGAGCGGCAAAACGACCACCTAGGGCGACGGCGGCGCGGTCGGCGCGCGGCGCATGACGACGGCGGCCGTGTCGTCCGCCTGGCGGCCGACCTGGAAGTCGCGCAGCCGCCGGTCGAGGCCGGCGAGCAGCTCGCACGCCGGTTGCCCGGCGACCTCGGCCGCCAACCGCCGTAGCCCGCCGTCGCCGAGGCGACCGTCCGCGCCGACGGTGTCGGTGACGCCGTCGGTGTAGAGCAGGAGCGCGTCGCCCGGATCCACGGCGATCGTCGTCTGCGGCCAATCGGCGTCGTCGAAGGCGCCGAGCAGGCTGCCCGGTTCGCCGACGCTGCCCAGCGACCCGTCGCCGCCGATCAGCAGCGGCAGCGGATGGCCGGCCGAGCCGATGGTCACGCCGGCCTCGGAGATCCGCACGCAGAGCACGCTGCACAGGGAGAGCTGACCCTGACCGCGCAGGGTCGCGTCCAGGCGCCGGAGAATCGCCTCCGGGCTCGAGCGATCCTCGGCGATGACGCGGGCGCTGTGGCGGACGAGCGAAGTCATCGCCGCCGCCGCCACCCCCTTGCCGGTGACGTCGCCGATCAGCACGACCCAGCCGCCGGCGACGGGGAAGACGTCGTAGAAGTCACCGCCCACCTCCATCCCCTCCCCGGCGGCCCGGTAGAGCGCCGCCAGCTCCCAGCCGTCGATCTGCGGCAGCTCCTCGGGCAGAAGGCTCCGCTGGAGCGTGGCGGCGATCTCCGAGCGGCTGGTGTAGAGGCGCGAGTTCTCGACCGCCGTCGCCGCCCGATCGGCGATCTGCTGGGCGACGGTCAGCGCCTCCCGGTCGAAGCGCCGGTGCGACTCGGCGTTGATCAGGCTCAGGGCGCCGATCGTCCGCCCGGCGGTCCGCAGCGGGACGATCATCGCCGAGCTCATGCCGACCTCGCGCAGCAGCGCGAAGTGCTCGGCGTTGCGGGCCCCGGCCAGGAGCATCGCGTCGGTGATCTCCGGATGGAGCTCGGCCTGGCCGGTGCGAAAGACCCGCCCGACGCCCCGCTGGGGATCGACCTCCTCGGGCTCGTGCGCCCGCAGCCGCTCGGCCAGGGCGAGCTTTGCCGGGTCGGAGTGGGCGACCGCCACCGGGATGCGGTCGCCCCGGTCTCCGACCAGGTCGACGGCACACCAGTCGGCAAAGCCGGGCACGGCGAGCGAGGCGACGTTGCGGAGCGTCTGCTCGTAGTCGAGCGACGACGCGAGGATCTCGCTCGCCTCGGCGAGGAGCCGGGTCTCGAGCTCGGCCCGCTTGACACTCGTCAGATCCTCGATGATCGTGATCGCCGCCTCGATCTCCCCGTGCTCCCCACGCAGCGGCGTGGTCTTCAACAGGCGCCAGTGCGCAACGCCGGTGGCGCGGTGGACGACGTGCATCAGCACCGCCGGCGGGTCCTCGCCGTGCAGGAGCCGGACCGACGGGACGTCGGCCATGTGCAGCTGCGACCCGTCCTCGGCCGTGACGATGTACTCATCCATGATCGCGTTCGGCGCGGCCGCGCGCAGGGCGTCGAGCGAGGCGAACCCGAGCGACCGCAGGGCGGCCCGGTTGGCGTAGATGATGCGGTCGTCGCGGTCACGGATGGTGACCGCCTCGGCCAGCGAGTCGACGACCCCGGTGAAGGGGGTCTCGATCCGGTGGAACTCCTGCTCGAGCCGACCGACCGACCACGCCCGGTCCTGCTCGCCCCGCCGCTGCCCCGACACGTCCTCGACGAAGGCGTGGAAGGTCCAGCCGTCCTCGCCGCGAGCCGCCGACGCCGTGATCTCGACCGGGAACTCCGACCCGTCGGCGTGGAGTCCCGCGGCGTCGCGCCGCACGCCCAGCCAGCCGGCGCGGCCGGTCTCGAGAACCTCGCGGACCCGGCGGCGGTGCCCGGAACGGTCGCCCTCGGGAATGATCGTCTCGGCGAGCATGCGGCCCACCGCCTGTGCCCGGGTCAAGCCGAACACCGTCTCGGCCCGCACGTTCCAGTAGACGATCCGTCCGCTCTCATCCATCGACACGAAGGCGTCCGGCGCGGTGTCGAGGATCGTCCGCAGTGGGTCCACGGGGCGAGCCTACCTTTCCGGCGCGGCGCGAACGAGGCCACGGGCCGGCCCGCTCGGCTCAGGCGGGCACGCAGTTGATCGAGATCTGGTGGAGCAGCCAGCCGCCGCCGGCCGACCGCACAAGCTCGACCGGACCCTGACAGTGATGGGTGCCGGAGTCCGTCACCGAGATCGTCTGGATCGCGACCGTGGCCGCGGCGGACCCCTGGGAGGTGGTGGCGACCCGGTCGAAGGTGATCCGCACAACGTGGCTCTGCTGGCCGACGAACGCGTCGTAGCCGGTGAGCTGGGCGCGGAACGCGGGGTCGGCGAGCGCCCAGGCGGCGGCATACTCGTGCCGGGCCGCGTACCCGTAGAACGTCTCCACCGCGCCCGCCGGACTCTGCGGCGCCGGCGTGGCCCCCGTCGCGGCCGGACCGGCCGTCGCGCTCGCGGCCGCGCCCGCGCCCCCACTGCGCCCGGCGGCGGCGACGGCCGGCTTGGCGGGCGTCCGGCCCGTCGCGGCAGCGCTGGGCGCCGGCTTTCCGCCGCCCGTGCCCCCCGACTGCGCCAGCGCCAGCGCCAGCGCGACCAAGCCGCACGCGCCCAATCCGGCCAGGATCAGCCGCGACCTGCCGCGCGGCGCCCGCGGGGACGCGGTCTCCGTCCGGCGCCCGACGGTGGGCTGCGGCGCCCTCGCCGGTCCCGCCGGCGCCCGCGCGGTCGCGGGCGCCCGGGGCACGGGCCGGGGCGGCGGTGCGACGGGCACGGCGACCGCCGGCTCAGGGTCCGGGGCCACGGACATCTCGGCCCGGTCGAGCTCGGGTTCGGGCTCGGGCTCGAAATCCCCCGGCATGGCGGCCAGACCGAGCCCACCCGCCGCGTCCGGCGCCGATGGCCGGGGGACGGGCGGCGGGGACGGCGTGGGCTGGGCTGGCGATGGTGGCCGTGACGCCGGCTGCGAGGGGTCCCCCGCGTCGCTCCCGGGCGCCGGGTCCGCCCCGCCGGGCACCACATCCGCCGGCGTCGCCGGCGGCTGCGTGGCGCCGCCGGGCGCGAGAGCGGCACGCAGCCGGTCGACGAGCTCGCCCGCGCTCCGCGGCCGGCGGGCCGGGTCGGCGGCCATGCCCCGCGCCAGCACGGCGGCCACCGCGGGCGAAGCCCCGGGCGAGGCGGCGCAGAGATCCGGCGGCGGGCGGGTCGCGATCGCGTGCGCGACGGCGACGGGGTTGGGCTGCGGGCGCGCCTTCTGTCCGCTCAGCATCTCGAAGGCCACCGCGGCCAGGGCATAGACGTCGGCCGCCGGCGTCGCCGTGTCGCCCTCGAGCTGCTCGGGCGCCATGTAGCTGTAGGTGCCGAGGATCACCCCGGGGCTCGTGATTTGCGTCCGGTCGGCGGCCATGGCGATGCCGAGGTCGGCCAACTTCACGGCGCCGTCGCGCCCGAGCAGGATGTTGGCGGGCTTGACGTCGCGGTGGACGATGCCCCGGACGTGGATCGCGTCGAGGGCGGCGGCCACGCCGCCGAGCACCTCGAGGGCGTAGGCGGGCTCGAGCCCACCGGCCGACGCGGCGATCGCCTCGCGGAGCGTCTCGCCGGCGACGTACTCCATGACGATCACCAGGTCGCGGCCGTCGCCCTCCTCGACGTCGTAGATCGACACGAGGTTCGGGTGGCTGAGCGAGGCGCCGACGAGCGCCTCTCGGCGCAGGCGCGGGATCGCCTGGGCGTCACCGCCGGCGTGGAGCCGCTTGAGCGCGACGCGGCGGCCGAGCATCGTGTCCTCGGCCAGCGTCACCGTGGCCATGCCGCCGACCCCGAGCCGGGCGATGTGCCGGTAGCGCACGAGGTCGTCGGTCACGGGCATCGGGCGGGGCATACCCGGCCGGGCCCCATTTCCCACGCCGGGCCGGCTCAGCGGTCGCGCAACCGGCTGTGGCGGGCTCCGTAGGAGAAGTATACGACCAGTCCGACGGCCATCCAGACGAAGAAGCGCAGCCACGTGGCGGCCGGAAGGTTGAGCATCAGGTAGACGGAGGCGAGCACGGAGAGGATCGGGACGAGCGGGACGAGCGGCGTGCGGAAGCCGCGCTCGAGGTCGGGGCGCGTACGCCGCAGAATGGGGATCCCGAGCGCCACGAGGACGAAGGCGAAGAGCGTGCCGATGTTCACGAGGTCGGCCAGCGTGTCGAGCGAGAGCAGGGCCGACAGAGCGGCGACGCCGACACCGGTGACCAACGTCGAGCGGTACGGCGTCTGGAAGCGTTCGGACACCTGGGCGAACACCGCCGGCAGGAGCCGGTCGCGGCTCATCGCAAAGAACACCCGGCTCTGTCCGAGCATCAGGATCAGCATCACCGTGGTCAGTCCGGCGAGCGCCCCGAAGGAGACGATCTCGGCGATCGTCGTCTGGCCGACCGACTTGAAGGCGTTGGCCAGCGGGGCGTCGACGCTCAGGCGGTTGTACTTGACCATCCCGGTGACGACGAGGGAGACCGCGACGTAGAGCACGGTGCAGATCGCCAACGACCCGAAGATGCCGATCGGCAGGTCGCGCTGGGGCTTCTTGGTCTCCTCGGCCGCCGTGGCCACGATGTCGAAGCCGATGAAGGCGAAGAACACGAGCGCCGCCCCGGTGAAGATGCCGCCCACCCCGAACGACCCGCTCCCGAGGCCGATGTCCTGGAGGAGGCTCTTCTCGGCGGTCCCTCCCGACGCTCCGGCCGAGCCGGACGGGGGGATGAACGGGTGGTAGTTGGAGCTCTTGATGTAGGACAGACCGGCCACGATGACCAGGAGGACGATCACCAGCTTGATCGCCACGATCACCAGGTTGAAGCGGGTCGACATCCGGATCCCGACGCACAGCAGACCGGTCAGCAGGAGAACGATGACCGCCGCCACCAGGTTGTGATGGTTGCCGTCGGCCCAGGTGGGCAGGTTCACTCCGAAGGTGTCGGTCAGCACCACGCGGAAGTACTTCGACCAGCCCGAGGCGACCGTGGCCGCGCCGAGGGCCAGCTCGAGGATGAGATCCCAGCCGATGATCCAGGCGACCAGCTCGCCGAGGGTGGCGTAGGAGAAGGTGTAGGCCGACCCGGCCACGGGCACGGCGGAGGCGAACTCGGCGTAGCAGAGGGCGGCCAGGCCGCAGGCGACCCCGGCGGCCACGAACGAGAGGGCGATGGCCGGCCCGGCGAGCGTTCCGGCCGCCTTGCCGGTCAGCACGAAGATGCCGGTGCCGATGATCACCCCGACGCCGAGGACCACCAGGTCGAGCGGACCGAGGGCGCGGCGCAGGCGCCGGCCCGGCTCATCGGTGTCCTCGATCGACTGCTCGACGCTCTTGGTCCGCGTCAGATCCACGACGGCTCCTCCCTCGACGCCCGACTCCCAGGCCGGGGACCTACCCGCCGGCGCCGGCACCGCAAACGGGGGCTGGCCCGGCGGCGGGCGCATCGTGGCGGAGCGCTGGGCGTGATCTGGCGGCGCCCAGGCACTTGAGGAACGGTGCACTAGGCTCCCGGCAGGATGGACCACGCCTTCAGCCTTCCGAGCTACACCCTCGGCGTGGAGGAAGAGCTGATGATCCTCGACCCCGAGACGTTCGAGCTCGTCAACGCGATCGAGCGCCTGCTCGAGGACGCGCCGCCCGGCGGCCAGATCAAGCCCGAGCTGATGGAGTCGGTGCTCGAGATCGCGACCGAGCCGCACCAGCGGGTGGCCGAGGTCGGCACCGAGCTGCGCTCGCTGCGCCACCAGGCGAGCGACCTCGCCGGTCGCCGGGACCTGCGGATCGCCTCCGCCGGAACCCACCCGTTCGCCTGCTGGGAGGATCAGCGGATCGTCGGGCGCCCGCGCTACCGGGCGCTGGTCGACGAGTTGGCGTTCGTCGCCCGGCAGGAACTCGTGTTCGGGATGCACGTCCACGTCGGCCTCGCCGACCCGGAGACGGGGATCAGGGTGGCCAACGCCCTGCGCGAGCACGTGCCGCTGCTCGTCGCCTTGTCGGCGAACTCGCCGTTCTGGCGGGGCGAGGACACCGGCATGCTGTCGGCCCGCGTGCCGATCTTCAAGTCGTTCCCGCGGGTCGGGATCCCGCCTTTCTACCACGACTGGGAGGACTACCAGCGGCGGGTCGCGCGCCTGGTCGCCGGGCGCATCGTGGCCGACTACACCTATCTCTGGTACGACGTCCGGCCCCATCCGCGCCTGGGGACGGTCGAGGTCCGGGCGATGGATGCCCAGACCCGGGTCGAGCACACGGTGTCGATCGCCGCCCTGATCCAGACGCTGGTCCGCTGCCTGGCCGAGGAGGACCAGGCCGCGGTCGACCACCCGGCGGAGCTGCTCGAGGCCAACAAGTGGATCGCCGCCCGCTACGGGCTCGACGGCCGCGTGCTCGACCCGGCGACCGACACGATCGTCCGCCTGGGCGAGCTGACCGACCGTCTGCTCGAGCGCCTGCGCGACCACGCCGAGGATCTCGGCTGCGCCGAGGAGCTGGCCGGGATCGGCGACCTGCTCGAGAACGGCAACGGCGCCGAGCGCCAGCGACTCGTCTACGGGGCCAACCGCGACCTCCACGAGACGATGGGCGAGATCATCAGCGCGTCGGCCGGCTGACGCGGCAGTGACCCGGGCGGGCGAGATCGCCGACTGGCGCCGGCGGCGGAGCTTCCGGGCGAGCGACTTCCCGCTCGCCCGCCTGCTCACGGCCAAGCGCGAGTCGATCAGCGTGGTCCTGCCGACGCGGGAGGAGGCGGCCACCGTAGCGGCGATCGTCGCCCCGCTGGCCGACCTGCGCGACCTCGGCCTGATCGACGAGCTCGTGGTGATCGATGCCGGCTCCGGCGACGCGACGGCGCGCCTGGCGGCGGCGGCCGGCGCCCGCGTCGTCCAGGAGGACGCGATCCGCCCCGAGCTCGGCCCGTCACTCGGCAAGGGCGACGCCATGTGGCGGGCGCTCGGCGCGACCGCCGGCGAAGTCGTCGTCTACCTCGACGCCGACACCGAGGACTTTCGGGCGAGCTTCCTGCTCGGGCTGCTCGGGCCGATCCTGTGCCACCGGGAGATCGACTTCGTCAAGGGCGCCTTCGTCCGGCCGCTGCGCCGGGGTGAGGAGGTCCTGGCCGGCGAGGGCGGGCGGGTGACCGAGTTGGTGGCCCGTCCCCTGCTGAACCTCCACGCCCCGGAGCTCTGCGTCTTCGACCAGCCGCTGGCCGGCGAGCTGGCCGCCCGCCGGTCGCTGCTCGAACGGCTGCCGTTCAGTGCCGGCTACGGCGTCGAGATCGCGATGCTGATCGACGCCTGGCGAGAGGTCGGGATCGAGCGCATGGCCCAGGTCGACCTGGGGACGCGTCAGAACCGCCACCAGCCGCTGCGAGCGCTCTCGGCGATGGCCTACTCCGTGGTCGTCGCCGCCACCCGGCGCTTCGATCCCGCCGCCGACGCCTGCCGGCCGGGTCCGCTGGCGCTGCCGCCGCTCGCCCCGGGCGGCCCGATGGAGATGGCGCCGGTGGTGACCGACGAGCGCCCGCCCCTGCGGTCGCTCGTGTCCGCTCCGGACCCCGGGCGACGCGAGAGCTGACGCGTTCAGACGCCACCGTCCGGCATCCCAGTGCTACCTCGGCCGGCGGACACCGTCCTCGGTGATCAGGGCGCTGACCAGGCCGGCGGGGGTCACGTCGAAGGCGCGGTTCTCGACCGCCATGCCCGCCGGGGCGATCCGGGCGCCGGCCAGCCCGGTGACCTCCTCGCCCGAGCGCCGCTCGATCGGGATGCGGTCGCCGCTCGGGCATTCCGGGTCGATCGTCGAGGTGGGGGCAGCGACGTAGAAGGGGATGTCGTGGTGGTGGGCGAGCACGGCCAGACCGTAGGTCCCGACCTTGTTGGCGACGTCGCCGTTGGCGGCGATCCGGTCGGCGCCGACGACGACGGCATCGACGAGGCCGTCGGCCATCAGCGACGCGGCCATGACGTCAGCGACGAGGGTGGCCGGAATGCCGAGGCGGTCGAGCTCCCAGGCGGTCAGCCGCGCGCCCTGGAGGACGGGCCGGGTCTCGTCGACCCAGACGGTCGGCCGGCGGCCCTGCTCGTGGGCGGCGCGGATCACGCCGAGGGCGGTGCCGTAGCCGACGCAGGCCAGGGCGCCGGCGTTGCAGTGGGTGAGGACCCGGGCGTCGTCGGGAAGCAGGGCGGCGCCGAAGGCGCCGATCCGCCGGTTGCGATCGAGGTCCTCGGCGGCCAGGCGCAGGGCCTCCTCGAGCGGGTCGGCGGCGGCCAGGGCCCGGGCGACGCCCCAGGCGAGGTTGATCGCCGTCGGGCGGGTGGCGAGGAGGCGGCGGGCGGCGTCGGCGAGCGGCTCGCCGGTGGCGGCGGCGAGGGCGACGCCCATCGCGCCGGCCACCCCGAGGGCCGGGGCACCGCGGATGGCCAGCGTCTCGATCGCGGTGCACAGCTCGGCGACGGTCGCGGCCTCGAACAGCACGAGCGCGCCGGGGAGGCGGCGCTGGTCGATCATCGCGACGCGGCCGTCCCGCCAGGCGATCGTCGGCGGGATCGGTCCGGCGGTCAACGGCGCACGGCGGCGAGGGTGGCCCGGACGGCGGCGCCGGGGCCGCCGGGGTGGTCGTAGGCGGCGGTGCCCAGGAGGACCATCAGCCCGTCGCCGCCGGCCTGATCGACCTGGGCGGCGGCGTTGCCCGGCCCGACGCCGCCGCCGAGCACGGCGATCGCCGGCTTGGCCGCGCCGCAGGGCCCGCGCACGGCGGCGATGTTCGCCTGGATGGAGCGGTCATCGTCGAACAGGCTGCCGGCAAAGCAGCCGACGACCACGTGGTCGGCCCCGCATTGCCGCATGAGCCGGGCGAGCACCGCGCTCGTGGCGCCGAAGTCCGGGTTGCGGGCGAGGGGGCCGGACCCGGCCCGGTGGGCGAGGATGGGGACGCCGAGGCCGGCCTGGCGCAGGGCGAGGACCGAGTCGAGCCCCTGGGCGAAGGCGTTCACCATCAGGCCAGTCGCGCCGAGCTCGACCACGCGGGCGGCCCGGGCGAGCAGGGTGGCGGTCGGACCGGTGACGTTCGGGCAGTAGACGACGCCCGGGCGAAGGACGGCGGCGACGGCGCGGACGCGGTCCTCGAGCGGGCACCAGGCCGGGTCGCCGAGGATCTCGTCGTCCTTGATCAGGTCGGCACCGGCGTCGACGGCGGCGGCGGCGACGGCGGCGAACTCGTCCGGCGTCAAGCCGAGCTGGGGCTTGACGATCAGGCCGACCTGGGCGGGCGCCCCGGCCGATGCGCCGAAGGCCGGTCCGGGGAGCAGATCGTCGGGCAGGTCGAGGGCGACGAGCCGGCAGCGGGTGAAGGCGCGCATCTCGGTGACCTCGCCGGCGACCAGGGTGGAGACGAGGAGCGGGACGTTGGCGCCCCAGTTGGCAGCCGGGAACTCGAGCACGGCCCGGCCACCGTCCTCGCCGACCACGCGGCCGCGGACGGCCGACGGCCCCGACGCGAGGCCGGTCGACTGCCGCCGGGCCAGGAGGGCGGCCGAGCCGGGCGGCGCGACCTCATAGGTGGCGCGGATCACCGGCGTGATCGTAGTAACTCGAACCGTCGCGCTCATGCGAAGAAGCCCGATCAAGGCCGCCGGCACGGCCATCGGCCCGAACAGGGGACCTCGTCGTCCTCGCCCACGCCGGCACGTCTGGCGCCGCGGGGCTACGGTCGCAGGCCGCCAGGGCCGAGAACCAGACGGGAGCCCCCAGCCGCGGCACGAGTCTTCACCCGGAATCGGGTAGGGGCCGGGCTCACCCCGGCCCCTCCCACACCACCGGACGTGCGGGTCCGCATCCGGCGGTTCGCGTTGCGTCCCGGAAACGGCGGTAGGGATCGGCAAATCCGCGCAGGCCGAGTTGGGTCCAGTAGGCGTTGGGCAGAGCGCGGGAGAGAACATAGGAGCCCGCGATGCGCCAGGGACCCTTCTGCGAAGCGGCCCATTCCCGGGCCGCTCGCTCGGGCATCCCGAGCGCAAGCAGTTTGCGCCGTCGCGTGCGATAGCGCTTCCATTCCTTCCAGCGGATCTGTCGCATCCGTCGTCGGAGCCACTCATCGAGGTCGCGGAACGGACGCTCCCCGTCGGCCAAGCGGTAGTAGGCGGTCCATCCGACCGTGTACCGGTTGATCGCGTGGATGCGGTGCTCCATCGACACGCCCCAAGTCCGCGCGGTGAGCTGGCGTAACCGTTGCTTGGCCCGTTTTGGGGCCTCGCGGCTGACGCCGACCTTCACCTTGCCACCCCGGCGGTAGAACGCGAACCCGAGAAAGGAGCGCGTCGTAGCCGGGGCAACCACCGACTTCTCGTGGTTGACACGGAGCTTCAGGCGCTGCTCGATATATCGCGTGATGCTCGTCATGACCCTTTCGCCCGCCCGCCGGCTCTGGACGTAGATCCGTCCATCGTCGGCGTAGCGCACGAACCGCAGCCCGCGGCGGTCCAGCTCCCAGTCGAGATCGTCAAGCATGACGTTGCTGAGCAGCGGCGAGAGCGGAGATCCCTGGGGAGTCCCTTCCTCGCTGGCCGCCACGAGCCCGCCATCCATGACGCCCGCTTCCAGGTAGCGTCGGATCAGCCTGAGCAGCTGTTTGTCATCCACCCGTCGGGCGACCCTGGCCATCAGAGCGTCGTGCTGAACGCGATCGAAAAACGAATCGAGATCAAAATCGACGCACCACGCCGCGTCATCAGCGATGAACTGGCGTGCCCGCTCGACAGCGTGATGCTGCGAGCGCCCCGGGCGAAACCCGAAGCTATGGGGATGGAACTCCCGGTCAAAGACGGGCGTGAGCACCTGCGCGATGGCCTGGCAGATCACTCGATCCACCGCAGCCGGTACCCCCAGCTTGCGCATCCCACCCGAGGGCTTGGGAATCATCACCCTCCTGACCGGCTGCGGCCGATAGGTACCCGCGTCAAGCTCTGAGCGGACCTGCGGCCAGTACTTATGCAACCACGGCCGCAACTCCTTGGTGCTCATCCCGTCGATGCCTGGGGCACCGGCGTTCCGCTCAACGCGTCTGAGCGCGTCGGCGAGATTCCCGCGAGAGAGAAACTGCTCCCACAGGCTCGCCTCGGCGGGGTGAGCGGCGGTGCCGTCCGGCGCCGGATCGCTGCTGCGCTCTGAAGGAGGAACGTCGGGCTTCACCCTCAGTCGCCTCCACCCAGGCCCCAAACGGGGTTGGCTGCGGTCAACGCAACGATCACGAGCACGAACGTCCTGACGCTCGGCTTCGCGTTCGGCCCTTCCCAGCGATCAACAATCCCGCCGGTACTACGGCCTCTGCTGACTTCTCCACGGCGAGCACCAGCCTCACGGCCAGCACCGTCCATCTCCACCTCGCGAACCAAACGGACGAGGCATCCAGGACACCCGCAGAGATCTCCCCGGATAAGAACGGCAACCTTCCCCGCACGCCCGCCGCATTTACGTGCCGGCCTCTTGATGACCACGGGCTTTGCCATATCGTGCTGGCTCGCCCAGACCGACCCGCGTGCGCTTGTCCACGCCGGGGATCGTGTCAAGCAGCGCCACCTTCTCCGCGAAAGGGGCGATCACCACGTCAACTCGCTCAGACAGCGTCTCGATCGACTCGTCGAGGAAGTCGACGTGGGCGAGGATCTGCGAGACGATCAGCGCGTGGTGGCCGGTGAAGCGGCCCTCGAGCGCTTCGCGCAGCGCCGGCAGCTTGACCCGCAGCCGGCCCTTCGCGAGCTCCGCGAGGACCTCTGGGTCGTGGGTGCCGGAGCAGAGCGCATCGAGCATCGCGCGGCCCGATACCCCGAGCACCCTTGAGGCGACCGACGACAGCTTGATCCCGGCATCCTGGAGAACCTTGTCCAGGCGCTGCACCTCGCGCGTGCGTTCCTCGATCTGCGCCTTGCGGTAGCGCACGAGGTCGCGCAGCTCGCGGATCTCCCGCGGCGGCACGAAGCTCGCCCTGACCAGGCCGTGCTCGACCAACTGGCAGATCCACTCGGCGTCCTTGACATCCGTCTTGCGGCCGGGGACGTTGCGAAGATGCCGTGCGTTGAGCAGCCAGCAGTCGAAGTAGTCCTCCAGCACGTAATAGATGGGCCGCCAATAGACGCCGGTCGACTCCATCCCGACGCGCGTGACGCCCCAGCTGCGCAGCCAGTCCAGCAGCACCAACAGCCCTTGCGTGGTCGTGCGGAAGCTTCGCGTTTCCTGCCGCCGCTCGCCGTCCTCGCCCGGCACCCGCACGCACGCCACGACCGAGTCCTTGTGGACATCCAGGCCCGCGCAACGCTCCACCAGTCGTTCCATCCCGATCTCCTCTCGAGCCGAACCGTTCATCGACGCCGCCCGGGGGAGCCTCCTCACGAAGGAGTCTGAGTCTCGTGCTCGTAGCAACAGTTCTGGGTGCCTGAGACCCCCACGCCACACTCAGAGACGGACTCCTCGGCACCAAGGCGGACCGGCGTTGACCGGGCGACCACCCCATTTTCATCGATCACGGGTGGCCACACGGCCATGACCACTCAGATGCGGTTCGTGTCCCTCGGGCCACGGGTTCGCCTCCGGCTTCCTTCCCACCCCGCCTCGCGGCGACGCAGTTGCCCTTGGCTTGTCTCGGGATCATCTCCTCAACGGCGGACTTCCACCCCCAAGCTGCCGCCCATGCCGGGCGTACACGCTGAAAGCCCGCGGGAGCGGGCTTTCGCAAGCGGCTGAAGAGACTCGAACTCTCGACCTTCTGCATGGCAAGCAGACGCTCTAGCCAACTGAGCTACAGCCGCATGGGGCCGAAGTGTACAACCAGGCGCTCCCCTCCGAGCTTGCCATCGCCGGGCCGGTGGGGGAAGATCCGGGCCATGCCCGCCCCGCCGCCGCCGGGCTCCGCGGCCGTCTGCGCCCCCGCCGGCCGGCCAGGCCGGTGAGGGTCGTCGTCGCGCGAACGCTGCCGGCGGCCGGGCTCGAGCGGCTGCGCGAGCGCCACGCCGTCGAGGTCGGCGGAATCCCGCACGACCGCGCCTGGCTCGACGCCCACGTCCCCGGAGCGGCGGCCATCGTCGCCGACCCGACCGTCCCCGTCGACGCCGCCCTCCTCGACCGGGCCGGCCCGACGCTGCGGGTGGTCGCCAACTTCGCCGTGGGCTACGACAACATCGACATCGACGAGATCCGCCGGCGGGGCCTGCGCGCAACCAACACGCCGGACGTCCTGACCAACGCCACCGCCGAGCTCGCCGTCGCCCTGATGCTGGCCGCCGCCCGGCGCCTCGTCGAGACCGACGCCGTCGTGCGCCGCGGCGGCTGGACCGGTTGGGAGCCCGAGCAGTACCTCGGCCGCGAGCTGGCCGGCGCCACCGTCGGGCTGGTCGGCTTCGGCCGGATCGGCCAGCGGGTGGCGGCGCTCCTGGGCGGATTCGCCCCGCGGATCCTCTTCGCCTCGCCCCGCCCCATGGCCGCGGCCGCCGCCCGCCTGCGGGCCGAGCGGCGCCCGCTCGACGAGCTCCTGGCGGCGGCCGACTTCGTCAGCCTCCACGTCGGCCTGACGGCCTCGACCCGGCACCTGCTCGATGCCGGCCGCCTGGCCCAGATGAAGCCGGGCGCGATCCTCGTCAACACGTGCCGGGGCGCGGTGGTCGACACGACGGCCCTGGTCGCCGCCCTGCGCTCCGGTCACCTGGCCGCCGCCGGGCTCGACGTCTACGAAGACGAGCCGCATGTCCCGGTGGAGCTGCTCCAAATGCCCAGCACGGTGCTCGCCCCCCACGTCGGCTCCGCCACCCGCCCCACGCGGGACGCGATGGCCCGGCTGTGCGTCGAGAACGTGATCGCCGTGCTCGACGGGCGGGAGCCGCCGACCCCGGTGGTCTGACCCGGCAGGCCGCGCCCGCGCCGCGGCCTCCTGGCGTCCGCCTCAGCCCTCGCCCGCGCGCGGGCCATCCTCGCGTTGGTCCCGTTGAGCGGCCAGGAAGCGCCGGCCCGGAGTCGGGTCGATCCCGAAGTGCTCGGCGTAGCGTTCGTGGACTTCTTCCCACGGCTCGTGCGCCTGCTCTTCCGAGAGGTGCCCGCCGGACAGATGAGGCTCCAGGCGCGACAGATACGCCTCCCAGCCGGCCGCCGTCTGCGCTGCGCGCCCGCGGTCGTCGAAGACGTGGGTGAAGACCAGACGGCAGCCGCCTGCCTGAGCCGCCAGCTCGAAGCGGTAGCGCTCGCCCGCGAAGGTCCAGGCCAGGCGGTGGGGTGCCTCGACCTCGGTCACCTCGCCGGTCGCGCCGTAGGCCTCGAAGGTCTCGCCCGCCGCCGGTGTCCAGTCGGCGGCGGCGGGAAACCAGCGCTCGAGCTCGGCCGGCTCGGTGATCGCCCGCCACACGCGCTCGACCGAGTGGGCGAGAGTACGCTCGAAGCGCAGCGCCGGGCGGCCGTCGATGGTCTCCAGGGTTCCGTCGGTCATGGGTTCTCCTCCAGGTGTCGTTCGAGGGCGTCGAGGCGCTCGGACCAGAACGCGCGGTAGGGCGCCAGCCACCGGTCGACCTCGGCGAGCGGTTCCGGACGCAGCGCGTACAGACGCCGCTTGCCGTCCGCGCGCACGGCGACGAGCCCCGCCTCGCGCAGCACCTTGAGGTGCTTGGACACCCCGGGCTGGCTCAGCTCGAGGCGCTCCACCAGCTCTCCGGCGTTCCGCTCGCCGTCGCGCAGCAGGTCGAGGATCTGTCGGCGGTGCGGCTCGGCCAGGGCGGCGTAGGCGCTCACGGTGGTCATATTACCAATCGGTGATATGAGGAGGTTCCCGGCGACGCCACGGTTCGCGAAGGCACGGCCGCCCGTACTTGCGAGTGAGGCAACGTCTGTCCTTGGTCGGAGGCGGTCCGCGAGCCGGTGGAGTACGTTGAGAAGCGTGAGCCGGCACTCGTCGTTGGCGCGCCGGTACGGCCTCGATTTCCTGATCGCTCTGGGAGCGGTCGGAAGCGCGCTGGAGATCGGTTTCCGGCGCGATTTGATGCGGGGGCCGCGGACGACGCTCTGGTTCGCGGTTCCGGCGGTGGCCATCGTCGTGCTGCCGCTGCTCGCCCGTCGCCGCTGGCCATTCGCCGCACCCGTGGCGCTCTGGCTGCTGGGCGCCGGGGTCTCGTTCGTCGACGGGCGACTGGTGGTGTTCAGCGTCGGCCTCTTCGCCGCGGCGATGGCCGCTTCGTTCCTGCTCGGGAGCATCCCTGACGACACTCGGGGACGGCTCGGCCTGGCCGCGGCGCTCGGCGGCGCGGCCATCGTCGTCGGCAACGACCCGCGCCACGGGCCCGGCGAGTTCATCTTCATTCCCGTCGTGTTCGCCGTCGCCTGGCTCGCCGGCTTCGTCCTGCGCGAGCGCGCGGCGCAGGCCGAGGCGGCCGAAGCGCGCGCGCTCCACGCCGAGGGCGAGCGCGAGGAGAGCGCTCGGCGCGCGGTGTTCGCGGAGCGGGTGCGCATCGCGCGCGAGCTCCACGACGTCGTCGCCCACCACGTGAGCATGATGGGCGTCCAGGCCGGCGCGGCCCGGATCGTGCTCGACCGCGATCGCGCCCAGGCGAAGGAGGCGCTGACCGCGATCGAGACCTCGAGCCGCCAGGCGGTGGCGGAGCTGCACCGTCTGCTCGGGTTCCTGCGACAAGCAGGCGACCGCGACGATCTGGCTCCCCAACCCGACCTGAGCCAGCTTCCGCGGCTGGCGGCGACGATGAGCGACTCCGATCTCATCGTCGCGGTCACCGTCGAAGGCGAGCAGCGCTCGTTGCCGGCGACGCTCGAGGTCTCCGCCTACCGGATCGTCCAGGAAGCCCTGACCAACACCCTCAAGCATGCGGGGGCGTCGCGCGTCGACGTACACCTGCGCTACCGGCCGGACGAGCTCGAAGTCGAGATCGTCGACGACGGCCGCCGCAACGGCGCCTCGTCGCCGGCCGCGGGGGGGCTGGGACTGATCGGCATGCGCGAGCGGGTGGCCGTGCACGGCGGGCAGCTCACCACCGGGCCCGCGACCGGCGGGGGCTTCGCGGTCCGGGTCAGGCTCCCCACCGTCGCAGGTCCCCCGTGAGCACCACCGTGCTGCTGGCGGATGACCAGTCGATGGTGCGCGCCGGGTTTCGCATGATCCTCGAGTCCGGGCCGGGAATCGTGGTCGTCGGCGAGGCCGCCACCGGCGAGCAGGCCGCCGCGGCCGCCCGCCGTCTGCGCCCCGATGTCGTGCTGATGGACATCCAGATGCCGGGCGGCGACGGGTTGCAGGCGACGCGCTGGATCACCTCGACTCCCGAGCTCGCCAGTCGTGTGGTCATTCTCACCACGTTCGAGCGCGACGACTACGTCTTCGAGGCGCTCCAGGCCGGCGCCAGCGGCTTCCTCCTGAAGAACGCTCCGCCCGAGCAACTCGTCGAGGCGGTCCGGGTCGTCGCCGCCGGCGATGCCCTGCTCGCTCCTTCGGTCACCCGACGGATCATCGAGCAGTTCGCTCGGCGACCCGTCGCAGCCGACGTGCGCGCACGGGTCGACTCGCTGACCCAACGCGAACGCGAGGTGCTGGTGCTGCTGGCCCGCGGGAGGAGCAACGGCGAGTTGGCTGCCGAGCTGTTCGTCACCGAGGGGACGATCAAGACCCACGTCTCGAGCGTGCTGGCCAAGCTCGGGCTGCGCGACCGCGTGCAGGCCGTCGTCCTGGCCTACGAGACGGGGCTGGTCACACCAGGGCGATAGGGCGCCTCTGTCGTTTGACCGACGCCGACGCGCCCATGATCTGCGCTCCGGGGAGGCCGGGACGGGTCCTGCCGGCGATGACAGCCGCATTGCCGGGCCGGACACTGGCTCAGGCAAGGGCAACCGTCCGGAGGAGCACGCGAGTGACCGCACCACCACTGACCGTCGGCGCCGCCGTCGGATCCGAGGGCTGAGCCGTGGCGCCCGTCGAGGTCCGTGATCTCGCCAAGCGCTTCGGCGCCATCGCCGCCGTGGAGCACCTGTCGTTCTCCATCGCGGCCGGTCGCGTGACCGGCTTCCTCGGTCCCAACGGCGCCGGCAAGAGCACCACGCTGCGCGTACTCCTCGGCCTGATGCGTCCGACGTCGGGCACGGCCAGGTTCGACGGACTGCGCTACGACGAGCTCGACCGGCCGGCCGCCCGCGTCGGCGCGGTGCTCGAGGACGCGTCGTTCCATCCGAGTCGCAGCGCCCGCAACCACCTGCGGATACTGGCCGCCGCCGGCGGAATTCCCGCCGCCCGGGTCGAGGAGTCGCTGTCCGCCGTCGGGCTCGACGGCGTCGCCGATCAGCGCGTGAAGGGCTACTCGCTGGGGATGCGCCGGCGCCTGGCGATCGCCGCCGCGCTGCTCGGCGACCCGCCGGTACTGGTCCTCGACGAGCCGAGCAACGGCCTCGACCCGCCCGGGATCAGCTGGCTGCGCGGTCTGCTGCGCGACCAGGCCGCCCGCGGCCGCGCCGTGCTCGTCTCCAGTCACATCCTCGCCGAGGTCGCCCAGTCGGTCGACGACGTGGTGGTGATCGCCAACGGCCGACTTCGCGCCCAGGGGACCCTGGAGGAGGTGCTCGGCGGAGACGACGGGCCGGCGACCGAGGTCCGCGTGGAAGACCCGGTCCGCTTGACCGCCGCGCTCGAGCGCCGCGGCCTGCGGGTGGAGCGCGACGGTGACAGGCTGCTGCTCCACGTGCTGGGCGCGACCCCCGCCCAGGTCGGCGAGATCGCCCGCGGCGAGCAGCTGGCGGTGCTCGGCCTCGCGCCGCGGACGCGCTCGCTCGAACAGGCGTTTCTCGCCCTGACCGGAGCGCGGGCATGAACGCACTCCTGCGGGCCGAGCTGCTCAAGCTGCGCACAACCCGTACCTTCGCCGCCGTCGTCGGCACGGCCGCCGCGCTATCGGTGGCTCTCGCCGCCCTCGGGGCCGCCCTGGGAGCCGTCAAGGATCCGCACGCGCTGTTCACCAACAACGCGATCACGTATGTGATCGTGCTGCTCGGCAGCGTCGGGGCGACGGGCGAGTGGCGGCACCGCACGATCACCAGCACCGTGCTCGCCGCGCCCAATCGGGTGCGGCTGCTCGTCGCCAAGAGCGTCGCCTACTCGGAAGCCGGCGTCGTACTCGCGCTGCTGGTGACGGCCGCGACCATCCCCGTCGGCACCCTGATCCTGTCAAGTCGCGGCCAGGCCACCCTGGGCGCGGGCGGGCTGGCCGACGTACTCTGGCGCAACCTGGCCGTCGCCGCCCTCCTCGGCCCCCTCGGCGTCTGCGTCGGCGCGCTCGTGCGCAACCAGATCGCCGCCGTCGTCGGGCTGATCGCCCTGGCCGCGGTGCTCGAGCCGACCGTCCTGCGGCTGGCCCCGGCGGTGGGTCGCTTCGGCCCGCTCGCCGGCGCGCCCGGTGGCGTGCTCGGCGGCGCCGCCATGCACGGTCGGCTGGCGCCCGGTCTCGCGCTCGCGGTCCTGATCGCCTGGACCCTCGCCGCGTTCGCGGCGGCCGCCTGGCGCCTGCGTCGTCGCGACCTCATCTGACGCCCGCCATCCGGACCCGGTCCTTGAAAGCATCCGGAGGGTCTGCGAACATATGTTCGTATGATTGTCTGCATCCTCCTCCCCCGCTTCGAGCTCGTCGTCGCCGTCGGCGGGGTCGAGGCGCTCGCCGGACGGGCCGTCGCCCTGGCCCCGATCGGCGGCGCGGCCGGCCGCCAGCCGATCGGCGAGGTCTCCGGAGCCGCGCAGGCGCTCGGCGTGCGGGCGGGCATGGCGCTCGGCGAGGCCCTCGCCCGCTGCCCGGAGCTCGAGCTGGTGAGCGGCGACCCGATCGCCGTCGCCGGCGCGTGGGAGCAGATCCTGCGAAGACTGGAGGGGATCGGGGCGGCGGTCGAGTCCCAGCGGCCCGGGCTCGTCTGCTTCGACGCGGCCGGCCTGCGCGGGCTCTACGGGGGCTCGGAGGAGCTCGTCATCGCCGCTGCCCGCCGGGCGGTCGGCGGGCCGGCCCGGGTCGGCGGCGGACCGACCCGCTTCTGCGCCCTGGCCGCGGCGCTGGCCACCCGCCCGCGCCGGACGGCGATCGTCCGGGACGGGCCACGCCGCTACCTCCGCGGCCAACCGGTGTCCCTGCTGCGGTCGCGCCCGACCACCGCTCCCCTGGTGGCCACGCTCGAGCGGCTCGGCGTCGCCACCCTGGGCGAGCTGGCGGCGATGACCCGGGCAGCCCTGGCCGACCGCTTCGGAGCCGCCGGGGTGGAGGCGCACCGGCTCGCCTGCGGTGAGGACGATCCGCCGCGCCCGCGACGGGCGGAGGAGCTCCTCAGCGAGACGCTCGAGCTCTACGAGTCGGCCTCGGGGCCGGCGCTCGAGCATGCCCTCGGCGTCCTGATCGACCGCCTGCTCGTCCGTCCTGAACGGCGCGGGCGCACCCTGCGGACGGTCACGCTGGCGGCGAAGCTGGTCGGCGGCGGCAGCTGGCGGGAGTCGGTGGCCTTCCGCGAGGCCCTGGCCGACCCCCGGCGGATGCGCCTGGTGCTGGCGCCGCGACTCGGGCGTCTGCCGGCGCCGGCGCTCGTGCTCGCCCTCGCCGCCGGGCAGTTCGGCCCGGCCGCCGGCGGCCAGCGGTCGCTGATCGCGCCGGCCATCGACCTGCGCCGCGAGCGGCTGCGCGAGGCGGTCCGCCAGGCCCGGGCCGCGGCCGGGGCCGACGCCGCGCTCCGGGTCGTGGCGGTCGACATCGCCTCACGCGTCCCCGAGCGGCGCATGATGCTGACCCCCTTCGAGTCGTGAGCGCCCGGCGGCTGGGTGGAGCCCGGGCGGCGCGGGTGGCGGCCGACCCCGAGGGCACGCCGCGGCGGATCGACCGCCACGCGGTGGCTCAGGTGCGGGAATCCTGGCTGATCGAGGATCGTTGGTGGACCGAGCAGCCGCTGCGGCGCCGCTACTGGGAGCTCGTCAGCGAGGCGGGGCGTGACATCGTCGTCTTCCACGATCTCCTCACCGGCCGCTGGTACCGCCAGCGATGACCACGCACGTCGGATTCCCCCGCCCTTCGGACGCCCATGACCTCCTCACCGGCCACTGGTGCCGCCAGCGATGACCCCCTACGTGGAGCTCCACTGCCATTCGGCCTACTCCTTCCTCGACGGGGCGTCGATGCCGGAGGAGTTGGTCGGAGCGGCGCTCGAGCTCGGCCATCGGACGTTGGCCCTGACCGACCACGACGGCATCTGGGGGTCGATGGAGTTCGCCCACGCCGCCCAGGGACTCGGCTTGCGAGCGCTCCACGGGGCCGAGCTGAGCCTGGACGACGGCCGCCACATCACGCTGCTGGTCGCCTCGCCGCCGGGCTGGAGCAACCTCTGCCGGCTCCTGACGGCGGCCCACGCCCGCACCCGCGACGGGCCGGGCCGGACGGGGCGGCCGGCGGCGAGCAGCCTCGAGGCCGTGCGCGACCACGCCGACGGCCTCGTCTGCCTGACCGGCTGCGCCGAACGGGGGGTCCACGACGAGGCGAGCATCCGCCGGCTGCTGGAGGCGTTCGGCCGCGAGCGCCTCCGCGTCGAGCTCCAGCGACCCTTCCTCCCGGACGACCGGACCCGCAACCGCAGGCTGTCGGGGTTGGCCCGGCGGCTCGAGCTGCGTTGCGTGGCCACCGGCAACATCCACGCCCACGCCGGCTCGCGCGCCCACCTTCAGGATGCCTTCGTCGCCCTGCGCCACAACCTCACCCTCGAGGCGAGCGAGCCGCTGCGGCGGGCCAACGGGACGCACGTGCTCGCCTCGCCGGAGGCGATGGCCGCCCGCTTCCCGGAATACCCGGAGGCGGTCGCCGAGACGGCGGCCCTGGCTGACCAGCTCGACTTCAACCTGGTCGGCGACCTCGGCTACCGCTATCCCGGCGTCGAGGACCAAACCGCCCAGCGCCGGCTGGCCGAGCTCTGCCAGGCGCGGCTCGGCGACCGCTACGCCGGAGCCGGCGCCGGGCTGGCCGCGGCGAGCAGCCGCCTGGAGGAGGAGCTGCGGGTGATCGACGGACTCGGGCTGGCCGGGTTCTTCCTGCTCCACCACGACATGCTCGAGCTGGCCCGGGAGGTGGCGATCGAGGTGCGGGGGCCCGACACGGCGCGGGCGCTCCTGCCGCCCGGGCGCGGGCGCGGGTCGTCGGTCTCCTCGATCGTCTGCTACCTGACCGGCCTCTCCCACATCGACCCGCTGGCCAGCGGCCTGGCCATGGGGCGCTTCCTCAACCCGGAGCTGACCTCGCTGCCGGACATCGACCTCGACTTCCCCCGCGACATCCGCGAGGTCCTGATCCGCCGGGTGCACGATCGCTACGGGCGCGACCGGGCGGCCCTCGTGGCCACCTTTCCGAGCTTTCGCTCGCGCGCGGCGATCCGCGAGCTCGGCAAAGTGCTCGGCCTGCCGCCGGCCGAGATCGAGCGGGTCGCCCGCGGCGCCGACGGCTTCGCCCGGCGGGTCGAGCGCGATGTCGAGACGGCGCTTGGGCCCGAGCGCGCCGCCAGCGGCCGCTGGGCCTGGCTGAAGTCGCTGTCCGAGGAGGCCTACGGCCTCCCCCGCCACGTCTCCCAGCACCCGGGCGGGATGATCGTCGCCACCCGCCCCCTGATCGACTGCTGCCCGGTCGTCCCCGCCGCGATGGAGGGCCGCCAGCTCGTCCAGTGGGACAAGGACTCCTGCGCCGACGCCGGCTTCCTGAAGATCGACCTGCTCGGCCTGGGCATGCTCTCGGCGGTCGAGCGCTGCGTCGAGACCATCGCCCGGACCCGCGGCGAGCGGATCGACCTCTCGCGGATCCCGTTCGACGACGGACCGACCTTCGCGGCGATCCAGGACGCCGACACCACCGGCGTCTTTCAGATCGAGAGCCGGGCGCAGATGCAGTCGCTGCGGCGGACCCGGCCGGCCAATCTCGAGGAGCTCGCCGTCCAGGTGGCGATCATCCGGCCGGGACCGATCCAGGGTGGGGCGGTCAACCCCTACATCGAGCGCCGGGCCCGCCAGCGCGAGGACCCCGGCTACGAGCCGCCGTGCCTGCACCCGTCGCTCGTCCCCGTGCTGCGCGAGACGCTGGGGACGATCATCTTCCAGGACCAGGTGCTCGAGGTCGCCCAGGCCTTCGCCGGCTTCTCCCCCGGCGAGGCCGACGGCCTGCGCCGGGCGATGAGCCGCAAGCGGGCGACCGCGGCGATCGACCGCTACCGCGAGCGCTTCGCCGCCGGAGCCCAGCGGCACGTCGGCGCCCCACCCGAGCTGATCGCCCGCGTCTGGGAGATGGTCGCCGGCTTCGCCGGCTTCGGCTTCCCCAAGGCCCACAGCGCCGCCTTCGGCCTGCTCGCCTACCAGTCGACCTGGCTGCGCGTCCACTACGGCCCCGAGTTTCTCTGCGCCCTCCTAAACGAGCAGCCGATGGGCTTCTACCCGCCCGACAGCCTCGTCCACGAGGCCCAGCGCCGGGGCATCGAGCTGCGGGCGGTCGACATCAACACGTCCGCCGCCGAGTGCTCGGTGCAAGACGGCGGCGCCGTCCGCATCGGCCTCGGTTACGTCAGCGGCGTGCGGGACGACGAGATCGCGGCGCTCGTCGCCGCCCGCCGGGAAGGTGGCCCGTTCGCGAGCCTGGCCGACCTCGCCGGCCGGGCCAGCGCCTGCCGGGCCTCGCTCGAGCAGCTCGCCTGGTCGGGCGCCTGCGACGCCCTGGCCGGCGACCGGCGCCGGGCGCTCTGGCAGCTCGGCGTCGCCGCCCCCGGCCGGCGCGTTCCCGGCGGGACCCAGCTCGCCCTGCCTCTCGACGCCGGATCGTCGCCCGCCCTGCGCTCGCTCGGACGCTGGGCGTCGCTGCTGGCCGACTACGCGACCACCGGCGTCAGCGTCTCCGACCACGCCCTGGCCATCCTGCGCCCCCACCTCGACGGGGTGGCGACGAGCCGCGAACTGGCCGTCCTCCCCCACGGCCGGTCGGTCTCCGTCGCCGGTCTGGTGGTCGCCCGCCAGCGGCCGGAGACGGCCGGCGGAGTGGTCTTCATGCTGCTCGAGGACGAGCACGGCACGGTCAACCTGATCGTCCCGCCCGCCGTCTACGACCGCCACCGCCATGTCGTGCGGGCCGAGCCGCTCGTCTGCGCCGAGGGCCGTCTCGAGCGGCCGGCCGGCGGCGGCGGGACGATCAACGTCCTCGTCCGCCGGCTGCGCGGGCTCGACCCCGAGCAGCTCGCCCGGCCGCCGGCCACGGTGACCCGACTGGCCGACGCCGACCCCGGCGCCGCCGACCCCCGGTCCGAACCCGAGCCCGACCGCGTGGCGGCGGCCGGCGGCCTGCGGGCGGTCGCCCCGCCCGTCCAGAGCTTCGGCTCCGGACGGCGGCGCTAGCTTGGTTCGCACGCCCCTCGAATGGACCGCGACAATGCGCGGATGGACATCGTCGGCGCACAGTCGCTCTGGGAGCCGGACGGCGTCTTCTGCAACACCGCCAGCTACGGGCTCCCGCCCCGACCCGCCTGGGACGCCCTCCAGGCGGCGCTCGCCGACTGGCACCACGGCCGCACGAGCTGGGAGCACTGGGGGCAGAGCACCGAAGCCTCGCGCGCGGCGTTCGCCCGCCTGGTCGGCGTCGAGCCGGCGGCCGTGGCCGTCGGCGCATCGGTGTCCGAGCTCGTCGGCTCGCTCGTGACCGCGCTCCCGAACGGGGCCCGCATCGCCGTGCCCGACGTCGAGTTCACCTCGACGCTGTTTCCCCTTCTCGTCCAGGAGCGCCTCGACGTCCGGATGGTGGCACCGGACGCGCTGGTCGAAGCCATCGCCGACGGCGCCGACGCCGTCGCCTTCAGCGCCGTCCAGATGAGCACCGGCGAGGTTGCCGACCTCGCCGGGATCGCCGCCGCCGCCGCGGCCGCCGGGACGATCACCATCTGCGACGCGACCCAGGCCGCCGGCTGGCTCCCCCTCGCCGCCGACCGCTTCGACGCCATCGTCTGCGCGGCCTACAAGTGGCTGATGTCGCCGCGGGGCACCGCCTTCGCCGCCGTCTCCGACCGCCTGCTCGCCGGCGTCGTCCCCCACAGCGCCGGCTGGTACGCCGGCGAAGACGTGCACTCCAGCTACTTCGGCCCGCCGTTGCGCCTCGCCCGCAGCGCCCGCCGGCTCGACGTCTCGCCCGCCTGGTTCTCCTGGGTCGGCACCCAGCCGGCCCTCGAGCTGATCGAGCGGATCGGGGTCGACGCCATCCACGCCCACGACCTCGGCCTGGCCAACCGCTTCCGCGCCGGCGTCGGCCTCCCGTCCGGTGACAGCGCGATCGTCTGCGCCGACCTGCCCGGGGCCGCCGAGCGCCTCGACCGCGCCGGCATCCGCGCGGCCGTTCGCGGCGGGCGCCTACGGACCTCCTGGCACGTCTACAACCGCGAGGCCGACGTCGACCGCGTGCTCGACGTGCTCACCGCCGGCTGACCGCTCCGCGCCCGAACCGCTCAGTCCGGCCGGCGCGCCCGGTCGGAGACGACGAGGAGCAGAGCGAGCAGGGCGAAGTTCATCACCACCGAGGACCCGCCGTAGGCGACGAAGGGCAGCGTCACCCCGGTCAGCGGGATCAGCCGGGTCACCCCCCCGACGATCACGAAGACCTGGATCGCCACCACGAAGGACAGCCCCGTGGCGAGCAGCTTCGAAAACGAGTCCCGTGCCAGGGTCGCCGTCTTCAGCCCCCGGGCGACGAACAGCAGATAGGTGAGGAGCAGGCCGGACGCCCCGATCAACCCCGTCTCGTTGGTGATCACCGCGTAGATGAAGTCGCTCTGCGGCACCGGCAGGATCGGGTTGCCGCCCGACAGCTGGAGCAGCGACTGATCGAAGCCCGTCCCCAGCAGGCCGCCGTCGGCCTGGGCGAACAGCGACTGCGCCAGCTGGTAGCTCCCGCCCGGGTTCTTGTTGTAGAGCATCGTGTCGAACGGGTGCTCCCAGGCCAGGAACCGGTCGTGGATGTGGGTCACGTGGCCGGCGACGAACCACGCGCCCACGGCGAAGAGGACCAGGCCGGCGAGGGGGAACGACAGCCGGCCGGTGGCGACGTAGAGGAGGGCGAGGATCACGCCGAAGAACATCAGCGACGTCCCGAGCTCCCGCGTCAGGATCAGCATCGCCATCGTCGCCCCCCACACGACGAGGAGCGGTCCGAACTGCTTCATCGGCGGGATCGTCAGCCCGGCGAACTGGCGTCCGCCGGTCACGAGCACCTGGCGGTTGTCGCGCAGGTAGGAGGCCAGGAAGATGACGATCGCGATCTTCGCGAACTCCGACGGCTGGAAGGCGATCGGGCCGAGCTTGATGTTCAGATAGGCGCCGTTGACCTGCTGACCGATCCCCGGCAGCCGCGGGATCAACAGGCCGACGATGCCGGCCAGGGCGATCGTGTAGCGGTAGCGCTCGAGCACCGCGTAGCGCCCGCCCCGAAAGGCGACGATCGTCCCGGCGAAGAGGATCAGCCCGACGACGAACCACTGCGCCTGCTGGCGGGCCAGGGTCGGGTCGATCCGGTAGAGCATCACCAGGCCGAAGCTGGCCAGGGCGGCCGCCAGCGGCAGGAGGTAGGGGTCGGCGTGCGGCAGGACAGCCCGGATCACCGCGTGCGCGCCCACACACAGGGCCAGGAAGAAGATCCCGTAGGTCAGCGAGACGTTCGACAGCCGGCTCTGGCTTTGGATGAAGATCGCCGCAAAGCCACCGGTGATCAGCAGCGCCGCCGGTATGAGGCCCAGGAGCTCCCTGTTACGTGCGCTGAGCAAGCGGGGATCGTAGCTCTATGATGTCCGCCGTGGCGGCCCTGCCCGGCGACCGCCGACTTCTCGCCCGGACGCCCGACGCCGGCGCCGCCGCCGGCGCGCCATCCTCTACCTCCCCTCGAGCCGAGCTTAGCTGACCGATGCCGTTCGAGACCTCGCCGAGGGCCTGGGGGGCGCGCAAGCGCTTCGTGATCGGCAGCCTGCTCATCGTCGCCCTGGCCGCGGCCGCCGGGATCGCCGTCGTCCTGCTCGAGGTCGGCCACATCAAGAGCTACTTTCCCCGGGCGACCATCGCCGCGCCGGCGCTTCGCCAGATCACGCCGGCCGACCCCGGCGCCCCGGAGACGATCCTCATCATCGGCTCCGACCGCCGCGCTCCGGGGAGCGGCCCGGCGTCGGCGCCCCGGTCCGACACGCTGCTGCTGCTGCGCATGGATCCCAGCGCCCACCAGACCTCGGTCCTGTCCATCCCGCGCGACCTCGCGACGCAGATCGTCACCGCCGCCGGGCGGACGGTGACCGACAAAATCAACGCCGCCTACTCCCTCGGCGGCTCGGCCCTGACCGCCGCGACGATCAAGAGCACGCTGCCCGGGATCACGATCAACCACATCGTCGTCATCGACTTCAAGGGCTTCCTCCAGGTGGTCGACGCGATCGGCTGCGTCTACGTCTACGTCGACCGCCGCTACTACAACCGCAACGTCGGCACCGTCGCCACCAACTACGCCAACATCGACATTCCCCCCGGCTACCAGAAGCTCTGCGGCCAGACGGCCCTCGACTACGCCCGCTACCGCCACACCGACAGCGACTTCGTCCGCGTCGCCCGCCAGCAGGACTTCATCCGCCAGGCCAAGCAGCAGGTCGGCTTCGCCAAGCTGTTCAACCACCAGGACCAGCTGCTGGCCGGCCTCCAGCACTCGGTGGCGACCGACATCCACGGCAACGCCGTCGTCCACCTGATCGCCCTCGTCCTCTTCTCGCTCGGCCGGCCCGTCCGCCAGGTCGTCTTCCAGGCGACCGCCGGCCCGTCCTACGTCACCGCGACGCCCGAGCAGATCGCGGCCACGGTCAACGACTTCCTCTACGACGACCCCGGCCCGGTCCACGTCAGCGCCCGGCCGCCGCGCCTCGGCGGCGGCGGTCGCCTGGGCAGCGGCCTGATCCCGACCCCGGCCGGCGACCTCGGTCTCGACCGCGCCGCGGCGGCCGGCTTCCCGCTGAAGCTCTACGCCCCACGCCTGCGCCTGGCTGGCGCCCCGTCGCCCGACGTGGTGCGGACCTACACGCTGCCCGACGAGCAGGGCCACGGCCATCACGCCTACGTGATCTCGATCGCCCGCGGGCTGGTCGGCGAGTACTACGGGATCGAGGGCACCGACTGGACGAGCCCGCCGATCCTCGCCGGCCAGCACCAGACGCGGACGATCGCCGGCCGGGCCTACGAGCTCTACGTCGACGGCGGTCACATCCGGCTCGTCGCCTGGCGTACGCCGACGACCGTCTACTGGCTGAACAACACCCTCCGCGACGCGCTCAGCAACCAGCAGATGCTGGCGCTGGCCGTCAGCGCCCGCCCGGTCAACTGACCGGCGGCCCGGTCAGTCGGCCTCGTCGAGCGCCGGCGGCGTCGACCAGCGCGTCGGCGTCGGCGTTCTCGTCAGCGGGCGGCGTCGAGCGCCGGCGGCGTCGACCAGCGCGTCGGCGTCGGCGTTCTCGTCAGCCGGCGGCGTCGAGCGCAGCGTTGACCAGCGCGTCGGCGTCGGCGTTCTGCGCCCGCGGGACCGACCGGATCGACCACCGGTCGAAGCCGGCGAGCGCTCGGCGCGCCTCGGCGTGCAGCGGCTTCATGTCCGCGTGCTTGACCTTGTAGCGACCGGTGATCTGCTTGGCGATCAGCTCCGAGTCGTTGACCACCTCGACCACGGTCGCTCCGAGCTCGCGGGCGCGCTCGAGCCCGAGCAGGAGGGCGCGGTACTCGGCGACGTTGTTGGTCGCCCGTCCGATCGTCTGGCTCGCCTCCGCCACGAGCTCGCCGTCCGGCGTGCGCAGGACGGCCCCGGCCGCCGCCGGTCCCGGGTTGCCGCGCGAGCCGCCGTCGACGTGGACGACGAGCTTCACCGGCCCACCGGCGCCGGCCCCGCCCGCGGTCACGGGCCTACTCGCCTTCGAGCGCCGGCAGGTCGCCGACGATCCGCCGACGGCGGCGGTCGCGCAGCTCGCGCCGCTGACCGTCGGGCACCTCGGCCCGGCCGGCCCGGCGATCGCCGCTGCGCTGGTCGATGATCACCGTGACGTTGTCGTCGTCGGCGTAGTGCTGCGTCAGCTTCTCGAAGAGCTCGTCGGCCAGCTCGGGGGGGACTACGCAGTAGATCATCGCGGTCGCCAGCATAGTGGTTGCGCCGCGACGGACGCCCGCCACGACCGGCGCCGGCGGCGGCTAGACGGAGCCGAGGGCCAGCTCGCCGCGACCGTCGGCCACGGCGTTGGCCGCCAGCGGATCGTCGCCCAGCTCCCCCAGCTCGTAGCCCTGCCCGAGCAGCCGGACGGCGTGCGGCTCGTCGGCCAGGTCGACCTCGTAGCGGTACCAGCAGAGCTCCCAGGCGACGACGATCTCGACCAGGGCACCGTCGTTGGGCCGGGCCGCCACCGACACGTCGGGAGCGCCGAGCGACCGCGCGACGCCCGAGACCGTCTTCGTGTGCTCGCTCTTGTTGAACAGCTCGAGCGCCCGGCTGACCTTGAGCTCCGCGTTGGTCGGAACCGCGTGGACCTCCCGCGGCTCGGTGACCGGAATCCGGCCGATGAGCTCGGCCTCCTCGGCGGCCGGCAGCGACGGCTCGGACGTCGTCTCCAGACGCAGGCGCAGCCGGCCGACGAGCGAGCGAGCCCGCTCACCGCCGCGCGGCCGCGGCGCCGGCGCCGCGTCGGCGCCGTCGCGGATCCAGCCCTCGTGGGCGGCCCGCGTCGTGCACAGCTCGCATACGTTGCGACGGGCGCCGCCGGCGATGAAGACGTTGGCGAACTCGCCGCGCAGGAGGGATCGCCCGCAAACGGCGCACATCACGGGGGCCTGACTGGTGTCGAGCTGGCGGTTGTGCACCACGCCTGGAGGGTATCGGGCCCGCCTCAGGCCCGCACCTCCGCCGCCTCCGTCGCCCCGCTGATCACCTTGCCCGCCAGATGGCCCGGGAGCTCCTCGTAGCGAAGGAACTCCATCGTGTAGTCGCCCTGCCCGCCGGTCAGCGACCGCAGGTCCGGCGCGTAGGTGAGCATCTCCGACATCGGCACCTCGGCCTTGATCTCGGTCAGCCCGCCCGACGCGTCCATCCCCTGCGGCCGACCGCGCCGGCCGTTGAGGTCGCCGATGACGTCGCCGACGCTCGACTCCGGCACCGACAGGGTCACGAGCATGATCGGCTCGAGCAGGACCGGCTCGGCCTGCTCGAGCGCGCGGCGCATGGCCAGCGACCCGGCGAGCTTGAAGGCGATCTCCGACGAGTCGACGGTGTGGTAGGACCCGTCGACCAGCGTGACCCGCACGTCCTTGACCGGGCAGCCGGCGAGCACGCCTTGGCTCATCGCCTCGAGCACGCCCTTCTCGACGGCCGGGATGAACGAGTTCGGGATCACGCCGCCCTTGATCCGGTCGACGAACTCGAAGCCTCCGCCCGGCTCGAGCGGCTCGATCTCGATGTGGCAGTCGCCGAACTGGCCGCGTCCGCCCGACTGCTTCTTGTGGCGGCCGTGAGCCTTGGCCGGCCGGCGGATCGTCTCCTGGTAGGGCACGCGCGGCGGCTTCAGCGTGACCTCGGCCCCGAAGCGCGACCGCAGCCGATCGACGATGACCTCGACGTGGATCTGCGACAGGCCGGCCACGATCTGCTCGCCGGTCTGCTCGTCGCGATGCAGGTCGATCGTCGGATCCTCCTCCTGCAGGCGGCGCAGCGAGCTGAACACCTTGTCCTCGTCGCCCTTGGTCTTCGGCTCGATCGCGAAGGCCATCACCGGCGCCGGAAGCTTGATCTCGGGCATCTTGATCGGCTCGTCGCGGGCGGCCAGCCAGTCGCCGGCCCGCGTCTCCTTGAGCTTGGCCACCGCGCCGATGTCGCCGGGCCCGAACTCGTCGACGTGGTCGGTGCCCCGGCCGGCGAAGATCGTCAGCTGTCCGATCCGCTCCTTGGTGTGGGTGCGGGTGTTCAGGAGCTGGGTGTCGTGGCGGATCACGCCCTGGTAGACACGGAACAGGTTGATCCGGCCGGTGAACGAGTCGGCCCGGGTCTTGAAGATGTAGGCGAACAGCTCGCGGTCCTCGACCGGCTCGAGCGTGACCTCGGGCAGCTCGAGCGGGCCGTGCTTGACCGGGGAGGGCAGGTCTTCGACGATCGCCGCGAGCAGACGGTTCGTCCCGAGGTTGCGGCTGGCCACGACGCACACGACGGGGAAGATCGAGCCGTGGTTGGTGCCCTCCTTGAGCGCGTCGACGATCTCCTGGTGGGAGATCTCGTCGCCCTCGAGGTAGCGCTCCATCAGCGCGTCGGAGACCTCGGCCACCTCGTCCATCAGCTTCTCCCGGTACTCCTGCGCCCGGTCGAGCAGGTCGTCGGGAATCGGCCCTTCGACGGCACTGCCGCGAGCGGCGGTCGGATAGCGGTAGGCCTTCATGTCGACGAGGTCGATCACGCCCTCGATCTCGTGCTCGGACCCAAGTGGGATCTCGGTGGCGACGACGTGGGGGCCGAAGGCGCCCTTGAGCGACTCGAGCGTCCGGTAGAAGTCGGCCCGCTCGCGGTCGAGCATGTTGACGCAGATCATCCGTGCCAGGTCGAGCTCGGCGGCCCGGCGCCAGAGGCGGGTGGTCGTGACCTCGGCGCCCATCACGGCGTTGACGACGAAGATGGCCGACTCGCAGACCCGCAGCCCGCTCAGCGCGTCGGCGACGAAGCTCGGGTCGCCGGGCGTGTCGATCAGGTTGATCTTCCGCTCGTCCCACTCGAACGAGCTCAACGCGGCCGAGATCGACATCTGCCGCGCCTGCTCGTCGGGGTCGGAGTCCGACGTGGTCGTCCGGTCGACGACGCTCCCCAGGCGGTTGATCGCGCCGGCCTCGAAGAGCAGCGCTTCGTGCAGCGAGGTCTTCCCGGCACCACGATGACCGACGAGCGCGACGTTGCGGATGCGGTCCGCGCTGTATCGCATGCAGATCTCCTCTCCTCGGGGGAGACGGAACATATCGCGTGCGACGGGCCGGGTGTGAAGGAGCCCGGGGACCAGGACGCGAGCTCGCTCACCCCGGCGTTCCTGCCCGGCGGCCCGCGGCCGTCAGTGGAGGAGCCGCAGCGTGTTGTCGAAGTCGTCGACGAAGAGCACACCCGATCCGTCGGCCGGGACGGTGAGCCCGAAGAGGTCGCCCGCCCCGGTCCCGTTGCCCGTGTCGATCACCGCGTGGGCGACCTGGACCCCAGCCGGCGTCGTCTCGACGATCCGGCCGTCGGCCCCGTTCACGGTGAGGATGTCCCCGTTCGGTGCGAGCGTCATCCCCAGCGGGTCGCTGAGCTGCCCGCCGCTGGTCAGCGTCCGGCCGCCGTGGGCCGCCGCCAGCGGCGAGGTCGAGGCGTGCGGGATCACCGCGATCCGATCGGCGACCGCGTCGGCCACATAGAGCGTGCCCCGCCGGTCGACGGCCACGCCGGTCGGACCGACGACCACGGCCCCCGGGTCCGTCCGCTCGGGAAAGCCGGTCGCGACGACGCGCTCGTCGAAGATCCGCGGCGCCCGACCGGGCAGCGTGATCATCCGGATCCGCACGACCGTCCCGCCGTCGACGACGTTCGGGCTGGCGGCGAGCGTCCCGTTCAGGACGTTGGTCACGAACAGGGTGGTCAGCGGCCCGGTCGAGCTCGACGTCATGTCCCACGGTCCGGTGATCGGCCCGCCGCTGACCGTGGCGACCGGCCGGCCGGACGGGTCGAGGACGATCAGGGCGCCGGCCGTCGCCGTGGCGAACGTCCCGTCGGTGGTCGGCAGGCTGCCGACGACGACGTAGCCGTCGGGCAGGGCGGCGAGCGCCGTCGTCAGCCCGACGCCGCCCGGAAAGGCCGCCGGGTCGAGCTGGGCGAAGACCCGCCCCTGGCCGCCGGCCGCGCCGAACTGGACGATCGTCGTTCCGAGACCCTGCATCCCGCCGGTGGTCGGGAGGCCCATGCTCGTCGGGCCCCGGTTGTTGAAGTTGCTGACCAGAATGTCGCCGCGATGCAAACGCCCGACGGTGGTCGGCGCGGTGACGATCCCGTAGGGGTTCTGGTCGCCGTTGGCCGGCACCGTGCTGGCCAGGGTGTCGGTCCTGGTGAACGGGGTGATGAACGGGCTGGCCGCGGCGACCCCCGCCCCGAGCCAGGCCAGGACGGCGAGGACGGCGACCACCGCTCCCAGCAGACCAAGGGCAGCTCGGCGACCACCCGTGTCCGGAGCTTGGTCCGATCGACGACGATGTGCGATCACTGCGCGGCCCTCCTACGGTCGTTCGGCGAGTCCTCATGCGGCAGGACTCCGCCGGCGGCCGATCCTTCCCGCGGCGGTGCTACTCCGCGGGCGAGAGGCGCGACCGCAGCCGCAGGACGGCCTTGGTGTGGAGCTGGGAGACGCGCGACTCGGTGACGCCGAGGACCTCGCCGATCTCGCGGAGGGTCAGGTTCTCGTAGTAGTAGAGCGCGATCACGAGCTTCTCCCGCTCGGGCAGACGGGAGATCGCGTCGGCGATGCGGTCCTTGAGCTCGTTCTGGTCGACGATCTGCTCGGGGTTGGGCGCGCTGCGGTCGGGCAGGGTGTCGAGCAGGGACACGCTGTCGCCGCTGGCGTCGGAGACCGCCCACAGCTCGTCGAGGGCGGTGACCGAGGAGTTGGCGATGGCGAGCAGCGAGTCGCGGAACTCGTCGACGGTCAAGCCGATCTCCTTGGAGATCTCCTCGTCGGTCGGCACCCGCTGAAGCTTGGCCTCGAGCTTGGCGTGGGCCCGCTCGATCTCCCGGGCCCGCGCCCGGACCGACCGCGGCACCCAGTCGAGGGCGCGGAGCTCGTCGAGGATCGCGCCGCGGACGCGGGTGATCGCGTAGGTCTCGAAGCGGATCTCCCGCGAGAGGTCGAAGCGCTCGATCGCCGCGATCAGGCCGACCAGGCCGTAGCTGATCAGGTCGGCCTCGTCCACGTGGGCCGGGAGGCCGGCCGCCATCCGGCCGGCTACGTACTTGACCAGCGGCGAGTAGGCGACGACGAGCCGCTCGCGGGCCCGCTGGTCATCGTTGACCTTATATCGCCGCCAGAGATCCCGGAGCTCGACGGCCTTGACGTTCGTTTGCAGAGTGACTCCCCAACCAGGCCCGCGCGAGCGCGAACGGCAGGTGGCGTTGCTTACCAGTGAATCGACTCTACCCGACGGAGTGGCCGGCTCGTCGAATGACCGGCCGCCGGGCCCCCGGGGAGCGGGGCGACGCCCGGCGGCAGCGGGCCGGCCGGGTCGGCGACGGTCGGGACGGGGCGCCCGGCGCCGACGCCCGAAGGCGGGCGCGGCCCGAGTCAGCTCGGGCGCCGACCGACCGGCGGGCCGGAGCGGCGCGCCCGCTGCCCCTCGAGCAGGGGCAGGAGCCGGGCGGCCAGGGCCGGCCAGTCACCGGCGCAGATGATCGCCTCGTCCTCGCAGAAGTCCCGGTTCCACGGGTGGAGGATCGTGGCGACCCGGATCTCGCGCGCGATCGCCCGCTCGAGGTTGACCGGGCTGTCGTCGATCAGCAGGTCGACGCCGGCCTCGACGCAGCAGGCGATCTTGTCCTCGCAGCAGGTCAGCGCGTCGAACGGGAGCCTGATCGTCTCCAGCCAGCGGGCGGTGACCGGCGACGCCTGCTCGGTCCGGTGGCTCATCACGTGGATCCCGTGCCCGTGGCGATGCCACCGGGCCACGGCCTCGACGGCCCCGGGGTAGGGCTCGGCGGCGAGCACGTCCGCGTCCGCGTGGGTGTCGGCGACGCAGGCGGCGAGCTGCTCCGGGCGCAGCCGCGTCACCCCCCACGTCAGCTGCTCCCCGTACGGGAGGTCGACGCCGAAGCGGCGGCGGGCGGCGGCCGACAGGAGCTTCCAGTAGTCGTGGAGCGTCGAGTCGATATCGATGGCGATGAGCACGCGCCGTCAGTCTTGCAGCCCGGCGGCGGAGCGCTCGCGCCGGTCGATCGCTCAGACGGTGACGGCGCCGTGCGAGGCGCTGCCGACCTGGAGGGCGTACTTCTTCAGCACGCCGGTCAGGTCTGGGTTGGGCGGCGCCTGGTAGTCGGCCACGCGGGCGGCGATCTCGGCGTCGGTCAGGGCGACGTCGAGGCGGCGCTCGTCGACGTCGATCGTCACCTCGTCGCCGTCGCGCACGGCGGCGATCGGGCCGCCGCGGACGGCCTCGGGGGCGACGTGGCCGGCCATGAAGCCGTGCGTCGCGCCGGAGAAGCGGCCGTCGGTGAGGAGGGCGACCTCGGAGCCGAGGCCGGCGCCGTTGAGGGCGGCGGTCACCGCCAGCATCTCCCGCATGCCCGGTCCGCCGGCCGGACCCTCGTTGCGGATGACCACCACGTCGCCCGGCTGGATCCGCCCGTGGGTGACCGCGTCCATGGCCGCCTCCTCGCCCTCGAACACCCGGGCCGGGCCGACGTGGCGGCGACGCTCGTGGCCGGCGAGCTTGACCACGCAGCCGTCGGGGGCGAGGTTGCCCCGGAGGATGGCCAGACCGCCGGTGGCCTTGAGCGGCCGGGCCAGCGGCCGGATGACCTGCTGGTCCGGCGTCTCGGTCGCCGCGGCCGCGAGCTCGCCGATCGTCTGGCCGGTCACGGTCGGCGCGTCCTCGTGAAGCAGGCCGGCCTGCTGAAGGCGCTGGGCGAGCAGGGCGACGCCGCCGGCCCGGTAGAGGTCGACGCCGACGTACTGGCCGCCGGGCTTGAGGTCGCAGAGGAGGGGCGTCCCCTCGCTGATGCGATCGAAGTCGTCGATCGACAGCTCGACGCCGGCTTCGTGGGCCAGGGCGAGGAGGTGGAGCACGCCGTTGGTCGAGCCGCCGCTCGCCGCGATCGCCGCGATGGCGTTCTCCATCGAGTCGCGGGTGATGAGCTCGGACGGGCGCAAGCCACGGCGGAGCACGTCGACGACGAGACGGCCGGCGGCCTGGGCGACCTCGCCCTTGTTCGCCTCCTGAGCCGGGACGAACGACGCGCCGATCGGGGAGATGCCCATCATCTCGAAGGCCATCGCCATCGTGTTGGCCGTGAACTGTCCGGCGCAGGCGCCGGCCCCGGGCGAGGCGACCGCCTCGAGCTCGGCCAGCTCGGCGTCGGTCATCCGGCCGGCGGCGTGGGCGCCGACCGCCTCGAAGACGTCCTGGATCGTCACGTCGCGGTCGTGGAAGCGGCCCGGGGGGATCGACCCGCCGTAGAGCATCAGGGCCGGGACGTCGAGTCGGGCGAGGGCCATCACCGTGCCGGGAATCGTCTTGTCGCACCCCGACAGGGCGATCACCGCGTCGAACAGGTGGCCGCGACCGACGAGCTCGATCGAGTCGGCGATCACCTCGCGGGAGACGAGCGACGTCTTCATGCCCGACGTGCCCATGGTGATGCCGTCGGAGATGGCGATCGTGTTGATCTCCATCGGCGTGCCGCCCGCCTCGCGGATGCCTTCCTTCACCCTGGCCGCCAGCACCCGGAGATGGAAGTTGCACGGCATCGTCTCGATCCAGGTCGACGCCACGCCGATGATCGGCTTGGCCAGGGCCTCGTCGTCGAAGCCGATGCCCTTCAGGTAGGCCCGCGCCGGGGCCCGGGCCGGCCCGTCGGTCAGCGCCCGGCTGCGGTGCTTGAGGTCGAAGCCGTTCGCCTCGGTCATCGACCGCTCGGCGCCGGGCGACGCGCGGTCGGGGCGAGCAGCGGGTCCGGCGGCTGGCGGGATCGGCGCGGCGGGGCGGTCACGAGGCCGAAACACTACCGGCGTCGGTCTGGTCGCGCTGGAGGCGGACCTGCTCCCAGCGTCCCAGGCGCCAGAGGTCGCGGCGCACGGCCTCCGGGTCGACCTGGCGGCCGGGAAGGTGCATGTTCGCGCTGGCGATCAACCGCCGCTCGTCACCGGTGAGCGCCATCCACTTGGCCAGGACGTCGTCGGAGTCGGGCAGGCGGGCGCTGCCGTAGGGGCGGTCGAGGTCGGGGAACTCGACGCAGTATTCGCTCAGCAGCTGGCCGGTGTGGGGCACGAAGGCGACGATCGGCTTGTGCGGGTAGATCAGGTAGGCGTACGGGGCGCCCCGCCGGTGCTCGCCCTGGCCGTCGCCCGGGCCGCGGGCGCACGCCCCCCAGACGCGGAGGAAGCCGAGGTCGCGGTACATCGCCCACTCCTCCTCGTTGACGCACGACCGGACGAGCGCCCGCGCCCGCTGCTCGGCCCGCCGCTCGCGGCCCGGGTCATAGGTGGCGATCGGGGGCACCCGCCGCCGCCGGGCCTGCCAGTGCTCGCGCCAGGCGCCGACCTGCGGGGCTATGACCTCCCAGAGCAGCGCGACGACGACGATCGCACAGGCTCCGAGCGCCAGCAGCACCGACCGACCGCGCTAGCGTCCGCCCGCGGCGCGCGGGAAGAAGATCACACGCTCCGCATCGCGTGGTACCTCCGCGAAGGTGCGCACGAGCTCCGCCTCGCGACGGCCACCGCCGGCGACGGTGGGCACCGCCGCCCACATACCGGCCTCGAGCTGGGCCCGAAACGCCTCGATGAGCTCGCGCTCCTGCGCCGGCACCTCAACGTCCCCCTCGGCGATCAGAACCTCACCATGACCGGGCTTCATCCTCAACAGCCGCATGCGCCGATTATGGCAAACCATCGCGCCCCCGGGCGACGATCCGCCCCCAGCTCGCCAGAACGTCCACCGGGCCCTCCCCCCCGGCACCGAGGTCGCGGTGACCGTGGGCCACCGCGTCGGCCGCGACCGCCCGGGCTCGGCGGGCGGCTTCGACCGCCGGCGCGCCGCGAGCGAGCTCGGCGGCGAGTACCGCCGAATGCGTACAGCCCGAGCCGTGGCTGGCCCCGTCGGGATGCCGGGGTCCGGCGAGCTCGACGAGCTCCCGCCCATCGAAGAAGAGGTCCGACCCGCCCCGCCGGTGGCCGCCCGTCACGACCACCGCCGCCGGACCGAGCCGGTGGAGGGCGCGCGCGAGCGCCGCGGCGTCGTCATCGTCGTCGTCGTCGTCGTCGCGGTCGTCGTCGTCGTCGTCGTGGTCGTGGTCGTGGTCGGTGATGCCGGCCGCCCGGGCGAGGACCCGGGCCTCGAGAAGGTTGGGGGTCAGGACGGTGGCCATCGGGACGATCAGCCCGACCAGGGCGTCGAGAGCGTCGGGCGCGAGCAGAGCCGCCCCACTGGTCGCGACGAGCACCGGATCGACGACGATCGGCACGCCGGCCGAGAGCTGAAGCAGGCAGCCGGCGACGGCGGCGACGGTGGCGGCGCCGCCGAGCATTCCGATCTTGATCGCATCGATCCCGATGTCGGCGGCCACGGACCGGATCTGGGCGACGACCAGCTCGGGCGGGACCTGGTGGACCGCGTCCACGCCGCGGGTGCTCTGCGCGGTGACCGTCGTGATCGCGACCATGCCGTGGACCCCGCACCGGGCGAACGCCTTCAGGTCGGCCTGGATCCCGGCGCCGCCGCCGGAGTCGGAGCCGGCGATGGTCAGGACGCGGCGGGTCGGGGGCACGCCTGGCATCTTCGCGCACCGACCGGCGCGCCCCCCGGTCGGCCGGCGACTGCCTCCTGTGGCTCGACGACCTCGGATGGGACCGTTCACGACCAGCCGATCGGAGACCGGGATGCCGACCCGGATCACCGGGCTGGCCCACGTCAGCGGCCGTGTGCCGGTTTGCCGACGGACCCGTCGGGTCAGGAGGCCACCGAGGTGAGGCTGGCCGCGCCGGCGTCGGGCACATCCGCGCGGTGACCGTTACATCGGCCGCGGCGGCCGTGTACGTATAGTCAGTCGGCCCACCCTCCGCATCAGCGGCCCGAGGAGTGCCTTGCCTGATATCCGGTCGATCCAAGCGGAGATCCGCGCCCGCCTGATCGAAGTACAGAAAATACTTGAGCCGCTGGTGGTGGAGGCCGACCAGCTCCAGAGGCTGGCGGCGACGTTCGCGGACGACACGGCCGCCGGCGCGACCGCCATCCCGCCGTCCGAGGCTCGCGCGGCGACGACGCGGCGCCCGCGACGGCGCGCCAAACCCGAGCTTGCCGCCATTCCGGGACGCGCCAAGCGCGCGCAGCAGGCGGTGGCGAAGATTCGTGAGCAGCCCGGCATCACCACCGCCGAGCTGGCCGACGCGATGGGCATCAGCACCAACTACCTCTACCGCGTCCTCCCGCGGCTCGAGCGGGAGCACCAGGTGACCAAGCGCGGGAAGGGCTACCACCCACGCGACAGCGGCGGCCCCGCCGCGGCCACCAACGGGAATGCGACCAAGTCGTGAGCCGACAGGACTCATCCGGCCTGCCGCAGGGCCGTAGCCCCCTCGGGGTGCATTGACAGCGCCACCGCGACGTGGGCGGCGCGAACCCTCGCGCTGCCGTCGAGGTCGGCCACCGTCCGCGCCACGCGCAGCGCCCGGGCCTGCCCCCGCACACTGAGCGTCCCCCGGTCGTAGGCGCGCCGGAGGGCGTCCTCCGCCCGCTCCTCGACGGCGCCGTGGCTGCGCAGCAGGCGCAGGTCGAGCTCGCCGTTGCAGGTCGTCCCCGTCCCCCGCAGGCGTGCGGCCTGCCGCTCGCGCGCCTCGAGCACCTGGGCGGCCACGACCCTCGAAGTCGTCTGCGCCGAGGACCGCAGCTCGCCCGTCGTCGGGCGGGTGACGCGGACGAAGAGGTCGATCCGGTCGAGCACGGGGCCGCTCAACTTGCTCCGATGCCGGACGAGCTCGGCCTCCGTGCAGCGGCACCGCCCGCCGGCGTCGCCCGCATGCCCGCACGGACAGGGGTTCATCGCCGCGACGAGCATGAAGCGCGTCGGGTAGACCGCGGTCCGCTGGCGACGCACGATCGCCACCCGCCCGCCCTCGAGCGGCGCCCGCAGCGCCTCGAGCGCCGGCCGCGAGAACTCCGACAGCTCGTCGAGGAAGAGGACGCCGTGGTGCGCGAGCACGGCCTCGCCCGGCAGGGCCAGCGGACCTCCGCCGACGAGGCCCACGGCCGAGATCGAGTGATGCGGGGCGCGAAACGGCCGGCGCAGCACCAGGCCGCTCCCGCCGTGCTCGCCGGCGAGGCCGTGGATCTTGGTCACCTCCAGCGCCTCGGCGCGGCCCAGCGGCGGCAGCAGGCCCGGCAGCCGGCGCGCCAGCATCGTCTTGCCCACGCCCGGCGGTCCGCTCAGCAGCAGGTGGTGTCCTCCGGCGGCGGCCACCGTCAGCGCCCGAATCGCCTGCCGCTGGCCCCGCACATCGGCCAGATCCGGCTCCGCCGCGGCCGCCGCGGCGTCGGCCGCGGCCCCGACGCCCGCCGCCCCGTCCGCCCCGCACCGTCCGCCCCCTCCCGCCCCACCCGGCCGCCGCCGCCCCCGCCGCACCGGCTGCCGCCAGAGCTGGCGGCGGCCGTCGAGCAGTCCGGCCACCTCGCCGAGGCTGCGCACGCCGGCCACGGCCAGACCGTCGACCTGGGTCGCCTCGGCCGCGTTGGCCCGGGCCACCACGAGGCCCCGCAGGGCTTCCCGGCCGGCGGCCTCGGCCGCCGCGAGCACGCCCCGGCACGGGCGCAGCTCGCCACTGAGCGACAACTCGGCGAACAGCGCGATCCCGTCGAGGCCGCCCCGGGCGACCTGGTCGCTGGCGGCCAGGAGCCCGCAGGCCAGGGCGAGGTCGAAGCTCGAGCCCGCCTTCTCGAGCGGCGCCGGCGCCAGGTTCGCCGTCACCCGCTGGCGCGGGAAGGTGAACCCCGAGTTCAGCAGCGCCGCCCGGACCCGCTCGCGCGAGGAGCGAGCCGACGCCTCCGGCAGGCCGATGATGTTGAACGCCGGCAGCCCCGGCCGCAGGTCGAACTCCACGCAGACCCGGTGGGCCTCGAGGCCGTCGACGGCGAACGTGTGGGCGCGGGCGAGCACAGCGTGATCGAACCATCCGGCCAGGACGCCAACCGCGCCGATTCCGGCCCCCGTGGCACCCCCGTTTCAAAGCTCAACATTGGTGTCACACGGTTGTCACAGTCCTTCATCCGACGGAGGGCCCGCCGGCCGTACCGTGGCCCGATGCCCTCGAATCCGCGCCACGACCTCGGTCGCGCCGGCGAGCGACTCGCCCTCGAGCACTACGAGCGCCTCGGCTTCCGCCTGCTCGACCGCAACTACCGCACGCCGGCCGGCGAGCTCGACCTGATCCTCTACGACGGCGCGACGATCGTCTTCGCCGAGGTCAAGACCCGCCGGGCGCCGACCGTCATCGACCCGGTCGAGTCCGTCACCCCGACCAAGCAGCGCCGCGTCCGCCGCCTCGCCGCCGCCTGGCTGGCCGAGCGCGGCCGCAACCGGCCACACGCCCGCGAGCTCCGGTTCGACGCCGTCGGCGTGATGATCGACCGCGCCGGCCGCCTCGTCGCCCTCGATCAGCTGGAGGCCGTCATGTGACCGCCGGGGGAACCAGATGGACGGCCCCCCGGGGTCCCGACCGGGGCGATCGCGCCACGCAGCTCGACAAACCCGGGGGCGCCCGGCGGCTCAGAGGGCGAGCTGCTGGTAGGCCGTCGACTGGAAGGAGAGGCGGTGCAGCGGCGAGACGCCCTGACGGCCGATCGCCGCCCGATGCTCCGGCGTCGAGTAGCCGACATGAGTGGCGAACTCCCAGCCCGGATGGAGCACGTCGGCCCGATGCATGAAGCGGTCGCGCGTCACCTTGGCCACGATCGACGCCGCGGCGATCGCCGCGCTCGTCGCGTCGCCGCCGACGATCGCCCGCTGGTCGAAGCCGAAATCGGCGACGGCGAACCCGTCGATCAGACAGATGCAGCCGGGCACGGCGACGCCGCGCAGGGCGTCGCGCAGCGCCGCCAGGTTCGTCACATGCAGGCCGCGATCGTCGATCCCCCGCACGCAGCGGGAGACGACGACCACCCGGCGGGCCGTCGAGACGACCAGCGGGTAGAGCGCCTCGCGGGCGTCGTGGTCGTGCTGCTTGGAGTCGTTGAGCGCGCCCAGCGCCCGCAGCGCCCGCGTCGTCAGGGCGTCCTGGTCGAAGAGGACGGCGGCGGCCACGAGCGGGCCGGCCAGGCAGCCGCGACCGGCCTCGTCGGCCCCGGCCACGAGGCGGACGCCGAGACTGCGATCGAAGGCGAAGAGCCGCCGACCGCTCGTCCGTCGGCGGGCCGCCCTACGCGAGCGGGAGTTGCCGGCCGCCTTGGCCGGCCGCCCGCCGGACGCCGGGCTCGACCGGCCGCCAGGCGCTTCGGCCACCGCCCTAGAGGATCCCGATCCGCCCGACCGGCCAGTAGGTGGCAAAGGCGCCACCGATGATCCAGCTTCTTGGCACCGGTCCCCAGAAGCGGCTGTCGTCGGACATTCCACGGTTGTCGCCCATCATGAACCAGTGACCGGCCGGAACCGTGATCGCCGTCGGGTAGTTGCACGCCGGCCCCCCGCCGCACGGCGCGATGAACGACTCCGACTGGAGCTTGCCGTTGCGCACGACATGGCCGTCGCGGATCGCGATCGTGTCCCCCGGCCCGGCGACCACCCGCTTGATGAAGTTGACGCTCGCCTCCCGGCTCGTCGGCTGCGGGCAGATCTGGCCGCCGCCGACCATGACCCCGCAGGCCGGGTTCTGGTCGACCGCGCCCTGCGGCGGGTGGAAGACGACGATCTCGCCGATATGCGGGTCGGCGAAGTCGTTGCCGAGCCGGTTGACGAGCACCCGTTGGCCGACGGTCAGCGTCGGCAGCATCGACTCGCTCGGGATCTTGTACGGCTTGACGATGAAGGCCTGGATCGCGATCGCCAGCCCGACGGCGACGAGGACGATCAGGATGAACTCGACGACCGAGTTGCCGCGAGCGATCTTCTTGAGGATCACGCCGGCCGGCCGGGTCAGGCCGACGGGCCGGGCTTACCGCCGTCGGCGGCCGCGTCGGAGGCGGGGGCCTCGGGCTCGACCACCGGCGGGTAGAGCAGGCCGGGCTCGACCTTCTCCTCCGGACCGACGTAGCCGCGCTCGCGCACCCGCGCCCGCTTACCGACCCGGTCGCGCAGGTAGTAGAGCTTGGCCCGCCGCACGTCGCCGCGGGCCGCGACCTCGATCCGCTCGATCTTCGGCGAGTGCAGGGGGAACGTCCGCTCGACGCCGACGCCGAACGACTGCTTGCGGACGGTGAACGTCTCGCGGGCGCCCTCGCCCTGCCGCTTGATCGCGACGCCCTCGAACACCTGCGTGCGGCGGCGCGTCCCCTCGATGACCTGGAAGTGGACCTTGAGCCGATCCCCGGGGGAGAAGTTGGGCACCCGGCGCAGTTGTGCGCGCTCGATGCTCTCGATGGCTCCGATCATGGCAAAAAGAAGGCGCGGACGGACAGCGTCGGCGCGGCCGTCCATGGTAGCGCTCATCTGCCGCCGCCGTCGTCCGCGTCGGCCGCCGCCGGGCGCCCGGCGCCGCGCCCGCCGCGCTCGCGTGAGCGCTCGAGGCGCCAGCGGCGAATCTCGGCGTGATGGCCGGAGAGGAGGACGTCGGGCACGCGCCAGCCGCGATGTTCGGCCGGCCGCGTGTAGTGCGGATACTCGGGCAGACCGCCGAGGGCCGGGCTGAACGACTCCTCGATCGCCGAGTCGGCATGGCCGAGGGCGCCGGGCAGCTTGCGCAGGACGGCGTCGCACACCACCATCGCGGCGAGCTCGCCGCCCGAGAGGACGTACCGGCCGACCGAGATCTCGTCGCTGACGAAGTGGTCGACGATCCGCTGATCGAACCCCTCGTAGCGGCCGCACAGGAGCGTCAGCTCCGGCTCGGCCGCCAGCTCGTCGACGAGCCGGTCGTCGAGCAGCCGGCCCGCCGGCCCGAGGGCGACGACCCGCCGGCGCCGCGGCAGCTCGACCGGGTCGCAGTGGTAGCGGGCGCGCAGGGCCGCCTCGATCACGTCGACGCGGAGCACCATGCCGGCGCCGCCGCCGAACGGCATGTCGTCGACCTGGCCGGATCCGAGGGGCGTGTGCGCGCGGGGGTCGATGCAGTCGAGCGTCGTGCCCAGCGCCAGCGCGTTGGCCACGTGCCGCTGCCGGCGAAACCAGTCGAACCAGTCGGGAAACAGGGTGAAGACGTCGAGCTTCACGCCGTGTCGCCGAGGAAGGCCAGGTTGATCTCGATCTCGCCGGCGGCGATGTCGACGCGCCGGATCGCGTCGCGCACCATCGGCACGAGCAGCTCCGACCCGTCGGGCCGGGCCACCTCGAGGCACTCGCACGACGGCAGGCCGAGCATCCCCCGGACCACTCCGACCACCTCCGCGCCATCGAGCACCCGGCAACCCGTGAGCTCCTCGGCCCACCATTCTCCTTCTGGGAGCGGTGGTACCGCGCCGGCATCGGCCAGCAGGTCGGCGCCGCGCAGGCGTTCGGCCGTGTCCCGGGTCTCGCAGCCGTCGACGCGGACGATCGGCGCCCGGTCGGCGCCGGCCCGCCGGACGATCGTCGTCGGCCGGCCGTCGACGGTCAGCGCCATGCCGAGCTCGAGCAGCGCCGGGCGCGCCCTGGTCACGTAGAAGCTGCCGTCCAGGCCGTGCGGGCGACCGACGCGACCGGCGAGCAGGCCGCCGCTGGACACCGGGCCCGTCAGTCGACGATGTCCAGGAGCACGCGCTGCCCGTCGCGCGCGCCGGCGGCCCGGACCACCGTCCGCAGGGCGTGGGCGGTCCGACCGCCCCGGCCGATGACCTTGCCGTAGTCGTCGGGTCCGACCGCCAGCTCGAGCACGATCGTCCCGTCGGGCTCGTCGAAGCGCTCGACCGCCACCTGCTCGGGATCGTCGACCAGGCCTTCCGCCAGGTACTCGAGCAGCTCCGTCATCTCCATCGCGCCGCCTTCGATCTAGTGGTCTGGTGGTCGGACTCGACTAGCTGATGCCCTGGATGCGCAGGAGCTTCCTGACCTGCGCGGACGGCTGGGCGCCCTGGGCGAGCCAATGGCGCGCCCGGTCCTCGTCGATCACGATCGTCGACGGCTCCGTCTGCGGGTTGTACTGGCCGACCGTCTCGATCACGCGGCCGTCGCGCGGAGAGCGTGAGTCGGCGACGACGACGCGCCAGACCGGATCCTTCCTGCCGCCCACGCGAGTGAGCCTGAGTCTTACTGCCACGGGTGCCTTTCGGAGTGAGCCAGGAACCTGCCAGGTTAGCGCGCCCGGCCGACGCGGGCCGTGGCCACGCGCCCCGGCCCGCCGCCCGACCGGCTCAGGCCGCCGCCGCGGCGGCCACCTCGACCGGGGCCAGCCGCCGCCGGCCGGGGATGGCCAGCGCGGCCAGCGCCCCGGCGCCGAGCACCGCCGCGGCCACGATCAGGGCCGGGGTCAGCCCACGGCCTCGGCCCAGGCCAGGGCCGGCGACGCCAGCTCCGGCAGGCCGAGCGCCACCGTCACGTTGATCAGCATTCCGCAGGCGAAGAACGACGCCACCTCGGCCGCCGGCGCCCCGCTCGTGCGCCGGACGTCGTCGAACAGCCCGGCGAACGCCGCCGCCACCGCCGGGCCGATCTCCGGATCGCCAGCCGCCGCGTGGGCCTGCATCTGGAGCAGCAGCTGGTCGCGGTTGGCCTCGACCAGCGACCGGTAGGCCTGTCCCATCGCCCGCAGGCGCTCCTGCGGCCCGTCGTGACCGGCCGCCGCGGCGAGGAACGTCGCCCGCAGCGTGGCCGCCATCCGGGCGTGGGCGGCCAGAAAGAGGTCGCGCTTGCTCGGGAACAGGGCGTAGATGTACGGCTGCGAGATCCCGGCCCGCTTGGCGATCGCCGCCGTGCTCGCCCCGCGGTAGCCGTCCCGGCCGAACTCGCCGGTCGCCGCGTCGAGCACGTCGTCCCGCCGCGCGTCGGCGGTCCCGCGGATCTTCTCGCTCTGGCTCATCACCACATTATTGATCCATCGATCACCTTTGTCAAGCGGGCGGCGCTGGCTCCTGGGGGCGCCGCTACGTTGGACCGTTCTGCGCTCGCCGCTGCGGATCCCCTCGCCGACGACGCCCGCGACCGAGCCGCCGCCTACGCCGCCGGCGTCTCCCCCTACGCCCGATCGACCGGCCCCACCGGTCCCACCGACCCGCTCCGCCCCGCCGGCCCCACTGGCCGGACCGGCCCGCCGCCGGCTTCCCGCGACCGTGAGCGCCGGCTGCTGCGCTGAGGCGCCGCCCCGCCCGGGCGCAGCGGCGCGCGCCCGCCGCTCGACCCGCGGCTCACGACGGGCGGACGTCCAGCCGCCCGCCGACGCCGCTGATGTCGAGCACCCGCTGGACCGCCGGCGGACCGCTGACCACCGCGAACCGGCGCCCGCGGCGGCTCGCCGCCCGGTCGGCGGCGACGATCAGCCGGACCCCACTCGAGTCGATGAACTCGAGCTCGCGCAGGTCGAGCAGCACCTCGTCGGGCTCGGCCGCCTCCAGCTCGGCGAGCCGGGCCTCGAGCTCCCCGGCCGTCGCCAGGTCGAGCTCCCCGACGGGCACCAGCCGCACGGACGCCCCCTCACGGTGGACGTCGACCCGAAACGGCCGCGCCGGCTTCGCCGGGGGCGGCCGCCCGGCGGCATCGTCGCTGACGACTCCGGCCAATGGCGAATCCCGCGGCACTGGGCTCCGTTCTCAGAGTGTCGGGCGGACGCTGGACCGATCTCGCCGCACCGTGAACATATAGCCCGCTCCGCCCGGAATGCCATCCCGAATTCTGGGGATCCGGCCGGTCAGGCGCCGAGGATCAGCTCGATCTCGCCGCGCTGGAGGCCGAGCGCGATCGCGTGCGCCCGATTGCGGGCCGCCAGCTTGCCCAGGCAGTGGCGGACATGGGTCTCGACCGTGGTCGGCGAGATCCCCAGGCCCAACGCGATCGCCGCGCCGCTGTGACCCATCGCGATCAGGGCGAGAACCTCGCGCTCCCGCGCGGTCAGGCGCTCCCCGGTCGCCGCCCCCCGGCTCGGCCGGCCGTCGTCGACGGTCGGGAGCAGGAGCATCGACAGGTGCCGGCCCGGCTCGACGTGGGCCGTCGCGCTGTAGTCGACCAGCATCCGCGGCCCGTCCGGCATCAGCAGCTCGAACGTCCCGCGCTGGCTGCCATGGGCCAGGAACTCCGCCCACAGCCGCTCGACCTGATCGTGGAGCCCCGGTGGCGTCAGGTCGTCGATGCGCAGGCGGCAGATGGCCTCGCGCGGCAGCCGCAGCAGCAGGCACGCCGCCCGGTTGGCATCGACGTAGCGCCGCCGGTCGTCGGCGATCAGCATCGGCACGAAGCTCTCGGCGAACGACGCCCGCGGGCGCACCGCCGGCCCCTTCCCGGCCCCGGCCCCGGCCCCGGCCCGGGCGCGGGCGCCCCGTCGGTCAACGCCCGGCCTGGCGGAGCAGCGCGCCGAGGTCCGGCATCTTGCCCTTGCCCAGCTTGCGCATCACCTTGCGGACCTGGTCGAACTGCTTGACCAGCTGGTTGACCGCCTGGACGTTGGTCCCCGACCCCCGGGCGATCCGCAGCCGCCGCGAGCCCTTGATCAGCTCCGGCCGCCGCCGCTCCTCCGGCGTCATGGCCAGGATGATCGCCTCGATCCGGTCGACCTCCCGCTCGTCGACCTTCAATCCCCGGAGCTGGCCGCCCATCCCCGGGATCATCCCGAGCAGGCCCTGGAGCGGACCCATCCGCCGCATCATCCGCAGCTGGGCGAGGAAGTCCTCAAGGCTGAACTCGCCGGCCCGGAGCTTCTTCTCGAGCTGCTCGGACTCGTCCTGGTCGAACTCGCGCTCGGCCTTCTCGATCAGGGTCATGACGTCGCCCATGCCGAGAATCCGCTGGGCCATCCGCTCCGGGTGGAAGCGCTCGAACTGGTGGAGCTTCTCCCCGGTCGACGCGAACACGATCGGCTTGCCGGTGACCGCCTTGACCGACAGGGCCGCGCCCCCGCGGGCGTCGCCGTCGAGCTTGCTCATCACCACGCCGTCGAACTGCACCGCCGCCGCGAACTGCTCGGCCACGTTGACCGCGTCCTGGCCCGTCATCGCGTCGACCACGAGCAGGATGTCGTGCGGCTTGACCGCGTCGCGGATCGCCACCAGCTCGGCCATGAGCTCGGCGTCGACGTGCAGGCGCCCGGCCGTGTCCACGATCAGAACGTCCTTGCCCTCCTCCCGCGCCCGCTGGAGCGCCCACCGCGCGATGTCCACCGGCGAGCGGTCGGTCCCCTGCTCGTAGACCGTCGCCCCGGCCTGGGCGCCGACCATGATCAGCTGGTCGACGGCCGCCGGCCGGTACACGTCGCAGGCCGCCACGGCGACCGAGCTCCCGTGCTCCTCGCGCAGGTGGCGCGCCAGCTTGGCCGTCGCCGTCGTCTTGCCCGAGCCCTGCAGGCCGGCCATCAGGATCACCGTCGGCGGCCGCGGCGAGAACGCGATCCCGGCCGCCGCCCCGCCCATCAGCTCGGCCAGCTCCTCGTGGACGATCTTGACCACCTGCTGGCCCGGGTTGAGCATGCCGAGGACGTCGGCCCCCAGGCAGCGCTCGCGCACCCGCGCGGTGAACGCCTTGACCACCTTGAAGTTGACGTCCGCCTCCAGGAGCGCCAGGCGGATCTCCCGCATCGCCCGGTTGACGTCGTCCTCGGTCAGCGCCCCCCGGCCGCGGACCTCGGCCAGGGTGGCCTGGAGCTTGTCGGAGAGCGAGTCAAACACGGGGGACCAGTCTAGGGCGGGAGCCTGGCCGATCAGCCCGACCCCGCTCCAGAACTACCGCTTTCTGATCAGGGTCACGCCGTCGCGCACGGTCAGCATCACGCAGACCACGCGCTCGTCGGCCACCAGCCGGTCGTTGAAGGCGACCAGGGCGCGCGTGCTCTCGTCGCCGTCGGGCTCGGTCGCGACGCGTCCGCTCCACAGCGTGTTGTCGACGACGATCAGGCCGTGGCCCGACAGCTTGGGCAGCACCGCCTCGTAGTAGCCGGCATAGCCCGTCTTGTCGGCGTCGATGAACACGAGGTCGAACGGCCCGTCGAGGGTCGCGATCGTCTCGAGCGCCGGCCCCACCCGCAGGTCGATGCGCTCGGCGTACGGGCTCGCCTCGATCCGCCGCCGGGCGAACTCCGCATGGTCGGCGGAGATCTCGCAGGTCACGATCCGACCGCCCGGCGCCAGGCCCGCCGCCATCGACAGGGCGCTGAAGCCCGAATACGTCCCCAGCTCGAGCACGAGCCGGGCCCGGACCGCGTGGACGAGCAGCTCGAGCAGCCGCCCCTCGACCGGCCCGCTCAGCATCTGCGGCGAGCTCAGCGTCGCCTGGGTGTCCTCGATCAGTCGCTGGAGATCCGCGGTCGGCGGGGTCGTGTGCCCGGCGGCGTAGGCCTCGGCCGCCGCCTCGGCCACACCGGTCACGCGGCCACCGGCGGGTCGAGGCCGGGCGGCAAGGGCGGGGCCTCGTCGTCGTCGACGGCGTCGACGGGGGCGGCCGGCGCCTTGGCGATCGCCGGGGCGGCCCGCCGGCCGAGCGCCTCGCCGATGCCGGCGAACGCCTGGGTGAACTCCGACGGGATCACGAACACCTTGTTCGCGTCGCCCTGGGCCAGGCGGGGCAGCATCTGGAGGTACTGGTAGCTCAGGAGCTTCTCGTCGGCGTCGCCGGCGTGGATCGCCTCGAAGACGGTGGCGATCGCCTTGGCCTCGCCCTCGGACCGGAGGATCGCCGCCTGGCGCGAGCCCTCGGCCTTCAGCACCGCTGCCTGCTTCTCGCCCTCGGCGGTCAGGATCGCCGCCTGCTTGGTGCCCTCGGCGGTCAGGATCGCCGCCCGCCGGTCGCGCTCGGCGCGCATCTGCTTCTCCATCGCCGCCCGGATGTCCTCGGGCGGGTCGACCGACTTGATCTCGACCCGGTTGATGCGGATCCCCCACTTCCCGGTGGCGTCGTCGAGCGCCCCCCGGAGCTCGACGTTGACGTTCTCCCGGGCGGTCAGCGTCGCCTCGAGGGTCAGCCCGCCGATCACGTTGCGCAGCGTCGTCACCGTCAGCTGCTCGATCGCCTGCAGCGGGTTGGCGATCTCGTAGGTCGCCGACCTGGCCTCGGTGATCGTGAAGTAGAGGACGGTCTCGATCGCCACCACCACGTTGTCCTCGGTGATCACCGGCTGCGGCTTGAAGTTGACCACCTGCTCGCGCAGATCGACGAGCGGCTTGACGCGGTCGACGAAGGGCACCAGCAGGGTCAGGCCCGGCTCGAGCGTCCGGCTGTAGCGCCCCAACCGCTCGACCACGCCGGCCCGCGCCTGGGGGATGATCCGGATCACCCGCGAGGCGAGCGCCAGCATGAATACCACGACGACTGCGGCGACGATGATGGCGGCCATGTGCGGTCTCCTTATTCCATGACGAGCGCCGTCGCGCCCTTGATCTCGACGACCTCGACCTGGATGCCCGCCTCGATCACCAGGTCCTCGTCGTAGCTGCGCGCCGTCCACACCTCGCCGCCGATGCGGACGAACCCGAGCCCCTGCCGGTTTTCGATGCGCTCGACGACCGTGCCCCGCTGCCCGATCAGCGCCGCCGCCCCCGTGCGGATCGTCGGCGGCATTCGCCGGTGACCGAGGGCGATCGGTCGCAGCAGGCCGAGCGTGGCGAGCGACGCGACGAGGAAGACGACCAGGCCGACGGCGGCCCCGGCGCCGGCCAGGGCGGCGACGGCGGCGATTCCGGCCCCGGCGGCGAACGGCGCCAGGAAGAACCCGTTCGTGTGGAGCTCACCGAAGCCGAACGCCACAGCGAGCACGACCCACACGATCCACAGGTCCATGCTCCGATTATCGCGCACCGCCGACTCCGGCTCCGGGCGCGAGCTAAGGTCGGCGCAACCCGTCCACCGCCGGAGCAGGAGGTCGATCATGCCGAGCGTCCGCCAGGAGCAGAACTACGCCGTCAGCGCCGATGAGATGTGGGGCCGCATCGGCGACTTCCACGCCCTCAGCGCCTGGCATCCCGCGATCGCCTCGCAGACCGCCGACGGCGGCCCCAAGGTCCGCGAACTCCACCTCGAAGGCGGCGGCACCGTCGTCGAGACCCTGCTCGACGAGGGGCCCCGCACCTACACCTATTCGATCGACGCCAGCCCGTTGCCGGTGGCCGACTACACGGCGACGATCTCGGCGGTCGATGCCGGCAGCGGCTGCACGGTGACCTGGACCGCCGACTTCCGCGCCGTCGGCGCGTCCGACGAGGAGGCCGCCGGCGTCATCGAGGGGATCTTCCGCACCGGGCTCGACGCCCTCACCGCGTAGCCCGGCGGGCGCGCTGGGGATCGACCACGTAGCGGGGGTCGGTGGCCGACGGACGCCCGACCGAGAAGACGGCGAAGCGCTGGCAGATCGCGCCGGCCAGGGTCAGCGCGCCGCCGATCGCCGCCACCGGCCGCCGACGAGTGCCGTACCAGGTGAGCAGGCCGCCGCCGGCGCCGAGGAGCTTGGCCGCCCGGGAGTACGCGTGCGGGCGCCCGCTCCGGTAGGGCTCGCCCAGGTCGCCGAGGCGGCGGTCCATCCGCTCGACGGCCACCATCTCGAGGAGGACGCCGCCGGCGACCAGGCGCCGGGCCGGGGCCGCCGCGGCGGCCGGGGTGAGGATCGCCGCCGCCGCCCCGGCCGAGGCGAGCGAGCTGCCGGCGAAGACGAACGGCAGCTCCCGGCGCGCCTCGTGCCAGACGGGGACGGCGGTGTTGGCCAGGAGCGCCGCCGTGTAGGTGCACAGGCCGGTGCCGAGCACCGCCGCGGCCGGGCGCGCGGCCGCGGCCAGGCGGGGCAGCCGGCCGGTGACCTCGTGGCCGGCGGCGGCCGTGATCGCCGCTCCCGACCCGGCGAGGATCCAGGATCCGACGCTCATCGGTGAGGTGACCTTGAACACGCGGAGCATGTTCAGGAAGCGCTCCGGCCGGCCGAGATCCTTGATCAGGAGCGGCGGGCTGGCCGTGATCCCGGCGAGCGACGCCAGCCAGGCGGCGCGCGCCAGCTCCCGGTGGCCGGCGCGGCCGGCGAGATAGGCGAGCGGGGCCGACCCGCCGGCCAGGCCGCCGGCGAACAGGTACCAGGCGATCTCCGGCGTCCACACCGGCGGCTTGATGATCGGCCGGCCGTAGTAGGAGGACGGCGTGGCCTCCGGGACCATCCTCGCCTCCCGAGCGGCGGGGCTCACGACCCCCCTCCCCGCGTGGCCGCCCAGGCCGCGGCGCCGACGGTCAGCGCCGCCGCCGCCACCGTGCGCCAGATGCCCGAAAGGTGGCGCGTGGTGGCCACCGGGTCGGGCGGCAGGCCGTAGACCTCGGGCGCGTCGAGGAGGAGGAACACCGAACCCGTCCCGCCGACGCCGCTGTCGGCCTCGGCCCCGTAGAGCCGGGCCTCGGTCTCCCCGGCCTGGCGCACGGTCTCCAGGCGATCGCCGGCGCGCTCGAGCAGCGCCTCGAGCGGGCCGAACTGGATCGAGTCGGTCGGGCACGCCTGGGCGCACGCCGGCTCCATGCCGTCCTTGAGCCGGTCGTAGCACAGGGTGCACTTGAACACCCGCCCGTCGTCCTCGCGCTTGCTGAGGACGCCGAAGGGGCAGGCGGCGACGCAGTAGCCACACCCGTTGCAGATGTCCTCCTGGACGACGACGGTGGCGAACTCCGTCCGGAAGATCGATCCGGTCGGGCAGACGTCGAGGCAGGCGGCCTCGGTGCAGTGCTTGCAGACGTCGGAGGACATCAGCCAGCGCAGGCCGTCGCCGTCGCGCCGGTCGGTAAGACCGGCGGTCGCCTGGAGCTGGCCGAGCGCCGCCTCCTGGACGAGCGACGAGGCGCCGCCGTCCTGCGCGAGCTGGCCGATCGGCCGCCGCTGCTCGACGAAGGCGACGTGGCGCCAGGTGTTGGCGCTGAGCTCGCCCGTGTTGTCGTAGGAGTCGCCGGTGAACTCGAGGCCGTCCTCGGGAACCTCGTTCCACTCCTTGCACGCGACCTCACACGCCTTGCAGCCGATGCAGACCGACGTGTCGGTGAAGAAGCCCATGCGCTCCTGCGCGTCGGCGCCGTAGCTGTCGGGCCAGCCGCTGTGCTCGATGTGGAGCCTCACGGCGAGGGCACCCCCGCCCGCCGGCGGTAGTCGGCGACGAGGTCGAGCAGCGCCGGGCCGAGCGGTCGCCGGCCGGGCCGGATGTCGCAGGTGGCGGCCTTGACCTCCTGGATGTGGACGTTGGAGTCGAGGACGAGCGGGAACAGGTCGTTGGCCGAGTCGCCGGTCGAGAGCCCGCGCTGACCCCAGTGGTAGGGCAGCCCGACCTGGTGGATCGTCCGCCCGCGGACGCGGAGCGGGGCGACGCGGTCGGTGACGAGGACGCGCGCCTCGATCGCCGTGCGCACGCTGACGATCGTCGCCCAGCCGCGGTGCTCGAGCCCGCGCAGCGCCGCCAGCTGCGGGCTCACCTCGCAGAAGAACTCGGGCTGGAGCTCGGAGAGGAAGGGCAGGAAGCGACTCATCCCGCCCGCCGTGTGATGCTCGGTCAGCCGGTAGGTGGTCATCACGAAGGGGAAGACCTCGCTCCCGGCGTCGGCGCCCGACGGCTGGGAGCGGTTGCCCGGCCGGTCGAGCCGCTGGCGCGCCGGGTTGGCCCGCTGGCCGTAGAGCGCGTTCTCGACCGGCGACTCGTCCGGCTCGAAGTGCGTCGGCATCGGACCGTCGGTGAGCCCGGACGGGGCGAACAGCCAGCCGCGGCCGTCGCCCTGCATCACGAAGGGCTCGTCGCCCCGCAGCGCCTCCGGCCCGGTGGCGTCCTCGGGCGGAACGTAGTCGGGGGCCATGTCGGGCTTGAAGTCGGGCACGTCGGCGCCGGTCCACTTACCGGCCTGCGGGTCCCACCAGACGTAGCGCTTGCGCTCCGACCACGGCCGGCCGTCGGGATCGGCGGAGGCGCGGTTGTAGAGGATCCGGCGGTTGGCCGGCCAGGCCCAGCCCCACTCCGGCGCGACCCACGTCTGCTCGGAGCCGGGCCGGCGCCGCGCGGTCTGGTTGACCTCGTCGGCGAAGCAGCCGCAGTAGATCCAGCAGCCGCACGTCGTCGATCCGTCGTCGGCGAGCTCGGTGTAGGCGCTCAGGGCGGCGCCGTCGGCGCCGGTGCCGTTGATCTCGCGCAGCACGGCCGCGGCGTCCGGGTCGGCCTCGTCGCCGTGGGTCGGGTAGTCCCAGGTGAGGTCGAGGACGGCGCGGTCCTTGGGGTCGGTCGAGCCGGCCAGCTTCTCGCGGACGATGCGGCCGAGGTGATACATGAACCAGAGCTCCGACCGGCAGTCCTCAGGCGGGGGAACCGCCTTGTGGTGCCACTGGAGCAGGCGCTGCGTGTTGGTGAACGACCCGTCCTTCTCGACGTGAGTGGCCGCCGGGAGGAAGAAGACCTCGGTGGCGATGTCCGCGGTGGTCAGCTCGCCGGTGGCGATCTCCGGGGCGTCGTGCCAGAAGGAGGCGCTCTCGATCTCCTGGAAGTCGCGCACGACCAGCCAGTCGAGCTGAGCCATGGCCCGGCGGTGGAGCTTCGCGTTGGCTGAGCCGACGGCCGGGTTCTCGCCCATCAGGAAGAAGCCGGGGACCTTGCCGTCGAGCATGTCGAGGATCGTCGGGTAGCTCGAGTGGTCGCCGGTGATGCGCGGCAGGTGACCGAAGCAGTAGTCGTTCTCCGCGGTCGCCGCGTCGCCGTACCAGGCCTTCAGCAGCGAGACGATGTAGGTGCGCATCGGGCCCCAGAAGCCGGTCTTGGGGGCGTGGTGGTCGACGTACTCGTCGAGGCTGCCGTGGTGGGCGGCGTCGGGCATCGGCAGGTAGCCGGGGAGGATGTTGTAGAGGGTGGGGATGTCGGTCGAGCCCTGGATCGACGCGTGGCCGCGGAGGGCGAGGATGCCGCCGCCCGGGCGGCCGATGTTCCCGAGCAGCAGCTGGAGGATCGAGGCGGTGCGTATGTACTGCACCCCGACGGTGTGCTGGGTCCAGCCGACGGCATAGCAGAAGGCGCTCGTCCGCTCGGGGCCGGAGTTCTCGCACAGGGCGCTCGCGACCTCGAGGAACACCTCCCGCGGGACGCCGCACACGTCCTCGACGAGCTCTGGCGTGTAACGGGCGAAGTGCCGGCGCAGGAGCTGGAACACGCAGCGGGGGTGCTCGAGGGAGGGGTCGGTCTCGGGCGGCGTGCCGCGGGTGAAGCCGCCGCCGTGGGCGCCGTGTGACTGCTCGCCGGAGGTCTGCGACGTGTCGTCGCGCTGACCGGCGGCGGGCGCGGCCGCCATGCCGGCGTACTGCCAGGAATCGGTCGTGTACGCGCCCTGGTCGGGATCCCAGCCGGAGAAGAAGCCGTCGAGGTCCTCGGTGTCGCGGAAGTCCTCACTGATGATCGTCGACGCGTTGGTGTAGCGGGCGACGTACTCGCGGAACTCGTGACCGCCCTCGAGGATGTGGTTGACGATCGCCCCGAGGAAGGCGATGTCCGAGCCGGCCCGCAGCGGGACGTGGAGGTCAGCCAGCGCGCTGGTGCGCGTGAACCGCGGGTCGATGTGGATGAGCTTGGCGCCCCGCCGCTGCGCCTCGACCACCCACTGGAAGCCGACCGGATGGCACTCCGCCATGTTCGAGCCCATGATCACGATGCAGTCGCTGTTCTGGAGGTCCTGCTGGAACGTCGTCGCTCCACCGCGGCCGAAGGACGTCCCCAGACCGGGGACGGTCGAGGAGTGTCATATGCGCGCCTGGTTCTCGATCTGGATGGCCCCGAGGGCGGAGAAGAACTTCTTCATCAGGTAGTTCTCCTCGTTGTCGAGGGTGGCTCCGCCGAGGCTGGCGAAGCCACGCGTGCGCTTGAGCGCGCGGCCCTGGTCGTCGCGCTCCTCCCACGTGCGCTGGCGGACGGCGATCACCCGCTCGGCGATCATGTCCATCGCCGTGTCGAGCGGCAGCGACTCCCAGTGGGTGCTGTGGGGGCGGCGATACTTGACCTTGGTCTCGCGCGACGGCGAGGTGACGAGCTGCTTGCTGGCCGACCCCTTCGGGCAGAGGCGGCCGCGCGAGATGGGGCTGTCGGGATCGCCCTCGATCTGGACGATCGCCCCGTCCTTGACGAACACGCGCTGGGCGCAGCCGACGGCGCAGTACGGGCAGATCGACTTCGTCACCTCGGCGCCGGCGGTCCGCGGCCGCAGCTCGCGCGAGCGCGGCGACTGGGCGGCCCGGCCGGCCGCCAGGTGGTCGCCGCGGAGCTGTCGGAGCAGCGGGAGCTCGGGCATGGCACTGAAGATCGTATGTCGATTTTCGGGGGTGCGTTCATGGAGCGGTGGACGCCGAGCCGGGCCGGCCGGCAGCGTCGGCGGGCGGCCGGCCTGCGGCCGGGGGTCGGCGGCTGATCTAATGCGTCCATGGGGCTCGACCGCGACCCGCAGGCCAGCGACCAGGAGGTGCTCGACGCCCTGGCCGCCGTCGCCGCGGCCCAGGAGCGGGACGTGATCGCGCGGGCGCTCGACGCCGCCCGCGAGCGGCTCCAGATGGATGCGGCCTACGTCTCGACGATCACCAGCGAGGCCCAACGCGTCGACCAGGTGGCGGGCGAGACGGAGCCGATGGGCTTCGGCGTCGGGACGACGCTCCCGCTGCGGGAGACCTACTGCCGGCAGATGCTCGACGGCTCGCTGCCGAACCTGGTCCCGGACACGGCGGCCGAGCCGGGCATCGCCGGCCTGGCGGTCAGCGCCCGGGTCGGCGCCTACGCCGGCGTGCCGATCCGGCTGGCCGACGGTCGCCTCCACGGGACGCTGTGCGCGGCGTCGTGCCAGGCCCGAGAACCGTTCGGACCGGACGAGCTCCGGTTCATGGAGGTGCTCGCCCGGATCGTCGCGATCGAGATCGACCGGTCCGAGGGGAGCCGGGCCGAGGCGGCCGACCGGCTGCTCCACCGGCCGGCCCCGGGCCCGCCGGCCGCCGGCTGACGGGCTCCGCCGGCGCCGCCCGCCGCACGCGCCGCCCGTCCGGCGAGCGCGGGCCGCCGCCGGGGCGGCCGTGCTCGCCTTCAGGCCCGGCTCTACGTCGCGCGTCGTCCGACCAGCCAGTAGCCGACGGCTCCGAGCGTGTTGACGGCGCTGAGGAGCCGCCACAGGCGCTTGCTGCCTCGCATTTGGTGGGGGGAACGGCGGCCGATGTCGCGCCAGGTGACGGCGGCGACCAGTATGTGGACCGGAAGGCAGAGGAGGACCACCTTGACCGGATTACGGTCCTTCATGCCGGCATCTGCGATCGCGGCGCGCCGGTTGCGGTCAGATCGGGCCCGGCGACGGCTGCGGCGACCGCCTCGGGATCGGCGCAGCCGACGATCCACTCATTCCAGGCGGTGCCCTCCAGGCGGACGCGCACGCCGCGGGGCGTGTCGTGATGGACGGCCGCGAAGATCTTGTTAACCAACTCGTCGTCGGCTATCCGCAGCTCCGCCATCGCTACCTCCTTGGCCAGGTTCAGTATTGATCCCATCGGTGGGAACGTTAGCAGATTTGCGAATGACGACTAGACTGGGAACGTGGCCAGCGCCGACCTCCTCCTCCATCCAGTGCGGCTGCGCATCGTCCAGGCGTTCCTCGGCGACCGGGCCCTGACCACCAGCCAGCTGGTGGCCGAGCTCGCCGACGTTCCGGTGGGGAGCCTCTATCGCCACGTCGCCCTCCTGGCCCGGGCGGGCGTGTTGCAGGTGATCGCCGAGCGCCGGGTCCGCGGCGCGGTGGAGCGCACCTACACCCTGCGGCAGGCGGCGGCGCAGATGGGACCGCAGGAGGTGGCGGCGATGAGCGAGGAGGACCACGCCCACGCGTTCATGGCGTTTGTCGCCGGGATCCTCGGCGACTTCGACCGCTACCTGGCCAGCGGAACCCCCGACCTGGCCCGGGACGGGGCTGGCTACCGCGTCGCCGGCCTGTGGCTCAGCGACGCCGAGCTGGCGGAGTTCCTGCGCGACCTCGCCGCGGTCGTCCAACCCCGTCTGGCCCAGGCCCCGGGCCGGCAGCGGCGACGGCGGATCGTCGCCGGCGTCATGCTCCCGGCGCCGGAGACGCGTGCCCGGCCGGCAAGCAAGGCCGCCACCCGCGGCGACGGCACCGGCTCCTGACCTGAGTAGGTTTCCGCGGCGGCGGGGATGGCGAGCGTGAGGGCGGCAGCCGCGGCGACGGCGAGCGCGGCGGCGATCAGGGCTCCGGGTGGGCCGGTCTGGGAGGCGACGGTGCCGATCGCGGGCCGCCGAGGTCGACGCCGGCGTCGAACCAGGCGAAGAACAGTCCAGCGGCCGCGCCTTGGTGGGCGGGCGGGACCCGAGCGAGCGCGAGCAGCCCGAGGCCGGGGACGGCGAGCGACTGGCCGATCCGGCAGTCCGCCGGCGAGCGTGCGCGAGACGATCACGGCGCTGGCGAAGACCGGGACGATCGCGGTCTGAAGCCCAGTTGCGTGGAGACGGGCGACGTCCCCGCCGAAGGAGAGCCACTGATTCGTCTCCTACGCCTTCCTGCCTTGCTACCGCACACGGCCCGCTGGCGGCAGACCGCTGCTCGATCGTCAGGGGCCGCTTGCCGCCCTCCGCCTCACCACGCACACCTCCGCTCGCACGCGAGGAATCGCCGCGGGAGTCGCCGATCCCCCATGGTGCGCGCGACACGCTAGGCCCGTGCGTGATCCGTGAAATCACGAATGCTGGTCTCTTGCTGACCGACCGCGCCAGACCGTGCTCGTCGCCGATCTCGGGCACCTGGCGCCAGCCGAAACCTTGCAAGCGATCCGGGCAAAGCGAAAGCGAGCACGACGTCGGGCTGGTTGTCGCAACTGGGGAGAAGGAGGCGCCGGCCGGGCGAGCATGGGATCCGGGAGGTTGTGAACGCTGTCGGTGAGGATGAGGCCGCATCCATGCTTGGTCTCGTCGAGGGTTTCCTTGGCCAGGCAGGCGATCTCGGTGCGGCTCCCGGGCGGTCGGGCTGGGATCACGACGACCCAGGCATACTCAGCGCCCAGGGGAACACGAGCGCGCTGCTCGCCGGAGTGTTCAGGCGCTCGGTCGTGCCCGCGATCGGGGGCGATTCTCGCGTCCCGGCTCGAAGCCGGCGAAGCGTCGTTCCTCGACGTCGGCTCGGGCGAGGCTGCCCTGTCGATCGCAATGTGCCGGCTATGGCCTGCGCTGAGGGTCGTTGCCGTCGATCCATGGGAGCCGGCGGTCGCGCTCGCGCGGGCAAACGTCGCCGCCGCGGGCCTCCAAGAACGCATCGAACTGCGCCAAGTCGCCGTGCAGCAACTCCGAGACGCCGGCGCCCACCACCTCGCGTGGGTGCCGACATTCTTCATCTCCGGGAACGTGCTCGACCCGGCGGTCGAGCGGGTCCACGCGGCGCTGCGCGCCGGTGGTGGCGCGATCCTCGGCCTCTACACCCGGCCGGACCATCCGCTGGCCACCGCGGTCGCCGATCTGCGCACCGTCCGCCAGGGCGGCCCCCAAGTAACCCAAACGAGCTAGCCACACTGATGACGCGCGTCGGCTTCGCCGGTGTCGATATTCTCTCCGACCCTGCCTGGCCGACCGTGTTTGTGGTCGGCCGCCGACCAGGCCCGCTGTGATGCAGCCCACCACGGACGGTGCCGGGGGATGAGGGCGCTGCGGCTGCGGTGGCGCTGCCGGCGTGGAGCCTTGACCGGGGTGTTGCTGATCCGGTGGGGCTCGAGTGCCGCTGGCGGATCGAAGACGACATCCGCAACAACATCAGGTTGCGCTGCCCGGTGGCGCGCGTTAAAATCGGCTGCGAGGAGAATATGTTCGAGCGAGCTATGGAGAGCACGTCGTGACGCCTCGCTCCCCCGCGAAACCGCATTCGGGGGGCCCGCTTCGCCGGTCGCGCCCCGCGGTGCTCCGCCGGCCGCGTCTCGCGTTGGTCGCCGCCCTGCTCGCGCTCGTCGCGCTCTCATCGCCGACGTGGTCGCCGGCGGCGCAGCCGGTCGTGGCGCGGCCGGCGGCGGGGCCGGAGCTCGTGGCGGACGGCGACTTCGCGCTGCCGGCCGTGCCGGCGGGAGGGTTCAGCGATTTCGGCGCCGGCCAGGTGTTCGGCTCCTGGACGGTGGCCACCGGCAGCGTCGATCTCCTCTCGACGCCGCGCTGGCAAGCTCCGACGGCGGCAGCGGGCAGCCAGTCGGTGGACTTGAACGGCAGCGGACCGGGCGGCATCTACCAGGATCTGGCGACCCGCCCGGGCGCCACCTACCGCCTCGCCTTTGCCATGGCCGGCAACCCAGAAGCGGATCTCGGGCTTAAGCAGCTGGCGGTGACGTGGGGCGGCACCGTCGTCGACTCTCCGAGCTTCGACACCACCGGGCACACGAACGACTCGATGGGCTGGACGTTTCGCACCTACACCGTGACCGCGTCGGCGGCTCGTACTCGCCTGGAGTTCGACAGCGTCAATACGCCCGGCGCCTTCGGACCCACGGTGGGAGCGGTGAGCGTCGCCGGTGCGTCGTCCGGGCCACCCCCGCCCGTTCTCGGCAAGTCGGTCGACGCGGCGCCGGTCAGCGGCGTCGTGCGCGTGCTCGTGCCGGGCAGCGGAGCGCACGGCTTCGTCGCGCTGACGGCGGGGCGCCAGCTTCCAGTGGGCACGATCTTCGACACTGCCGGCGGCGTGGTCAGCCTGACCAGCGGGACAGCGGCGCGCGGGGTCACCCAGTCGGGCAACTTCGGCGGCGGCCTGTTCAGGGTCGGCCAAAACCCGCGCGAGCGAGGTCTGACGGAGGTGGCGCTGGCGAGCCCGGGCAGCTCGACCAAGACCTGCCAGCCCGCCGGCGGCAAGGCGCGCACGGCGGCCAAGCGCAAGCTCCCGAAGACCGTCCTCAACCTTCTCCGCGCCGACGCGAAGGGGCGCTTCCGCACGCGCGGCCGCTTCAGCTCGGCCACGGTGCGGGGAACGAGCTGGACCACGTTCGACCGTTGCGACGGAACCCTCACCACGGTGGCGCGCGGGGTCGTCACGGTACGCGACTTCCGCCTCAAGCGGAACGTCGTGGTCCGCACCGGCCGCAGCTATCTGGCCACCGGTCCGTGAGCGCGGATCGAGGAGGCACCGCGCGGCCGTCACCGCAGGCGCGGCAACGCTTGACATCGATCCCGCTGGCGTGATCCCGATCGCGGTGCGAGTGGAGCTGCTCGGGGTGGCCCGACCCTTTGGGTTCGGTCCGACGCGTATGAGAGTTCTACCGGTCCTGCTGCCGTTCGTGCGCGCCGCGGATTGTGCGGCTTCGGTGAGTGCCCGGTTGAGCCACCTGGAGCCCTTGCGCGTCCCCCTCTCTGTCAACGTCCGGCGAGACGCTCACCAGGGAGCCTGTCAAGCTCGGTGAGACAGATGGGCACGAATTTAGTGAGCAGCCTCCTCGGTGTTGGGCTTGTTGATCCAGGCGCCCGTCGGCAGGGCCGGCGGCCGTGGTGGGCGCCGGATGAAGCGGTCTGGGTTGGCGGCGTAGGCGGCGTCGAGGACGACTTGGCGGGCGGCGTGGGTCTGCTCGGCGAGGCCGTGGTGGACGATGGCGGGGCATCAGGCCGATCCCGGAGTGGCGATGGACCTCGTTGTACCAGGGGAAAAACTGGCGGCAGAACGCGCGGGCGTGGAGGATCGAGTCGAACCGGGCGGGGAACCCGGGCCGGTACTTGAGCGTCTCGAACTGCGCCTCCGAGTGCGCGCCGTCGGTTGAAATCCGTCTCGGCGCGCTCCCGCCGTCGCCGCACCCCGGCGAGCTCCACCTGATCGGGCGTCTGGCCCCGCGGCCCGCGCTTACGCGGCTCGAGGCCCTTCAGCGCACCGGTGTCGCGCTGCTTGCGCCACGCCGTGGGGTGCGACGTGTACAGGCCCTGCGCCGGCGGAGCATCGACGAACCGATCTTCCCAGAGCGGCTGCTCGAGCACCGCCGCGCGCTCCTCCTGCGAGAGCATCCTGGCCGGCACCGGCTTGGGCCGCGGCGGCCCGACCGGTGCCGGTGAGCGCCAGCGGTACAGCGACGCGCGACTCGCGCCCAGGACGCGGCACGCCGGCGCGGTCCCGACCAACGGCGCGATCTCGCTGACGGCCTGCTCGATCATCGTCCGGGCCTCGGCGCGTCCGTCTCGATTGCGCTCTTGGGGCCAGCAGATCCTCCAAGAGCGCTGAGACGTTTCCCTGCACCTCGATCACCCGGCGCGCCGTCTTGAGATCCGTCTCGGCGCGCTCCCGCCGTCGCCGCAACCCCGCGAGCTCCACCTGATCGGGCGTCTGGCCCCGCGGCCCGCGCTTACGCGGCTCGAGGCCCTTCAGCGCACCGGTGTCGCGCTGCTTGCGCCACGCCGTGGGGTGTTGTCTCACCTCACCTTGACAGAGAGGGCCCGGTCGTCCCGGGAGGGCGGCCGACACACGACCGCCGCAGTCGCGACCGTGACGAGTTGATCGTCGAGCGCGACGCTCACCGATCAGCCTCGAGCAGCCGATCGGCGCCCCGGAGTCGCCCGGACCGGCGCGTACTCGAGGACCGTTCTGTTCACCGCGACCGAAGGGCCCTGACCGTCGCCGAAGCGAGCCGCGGTCTACGCTCTCGTCTGATGCGTTTAGGGGTGCGCCGGCCGCTGCGGCCTTGGGCCCGGGTGGCCGGTCTCATGTTCGGGGTTGGCTGGGGCGCGAACCAGTTCTCGTCCCTGCTGCTCGCCTACCGGATCCACCGGGGCGTCTCGGAGACGACGGCAGATGCGCTGTTCGGCGTCTACGCGCTCGGGCTGATCCCGGCGCTGCTGAGCTTCGGGCCGATCTCCGACCGCCGTGGCCGGCGCACGAGCGTGATCGGCGCGGGCGCCGTTTCGCTGCTCGCCTCGCTCGCCCTGATCGCGGGGGACCATGCGCTCGGGCTGCTCTACCTCGGCCGCTTCCTCGCCGGCGTGGCGAGCGGGGCCGCGTTCGCCGCCGGGACGGCCTGGGTCAAGGAGCTCTCCGGGCCGCCGCACGACCTGGGCGCAAGCGAGCAGGCCGGTGCTCGTCGCGCTGCGATCGCGCTGTCGGCCGGCTTCGGCCTTGGCCCGCTGGTCGCGGGTCTGATCGCCCAATGGGCGCCGGACGCGCTGATCTCGGCCTACCTGCCGCACCTGGTCGTGATCGCCGTGGCGCTCGCGGTCGTGCTGAGCGCCCCGGAAACGGTCGGCGACGCGGACGGTGCCCGCAGGTTGAGCATCCCAGCGAGCACCCGGCACATGCGCTTCCTGCTGATCGTGCTGCCCAGCGCGCCCTGGGTGTTCATTGCTGCGTCGGTGTCCTTCGCGGTGCTCCCGGGACTGGTGACGCATTCGACGGGCGGCTTCCGCGTCGGCTTCGCCGCGATGATCGCCGGCGTCACCCTCGGTGTCGGTATCCTGATCCAGCCCATCGCCCGGCGCCTTGACCGTACGCCGGGCGTCCGCGGTATCGTGGCGGGGCTCGCGGCGATCGCCGCTGCTCTGCTGCTCGGTACGCTCGCCGCGCACGCGCGCGAGTGGCCGCTCGTGGTTCCCGCCGGCGCCCTGTTCGGCGCTGGCTACGGGCTCTGCCTCGTCTCCGGCCTGCTCGAGGTGCAACGGCTCTCACCGCCTGATGAGCTCGCCTCGCTCACCGCCATCTTCTACGCGTTGACCTACGTCGGCTTCGCCGCGCCGATCGCGCTCTCCGAGCTCGAGCACCTCGCCACCGCGACGACCCTGCTGCTCGGCGCCACAGCGCTCGCGATCCTCACCGCGCTGACCGTGCTGGCGGCCCAGGCCCGCTATCCGGCGCTCGCTCCTCGCTCGCCGACTTGATCACGCCGAGCGGGTCGCCGACGTGACGGCCGCGCCGCCGGCGATCGGGCGGTCGCGATCCTGCGGCCGGCGCCCGGTTGCCCGGCGAGCGCTTTGCCACGACAGGACTCGCCGGACCGGCCGCCATCCGCGCCATCCCTGTGGCCACGAAACCATCGCCGGCGCTGGCCGGCCGGTCGACGGCCAGGCGCTTCCGCGTTCGTCCATGAGCGAGCGCCGAAGTGGTCAGTCGGCGCGCGCTTACGCAAAGGACGAGGATTCGGTCGCGACCGAGGGCTAGCCGTCTGCTCCCGCTTGGCCAGCGCGAGCGAGCGTGCCTTCGGTGGTTCCGCGAGCGGGCTCAGGCGGCGACCACGCCGGCGGCGTGGTGCGGCATGGGCAGACAGCGCCCTTGATCGCGTAGATCGTCCGCGAACACTGAGAGGGCCTCCTGGATGCGTTCGGTGACCTCTGGGCGGGTGGTGCCGAGCGCGATCACGCCGGGAAGGTCGGGGATGAAGGCGCCCCAGGCGCCGTCTTCGGCTTGCTCGTAAATGATGACGTATTCGCTCACGGCGTCGCCATCACGTCCGCCGACTCACCGTACTCGTCGTGCAGCCGCCACCACCCGTACGGCGGGGTCTGCGGGTAGCCCTCGGGAGAGTCCTCCCACTGCTCCTGGCGTCCGAGCGCCGTCAGGTCGAGGAAGCTCCACGTGGTTCCCATCGCCTCGTCGCCCCGGCTGTTGACGAAGTACGTCCGGAAGACCTGGTCGCCGTCGCGAAGGAAGGCGTTCGTCCCGTGCCACTCGTCCACGCCGAAGTCCCGATCGAAGTCGTCCACGATCGTGAACCACGGGATCTTCCAGCCCATACGGGCCTTCCACCGCGCGATGTCCGCCTGCGGCGCCCGCGACACGAAGGCCAGGCTCGTCTCCCGGGCGTTCAGGTGCGCCACGTGGCCCACCTGGTCGGCCAGGAACGAGCACCCCTCGCAGCCGCTCTCCGGCCACCCCGCCACGCCCGGCTCGAAGAAGAAGCGGTAGACGACCAGCTGGCGGCGGCCGTCGAACAGGTCGACCAGCCGCGCCGGACCGTCCGGGCCTTCGAACGCATAGTCCTTCTCCACCGCCACCATCGGCATCCGCCGCCGCGCCGCCGCCAGGGCGTCGCGCGCCCGGGTCAGCTCCTTCTCCTGCACGAGCAGCTTCTCCCGCGCCTCCTCCCACTCCTGCGCCGACACGATCGCCGGGCCGTTCATCGCGGTGTGCCTCCTTCGTAGACGATGGGCAAGCCACCAGTCGGCCGCACTCGCCGCCCGGTTCGGCCCGCTATCCCACGAGCGCCCGGGCGAACTCCGGCCCGTCGAACGGCCGCAGATCCTCGACCGTCTCCCCCACCCCGATCATCTTCACCGGGATCCCCAGCTCCCGGGCGATGGCCAGGGCCACCCCACCCTTCGCGCTGCCGTCGAGCTTGGTCAGGACGATGCCCGTCACCTCCACCGCCTCCGCGAAGAGCTTCGCCTGGCGCAGCCCGTTCTGACCCGTCGTCGCGTCGATCGTCAGCAGCGTCTCGTGCGGCGCGCCCTCGAGCTGCTTGGCGATGACCCGCCGGATCTTGGTCAACTCCGCCATCAGGTCGTCCTGCGTGTGGAGCCGCCCAGCCGTGTCGATCAGCACCACGTCGACCCCCTTGGCCCGGCCCTGCGCGACCGCCTCGAAGGCCACCGCCCCCGGGTCGGACCCCGGCCGACCGGTGACGATCTCCACCCCCGCCCGCTCCGCCCACCCCTCGAGCTGCTCGGTCGCCGCCGCCCGGAAGGTGTCGGCCGCCCCCAGCAGCACCGTCATGCCCAGCTCGTGATGCAGGAGCCACGCCAGCTTCCCCAGCGTCGTCGTCTTCCCCGTCCCGTTGACCCCCACGGCCAGGATCACCGTCGGATTCGCCCGCAGGTCGATCCGGTCGTCGCCCTTGTGCGCCACCTGCGCCAGCAGCTCGACCAGCCGCGCCCGCAGCGCCTCCCCGACCAGACCGTCCTCCCGCGCGTCGTCCTCGAGCGCCGCCACCACCGCCGCCGTCGTCGTCGCCCCGACGTCGGCCATGATCAGCCCCTCCTCGAGCGCCTCCCAGTCCTGGGCATCGAGCGACTCGCTGAGCGTCGCCGACAGCTCCGACCCGAGTGCCTCCCTCGTCTGGCGCAGGCTCTCCCGCAGCCGCCGGAACAGGCGCGGCCGCCGCTCGCGCTCCGGCTCCCCCCCACCGGCCGGCCCGCCCCCCGCCGCGACCGCCGCCGCTCCCGTCGCCTCGATCGGCTCGCGGGTGATGAAGAGCTCGGCCAGGTCGCGCGCCACGCCGTCACGCCGCCCCGGCCGCCGCCAGCGGCGGCCGGCCGTCCCCGGCCCCGGCTCCCGCCCCGAACCCGTCGCCGCCTCCGGCCCCGAACCCGTTCCCGGTTCTGGCCCCCGATCCGGCCCCGGCCCCGGACCCGGCGCCGGCTCCGGCCCCGGCCGATCCGCCGGACTCGCCACCCAGCTCGAGCTGGACCGGCTGGAGCCGGCGGGAGACGAGCTTCGACACGCCGTCCCCGCCCATCGAGACCCCATACAGCCAGTCGGCCGCCTCCATCGTCCGCTTCTGGTGGGTGACCACGATGAACTGCGCCCGCGAGCTGTAGCGCCGCAGCAAGTTCAGGAAGCGGTCGATGTTCAGGTCGTCGAGCGCCGCCTCGACCTCGTCGAGGATGTAGAACGGGCACGGCCGGGCCAGGAACACGGCGAAGAGGAAGGCGATCGCCGTCATCGACTTCTCGCCGCCCGACAGGAGCATCAGCCGCTTCATCGACTTGCCCGCCGGCGTCACCTCGATCTCGACGCCCATCAGCTCGTCCGGCCCGCCGCCCTCGGCGGCCGCCTCCTCCGCCGCCGCCTCCGCCTCGGCCGCCGCCTCCCCGTCGACGACGACCTCGCCGCCGCCGCCCCCGGCCGGCACCGCCCGCGGCCCGGCATCCTCGCGGACCAGGCGCAGCCGGCCCCGCCCGCCCGGGAAGACGTCGCCCACCAGCTCCTCGAAGTTTCGCGCCGTCGCCGCGAACGCCGCCTCGAAGCTGTCGGTGATCTGCCGGTCGGTGTCCCGGATCAGGGCGCGCAGCTCCCGCAGCGCCGTCTCCAGGTCCGTCCGCTGAGCCTCGAGCTCCTCCACCCGCTCGAGCGCCTCCGCGTACTCGTCGGCCGCCAGTGGGTTGACCGGCCCCAGCTGCTCGCGCCGCCGGGCCAGGCGGGCGATCCGCTCGCCGAGCGCCGCCCGCTCCTCCTCGCCGATCGGCTCCTCCCCCGCCTCGGCCGCCAGTCCCAGCCGCTCGGCCAGCTCCGCCAGCTCGCCCGCCGCCTCGGTCGCCCGGTCGCGCGACTGCTGGGCCCCGACCTCGGCCGCCGTCACCGCCTCGCCCTGCTCGCGCAGCCGCGTCTGGATCCCGGCCTCGGCCGTCGCGCACGACCGCAGCTCCGCCGCCACGCCCTCCCCGGCCGCCCGATCGGCCGCGAGCGCCGCCTCGCACCGGCCGAGCTCCTCCCCCAGGATCTCGCCCACCCCGGCCAGGACCGCCGCCAGCCGCCGAGCCGCCGGCACGAGCGCCGCGTCCCGCCCGGCCTGCCCCGCGAGCACGGCGATCCGCCGCTCCCGCGCCACCTGCGCCGCCTCCGCCCGCTCGACCGCCCGCCGCTCGGCGGCCAGCTCGCCCTCGACCTGCGCCCGCCGCACCGCCGTCTCTCCCTGATCCGGCGTCGCTCGCCGCTGATCGATCAGCCAGCCGGCCCGCCGCTCCTCCTCCCGCGCCTCGGCCTCGCCGCGCGCCGCCTCCCGCAGCGCCCGGTCGGCCGCCTCACGGCCGGCGAGGGCCGCGTCGAGCGCCGCCCGTGTTTCGCGGCCCCCCGCCAGCGCCTCCTGTTCGCTCTGGGCCGCCCGCTCGACCGCGGCGATCAGCGACGTCCGGCGGTTGCGCTGCTCGAGCACCCGCTCCCCACCCCCGCTCGCCACCTGGCGCAGCTCGCCCGCCCCGCCGTTCCACACCCGGCCCGCCCGCGTCACCGCGATCCCCGTGAACCCAGCCGCCACCCCGTCGAGCGACTCGACCACCCACGCGTCGCCCAGCAGCCGCTCGATCACGCCCAGCACGCCCGGCGGACCCCGCACCAGCGAGGCAAGCCGGACTGCGCCCTCCGCCGGCCCGAGCCCGTCCACGCCGCCGAGGTCGCCCGCCTCGACGGCGACCACCCCGTCGGCCAGCTCGACCCCGCCGGCAAGCCGCGGACCGTCGCCCGCGCCGGCGCCCGCGCCCGGCCCGACCGCAGGCGCCCCCGCGACGAGCACCCGGCCGCCGTCGACGCCGATCCGGTCGAGCTCGACCTCGCCGGCGGCCCGGTCGGCGACCACGACCGCCGCCAGGCGCCCACCGAGCGCCGCCGCCAGGGCGAGCTCGTAGCCGGGCGCCGCCTCGAGCTGGTGCTCGAGGGCCTGCGGCCGACCCGACGTCGCCGCGTGACTGCGCAGAAACTGGTTGACCGCCGCGAGCTCGGCCCCCACCCCGGCCGCCGCCCGGCGCGCCGCCTCGACCGCCAGCTCCCCCCGCCGCTGGGCGGCCCGCGCCCGCTCGAGGGCCGACTCGGCCTCGGCGGCGGCGGCGGCCCGCTCGGCCCGCGCCGCCGCGAGCGACGCCAACCGGGCCCCGGCCGCGGCCCGCTCCTGCGCCAGGGTGGCCAGCTCCCGCTCGAGCCGGGCCTCCCGCTCGCCCCGCAGCAGCTCGAGCTCGACCTCGAGCTCGGCGATCCGCTCCCGCCCGCTGCCGGCCGCGGCGCCCGCCTCGACGCGCAAGGCCTCGAGCTCGACCGTCCGCCGGGCCGTCCGCTCCTCGAGCCGCCCGACCAGGGCCGCGGCCGACTCGAGCCGCAGGGCCACCCGGTCGCGGGCGCCGCGGGCGGCGTACGCCCGCCGGGCGATCTCGTCGCGGCGGGCGCTCCGCTCCGACAGGGCCCGCTCGGCCGCCTCCCGCCGCCCGGACACGGCGGCCAGCTCGGCCTCGACCTCGGCCCGCGCCGCCCGCGCCGCCGCGGCCGCCGCCTCGGCGGCCAGCCGCCGCTCGGTGCGCAGGCGGACGTCGTCGCGGGCGAGCTCCCACCGCGCCTGGTCGGACTGCAGGGCCAGCCGCTCATGCAGCGCCGCCGCCTCGGCCTGGCGCTTGAGCGGCCGCAGCCGAGCCCGGGCCTCGCGCTCGACGTCGAGCGCCCGGTCGAGGTTCTCCTGCGTGCGCTCGAGCTTCAGCTGAGCCCGTCGCCGCCGCTTGCGGTGCTTGCCCAGGCCGGCCGCCTCCTCGATCAACAACCGCCGGTCGCGCGGCTTGGACGTCACGATCGCCTCGACCCGGCCCTGGGACACCACCGAGTGCGCCTCCTTGCCGATCCCCGTGTCCGACAGGAGCTCGAGCACGTCGATCAGCCGGCAGCGCGCCCCGTTGAGCCGGTACTCCCCCTCCCCGACGCGGTTCAGCCGCCGCAGGATCGAGATCTCGCTGACCGGGAGCTCGACCAGGCCATCGTCGTTGTCGAGCACCAGCTCGACCTCAGCCTCCGTCCGCGCCTGCACGCCGCGACCGCCGGCGAAGATGACGTCCTGCATCGACTGGCCCCGCACGGCCAGCGGCGACTGCTCGCCCAGCGCCCACAGCACCGCGTCGGTGATGTTCGACTTGCCCGACCCGTTCGGCCCGACGATCACGCTGACGCCCTCGCCGAAGTCGAGCCGCGTCCGGTCGGGGAACGACTTGAAGCCCTTGATCGTGATCGACTTCAGGTGCACGTCAGCCGACCCCTTCCTCGACCGGCACGGCATCGAGTGCCGCCCGGGCGGCGGCCTGCTCGGCGTGCTTCTTGCTGCGCCCCGACCCCCGGGCGACCACCTGGCCGCCCACCTGGGCGACCACGCCGAAGGTCCGGTCGTGCGGCGGCCCCTGCTCCTCCACCACCGAATATTCCACCGTCTCCCCCGTGCGCGCGAGCTGCTCCTGGAGCGTCGACTTGAAGTCGACCGGATGCTCGAGCGATTCCTCGATCTCCGGGGCGAAGGCCTCGACCACGGCCGCCGCCGTGCGCTCGTAGCCCGCCTGTAGGTAGCAGGCGCCGATCACCGCCTCGATCACCGACGCCAGCACCCGCTCGGTTTCGAGCAGCACCGCCGCGCTGCGGCTGATCCCCGGCGGCGCGGTCGCCCGCAGGAGCTCGGGCACGCCCAGCCGCTCGGCCACCGCCCGGCACGACACCCCGGACACGGCCTGGGCGCGGATCTTGGTCAGCCGCCCGGCCCCGAAGCGCTCCGCCTCCAGCCGCGGGTAGAGGTAGGTCGTCACCGCCAGGGACAGCACGCTGTCGCCGAGGAACGCCAGCCGCGCGTAGGAGTCGCTGCGCCGATCGGTCCACGACGCATGGGTGAAGACCTGACGGTGCAGATCCACCGGGAGCTCCTCGAGCAGTTCGACTAGAAGCTTCAGCTGGCAGCCGCGTGGGAGAGGACGAAGTCGACGGCCTGGCCGACGGTGACGATCCGCGCCGCCTGCTCGTCGGAGATCTGGACCCCGTAGGTGTCCTCGAGCTCCTGGACGAGCGTGTAGAGGTCGAGCGAATCGGCCTCCAGGTCCTCCTTGAAGCGTGTCGTCTCGTCGATCCGCGCCGGGTCGAGGTCGAGCTCGTCGCACAGGTGGGACTGGATCAGGCTGAACACCTCGGCGTGCGTCATCGGCGTCGCCGGGTGTCCGCGCCCGGGCAGGGGTCAGTCATCATGACCCGGGACGGTAGCGCCATCCCCGGACGGCCGGCCGGGCGGCCCCCCGGCGCCGCGCCGCAGCGCCCCGGCCGCCTCGAGCCCCGCGTGCGTGCGCCCGACCACATCCTCCTCGACGCCCCGCGCCGCCCGCAGGATCGCCGCCGCCACCCCGTCGCGGCCGAAGCGCCCGTGGGTGACCACGCCCAGCCGGCGCAGGCCCAGCAGATAGGCCCCGCCCTGCGCCTCCGGGTCGATCTCGGCGCGGAACTCCCGCAGCGCCGGACGCAGGAGCAGGCCGCCGACCGTCGCCCGCTGACCCGACGCCGCCGCCTCGCGGATGGCCCGGAGCATCACCTGCGAGACGCCCTCGATCAGCTTGAGCGCGATGTTCCCGGTCAGCCCGTCGGTCACGACCACGTCCGCCGCGCCGCCGACCAGGCCGTCGCCCTCGACGTTGCCGACGAACTCGAGCATCCCTCCGGCGTCGCCGGCCCGCTCCGACAGGACGGCGTGGGCGTCGATCAGGAGCTGGCTCCCCCGGCCGGCCTCGGCCCCGTTGGACAGCAGGCCGACCCGCGGCCGCACGATGCCGAGCACGCCCGCCGCGAAGGCCGCGCCCATGTAGGCGAACTGGACGAGGTGCTCGACGCGCGCCTCGGCGCTGGCCCCCACGTCCAGCAGCGTGACCGGATGGCCCGGGACCGGCACCGGCACGGCCAGCGCCGGCCGGTGGATGCCGGCCGCCCGCTTGACGTGGAAGAGGCCCGCCGCCAGCGCCGCCCCGGTCGACCCGCCGCAGACCAGGGCGTCGGCCTCGCCGGCCGCCACCGCCCGTGCGGCCCGGACGATCGACGCGTCCGGCGTCGCCCGGACCGCCCGCACCGGGTCGCGCGCCTTGGCGATCGACACCGGCGCGTCGATGACCTCGACCCCGCCACCCGACTCCCCGAGCTCCGCGCCCGGCCCGAACAGCAGCACCCTGACCCCCTGGGCGGCGGCCAGCCGCGCGCCGGCGGCCACCTCGGCCGGGCCTAGGTCCGCCCCGTTGGCGTCCACCGCGACGCCCCAGGACAGGGGGCCGCTCGCCACGGCGGGCTACCCGTGGTCGTGATCGTGATCGTGATCGTGCACTTGCGGCAGGATCACGCGAACGCCGTCGTAGTACCCGCACTCCATGCACACCCGGTGCGGACGCCGCGGCGCGTGGCAACGCGGGCAGGCGGTGAGGGACGGCGCCTCGATCTTGTGCTGCGACCGGCGCTTGGTCGTGCGGCTGTGAGACTGCTTCTGCTTGGGGACGGCCATTGGACGCCGGAGGGTATCAACCTTGTCCGCCGCACCTCCTCATGGCCGGCGCCCCTCCGGCCCCGGCCCCGGCCCCGGCTCCGGCTCTGGCTCCGGCGACGGCGGCGACCCGGTCTATGCTGACGGCGGCCATGTCCGCCGCGCCCGACCCCCACCGCCTCGAGGAGCTCCGCGCCGAGGCCGCGCACCGCCGCCGCAAGGTCGACCTCTACGCGGCCCGGTCCTACGGTCCCCGGCCCACCAGCCCGACCCGGATGCGCGAGCTCGTCCGCGAAGCCGACGCCGCCGAGGCCCGCCTCGCCGCCGCCCTCGCCCGCAGCCGGGCCTGACGCCGGGGGCGGCTCACACCGGACGGGCGTCGGCGCCCAGATAGGCCCGCTGGAGCGCCGGGTTGCCGCGCAGCTCGGCCGCCCCCGCCGCGTAGGCGACCCGGCCCGTCTCCAGCACGTACCCGCGCCCGGCGAGCTGCAGCGCCCGGCGGGCGTTCTGCTCGACGAGGAGGATCGTCAGTCCCTCGCGGTGGAGGGCGGCGATCATCTCGAACACCGCCTCGGCCAGGAGCGGCGCCAGGCCGAGCGACGGCTCGTCGAGGAGGAGCAGGCGCGGACGGGCCATCAGCGCCCGCGCGATCGCCAGCACCTGCTGCTCCCCGCCCGACAGCGACCCGGCCGCCAGCCCGCGCCGCTGGCCGAGGATCGGGAACCGCTCCTCGAGCGCGGCGATCTCCCCGGCGAGCCCCCGGCGGCCGGCGCGCCCGCGGGCGAAGGCGCCGAGCTCGAGGTTCTCGCGCACGGTCAGCCGGCCGAGGATCCGGCGGCCCTCGGGGACGTGGGCCAGCCCGTGGGCGACGATCCGCGCCGGCCGCGCCCGCCCCAGATCGAGCCCGTCGAACCACGCCCGCCCCCCGCTCGGCCGCACGAGCCCGGACAGCGCGGCCAGGATCGTCGACTTGCCCGCCCCGTTGGCGCCGATCAGCGTCACGATCTCGCCGGCCGCCACGGTCAGCGAGACGCCGCGCACCGCGTGGACCGCCCCGTAGCGGACGTCGAGGTCGACGACCTCGAGCAGGGGGCTGCCGCCGCCGCGGCCCGGGCCGGTCGGGCGGGCCGGCGGGCTCACGGCCGCGACGGGGCCGCTCGGATCGCCGGCCCCGGCCGGCGCGGACCGTGCCTCGGGGACGGCCGCAGCGGCGGCCGGTGCGTCGGGAACGGCGGCGCCTGGTGCCTCGGGGACGGCCGCAGCGGCGGCCGGTGCGTCGGGGACGGCCGCAGCGGCGGCCGGTGCGTCGGGAACGGCGGCGCCCGGTGCGTCGGGGACGGCCGCGGCAACGGCGCCCGGTGCGTCGGGGACGGCCGCGGCGGCGGCGCCCGGCGGCGGCGTCGTCGAACCGGCGCCCAGGTAGGCCTCGAGTACGCGCGGGTCGCCGGCCACGGCGGCGGGCTCGCCGTCGGCGATCTTGCGCCCGAAGTCGAGCACCGCCACGTGCGTGCACACCGACATCACCAGCGGCATGTCGTGCTCGATCAGGACCACGGTCAGGCCCCCGGCGCAGAGCTCGCCGAGCAGGCGGCCGATCTCGCCCTTCTCGCCGGCGTTCATGCCCGCCACCGGCTCGTCGAGGATCAACAACCGCGGCTGCAGGGCGAGCGCCCGGGCGATCTCCAGGCGCCGCTGCTGGCCGTAGGCGAGCGCCGACGCCGGGACGCTCGAACGGGCGCGGTCACCCAGCCCGACCAGCTCCAGGAGCCGCTCGGCCTCGGCCTGCCGGGCGGCCCGGGCGACCCGGCGACCCCGGCCGAAGGGGACGGCGAGCTCGCGCAGGACGTCGCGCTCCCGGCGCCGGTGCATCCCGCAGACGACGTTCTCGACCGCGCTCAGGTCGTGGTAGAGCCTGACCCCCTGGAAGGTGCGCGCGACCCCGGCCGCGGCGATCTCGTGGGCCGCGGCGCCCATCATCTCGACCGCGTCGAGGCGTACCGAGCCGGCGCCGCCCGGCACGAGGCCGGTGACCAGGTTGACGAGCGTCGTCTTGCCCGCCCCGTTGGGGCCGATCAGGCCGAAGATCTCGCCCGGCGCGACGGCCAGCGAGACGCCGTCGACGGCGCGCACGCCGCCGAAGCCGACGCGCAGGTCAGTCAGCTCGAGCAGCGGCGGGGCCACCACGGCTCCACGGTCGCGCCCACCGGCGGCCCGCTCCCGGCGGGCGGCGGTCCGGGCCGGGCCCGCGCCCGCGCCGGCGCCCGCGCCCGCGCCGGGCAACGAGGCCTTGGGGGCGGAAGACGACGACGAGCATGAGGATCGCGCCGTAGAGGACCTCGCGGTAGTCGCTGGCCCAGCGCGCCGCCTCGGGCAGCGCGGTCAGGCCGACGGCGCCGACGATCGGGCCGACCACGGTGGCGATCCCGCCGAGCACCGCGAACACGAGCACGCCGACCGCGCGGTTGAAGCCGTACTCGGTCGGGTCGACGTAGAAGTTCAGGTGCGCGTCGAGCGCCCCGGCGTAGGCGGCGACCACCGCCCCGATCACGAACGCCGCCAGCTTGCACGCGCGCACGTCGATCGCCGCCGCCGCCGCCGCGAGCTCGTCCTCGCGGATCGCCGCCCAGGCGTGGCCGAGCCGGGTACGGGTCAGCCGCCAGCCGGCGTAGGCGAGCACGGCGACCGAGATCCAGACGGGCAGGATCCCGCCGGTCGGGTCGGCGCCGAGGTTGGTCAGCCCCTGGCCGCCGCCGGTGAGCGGGAGGTTGAGGATCACGCCGAAGCGGAGCGCCTCGCCGAAGGCGATCGTCGCGATGGCCAGGAAGACGCCGCGCAGACGCAGGACGGGCAGCCCGATGACCACGCCGACGGCCGCGGCGAGGGCGCAGCCGGCCGCCGCCCCGAGGACGAGCGGCGTCTGCTCGCGGATCTCGAGGATCACCGACGTATAGGCGCCGATGGCCATGAAGCCGGCCGTGGCCAGCGCGAGCTGGCCCGAGTAGAGCGTGAACCAGATCGAGATCGCCAGCAGCGCGTTGACCCCGCACTGGGCGACCAGCAGCTCGTGCGCCTGGTAGAAGCCGGCCGGATCGGTGAGGAGCTGCGTGAAGAAGCCCATCGGCCAGTCGCTCAGACGCGCTCGGCCGCGCCGGCGCCGAGGAGTCCCCGCGGGCGCAGCACCAGCATCAGGAAGAGCGCGGCGAACGCCACCCCGACCCGGGCGTCGGCCCCGAAGGCGAGCAGGGCGACCGCCTCGATCAGGCCGAGCGCGTAGCCACCGATGATCGTCCCCGGGATGCTCCCCATCCCGCCGAGGACGATCACCGCCAGCCCGCGGAGCTCGACCTCGTCGCGCCCGATGTACGGGCTGACGTCGGAGATCGCCACCGCGAACAGGATCCCCGCGAGCCCGGCCAGAGCGGACGCGCCGACCACGGTGGCCAGCACCACCCGGTCCACGTCCACCCCGAGCAGGGCCGCCGCCCGCGGGCTCTCGGCCACCGCCCGCATCGCCCGGCCGGCCTGGGTGCGGCGTACGAGGTAGCCGAGGCCCAGCATCAGCAGCACCGACACGGCCAGCGTGGCCAGCTTCGGAGCCGGGATGGTCAGCCCGGCCACGTGGTAGGTCGCCTGGGGAACGGCGCCGGCCGGGAAGGAGACCGAGTTGGCCCCGTCGCGCCAGAGCCAGCCAAACGACGTGCCCGGCCGGGCCTGTTCGATCAGGGCCACGCAGATCAGGGCGAAGCCGATCGTCGAGACGAGCGGCGCGATCGGCGGGGCGCCGCGCCGGCGCAGCGGGCGCAGGGCGGCGAGCTCGATCACCGCGCCGATCAGGCCGGCCCCGGCCACCGCCAGCGGCGCGGCGAGCCAGAAGTCGACGCCGTGGAGGACGACGAGCGAGTAGGCAAACACGGCGCCGAGCATGAACACGGCGCTGTGGGCCAGGTTGACGATGTCGAGCACGCCGAAGACCAGCGTGTAGCCGAGCGCGAACAGCGCGTAGATCGAGCCGATGAAGACCCCGTCGAGGAGCTCCTGCCCGACCGCCATCAGCCCTTGACGGACGTGACCAGCCTGAAGCCGCCCTTCCCGTCCATGGCGATGACCCAGATCGTCTGGCTCACGTCGTGGGTCGCGCTGAACCGGAACGGACCGAGCGGCGTGTCGATCGAGGTCGCCGCCAGCGCCGTCCTGATCCGATCGCGCTCGGCGGCCAGGCCGCCGGTCACCCCGGCCCGCCGCAGCGCGTCCGCCAGGATCAGCACCCCGGTGTACGCCTGGGCCGCGAACTGGTCGGGCGCGGTGCCGTACCGCCGGCGGTAGCTCGAAACGAACTGCGCGTTGGCCGGGAAGCTGTTGCCCAGGTAGTAGGCGCTGGCGCTCTGGGCACCGGCGCCCGCCGGACCCGCCGCCTTCGAGACGGCCGCCGTGTTGAAGCCGTTGCCGCCGAGGAACTTGCCCTTGAAGCCCAGCTGGCGGGCCTCGATCATGATCTTCGACGGGATCGCGCCGAGCGAGGTGATGAAGATGACGTCGGGGTGCTTCTGGACCGCCTGGGTCACGTAGGGGCTGAGGTCGGGCTCGGCCTTGGTGAACTGGATCACCCCGAGCAGCCGGATCCCGGCGGCGGCCGCGTTCTGCTGGACGATGCTCGCCCCGTCGGAGGAGAACTTGTCGTCGTTGGGATAGAGGAGGACCGCGGTCTTCGGGTGGGCGGCCGCCACGTAGGTGCGGATGTTCGCCGGGATCGCGGTCGCCTCGCCGAGGCTGTCGCGGAAGATGTAGGTGCACGGGTAGGGACAGTCGCCGACGATGTGCAGGCCGGTGGTGCTGACCGCGAGCATCGGCGTGCGCAGCCGGTCGGCGATCGGGTGGGCCGCGACCGCCGAGTTCGACAGCGTCGGCCCGAGCAGGGCCACGACGTTGTCCTGCTGGATCAACCGCTGCGTCGCCTGAGCCGACTGCTGCTTGTCGGAGCCGTCGTCGAGGACGGTGACCGCGAGCTTCTTGCCGGCGACCCCGCCCTGGGCGTTGACCGCGTCGACAGCGAGCGCGACCGCGTCCTTCTGCTGCGGTCCATAGACCCCGCCCGGGCCGGTGAGCGAGAACACGGCACCGATGGGAATCGTGTTGGCCGGCGTCGACGACCCGCCCGACCCGCCGCAGCCGGCCACGGCCGCCGCCGCCCCGCACGCGCCGACGATGGCGAGAGCCGCCCGGCGCCCGCTCCGGTCCCGTCCTCGATTGAACACGCCGACCCCCTCAAGTCGCTTGTCGTGATCGTGCGGCGCGGGGCCGTCGCCCGGTCGGGCGCCCGGCCGTCTCGCCGCTCGCAGCCGGGCGAGTCTACTGCGCGTCGGCGAGCCCGCGGGATTGATTTCCGGGCACGGCGGCCGCCCGGGTGACGGGGGCCGCCCGGGCGGCGGCCCGCCGGCCTCAGGCCGCCTTGGCCGCCTGCCGCTTGCGGCTGATCTCGACCACGTCCCAGGCCAGGCCGGTGGCCCGCAGCCCGCGGATGACCAGGGCGCTCAGGTCGATCTCCCACCAGCGCATCCCGTGGGCCGCCGAGGTCGGAAACGCGTGATGGTTGTTGTGCCACGACTCGCCCATCGACAGTGGCGCCAGCCAGAGCAGGTTGTGCGACTGGTCGTCGGTGGCGAAGCGCCGGCGGCCGAAGAAGTGGCAGAGCGAGTTGATGCTGAAGGTGACGTGGTGCAAGAGGAACACCCGCACCGCTCCGCCCCACAGGAGGGCGGTCAGGCCGCCGTCGAGGGTGCCGGTGACGGCCAGCCCGGCCGCGAAGGGCACGAGCAGGCCGACGAGCACCCAGAGGAGGAACGTCCGGTCGACGAAGCGGACCGCCCGGTCGGCCAGGAGGTCGGGGGCGTAGCGCTCCTCGCTGGCGAAGTCCGAGGTGAAGAGCCAGCCCAGGTGGGCGTGGAGCAGCCCGCGCACGGCCCCACGCCAGCCGGCGCCCCGACCGACATGCGGGCTGTGCGGGTCGCCCTCCTGGTCGGAGAAGGCGTGGTGCATGCGGTGGTTGGACACCCACTCGATCGGCGGCCCCTCGATCGCCGCGGCGCCGAAGGCCGCCAGCACCCCCCGCATCACCGGCGTCGTCTGGAAGCTCCGGTGGGTGAGCAGGCGGTGGTAGCCCACGGTGATCCCGAAGCCGGTGGCGAAGTAGCAGACGAACAGGATCACCAGGTCATGCCAGTGGAGCGCCCCGCCCCACGCCTGCCAGCCGGCGACCACGAGCAGGAGCATCGGCACGCCGGTGACCACGGCCGTCGCGATCCGCGCCGCCAGGTCGAACTCGCCCGGCGGTTGGACGTCCGCCGCCGTGGGCACGGGCGCCGCCGCCGCCGTCGACGGGGCCACCGGATGCTCGCCGGTCACTTGTTGCTCGGTGGCCACCGCCGACGATTCTATGCCAGCGGCGGGCGTCAGCCCTCGGCCGGGGGCCCGAGGTCGCGGAGCTTGGCCCAACGCGGGTCGGGCGCCCGCTCGTGGTGGTGGTCGGGCCCGGCGAGATTGAGGTCCGCGGCGCACTCCGGGCACAGGCCGAGGCAGTCGGGGCGGCAGAGCACCTGCTCGGGGCCAGCGAGCAGGAACGCGTCGCGGGCCCACGCCGCCAGGTCGAGCACCGCTCCCGTCACGTACGGGCTCTCGAGCTCGGGCCCGGCCCCGGGCTGGTCGACCTCGCGGGCGTCGACCACGACCGGCGGCGCCGCCGGTCCCAGGCAGCGCATGCATGGGCCGGCGATCGCCGTCTCGAAGCGCAGGCGCAGGGCGTAGCCGGCGCCCGTCAGGCGGGAGACGTCGAGCACGACGTCGACCTCGGCCGGCTCGGCGACGAACCGCTCGCCGGCCAGGGTCAGCGGGGCGATCCGGGCCGTGAGCCGCAGGCGCCGCCCCTCGCCGGAGCTCAGGCCCAGGCCGGCCAGGTCGAAGTCGTCGGCACGCGCGGGCATGTCCCCGTCAAGGGTAGAGGTCGCGCTTGCGCACCTTGCCGGTGGCCGTGCGCGGGAGCTCGGCGACGAAGACGACATCGCGCGGCACCTTGTAGCCGGCGAGGTGCTCGCGCACGTGGCGCCTGACCTCCTCCTCGGCAAGCCCGCTGCCGGAGACGGCCACCACGAATGCGGCCAGGCGCCGGCCGAAGCGGTCGTCGGCCACGCCGATCACCGCCGCCTCGGCGACCAGCGGGTGCCGGGCGAGCAGATCCTCCACCTCGGCGGGGAAGACGTTCTCCCCGCCCGAGACGATCATCTCGTCCTCCCGGCCGTCGACGAACAGGCGCCCGGCCCGGTCGAGGTGCCCGACGTCGCCGGTGCCCATCAGGCCGTCGATGACCGGCTTGCTCCCGCCGCCGGTGTAGCCGTCGAAGAGGAGCTCGTTGGCGACGAAGATCCGTCCCGTCTCGCCCGGCCCGACCGGCCGGCCGGCATCGTCGTAGAGCCGGACCGTGGTGCCCGGCGGCGGCGTCCCCGCCGTGCCCGGAGCCGCCCGCAGGTCCGCCGGGCCGGCGACCGTGACCCAGGCCACCTCGGTCGAGCCGTAGAGGTTGTAGACGACCTCGCCGAAGCGGTCCATCGCCCGCGCGGCGAGGCCGCCCGGGAGGGCCGAGCCGCTGACCGCGATCACCCGCAGCCGGCCGGCGCCGCCCGGGGCCGCGCCGCCGCCGTCGAGGAGCTCGAGGATGCGCTGGAGCATGACCGGCACGACGACCAGCGCCGTCGCCCCGGTCCGGTCGAGCGCGGCCAGCGTGTCGGCGGCGTCGAAGCGCCGGCGCAGGACGAGGGTCGACGAGAGGGCCAGGCCGAGCGTGAAGTGGGCGAGGCCCCAGGCGTGGAAGAGCGGCGCGGCGATCAGGGTCGGCTCGCGGGCGCGCAGGGGGATCCGCGACAGGAGCGCCGCCGCCGGCGCCAGCGACGGCGGCTGGCGCCGGGCGGCGCCCTTCGGGGTGCCGGTGGTGCCGGAGGTCAGGATCACGACCCGGCCGGGGCGCGACGGCGGGCGCAGTTCGCGGCGGTCGCCGGCGGCGATCAGCTGCTCGAGGGTCGGGGCGCCGCCGGTCGCGCCGGGCGGCCCGCCGCTCCTGGCCACGAACCGCGGCCGCGCGGTCCCGGTCGCGGTTCCGGTCGCGGCCCCGGTGGCGGTCGCGGTCGCAGCCACCACGGCGGTGAACTCCTCGTCGTGGATCAGCGCCGCCGGCCGCTCGCGGGCGAGGACGGCGGCGAGCTGGGGGGCGGCGAAGGCGGGGTTGAGATGGACGGCGTCGGCGCCGAGCTTCGCGCAGGCCACCGCCGCCTCGACGAAGCCGCGGTGGTTACGGGCGAGGATCGCGACCGCCCGCCCCTCGGTGACGCCGGCCTCGCGGAGCCCGCGGGCCAGGGCGTTCGTCCGCTCGTGGACCTCGAGGAAGCTCAGCGTTCCCGCCTCGTCGTCGATCGCCGTCGCGCCCGGGGTCCGCCGGGCGGCGGCGGCGTAGCCGGCGGCCGGCGTCGGGCCCCACCGCCGCAGGGCGAGCCCGGCCCGGAGCAGGCGGTCGGGACGGTCGAGGGCGAGGACCCCGGCACCGGCCAGCGTCCGCGCCGCCCGGGCGGCGTCGGTGACCCGGTGCAGGGAGTTTCCGTCGCGGTCCATGCGTCGGGACGCTAGCGATACGTCCGCCGGGGGGCCTACGATCGTCGCAAGATGGAAGCTGCCACCACACTGCGCCCGGCCCTGGTCCGCACCCGCGGCGAGAGACTGCTGATCGACGGCGTCCAGGTCGCCGACGAGTGCGCCGTCCGCCTCGTCCGCGAGCGCGAGCAGGCCGGCCACGACCCGACCAAGCTCGTGATCGACGCGATCGAGATCGGCGCCCGGGTGCTCGACCGCGAGCAGACGGGCGCCAACGCCGAGTTCGTCCGCGCCGAGTTCGAGCGGGCGGCCCGCGAGCTCGAGACCGAATTCGTCGATCGGGCGCGGCGGGTGGCCGAGCGACTGGACGCCAAGGTCGACGAGGCCTTCGGCGCCGACGACGGGCAGGTGGCGCGGGTGATGGCGCGTCATTTCGGCGAGGGGTCGACGGGCGCCGTCCAGAACCAGGTGCGGGCGATCGTCGGCGAGGTGATGGCCAAGTCGCGCGAGGATCTCGTGCGCCAGTTCTCCTCAGCCGACGCCAGCAATCCACTCTCGGACTTCAAGGCGATGGCGGCTTCGATGATGCGCCAGGCCGCCGACCGCCAGGCCGAGCAGCTGAGCGCGATGACCAGCCGCCTGGAGGAGATGCGCCTGGAGATCACCGAGCTGCGCGCCGAGCGCGAGAAGCTCGGCGAGGTCGCGGCCGAGCACGAGCGCGGCACCGCCAAGGGACGCAGCTTCGAGCAACTCGTCCACGAGGCGGTCGACCGGCTGGCGCTCGCCCAGGGCGACGGCTGCGAGGCGGTCGGCGACCGGTTGGAGGGGACGCGCAAGACGGGCGACGTGGTCGTCGTAATCGACGGCGCCGCCGGCCCCGGGCGGGGGCGGATCGTCTTCGAGGCCAAGCACTCGCAGCTCAGCCGCCCCAAGGCGCTGGAGGAGCTCGACCGGGCGATCGGTGTGCGCTGCGCCGACTACGGCATCCTCGTGGTGCCGTCCGAGGCGGAGGTGCCGGCGCGGATGGCCCCGCTGCGGGAGTACAACGGCGACAAGCTGATCGTCGCGCTAGACCCCGCCGGCGGCGACGGCGGCCAGCTGGCGCTCCAGGTCGCCTACGCGCTGGCCCGCGCCCGGGTGCTGATGGCGCGGGCGGCCGGGGCCAGCGAGCAGATCGACGGGATGTCGATCCGTGAGACGTGCGAGCGGGCGCTCGCCGCGCTGGAGGATGTCCGCCGGATCAAGATCCAGCTCACCGGCGCGCGCACCCAGATCGATCGGGCCGGCGAGATCGTCGACTCGATGACGGCACGGGTGCGCGCGCACGTCGCCGAGATCGACGCGCTCGTCGCGGCCGCCACACCCCCAGGGGCGCTGTTCTGATCAGCGCTCAGGCCGTGGTGAACGAGATGTCCTGATAGCGATCCCAGAGCCCGTCGACCATCGTCCACACCCGGGCGTAGAGCTTGCGACCGTGCGGGAGGTTCGCCGGGGCATAGGACGTCGATCCGGGGGGCACGGCGGCGCTGGCGACGTCGTAGCCGCCCGGCGTCGTGCCGACCCAGGCCGCGTAGTACTGCGCGCCGCTGGCTGCCGTCCAGGTGAGTGGACGGGAGGCGTCGACGCCGGTCTGTCCGTTGCCCGGAGCGGTAAACGTCGCCCCGCCCGAGGTGGTGAAGCTCATGTCGTCGTAGCGGACCCAGGCGCCGCCGACCATGGTCCACAGCCGCGCGTAGACGGTCTTGCCCTCGGGCAGCGGCGGCTCGTAGGAGGTGGTGCTCGAGCTGACGGAGGCGGCGGCGAGGTCGTAGCCGCCCGGGGTGCTGCCCAGCCAGACGGCGTAGTACTGAGCGGCGCTCGTCGCGGCCCAGTTCATCGGCCCGGGGGCGACGTTCGCCTGGTGGTCGGCCGGGGTCGTGAAGGTGCCGCCGTCGGAGCTCGTGAAGCTGATGTCCTGGGTGACCGACCAGGAGCCGTTGGTCTCCGTCCACAGGCGGGCGAAGAGCGGCTGGCCGGTCGGCAGCATCGCGACGTCGTAGGAGAGGGTGGAAGGGGACACATAGGCCGCGGCCAGGTCGTTGGCGCCGGTCGAGGTTCCGATCCACAGCGAGTACTGCTGGGCGCCGGCCACCGCCGTCCAGGCGAAGGGCGCCGTCGTGCTCTTGACGCCGCCGTCGGTCGGGTTGGTGAAGGTCGAGGCCACGATCTGGCTGGCGGTGAGGGCGATCGAGTTGTGCTGGTCGAGGCAGTTGGTGGGGCCGACGCCGTTGTTGTTGTTATCGCCGGTGTAGCGGATGCGGTAGCTGTAGGTGCCGGGGGCGGTCGGGGTGTAGAAGCCGGAGGCGTAGTTGCCGGCGCCGTTGACCGCGACGGTGTGGGTATAGACGGGCGCGCCCGCGCACCAGGTGTCGTTGGGGCCGGTCACGGTGAAGGTGATCGTGCCGCCCAGCGGCGCGAAGCCGCCTTGGAGGGTGGTCGTGCCCTGGATCGCGCCGGCGCCGTTGGAGGCGGCGGCCACCGTCGCGACGGGGGACACCTTGCCGACGATGACCGACTGCGACGCGGACCCGCACGTGCTCGAGACCGGGTTGTCGTTGGCGTCGCCGCTGTAGGAGGCGACCCACTGGTAGGTGCCGGCCGCCGGGGTGACGTAGACCGCGGAGTCGTCAGACCCCGACCCGGACACGGTGACCGTCGAGCTGAAGATCGGCGACGCGCAGCCGGTGTCGCCGGGAGCAAAGAGGCGGAAGGTGATGGTCCCCCGCGCCGCGCTCATCAGGTTCGCGTGATCGAAGATCTGATACCCGACCATCGTGCTCGGCGACGACGTCGTATAGAAGGTCGGCGTCACCATCGCCCACGCCGGAACCGCACCCAGGACCGCCAGCACGAGCCCGGCCGCCGCGGCTACGAAGACCGCTCGAGTCAGGCGCGACGCGGCGTTGGCTATGGGATCGGGGTCAGCGTCACCTGCCGGGGCGTTGACCGATGAGGCGGGGGCTATGGATGCAGGGGACATGCACTCCTCATCGCGGTTTCCGTTCCATGGCGTGAGCAGGGGCCCTCGTACCTGGCCAAATGGCCAGGTCGCGCTGTCCCCGTCTAGAAAGTCCTCCCGCCTGCGCCGTCCTGGCAGCAGTCGCCCCGCCGGCCATCCAAGCAGCAATGACGGCGGAAGGAGGCGCGGCTAACGGGTGGACGGCGGAACGGCTCTACGGCGGGGTCTGCAGGGTGGGCCCAACCGCCCGGATGGCGCGCTCAGCGATACCGCCGGGCCGCGGATCGCGCACGCCCGGTCAGGCGACTTCGGCCGGCTCGTCCTTGCCCTGCAGGCGCTCGCGGCCGCGCTGCACGGCGGCGATGAACTTGGACAGGTTGACCTCGAGCGTGTTGAGGATCTCGTCGGCGTAGTCCTCCGCGCCGAGCCGGATCTCGCGCTCACGGGCGCGGGCATCCTCGACGATGTCCTCGGCCGCGCGTTCGGCCGCCTTGGTCACCTCTTCCTCGCCGACCAGGCGGTTCTGCTTCTCGCGCGCCTCCTTGACCAGGCGCTCGGCTTCGCGCTTGGCCTCGGCCAGCATCTCCTGGCGCTCCTTGACGATCCACCGGGCCTGCTTGATCTCCTCGGGGATGGTCGCCCGCATCTGGTCGAGGATGTCGTAGATCTCCTCCTTGTCGACACGGACCTGATCGGTCAGCGGCACCGGCTTGGCGTTGTGCACCAAGTCGTCGAGCTTGTCGATCAATACCAGGACGTCCATCAGCTAGAGCCTAAACGGTCAGCGCCGCGCGCGGTAGGCACGGCTCGCACGATCTAATTCGCTAGGACTTCAGCGCTTCCTGCAAGGGCTTGACGACTCCGGCGGGAACGAGGTGCTCGATGTTGCCGCCGAAGCGGGCGAGCTCCTTCACGCCGCTGGAGGAGAGGAAGCTGAACTCGGGGCTCGCCATCAGGTAGATCGACTCGATCTCCGGCGCCTGGAGGCGGTTGAGCTGGTTCATCTCGAACTCGTACTCGAAGTCGGAGATCGCCCGCAAGCCCTTGACGATCGCCTTCGCCCCGCTCGTCCGGGCGAAGTCGACGACCAGGGCCTGGAAGCGCTCGACCCGAACGCTCGGCAGGTGGGCCGTCGCCGCGCGGATGAAGCCGATCCGCTCGTCGATCCCGAACACCGTGTCCGACTTGCGGACCGATTGGTCCACGACGGCGACGATCAGCTCGTCGAACAGGGCGGCCGCCCGGGTGATCACGTCGATGTGCCCGTTGGTGATCGGGTCGTAGGAGCCGGGACAGACGGCGATGCGGTTGCTCGGCGTCATCTGGTGGTCTCCCCTCGGCTGTGCACGCGGATCTGAGCGTCACCGTAGCGTCGCTCGCGGCCCGGCGGCTTCCCGACCGACGAGGTCACGCCGCGATCGGCCGCTCGGCCTCGGCGCCCAGGGCCACCGCCAGGGCTTCGGCGAGCAGGGCGTGTTCGGGGGCGGCGAGCCCCGGATCGGTGTCGATCACCCGCTCGGCCCAGTCCCGGGCCCGCTCGAGCAGCTCGGCGTCCTCGGGCAGTCGCGCCGTACGGAACGAGCTCAGCCCCGACTGGCGCGTCCCGATCAGCTCCCCCTCCCGTCGCAGCGCCAGGTCGATCTCGGCTAGGGCGAAACCGTCGGCGTGGCTGGCGAGCGCCTTCAGCCGGGGTGAGGCCTTCGGCCCGAACAGCAGGCATAGCGACCGGTGCTCGCCGCGGCCGACCCGCCCGCGCAGCTGGTGGAGCTGGGAGATGCCGAAGCGCTCGGCGTTCTCGACCACCATCACCGTCGCGTTCGGCACGTCGATCCCGACCTCGACGACCGACGTGGCGACGAGCACGTCGGCCTCGCCGGCGGCGAACGCGGCCATCGCCGCCTGCTTGTCGCGGTGGTGCATCTGGCCGTGGAGGAGCACGACGCGGAAGTCGGCGAACTCGCCGGCGGCCAGGCGCTCGTACTCGACGGTGGCCGCCCGGGCGTCCTCGGCGGTCGCCCGCCGGGCGTCGCCCCAGCCCCCGCCGCCGCCGGCGTCGGCGTCGGCCTCCTCGACCAGCGGGCAGACGACGAAGGCCTGGCGGCCGCGGCGGAGCTCCTCGCGGATGCGCTCGTAGGCCCGCGCCCGCTCCCGGTCGCCGGAGACGACATGGGTGTCGATCGGCTGGCGCCCGCGCGGCAGCTCGCGCAGCCGGGTCTGGTCGAGGTCGCCGTGGCGGCAGAGGGCGAGCGTCCGCGGGATCGGCGTCGCCGTCATGTGCAGGACGTGGGGGGCCCGCCCGGCCGGGGCCTTGGCGTCGAGCGCCGCCCGCTGGCGCACGCCGAACCGGTGCTGCTCGTCGACCACGGCGACGGCCAGCGCCGCGAAGGCGACGGCCGGCTCGATCAGCGCGTGGGTACCGACCGCGAGCGCCAGCTCACCGGTGGCCAGCCTGGCCAGGATGTCCGCCCGCCGGGCGGCCGGCGTCGACCCGGTCAGCAGGGCAAGCGTGACGCTCTCGGCTCCGATCAGCCTCTGGATCGCGGCGAAGTGCTGCTCGGCCAGGGTCTCGGTCGGGGCCATCAGCACCGCCTGGCGCCCGTGCTCGGCGGCGCGCAGCATCGCGTAGAGGGCGATCACCGTCTTGCCGCTGCCGACCTCGCCCATCAGCAGGCGCTGCATCGGCTGGGTCGCGGCCAGCTCGCCGGCGATCGTCTCGATGGCCGCCGCCTGGTCGCCGGTGAGCGCGAACGGCAGACCGCCGCCGAGCCAGCGCCGGGTCAGGGCGCCGTCCTCGTCCAGGGCGACCGCGACCTCGTCGGACCGGCGGCGCGCCCGCCGGTGGAGCAGGGCGAGCTGGGTGAGCAGGAGCTCCTCGAAGGCCAGCCGCCGCCGGCCGGCCTCGGCGTCGTCGGCGTCCTCGGCGAAGTGGACGGCCGCCAGCGCCGCCGCCCGGTCGGGCAGTCCGCACGCCGCCCGCAGGCGGCCGGGGAGCGGCTCGACGACCTCGGCCAGAAGGCCGCGGGCGCCGGTCATCAGGGCGAGGATCTGGGTCGACGACAGCCCGACGGTGGCCGCGTAGTGGGAGACCTCGCCGGCGCCGGCGACCGCCTCCTCGGTGACCGCATGGTGGGAGACGCGAAAGCTCGCCCGACCCTCGAGCTTGCCGTGGAGGACGAGCCGCGTCCCCGGGCGATAGCGGCCGACCAGCCACGGCTGGTTGAAGAACGTCGCCCGCATCGTCGCCGTCTCGTCGGCCACCGTCGCCTCGACCAGCGGGCGCATGCCCCGGCGGCGGACCGGCCGGGCGGAGATCGACCGCACGACGGCGACCACGGTCGCCGTCTCGCCCGGCCCGAGGGCGGCGATCGACCGGGCGTCGCGCCGCGCTCGGGGCAGGTGCTCGAACAGGTCGCCCACCGTCTCCAGGCCGAGCGACGCCGCCGCCTCCCCGGCCTTGCCCTTGAGGTCGACCGGCGCGGCCAGGAGCGACGGCCGCGGCCAGCGGATCGGGGCGCGCAGCAGGGCGTCGCGGGCCGGCGGCTCCCCGCCGGCAAAGGCGCGGGGGCAGGCGTCCGGGGTCGGCGGGGTGGCGGCGGGCATTACCGCTCCATGATGAACGTCGTTGCGGTCAGGAATGCCGGCGCACGCCCCGGCGATCGCTGCGGCGCCCGCCCGTGCTCGCGTCACGCGCTTCCGGTGCGGCCCCGTGGATGGTCTCAGGCCAGGCTCCGCGCCTCGAGGATTCGCAGGTCCCACAGCCAGCACGAGGCCCGCGCGGGCGCCGGCCGCCACGCCGCTCGGCCCGAAGGTCATCGCCGATGCATCACTCACCATCTGACCGAGTACGTGTGACGGAACTCACACAACAATTCGGTCCGCGCGCGTACTCTCAAAGCGTCCGCACCGCAGCTCACACAACCTAAAAAGGGGCTGCCGCGGTCCTGCTCGCCATTATGGACGCCCAAAGGGGACATACCATGAAGCCCGTACCCACACGCCGCCGTTTGACGATCATCGGTACCGCCGCGATCCTCGCCCTGGGCGGGAGCGGGGCCGCACTCGCAGCCAGCGGTGCCCCCGCCAAGCAGGCGCCCGCCGCGCAGGCATTTCAGTCAGCGAGCACGATTCAGACCACGTTCACGAACTACGCTGGGCAGCAGAACTTCGGATCGGTCGCCTGCCCGGCGAACACGAGGGTGAGCGGCGGCGGGGTGTACGGCGCTGGCGGAACGTCCCAGTCGATCAACAGCAGCTACCCGACCGGCGGCGGAACCGGCTGGGGAGCGTTCATGAACAACACGAGCACGACCAACTCGTCGTTCACGGTGTACGCAATCTGCTCCCTCGCCGCGTAGCGCCGGTCCCGACCGGAAACTCTCCGGCGGCTGCCGCATGGCAGCCGCCGGATGGCGTGGACCCTCGGCTCATAGAGCGACAGCGTCGCCACGACCGAGTTCAGGAGCGCGGCTTCGCGACGGCGCCGGCGCGACCCAACGGCCCGCGTCCTGTCCGCGCGAGCTCTCCGCCACCGCGGGTCGGGCTGCGCGCCCCCTACTCGGCGGCCACCAGCCACCAGTAGCCGGGCTGGCCGCCGACGCTGTGCTCGAACTCGACGCCGTCGGGGAGGAGGGCGGCGACGGCCTCGGCGGTGAGTGGGGCGTCGGCACCCTCGATGCAGGTCAGGAGCTCGGCGCCGTCGGCGAGGGCGGCGAAGACGGCGGCCAGCGTCGGCGCCGGCTCGCCCCAGGCGACGAGCTGCTCCTCGACGAACCCCACGGCCTGGCCGACGCGAAAGCGCCCCTCGGCGTCGTCGCGGGCGACCGGGGCGACCCCACCGGCGCGGACGCGGCGCAGGGCATCGAGCACGGCGGCCCCGTTCTCGTCGGCGCCGCGGTCGGGGTCGAGGGCGACGACGGCGGCGAGGCCGGCCTGCTGGGAGCGCGAGGGGACGACGACGACCTGCTTGTCGGAGAGCTCGGCTGCCCGCTCGGCGGACATGATCACGTTGGGGCTGTTGGGCAGGACGATGACCTCCTCGGCCTCGATCTCGTGGATCGCGGCCAGCAGCTCGTAGGTCGACGGGTTGAGCGTCGGGCCGCCGTCGAGCGTCTCGGCCCCGAGGCTCTCGAACAGGGCCGCGAGGCCGGGGCACGAGACGATGGCCAGGGCGCCGCAGCGGGCGCCGACGGTGGCCTCGAGGCCGGCGAGGCGGTGGGCGACCTGGGCGCGCATGTCGGCGACGTCGAGACGCGAGACCTCGCCGATGCCGGCGAACACGGCGGTCGCGGCCTCGGGCGCGTCGGTGTGGACGTGGACCTTCAGCGTGTGGGCGTCGCCGACCACGAGCACCGAGTCGCCGAGCGCCTCGAGCGCGTCGATGTGGCGGTTGGCCTCGAGATCACGCCCGGTGACGGCGAAGTTCGTGCAGAAGCGGTAGGTGATCGACGCGTGCTGGGGGTGGCTGATCCGGGCCGGGGCGTGGTGCTCGAGGGGCGGCGGCTCGTCCCCGCGCAGGGCGGCGACGATGCCGGCGAAGATCACGGTGAGCCCGTAGCCGCCGGCGTCCACGACGCCGGCCTCGCGCAGCACCGGCAGGAGGTCGGGCCCGCGCTTGACCGACTGCTCGCCCGACTCGACGGCCCCGGCGAGAATGGTGGCGATGGCCCACTCCTGGACGTCGGGGGGGGCGTCGTCGGCGAGCCGGGCCTCGGGACTGTGGGCGAGGTCGCCGGCGACGCGGTGGGCCATCTCGCGCACGACGGTGAGGATCGTGCCCTCGGCCGGCTCGCGAACCGATGCGTAGGCGCGGTCGGCGGCCCGGGCCATGGCCGCGCCGATCAGCACCGGGTCGACGAGCTCGCCCGGCCGGCTGACCAGCTCCTCGGCGGCGCCGCGGATCAGCTGGGAGAGGATCACGCCGCTGTTGCCGCGCGCCCCGAGCAGGGCGGCGCGGGCGACGGCGTCGACGATCTCCTCGCGGCCGATCTCGTCGATCGTGCGGTCCTCGTTGGCGGCCAGACGGTCGAGCTCGTCGAGCACGGCGCGCAGGGTGAGCGCCATGTTGTCGCCGGTGTCGCCGTCGGCGACGGGGAACACGTTGAGGTCGTTGACCTCCTGGCGACGGGACTCGAGATGGGCCAGCGCACCGGCGACGACGGTGCGAAAGCGTACGAGATTAGGGTCGGTCACGACCCGCGAGACGGCGGTCAGGCCGCCTTGGTGACCTTGCCGGCCTTGAGGCAGCGGGTGCAGACGTAGACGCGCCGGGCGGTCTTCCCGACGAGCACGCGCACCTTCTGGAGGTTGGGATCGAAGCGCCGCCGGGTGGCGACCATCGAGTGGCTGCGGGAGTTCCCGAAGGCGGGCTTCCGACCGCAGCTGACGCATACCTTGGACATCGAGTGCGGCAGTGTAGTGCATCGTCGGGCGAGTCGCCGTGGCTGCTGGGGAGCGGTCCTCGCCACCCGCGACGCCCGCGCCGAACCGGCGGCGCGGCCGGCGGCCGGGGGCCTCAGCCGTCGGCGGCGAAGCGCTCGCGCAGGGCGGCCAGGGCGAGCACGGCCTCGGCGGCGTGGCGGCCCTGGTCGCGCTTGGCGCCGCCCGACCGGGCGAGCGCCTGGTCCATCGTCTCGACGGTGAGGACGCCGAAGGCGCAGGGCACGCCGGTGGCGAGCATCACCTCGCCGATCCCCCGGGCCGTCTCCGCGCAGACGTGGTCGTAGTGGGAGGTCTCACCGCGGATCACCGCCCCGAGGCAGGCGACGCCGGCGTAGCGCCCCGTGCGGGCGGCGTAGAGGGCGGCGAGCGGCAGCTCGAACGCGCCGGGCACGTCGTAGACGTCGGCCTCGGCGCCGGCCCCGGCGAAGGCGTCGAGCGCGCTGGCGGTCAGGCGGTCGGCGAGCTCGGCGTAGAAGCGGGCGACGACGACCGCGAAGCGGCGGGCGACCGGCCCACCGTCCGGCGGCCGCGGGCTCATCGGTCGCGGTCGCGTCCGCGTTCGCGGTCGTGCTCGCGCTCGGCCCGCAGGAGCTCGGCGTCGAGGTTCAGTCCCTGGTGATGGAGGGTGTGCCCCATCTTCTCGGCCTTGGTGCGCATGTAGGCCTCGTTGTGCTCGTTCGGCGCGTGCTCGATCGGGATCTGGGCGCTGACCGACAGGCCGTAGCCCTCGAGGCCGCGGATCTTCTTCGGGTTGTTGGTCAGGATCCGGATCGAGCTCAGGCCGAGGTCGACGAGGATCTGGGCGCCGATGCCGTAGTCGCGCAGGTCGACGGGCAGGCCGAGGCGCTCGTTGGCCTCGACGGTGTCGAGGCCGTCCTCCTGGAGACGGTAGGCCCGGAGCTTGTTGAGCAGGCCGATGCCCCGGCCCTCCTGGCTGAGGTAGAGCAGGACGCCCTCCCCCTCGCGGTCGATCATGGTCAGCGCCGACTCGAGCTGCTCGCCGCAGTCGCAGCGCAGCGAGTGGAAGACGTCGCCGGTCAGGCACTCGGAGTGGACGCGGACGAGGACGTCGGCCTTGCCGGCCACCTCGCCCTTGACCAGGGCGACGTGGTGCTTGTCGTCGACCAGCGACCGGTAGCCGACGGCGTCGAAGAGTCCGAAGCCGGTGGGCAGACGGGTCGAGACGACGCGCTCGATGAGCTTGTCGTTGCGCCGCCGGTAGGCGATCAGATCCTTGATCGTGATCATCTTCAGGCCGTGGCGCTCGGTGTAGGCGACGAGGTCGGGCACGCGGGCCATCGAGCCGTCGTCGTTCATCACCTCGCAGATCACCCCCGCCGGCGTCAGGCCGGCGAGGCGGGCAAGGTCGACGCTGGCCTCGGTGTGGCCCGTCCGCTCGAGCACGCCGCCGGGCTTGGCCTTCAGCGGGTTGACGTGGCCCGGCTGGACGAGGTCGCCCGGGCGCGTCCGGGGGTCGATGGCCACGCGCATGGTGTGGGCCCGGTCGTGAGCCGAGACGCCGGTGGTGACTCCCTCGCGGGCCTCGATCGTGATCGTGAACGGCGTCTGGAGGGGCGACTCGTTCTTGGCCGTCATCAGGTCGAGGCCGAGCTCGTCGCAGCGGTCGGGCGTCAGCGCCAGGCAGATCCAGCCGCGCCCCTCCTTGGCCATGAAGTTGATCGTCTCGGGCGTGGCGAACTCGGCGGCGAGCACGAGGTCGCCCTCGTTCTCGCGGTCCTCGTCGTCGCAGACGACCACCATCCGGCCGTGGCGGATCTCCTCGATCGCCTCGTCGATGGTGGCGAACGGCGTCGCCGCGACCTCGGGGGGCATCACGCGGCCACCAGCTTCTCGAGGTGCTTGGCCAGCACGTCGACCTCGACGTTGACCCGGTGGCCGGGCGCGAGCGCCCCGAGGGTCGTGCGCCGGCGGGTCTCGGGGATCAGGGCCACGCGCAGCGAGGACGCATCGACGGCGGCCACCGTCAGGCTCACCCCGTCCAGGGCGATCGACCCCTTCTCGACGACGTAGCGCAGGAGGGCCGGGTCGACGGCCACGGTCAGCTCGCCGTCCGCCGTCGCCCGCGTCACCTCGCCCAGGCCGTCGACGTGCCCGAGCACGACATGGCCGCCCATCCGATCGGCGGCCCGGAGCGGCAGCTCGAGGTTGACGCGCTCGCCCGGCGAGAGTTGTCCGAGCGACGAGCGGCGCAGCGTCTCGGCCACGACGTCCGCCTCGAAGGACGCGGCGTCGGGCACGAGCGCGGTCAGGCAGACGCCGTTGACGGCCACCGAGTCGCCCGGTCGCAGGTCGGCCGCGAGCGCCGTCTCGATGCGCAGGCGCGACCCGTCCCCGTTCGCGGCGACCGCGGCCACCGTGCCCAGATCGGCGACGAGCCCGGTGAACATCACCACTCCCGCAGGCGGGCGGACACCAGCAGGTCGTGGCCGACGCGCTCGCAGTCGAAGGTCAGGGCCTGGGTCGCCTCGGCGATCCTCTCGACACCCTCGCCCTCGAGCGGATCGCGGGCGCTGCGCCCGCCGAGCAGGATCGGCGCCAGGAACAGCCGGACCTCGTCGATCTCGCCGGCGTCGAGGAACGCTCCGGCCAGGTGGGGGCCGCCCTCGAGCAGGACCGAGGCGGCGCCGAGGGCGCCGAGCTGGTCGAGCGCCGAGCGGACGCGGGCCGGCTCGTTCTGCCCGGTGGCCACCAGCACCTCGACACCGGCCGCCTCGAGGGCGTCGGTCTCGGCGCGCGGCGCGGCGCGGGAGACGACGACGGTCAGGGGCACCTCGCTGGCCACCGCGATCAGGTGGGAGCTCAGCGGAACCCGGGCCAGGGAGTCGAACAGGACGCGCCGCGGCTGGCGGTGGACGCTGTCGAGGCGAGCGGTCAGGAGCGGGTCGTCGGCGAGGGCGGTGCCGATGCCGACGGCGACGGCGTCCACCGACGCCCGCCACTCGTGGGCCCGGCGGCGGCTCTCCTCGCCGGAGATCCACTTCGAGTCGCCGGCCGCGGTCGCGACCTTCCCGTCGAGCGTCATCGCCGACTTGAAGAGGACCCACGGCCGGCCGGTACGGGCGTGCTTGCGGAAGGCCTGGTTGGCCAGTCGCGCCCGGCGGGCGAGGTCGGCGTCGGCGACGATGACCTCGACCCCCTCGTCGCGGAGGATGCCCGGTCCGCGGCCGGAGGCCTTGAGCGTCGGGTCGTCGCTGGCCAGGACCACGCGGCGGATCCCGGCGGCGACGATCGCGTCGGTGCACGGCGGCGTCTTGCCGGCGTGGCAGCACGGCTCGAGCGAGACGTAGAGGGTCGCCCCGTCGAGGCTGGCCGCGCCGCACGCGCGGATCGCGTTGACCTCGGCGTGGGGGCCGCCGTACTCCTCGTGCCAGCCTTCGCCGAGGCACTCCGCGCCGCGGGCGATCACGGCCCCGACGACCGGATTCGGGTTCACCTGGCCCAGGCCGTTCTCGGCCAAGTCGATCGCGCGTTCGAGGTGGATCCGATCGGTCTCGGTGCAGATCGCCATCTCCATGGAGGATGACACGATCGGCCGGACGGGCCGGGTCCGGACCCGCGGCGCCGCCCCGGCCGCGCAGGACGGGGGCAGCGCGCGCGGGCCGCAGGCCTCAGCCTGCTCGGTGGCGGTGCTTGGACGCGGCCGGCCGGCGGCCGGCGCGCAGGACCTTCGCGTGCGTCAGGTGCGCGCCCACCGGCTGCGGCACGAACCCCGGCGTGCACGAGCCCCCGGCTCCCTGGGCCACCGCCTGTCCTCCCCCGGTCACGCCCTGGCCGGTCGGGCTCTGAGCCACGCACTGGCCCGGCTGGCTCACGGTCTGCGCGCCCCCCGCCGGCTGGATGACGCTCTGGCCGGGCTGGGTCGCCGTCGAGCCGGACCCGGGCTGGGCGATGCTCTGGCCGCCGTCGGCCTGGGCCACGGCGAGCGGCCCGGAGGCGAGCGCCAGCAGCGCCAGCCCCACGGTCAGGCCGCGTACGTGTTCTCTCAACGTATCTCTCCTCTGTTGTCGATCGCTCTGCCGAGCCCCCGCACGGGCGCACCGGCGTCGCGGCCCATGTTCGCAGGCCCGGCGAAGCTACCTCGTCAGCCGGGCGGCTCCCGCGTGCCGGGGTCCGATCCGGCGGCGTGCGCCGGGCGCACGGCGGCCTCGCGGCAGGCGGCGAGGATGTCATTGGCGGCCACCGTCCCCGGGTGCTCGGGTCCGAGCATCTCGACGCAGCTGCTGACCGCGCTCTCGCCCACGGCGATCGCCTCGCCGATCCGACCGGCGCGCTGGAGGGCGGCCGCGAGGTCGCCCTGGGCCCTCAGCGTCTCGGGATGCACGCTCCCGAGGATCCGCTCGCGGTCGGCGACCAGGCGCTGGCCGAGCTCGATCGCCTCGCCGCTGCGGCCGGTCTCGCGGTAGGTGACCGCGAGGTTGGCGCGGGCGGCCAGGGTGAGCGGATGCGCGGCGCCGAGGAGCCGCTCCTGATCGGCGAGCACGCGCTCCTCGAGCTCGACCGCCTCGCCGGTGCGGCCGGCGTCGCGATAGGACAGCGCGAGCTTGGCCCGGGCCGTGCTGGTCAGGCGATGCTCGGGGCCGAGGATCCGCTCGACGTCGGCGAGCACGGCCACCCGGCGGTCGATCGCCTCGGCCGTGCGCCCGGCCGCGTAGTAGGAGCTGGCGAGGTTGCTGCGGGCGATCAGCGTCTCGAAGTGCTCGGGGCCGAGGAGGCGCGTGTTGTCGGCCAGGACCCGCTCCTCGAGCCGGATCGCGTCGGGGATCCGTCCGACCGCGCAGTAGAAGCAGGCCAGGCTCGCCCGGCTCCCGATCGTCTCACGGTGCTCGGGCCCGAGGATCCGCTCGCAGTCGGCGAGCACCTCCTCCTCGAGGGCGATCGCCTCAGGGGTGCGCCCGGCCTCGTAGAGGTACTGCGAGAGGTAGCGGCGGACGGTCAGCGTGTGCTCGTGCTCGGGTCCGAGGATCCGCAGGCAGTCGGCGAGCACCGGCTCGAGGAGCGCCACGGCCGCCGCGATCTCCCCGACCTCGTAGGTGGCGTCGGCGAGGTTGGTGGCGGCGACGAGCGCACCGAGGTGCCCGGGGCCGACCACCCGCTGCGCGCAGTCGCTCGTCACCGTCGCGGCCGCGAGGGCCCGCGCACCCGGATCCGCGACCAGCAGGTGGTGGCAGACGTGATTGAGCAGATCGACGAGCCGCTCGCCCGCCTCGAGCGGCGGCGTGGCCAGGCCGCCGGCCAACGCTAGCGCGTGGGGCAGCAGCCGCTCGGACTCCGGCCAGGTGGTCGGGTCGCCGTAGTCGCGCGGGAACGCGGCGGCCACGGCGGCCAGGGCGCTCAGCGCGCCGCCGCCGGCGGCGCGCACCTCGGGATCGTCGCGAATCGTCTTCTGGAGCAGCCGATGGACGCTCACCGTCGCCCGATCGACCTCGGCCAGGCTGAGGCGGTGGAGGGCGTTGAGCGCGTCGGCCAGGCGCTTGCGTCCGAGCGCCGTCGCCGGGTCGTCGAGCAGCACCTCGAAGAGATTGCGGGGAATCGCGTCGGGGGCGAGGTAGGCGGCCATCGTGAGCACCCGCCCGGCCAGCGGCGCCTGCCGTTCCGCCACCTCGATCGAGACCTGCCAGGTCGAGGCGACCGTCTGCTCGTAGGAGGCCTCCGGGTGGCTGTCGAACAGGTCAGCCGCCGGCAGCACCCCCAGCAGCTCGAGATAGTCGGCAAAGCTCGTCCCCGCGGCGCAGTAGGCGCCGGCGTGCGACAGCGCCAGCGGCAGGCACCCGAGCGCCCGCGCGAGCCGGGTCGCCCCGGCGCGATCGCCGCCCGCTCCGGCCTGGGCGAGGAGGAAGTCGACGGCCGTCCGCTCGTCGAACACGCCAACGGCGAGCGCCGCGCCGAACTGGGCCATCCCCCGGTCGCGGGTGGTGACGATGACGCGCCCGTTGCCGGCGCTGGGGCAGCAGTCGCGGAGCTGCTCGGGGCCGGCCACGTTGTCGAGCACGAGCAGCCAGCGCTCGTCGCACGCGCTCAGCCAGCGGAGCGCCTCGGCTGCCCGCTCGGCGACGGTCAGGGGCGCCACCGCGACGCCGAGGACGCCGGCCAGCTCGGCGAGGGCGGCGACGCCGCCGTCCTCGGCGTGGATCCAGGCGACGATGTCGTAGTCGCGGACGTGCTCATGGACGTAGCGCGCGGCGAGCCGGCTCTTGCCGACGCCGCCGAGACCGGTGAGCACCTGGGTGACGACCGACCGCTCGGGCGCTCCCAGCGCCTCGGCGATCGCCTCGAGCTCGGCGCTGCGGCCGGTGAAGTGGGCCGCCGGCAGGGGCAGCCCGAAGCGCACGCGGGCCCCCGCCCCGGACGTGGTCGCCGCCCTCGTGCCCGGGCCGGCGGCCGTCGGCCCGGCTGACCGGCCGCCGACCGCGGTCGGGGCCGGCGCGCTCGGCGCGGTCGCCGGCCCGGGGGCGCCGCCGCAGGCCGCCCACGCCGCGCGCGCGAGCTCGCCCGCCGAGGCGAAGCGCTCGTCGGGATCCTTGGCCATCGCCCGGGCCACGACCTCGTCGAGCGCCGCCGGCAGACCCGGGACGACGCCGCTCGGCTCGGGCGCAGCCATGCTCAGGTGGGCGAAGATCTTCGCCACCTCCTGGTCGCGCGGGAAGGGCACCACGCCGGTCAGCAGCTGGTAGAGGACGCACCCGAGGGCGTAGACGTCACCCCGCCCGTCCACCGGCCGGCCGCTGACCTGCTCCGGGGCGATGTAATCGAGCGTCCCCACGAACCCACCGGTCGCCGTCATCCCCCCACCACCGAAGTCGGCCACCCGCTTGGTCAGACCGAAATCGGTCAGGTAGAGGTGCTCGTCGGGCGCCGCCCCGGTGACCAGGACGTTCGCCGGCTTGACATCCCGATGGACCAGCCCCCGCGCGTGCGCCGCATCCAGCGCCGCCGCGACCTGACCGACGAGACGCGCGGCGTGCGCCGGCCCGAGGCGCCCGTGGGCGCGCAGCAGGTGCCCGAGGTCGTTGCTCTCGACGAACCGCATCGCGATGTACAGCAGCCTGTCCTCGTCGCCCACCCCATAGATCGGGATCACGTTCGGATGCTCGATCTGCGCGGCCAGCGACGCCTCCTGCTCGAAGCGCGCCCGGAAGTCGGGATCCCCGGCGAGCTCGGGCATGATCACCTTGACCGCGACCATCCGCTCCGGTCGCAGCTGCCACGCCTTGTAGACGAGGCCCATCCCCCCGCGCCCGGCGAGCGACTCGATCCGGTAGCCGGCGAACAGATCGCCCGGCCTCAACTGGCGGCCGTCGTCTCCCACCATCCCAGGGTAGCCGTCCTCCGCGGCGCCCCGCAGCAAGGGGCGCCGCGGCTGCGGCGAGGCTGTCCCTAGGGTGTGACCGTGATCGTTGCGCTGCCGTGGCTCGGCGGGCTCCCGGCGTCGCCCGAGTAGTCGGCGTAGACCACGTGGGTTCCGCTCCCGACCGCGCGCGGCGTGTAGCCGACCGAGCAGCGGGCCTGGTTGCCGCCGATCAGCGCCAGCGCGCAGCTCGCCGCGCTGAAGGTGCCGCTCGAGTTGCTGGCGAACGTGACCGTCCCCGTCGGGTGCGTCCCGCCGGTCACCGTGGCCGCGCAGGTGCTGGTCTGGCCTACGCGGACGCTCGCCGGCGCGCAGACCACGGTCGTGGTGCTCGGACCGACGGGGACCGTGACGGTGGTCGCGGCCGAGCTCGCGGCGTCGAGGGCATCGCCGGAGTAGCGGGCGACGATCCGGTGCGAGCCGCTCCCGACCGCCCGCGGCGTGTAGGTCACGCGGCACGCGGCCTGGTTCCCGCCGATCGGGGCGAGCGTGCAGCTGGTGGCGCTGAAGCTGCCGCTCGAGTCGCTGGTGAAGCTCACCGAGCCCGACGGATGCGACGCGCCGGTGACCGTGGCCTGGCAGGTGGAGGCCTCTCCGACCGCGACCGTGGCCGGGGAGCATACCAGCGTCGTGCGGCTGGCCGGCGCCTGGATCGCCACCTCGCCGGTCACGGCGTCGAGGACGGTCGCGGAGCCATCGCCCGGGTTGACCTGCGAGAGGTCGAGCTCGGGCTGGAGCCGGTTGCCCGTGGCCGCCGTGCTCGGGACGCCGGCGTCGAGCGACAGGCGCAGCACGAACGTCTCGTGGCCCTGGGCGGGGATGGTGGTCCCGACCTCGGACGGCAGGACGCCCTCGATCTGGTCGTTGGCCGCCGTGCTGCCGATCAGCGGCACGGCGACGAACTGCCCGTGGGTGGCCGAGCTGGCGTAGGCGAGGTGGAGCTGGTCGGCGCGCACGCCCTGCATCGAGCTGTCGGTGACGATGACGTCGATCCGGGCGTGCGGGAGGGGATCGACCGAGGGGTTGCTGGCCACGGCGGTGAAGGTGACCGGCGGCCCGCCGGCGGTCAGCGAGGCGGGCAGGCTAGCCTCGAGGCGGGGTGCGGTCTGCGCCGCCGTTCCCTGCTCGATCTGGGTCTGATCCGACTGGCCGCTGGCGCCCTCGATGGCGATCACGTCGCAGGCCACGTTGGCGGCCGACGACGTGTAGGTCAGCGTGAGCATCCCGTCGGCGTTGGTCGTGCCTCCCGGCTGGCTGAGGGTGCCGCAGGTGCCGTCGGTGCCGCGCGCGGTGCCGAGACGGAAGGTGACGTCGTCGCCGGTCACCGGGTCGCCCTGGTCGTTGACGACCGTGACGGTGATCGGCGTGGTGCTCCCGGGCGTCGGCAGCTCGTGGCTGGCGGCCTCGACGATGACCGCGTTGAGGCCGGCTCCGGGGCTGAGGCCCTCGGGCGGCGCCTTGGTTGCCGCCGCGGACGCCCGAGCCGCTCCCGTCCGCAGGGCGCCCGTCGCCCCGGCCTGGACCTGGCTCTCGCTCTGGGCGCAGCCGGTGTAGGCGCCGTCGGTGCCGAACAGGGTGTTGCTGAAGTTGTTCTGGGTGTAGTACATGTCGCCGTTGATCACCTGGTTGAAGCGGGTGGTGTCGGTGTTGTTGGGGTCGACCGACCCGAGCGGGATCCCGTAGTTGGAGTTGCACATGTCCCCGTTCTCGTTGCCGACCGAGTCGGTCCAGCCGGCCTGGGTCGGGTCGGTGATCGACTCCATGACCTCGTGGCTCAGCGTGTCGGCCGCCGAGTCGCCGGCCGTGCTCGCGGCCACGGCCGCCGGGTCGGTCCCGCCGATGGCCCGATTGGGATTCTGGCCGTTCGGGCAGTTGTCGGCATAGGGCTCCACGCCGTAGACGACGGGGTTGGTGGTGGCGGTGGCCGAGTGGTAGGCGCAGAAGTCGCTCTTCGACTTCTCGAGGCCCTTCTGGCCCTGCATGCTCGTCTCGACGTGGGGCGGGAAGAACACCGGGTAGAGGTGAGCCAGGTCGGCGGGCAGGCCGTTGGCGGCGACCACGGCCGCCACCTCGCGTTGGATCTGGGCGTCGCCCACGCAGGCGGTGAAGCCGGTGTCGGGAGTGCAGTCCCGGGTGAACGGCTTCGCGTCGCCCACCGGATCTCCGGCGGCGATCGTGTACCGGATGCTCGAATACTCGGTGTCGATCGAGTACACGTTGTCGAGTGCGCCGCTGGCCGCGGCGATGTCGGTCACGTACTGGTTGATCACGGCGGTGTAGGCAGCGGGAAAGCTGTAGCCGGCGGGCGCCCAGTAGATCGGGGTGATCGTGATCGCCCCGGGCATCCCGGGGGCGCCCATGACGACGCCGCGGCCGGGGAGGAGCGGTGGATTGCACCCCCCGCAGAACTTGGGCTCGCCGTTGCCCGGGAGGACCGCCCCGGCGGCCGGGGCCGTCATGGCCCCGAGGAGCGCGAACAGCAGGATCGCCGAAACGGTCGCGCTCCGGCCTGTCGCGAGCGATCGGCCGACTCGCCTACGAGAACCACGGGCGAAGCCAGACGCAAAACGAGACATTCCACTCCCCGTGTGTGAATACCCTCCCAGGCGCGTGCGCGCGCCGACGCACATGCTACGGGTCCCCGTTTATGTCTGTCAAATTGAGGGCGCCGGCGGCGGGCCCATGGCGCTCGGGGGGGCGACACCTGTCACCGACGCGCGAGCGGCCGACGCGCCTGATGCCCGTCGAGTCCGGCCGGCTTCGAGATCGATCTCTACCCGGTGCCGGCGCAGAGCCCGCCGGTCAGGTGGTAGATGTTCATCGTCGGCCCGGGATGGGCGTAGTCGAGCGGGTAGTAGTCGAAGGCCCAGTCGAAGTTGAACGGCACCGGCCCCTTGCCCTTGCTGTAGGGGGTGGCCCGGAAGACGAGCGTCCCCTGGCGCTTGAGCTCCTGGTAGTAGGCGATGGCCTGCGGCACCTGGTGGGGGTCGACCTCGGCGCGGCCGAACTGGGTCGACCCGGTGACCACCCAGCAGTAGCCGTTCTGCTCGTAGAGGTTGACGAGCTCGGGCCGCAGCGTGCGCTCGTAGTTCTCGATGTTGACCACCGGTCCGGCGCCCATCTTCAGCGTCCCGTCGGAGGCGAGCTGCGTCCGCAGCGCCGTGAACTTGAGCCAGCGGTAGCCGTTCGGCGTCAGCGCCGTCACGTGGCCGACGTCCTGCGCCCACTGGTCGGGGACGACGGGCTCGACCACGATGTGCCGGCCGAGCGGCACGTTGGCCACCAGCCACGCCCGCGCCTGGTTGCGCGTGTCCGCGCGCGACAGGACGAGGCCGGAGTGGACGCTGTGGACGACCGCCTGGCCGCAGAGGGCCACGACGGCGAGCGCGATCAGGGTCGGGCGCAACTCGGGCGCCGTGTGCCCGGCCAGCCAGTCGGCCGCCCGCAGCACGGCGTGGGCGGCGATGAGGCAGAAGATGGGCAGCACGGGCATCAGCCAGCGACCGAAGTAGCGGCCCTGGGAGCCCATGAAGATGAGGAAGATCAGGATCGCCGGGATCAGCAGGGCGGCGAGCTTGCGGTCCTCGAAGAGCAGCATCACCGCCCCGCCGAGCGCGGCCAGGGCCGGCACCCAGCCCAGGCCCCAGGTCAGCGTCCACAGGTAGTAGGTGATGCCGCTGCCGTGGGTCAGGCCGAGCTTGCCCGTGGCGTCGTCGCTGGCCGCCGACTGGTGGAGGATCCCGTTGGCGAAGGCCCCGTAGTCGAGCAGGGCGTAGGGGTTGGCGATCAGGAAGGCGGCCAGGGCGACCACGCCGGCCAGCGCCGTGCCGATCAGCGCGGCGTTCGCCCGCTTGCGGTTGCCGTCGCCGAGCTGGACGAAGGCCGCGGCCACCAGCGGCGCCAGGACGATGCCGCCGGTGTACTTGGTCGCGGCGGCCAGGCCGAGCCCCACCCCGGCGATCACGTAGTCGCGCCGGCGGCCGAAGCGCAGGATGCCCGCCGTCCCCCACAGGGAGAGGGCGACCGGCGCCAGCGTCGGCACGTCGTTGAGCGCCAGGTGCGAGTAGAAGACGGGCAGGAAGCCGACGGCCAGGAGGCCGGCGGCGAGGAGGCCGGTCCGGCGGCTGAAGAGGCGGCTGCCGCAGAGATAGAGCAGCCAGACGGCGATCGTGCCGAGCACGCCGGCGACCACCCGGGCGATCACGAAGACCTCGGTCGGGTGGGCGGCCATCGCCTGCGACAGGGCGTGGCCGCCGCCGTAGTAGACGCCGTAGACCAGGTAGAGGAGGTAGGTGTAGGCCGGCGGGTTGTTGAAGTAGTTCGGGTTCGGCCCGTGGGTGAAGAGGGCGACGGCGTGCTGGACGAAGTGGGAGTTCTCGTCGGCGTTGTAGGCGAACGGCAGGCCCTGCTTGATCCCCCAGAGGCGCAGGCCGAGCGCTACGCCGAGCACGCCGGCGATGGCCAGGCCCCAGCGCAGCCGATGGTCGCGGTCGGACCAGTTGAGGGCGCGGCGGGGCGGCGGATCGTGATGGCCGTCGTCGAGCGTCGTCGGGTGAGGGATAGCGGCGGCGGCCATCAGCAGTGCACGTAGGCCCCGTAATACTGGGTTCGGGCCACGCGGTCAAAGCCGGCCAGCGGTTCCTGCTCGCGGGGATCGTCGGTGGCGTCGACCAGCGCCTGGCGCAGGATGGCCAGGTCGGTGGCCACGAGCTGGACTCCGCGACCGGTCTGGGCCAGCAGCTGCGGCCGGCCCGCCTTGCTCAGGCTGAGCGCCTCGCTGAGGGGGATCACGCCGCCGGGACCGCGATGGAGGATCCAGCGGGCGTCGGGAACGAGCTTGTGATTGGGGACGATCAGGGGCCCGCAGCGCAGGCCGGCCTGGACCCTCGAGTTGCGCAGGATCGCCGCCAGCGCCGTGTGCGAGTCGCTGCGGAAGCCGAGCTCGGTCTGGATCTTCTGCACGCTGAGCGTCGTCGCCGCACTGGCGGCGCCGTAGACGAGCAGCAGCGCCGCTCCGAGCGCCCAGAGCCGGCGCAGGAGGCCGCCGGGCTCGAGCATCGTCCAGCCGGCCAGGGCGACGGCGCAGAAGACGAGCGCCATCAGCGCCGGCACGAGCAGGTAGCGGTCGATCACCGACAGGCTGGCCGCGCCGATCAGAAAGAACGTGGCCAGGCCGATGACCAGCAGGGCGAGCGGCATCCACACGCGCCTGGGCACGAGCCAGACGGCGAGCACGAGGCCGGCGATCGCCCCCACCAGGAGCGGCGTCTTGTCGAGCCGGACGAGGTACTGCCAGAGCAGGCCCGGAACCGACCCGAGTCCGGTGGCCCGGCCGAGCGACCCGGCCAGGTTGCTCGTCGAATGCAGCGAGTAGAGGGGGTCGCCGGTCTCGAGCAGGTCGAGCCCGGCCCAGAGCACGGGGCCGGCGGCGACGAGCGCCGCGTAGAAGGCGCGCCGCCCCCAGGAGGCCGGCGGAGCGCACCAGAGGAAGTAGAGGCCGGCGAGGATCCACGCCTCGGGACGCAGGAGCTCGGCGGCGAGGAGGAAGACGAAGACGAGCGTCCCGCGCCGGGGCCGCTCGGCCTCGAGCGCGGCCGCCCAGACCACGATCGCCATGTAGGGGATGTCGACGTAGCCGCGGACGGCGAGGAAGCTGAGGTTGAAGCGGGTCAGCAGCAGCACGACGGCGGCCGCCCCGACCAGCGGCGTGAAGGCCAGGCGTCCGAGCCGGTAGAGGCCGGCGGCGAGGATGAGGAAGGAGGCGATCGTCGCGGCGATCATCAGCCGCTCGGCGTACGGGCCGAGCGCGGCGAGCACGGCGCTGAAGGCGATCGACAGCGGGTGCTCGGTCGGCGCCCGGTAGACCTGGAAGGTGAGCGGCTGGAGATGGACCGCCTCGCGTCCCCAGAGCAGCGAGTAGACGGAGTCGTAGACCGGATAGGTCGGGTAGACGAAGAAGCCGACGAGGGCGGCCAGCGACATCGCGGCGAAGGCGAGCTTGGCCCAGATGGCAGCCGGCACGGCGAACAGCCGCGCCAGCCAGGCAGGCCCGGTGCGTGGCCGGGTGAGCGTCGTCGCTAATTCCATCGGGTCGGTTCAGAGCGCGGCGGGCGGCGGACCGTACTTGGCGCGCCGTCGCATCTCTGGGATACTGGCGGGCCAGTCTACGGCACGGTCGACGCCGTAAGATCCGCTTGTCCGCCGGCCCGCGGGCGCCCCCGGCCGCGCATCCGCCCGAGCGCACATCCATGAAGCTGATCATCCAAATTCCCTGTAAGGACGAGGCCGAGCAGCTTCCCGCGACGCTGGCCGACCTCCCCCGCGAGCTGCCCGGCTTCGAGCGGGTCGAGTGGCTGGTCATCGACGACGGGTCGACCGACCGGACGATCGAGGTCGCCCGGGCCCACGGCGTCGACCACATCGTCAAGCTGACCAACAACAAGGGCCTGGCCCTCGCCTTCCAGGCCGGGCTCGACGCCTGCCTGAAGCTCGGGGCCGACGTGATCGTCAACACCGACGCCGACAACCAGTACCACGGCGGCGACGTCGGCAAGCTGGTCGAACCGATCGCCGACGGCCGGGCCGACATGGTCGTCGGCGACCGGGTGGTCAGCTCGATCGAGCACTTCTCGGCCTTCAAGATCCTCCTCCAGCGCCTCGGCTCCTGGGTCGTGCGCCGGGCGTCGTCGACCACCGTGCCCGACACGACGTCCGGGTTCCGGGCCTACAACCGGGAGGCGGCGATCCAGATGGTGGTCGTCTCGAAGTTCACCTACACGCTCGAGACGATCATCCAGGCGGGCAAGCTCCTCGTCGCCGTCGACCATGTGCCGGTGCGGACCAACCCACAGACGCGGGAGTCGCGCCTCTTCCCGTCGATGGGCGCCTACGTCCGGCGCAACGCGGTCTCGATCTTCCGCATCTACTCCCAGTACGAGCCGCTGCGCGTCTTCTGGGGCGCCGCCGGCCTCGTCGGCCTGGTCGCCCTGATCGTCTGGGGTCGCTTCACCTACTTCTACCTGGCCGGCGGCGGCAAGGGCCACGTGCAGTCGTTGATCCTCGGGGCGGTGCTGTTCAACGCCGCCGTGGTGCTGGCCGCCCTCGGCGTGATCGGCGACCTGCTGAGCGCCCAGCGGGTGATGACCCAGCGGACCTTGGAGCGGGTCCGGCGGATCGAGCTGAAGATCGGTGTCGCCCCGTCGCACTACGAGCCGGGGGCCGGCGAGACCGGGGTCGCGCCGACCACCGGAGCGGCCAGCGCCGCGGCCACGGGCAAACTCGAGACGATCGAGGTATGACCGCCACCACGACGTCGTCCGAGGGGATCGTCACCGGCAACACCTACGACAAGTACGGCTCGACCAACCCGGTCGTCCGCCGCCTGATGACCCGCTTCGAGGCGACGCTCGACGAGCTCTTCGCCACCGCCGCCCCCCGCTCGCTGCTCGACGTCGGCTGCGGCGAGGGCGTCCTGACCCACCGCTGGGCGGAGCGGATCGCCCCGGGACGGGTCGTCGGCCTCGACCTCGACGACCCGCTGCTGCACGCCGAATGGGCCAAGCGGGCGGCCCCCAACCTGGCCTACATGGTCCAGAAGGCCGAGAACCTCCCGTTCGCCGACGGCGAGTTCGACCTGGCGAGCGCGATCGAGGTGCTCGAGCACGTCCCCGACCCCGAGCACACCGTGGCCGAGATGGCCCGCTGCGCCGAGCGCCACCTCCTCGTCTCGGTCCCCCGGGAGCCGCTCTGGCGCGGGCTGAACCTGGCGCGGGGGGCCTACGTACGCGAGCTCGGCAACACGCCCGGCCACGTCAACCACTGGAGCAAGGGCGGCTTCGAGCGGCTGCTCGCCCGCCACGGCGAGGTCGTCGAAGCGCGCTCGCCCTTCCCGTGGACGATGCTCCTCGTCCGCCTCTAGTGGCCTCGGCCGCGGTCGAGACCGCTCCGCGCTCCTACGCGAGCGGCGCGCGGATCCTGTCGATCGGCATCGCCGCGACCGGCGTCCTGACGTTCGCCTTCTTCTCGATCGCCAGCCACGTCCTGCCGGCGGTCGACGCCAAGCGGATCGACCTGCTCTGGTCGGTGATGTTCGTGATCATCTCGGTCATCTACCGGCCGATCGAGCAGCTGCTGTCGCGGACGATCGCCGACCGCCGGGCGCGCGGCCTGGCCGGCCAGGCGATGCGCGTGCCGATGACGATCCAGGCCGCGTTCGCCCTGATCTTCCTGGCTGTCGCCCTGGCCCTGCACGACACCGTGGCCAACGGCGTCTTCGACGGGTCGCAGGCCCTCTACTGGGTGCTGGTGGTGGGGACGCTCGCCTACGCGGCCAGCTACTTCGCCCGCGGCTGGCTGGCCGGCCACCAGTACTTCGGCCTCTACGGAGGCCTCGTGCTGATGGAGGCCACCTCGCGGGTCGCCTTCGCCCTGGCCGTGGCCGTCGGTCTCGCCAGCGGCCAGTCGGCCGTCGCCCTGGGGATCGCCGCCGCGCCGTTCGTCTCTCTCTTCGTCGTGCCGGCCGCCTTTGCCCGCAACCGCTCCAAAAACTCCGAGGACTCCCCCCCAGCGGCCGACGACGCTGCGACCGTGTCCCTGCGCGGCGGGACCGGCTTCGCGCTCGCCGTCTCGGGGATCCAGCTCGCCGAGCAGACGCTGCTGAACGCCGCCGTGCTGACCGTCGCGGCCACCTCGGCCAACCGGGTGCTCGCCGGGATCGTGTTCAACGTCCTGCTCATCACCCGGGCCCCGCTCCAGCTCTTCCAGGCGATCCAGACCTCGCTGCTGCCCCACCTGGCCGGCCTCGAGGCCGGCAGCGGCGGCGGGGACGCCGGCTTCGCCCGGACGATCCGGGTCACGCTCCTGGCCATCGCCGCCTTCGCCGGCGCCGTCGCCGTCGGGATGCTCGCCTTCGGCCCGTTCGCGATGCGCCATCTGTTCGGCCAGCACGCGAGCTATCCGCGGGTCGGGCTCGCGCTGATCGCCGTGGGCATGGGCCTGCACCTGGCGTCGGGCGCCCTCAACCAGGCGGCCCTCGCCCGCGGCCGGGCGCGGGCGGCGGCCGCGGCGTGGCTCGGCGCGGCGGCCGTCTTCGTCGCCTGGATGGTCCTGCCCGTCGTCGGCGATCAGCTCCTGCGGGTCGAGGTCGGCTACCTCGGCGCCACCGGGCTGCTCGCCCTGGCGCTGTGGGCCCTCTACCGAGCCGGTGCCCCGGCGCCGATGGCCGCGGCGATCGCCGCGTAGGCCTCGGCCGGGTCGTCCGCCCCGAAGATGGCGTTGCCGGCGACGAACAGCCTCGCCCCCCGGCTCGCGCAGGGGCCGGCGGTGCCGGCGTCGATGCCGCCGTCGACCTCGACGGCCACGTCGTCGGGCAGGAGCGCCGTCAGGCGGTCGAGCTTCTCGAGCGACTGGGGGATGAACTTCTGACCGCCCCAGCCGGGGTTGACCGTCATGCACAGAGCGAGGTCGTAGCGGTCGCGCAGCTCGCTGAACACGTCGAGCGGCGTCCCCGGGCAGACGGCCAGGCCGGCGGCGACCCCGGCTTCGCGGATCAGGGCGAGCGTGTAGTCGAGGTGGGGCGTGGCCTCGGCGTGGATGGTGATCGCGTTGGCCCCGGCCGCGGCGAAGGCGGCGACCTGAAGCTCCGGACGCTCGATCATCAGGTGGACGTCGAGGAAGACGCCGAGCTCGGCCAGGCCGGCGACGATGCCGGGGCCGAAGGTCAGCGGCGGGACGAAGTGGCCGTCCATGATGTCGACGTGGATGACCTCGGCGCCGGCGGCGACGACCTCCTCGACCTGTTCGCGCAGGCGGCCGTGGTCGGCGGCGAGGATCGACGGCGCGACGTGGTTACCGGGGGGCAGGCTCATCGATGGCTCCAGGGTTGACGGGGCGGCACCCCTCGAATGCTAGTGGTAGCGGTCGAAGTCGGCCGGCCAAGGTAGCGGGAACAGGTGCCGGTAGGACCGCGCGTCGGCGATCACGATGGCGAAGGACGGCCGGTGCGCCAGGGCGCGGTAGTAGCGCGTCAGGTGCGGGTGCGTGCCCTCGTCCCACGGGTGGATCGCCAGGGCGTAGAAGAGGCCGGGGGCGGCGGCGCAGTCGGCGATCGTGAACGTGTCGCCGGCGAGGAACTCATTCAGGGCGAGCTGCCTGTCGAGCATGCCGTAGGCCATGTCGAGCCGGCTGCGCGCGCGGGCGACGGCGCGCTCGTCGAACCGCTCCTCGATCGTGTCGAGGACGATCGCCTGGACGGCGTCGGAGACGTACTGGTCGCAGAGGCGGTCCCACTTGCGGGCTTCCAGCGACGGCACCAGCCGGGCGCCGGCCACGTGCTCGATGATGATCGAGGTCTCGCCGATGACCAGGTCGCCATCGCGTAGCACCGGGATCGACGCCGGCGGCCACAGCTCGGCCAACTCCGCGCGATCGAAGTCCCGCTGCTCCTCGAGGACGTCGTAGGCCACGCCCAGCTCGTTGAGTGCGATCAGGACCTTTTGGCAGTAGAGCGCGAACGGGTGCTCGTAGAGGGTGAGCATCCGTCAGCCCTCCCTGTCGTCGTCGGAGAGGCCGTTCCCGGCTTCGGGGTTCTGGTCGCTGAGCAGGCTGTAACGCATCGATGCGCTCCTCGTGGTCGGGGGCTTTCACCCGTGGTCGGACCCGTCGGCTGGTTCCTCACACTGTTGCGCAGCCGGTCGGCGTCGGCCGAGCGCCGTGCTCGTGTCGCTCTGCGGCGCTCTGTGGTGGCAGGCCAGGCGTGAGGAGGAGGAGGTCAGGGGCGCGCACTTTCCCGAGGCGTACGCCGGCTACAAGACGCGCGTCCGCGCGATCATCCCCTTCGTGCTGTGACGCGGGCCAACCCGGTGCGAGAGAGGGACTTTCGCAGCCCCTAGATCGGGACGAGCATCCCGGCGCCGCAGCAGTTGCAGCTGACGATCGCCGTGTTCGACATCCGCACGAACGTCGAGTGCTCGCCGCAGTTGGGGCAGACGGAGACGAGCTCGTAGCGGTGCAGGCAGTAGACGCACCGGTAGCGGCCGGGCAGGTTCGTCGGGCGCAGCCACGGCTCGCCGCAGTTCGGGCACGGCGGGCCGAGGTCGACGTCGTCGCTCACCGGGGCTCAGCCGTCCCGGCGGGCGGCGGCGACGAAGAAGCCGTCGCTGCCCTGGACGCTCGGCAGGGCGAGGAGGTGGCGACCGCCGGCCGGGGCCGCCCAGGCGGGGAAGCGGTCGGGGAGGTCGATGGCCGAGAAGTCGGGGTGAGCATCGAGGAAGGCGTCGATCTGGAGTTCGTTTTCGGCGGGCGAGACGGTGCAGGTCGAGTAGACGAGCGTCCCGCCGGGGGCGAGGGCCCCGGCCGCCGCGGACAATAGCCGGGCCTGCTGACGGACCAGTCCGGCCACCGCGCCGGGCGTCGCCCGCCAGCGCAGGTCGGGTCGCGAGTGAAGCGTACCGAGGCCCGAGCAGGGCGGGTCGACGAGGACGCGGTCGTAGCCGCCCGGCCGGGGCAGCGGTCGCCCGGCGTCGGCCACGGCGACGGCGACGTTGGCGGCCCCCATCCGCGCCGCCGTCCGCTCGAGCGACCGGGCGCGGCCGGCGTGGCGCTCGACGGCGACGATCTCGCCGGTGGCCCGCATCAGGGCGGCCATATGCGTCGTCTTGCCGCCGGGGGCGGCGCACAGGTCGAGGACCCGGTCGCCCGGCTGGGGGTCTACGGCGTGGGCCACGACCATGGCGGCGCGCGACTGCGGCATGAACGCGCCGGCCCGCCAGAGCTCCGACCCGTGGGCGTCGAAGCGCTCGAGGGCGATCACCGCCTCCGGCGGGTCGCCGGGAACGGCGGCGGCCACCGGGAGGGCGGCGGCCAGGGCGGCGGCGTCGGTCACCAGCGTGTTGGCCCGCAGCGCGCTCTCGGCCGGGTCGTTGCACCGGCGCAGGAGCCGGCGGGTCTCCTCGGCGCCGAGCGTCTGCCACCAGAGCTCGACGATCCACGCCGGCATCGAGTGCTTGACGGCCGCCGCCGCCGGGCTGGCGTCGCCCAGCTCGTCGAGCAGCCGCTGCCCGTCGCGGGTGGCCCGGCGCAGGACGGCGTTGACCAGCCCGTGGCCGCGGGCGGCCTTGGCCAGCTCGACGGCGTCGTTGACCACGGCGTGGCGGGCGGTCTCCAGCCAGAGGAGCTCGTAGAGGCCGAGCCGGAGCGTGGCCCGGATCGGCGCGTCGAGGGCGGCGACCGGCCGGCCGGCGAGGCGCTCGATCAGGTAGTCGAGGGTCCCCCGGTGCTGGACGGCGCCGTAGGCCAGGCGCATGGCCAGGGCCCGGTCGCGGGGGTCGAGGCCGGCGGCGGCGGCGTGGAAGGCCCGGTCGGTGAAGGCGTCGTGCTCGAACGTCCGCCGCAGGACCGCGTGCGCGCACAGGCGCGCCTCAGACGGCATGTCCCCACCGGCGGTCGGCCGCCTCCGTCGGCCGGCGGCCGGGCGGCGGGACGCCGAGCCGCCGGCGCCGCCCGCCGCCGGGCGCTTGGGGCTCGGTCGCGCGACGGCTGGCCATGCCCCTCCAGTCTAGGTGGCGGCGACCGGTCCACCCGGCGGGCCGGACGGGGCGGGGCCGCCCGCCGCGGCGAGGCGAGGGCGGGTCCGCGCGACGGGCTGGCAGCATGGAGGGCCGGTGAGGCGCCTGGCCATCAACCTCGACGCGCTGCGGGCGTCGCCCGACTTCCGGCGGCTGGCCATCGGCCAGGTCGTGTCGGGCCTGGGGACGCAGGCGGCGCTGGTCGCCGTGCCCTACCAGGTGTTCGTCCTCACCCACTCGGCCGGCCTGGTCGGCCTGCTGGGGGCGGCGGAGCTCGGCCCGATGATCGTCGTGTCGCTGCTGGGCGGGGCGATGGCCGACCGGATCGACCGGCGGCGGCTGCTCCTGACCGCCCAGGCGGCGACCATCGCCGCGGCCGGGGCGCTGGCCTGGCTGTCGTTCGCCGGGCGGCCGCCGGTGGTCGCCGTGTTCGTCCTGGCCGGGCTGCTGGCCGGAGGGTCGTCGTTGCAGCTGACGGCGCAGTCGGCGATCGTCCCGGGCCTCGTCGGCAACCGACTGCGGTCGGCCCTGGCCTTCAACTTCGGCAGCTACCAGCTGACGGCGATCGTCGGCCCCGGCCTCGGCGGCCTGCTGATCGGGACGGTGGGCGTCGGCTCGGCCTACGCCTTCGACGTCGTGAGCTGCTTCGCGCTGGTGGCCGCGGCCGTGTCGATCGCCCCGCAGCGGCCGACCGGGACAGCGGCCGAGCGGGAGCCGATCGGGGCGTCGATCGTCGCCGGCCTGCGCTTCGTGCGGTCGAACAACGCCCTGCTCGGGAGCTTCGTGATCGACCTGGTGGCCATGACCTTCGGCATGCCGCGGGCGCTGTTCGCCGTCCTGTCGCTGACCGTCTACCACGCCGGGGCCGGCGGGACCGGTCTGCTCTACGCGGCCGTGGCCGCCGGGGCCACGCTGGCGGCGGTGAGCACCGGCTGGCTCGAGCACGCCCGCCGCCTCGGACGGATCGTGATCTTCGCCGTGCTCGTGTGGGGGGCGGCGATCACCGCGGCCGGCCTGGTCGGCGGCCTGTGGACGGCGGCCGCCCTGCTGGCGGTGGCCGGGGCGGCCGACAGCGTCAGCGCGGTCTGCCGGTCGACGATCAACCAGACGGTCACGCCGGACGCCATGCGCGGGCGCATGTCATCGGTCTTCGGGCTGGTCGTGGCGGGCGGGGTGCGCCTCGGCGACATCGAGGCCGGCGGCGTCGCGTCGATCACCTCGGTGCGGACGTCGGTGGTCAGCGGGGGGCTGGCCTGCATCCTCGGCGTCGGGCTCGTGGTGCTGGCCTTCCCGTCGCTCGTGGCCTACGACGGGGGCGAGCGCCGGCTCGTCGGGGTGGTCGGGGCCGAGAGCCTGAGCTAGACGGCGTGGCCGCGGAGGTAGTCGGCCGCGTCCATCGGCCGGCCGCCGGGCGGCTGGACGCGAAGCAGATCGAGCGCGCCGCCGGCGGCGCCGAAGACGAGCCGCCCGTCGACGGCGGCCAGCTCACCGGGCGGCACCGCCGGCTCGGCAATCACCTGGGCGCTGAGGACGCGCAGCTCGCCGATCCGGGCGCCGATGTGGGGGTCGAGCGCCCGGACGACGCGCTCGAGCTCGGGCGCCGGGCGCGACGGGTCAAGCCGGCGGTCCTCGGGCCCGATCTTCTCGGCGTAGGTGACCTCGGCCTCGTCCTGCTCGACGTAGTCCCGCGGCCCGTCGAGGCTGGCCAGCAGGAGCTCGGCGCCGAGGTCGGCCAGGCGCGGGGCGAGCGTCCCGTAGCGGTCGTGCGGCCCGATCGGCACCGCCGCCCGCGCGCAGATCGGCCCGCTGTCGAGCCCGGCGGTGAGGCGCATGATCGAGACGCCGGTCGTCTCGTCGCCGGCCATCAGCGCCCGCTCGATCGGCGCGGCGCCGCGCCAGCGGGGCAGCAGCGACGGGTGGACGTTGAGGATCTCGTGGTCGGAGAGGAGCGGCTCGCGCACGAGGGCCCCGTAGGCGCAGACGACGACCGCGTCCGGCTGGAGGGCGGCGATCTTGGGGAGCGCGTCACCCAGGACCTCCGGCTGGGCGAGGTCGAGGCCGAGCCGGGCCGCGGCCACGGCGACCGGTGGCGGGGCCGGTCGGCGTCCACGGCCGCGCGGGCGGTCCGGGCGGGTGACGACGAGGGCCGGGCGGTGGGGGGAGTCGGCGAGCCGGTCGAGGACGGTCACGGCGAAGTCCGACGTGCCGATGAAGACGGTGGCTATGGCCCGTCCCCGGCGGCGGCGGCGGCCGTCGTGGCCGCGGCGGCGTTGGCGGCCTCGCGCATGGCGCGCATCGCCTCGCGGCGCTGCTCGCGGGAGGTCCGGTCGAGGATCAGCACGCCGTCGAGGTGGTCGACCTCGTGGGCGATCACGCGGGCCTCGAGGCCGGTGGCCTCCACCGTCACGGCCTCGCCGTACTCGTCGCGGGCCCGGACCCGCAGCCGGATCGCCCGTTCGACGTCGACGTGGACGCCGGGCAGGCTGAGGCAGCCCTCCTCCATCGTCTCGAGCTCGTCGCCCGACCACTCGATCTCGGGGTTGACGAGGGCGATCACCGGGCTCTCCTGCTGGACGCGGTAGACGAGCAGGCGGTGGAGGATGCCGAGCTGGGTGGCGGCCAGACCGACGCCCATCGCGTCCTCCATCAGCATCCCCATCCGGGCGACCTCTTCTCGGAGGCGGTCGTCGAAGCTGTCGACCTCGACGGCGCGGGCGCGCAGGACGGGGTCGCCGAGCTTGCGCACGTGGCGCAGCGCCTCCCGCCGGCGGGCGAGGATCTCCGGGTCGATCGGCGGCGGCTCGGCCGCCGCCGTCTCCGCCGGCTCGCCCTCGCCCTCGGCGTCGGCGTCGGGGTCGGGGTCCGGGCCGGTCGGAAGGTGGGGATCGACCGCGTCCGGCGCCGGCGCCGGCGCGCCGCCGTCGGGATCGACGGCGGCGGCGGCGGGGGCGGCGGGTTCGGGCTCGGGAGACGTCTGGCGGGCCATTCGCCTTCAGTCTAGGGCGCCGCCGTCAGGCGGCCTGGCGCTCCAACTGGGGTCGCGGCGCCGGTCCGATCGAAACCGGGATCGGGGCGGCGACGGGCCCGGGGGCCTTGGTTCGCAGGACGACGAGGGCGGTGACGATCGCGAGCACGATGCTCGCGCCGCCGATCGCGAACGCCAGGTGGTAGCCGCCGACGAGGGAGTCGGCGAGCGGGTGGCCGCCGGCGGCGAGCGCCTTCGTCCGGTTGGTGGCGATCGTGCCGAGGACGGCGAGCCCGAGGGCGCCACCGACCTGCTGGGAGACGTTGGTGATGCCGGAGCCGAGACCGGCGTCGGCGGTCGGGACGTCAGCCATGGCGATCGTCAGCAGGGGCATGAACGAGCTGCCGATGCCGAGGCCGATGGCCAGGTAGGCGAGGAAGATCGTCGGAAAGAAGCCGGTGTGGATTCCGGCGGTGGCCAGGAGACCGAGGCCGACGATCACCGTGGCCAGGCCGGGGATGAGCACGCGCATCGAGCCGAAGCGGGCGACGAGGCGGGCGGTGATGCCGAGCGAGAGGATGCCGACGGTCACCGTCCAGGGCATGAAGGCCAGCCCGGTCTGGAGGGCGCTGTAGTGGAGCACGTGCTCGAGGTAGAGCGTGCCGAGGAAGAACGTCGAGTACATGCCGGTGACGAGGAAGCCGCGGACCACGCTCGAGCCGACGAGACCGCGGAGGCGCAGGATGCGCAGCGGCATGATCGGGTTGCGGGTCCGGGCCTCGACGGCCAGGAAGGCGGCCATCAGCGCGACGGCGACGGCGCCGAAGCCGAGCACCGGCGTCGAGCCCCAACCGTGGCCGGTGGCCTGGACGATGGCGTAGACGCCGGTCATCAGCGAGGCGGTGACGAGCACGGAGCCGAGCCAGTCGACGCCGCCGGCGAGTCCCAGGGCCGTGCCCTCGGGAATCAGGACCCGGCCGAGCATGAACGTGGCCAGGCCGATCGGGAGGTTGACGAAGAAGATCCAGTGCCAGCTCAGGGCCTGGGTCAGGGCCCCGCCGGCGAGGAGGCCGAGCGAGCCGCCGGCGACGGCGACGAAGACATAGGCGCTCATCGCCCGGGCCCGGTCGCCGGGCTCGGGGAACTCGGTGACGACGATGGCGAGGATGACCGAGGCCGACAGGGCGCCGCCGACGCCCTGGAGGAAACGGGCGGCGATCAGGAAGCCCTGGCTGGGCGCGACGCCGCACAGGAGCGACGCGGCCGTGAACAGGCCGACGCCGGCGAGGAAGACGCGCTTGCGGCCGACGAGGTCACCGAGCCGGCCGGCGAGGAGCAGGAAGCTGCCGAAGGTGATCAGGAAGGCGTTGACCACCCAGGTCAGATCGGCTTGGGTGAAGTGGAGGTCGCGCTGGATCGCCGGGAGGGCGACGTTCACGATCGTCGTGTCGAGCACGATCATCAGCTGGGCGAGGCAGACGACGCCGAGGGCGAGCCAGCGGCGACGGTCGGCGGTGATCCGGGACATCGAGAGGCGGTTCATCGGTGGGTTCCCAACGGTTGTGACGGGCAGCGAACGGTGCTAAAGTGGAGGAGTCCTCCGGACCGAAGTGGAGGATCCCTCCGGAACTATACGGAGGCTCCCTCCGCTTTGTCAAGGCCTATTTGCAAGATCGACCGATGAGCACCGACACCGCCCGCCAACCGGCCCCGCCCCTCCCGAAGCGGGCCGACGCGCGGCGCAACCACGGAAAGCTGCTCGCGGCGGCGCGGGAGGCGTTCGCCGAGAGCGGGACGTCGACGTCGCTCGAGGAGATCGCCCGGCGGGCGGAGGTCGGGATCGGCACGCTGTACCGCAACTTCCCGACCCGCCAGGCCCTGCTGGAGGCGGTCTACGTCGAGGAGGTCGAGGCGCTGTGCCGGTCGGCCGCCGACCACGCCGATCGACCGCCGTGGGAGGCGCTCGTCGACTGGCTGCACCGGTTCGTCGGCTACATGGCGACGAAGCAGGCCCTCGCCCAGGAGCTCCTGGCCTACGTCGACCACGACGCCGACGTCTTCCAGGGCTGCCGGACCCAGCTCTACGCGGCCGGCGAGCCGCTCCTGGCCCGAGCCCAGGAGGCGGGTGCCGTCCGGCCGGATGCGAACCTCCCCGAGATCATCCAGATGGTCGGCGGGATCGCCAAGATCCAGGGCGGCGAGCCCGAGCAGATCGAGCACATCCTCGACATCGCGCTCGACGGGCTGCGCTACCGGGCGCCGGGTCCGGCGGCCTGACGCCCGCCGGCCGCGAGCCGGACTCGGAAGGCATCACGCCGTCCGAGGCGCGTTCAGGCTCGGGTACGAGCGCCCGCGCGGGCGATTGCGGCGTCAGCGACCGCTCACCTGGTCGCCGATGGCGTCGAGCAGGACGTCGAACGTCGCGAACGAGTCGAGCTTGTGCGGCGGCCCGATCGCCTCCGGGCTCCCGACCTGCGAGACGTCGAGCTCGGCCGTGACGGTGCCTCCGGAGATCCCGCCCAGCTCCCGGCGCTGACCCGGGGCGACGGCAAACGCGATCGCGAGCCGCGCCTTGCGCAACACCCCGTCGGCAAGTCCGATCCAGGAGGTGCCCGCTGCCGACCGCACCGAGCCGACGAGGATCTCCCTCGCGCGGGCCGGGATCCGCGGCGGCAGCCCGGCCGCCCGGGTCACGTCGAGCGATCCCAGCAGCCCGGCGAGCACGTTGGCGTCCGTCAGGAAGCGGGCGACGTCGACGCCGGTCTCGACGCGGGCGACCGCGACGCCCCCGAGCCGCTCGGTCCCGCCGACGCGCTTGTGGGTCTCCCACCGCCACGGCGCGATGCCGAACTGCTCGAGCAGCGCGGTCAGGGCGTTGGCTCCGCGCGCCGCGGCGGTCACGAGCCGGCCGCGGATGGCGGGGGGCAGCTCGTATCCGGTGTCGCCCACGCTGATGAACGACCGCCCGCCGACCGATGACAGCTCGGCGCCGTAGTCGCGCAGCCCGAGCTGGAGGTCGTATTCGGGCAGGCCGCCGTCCGCCGCCGATCGAAACGGGCCGTTCACGCCGATCGTGAACGGGCGCGCGAACGCCGGAACCCCGGTGAGCGCGACGGTGACTTTCGCGGCGATCAGGCCGCTGGCGGCCGCCGCGTTGGGTCCGACGACCTGCGTGTTCAGGCGGCCCAGGTCGACCGCGACACCGGTCCGCCCGCCGCAGGCCACCAGCGCCAGGACCGCGATCGACGCGGCGCCCGCGCGCCGGACTCGGCGATGCCCGAACACAGTACGTGGAGTTTCACGATTTCGCCCGCGTCTGGCAACCCACCCACCGCTGACCGATGGCCGGAGCCGCCGCCGCGCGCTACTGCGGGTCGACGTCGACGCTCACCGCCACGTCGCGCCCCCGCGGCACGCCCACCGCCGCTCCGACCGCCGCCACCGTCGACGCCCGCTCGCCCCCCTTGACCACGAGCTGAGCCCGCTCGCGGCCGCGCAGGCGAAACAGCGGCGCCGGGCCGAGCACGCGGGCGTCGGGTACCACGAGGTCGGCCCGCAGGGCCAGCGCCGCGGCGAACGCCGCCCCTGGCACCTCCGACGAGCAGACGATCCGGATCAGCTCGCCGAACGGCGGGTAGCTCAACGCTCGACGGCGACCGAGCTCGGCGGCCAGGAAGCCGTCGCTGTCGTGACGGGCGGCGTAGGCGATGCTCGACGCCGCCGGCGCCATGGTCTGGACGAGGACCCGTCCACCGCCGCCGCCCGGACCCCGGCCGGCCCGGCCGGCGAGCTGGGCGACGAGCGCGAACGTCCGCTCCTCCGAGCGGAAGTCCGGGAAGCGCAGCGTCGCGTCGGCGTCGAGCACCACGCCGAGACCGACGCCGTCGAAGTCGTGGCCCTTGGCCACCATCTGCGTGCCGATCAGGACCCCCGATCGGGCTGCCTCGAAGCGCCCGAGCACGGCTGCCGCCGCGCCGCCGCCCCCCGCCGCGGCGACGTCGCCGTCGAGGCGGAAGACCGGGTGGTCGGCCCGGCCGAGGGCCGCCGCCAGCTCGGCCTCGAGCCGCTCGGTCCCCAGGCCGTGGCGGGCGACGCTGGCCGAGCCGCAGTCCGGGCACCGGCGGGGCACCGGCTCCCGGTGGCCGCAGTGGTGGCAGGCGAGCAGCCGGTCGGCCCGATGGAGGACCAGGGACACGTCGCACTCCGGGCAGCCCCAGACCCGGCCGCACGACGCGCACGAGACGAAATTCGACCAGCCGCGACGGTTGAGGAGGATGATCGCCTTGCCGCCGTCGGAGCGCAGGTCGGCCAGGGCGTCGAACGTCGTGGGGTGCAGGGCGCCGCGCCGGTCGCGCATGTCGAGCACCTCGACCTCCGGCAGGTGCCCGCCGTCGACCCGGTCGGGCAGGCGCAGGTGGGCGAGGCGGTGGTAGCTCTCCGGCCGCGGCGTGGCGCTCCCGGCGAGGAGCACCGCCCCGTGGGTCAGGGCCCGCCGCTCGGCGACGTGGCGGGCGTCGTAGCGGGGGTCGCCCTCGTGCTTGTAGGACGGATCGTGCTCCTCGTCGACGACGATCAGCCCGATGCGGTCGATCGGGGCGAACACGGCCGACCGCGGGCCGACGCAGATCCGCGCGTCGCCGCGGCGCAGGCGCAGCCACTCGTCGTGGCGCTCGCCGGCGCCCAACCGCGAATGCAGGACGGCGACGGTCTCGCCGAAACGGTCGACGAAGCGCCCGACCGTCTGCGGGGTGAGGCCGATCTCCGGGACGAGGACGATCACCCCCCGTCCGCGGTCGAGCGCCTGCGCCGCGGCCCGGAGGTAGACCTCGGTCTTTCCGGAGCCGGTCACGCCGTGCAGGAGGTACCGGCGGGGCTCGCCGTCGGCGATGGCCGCGGCCAGGTGGTCGAGCGCGGCCGTCTGGGCCGGCTCGAGGCGCACCGGCCCGTCGCGGCGGGCGCCGATCGGCGTGTGGGTCGGACGCCGGCCGACGACCTGCCGCTCGAGCCGGACGAGGCCGCGCCCCTCGAGCCGGCGCAGGGGTGCCGCGGCCAGGCTGGCCGCCAGCGGCCCGGCGTCGCGCAGGCGCTCGAGCAGCTCCCGCTGGGAGGCGGTGAGCCGGATTGCGGCGCCGTCCAGCGCGGCCGCGCCGGCCGGGCTGAGGGTGGCCACGAGGCGGGCGCGGGCGCGGGTGCCGGCGGCCGCGCCGGGGGGCAGCATCAGCGAGACCGCCCGGGACCGGGTCGAGCAGTACTCGCCGGCCAGCCAGCCGGCCAGCTCGACGAGCTCGGCGGGGATGCCGGGCTCGATCACGCGCCGCGGCTCCAGCAGCCGCTCGGCCGGGATCTCGCTCGACCCGGCCAGGGCGACCACCACCCCGAGGAGCTCGCGCCGGGCGAAGGGCACGACGAGGACGGAACCGACCCGGACGCCCGCCCGCAGCTCGTCCGGGACCCGGTAGTCGAACGGGCCGCGCAGGGCGCGGGCGGTGGTCAGCGGCTCGACCTGGGCGATCAGCGGCACCGGCGGAGGGTAGACGCGACACCCGACACGGTCAGGCCGCCGGCCTGACGGCTACTCGTCGGCCAGGGCCGAATGCCCGTGGGCCGAGTGCACGCCCGGCGGCACGCCCAACCGGACCCCGACCTTGCCGAGCAGGTCCAGCAGCTGGTCGCGCTCCGGCCCTTCGAGGTCGCCGCAGAGGTCGCGCTCGTGACTGACGGCCAGGGCGAAGGCCCGGTCGAGGAGCTCGCGGCCGACGTCGGTCACGTGGAGGGCCCGGGTCCGGCGATCGTCGGCGTTCAGCCGCCGCTCGAGGAGGCCCCGCGCCTCGAGCGCGTCGACGAAGCCGACCATCCGGCTGGGCGCGATCTTCAGGCGCGCGCCGACCGCCTGCTGCGAGCGGCCCTCGTCGGCGCCGACGGCCCGCAGGAGGGCGAACTCCCGCGGCTCGAGCGCGAGCGGCTGGAGCAGCTCCCGAAAGCGGCGGGCGATCTCGTAGCCGAGGGTCGAGATCGTGAATCCGACCGACCGGAACGGGACCGACGCATCGGGCGACGACGGGATCGCCGGCGGCTCGAGTTGTCCCGGCCAAGGATGCCGTGGCTCGTCGGGACCCGCCGCCGCCGGCACCGGGACGTCTGAATCGGGGTCGAGGCTCATCGTCAGAGAATTATAGACGCGGCAAACGTTTTGTGATAGCAATCATTCTGAACGGTAGCCATTACAGATTCGACCAAGTTTGGGGCACGCGATGATCGAGACGCCGACGACCAGGGCCGACGACCAGACCACCGGGCCCGACCCGATCCCCGACAACGCCATCACCCGCCTGGCACGCTGGGTCATCGCCCACCGCCGGGTCGTCATCGTCGCCTGGCTGGTGGTCTTCGTCGCCGGCGCCGCCGGCGCCAGCGCCGTGTCCAAGCGCCTGACCTTCGACTTCTCGCTGCCCGGCCAGCCCGGCTACGAGACGGCCAAGACGATCGACCATCTCTACGGCAACGGCGGCGACGGCCCGACGTCCATCGTCGTCGTCACCGTCCCGGCCGGGCAGACGGTCGCCGGCGACCGGGCCCGGCTCGCCGCGGCCTTCGTGCGCGCCCGGGCGGCCGTCCCCGGCGCCCGGATCGTCGACTACGCCGCGACCGGCGACCGGATGTTCGTCTCGCGCGACGGCCGCTCGACGTTCGCCATCGTCCTGACGCCGCTGGAGAAGAGCTTCGGCGCGCCGGCGGCCCCGCCGCAGGTCATCCGCGCCCTCGCGGCCGCCCTGCCGGCCGGAGCCGCCGTCCAGCTCACCGGACTCAACCAGCTGGCCAACGGCGGCTCGAGCAAGGGGCCGGGCGTCCTCGTCGAGACCCTGATCGGCGCCGGTGGCGCCCTGGTCGTGCTCGCCTTCGTCTTTGCCTCGATGCTCGCCTTCCTGCCCCTCCTCATCGCCGCCGTCTCGATCCTCTCGACGCTGCTGGTCATCCTCGGCCTGACCACCTTCACCGACGTCTCCTTCATCGTCCAGTTCCTCGTCTCGCTGGTCGGCCTCGGCGTGGCCATCGACTACTCGCTCCTGCTCGTCACCCGCTGGCGGGAGGAGCGGGCCCACGGCCGTGAGAACGCCGAGGCCGTCGTCGCGGCCATGGCCACCGCCGGCCGGGCCGTCGTCCTCTCCGGCCTGACGGTGGCCATCGGCCTGCTCTCCCTCGTCGTGCTCCCGGTGCCCGGCCTGCGGAGCGTCGGCTACGGCGGGATGCTGATCCCGCTCGTCTCGACGCTCGTCGCGCTGACGCTGCTGCCCGCCCTGCTCGGCGGCGTCGGCCCGCGGATCGACTGGCCGCGCGTGCGGCACGAGTCGCGGGCAAGCCGCGGCTGGACATCGTGGACCCGGGCGATCGTTCGTCATCGCGGGTCCACCGTCGCCGTCGCGGTGATCGTGCTCGGCGTCCTGATCGTCCCCGTCTTCGACCTGACCACCGGGCAGACGAGCGCCGACGCCCTGGCCAAGACCGGCCCGGCCCACGACGGCTACGCCCGGCTCCTGGCCGGCGGGGCCCGCAGCGGCGTGCTCACGCCGCTCGAGGTCCTCGTCCGGTCGGCCGACGCCGGCGCCGCGCAGCGACGCCTGGCCTCCGTCCCCGGCATCGCCGCCGCCGTCCGCTCGACCGCGCCCGACAGCGCGCGGGCCGGCACGACGATCCTGCTCGGGATCCCGACGGCCGAGACCGTCAACTCGACCTCGCTCGCGCCCGTTCGCGCCGCTCGCGCGGCCCTGGCCCACGTCCCCGGCGTGGTCGGGATCGCCGGGGCCGGGGCGATCGAGCTCGACTATCAGCACGCGGTGTTCGGCAACTTTCCGCTCATGTTCGCGATCATCGCGATCTTGACCATCCTCCTCCTGGCCCGGGCCTTCCGGTCGGTGGTCCTGGCCGTCAAGGCGGTCGCGCTCAACCTCGTGTCGATGGCCGCCGCCTTCGGCGTGATGACCTGGTTCTGGCAGCAGGGCCACGGCTCGAACCTGGTGTTCGGCGTCCCGGCCACCGGGGCGATCACCTTCTGGATCCCGCTGATGGTGTTCGCCTTCCTGTTCGGCCTGTCGATGGACTACGAGGTCTTCATCCTCACCCGCGTCCGCGAGGAGTACGACCGCAGCGGCTCCACCGACGCCGCCGTGGTCGAGGGCCTCGGGCGCACCGGCCGGCTGGTCACCAGCGCGGCGATGATCCTGTTCCTGGCCTTCGCGTCGTTGGCCTCGGCCCCGAACACCGACATCAAGGTCCTGGCCACCGGGCTCGGCGTCGGCATCCTCCTCGACGCGACGATCGTCCGCGCCCTCCTCGTCCCGGCCCTCGTCTCCGTCCTCGGTCGCTGGAACTGGTGGCTGCCCGACGGCCTGGCCCGCGTCCTGCGCGTGGCGCCGTCGCGTCCGAGCCCGACGCGACCGGGCGCGCTCGAGCCGCCGCGGCGGCCGATCAGGGTGGAGTCGTAGGCCGGCCCCGCCGGCACGACCATCGCCGAGGGCGCCGAGCGTGGCGCGGCCCGGCCACCGGGCGGCAGGCCACTACCCTCTGCGCATGCCCGCCGCCGCCGAGCGCCATCCGGCCATCGTCGCCGTCGACGACGAGCCCGCCGTGCTCGCCGCCGTCGCCCGCGACCTGCGGCGCGGCTTCGGCGAGCGCTACCGCATCCTGCGGGCCGGGTCGGGCGACGCGGCGCTCGAGCTCCTGCGGGAGGTCCGCCGCCGCGGCGATCAGGTCGCCCTCCTGATCGCCGACCAGCGGATGCCGGGGATGTCGGGCACCGACTACCTGCTCGAGGCGCGCGAGCTCGTGCCGGACGCCAAGCGCGTCCTCCTGACCGCCTACGCCGACACCGAGGCAGCGATCGCCGCCATCAACGAGGTCGCCCTCGACTATTACCTGCTGAAGCCGTGGGACCCGCCGGAGGAGCAGCTCTACCCGGTGCTCGCGGACCTCCTGACCACGTGGGAGCTGAGCGCCGCGCTCGCGGCCGGCGGCGTGCGAATCGTCGGCCACCGCTTCTCCAAGGAGTCCCACGACCTGCGCGACTTCCTCGCCCGCAACCGCGTCCCGGCGCGCTGGCTCGACGTCGAGCGCGACGCCGAGGCCCGCGAGCTCCTGGTCGTGGCCGACGTCAGCCCCGACCGCCTGCCGGTCGCCGTCCTCGAGGACGGCACGGTGCTCGAGCGTCCGACCATCTTCGAGCTGGCCGAGCGCCTCGGGGTCAGCGGCCACGCCGCCGCCGACCACTACGACCTGGTGATCGTCGGCGGCGGGCCGGCCGGCCTGGCCGCCGCGGTGTACGGGGCCTCCGAAGGGCTCCGGACGGTGATGGTAGAGCGCGAGGCCCCCGGTGGCCAGGCGGGCCAGTCGAGCCGGATCGAGAACTACCTGGGCTTCCCGAACGGCCTCAGCGGATCCGACCTCGCCCGGCGGGCCACCGACCAGGCGCGGCGACTCGGCGCCGAGCTCCTGACCATCCAGGACGCCGTCGGCCTGCGCGCGGAGGGCGCGGGAAGGATCGTCGACCTCAGCGACGGCGGCATGCTCAGCGCCAACACCGTGCTGATCGCCTCCGGCGTCTCCTACCGCCAGCTCGACGCTCCCGGCTTCGTCGAGCTGACCGGCGCCGGGATCTACTACGGCGCCGCCCTCACCGAGGCCCGCTCGTGCGCCGACCAGAGCGTCGTGATCATCGGCGGCGCCAACTCGGCCGGACAGGCGGCCGTGTACTTCAGCGGCTACGCGCGGCAGGTGACGATGCTCGTCCGCGGGGCCTCGCTCGAGCGCTCGATGTCCCACTACCTGATCGCCCAGCTCGCCGCCCTCGAGAACGTGACCGTCCGCACGCGGAGCACGGCGACCGCGGCCCTGGGCGAGGACGGTCATCTCCGGGGGCTGCGGATCCGCGACGGGAACGGTCAGGAGGAGACGCTCGACGCCGACGCCTGCTTCGTCTTCATCGGCGCCTCGCCGCGAACGGACTGGCTCGACGGGGTGGTCGCCCGCGACGATCGGGGCTTCATCCTCGCCGGCCTCGACGTCCAGGCCGCCGGTTGGCCGCTCGCCCGCGAGCCCCGTCCGCTGGAGACCAGCGTCCCCGGCGTGTTCGTGGCCGGCGACGTCCGCGCTCGGTCGATCAAGCGCGTGGCCAGCGCCGTCGGCGAGGGCTCGATGGCCGTCTCGCTGATCCACGAGTACCTCGCCGACGGATGACCCCGGCCCCGGTCACGCTGGCCGATCTGCGGGAGATCGATCTCTTCGAGGACCTCGACGACGCCCAACTCGGCGAGTGGCTCGCGGTCGCGCGGACGCTGGAAGCGGCGCCCGGCGAGATCCTGATCGAGCAGGGAGCGACCTCCCGCGGGCTGATGCTCCTGCTCGACGGCTCCGCCCGGTCCTACCTGCTCGGTCGGGGCCAGGCCGAGTCGCTCAAGCGTCACACCTCTCCGACGTGGATCGGCGCGGTCAGCGCGCTGCTCGACGAGCCGATGGACCTGCGCATCCAGGCCGAGGAGCCCCTGCGCATGGCGCTGGTCGAGCCCGCAGACTTCCGCCGGCTGACGCTCGCCGCGCCGCCCGTCCACCGGCGGATCATGGCCGTGGTCAGGCCGATGATCGGCCGGATCACCGCGCTCGAGCAGAACCGCGAGCGGCTGGCCTCGCTCGGCACGATGGCCGCCGGCCTCGCCCACGAGCTCAACAACCCGGCGGCCGCGGCCCAGCGTACGGCGACCCAGCTCGGCGAGGCGCTCCGGGTGATCAACGGGGCCTTGCGGGCCTTCGTCTCGTCGGGCATCGAGCGGGTCGACGCCGAGCAGCTCGTCGCCCTCCAGGACGAGGCGCTCGCGGCGGCGGCCGGTCACACGGCGCTCGACACGCTCGACGCCGCCGACGCCGAGGACGCCCTCGTCGAGCACCTCGAGGAGCTCGGGATCGAGGAGCCCTGGCGGCTGGCCGAGCCGCTCGCGGCCGCCGGGGTCGACCGGGCGTGGCTCGATCGCGTGGCCGCGCTCGCCGGGCCGGCCACGAGCAAGGCGCTGCGATGGGTCGCGGCCAGCCTCAGCGCCGAGGGCCTCGTCGCCGAGCTCAAGGAGTCGACCGAGCGGATGTCGGTGCTCGTCGGCGCCGTCAAGTCCTACGCCTATCTCGACCGGGGCGGGCTCGTCGAGGTGGACCTCCACGAGGGGATCGAGACCACACTGCTGATCCTCGGCCACAAGCTCAGGCCCACGACCATCAAGATCCACCGCCGCTACGATCGCGACCTGCCCAAGCTGACCGTCCACGGCTCGGAGCTCAACCAGGTGTGGACCAACCTCCTCGACAACGCGATCGACTCGTTGGGAGACGCCGGCACGATCACCGTGACCACCCGCCGCGACGGGACCTGCGCGGTGGTCGAGATCGAGGACGACGGCCCGGGGATCCCGCCGGAGGTCGGCGAGCGGGTGTTCGATTCCTTCTTCACCACCAAGGACGTCGGTCACGGGACCGGACTCGGTCTGTCCACCGCCCGGCGGGTGGTCGCCGACCGCCACGACGGCTCGCTGACGTTCTCCTCCCGCCCCGGCCAGACCACGTTCCGCGTGTCCCTGCCCTTCACCCAGACCTGACCGGAGGATCGATCGCCATGGCCAGCTGCGCCCATCTCGACCACGTTCTGATCACCGAGCTGCCCGCCGCGGTCGACGGCTGCGTCGACTGCCTGGCCGCCGGCGAGGCCTGGCTGCACCTGCGGATCTGCCTCCAGTGCGGGCACGTCGGCTGCTGCGACGACTCGCCCAACCGCCACGCGACCGCTCACGCCCGCGCCACCGCCCATCCGATCATCCGCTCGATCGAGCCGGGAGAGGACTGGTCCTGGTGCTTCATCGACCAGCTCGCCATGCGCATCCCCGGCGTGACCGGCTCGACGCGGATCCCGCCGTCGCCGCTCGGCTGACGCAGGCGCTCGGCCCCAGGGCGCCCGCCATGGCCCCGTCGGCGATGGCCGCGGCGGCTCGGCCGGTACGGTCAGTCCCCGGCGGCGGCGATGACGCGCTGCTGCCAGAGCCGCAGACCGGGGACGACGACGAGCTCGAGGACGATGCCGCCGACGAAGACCGGCCGCGGCCGACCGGCCGCTCGCCAGGACCGCACCCGGGCGACGCCCCCGAGCACGACGGTGGCCATCACCGCCCGCAGCGCGGGCGGGTCCTGCTCGACCCGGGGCACCGACGACCAGATGGCCGGGGCCGCCGCGAACCAGAAGGCGTGGACGAAGCGCCACTCGCTGTCGAAGGACGCGTCGACGGCGATGTCGTTGCCGGGTATCGAGCGCGGTCCGACGAGCATCCCGGCCAGTCCGTAGGCGAACGGGATGAACCCGAGCACGCCGAGCGTGGCCTGCAGCGCGCGCCGTCCGCCGTCCGCATCCGTCCCGGTCACGATGGCGATGATGTCATGAATTCCGGGGCCCGGCGAAAATGTGACACCACGTGTCGAATATCCGGTTGACGGCCGGGCCGGGCCGGCTCGTGGGGCGTAGATTTCACGTCATGCCCCCGCCCGATCCGGTGACCAGCCTGCGCGCGCTCTCGCTCGAGATCGCCCGCTTCGCCGACGAGCTCGAGGCCGCCACCGACCTCGACGCCCGGGTCCTGCGCCACTGGCACGCCCGCCTGCTCGAGATCGCCGCCCAGCTCGAGCGGGCCCCCCCGCCGTGACCGCGGTCTGGCTCGGCGGCGATCTCGGCACCGGCGGCGTCCGCGTCGTCGCCGTCGACGGCGACGGCGCCGTCCTCGGCCGGGGCGAGCGGCCGCTCGAGAGCCACCGGACCGCCGACGGGCGCCACGAGCAGGACCCCGACCGGTGGTGGCCGGCGTTCGCCGCCGCCACCCGCGACGCCCTGGCCGCGGTCGAGGCCGACCGCGTCGGCGGGGTCGCCGTGTGCGGGACGTCGGGGACGTGCGTCCTCGTCGATCCCGACGGCGCCCCCCTCTCCCCGGCGCTGATGTACGACGACACCCGCGCCGCTGCCCAGGCGACCTGGATGGGCACGCCGGCGTCTTGGGCCCTGCCCAAGCTCCTCTGGCTGCACGAGCGCCACCCCGACCTCGCCGGCCGCGCCCGCGTCGCCCATCAGCCCGACGTGATCACCCGCCGCCTCGCCGGCCACCCCGTCCCGGCCGACTCGAGCCACGCCCTCAAGACGGGCTACGACCTGGCCGCCGAGGCCTGGCCGGCGGCGGTGCGCGACGCGCTGGCGCCGTCGACGCTGCCCGACGTCGTGCGCCCCGGCACCCGCCTCGGGGGTGTCGGCGCCGCCGCCGCCGCCGAGACCGGCCTCGCGACGGGGACGCCGATCTTCGCCGGCATGACCGACGGCTGCGCCGCCCAGATCGCGACCGGCGCGCTTGCCCCCGGCGACTGGAGCTCCGTCCTCGGGACCACGCTCGTCCTCAAGGGGGTCGCCACCACCCCGCTCACCGACCCGGCCGGGGTGATCTACAACCACCGCGCCCCTGACGGCGAGTGGCTCCCCGGCGGGGCGTCGAGCTGCGGAGCCGGCGCTCTGGCCGCCGCCTTTCCCGGCCGCGACCTCGACCGGCTGACCGTCGCCGCGGCGCCCCATCGGGCGACAGAGCTCCTGACCTACCCCCTCGTCGGGCGCGGCGAACGCTTCCCGTTCGCGGCCCCCGACGCCGAGGGGTTCGTCGTCGGCATCCCCGGCGACGACGGCGAGCGGTTCGCCGCGCTGCTCCAGGGGCTGGCCTTCGTCGAGCGGCTGTGCTTCGACGTCCTCGACCGGCTCGGCGCCCCGACCGGCGGCGAGCTCACGCTGACCGGACGCGCCGCCGCCAACCGGCCGCTGTGCCAGCTGCGGGCCGACGCCCTCGGGCGGACGGTCCGCCGCCTCGAGCACGGCGACTCCGCGTTCGGGATGGCGGTCCTGGCCGCCGCCCACGGCCACCGCCTGGCCGACGTCGCGGCGCGCATGGCCGCGGCCGGCGAGCGCTTCGAACCCGATCCGGCCCGAACCGAGCCGCTGCTCGCCCGCTACGCCGCCTGGGTCGCCGAGCTCCGCCGGCGCGGCTGGCTGCGGGCGGATGACGCCGCGCATGCGGTCGGCCCGCATTGACGCTGGTATGTTCGGCTTCGAGCCGTAGCGCCGCGACGGTTTGCAGAGGGGGCGGGGTCCAAAACGAACATCGGAGTCCCTGGCCAGGTCACATCCGCTGCGCGTGGCCGCCGCCACCCTCGGCCTCGTCGCGCTCCTGAACTACCTGGGCGACGCCAACCACGCCGTGAGCCACAACTCGACGACGGTTCAGGTCGTGCCGTCCTGACGGGCGGCTCGCCGGCCCACTGAAGAGCGAGCAGACGGCGGCGCCGTCGCGGCGCCCGACGGAGACCGGGGGCGACGCCCGGGTCCGGCGGCCCTCCCCGGCCCGCCGGCCGGCCGGCTGGATAGGCTGCGCTCCCCGTGAGCATGTACGACCCCGAGGAGGAGCTCAACCACATCGCCGAGTTCGCCAACTCCGGCGTGCGGCGCTTCAACCGCCAGGGCTCGCTCCTCGCCGTTCCCGGCTCCTACGGGTTCAAGCGCTGGCTCTACGGCAAGTGGGGCAACCGCGGCAACGCCGTCTATACGTTCGTCGGCTCGCTGCTCGTGATCGGGCTGAGCGGGGTCTGGGCCTGGGTGGTCCGCGAGCCGCTGATCTTCCCCAGCCTCGGGGCGACCGCCTTCCTCATCTTCGAGACGCCGATGGCCGAGATCGGCTCTCCCCGCAACACGATCATCGGCCACGGCGTCGGCGTCCTGGCCGGGGCGCTGGCGCTCGCCATCTTCGGCCTGCTCGACGCGCCGAGCGCCTACGTGGCCGGGGTCACGCTGGCCCGCGTCGGGGCGATCGCCCTCGCCGTCGCCCTCACCGGCGGCATCCTCCGCGTCCTGCGCTCGGCCCACCCGCCGGCCGGCGCCACGACCATCATCGTCGCCTCCGGCCTCCTGGCCAAGCCCACCCAGATGGTCGACGTGCTGGTCGGCGTGATCCTGCTCACCGCCAGCGGCTGGGCCGCCAACCGCCTCCTCGGCGTCCCCGCCCCCCGCTGGGCGGCCCACTGACGGGGTTCTAGGACGAGACCAGGCGCGCGACCTCGGCCGCGTCGGCCGGGCCGTCGTAGACGACCTCGCCGGCGTCGATGGCCAGGCAGCGCGACGCCCGCGCGACGATCTCGAGGTGGTGGGTGGCGAGGACGACGGCCGCGCCGTCGGCGGCGGCCTGCGCGACGAGCTCGTCCAAGGTCTCGCGGCTGGCGGGGTCGAGGCCGTCGAACGGCTCGTCGGCCAGGAGCAGGGCGAACGGCCGGACGAAGGCCAGGGCGATCGACGCCTTCTGGCGCATGCCCCGGCTGAAGCCGCCCGGCGGATCGTCGGCGCGGCCGGCGAGGCCGAGCCGCTCGAGCAGCTCGCCGGCCCGCTCCGCCCACGCCTCGACGCCGTGCAGGCGGGCCACGTACTCGAGGTGCTCGCCCAGGCTGAGGTCGTCGTAGAGCGACGGCGTGTCCGGCAGGTAGGAGGTCAGCGCCCGCGCCCCGAGCGACCCAGCCGGGTGGCCATCGACGGTGACGGTGCCCTCGATCGGGTCGAGCAGGCCGGCGGCCAGGCGCAGGAGCGTGCTCTTGCCGGCGCCGTTCGGCCCGACCAGGGCGACGCGGCTGCCGGCCGCCACCGTGCAGGTCAGCCCGTGGAGCGCGACGTGGTCGCCGTAGCCGCCGACGAGATCATCCGTCTCGAGCACGTCAGCCCCCGCGCCCCAGCCAGGCCCTCACGGCGGCGACGGCCAGGAGCGCCGGAACCGCCCCGGTCAGCGCGCCGGCGAGCACCGACCCGCCGGCGTCGACCGCGGCTCGGGCCCCGAGCAGCGGAAGCACGCCGATCACGGCCACGACCGCCGGACCGAAGGTCACGGCCACGGCCTTGGCGTTGCCCAGCGGCCCGACCTCGAGCGGGTCCACCGGCCCGCCGCCCATGCTGAGCGCCGCCCCGCAGACGGCGGCCAGGGCCGCCGGCCCGGCGACGACGGCGCCGACCGCGAGCACGGCCAGCGGGGGGCCGGCGCCGACCGCCACGGCCACCGCCACCGCGACGCCGGCGACGGTCACCATCAAGGCCGAGGGGACGGCCAGATGGCGCGTGCGCAGCCAGCCGCGCCCCACGGGGAGGCCTTCCGACCGGGTCGGATGATCGGCCTCCTGGGCCAGTCCCTCGACGGCGTCGAAGGCGGCCACGAGCAGAGCCAGGCCGGACACGGCGACGAGCGCCGGCGTCCCCCGCCAGGCCGCGGCGGCGGCCGCGCCGGCCACGACCCCGAGGCCGCCCACGCGTACGAGCCGGGCCGCCGGCCAGCGCAGGACGCCGTGGCAGTCGCGCTGGACCACCGGCCCGCGCCGGGCCAGCCACCCGCCCGGGGCCAGCCGCAGCCACGGCCGGCCCCGGGGGCCCTCGGAGGCCAGCTGGCGGCGCAGGAGGATCACCGTGCGGACGTCCTGCATCGTCACCGCGAAGCGGAGCTGCGCGACCAGGCCGGCCCGCCGCCGCGCCGCCTCGAGCGACGTGCCGCCGACGACGGCCAGCCCGGCGAGCGGGAGGGCCAGGAGGAGGGCGCCGAGGGCCGGCGCGCCGAAGCCCGGGAGCGGGGCCATCGCCAGCCGGCCGATGAAGGTGGCCGGCGAGGCGGCCGCGCCCGCGCCGTCCAGCAGATCGGCCAAGCGACCAGCCGAAGACGCCGACGCCGGCCAGGCCCGCGGCCCGGCGGCCGACGCGCGCGCCGCTGGCGAGCAGGGCCGCCCCCGTGAAGGCCAGGCCGGCCACGACGCCGGCCAGCCCGCCCGACGCCACCCAGGCGAAGTAGGCGCCCGGGAGGCGCTGGGCGGCCAGGTTCCCGCCCACCATCCCGACCACGGCGCCGACGAAGCCGCTGAAGCGGAGCTGGCGGACGGCCGGGCCGCGAAGCGCGACGGCGCGGGGCACCGGGGCCAGCAACACGACGGTGACGTCGGCGCTCAGCAGGACGAGCGGCCCGCCCCGGCTCCCCGACCGCAGGCCGGCCGCCACCAGCCCGGCGACGAGGAGGCCGACCACGGCCGGGCCGTGGGCGACGGCGCCGGCCAGCTCGGCCCGTGTGACCGGGTGGCCGCCGACCCAGCCGGAGATCACGCTCGTGCCGGCGGCGGCGAACAGCGCGGTCACGTAGACGCGGTAGACGGCGTCGATCCAGTCGATGGCCGCGTAGGCTCGCCGGCGGCGGGCCCGGCGCAGGTCGCGCAGGACCCCCGTGCCCGTGCTGGGGGCGGCCGCCGGGAGAATCGGGATCCTCTAGACCGAGCCCAGCCGTCCGCCGCGGTCGGGGCGCTCGCGGTCGGACCGGCGGTTGCCGCGCTCGACGAAGTCGATGATCAGGGGGACGCCGTCGAGGCCGTAGCGGGCGCGCATGCGGTTCTCGATGAAGTAGGCGTAGTCGCGGGTCACGCGGTTGCGGGAGTTGACCTGGATCGCGAAGCGCGGCGGCCGCTCGCCGATCTGGGCCATGTAGATCAGCTTCAACCGGTGGCCCTGCTTGGCCGGCGGCTGGCGACCCTCGACGACCTCGGCCAGGAAGCGGTTGAGCTCGGGGGTCGGGATCCGGGCCGACATCCGGTCGCCGAGGGCGAGCGTCTCGTCGAGCAGGCGGCGGACGTGGCGGCCGGTCAGGGCGCTCGCGGTCAGCAGGCGCGGCCGCAGGCGGAGCTTGCGCGCCATCCGGGCCCGCTCGTACTCGAGGTCGAACGTCTCGTCGGCCAGGTCCCACTTGTTGAGGACGACGGCGGTGGCGCAGCCGGACTTCATCGCCAGCTCGGCGATCCGCAGGTCCTGGGCGGTGATCCCGTCGGTGGCGTCGCAGACCACGAGCGCGACGTCGGCCCGCTCGGCCGCCCGCTGCGAGCGCAGCGTCGTGTAGTACTCGATCGACTCGCTCACCTTCGACTGGCGCCGCATGCCGGCGGTGTCGACGAGGATCAGCTCGCGGTCGCCGATCCGGATCGGCAGGTCGATCGCGTCGCGCGTGGTCCCGGCCCGCTCCGACACGATCACCCGATCGGCGCCGGCGAAGCGGTTGACCAGCGACGACTTGCCGACGTTCGGGCGGCCGATCACCGCCAGGCGGATGACGTTCGCGTCGCGCTCGGGGTCGTCGTCGGGGAGCAGGCTGACGAGGCGGTCGAGCAGGTCGCCCGTCCCGAGCCCCTGGGCGGCCGAGACCGGCTGCGGGTCGCCGAGGCCCAGCCGGAAGAACTCGGCGGCCAGCGGCAGGTCGGTGACGGTGTCGCACTTGTTGGCGGTGACGATCACCGGCTTGCCCGCCCGCCGCAGCAGGTCGGCCAGCTCCTCGTCGCCCGGGCGGACGCCGGCCCGGGCGTCGACCACGAGCAGGGCGACTTCCGCGTCGTTGAGGCCGGCCGTCGCCTGCTCGCGGATCGAGCCGGCCAGGGGATCCTCGTCGCTGAGGTCGATGCCGCCGGTGTCGATCAGCGTGAACGTCCGGCCGTTCCACTCGCAGTCGAGCTCCTTGCGGTCGCGCGTCACCCCCGGCCGCTCGTGGACGACGGCCTCGCGCGAGCCGGTCAGGCGGTTGACGAGCGAGGACTTGCCGACGTTCGGATAGCCGAGGACCGCGACCTTCATGAAGGTCGCCGGCGGCGGCGGCGGCCGGCGGCGGGGCCGGTTGGGGTTCGGGTCATGCCCTTGAGTATGAGCGGACGAGCTCGATCACGCGGGCCACGACCGCGTCCTGGTCGAGATCGCTGCTGTCGATGACGACCGCGTCGGGCGCCGCGGCCAGCGGGCTGTGCGTCCGCGTGCGGTCGCGCTCGTCGCGCTCGCGCTGCTCGGCGAGGACGGCGGCGGCCGCGCCGGCATCGCCCCGCTCACCGGCCCGCCGCCCGGCGCGGACCTCGTCGCTGGCCGTGAGGAAGACCTTGACCTCGGCGGCCGGGGCGACCACCGTGCCGATGTCGCGACCCTCGGCCACCCAGTCGCCCCGGCGCAGCAGCTCGCGCTGGAGCTCGACCATCGCCGTGCGGACGCGCGGGTCGGCGGCGACCTCCGACGCGGCGGCCGACGCCGCCGGCGTGCGGATCGCCTCGGTCACGTCCTCGCCGTCGACGACGACGCGGGGCCCGAGCTCGATCCGCAGCTCGCCGGCCACCTCGGCGGCCGGCCGGCCGGTGCGGGCGGCCTTCAGCCCCACGGCCCGGTACATGGCGCCGCTGTCGAGATAGGTGAAGCCGAGGGCGGCGGCCGCGGCCCGCGCGACGCTCGACTTTCCGGCCCCGGACGGGCCGTCGATCGCGACGATCATGAGGAGCAGACGGCGAGGTCGGCCGCGAACCCGGGATAGGAGACGTCGGCCGCGCCCATGCCGACGACGTCGACCCCGTCGCGAGAGGCCAGGCCGGCGACGGCGCCCATCATCGCCAGGCGGTGGTCGCCGTGGGCGTCGAGGCGGCCGCCGCGCAGGCCGCCGCGGCGGCCGCGTACGACGAAGCCGTCGTCGGTCGCCTCGATGTCGGCGCCGAGGGCGCGCAGACCGTCGACGACGGTGGCGATCCGGTCGGACTCCTTGACGCGGAGCTCGCCCGCCCCGCGGACTAGCGTCTCGCCGTCGGCGTAGCAGCCGAGCAGGGCCACGAGCGGGAGCTCGTCGATGGCCAGCGGAACCTCCTCGGCGTCGACCGTCGTCCCGTGGAGCGCGCCGTGGGCGACCTCGAGCGGGCCGACCGGCTCGACCGGGCCGAGCGGAGCGTGCGCCGGCTCGAGCTCGCCGATCAGCTCGCCGCCCATCCGCCGGACGATGCGCGCAAAGCCCGACCGCGTCCAGTTCAGGCCGACGTCGGTCAGGCGCAGGTGCGACCCGCCGACGAGGAGGGCGGCGGCGATCATGAACGCCGCCGACGACGGGTCGCCGGGAATCCGCATGTCGGGCGGATCGAGCCGGCCGGTCGGAAGCACGGTGATGCGGGTGCCGTCGCGCGCGACGGCGACGCCGGCCGCGCGGAGCATCCGCTCGGTGTGGTCGCGGCTGGCGGCCGGCTCGACCACGGTGGTCGCCCCGGCGGCGCAGAGGCCGGCCAGGAGGACGCACGACTTGACCTGGGCACTGGCCACCGGGAGCTCGTAGACGACGCCCTGGAGCTCGGCTCCGGTCACCGTGAACGGGGCGAAGCGGTCGTCGGTGGCGGCCAGGCCGGCCCCCATCGCCCGCAGGGGGCGGGCGATCCGGTCGACGGGACGGCGGCGGATCGACGCGTCGCCGTCGACGGTCCACGTCCGGCCGGGCTGGCCGGCGAGCCAGCCGGGCAGGAGCCGCATCAGCGTGCCGGCGTTGCCGACGTCGATCGGCGTGTCGAGCACCGCCGGGCCGCCCGGGCCGACCCCGGCGATGACGAGGCCGCGCCCGTCGCGGCGGATCTGGGCGCCGAGCCGGCGGACGGCGTCGAGGGTGGCGTCGGTGTCGGCCGCGTGGAGGTAGTTCTCGATCCGGACGGCAGCGCTGCCCATCGCGGCGAGCAGGGCGGCGCGGTGGGAGATCGACTTGTCGGCCGGGGCGGCCAGGGTCCCCCGCAGCGGCGTGGCCGGCGCGAAGTGGACGGCCGCGTCCCTGATGCTCGTCACGCGCGGGCCACGGGAATCGCGAGGCCGGCGATGAGCTCGACCGCGCGGGCGGCCTGCTGCTCGCCGCGGACCCAGAGGGCGACGAGGCCGGGGCCGTCGTCCTGGGAGGGCGAGAGGGCCATGTCGACGATGTTGACGCCGCCGCGGCCGAGGGCGAGGGCGATCTCGGCGATCACGCCCGGCCGGTTGGGGGCGGCGAGGCGGAGCTCGTGGACGGCGCCGCCGGCGAGCCCGGCGCCGAGCAGGGCGTCGCGGTCCAGGCGGGCGGCGTCGTTCCAGGCCTCGATCGCCGGGCGGTCGGCGGCGAGCAGGGCGGCGCGGACGTCGGTCAGGCGGTCGATCGTGACGTCGACGGCGTCGATCAGGGCATCGCGGTTGGAGAGGTAGATGTCGCCCCAGATCGCGTTGCTCGCCCCGGCGACGCGGGTGGCGTCGCGGAAGCTCGGGCCGGTGGCCGGCATCCGCTCGCCCTCGCCGTCGGGGGCCTGCGGGTCGCGCAGGACGCGGGCGGCCTGGGCGACGAGGACGTTGGCCAGGATGTGCGGGAGGTGGGAGACGCTGGCCATGACCCGGTCGTGGACGTCGGCGTCGATCGCCGCCGGCTGGGCGCCGAAGGCGGCGAGCGCCCGGTGGAGGCGCTCGTAGAGGACGCCGGAGGTGCCGGCGTGCGGCGTGAGGTACCAGGTCGCTCCGGCGAACAGGTCGGCCCGGGCGTGCTCCACCCCGGCGGTCTCGGCCCCGGCCAGGGGGTGGCCGCCGACGAAGCGGGGGTCGGGGCGGTCGGCGACCGCGCGTTTGGTCGAGCCGACGTCGGTCACGACGCAGTCGGCCGGCGCCGCGGCGAGGACGGCGTCGAGGGCGGCCGGCAGCCGGCCGACCGGGGCGGCGACGAAGACGAGCTCGGCGCCCTCGACCGCCGCGGCGGCGTCCGGGCAGGCGCGGTCGATCGCGCCGCGTTCGAGCGCGGCCGCGAGCACGGCCGCGTCGGGGTCGTAGCCGGCGACCGTGGCGTCGAGCCGGGAGCGGGCGGCCAGGCCGATCGAGCCGCCGATCAAGCCGACGCCGATGACCGCGACGCGCACCCGTCGCCGCTCAGACGGCGTGGGTGAACGCCTTGCCGGCGAAGGCCGCGGCGCGCTCGACCTGGCTGGCGTAGTCGGCGAAGTCGTCGTCGCGCAGCGCTTGCGGTCCGTCGCAGATCGCCTGGTCGGGGTTGGGGTGGACCTCGACGATGATGCCGTCGGCCCCGGCGGCCGCGGCGGCCAGCGACAGCGGCAGTACGAGATCGCGACGGCCGGCGGCGTGGCTGGGGTCGATGACGACCGGCAGGTGGGACAGCTCCTTGAGCACGGGAATCGCCATCAGGTCGAGCGTGAACCGGTAGGCGGTCTCGAACGTGCGAATGCCCCGCTCGCAGAGCATGACCCGCTCGTTGCCCTCCTTGAGGATGTACTCGGCCGCCATCAGCAGCTCCTCGAGCGTCGAGGACAGTCCGCGCTTGAGCAGGGCGGCGCAGCCGCTGCGGCCGACCTCGGTCAGGAGCGTGTAGTTCTGCATGTTGCGGGCGCCGACCTGGATCACGTCGGCCACCTCGAGCACGGCGTCGAGGTCGCGGACGTCCATCAGCTCGGTGACGATCGGCATCCCCGTCTCGGCCTTGGCCTCGGCGAGCAGGCGCAGGCCCTCCTGGCCCAGGCCCTGGAAGGCGTAGGGCGACGTCCGGGGCTTGTAGGCCCCGCCGCGCAGGAAGGCGGCGCCAGCGTCCTTGACCGTGTTCGCGGTGGTCAGGAGGAGGTCGCGCGACTCGACGGTGCAGGGCCCGGCGATCAGCGCGAAGTGCTCGCCGCCGATCCGGCGTCCGGCGATCTCGAGCACCGACGGCTCGCCCCCGCGCACCTGGGACGACGCGAGCTTGTAGGGCTTGAGGATGGGGACGACCTGATCGACGCCGGGGGCGCCGTCGAGCTCGAGTCGGGCGACGTGCTCGCGGTCGCCGACCGCGCCGATCAGGGTGACCTCGTCGCCGCGGGACACGTGGGCGCGGGCGCCGACGGCCTCGACGCGGGCGATGACCGCGCCGATCTCGTCCTCGCTGGCGGTGGGTTTCATGACGATCATCATCAGTCGGTTCCTCTCGAGTGCTCGCCGTCGGAGCTTAGTTGTCGGGGCTCGGGCGGCGGGCGGTCGGCCCGGCGGCCCGGGGGGCTCCCGCCGGGCGGCGAGGAGCGGGGTGGGGACGGCGCTCAGCCGGGACGGGTCTCGGGGAGACCCCTGCGCCGCCGTCGGGCGGGCGCACGTCCGAGCGCCTAGCTAAATCGCCAGGACCAGGCGTAGAGGCGATAAGCGCGGCCGCGCGCGGCGGCGGGGGCGCCGTCGGGCGAGGTGACGGGGCGGGCGTAGGCCGAGGTGCTCATCACGCTCGTCAATGTGTAGCAGACGGGCGCGATCGGCGCCAGGCCTCCCCGCCGGCGCCGGGCTACGGCACGACGAGGGAGAACGCGGTGCTCTGCTCCCCGAGCGGCTCTCAAGGCCCGGCGGGCGGCGCCGGCGCAGCGAGCGCGTCGCGGACCAGCATCCCGTCGGGGCTCCCGAGCCCGGTGCAGGCGTCCCAGCCCGGGGCGGCCGCGTAGGCGCCGTTGCTGCCGCTGACGATGTCGTGGAAGGCGCTCGGCCGGGCGTAGAGCAGGGGATGGATGAAGCCGGCCGGCCGCCCCAGCTCGCTGTTGACCCGGGCGATCAGGCCCGCCCAGAGGGGGGCGACGGCGCTCGTGCCGCCAAACGTCTGCGTGGTCCCCCCGAGCACGATCTCGTAGCCCGTCGCCGGATCGGCGTCGCCGGCCACGTCCGGCACGCCGCGGCCGACGTGTCCGCCCGGATTGGCCGAGCCCGGCACGCCCGCCCCGGCCTGGTAGCTGGGCACCGCGAACGTGTCGCTGACCCCGCCGCCGGTCGCCCCGCCCGCGGCCGAGCTCCACACGGCCTCGGCGGAGATCTTCCCGCCCGTCTCCGTCAACGTCGTCCCGCCGCAGCCGACCGCGTGCGGGCTCGACGCCGGGAAGTCGACGTGGGCGAGCCCGTCGGTGACGTTGTCGCCGGAGCCGTTGTCCCCCGAGGCGGCGAACACCGTCACCCCGAGCAGGAGCGCCGCCTGGAAGGCCTGATCCATCTGCTGCATGGTCTGGGCCGACCAGCCGGACTCGGCCTGCCCCCAGCTGATCGAGATGACCGACGGCGAGTTCGTCTTGTCGTGGGCGGCGGTGGTGACGGCGTCGATGAAGCCCTGGTCGGTGTTCGGCGCGAAGTACACGGCGATCCGGGCGTCGGGGGCCAGCGCGCCGATGATCTCGATGTCGAGCGCGACCTCGCCGTCGGCCGGGTCCCCGGGGGTGTTGGCGGCGCCGTCGACGCCGACCGAGACCACCGTCGGCTTGGGGATGCCGTTGTTGTCGAAGAACTTCTGGAGGTCGCTGTCGACGTAGCCGCCGCCGAGCTCGACGATGGCCACGCACTCACCGGCCCCGGTCCCGGTCGTCGGGAAGTTGTAGGCCCGGCCGATCTCGACCGGGCTGTGGCCGGCGCCGGTCGCGCCCGGCCGGGCCGACAGCGTCCGGAACTGCGCCCGCGCCACCGGCCGATCGTCGAGCCCGTGGACGCTGAGGATGATCCCGTCCAGGGCGACGGGCAGCGTGATCGGTCCGTCGAACCCGCGGTAGGAGGCCGCGTCGGACTCGAAGGTCACCAGCTCGACGCCAAAGGCCTGGCGCATGGCGGCGGCGGGACCGGCGAGGACGACGACCCGGCGGGCGGCGTCGCTGCTCGCGACGCGCAGGCCGTGGGCGGCGGCGAAGCCGGCCACCTCGGCCAGATCTTCGGCGCGCGAGCCGAACCGGGCGGCGAACTCGTCGCGGGTGAACGCGGCCCCCGGGGCCAGCTCGGCCACCAGCTCGGGGGTGATCGGCTCGCCCGGCCGAAGGTACACGCTGACCGAGAGCTCCGCCGACGGGTCGAGCGGGGCGGCCTTGCGGGCCCCGGCCGGCGGGGTCAGCTCGCTGCCGGCGATGTGGACGCGGTTGGCGGAGGGCTCGGCGGGGGCAGGCATGGGGCTCCTCGGACTCGGGTGGCGGCTTCGGTCGGGTCGCGGCTTCGGTCGGGTGGCGGCTTCGGTCGGGTGGCGGCTTCGGTCAGGCGGCGGCTCGGTCGTGGCGGCTTCGGTCGGGTGGCGGCTTCGGTCAGGCGGCGGGTTCGGTCGTGGGACGACCTCGGTCGGGCGGGGGCTACCCGGCCCCGGCGGGCGCCTCACACCGGCCGCGGAACCTCACAACAGCCGGGCCAGCGCCTCGAGGAAGCGCCGATTCTCGGTCGGGGTGCCGTAGGTGACCCGCAGTGCCCCGGCCCGCCCGAGGGCCCCGCCGGCGCGGACGAGCACGCCGTCGTCGGCCAGTCCGCGGACGACCGTCGCCTCGTCGCGGCCGTCGCCGAGGTCGAACCAGCAGAAGTTCGCCTGGGAGTCGGCGGCGCGCAGGCCGAGCGCGGCCAGCCCGTCGGCGAGCTCGACGCGGGCGATGACCGCCCGCTCGACCCGGCGCTCGACCTCGTCCTGGTGGCCGAGGGCGGCGATCGCCGCGGCCTGGGCGGCGGCGTTGCAGAAGAACGGCTGGCGCACGCGGTTGAGGGCGTCGGGCAGGTCGCGCGAGCCGCAGAGGGCGAAGCCGACGCGTAGGCCGCACAGGCCGTGGACCTTGGAGAAGGTGCGCAGGAGGACGAGGTTGGGCTGGCGGGCGAGAAGGTCGACGGTCTCGTCGGGGTCCGACCGGAGGTTGAACTCGCAGTAGGCCTCGTCGACCATCACGCAGACGTGGGGCGGGACGGCGGCCACGAAGCCGGCCAGGTCGTCGAGCTCGACGGCGGTGCTCGTCGGGTTGTTCGGGTTGCAGACGATCACCAGGCGCGTGGCGGCGGTGATCTCGGCGGCCATCGCCGGGAGGTCGTGGCGCTGGTCGGCGTCGAGCGGGACCTCGATCGCCCGGGCGCCCGACGCGGCGGCCAGGTGGGGATAGACGGAGAACGACGGCCAGGCGTAGACGACCTCGGCGCCGGGCTCGAGCAGGGCGACGCCGGCCGAGAGGAGGACGTCGCACGAGCCGTTGCCGATCGCGATCCGCTCGGCCGGCACGCTGTAGCGGTCCGACAGCCGCGAGCGCAGGGCGGCGTTGGTCGGATCGGGGTAGCGGTTCAGGCCGCCGAGGGTGGCGGCGATCGCCTCGACGACGGCCGGCAGGGGCGGATACGGGGACTCGTTGCTGGCCAGCCGGACGAGCGGGCCGGGGCGGGCGTAGCCGTCGGCGACCGGATAGGGAGGCATGCGGGCGACGGCGGCCGAGAACTCGAGCGTCATCGTCCTATTGTGCGGCCTGCAGGTCGGCGCGCAGGGCCCGGGCGTGGCCGAGGTAGACATGGCGGGCGACGTAGCCGGGCTCGGCGTAGTGGTGGATGAGGACGCGAATCACCCGCGGGAGCGAGCCGGGCACGTCGATCTCGCGGGCGCACAGGAGCGGCACGCGGTCGAAGCCGAGCCGGCGGGCGGCCACCGCGGGAAACTCGGCGTCGAGGTCGTTGGTGGCGGTGAAGATGCAGCTGACGACGTCGTCGGGGTCAAGCGTGTTGCGAGCGATCAGCTCGCGCATCAACTCCTCGGCGGCGGCGAGGATGAGGTCGGCCTCGTTGCGCTCGACGCTCACGGCGCCGCGCAGGCCGTAGAGGCGCTGGGTCATCGGCCGCCGGCGGGGCGTCGGCGAGGGGCGGCGATCGGGGTCGGCGGGCGGGTCATCGGCAGACGCGTGAGGTTATCGGCGCGGGCTCGGCGGTCGCGCGCCAGGCTCGGATCGGGTTTCGCGGCGGCGGATCGCGCGTGCCGGAGCACCCCCTCGGTGCCGCACGGCTGGCGCGGTGGCGTGCGCTCACAGCGGAGGAGCGCGGGCCTGGCCGGCGCCCGGGCGACGGTGTCGCGCCGAGCCGGAGGAGCCTGCCGACGGAGCGGCGAACCATCGCCCCGGCTACGGCTGCGGCGTCGGCCGGCCTCAGGCCCGGGAGAGGACGACGACGGGGATCTCGCGGTCGGTCTTCTGCTGATACTCGTCGTAGGCCGGCCACTCGGCGTTCATCGTCGTCCAGAGCTCCGGCTTCTCGTCGCCGGTGGCGACCCGGCTGCGGACGGGAAAGCGGTCGGCCTTGACCTGGATCTCGGCCTGGGGGTTGGCCTCGAGGTTGAGGTACCAGGCCGGCGGGTCGTCGGCGCCGCCCTTGGACGCGACGACGACGTAGTCATCGCCGCTGCGACCGTAGATCAGAGGGGTGCTGCGGGGCTCGCCCGACCTGCGTCCGGTCGTCGTGAGGATCAGGGTCTGGGTGCCCTGCCAGTCGTGCCCTTCCTCCCCGTCGGTCTCGCGGTATCGGCGTACATGCTCGGCTCCGAACAGCATCCTCGGTTCCTTTCGTTCTCATCTGGCGGACGGCGGTCTCGGCGGCGCCGCCGAGGAGGGCCGTCGTGTGAGGTTACAAAGCCGGCACCCACGGCCCGCACCGCCTCCCGCCCTCGACGACCCGTACCGCCCCACCACCGACCACCGCCCCAGTCGCCACGGCGTAGGATCGGGGACGTGCGACCCCAGCCCCTTCTCGCCGTCCACGACGTCGAGGCGAGCAGCCGCTGGTACCAGCGGCTGCTCGGCGCCCGCAGCGACCACGGCGGCCGCGACTATGAGCGCCTCGTCGTCGACGGCCGCCTGATCCTCCAGCTCCACGCCTGGACCGTCGATCACCACCACGGGCCGATCGGCGACCCCGCCGACCGACCGTACGGCAACGGCGTGCTGCTCTGGTTCGAGCTCGACGACTTCGACGCCGGGGTCGAGCGGGCCGGCGAGCTGGCGGCCGAGGTCGTCCGCCCGCCCCACCGCAACCCGCCCGACGGCCAGCCCGGTGGCCCGGCCCACCGCGAGGTCTGGCTGCGCGATCCGGACGGCTACACCGTCGTCCTCGCCAGCCCGGACGGCGAGGCCGCCTGACGGCCCGGCCGCGTCACGCCGGCCCGGCCACCGCCCGGAGCCGCTCGACCTCCGACTCGTCCAGCCGCCGGTGCTGGCCGGGCCCGAGGTCGCCCAGGGCGAGCGGACCGTAGGCGACCCGCTCGAGGCTCAGCACCCGGTGGCCGACGGCCTCGCACATCCGCCGCACCTGCCGCTTTCTCCCTTCCCGGATCACGAGCTCGATCACGTTCGGCGCGACCAGGCGCACCTCGGCCGGCGCCGTGGGGCCGTCGTCGAGCTCGACCCCCAGAGCCAGCCGGCGCAGCGTCGGCCGGGCGATCTGGCCGCCGGCCACCGTCGCCCGGTAGGTCTTCGCCACCTGGAAGCGCGGATGCATCAGCAGGTTGGCGAGGTCGCCGTCGTTGGTGAGCAGGATCAGCCCGGTCGTGTCGACGTCGAGCCGGCCGACCGGGTAGAGGCGGATCGCCCCGATCCCGAGGAGCTCGACCACCGTCGGGCGCCCGTGGGTGTCGTTCGCCGTGGAGACCACGCCGGCCGGCTTGTGGAGCACGTAGACGGCGTGCGGCTCCGGGCCGTCCACCGGCTCGCCGTCGACGGCGATCGCCTCGTAGCCGCCGACGTCGCGCGCCGGGTCGACGGCCGCGACGCCGTCGACCGTGACGCGGCCCGACCGGATGATGACCTCGGCCGCCCGGCGCGACGCGAGGCCGGCGTGGGCGAGGTACTTGGCGAGGCGCACCGGCCTACCATAGGCGGGTGGATCTGCAATTGCTCGCGCAGACGCTCGCCGACCTCGGCGAGCCGCCCTACCGCGCCGACCAGATCTGGGCCTGGGTCGCCCGCGGGGCCGGCGGCTACGACGAGATGACCAACCTCCCGGCCGCCGTGCGGCGCGAGCTCGACGACCGCGTGCCGCTGTCGACGCTGACCGTGGCTCGCCAGGACGTGTCGGCCGACGGCACGGTCAAGGCGCTCATGCACACCGCCGACCGACGCCCGGTCGAGGCGGTGCTGATGCGCTTCCGCGACGGCCGGCGGTCTCTCTGCGTCTCCTCCCAGTCGGGCTGCCCGCTGACCTGCACGTTCTGCGCCACCGGTCAGATGCGCTTCGGGCGCAACCTCACCGCGTCGGAGATCCTCGACCAGGCCCTCCACTTCCGCCGCCTCGAGGCCGTCGACCACTTGGTGTTCATGGGCATGGGCGAGCCCGGCCTGAACATCGAGGCCGTGCTGGCCGCCTGCGCCCGCCTGCCCGATCTCGGCATCACCCATCGCCGCACGACCGTCTCCACCGTCGGCTGGATCCCGGCCATCGCCCGTCTCACCGACTCCGGCCTCCCCGTGCGCCTCGCCCTGTCGCTCCACGCCCCCGACGACGCCCTCCGCTCCCAGCTGATGGCGGTGAACGACCGCTACCCGCTGGCGGACGTGCTCGCCGCCTGCCGCGCCCACTTCGAGCGCACGCGCCGCCGGGTGTTCATCGAGTACGTGATGCTCGCCGGCGTCAACGACCGCTACGAGCAGGCGCTGGCCCTCGGCCGCCTCCTGGCCGGCCGGGCGTTCAAGGTCAACCTGATTCCCTACAACCCGACCGCTTCGCCCTACGCCGGCTCTAGCCGCGCCGCGATCGACGCCTTCCGCGCCGGGCTCGAGCGATCGGGCATCCCGGTCACCGTCCGCCTGACCCGCGGGCGCGACATCGCCGCGGCCTGCGGGCAGCTGGCGGCGGCCGCCGCCTGAGGGCGCCCGACCGTGGGCGGGACCCCCGCCGGCGCGAGGTCAGCGCTCGACCCAGTCGAACAGGCCGTAGGTCCCCGTCAGGGTGAAGACGCGCCGGACGGCGGGCGGTGGGCGGACCAGGCACAGCTCGTGATGCTGGCGCTTGGCGTCGTTGCGCAGGCTGATGAGGACGCGCAGGCCGGTCGAGTCGAGGAACTCGACGCCCCGCAGGTCGATCACCACGCGAGCGACCCCGCGGCCGCGCAGCTGGCGCACGTGGCGCTCGATGTGGTCGGCCGACTCCAGGTCGAGATCGCCGGTGGCCACGATCGTGGCCTCGGAGACGGCGGCGGGCGAGGAGACAGACGCGGGCGATGGCTTCACACGCGGTGGGTTCCCCGGCCGCCCGCGGGGCAATCCCCGCCGGCAACCCCGCTTGACGCCGGCTGGGTGCCCGCCCGAGCGTCTACGCCGGGGGCCGGGACGCGCCCTCGGCGCGCGCTTCGCCGGCTCGCAGCAGCCGGTCGCGGAGCGTCGCCTGCTCCTCGGGCGTCGGATCCCACTGGGCGACGTCCGGCAGTTCGGCCGTCGACTGGAGGCCGAAGAGCTTGAGGAAGAGGCTGGTCGTCCGGTAGAGCACCGCCCCGAACTGGGAGCGCCCGCTCTCCTCGATCAGCCCGCGGTCGAGCAGGGTGGCGACCGGCGAGTCCGCGTCGACCCCGCGGATCCGGGCGATCTCCGGCCGCGAGACGGGCTGGAGGTAGGCGGTGATCGACAGCGTCTCGAGCTGGGCCGGGGTCAGCGCCGCCAGCCGCGGCTTGGCCAGCAGGCGGCGAGCGGCCGGCTCGGCCACGGGGTCGCTGGCCAGCGTCAGGCCGCCCGCGACCTCCCGCAGGACGAGGCCTCGCGCGCCGGGGACGTAGGCCGCGCGCAGGACGTCCACCGCGGCGGCGACCACCTCCGCCGGCTCCCCCACGGCGTCGGCGAGCTCGGCCGGCGAGACCGGCTCGCTCGAGAGGAAGAGCAGGGCCTCGACGATCCGCGCCAGCTCGTCCATCAGCCGGCCCCGACCCGGTCGGTCGCCGCCGCCGCCGCTGATCGGATGGTGATCGAGCTGAACGGCTCGCCCTGGGTCCAGCTCGCCTCCCCCTGCTTGTAGAGCTCGAGCAGGGCGAACAGCGTCACCGCCACCGTCATCCGGTCGGCCCCGGCGACCGCCGCGTCGAAGTCGAGCGCCGCCGCGCCGCGCAGGAGCCGGCGCAGATGGGCGATCCGCTCGCCGACGGTGACCCGCGGGTCACCGAGGTGGCGGATGTCGAGCTGGGCCGGAACGGCGAGCAGACCGCCGAGCGACCGTCCGAGCGAGGCCGGGTTCCAGATCCGGCCGGTCGCCTCCTCGAGCGAGCGCCGCCGCAGGTGGGCGGGCAGCGGCGCCTCCCGGTAGCGAACCTCCGGCTGGTCGGCCAGGCGATCCTCGAGGTGGGCGGCCGCGCCCCGGTAGCGGCGAGCCTCGAGCATCCGGGCCAAGAGCTCCTCGGCCGCCTCGCCCGGCTCGAACTCCGGCAGCTCGTCGTCCTCGCCCGGCAGCATCAGCCGCGACTTCAGCTCGAGCAGGGCGGCGACGAGGACGATGAACTCGGTCGCCGCCTCGAGGTCGAGCTCGCCTCGAGACTCGAGATGGTCGAGGTAGGCGACGACGACCTCGGCGAGCTGGAGCTCGAGGAGGTCGACGACGTCGCGCAGGACGAGCGTCAGCAGCAGGTCGAACGGACCGCTGAACACCTCCAGATCGAGCTCGAGCTCAGCCAGCAGCATCGACGGCCACGCTACCGGGGCGCCCCGACGCCCATCGCCGCCCGGACGTCGGCCAGCGTCACCGCGGCGATGGCCCGCGCCTGCTCGGCCCCGGCGCCGAGCGTCGCCTCCAGCCCCGCCTCGTCCTCGCGGAGCGCCTGGTAGCGCTCGCGTACCGGAGCGAGGTAGTCGATGACCGCCGCGGCCACCGCGCCCTTGAAGTCGCCGTAGCGGCTTCCGTCGAAGTCCCGCTCGATGTCCTCGGAGGTGACGCCGCGGACGGCGGCGAGGATCTCGATCAGGTTGCCGATCCCCGGCTTGTCCGGGGTCCGGCGGAGCTCGTGGCCAGAGTCGGTGACCGCCCGCTTGAACTTCCTCTCGATCACCGCCGGCGGGTCGAGAACGTGGACCGTGCCTTCGACGGTCCCCGTCGTCGTCGACATCTTCGCCTGCGGGTTCTGCAGATCCATGATCCGGGCGCCGACCTCGGGAATCCGGTGCTCGGGCACGACGAGAACCGCACCGCCGGTCACCGGATCGGGGAAGCGGCCGTTGAACCGGATCGCGACGTCGCGCATCAGCTCGATGTGCTGACGCTGGTCGTCGCCGACCGGAACCTCCTCGGCGCGGTAGGCGAGGACGTCGGCCGCCTGGAGCACCGGATAGAGGAAGAGTCCGGCCGAGACGAGCTCCCGCTGGGCGGCCGACTTCTCACGAAACTGGTTCATCCGGTTGAGGTCGCCGTGCGCGGTGACCGCGGTGAGGAGCCAGGTCAGCTCGGTGTGCTCGCGGACGTCGCTCTGGCGGAAGAGGATGCACCGGTCGGGGTCGACGCCGGCGGCCAGGAGGATCGCCGTGGTGTCGTAGAGGCGCGCCCGCAGCTCGGCCGGCTCGAACGGGACGGTGATCGCGTGGAGGTCGACGATGCAGTAGATCGCCTCGCCCCGGTCCTGCCCGGTGACGTACTGCTCGATCGCGCCGATGTAGTTGCCGAGGTGCTTGCGGCCGGTCGGCTGGATGCCGGAGAAGATGCGCACGGACGCCGCAGGCTACTGAGCCGCCCGGCGGCGGCGGGATTCCCTCCGGCCGCCGTCCGCCTCAGCGCAGCCCGCGCGGCCGCCGGTCGCGGCCGGAGTAGACGCCGGCCGCCACCTCGTCGTGGTGGAGGACGCTCGGTCCCAGCGCCCCCGGGGCGTCGCCGTGGACGTCGCCCCACGGACGCTGGTTGATCGCGCTGCCACCCCGCGTGTAGAGGCCGGCGGTCACCGCGCCCAGGAAGACGACGAGGAAGGCGGCGAAGATCTCCCAACCACCGGTCAGGCTGATGCTGAGGAAGGCCATGACGATCGCTCTCGTTTCGTGGGGGTGCGAGGCGGGTGCCTCGTCGCTCATTCTCGCGTCGGCGCCCGGGCGTCACTGTGAGGTTCGTCACACACCGCACCCGACCGCGCCGCGCCGCGCCGCGCCGGCCGCGCCGGGCTGCGGCGTCAGAGCGGCTGGCGGAGCACCGGACGCCGGGCGGCGCCCGCCTCGTCGAGCCGGCGCACCGGCGTCGTGTACGGCGCCGTCCGGGCGATCGACGGGTCGTCGGCCGCCTCGCGCAGGATCGCGGCGATCGCCGCGGCGAAGCCGTCGAGCGTCTCCCGGGTCTCGGTCTCCGTCGGCTCGACGAGCAGCGCCTCGTCGACCACGAGGGGGAAGTAGACCGTCGGCGGGTGGTAGCCGTGGTCGAGCAGCCGCTTGGCCAGGTCGAGCGTGCGGATCTCGAGGTCACGCTTCATCGGGGCGCCGGAGAGGACGAACTCGTGCATGCAGCGCACGCGGCGGCGGCCGTCGGCGCCGTCGGCGACCCGGCCGAACACCGGGGCGAGCGACTCCCAGACGCCGAGCTCGCCGAGCCGGGCGAGCAGGTAGTTGGCGTTGAGCACGGCCACCTCGCTGACGTCGCGCAGGCCGGCCGCCCCGAGGGAGCAGATGTAGGCGTAGGTCCGCACCAGGCAGCCGTAGTTGCCGTGGAAGCCCCGCAGCCGGCCGATCGACTTCGGCCGGTCGTAGTCGAAGTCGAACTCGAGGCCGTCTCCCGCCTCGCGCCGGACGATCACCGGCCGGGGCAGGTAGGGCTCGATGCGGTCGGAGACGGCGATCGGCCCGGCGCCGGGCCCACCGCCGCCGTGGGGCTGGGTGAACGTCTTGTGGAGGTTGAAGTGGACGATGTCGAAGCCCATGTCCCCGGGCCGGGAGATGCCCATCACGGCGTTGAGGTTGGCGCCGTCGTAGTAGAGCGTCGCCCCCACGCCGTGGACGATCCGGGCGATCTCCTCGATGTTCGGGTCGAACAGTCCGAGGGTGTTCGGGTTGGTCAGCATCAGGCAGGCGACATCGGTATCGGCCTTGGCTCGGAGGTCGTCGATGTCGACGCCGCCGTCGGCGTTCGTCGCGACCTTGACGACGTCGTAGCCGGCCATGGTCACCGTCGCCGGGTTGGTCCCGTGGGCGGCCTCCGGGGTCAGCACCTTGGTCCGCTGGTCGCCCCGGTCGTCGTGATAGGCCCGGGTCAGGAGCACGCCGGCGAGCTCGCCGTGGGAGCCGGCGCTCGGCTGCAGGGAGATGTGGGGGAGGCCGGCGATCTCGCTCAGCGCCCGCTCGAGGCGCCACATCAGCTCGAGCGCCCCCTGGGCCAGCGCCGGCTCCTGGAACGGGTGCAGGCGGGCGTGGCCGGGCAGGGCGGCGACCCGCTCGTGGAGGCGGGGGTTGTGCTTCATCGTGCACGACCCGAGCGGATAGAAGCCGGAGTCGAGGTCGAAGTTCCGCCGCGACAGGCGCACGTAGTGGCGCACGAGCTCGGGCTCGGAGACCTCGGGCAGCCGGGGTGGCTCGGCGCGGCGCAGGCGGGCGGGGATGAGCTCGTCGAGGGGGCGCTCGGGAACGCCGCTCGGCGGGGCGACGAACGCCCGCCGGCCGGGGGCTCCCTTCTCGAAGATGGTGACCGCGGCGTCGCGCTGGAGGTCGGTCTCGACGGCGGGCGCGACGGTCACGACGCCACCCCGGCCTCGTCGCGCTCGGCGGCCACGGCCCGGCCGAGCACGCCGACGAGGCGGTCGATGTCCTCGCGCGTCCGCTGCTCGGTGACCGCGACGAGCAGGCCGCGGGGGTGCTCGGGGTAGGAGCGGCCGAGCGGGTAGCCGGCGTTGACCCCCTCCGTGTGACAGCGGGCCAGCACGCGCTGGACGCCGGCGAGCCCGTCGACGTCGAGCGCCAGGGCGAACTCCCGCACCACCGGCTGGGTGTGGATCGCCGCGACCCCGGGAAGATCGCACAGCCGGTCGCGGGCGTAGGCCGTCCGCTGGACGAGCAGCTCGCCGAGCTCGACGAGGCCGCGGCGGCCGAGCCAGCTCAGGTAGACGATGCCGGCGAAGGCGTTGAGCGCCTGCGAGGTGCAGATGTTCGACGTCGCCTTCTCCCGGCGGATGTGCTGCTCGCGGGTCTGCATGGTCAGGACGAAGCCGCGGCGGCCGTCGACGTCGCGCGTCTCGCCGGCGATCCGCCCGGGCATCCGCCGGACGTGCTCGGTCCGGGTGGCGAAGAAGCCGAACGACGGGCCGCCGAAGTCGAGGCGGTTGCCGAGCGTCTGGCCCTCGCCGATGCAGACGTCGACGCCGAGGGCGCCGGGCGCCTCGAGGATGCCGAGGGTCAGCGGGTCGGCCATGCAGACGACGAGCGCGCCGTGCTCGCGGGCGGCTTCCACCAGCGGGGCGAGATCCTCGACCGCCCCGAGGAAGTTGGGCTGGGCGACGAACACGGCGCTGACCGTCTCGTCGATCGCCGCGGCCCAGGCCGCCCGGTCGGTGACGCCGGCGTCGAGGTCGACCTCCTCGACCGTCATCCCGTAGCCGACGGCCAGGGTCGCGAGCGTCTCCCGGGCGTGGGGGTGCACGCCGCGGGAGATGACGAACCGCTCGCGGCCGTGGCTGAGCTTGGCCAGGTAGCCGGCGGCGGCCAGGGCCGACGGCCCCTCGTAGACCGAGGCGTTGGACACGTCGAGTCCTGTGAGCTCACAGATCGCCGTCTGATACTCAAACATCACCTGAAGCCCACCCTGTGAGAGCTCGGGCTGATACGGGGTGTAGGGTGTGAGATATTCCGACCGCGAGGTGAGCATGTCGATCAGCGCCGGGACGTAGTGGTCGTACATGCCGGCGCCGAGGAAGCAGAGCTCGTCCTCGGCGCTGACGTTGGCCGCGGCCAGCTCACGCAGGTGGCGGTAGACCTCGGCCTCGCCCAGGCCGTCGGGCAGGGCGAGGGGGCGCCCGAGCCGCACGCCGGCGGGGATGCCGTCGAAGAGCTCGTCGATCGAGCCCACGCCGATCGTGGCCAGCATCGCGGCGCGATCGTCCGGCGTGGCGGCGGTGTAGCGGCTCAAAGCGAGGCGACGTAGGTCGCCTGGTCGAGCAGCGCGTCTCGCTCGGTCGGGTCCGACAGGCGGATCTTCACCATCCAGCCGTCGCCGTAGGGGTCGTCGTTGACCGCCTCGGGCGTGTCGGCGAGCTGCTCGTTGACCTCGATCACCTCGCCGGACAGGGGCGCGAAGACGTCGGAGACGGCCTTGACCGACTCGACCTCGGCGTAGGCCTCGTTCTGGCTGATCCGCGTGCCGACGGCCGGCGGCTCGAAGAACACGACCTCCCCGAGCGCGTCCTGCGCGTGCCAGGTGATCCCGAGCACCGCGGTGTCGCCGTCGACGCGCGCCCAGTCGTGCTCGGGGTGGTAGAGCAGATCCTCGGGGTAGGACTCCGACGCCATGGCCTGGACTTTAGCCAACGCGCCCGCCCGCGCTCGCCCTGGGAGGTTTGGAGCCGGGTCGTCCGGCCGGGCCGCGGACGGCGGCCGCAGCGGCGCGGGCGCGGGCGGCCGGGCTGGTGCACGGCTCCGCAAGTCCCCGCGCGTCCGGCGGCGGCTCGGGACGCGCCGGGCGCCACCCAGCGTGGGCGAGGCGCCACCGCACGACGGGCCGCCGCCGGATCGCGGCCGGCCGCTCGCCAGCCCCCGGGCGACGCCTAGCGGTCGAGCAGGGGCTTCGACGCCACCACGGCCGGGCGCTCGCGGCCGCGGACGTCGATCGTGATCGCGGTCCCGGGAACCGCCCGGTCGGTGGGCAGGTAGGCCATGCCGATGCCGATCTGGAGGCTCGGCGAGTAGGTGCCGCTCGTGACCTGCCCGCCGCCCAGCACCGGGCAGCCCGGGCGGGGGACGCCGGCGGCGGTGAGCTTGAACGGCGCCAGCTTCTCGGCCGGGCCGGCCTCGCGGGCGGCCCGCACGGCGGTCGAGCCGATGAAGCCCGTGTCCTCCTTGACCGCCCAGCCGAGGCCGGCCTCGATCGGGCCGCGCTCCTCGGTCAGCTCCTGGCCGTAGAGCGGGTAGCAGACCTCGATGCGCAGCGTGTCGCGGGCGCCGAGGCCGGCCGGCCGCGCGCCCCGGGCGACCAGCGCCTCCCAGATCGTCTCGGCGTGCTCGGGTTCGACGAGGATCTCGACGCCGTCCTCGCCGGTGTAGCCGGTGCCGGCGACGAGCGCCTCGTGGCCGGCGATGACCCGCCGGCCGATGGTCATGCGGGCCGGGAGCGGGGCGCTCGAGATCGCCTGCACCATCTCGCGGGCCAGCGGGCCCTGGACGGCGAGCATCGCGTAGTCGTCCCGGCGGTCGGCGACGGTCACCTCGAACGCCTCGGCCTGGCGCTGGAACCAGGCGAGGTCCTTGGCGTGGTTGGAGGCGTTGGTCACCGTGAGGAAGCGGTCCGGTTCGAGCCGGTAGGTGAAGAGGTCGTCGAGCACGCCGCCGTCCTTGCGGCAGAGCAGGCTGTACTGGCCACCGCCGACGCCGAGGCGGTCGAGGTCGTTGGTCAGCAGGCGCTGGAGGAAGTCGAAGGCCGCGGGGCCGCTGGTCTCGATCTGGCCCATGTGCGAGACGTCGAACATCCCGCAGGCGGTGCGCACGGCCAGGTGCTCCTCGATCACGCTCGCGTACTGGACCGGCATCTCCCAGCCGGCGAAGGGGACGAGTCGGGCGCCGGCCGCCCGATGGGCGGCGATCAGCGGCGTCTGGCGCAGGGCGGCCACGGGCCGAGCTTAGTGGTCGGCACCGCGGGGCACTCGGCGGCCACCGGCGGGCGCCGTCAGCCGCCGGGCGGGCGTCGGTCAGCGCAGGAAGGGCGGGACGTCGATGTCGTCGTCGGAGATCTCCAGCGACGAGCGCTGGCGCTCGGAGATGCGGGGCCCGCGGTCAGGTCGCGGCGGGTTGCGCCCCTCGCGCACGTTGCTGACCGCCCGGCGGCCGGGCCGGTGGTCGAAGCCGGTGCCGATCACCGTGACGCGGACGTCGTCGCCGTGGCTCTCGTCGATCACCGCCCCGAAGATGATGTTGGCGTCGCGGTCGGCCGCCTGCTGGACGATCTCGGCGGCCTCGTTGACCTCGAAGAGGCCGAGGTCGCGGCCGCCGGTGATGTTGAGGAGGATCCCGGTCGCCCCGTCGATCGACTCCTCGAGCAGCGGCGAGGCGATCGCCGCCTTGGCCGCTTCGGCCGCCCGGTTCTCCCCCGTGCCGGTGCCGATGCCCATCACGGCGGTGCCGGCGTCGGTCATGATCGTGCGCACGTCGGCGAAGTCGAGGTTGATCAGGCCGGGGATCGTGATCAGGTCGGTGATGCCCTGGACGCCCTGGCGCAGGACGTTGTCGGCCTCCTTGAAGGCGTCGAGGATCGTCGTGCGCCGCTCGACGATGGCCAGGAGCTTCTCGTTGGGGATGACGATCAGCGTGTCGACGACCTCCCGCAGGCGCTGGATCCCCTCCTCGGCCTGACGCGCGCGCTGGCTGCCCTCGAACTCGAACGGCCGGGTGACCACGCCGACGGTCAGAGCCCCGATCTCCTTCTTGGCGATCTCGGCGATCACGGGCGCCGCGCCCGTGCCGGTGCCGCCGCCCTCGCCGGCCGTGACGAAGACCATGTCGGCGCCCTTGAGCGCCTCCTTGATGTCGTCGCGCGACTCCGACGCCGCGCCGTAGCCGGTCTCCGGGTTGGCTCCGGCGCCGAGGCCCTTGGTCAGCTCGTTGCCGATGTTGAGCTTGATGTCGGCGTCGCACATGGCCAGCGCCTGGGCGTCGGTGTTCGAGGCGATGAACTCCACCCCGCGCAGGCCGGCGTCGACCATCCGGCTGACGGCGTTGGTACCGCCACCGCCAACGCCGACGACCTTGATGACCGCCAGGTAACTGCCGCTTTCCATTTTGTCGTCCGAGCCTCTAGTTAGAGTGAAGGGTTTGGCACATTCGGTGCAAGATTGATAAATCCACGTTATGCAGGGCTCCTGGGCGTTGTCAAGTCTGCGCGCAACCGCAACATCTCTTGCAGAACCCAGAACCCTCGACCATAGCGGGATCGCCGCGAAAATCACGGCCTGAGCCTCAAGTCTAGCTTGAGGGTCAGCCGGCGGGCGCGGTCCCGGTGACCAGGGCCCCGCTGACCGTGCCGGGGGCGTTGACCGCGACGCCGGTCGTCGCCGGATCGCCGACCTGGGCCGCCGGGCGCTCGGGGCTGTGGAGGTCGACGTAGCGGGCGCCACGGGACGTCGGGTCAGCCAGGACGCGGGCGGCGGCCGCCCACTTGGCGTGCAGGCGCGTCGTGTCGCCGAAGTAGAGCGGCGGCCCGTTCGCGAGCTCGGCGGTCAGCCCGTGGGCGCCGATCGTGACCCGGGCGACGCGGGCCCGCAGGGCCGGCGGGGCGATGTCGAGCAGCTCGACCGCCGCGAAGCTGACCTGATCGCTGATCCGGTCACCGGTCGGCAGGGCCGCCAGCGGCACGGCGGGGAGGGGCGGGCGAACGGCGACGCCGCGGACGATCCGCCCGTCGGCGGCCACCACCAGGGTCTGGCCGCCGGCGGTCAAAGCGGCGACGGGGATCTCCTCGACGACGCGGATGCGCAGGCCGTGCGGGAGCTGGGTGGCGACGCGGAGGTCCTTGACGATGGCGTAGGAGGCGACGGCGGCCCGCAGGCGCCCGACGCTCAGGTGGGTCGTGGTCATCCTCCGGGCGGCGTCCTCGAGCGAGGTCCGGATGGCCGGGGCCTGCGGGCCGGCGAGGCCGGTGATCGTGACCTTCTGTACGGCGAAGATCGGCGTGTCGCGCAGGACGAACCAGCCGCCGTAGGCGGCGGCGAGCACGAGCGCGGCGCCGGCGATCTTCAGGCGAAGCATCGACCCGGCTTTCGTGGACCGGAACCGTTCCCCTCCCTCACCAGGGGAAGCGGACCGGCCCGAGGGTCTGGACCTCCGCCTCGAGCTCGACGCCGAAGCGGGCGGCGACGAGGCTCCGCCCGGCGGCCATCAGGGCGACGACGTCGGCCGTGGTCGCCTCCCCCAGGTTCTCGACGAAGTTGGCGTGCTTGGGCGAGAAGCGGGCACCGCCGACGCGCAGGGCGCCGGCCCCGGCCCGGGCCAGCAGCAGGCCGGCGGTCTCGCCGGGCGGGTTCTTGAACGTCGAGCCGAACGTCCGGATCCCCTTCGGCTGGGCCGCGTGGCGCCGGGCGCGCAGGTCGGCCAGGCGCGCGCGGACGGCGGCGGGCGGGGCCGGCTCGAGCACGAACTCGGCCCGGGCGACGATCTCGCCCGCTGCGAGGTTCGACGTCCGGTAGGCCAGGCCGAGGTTGGCCGGGGCGCGCCGGTCGCGCCCGCCGGCGGTGTGCACGTCGACCCAGGCCAGCACCGCGGCCAGCTCGCCGCCGTAGGCGTTGGCGTTCATCCGCACCGCCCCGCCCACCGTTCCCGGGATGTTCACGCCGAACTCGATCCCGGCCAGCCCGGCCGCGGCGGCACGGGCGGCCACCGCCGGCAGGCGGGCGCCGCCGCCGCAGCGGATCCGCTGCCCGCGGGGCTCGATCCGGGCGAGCTCGCGGTCGAGCTTCAGCACCAGGCCGCGGACGCCATCGTCGGCGACGAGCAGGTTCGAGCCCGAGCCGACGACGGCCACCGGCAGCGATCGTCCGCCTGCCCAGGCCAGGAGCTCGTCGAGCTCGCCGAGGCTGCCCGCCCGGGCGAAGAACTCGGCCGCGCCGCCGGTCCCGACCGTGGTCAGCCGGGCCAGCGGGAAATCGGCTACGGGCTCCGGGCTCATCCGACGACCGTGGTCAGCCGGGCCGGCGGGAAATCGGCGACCGGCTCCGGGCTCATCCGACCAGGGCGCGGCCGAGGCGGTCGACGTCGCCGGCACCGACCACGAGGCAGAGGTCGCCCGGTTCGAGGCGGCCGCCGAGGATGCGGGCGGCGTCGGCCGCATCTGGGAGCCAGTAGACCGGGCGGCCGGCGGCGGCGTCGGCCGCGGCGGCGGCGACGAGCCGCCCGCTGACCCCGGGGAAGTCCTCGGCCCGCTCGCGGGCCGGGTAGACGTCCAGCACGGCGATCACGTCGGCCGCGGCCAGCGCCTCGCCGAACTCACGGGCGAGCTGCTGGGTGCGCGAGTAGAGGTGGGGCTGGAAGACGACGACGAGGCGCCGCGGCCCGAGCGTGCGAGCGGCGGCCAGGGTCGCCGCGACCTCGGTCGGATGATGGGCGTAGTCGTCGTAGACCTCCGTTCCGCCCGGCGTCCGGCCGAGCCGCTCAAAGCGCCGGGCGACGCCGGCGAAGGCGCCGAGCGCGGCCGCCGCCCGGGGGAGGTCGGCGTCGACCAGGCGGCAGACCTCGAGGGCGGCGGCAGCGTTCAGGGCATTGTGGGCGCCCGGCACCCTCAGGCTCAAGTCGAGACCGAGGGTTTGGAAACGGGCGCCCCCGCCCGTGAGGTCGGGGGCGACCACGTCGTAGGCGACGACCGGCCCCGTCCGCAGGGCGAGGAGCTCCGGCCGGCGCCAGATCACCGCCTGGGGGGCGCCGGTCAGGAACGCCCGGTAGTCGCGCTCGAGCTCGAGGCGCGAGCCGAAGGCGGCGTGATGGTCGAGCTCGACGCTCGTGAGGACGGCGATCTCCACGCGGAGCGCCAACATCGACCGGTCGGACTCGTCGGCCTCGACGACCAGCCAGTCGCCGGTCCCCCAGCCGGCGTTGCGCCCGGTCTCGCGCAGCGTCCCGCCGATCAGGTAGCCCGGGTCGAGGCCGCAGGCGCGCAGGGCGCTGGCGATCATGCTCGCCGTGGTCGTCTTCCCGTGGGCTCCGGCCACGGCGATCGTCCGGCGCAAGCGCGTCAGCTCGCCCAGCAGCTCGGCCCGCGTCCGCACCCTCAAGCCGCGCTCGAGGGCGGCACGGCGCTCGACGTTGTCGGGGGCGATCGCCGTCGAGCAGACAACCTCGACGTCGGCGCCGGCCGGCAGGTTGGCGGCGGCGTGGCCGACGCGGGCGACGAGGACGCCGTCGGCGGCGAGTGCCCGGGCGAACGGCGAGTCGGCCCGATCGGACCCGGTGACGGTGGCGCCGAGGGCGGCGGCCGCCCGGGCGTAGGCGCTCATCCCGGCGCCGCCGACCCCGAGGACGTGCAGGCGCCTGCCGGTCCACGGGCCGGTCATCCGACGGCGGCCAGGAGCTCGCCGGCGATGACATCGGCCGCGTCGGGCCGGGCGAGGGCGGCCGAGGCCGCGGCCATCGCCGCCAGCCGATCGGGCTCGCCGAGCAGGCGCTCGACGCACGCCCGCAGCCCGGCGGCGGTGAGGTCGCGGTCGGCGATCACCACCGCCGCACCGGCCGCCTCCATCCAGGCGGCGTTGGTCGCCTGGTGAGCGCCGGCGGCGTACGGATAGGGGATGAGGATCGCCGGGCGGCCGTGGGCGGCGATCTCGAAGATCGACCCGCCGGAGCGGCCGACGACGAGATCGCTCGCGGCCAGCGCCTGGCCGAACTCGGCGCTCGGCAGGTACTCGCGCAGGTCGTAATGGCCCCCGCGGGGCCGATCGGCCAGGAGGGCGTAGTCGCGCGCGCCGGCGACATGGACGACATGGGCCACGGCGTCGGCGGCGAAGGCGTCGAGCGCCGCCGCGTTGATCGACCGCGAGCCGAGCGACCCGCCGAAGACGAGCAGGCAGGCCTCGTCCGACCCGACCCCGAAGGCCGCGCGGGCGCGGGCGCGGTCGGCGCTCGCCGGCGGCCCCGGCCGGCCGGTGACCAGGTAGCGGGCGCCGTCGCGGCCGGCCAGCGGGAAGGCCAGGCAGACGCGGCGGGCGGCCGGGGCGAGCAGGCGGTTGGCCAGGCCGAGCCGGCTGTCGGCCTCGGTCAGGACGACCGGCAGCCGCAGGGCGAGGGCGGCCAGGGCGACGGGGCCGGCGACATAGCCGCCGCCGCCCATCACCGCCTGGGCGCCGCCGTCCCGCAGCAGCCGCCGGGCGTGGGCGGTGGCGCGGGCCGAGCGGCCGACGGCCCGGGCGGCGCGGAGCGGGTGGCGGCGGTCGAGGCCTTCGACGGCGATCGTCTCGAGCTCGTAGCCGGCGGCCGGGACGAGCTGGCGCTCGGCCCGGCGGCCGCCGATGAAGAAGACGCTAGCGCCCCGCGCCCGCAGCGCGTCGGCCACCGCCAGCGCCGGCACGACGTGTCCGGCGGTTCCCCCCGCCGCGATCGCGATCCTGGTCGGCGCCACCCCGGGATCGTGCCGGTTTGGCGCCGGGCGTGCCGAGCGCCCGGAGGTGGGCGCTGCCGCCGCCGGCGACGTTGAGCAGAAGGCCGATCCCGGCGAGGAGGACGATCAGGTTGGTCGACCCGTAGGAGACGAGCGGCAGCGGGACCCCGGTGAGCGGGGCGAGCCCGAGGACGGCGAAGACGTTGAGGGCGGCCTGGCCGACGATCAGGGATGTGATCCCGACGGCGACGAGCGCGGCGTAGGTGCTCTTCGCCGCCCGGGCCGCCCGCAGGCCGGCGTAGGCGATCAGGCCGTAGAGGAAGAGCAGCCCGCAGACCCCCATCACCCCGAGCTCCTCGCCGATCACGGCGAGGATGAAGTCGGTCTGGGCCTCGGGCAGATAGAAGACCTTCTGCACCGACTGGCCCGGGCCGACGCCCAGGAGGCCGCCCGAGCCGAGGGCGATCTGGCCCTGGACCGCCTGGAATCCGCTCGTCCCGGCGTGGGCCCAGGGGTCGATGAACGCGGTCAGCCGCGCCCGGCGGTAGGGCTCGAGCACGGCGAAGACGGCCACCGCGACGACGATGGCGAAGCCGACCAGGCCGAGGGTCCGCAGGGGCACGCCGGCGGCGATCATCACCATGACGACGACGAAGATGAGGATCATCGCCGTGCCGAGGTCGGGCTGGAGGACCACGAGGACGCAGGCGGCGCCGGTGGTCAGCAGCAGCGGCTTGAGCATGGTCCGCAGGCGGCGCGCGGTCATCCGGCCGCTGGAGAGGACGTGGGCGGCGTAGAGGACGAGCGCCAGCTTCATCAGCTCGGACGGCTCGAACTGGATCGGGCCGGCACCGAGCCAGCGGCGGGCGCCGTTCACGCTGCGGCCGATTCCCGGCAGCTTGACGGCGATCAGCAGGACGAAGGCGCCGATCAGGAGCTTCGGTGTCGCCCGGCGGACGCCGTCGAGGCCGTGGCGGGCGAGCAGCCGCATGCCGACCAGGCCGGCGGCGCCGTAGCCGACGAACCTGACCAGGTAGGCGGTCGCGGCCCCCTGGCCGGCCAGGAGCGACCGGGGCGAGGACGCGCTGTAGACCATCACCGCGCCGGCCGCCAGCAGGCAGAGCGTGGCGGTCAGCAGGATGCTGTACTCGAGCGGAAGCCGCCGCCCGGCGCGTGGGCTCGTCCGTGGGCCGCCAACGGGCATCCAGGCTGGGTTCGACACCGCGCGGGCGATGCCTGCCGCGGTCCGGCCGATGGCATGTGACATCTTGCGGCCGGCGGGGTATCCACGGATTGGACGGGGCGCTCCGACCCGGGCGCCCGGTTCCTCCCGAACCAGCGAGCCGGCGGGCCATGCAGCCCATCCGGGGCGTGTCGCAATCCCCTTTCGGCGGGAGCCAGGGCGTGACCTCGACGCAGGACCAAACGTCCAGCATCGGACCGCGGCGCGAAGGGCGGCGGGTTGACTAGCCTGCGCGCCGTTCTGCTGGCGATGGTCGCGACGACGCTGATCGTCGGCGTGCTGATCGCCAGCGCCTTCATCAGCGCCACGTCGGGCGGCCCGGCCCCGAACCTCTTGTCGCCCGCGGCCCTGGCCACGGCGACCCGGTCGCTGCCGCCGTGGTGGACGATCCGCCCGGGCGATACGTTCGACTCGATCGCCGCCGCCAACCGCCTGACCTTCGCCCAGCTCCAGCAGCTCAACCCGGCCCAGGACCCGACCAACCTCGTCGCCGGCCAGCGCCTGCGCCTGAGCGCCGCCCCCCCGGCGCCGACCGTCGCCCCGCCCGCCGCACCGGCGTTCTGGACGGTCAAGCGCGGCGACACCTACAGCTCGATCTCGGCCGCGACCGGCGTGGCCATCGGCGACATCTCGAGCTTCAACCCCAAGGCCAACCCCGACCTCCTGGTCCCGGGCACCCGGCTCAAGCTGCGCCCGTGAAACCCCGGCCGCGGGCCGCCGAGCGGCGGCCGGCGGGCGGCGGGCGGGCGGACCGGGCGCTCACGGCCTGCCCTCGGCCAGCCACGCGCCGTACCAGTCACGGGCGATCTCCAGCTGGGCCTTCCGGAGCCCGACCCGCCCGGCGCAGACCTCGTGGTGGAGGCGGTTCTCGAGCCGATCCTTGATCGCCGCGCTGCGCCGCGGCTGGGGCCAGAGGTTGGCGGTGGCCGCCACCCGACCGGTCCGCGGATCGCGGCCGACATTGGCGCCGCCGATCTCGAGCGGGACGAGGTGGTCGATCTCGAAGCGGCCGGGGACGTACGCGGCCCCGTAGGCGCGGACGATCTGGCGCTTGAGCGCCACCGGGACATCGCGGTGGCGGCCGGCGTAACCCGGTCGGCAGACCTCGGCCACCGTGGCCGCGGCGAACACCGCCCCCGGCGTCAGCCGCGGATCGGGCTCGGCCACCCCCGGCCGGGCCACGGCCGGGCCGGCAGGGAGCTCGACGCCGGGCGGGACGCCCGCCGCATCGCCGGCCGCGACCCCGGGCGGGACGCTGGCCGCGTCGCCGGCCGCGACCCCGGACGGGACGCCCGTCGCGTCGCCGGCCGCGACCCCGGACGGGACGCCCGTCGCGTCGCCGGCCGCGGCCCCGGGCCGGACGCCCGTCGGGTCTCCGGCCGCGGCCGCACATCCGCCGAGGGCGACGGCCGCGAGGGCCGCGAGGGTCAGGGTCAGGGTCCGTACCGTCATCGCTCCCACGCTACGCCCCGACGGGGACGCAATCGTGCGATCCGCCGCTACCCGTCGACGAGCAGGCCCTGGAGCGGGCCGAGCAGCCGCATCGACCGGCGCGAGACGCCCGGCAGCGCGATCAGGCGGTGCTCCGGCGTGCCCCCGGCGGTGACGAGCCGGCGAGACTCGGCCGCCCTTGGCCGCCACAGCTCCTCGATGACCCGCGTCGCCTCGCCGGCCACCCTCTCCGGAGCCACCTCCAGGTGTTCGGCCCACAGGCGGCGGCGGACCGCGACGGCCAGCTCGCGGTCCTGGCTGACGATGTTCACCTCGCTGTCGTTGAACAGCGAATGGGCGTTGAGGTTCGCCGAGCCGACCGTCAGCCAGCGGTCGTCGACGATCCCGATCTTCGCGTGCACGTAGACCGGGGCGCTCCGACCGGCGGCCGGCTCCCGGGCGTACAGCGTGCTCGCCAGCAGGCGGCCCCGCCCACCGTCGGCCTCGCTCAGCACCCCCAGCTGCCCCTTCGTGTCGTCGGCGCCGTTGTTCGCCCGGGCCGGCAGCAGCACCACCACGCGGAAGTCCGGGTCCGGCGCCCGGCGGAGCTTCTCGGCGAGGATGGCCACGATCTCCGGCGACCAGAGGAACTGGTTCTCCAGGTAGACGAGGTGCTCGGCCGAACGCAGCGCCCGCGTGTAGGCCTCGAGGATCCGAAACTCGCCGCGGCGGGCGAAGCGGTAGACCCGCTCCGGGATGGTCCGCACCAACTGGAGCTCGACCTCCCCCGCCGGCGCCGGCACCCCCGCCGGCTCGAGTTCCTCGCCGGCCACCTCCTGCCAGCGGCTGCGGAAGTGCTCGGCCACGTCGGCCACCGCCGGCCCCCGGATGCACACCGCCCCGTCGTGCCAGCCGACCGCCGCCCGGTAGGGATGGTCGTTGTGGTCGTAGCGGTCGCCGCCCAGCCCCGTCAGGTCGATCCCGCCCACGAAGGCCACGCGGTCGTCGACGATCACGAGCTTCTCGTGATGACAGTGAGCCGGCCGCTCGTGGCGGTCGAGGACACATTCGATCCGGGTGTCCCGACACAGCTCCTCGCGGCCGCGGCGCACCTCCGGCCGCGTCGGCTTGAACACCGGGATCGGCGCCCCCGCCCAGACCAGGACGCGCACCGGCAGGCGCTCGGCGAGCTCGGCCAGCAGGCCGCGGACGGTCGGGGCCCCCGCCTCGTGGCCGAGGCGGAAGCCGGCCTGCACGTTCCAGCCGGCAATGTGGACGTGCGACTCGGCGCCGGCCAGCTCGGCCGCGATCCGCGGCAGCGCCTGCGCCCCGTCGATCAGCACCTCGATCGCGTTGCCCGCCCGCGGCCGCGGGTCCCCCGCGCACCAGAGGCCGTCGGCCGGCGGGTCGAGCGCCCCCGACCAGCCCAGCCGCCGCAGTCGCCGCCGGTGATGGCCGCGCGTCTGCGCCTCGATCCCGTCGCCGATCGCACGGTCCAGCCGTGTCGCTGCCCCGTCAGTCAAGCTCCACCCCGCCTGGTATACCCGCGTCGTGAGCTGCAAACCTACGCGCTCTGCCGCCGGCAAGGCGCTCGCCGTCGGCCGCTCCCCCGGCTTCGAGACGCTCGTGCGAGCCGGCTTCCTCGCCCGCGGCCTCGTCTACGGCCTGATCGGCGCCCTCGCCCTGGCCCTCGCCGTCGGCGCCGCCGGCGGCACCGCCACCAACCAGCAGGGCGCGCTCGCCCTCATCGCCGCCGCCCCGCTCGGCAGCCTGGCGCTCGGCGGCCTGGCTCTGGCCCTCCTCGCCTACGCCGTCTGGCAGCTCGGGCAGGCGGTCCTCGGCCGCGGCCTCGACGCCGCCGACCGCGGCGAGGCGACCGAGCGCCTCGGCAACCTCGTCAGCGGCGCCGCCTACCTCGGGCTCTGCGGCCTGGCCGTCAAGACCCTGCTCGCCGGGGCCTCCGACGAGTCCTCCGCCCCCCGCCGCGCCGCCGCCGGCGTGCTCGGCTGGCCCGCCGGTCGCTGGCTCGTCGGGATCGTCGGCCTCGTCTTCGTCGCCGTCTCCCTCTACCAGGCCTACGACGGCGCGACCGGCGGCTACCTCGACGACACCGAGACCGAGCGCATGAGCCCCGCCGTCCGCCGCGCGCTCGACCTCCTCGGCCGCGTCGGGCTCGTCGCCCGGGCCGTCGTCTTCGCCCTGATCGGCTACTTCCTCCTCCGCACGGCGATCGACTACGACCCGAGCAAGGCGATCGGCATCGACGGCGCCCTGCGGGCGCTGGCCCGTCAGCCCTACGGCTCCTGGCTGCTCGGCCTCGTCGCCGCCGGCCTGCTCGTCTTCGCCGCCGGCTCGGTCGCCGAGGCCCGCTACCACCGACTGTGAGCTACGCCGGCTCCCGGGCGAACAGGGCGGCCACCTCCGGATCCATGTAGTAGTCGGTGCCCCCGTCGTCCCGGCCTTCGGTGGCGATCGGCAGGGCCCGATCGAGGTGGCGGCAGTAGCGCCCCGGCCAGGCCAGGATTCCCGCCACCCCGTGCGCGCCCTTCTCGAGACCCAGCCGCGCGGCTACCTCGTTGCCGGCGAAGCGCTGCCCGGGCGCCGCCGCGAGCAGGTCGAACAGCTCCTGCGCCGCCGGCGCCAGGCGGCCGTAGAGCCAGGCCGCCCGCTCGCCGTCGTCGGCCGTCCACGCCGCCGCCGTGGCCGCTGGCCGCCGTCCACGCCGCCCGCGACCGCCGACGCCGCCCCGTCCCGGCCCGTGTCCCGGCTCCGCCGCGAGGAAGTGGGCGAACCAGGCGTAGAACTCGGCCACCCGCTCCTCCGGCACCGGGACCGTGACCTGCTTGTCGCCCATCAGAGGTCGGTCGTCCCCGCCGGCGCCGACCCGGACACCGCCGGCTCCCGCCCCGCTCCGGCCTCGGCCTCCGTCTCGCTCCCCGCGCGCCGGTGACCGCAGTGGTGGCCGTGGTGGCCGTGGCCGTGGCCGTGGCCGCCCGCGTGGCGCCGCCGGCCCCGACCCGGTCCACCGGCCAGGAAGCGGCCGAAGAACGCGTAGAACTCGGCCAGCCGCTCGGCCGGCACCTCGATGGTGATCTGCTTGGTTTCGCTGCTCGTGATCTGGCTTTCCATGATTGCTCCTTACTAATACTTATACTTACGAGAGCTAGCTTAGCATAAGTAAGTCGAGGCGGTCAAGGGCGGTCGGGCCGGCCGGCGCTATCGTCAGCGGTCGACCACCCTCGGACGGAGGCGAGCATGGAAGACCGAGCGCTGCACCAGCACATCGAGGACCTCGTCGCCCTGGAGGAGCGGCTGCTCCACGCCCACGCCAACGACGGGCTCTCCCCCGAGGAGCACGAGCGACTCGAGGCCGTTCGCGTCCAACTCGACCGCTACTGGGACCTCCTGCGCCAGCGGCGGGCCCGCCGGCAGGCCGGACTCGATCCGGACGAAGCCTCGCTCCGGGACGCCGAGACCGTCGAGGGATACGAGCAATAGATTGGGCCGCACGATGGCCCGATTCGGCACCGCCCTCGCCCGCCGCTCCGACGACCGCCCGGCCAACGCCCTCGGCGAGCGGCTGGCCGACGCCCTCGAGCGCCGCCTCGCCCACGCGGTCGAGCGCCGGCTCGGCGGCGCCGCCGGCCAGCGTCGCCCGGGCCGGCTCGAGCAGCGGGTGGTCGCCGCCCTCCAGCGGCGGATGGCCGCCCGGTCGCCCCGGGCGGCCGGGGTCGCCGCCGGCCCGCTCCGTCGCGCCGGCCAGGCGCTCGCCCACCACCGCCGGGCGACCGGCGGCCTGCCGGCCGAGTCGACGACCACCCTGCGCGCCCTCGTCGTCGGCATCCTCGCCCGCACCATGGTCCGGGCCGTCGTCCGCCTCCTGCGCATCCTCTCCCGTGGCCTGATCGGCGGTCCGCTGCGGCGCCTGGCCGGCATGGTGATCCGGCGCACCCTTCGGGCCCGCCCGGGCCGGCAGGCCGGCATCCTGGCGCTCCTCATGGCCGCCGTCCTGCTCGCCTACCGCGAGCTGATGCGGCGCCTGGCCGCCCTGCCCGATGCCCAGCGCGCGGCGATCAGGCTCGGTCTGCGCGGCCTGCGCCGCGGGCTGCCCGCCGGCCTGCGCCTCCTGTCGCGCCTGCTGCGCCAGCTGACCGCCGCCGGCCGGCGGCGGCTCGGCCGGTTGGCGGCCGCCCGCCGCGCCGGGTAGGCACCGGCGGGTGGCGGGTCACTCCGGCTCGAGCAGGAGCCCCTCGACCCGGAGCTCGGCGATCCATTCGCGCACGTCGCCGGCGACGGTCGACGGCGGCTCCTCGTAGCGCCGGCCGATCGCCGCGATCACCTCGTCGACCGACCGTCGGCCGTCGCACAGCTCCCAGACCTCGGCGCCGAGCTTGTCGAGGAGGTAGAAGCCGCCGTCGTTCGGGCGGACGAGCACGATTCGCCCCTGGGCCGCGTTGGCCTCGATCCCCGCGCGCGGGCGCGGACGGTCACACCGTGGGGCGGGATCGGCGATCCCCGGAGCCTAGTGCACCGTTCCGAAAGGCGCTTGGCCTCAGGCGGCCGGGGCTCCGGTCCGACGACGACGTACGGTTGTCCGGATGCCCGCCCCCGCCGCCGAGAACCCGCGCGGCCTCGCCGTCGACCGCCTGCCCGCGGCCGGCCCGTCGCTCGAGGTCGTCCGCCTCGACGGCGCGAGCATCGGCGAGGACGGCACCGGGCCGCGGCCGCCCCATCGCCACGGCTACCACGAGCTGATCTGGACCCGGACCGGCGACGGCAGCCACCTGATCGACGGCGAGCGCTCGGCGGTCATCCCGGGGACGGTGACCCTCATCGGCCGCGGCCAGGTGCACGTCTTCGAGCGCGGCCGGCGGCTCACCGGCGCCGTCGTCCGCTTCGGCGACGAGCTCCTCCACGTCGGACCGGCCGCCCGCGCCGACCCGGCGTGGCTCTTCGCCGGCCGCGGACCGCGCACGGTCGCCGTACCGCCGTCGGAGGCCGGCCGCCTCGAGGCGACGATCGACACCCTGGCGGCCGAGAGCCGCCGCCCACCCGACGCCCGCAGCCTCGACCTCCAACGCCACTTTCTCTCCGGCCTCCTGCTCTGGCTCGAGCGCTGGTACGACGCCACCCGCACGCGCCGGCGGGAGGCCGACGACGCCGAGGTCGAGCTCCACCGCCGCTTCGCCGCCCTCCTCGAACGCGACTTCGCCCACCACCACGACGCCCGCCACTACGCCGACGCCCTGGCCGTGCCGCCGGCGGCGCTCTCCCGCGCCCTGGCCCACGTCACCGGGCAGGCGACCAAGGAGCTCATCACCGAGCGGGTGATGCTCGAGGCCGCCCGCCTCCTGCGCTTCACCGACCTCACCATCGGCGAGGTCGCCTTCCGGGCGGGCTTCGCCGACCAGCTCTACTTCTCCCGGGCGTTCAAGCGCCGTTTCGCCGCCGCCCCGACCACCTACCGCGCGCGCCTGCGCGGCCAGTCGCCGCCCTGACCGCGCCCGCCGCCGCCACCACCGTCGGAAAGTCCATGCATCCGCGAGCACTAGCCATACCCAAGCGACCCGCCGAGGCGCAAGCTATGCCCATGAACTCGACACCCACACCGACCTCTGCGCCCGCCGCGGCCCCCCGTCTGGCCTCCGCCCTGCGGCTCGGCCCGGTCCACCTCACGGTCGCCGACGTCGACCGCTCGGTGGCCTGGTACCAGCGAGCCCTGGGCCTGCGCGTGCACCGCCACGAGCCGACCGAGGCCGAGCTCGGCGACGGCCGGGAAACCGTCGTCGTCCTCCACGAGGACGCCCAGGCCCGCCGGCCCGGCCGCCACGCCGGCCTCTACCACTACGCGCTGCTCTATCCCAGCCGCGAGGCGCTCGCCCGGGCGGCGCTGCGCCTCCACGCGACCCAGACGCCGATCCAGGGCGCGTCCGACCACGGCACCCACGAGGCGATCTACCTGCCCGACGTCGACGGCAACGGCATCGAGCTCGCCGCCGATCGGCCGCGCGCCCAGTGGCCGACCGACCTCGGCTACGCCGGCGGCCCGGCCCCGCTCGACTTCGCGGCTCTCCTGGCCACCGTCGACGGCGAGGCGCCGGCCACCCACGTCGACGCCGGACTGCGGACCGGACACCTCCACCTCCACGTCGGCGACATCGCCGCCGGCCTGGCCTTCTACCGCGACCTCCTCGGCTTCGAGCTGAAGGCCCACCTCGGCTCGGCGGCGTTCGTCTCGGCCGGCGGCTACCACCACCACCTGGGCTTCAACGTCTGGCGTGGCGACGGCGTCCCGGCGCCGCCGGCCCACACGATCGGACTGCGCCACTGGACGGTCGAGCTCCCGACCGACGCCGACGTCGCCGACGTGCGCGTCCGGGTCGAGGCGGCCGGCCATGCCGTCGAGCCGCGGGACGGAGGCTTCGTCGTGCGGGACCCCTGGCAGACCGCCGTCGCCTTCGTGCGTGACGGTCGCGGCCAGTCCGGGTAGAACGGGCTCAAGGTATCGACGATCCCGGCCGACCTTCAACGGGACACACCTCATCCAATCATCTGAGCGCGCTCGACCGGGGCGCTGCGCTCGAGTCCAGAAAGCGACCCTGGCGATGACCACCGCCCACGTCCCGAGCAGTTTCTTCACCGTTGCCTCGCTCGTCCTCTCCGGCCTGATCCTGATCGCCCTCCGGCGACTGATGACGAGGTCGGCCGCCAACCTCTGCATCGCCGGCTTCCTCGCCCTGATCATCCCCAGCCCGATGATGCTGCTCGTCCACCCGACCGCCGCGCTCGTGATGGTCGGCCTCGGCTTCGCCTGCGCCGTCCCGGCCTGGCTGCTGGCCGAGGATCACCAGGACGACGACGGCCGCGGCGGCAGCCGCCGCCGCGAGCCGGTCGACCCCGGCCCCGGCCCCGACCCCGACCCCGGCTGGGATCCCGAGCACTGGGACGACTTCGAGCGCCAGTTCTGGGCCCACGTCGAGCGCGACCGTCAGCTCACCCGCGTCTGAGCCTCGCCGGCCCGGGCTCCTCGTCCGGGTCTCCGGGCTGCCGGGCGCCGGCAAGACGACGGCGCCACGCTCGTCGCCGTGCACCTCGAGCTTCCGGTGGCCGAGGCCGTCCGCCGCGTCGCCGCCACCACCGACCACCCGGCCACCGACCGCGACGCGGCCCTGGTCGGCCGCCTGGCCGCTGACTTCCCGCCGCCCGACGACGGCGACCTCGTGATCGACGCCATGCTGCCGGCGGCCGCGATCTGGGACATCCTGCGCCGGCGGATCGCGGCCGCCGGCGGCTGAGCCCGGACGGCCGCCGCCGCTACGATCGCCGGGTGAACGCCACCACCACCTCCGGCAGCTTCTACGAGGCGGTCGGCGGCGAGCCGACCTTCCGCCGGATCGTCGCCGCCTTCTACGCCGCGGTCGCCGACGATCCCGTCCTGCGCCCGCTCTACCCGGACGCCGAGCTCGGACCGGCCGAGCACCGGCTGCGGCTGTTCCTGATCCAGTACTGGGGCGGGCCGCAGACCTACGGCGAGGAGCGCGGCCATCCGCGCCTGCGCATGCGCCACGCCCCGTTTCCGATCGGCGCGGCCGAGCGCGACGCCTGGCTGCGCCTGATGCGCGCCGCCGTCGACGGCGCCGGCCTGGCCGACGCCCACCGCGACCACCTCATGGGCTACTTCGAGTCGACCGCCGAGCACATGGTCAACCGCCCGGGCTGACCCACGCCACCCGGGCCGCACGGAAACCGGGCGCGGGCCGCGGCCCCCGGCCGCGCTTCGACGTCGAGGCCTCCTGCGGCCCGAGGTCGGCCGGGCCGCGCCGGTCAGGGGCGGCGGCTGACCGACAGGCCCAGCAGCTCGGGCACGGTGACGAAGCTGTAGCCGCGAGCCCGGAGCTGGTCGATCAGGGTGGGCAGCGCGGCGACCGTGTGGCTACGGTCGCCGCCGCCGTCGTGCATCAGGACGATCGCCCCCGGGTGGACCCCCGGGTCGGGGTTGGCCGGATTGCCATGGAGGACGCGCCGGACGATGGCCGCCACCGGCGGCATGGTGAAGTCCTGGGGGTCGGTGTCCCACTGGATCGACAGCAGCCCGAGGCTCCGGGCCAGCCCCTCGATGCGGCCGCTGATCGCGCCGTAGGGCGCCCGCCAGAGGCAGGGGCTGAAGCCCGTCGCGGCCCTGATCGCCTCGGCGGTGAGGACGATCTGCTGGCGCTGGACGGCCGCGGGCAGCAGGGTCATGTCGGCGTGGGTCCAGGTGTGATCGCCGACGATGTCGCCGTCGCGCAGTTCCCGGCGCAACGCTTCGGGGTGATCGCGGACCTGGCTGCCGATCACGAAGAAGGTCGCCCGGACGTGCTTGCGCTCGAGGACGGCCAGCAGCTTCGGCGTGAAGCCGCTCGGTCCGTCGTCGAAGGTCAAGGCGACCACGCGCCGCCGGGTCGGGCGCGACTCGGTGTAGATCGGCCCCCGGGCGGTGCAGCCGACCGGGCCGCCGCGCGGCGCCGCCGCCACCGGGATCCCGGCCGCGCCGCTCGCCGGAAGCTGGAGATCATGGCTGGTGGGGACCGGGTTGCCGTCGGCCGCGACCGACGGCGACGCCGAGGCCGAGGCCGGGGCCGGAGCGGGGACGGTTCTCGCCGGCGGGCCCGGCCGGCCGCTCGAGCCGCAGCTCGCGAGGGCGAGCGCGGCGGCGGCGGCGGCGACCCCGGCGGCGGCCCGGACGCGCCGGGTCAGCAGTCCTCCTTGGCCCGTCCGCTCGGAAGGCCGGGGACGGGGACCGGCTTGCCGATCGACGTGCGGTCGTTCTCGGCCGCCCAGGCGGCGATCGGCTTGCTGCCGACGATGACCGTCGTCCCGTCGGTCAGCTTGAGGGCCGGGAGCGCGTCCTGGCCGGTCGCCTCGAGCAGCTCCGGTCGCTGCCGCTTGGGGCGGCCCTTGTCGGGCATCAGGAGCGCGAAGTTGTGCCCGGCATCACGAAGCGCCTCGCCGGCCTTGCGGCAGGCGTGGGACCCCGGCCCGTCCTCGCCGAGCTCGCAGACGTAGAGGGTGAGTCTTGGCGCAGGGGGCATCTGACTCCTTTGGTCGCGCCGCTAGTGGTCTTTCTCGGAAATAGCTTGCGTGTCTGGCGAGTGGCTGGGCGTGATCTGGCGCCGCCCGGTGTCCGCGTGCGTGCCGGTGGCACGTGCGCGGGCGCCGGGTGGCGCCAGGCGCGTCCAGACGCCGCCAGACACCAAGGTATTTGGGAGACAGACCACTAGGCGACGGCGTTGGCTTTGGCCCAGGCGACGATCGCGCCACCGCCGTTGATCGTGGTTCCGTCGGCCAGTTCGAGGACCGGCAGCTTCTCCTGCCCGCTCAGCGCCCTGAGCTCAGGGCGCCGACCGCTGGTGAACAGCCCGAAGGGGATGTTGCGGGCGAACACCAATGTGGCGTGCGCGATCCCGGCGGCGACGAGCGCCTCGTGGGCGCGCCGGCACGGATGGACCTTCGGGCCGCCCTGGTCGATGTGACACACGTGGAGCGTCGGCGCGCTGGGACTGGACATGCTCCAAGCCTAACGCCGGAACGCCGGCCGCGACTCAGGCGGGCCCGATCGCGAAGGCCCGCTGGCGGTAGGCGACGCCGCCGGCGGCGATCGTCAGGAGGACGCGGCCGTGGAGCCGCCGCCCGCCGAAGCAGCAGTTCTCCGAGCGACTCTCGTAGCCGGACTCGCCGACCTGCCAGACGGCCTCGAGATCGACGAGGCAGAGGTTCGCCGCCGTGCCGACGACGATGCCCGGAACCGGGAGGTCCATCACCCGGGCGCCGGCCGACATCCGCTCGACCAGTACGCCCAGAGCCAGCACGCCCGGGCGAACGAGCTCCGAATGAAGGGCAGCGAACGCCGACTCCAAGCCGGTCGTGCCCATCGCCGCCTGCTCGAACGGGACGTCCTTGTCCTCGCGGGCGTGCGGCGCGTGGTCGGTGGCGACGCAGTCGATCGTCCCGCTGCGCAGGCCGTCGACCACGGCGGCGCGGTCGGCCGCCGTCCGCAAGGGCGGGTTCATCTTCATTCGCGTGTCGAGCTCCCGCACGTCGACGTCGGTCAGCGTCAGGTGGTGGGGCGACGCCTCGGCGGTGATCGCCACGCCGGCCGCCTTGGCCGCCGCCACCGCGTCGACCGACTCGCGGGCCGAGAGGTGCTGCATGTGCACGCGCCCACCCTCGAGGCCGGCGATGGCGGCGTCGCGGGCGACCATCGTCGACTCGGAGATCGACGGGATGCCGGCGATGCCCAACAGGGCGGAGACCTCGCCCTCGTGCATGGCGCCCGACCCCGACAGCGACGGATCCTCCTCGTGGAGGGCGAGGACGCCGCCGCAGAGGCGCTGGTACTGGAGGGCCCGGCGCAGCAGCCCGGCCGAGACGACCGGCCGGCCGTCGTCGGTGAAGCCGACCGCCCCGGCCGCCCGCAGCTCCACCATCTCGGTCAGCCGCTCGCCGGCCAATCCGGGGCTGATCGCCGCGGTGAAGGCAACGGGGACGCGGGCCTCGCGCATCGCGGCCTCGCGCAGGGAGCCGAGGACGGCGGTGCTGTCGACGACGGGCTGGGTGTTCGGCATCGCCACGACCGCGCAGTAGCCGCCGGCCGCGGCGGCCCGGGTGCCGCTGTGGATGTCCTCCTTGTGCTCCTGCCCCGGAACGCGGAGGTGGACGTGGGGATCGACGAAGGCCGGAAACAGGTGACGCCCGTCGCCGGCGATCAACTCCGCGTCCGGCGGCAGCTCCAGGGTGCCCGGAGCGCCGAGGCCGGCGATCAACCCGTCGCGGACGAGCAGGTCGCCGGGCCCGTCGAGCCCGGCGCGGGGGTCGAGCAGCCAGGCGCCGCGGACCAGCAGCGAGGCCGGGGCGGTCGGGGCGCTGAACAGGCGCCTCATGCGAGCTGCGCCTCGGCCGCCGCCTGCCCGGTGGCGCCGACGGAGTCCGGCGGGTCCCCACCGGAGCGGCGGGACCCGGCGAGGAGCTCGTAGAGGACGGCCATGCGCACGACCACGCCCGAGCTGACCTGGGCGCCGATCAGCGCCTGCGGCGAGTCGGCCACGTCGCTCGAGAGCTCGACGCCCCGGTTGACCGGGCCGGGGTGCATGACCACCTGGCGAGACGAGAGCCGGGCGGCGTTGATCTGGTAGCAGGAGGTGTACTCGTGCAGTGACGGCACGTAGTCCTCGCGCATGCGCTCGTTCTGCATCCGCAGGGCGTAGATGACGTCGGCCTCGCCGACCTCGTCGAGGTCGTAGCGCACCTCGCAGCCGAGCGCCTCGATGCCGGCCGGGATCAGGGTCGGCGGCCCGCAGACCGTGACCGCCGCGCCCATCTTCGCAAAGGCGAGGATGCCCGACCGGGCCACCCGCGAGTGGAGCACGTCGCCGACGATCCAGATCCGCCGGCCGTCGAGCGGGCCGATCCGGCGCGTCAGCGTGAACACGTCGAGCAGGGCCTGCGTCGGGTGCTCGTGGGTGCCGTCGCCGGCGTTGATCACCGCCGCCGTCGTCCACGTCGAGACCAGCGCGGCGGCACCGACGTGCGGCGAGCGCAGGACCAGGGCGTCCGGGCCGTAGGCGGCGAGCGTGGCCACGGTGTCCTTGAGCGACTCGCCCTTCTCGACCGACGACCCGGAGGCGGCGAAGTTGAGCACGTCGGCCGACAGGCGCTTGGCCGCGAGCTCGAACGAGGATCGCGTCCGCGTCGAGGACTCGTAGAAGAGGTTGACGACCAGGCGCCCGCGCAGGGCCGGGACCTTCTTGATCTCGCGGTCGGTGACCTCCGCGAACGACGCGGCCCGCGCGAGCAGCCGCTCGATCCGGTCGCGGTCGAGCTGCTCGATCGACAGCAGGTGATGCATCTAGCTCCTCCCGGGGATGGCGATGGCGATCTCGTCGACGCCGTCGAGCTCGACGACGCGCACGTTGACCCGCTCGCTGCGAGCGGTGGGCAGGTTCTTGCCGACGTAGTCCGGCCGGATCGGCAGCTCCCGGTGGCCGCGGTCGACGAGCACCGCGAGCTGGACCCGCGACGGCCGGCCGTAGTCGAACAGCGCGTCGATCGCCGCCCGCACCGTCCGCCCGGTGAAGAGCACGTCGTCGACGATCACCACCGTCCGGCCGTCGATGACGAAGTCCAGATTCGACGCGTTGACCACCGGCGCCTCCGGACGGGTGGCGACGTCGTCGCGGTAGAAGGAGATGTCGAGGTCGCCGAGGGGCGCCTCGGCCTCGAGCAGATCGCTGACCAGGCGGCGCACCCGCGTGGCCAGCGGGGCTCCCCGCCGATGGATCCCGACCACGGCCGGCGGCTCCCCGTCCGGGTTCTTCTCGACGATCTCGTGGGCGATGCGCGACAGGGCGCGGCGCATCCCGTCCGCGTCGAGAACGACTTTCTCCGTGCTCATCGGTTCCTTCCTGGCCTCTCCGGACCGGGTTAAAGGACGCCTCCGACTGTAGCAGCGGGAGCCGACGGCTTCAGAGGCCGCGCGGGTGGCGCAGGACGTAGCCGGAGAGCGCGCCGACCCGCGGAGCCCAGCGGGAGCCGGTCTCCTGGAGGGTGATCGTGTCGAAGCGACGGCCGTCGATGCTGATCAGCGCGTGCTGGGCGTTCGCGTAGACGGTGACCCGGCGCCCCGGACCGGGCAGGCCGTAGCCGGTCAGATCCCCCGACGCCTGCGGGGCGCCGAGGAGGCCGGCGGCGTGGAGCACGTAGGAGACCGAGCCCGAGCAGTCGTAGCCGGTGTCGGCGAACGCCGCATGGCCGCCGCCCCACTTGTACGGGAGCCGGGCGATGCGGTCGCCGGCCAGGAAGAGCCGCCGGACGATCGCGCCGGCGCGGGCGTCGGGCCCCGGCGCCGTACCCGCCCGGGGCCAGGCCGGCGGCAGCGCCCCGCGGTAGACGCCGACCGCCGGCGCCAGCCAGCGCAGTGCCGCCTCGTCCCAACGATCGAGCGGGCGCAATCGGGCCGAGGCCGGGGCCGGGCCGCCCAGGGCCCGGGCCGCCGGGGCCGCCCCGCCGAGGAGGGCCACCGGCGCCAGGAGGAGCGCGAGGCGGCGAGCCGGAGCCCGGGCCGGGCGGCCGCGCCCGAGGCAGCGCCCGGGGCGGCGGCGGCGGGCGGTCGGCACGGGCCGTAGGGGTTGGTGGGGCCGGGGCATGGGTCGAGTCCTCCGTCGGTTGGGTCGCCTACGGGGTGAGCTGACGGGCTCGCGCTCCAACCGCGCTACGCCGGCGGGCGGCCGGCGATTCGCCCCTGCGGTCAAGTTCGGACCCGACCGCCCTGGTTCCCCCGCTCGCCGTGCCCGTGGGCGGCGACGACTCGGCCCTGCAGTCGGCACATCTATAACAGCCGCGCCGGCCGGAACGCGCTGGTGCACGGATCCCTGCGCCCGGACGCCCGGCCGGTAACAATGCCGGGCCGATGGACAATCGATCCCCCGCCGACGGCCACCGCCTCTACGTCGTGCGCCACGGCCAGACCGAGCGCTCGGCCCTCCACGTCTACTCCGGCCAGGCCGATGTCCCCCTGACCGCGGTCGGGCAGGCGCAGGCGCGGCGGGCAGGCGAGCTCCTGGCGACGTCGGGCGTCGAGGCGATCGTCTCGAGCCCGCTGTCCCGGGCCCGCGACACGGCGGCGGCGATCGCCGCGGCGACCGGCGCGCCCATCCGGGTCGACGAGCGGCTGATCGAGGTCGACTACGGGCCGTTCGAGGGGCTCGACCGCGACGGCGCCCGGCAGCGCTTCGGAGCGGCGTTCGCCGCCTGGCGGGAGGATCCGTTCGGGGCCCCGGTGCCCGGGATGGAGCCGCTCGAGGTGGCCCTCGACCGGGCCCGGCTGGCCACGGCGGAGATCGTGGCCACCGGCGCGCGCACGGTGATCGTCGGCCACCAGGGCATCCTGCGCCTGGTCCTGATCGCGCTCGGCCAGATCGCCCGCGGCGACTACTTCACGACCCGGCTCCACGAGGCCGAGCCGATCGCCATCGCCGCGCCCGCCCTCGCCGCCGACGCCGGCGACGCGTCGCCCTAGGAGCCGCGCGATGGCCAACCTCGTGCTCGGCCCGATGCTGCGCTACGTCGACGCCACGGCGGCGACGATCTGGGTCGAGGCCGACGGGCCGTGCCGGGTCGAGGTGCTCGGCCGCACGGCCGAGACCTTCCAGGCCGGCGGCCGCCACTTCGCGATCGTCGCCGTCACCGGCCTCGAGCCGGCGTCGAGCACCGGCTACGACGTGCTCCTCGACGGCGCGCGCCGCTGGCCGCCGGCCGGCGACGACTGGCCGTCGCCGCGGATCCGCACCCTCCCGCCCCGGGGCCCGATCGACCTGATCTTCGGCTCCTGCCGGGTCTCCCGCCCGCACGTCGCGCCGTACACGCTGAGCCCCGACGACCACGAGCTCGGAACCGGCGTCGACGCCCTCTACGCCCTCGCCCAGCGGATGCGCGGCGCCGAGCCCGAGCAGTGGCCGCACCTGCTGCTGCTCCTCGGCGACCAGGTCTACGCCGACGAGATCCCGCCGCAGACGGCGGCGTTCATCCGCGGCCGCCGCGACGTCGGCCGGCCGCCCGGGCTGGAGGTCGCCGACTTCGAGGAGTACGCCCAGCTCTACCGGGAGGCGTGGAGCGAGCCGGCGATCCGCTGGCTGTTCTCGACGCTGCCGACCGCGATGATCTTCGACGACCACGACGTCCACGACGACTGGAACACGTCGGCGGCGTGGCTGGAGACGATGCGGGGCGAGCCGTGGTGGACCGACCGGATCGCCGGGGCCCTGGCCACGTACTGGATCTACCAGCACCTCGGCAACCTGCCGCCCGCCGAGCTCGACCGCGATCCGCTCCTGGGCAAGGTCCGCGCCGAGGTCGACGCCGGGCCGCTGCTGCGCGAGTTCGCCCTGGCGGCCGACTGCGAGGGCGGCGGCGGCCTGTGGAGCTACACCCGGGACCTGGCCGGCAGCCGGCTGGTGGTCCTCGACGGACGCGAAGGCCGCATCCTCGAGGAGGGCCACCGGGAGATGCTCGACGAGGCCGAGTGGCGCTGGGTCGTCGAGCAGACCCGCGGCGACTTCGACCATCTCCTCTTGGCCAACACCCTGCCCGTCCTGCTGCCGGCGAACTTCCACTACGTCGAGGCGTGGAGCGAGGCGGTGTGCGGCGGCGCCTGGGGCCCGGCGGCGGCGCGGGTGGCCGAGCGGATCCGCCAGGCCTTCGACCTCGAGCACTGGGCCGCCTTCCAGAGCTCGTTCCGCCGGCTGCTGGCGCTGACGCGGGCGGTCGGCGCCGGCCGGCTCGGGTCACGCGCGCCGGCGACGATCCTCTTCCTCGGCGGCGACGTCCACCAGGGCTACCTGCACGAGGCGAGCTTCCCGCCGGCGGCCGGGGTCGCGAGCGCCGTCCACCAGGTGGTGTGCTCCCCGTTTCGCAACCCGCTGAGCCGGACCGAGCAGACGCTGCTGGACGCCTGGCGGCGATCGCGCGCGCTCGGCTGGGTGGCGCGGCGGCTGGCCGGCGCGGTCGGCGTCGAGGATCCCGAGGCCAGCTGGCGGCTGGCCCAGGCACCGACCTTCGACAACCAGCTGGCGACGCTGAGGCTCGACGGGCGGCGGGCGTGGCTGCGGATCGAGCGCACCGTGCCGGGCGCCGAGCCGGTGCTCGAGCTCAGCCTGGAGCGCCGGCTGGCCTGATGTGGCGAACGACGACCCCGTGATCGGCGACCAGCCGGTCGGCGATCAGCGAGCGGTGGCAGGCGGCGGGCTCGCGCTCGACGCACAGGAGGACCGACGTCCCGGCCGCGGGCAGCCCGGCGACGAGCAGGTCGAGGTCGACGCGGGCGAGGATCTCGGCCCGGTAGCGGTCGCGATAGGCCGGAGCGAGCTCTGCCCGTGAGCGCTTGCCCACCCCCTGGCGGTCATCCTCTGCGTATTGGAGGTGGCGGAGCTCGGTCGTAGGTGCGAGCTGCTTCTCGTGGCGATAGTCGATCCCGGCCGCGGCCAGGTCCGCGGTCAGGCGGCGGGCGTTGGCCCAGGCGTAGTCGGGGCCCCGGACGCCGCGCCGCTGGCGGACGTCGATCAGCAGGCGGACGTCCTCGCGGCGCAGGGCGGCGAGGAAGGCCTCGCGCGTGAAGCCGTAGACGCCGATGGTGGCCAGGCGCGGGCTCGGAGGACGCGGGGTCGCAGGACGCGGGCTCACAGGAGGGCTCCGCTCGGCAGGTAGGGCTCGAGCCGACCGACGTCGCCGGCGACCCAGATCGGACCCCAGGGGAGGACGTCGAGGCCGGCGGCGAACAGGAGCGGGTAGGCCCAGCGTTGGCGCTCGGTCAGCCAGCCGACCTCGAACTCGCCGGCGTGCGCGCGGGCGAGGACGCGGGTGAGGAGCTGGGCGGCGGTCGCGTCGTCGGTGGCACACAGGGTGCTCAGGCGCTCGGGCTGGCCAAGGGCGTAACCGCGGCCGGCGGCGTCGTCGACGACCCAGAGGCGGGCGCCGACGCCGAGGAGGAAGGCCAGGTCGGCCGGGCGGGCGAAGCCGCGGACGCGGCGGTCGACCTCGACGCAGAGCCCGTCGACGTCGGCGGGGTCGCCCGGGCGCACGCGCCGGGCCGACGGCAGACGCCGGCGGGCGACGACGCCGCGGGCGGCGACGGTCGGGCGGGGCACGAAGCCGGCGCGGGCGTAGAGGTGCTGGGCGCGGGGGTCGTGGGAGGCGAGCACCATCCGGGCGCCGGCGAGCTCGGCGTACTCGAGCGTCCGCGACAGCAGGCGGCCGCCGAGACCGCGTTCCTGGGCAAGCGGATCGACGGCCAGCAGCGTCAGGCCCCAGAGCCCCTCGCGGCGGGTGGCGACGGCGACGCCGTCGATGCGGCCGCGGGCCCCCAGGCCGACGAAGGCCCCGGCGGGATCGGTGGCCAGGGCGTGCAGGACCCGACCGCGGAGGAAGGACGATCCGAGGGCGCCGGGAAGGTCGAAGGCGGCGGCGTGGATCTCGTCGACGCGGTCGATGTCACCGGGCTCCATCGGGCGAATGCCGGCCACCGGCGGGACGCTATGCCATCGGGCCGAGTCGGCCGCCGCCGGGGACGGGCCGAACCGGGTGGAGCTCAGGTCAGCCCGCCGTCGTTGCGGCAGGCGGTCGTCTGGCCGCCCTGCTTGACCCAGACGCCGTCGGCGCACTGGACGACGTAGCCGTTCCCGTGGAGGTAGCCGGCCCCGCAGACGTGCAACATGCAGAAGTCGGGCGGCGGGCTGAACGGATCGGCCGGCGGCGTGTCGTTGGCGGACAGCGGCGTCGTCGACGTGGTCTGGGTCGGTGGCTGGATCAGGACCGGCGTGGACACGGTGACCACCGGCGGGGTCGTCACCGTCGGCGTCCTCGCGGTGGTCGTCGACGTCTTCGTCGTCGTCGTCGCCGTCGTCGTCTCGATCGCCGGCGGGCTGACCGCGGGTGCCGAGCTGGCGACGCTGACCGTCTGGGTGCTGACCACGGTGCGCACGAGGGCCGGCGCGCCGGAGCCGCCGCCGGCGCCCTCGCCGATCGCGATCCCGATCACGGCGCCGAGGATGACGCCGATCGTCACGCCGATGAGCAGGTATCCGAACGGGTTGCGCAGCTGCGGCACACGGGCAGGCTACGCGGAGGAGCCCGCAGTTGCCAGTCGGCGGCGTCGGGGACCGCCGGATCGCGGACCGGACCCGGCGTATCATGGGTCGATTCGGCCGCCCGGAGTGAGAATGATGAGACGCCAGCTTCGCCCCCTTTTCGACCGAGTCGTCATCAAGGAGCTCGAGCCCGACCGGTTCCGCCGCTCGGGCCTCGTCGTTCCGGCCGGGTCCAACGAGCCGCCGCCCCAGCACGGGATCGTGCTGGCCATCGGGCCGGGGATCGACTGGTGGGCGTCGGCCGGCCTCGAGATGCCGGTTCGCCCGGGCGACCACGTCGTCTTCCCGGCGTCGGCCGGCGCCTGGGTCGAGGTCGACGAGGAGCGCCTGCTCGTCTGCGGCGTGGCCGAGCTCCTCGGCGTGCTCGAGCAGTCCCACGACTGCCCCCACTGTTCGGGTACCGAGCTCGCCGCCGGCGAGACCTGCCCCGTCTGCGGGCGCAGCGGCGCTCCGGCCTGAGCGGCGCCGCCGCTGGCCGGCGGGCCGCCGCTGGTGGTCGCGCGCGGCGGGCCACCCCGCCGGCCGCGGCGGGCGGCCGCCGGTGGTCGCGCGCGGCGGGCCACCCCGCCGGCCGCGGCGGGCGGCCGCCGGTGGTCGCGCGCGGCGGGCGGCACCGCCGGCCGCGGCGGGCGGCGGCTAGTGGTCGCGCGCGAGCAGGCGCTGGACCTCGTCGTCGCCGGTCGGCGAGAAGTCCTCGTACCAGGCGCCGACCGCCACGAACGGGTCGGGCGTGAAGACGCAGACCAGCTCGTCGACGAGCGGCGCGAGGGCGGCGCACGTCGACGGGGGGGCGACCGGGACGGCGACGACGACGCCGGCCGCCCCCAGGGCGCGCAGGGCGGTGATCGCCGCGCGCATCGTGGCGCCGGTGGCCAGGCCGTCGTCGACGAGGATGGCCGCGCGGTCGGCGACCGCGGGCGGCGGCCGGCCGCCGCGGTAGCGCCGGTCGCGGTCGGCGAGCTTGGCGCCCGCGCGGACGGCGAGCTCCTCGAGCTCCTCCGGCCCGATCCCGGCCGCCCTGATCACCCGTTCGTTGAGCACGCGGACGCCGCCCGAGGCCAGGGCCCCGACGGCCAGCTCGACGCGCCCGGGCAGCCCGATCTTGGCGACCATGAACGCGTCGAGCGGGGCGTCCAGGGCCCGAGCGACCTCGGCGGCGACCGGCACCCCGCCGCGCGGGAGGCCGAGCACCAGGGTGTCGGCCCGGCGGGCGTGGTGGTCGAGGCGACCGGCCAGCTCGATCCCGGCGGCGACCCGGTCCGAGAACCGCGGGAGCGTCCTCATGCCCGGGGTTTATCCCGGATCGCCCGCCGCGTCAACGGTCCCCGGGCGCGGCTTCCTTCACCATGTCGGGGGTGACGAGCAATCCGCCGGTCCCCGGCCGCCGGCGTGCCGCGTCGCCCCGCTACCGGGTGCGCGCCGTCGCCGAGGCCCATCTCGACCGCCACGATCGCCGGCGCCTCGGCGACCTGCTCGCCGACGCGTTCGACGAGGAGGAGGTCCGGCGTCATGCCCATTTCGGCGTCCCGCCGCTCGTGCGGGCCATCGCCCGCCGCCGGGGAACTCCGGTGGCCCACGCCGGGCTCTGGCGCCTGCACGCGACCCCGGCCCGCTACCGCGTGCTCGGCGTGGGCTGCGCCGCCGTCCACCCCGACCACCGGGGGCAGGGGCTCGCCCGCGCGACCGTGGAGCTCGTGCTGGACCTGGCCGGCGCGCTGGCCCCCGATCTGATCGTCACGCGCACCGACCTGCTCGTGAGCGTCTTCGCCCGCCGCGGCTTCGCGGCCGTCGAGGATCGCGAGCTGCCGGCCCTCGATCCCTACGGCAACTGGCTGGCCTGGACGGAGACGGGGGCGATCCCGCGGATCGAGGCGCTCGATCCGAGCGACGTCTGACCCCGGCGGGTCAGACGATCCGGCTGCCGGGCGCGGCGTCGGCGTCGGGCGCCAGGAGGACCACGCCGAGCTCGGCGTCAAGGGCGCCGAGGACGAGCACCTCCGAGACGAAGCGCCCGATCTGGCGGGGCCCGAGGTTGACCACGCCGACCACCAGCCGTCCCTCGAGCGCGCTCGCCGGGTAGTGGACGATCTGCGCCGACGAGCGCCGGGTGCCGATCTCCGGCCCGAAGTCGATGGTCAGCTTCCAGGCCGGCTTGCGGGCCTGCGGGAACTCCTCGACCGCGAGGATCCGCCCGATCCGCATGTCGACCTTGGCGAAGTCCTCGAAGTCGATCATGCCGCGGAAGATAGGGAAGGCGACATGCAGCGTTTGCCACGAGCACCGGAAGCGGTCTAGGATCCTGCCAACCGGCCGGGTGGATTGAGGCCGCAAGACTGAGGAGTAACCGGTGAAGACGAGATTGGGCATGGTCGGCCTGCTCGTGGTTGCGGCGACGGGGATCGCCGCCTGCGGAAGCAGCAGCAGCAACACGAGCAGCACGAGCAGCGGCGGCGGGAGCTCGGCCAACACGGTCGACGTCTACTCGAGCCTGCCCCTCCAGGGCGCGTCCAGTGCCCAGACGATGCCGATGGTCAACGGCATCAAGCTGGCGCTCGCCCAGGCGGGCAACAAGGCCGGCACGTTCAACGTCAACTACGTCAATCTCGACGACTCGACCGCCCAGACCGGCGCCTGGGACGCGGGCCAGACCAACGCCAACGCGCGCAAGGCGGCGCAGGACAGCAAGGCCGTCTACTACATCGGCGAGTTCAACTCCGGCGCCAGCAAGCTGGCGATCCCGATCCTCAACCAGGTCGGCCTGGCCGAGGTCAGCCCGGCCAACACCTACGTCGGGCTCACCACCAACGAGAAGGGGAGCGCCCCGGGCGAGCCGACCAAGTACTACCCGACCGGTAAGCGCACCTTCCTGCGCATCGTGCCCCGGGACACCGTCCAGGCCGCCGCGCTGCTGAAGACGATGAAGGCGGACGGATGCACGAACGTCGCCGTGGCCAACGACAAGGACACCTACGGCCAGGGCCTCGCCGCGCTGCTCGAGCTCCAGAAGGGCACCTACGGCATCAACGTCTCGAGCAACACCGGCATCGACCCCAAGGCGCCGAACTTCCGCACCTACGCCTCGGGGATCAAGGCCCAGGGCGCGAACTGCTTCGTGTTCAGCGGCATCGTCGCCAACGGCGGCGTCCAGATCACCAAGGACGTCGCGGCGGCCCTGCCGAACGCGAAGATCTACGGGCCGGACGGCATGTGCACGAGCACGTGGACCAACCCGGCCAAGGGCGGCGTGCCGCTCAGCATCGACAAGAACATCCAGTGCACGGTGGCCACGCTGGACCTGAAGGCCTACCCCGGCGGCAAGACCTTCCTCGCCGCCTACCAGGCCAAGTACGGCGCCGGCAGCCCTGACCCCTACGCGATCTACGGCTACGAGGCGATGAAGCTCGGCCTCGACACGATCGCCGGCGTCGGGGCCAAGGGCAACGACAAGGCCGCCGTCCTGGCCGCCCTGTTCGCGATCAAGGCGCGGTCGTCGGTGCTCGGGACCTACGGCTTCGACGCCAACGGCGACACGACGCTCAAGTCCTACGGCCTCTACAAGGTCGGCCCGGACGGGAACCCGCTGTTCGAGAAGACGGTCACCTGACCTGGGTGGAGGGGGCGCACCAACGCGCCCCCTCCACTCCTCTCCTCGGCGCCGAGAGGCCCCATGGAAGCCCACTCCCTCGCTCCGCCACCAGCCGCGTTCGCCGCCGGGCCGCTCCAGGTCGCCCGCCGCCTCCTCGACCGCTACGGGCTGATCGCCGCCCTGGCGGCGCTGCCCGTCTTCTACGCCCTGAAGGATCTGATCTCCGGCTATCCGGCCTACGCCGGCGGGCGCCCCGTCATCCGCCACGACCTCGCCTACGTCGGCGGCAACCTCGTCCAGGGCGTGTCCAACGGATCGATCTGGGCGCTGATCGCCATCGGCTACACCCTGGTCTACGGGATCATCGAGCTGATCAACTTCGCCCACGGCGAGGTGTTCATGATCGGCTCGTTCACCTCCGCGTCGATCTGGGGCTCGATCGGGCTCGGCCTGGCCACCGGACCCCTCGGCCTGGCCGCCGGCCTCCTGGTCACCCTGGTCATCGCCATGGTCACGACCGGCAGCCTCAACGTGCTGATCGAGCGCGTCGCCTACCGGCCGCTGCGCAGCGCGCCCAAGCTGGCGGCGCTGATCACCGCCGTCGGCTTCACCTTCATCCTCCAGAACGTCGGCCTGCTCTGGCGGGGCGGGTCCCCGACCGGCGTCGATGACCTGATCCGCCAGGGGGCGCCGGTCCTCACCGTCGCCGGGGTGACCATCCGCCGGGCCGACGTGCTCGCCCTCGGCGTGACCGTCCCGCTCGTGTTCGGGCTCACCTGGTTCATCGCCCGCACGCGGATGGGGCGCGCGATGCGCGCCACCGCCCAGGACCCGGAGGCGGCCCGGCTGATGGGGATCAACGTCGACGCGACGATCTCGATGACCTTCCTCCTCGGCGGGATGCTGGCCGGGGCGGCCGGCCTCGTCTACGCCCTCTACGAGACCACGGTCTGGTACCTCCAGGGCTTCCAGGCCGGCCTGATCGCGTTCACCGCGGCGGTCATGGGCGGCATCGGCAACGTCAAGGGCGCCGTGCTCGGCGGCCTGATCATCGGCTGCATCCAGCAGCTCTCGGACGCCCGCATCGGCCCGCAGTGGACGGCGGCGGTGGTCTTCGCCTACCTGATCATGATCATGGTCCTGCGCCCGCGCGGCCTGCTCGGCGAAGAGACGAGGGAGGCCGGGTGAACGACGCCCTGACCAACGGGCGGGCGGCGATCGTCGGGCGGCTGCCGGGGTGGTCGAGCCGGGCGGCGGCCGTCGCCCTGATCGCCTTCGGCCTGGGGCTGCCCTACCTGTTCATCCCGACGAGCGGCTTCCTCAACGCGACGATCCTGGCCCTGGCCTACGCGGTCATGGCCCTCGGCCTGAACATCGTCGTCGGCTTCGCCGGCCTGCTCGACCTCGGCTACGTCGCCTTCTACGCCTTCGGCGCGTACTCGGTCGGCTGGTTCGGGTCGAGCTTCTTCTTCAACGCCCACGTCCACGCGATCGTCTCGCCGCTGGCCAACCAGCTGCCGGGCATCCATCTCAACTTCGTCCTCATCATCGTCGCGGCCGTGCTGCTCACCTCCCTCGCCGGAGTGATCATCGGCCTGCCGACGCTGCGCCTGCGCGGCGACTACATCGCGATCGTCACGCTCGCCTTCGGCGAGATCATCTACACCTTCGCCCTCAACGGCGACAGCATCCACGTGTTCGGAGCCACGCTGACCGCCGGCCGCCAGGGCATCACCCCGGTCGACCCGGTCTTCTTTCCCGGCGTCGGCAGCTTCAACCAGCTCAACCTGCGGCCGTGGTACTGGACGATCCTGGCCATCCTCCTGATCGTCCTGTTCGTCAACCTGCGCCTGCGCGACTCACGCCTGGGCCGGGCGTGGATCGCCCTGCGCGAGGACGAGGTCGCGGCCGTGTCGATGGGCATCCCGCTCGTGCGGACCAAGCTCCTGGCCTACGCCGCGGGGGCGGCCTTCGGCGGCACGGCGGGCGTCTTCCTCGGCGCCTTCCAGAACGAGATCAACGCCGACCAGTTCCAGTTCGCCTTCTCGATCTTCGTCCTGGCCATGATCATCGTCGGCGGACTCGGCTCGATCTGGGGGGCCGTGCTCGGTGCGCTGCTCCTCTCCTACATCAACTACTACCTGATCCCCGACGTCCTCAACGGGATCCCGAGCTCCCTGGGGCTGAACTTCAACCTGACCGACCTGTCGTTCGGCGTCTTCGGCTTCCTGCTCGTGCTCGTGATGGTGCTGCGCCCGCAGGGCCTCTTCCCCGAGCGGCGCCGAGCCCTCGAGCTGACGGACGCCGGCGCCACCACCGAGGGCTCGGCCGCCGCGCCGGAGGGCTCGGTGTGAGCGACGCCGCCCCGACCGCCGCCGCGCCGGCCGCCCGACCGGACGACGACGCCCCGCTGATGACCGCCGAGGACGTGACCAAGGAGTTCGGCGGCCTGGTCGCGGTCAACCACGTCTCGCTGACCATCCCCCGGCGGTCGATCGTCTCGATCATCGGCCCCAACGGAGCCGGCAAGACGACGTTCTTCAACATCCTCACCGGCCTCTACAAGCCGACCTCGGGCCGCCTCTACCTCGAGGGTCGCGACGTCACGCGGGCGCGGCCGGATGTCATCAACCGCCTCGGCGTGGCCCGTACGTTCCAGAACATCCGTCTCTTCGGGGCGATGTCGGCGCTCGAGAACGTCGTCGTCGGGCGTCACTCGCGGATGCGGGCCGGCCTGTTCGGCTCGATCGTCCGGCCGCCCGGCGTACGCGCCGAGGAGCGGGCGGTGCGCGACCGGGCGCGCGAGCTGCTCGCCTACGTCGGCGTGCCCGAGAAGCGGATCCACGAGCTGGCGATCAACCTCGCCTACGGCGACCAGCGGCGGGTCGAGATCGCCCGCGCGCTGGCCTCCGACCCCCGCCTGCTCCTGCTCGACGAGCCGACGGCCGGAATGAACCCGCAGGAGTCGGCCCGCCTGACCGCGTTCATGCGCCAGCTGCGCGACGAGCTCGGCCTGACCATCCTCCTGATCGAGCACGACATGAAGGTCGTGATGGGGGTCTCCGAGCGGGTCACCGTGCTCAACTACGGCGAGATGATCGCCCAGGGCCAGCCGGGCGAGGTGCGCGCCGATCCGGCGGTCATCGAGGCCTACCTGGGAGTTCAGGAATGACGGCCCTGCTCGAGGTGGAGGACATCCGCACCAGCTACGGGTCGATCGAGGCCCTGAAGGGGATCTCGCTGACCGTCGAGGAGGGCGAGGTGGTCACGCTGATCGGGTCCAACGGGGCGGGAAAGTCCACCACCCTGCGCTCGATCTCCGGCCTGACGCCGGCCCGGTCGGGGACGATCCGCTTCGGCGGGCGGGAGATCACCCGGACGAGCGCGCAGGAGATCGTCGGCCTGGGCATCGCCCTCTCGCCGGAGGGCCGCCACTGCTTCCCACGGATGACCGTCCGCGAGAACCTCGACCTCGGTGCCCACCTGCGACGGGGACCGGAGATCGCCGAGGATCTCGAGCGCGTGTTCACCCTCTTCCCCCGCCTGGACGAGCGCCAGCGCCAGAAGGCGGGGACGATGTCGGGCGGCGAGCAGCAGATGCTCGCGATCGGGCGCGCCCTGATGGCCCGCCCGCGGCTGCTCCTGCTCGACGAGCCGTCGATGGGCATCGCGCCGATCCTCGTCCAGCGCATCTACGAGACGATCGCCGAGATCAACCGCGGCGGCGTGGCCATCCTCCTCGTCGAGCAGAACGCCAACTACGCCCTGGGGATCGCCAGCCGCGGCTACGTGCTCGAGACGGGGGCCGTCGCCCTGAGCGCACCGAGCGCCGCGCTGCGCGACGACCCCGAAGTCCAGCGGGCCTACCTCGGCACATGACGATCCTCGCCCTGATCGGCGCCAAGGCGCTCTACCTGCTGTTCGCCTGGCTGATCTCCGCCGTCGTCGCGTCCTGGCTCTCCCACCGCAAGGGCTACGGCGAGCGGGCCGGGCTGGCGACCGGGCTGCTCCTCAGCGCCGCCGCGATCCCGATCTGGCTGCTCTGGCCGGCCCGGACCGGATCGGCCTGGAAGCTCGACGGGCCGCTGCCCCGCCGGCGGCGCTGACCGCCGGTCAGAGTCGCCGGCGCCCGCCGCCATCCCCCACAGCATCGCGGCGCCGGAGGTGGCGCCCCAGCCGGTGAGGCCGCGGGCCCGGCGCACCGCCAGGTCCGGCTCGCCGGCGCGGATCGCCTCGAGCGCACGCGCCGCGGGCTGCGCCAGTTCGCCGCGCTCGGCACAGCGCAGATAGTCGCGGCCGAGCGGAGCGCAGCCGTGCGCCGGCAGCGCGACCACGCAGGACGCGGGTCGTCGTGAGCAACGCCGCCGGCGCCGAGAGCGAGGACGCGGCGACGATCGCCGTCGTCTCCGCCGACAACGGCCTCGCGCTGGAGCGCCTCGCCGCGCTGATGGCCGGACCGCACAGCGCCGCCAGCGACGCGCACGAGCTCTACCGCCGCCGCGAGCTGGTCGAGACCGGCCTCTATGTCGGCTGAGCTCGCCGCGCGCACCTTCGAGGCGCTGCGCGCCGAGCTGCCGCGCAGCTCGCCGCGCGCGTGGCGCTTCGCCGCGTTGTCGCTCGCCTCGCGCGCGGGCGCCCGCCTGTCCGAGGGGGCGCGGATCGGCCATCGCCACGGCTTCGACTCCGGCCCGTTCATGGCGCACGTATACGCCAACCGCGCGGTCGGGCGCACGCCGCTCGGGCGGCGGCTGGACCGCCGGCTGCTGAACCGCGCGACCTGCCAGGCGTTCCGGGACATCCGCGGCCTCGCGGAGGCGGCCGTCCTCGAGGCCATCGACGCCGCCGGCCACGCCCCCGTCGTCGTCGCCGACCTCGCCGCCGGCCCGAGCCCGTACCTGCTGCGCGCGCTCGAGCAGCGCCCCGGCGCCCGGGCTGAGCTCTGGGACATCGACGCCGGCGCGCTCACGCAGGCCGCCGCGGCCGCCCGCGAGCTCGGCGTGGACGACCGCGTCACGACACGCCGGGCGAGCGCGTTCGATCACGCCGCCCTCGCCTCGCTGCGTCCGCGCCCGGATGTCGTCTGCGAGCTCGGGCTGTACGGCATCTACCACGATGACGGGCTGATCGAACGCCACTTCGCCGCCCTCGCCGAGACCGTGGCGCCGGGGCAGATCGTCTGCAACGTGCAGGTCGCCAACCCCGAGATCGAGTACATCGCGCGCGTCTGGCGCAACGCCGAGGGCGCGCGCTGTGTCTGGCGCCTGCGCCGCCAGGAGCAGATCGAGGCGTACGCCCGGGCGGCGGGATACGAGCCCGTCTCGGTGACCGCGGACCGGCACCGCATCTATCGCGTCATCCGCTTCGCCCGTTCGCCTTCCCCGCCCCCGGCGGCCGCCGCGTGAGCGCCTCGGTCCTGACCTGGGGCGCCGATCCCGGCAGCACCCCGCACCTCGCCTCCGAACGCCTGCGCGCGCTCGAGGGCTCACACCACGCGATGTGGAACTACCTGACCTACCGCGACGCGATCGGGATCCTCGGTCTTGACCCGGCGAAGCTGTACCCGGGCGGCACGACCCGGCTGGATCCCGGGACGTGGGCGGACCTCGGCTGGCTGACCTGCTTCGCCGGGCCGCCGGCGAGCGCGGTGGACGCGATGCGCGAGGCGGTCTGCCCCGAGCACCTCAACCAGTACAGCCCGGACCTCATCGAGCCGCTGCGCGAGGCCGCGGCCCGCGTGCTCGGCCGCGCCCGCGACGACCACTTCGAGGTCGTCGGGACCGAAGGCGCACAGGCGGGGATCGCGCTGTCGCTGATGGCGGTCGCCGGGCCGGGCGACGAGGTCATCCTGTCGGATCCCGGCTACTTCCACGTGCCGTCGGCCGTCATCGTCACCGGCGCCGTGCCGGTCACGGTGCCGATCGACGCCGGCAACGGATACCGCCTCGATCCCGACGTCGTCGCGGCGGCGATCACCCCGCGGACGCGGGCGATCGTGATCGTCGACCCGCTCAACCCGTTCGGGACGGTCCAGACCGCCGACGAGCTGGTCGCGCTCGCGCACCTGGCCGACGAGCACGGGTTGCTGCTGATCCACGACGTCACGCACGGCTCGATCGTGATCGATCCCGACGTGCCGTTCGCGTCGCTGGCCGCCCGCGACCTCACCGACAACGCGGTCTCGACCTTCTCGATCTCCCACTGCTTCGGGATGGCCGGCGCGCGGATCGGCTTCCTCGGTGGCCCGCCGCGGCTCATGCGCAGCTGCCTGCGGCTGAAGGCGGCGCTGACGCGGCTGAACACGAGCCTGATCGCGCAGCACGGCGCGCTCGCGGCGCTCGAGGACGAGCGCTACCTCGCCCACGCGCAGGGCGTCGTGCGCGCGAACCTCGCCCACCTGCGCGACACGCTCGCCGCGGTCGACGGCCTCGAGCTGACGACGTCCCCCGTCCGCGGCCTGGCCTGCGCGCTGGACACCACGGGCGCGGGCGTGACGTCGCAGGAGCTGATGGTCGCGCTGTTCGCGCGCCACGTCGCGACCTACCCCGGCGACGGGATGGGCACGGTCGGCGCGGCCACGATGCTGCGGCTGAACCTGTCGCGCCCGGACCCGTGGGCGATGGAGCATCTGCGGGCCATGCTGCCCGAGGCGATCGCCGAAGCGGCGTCCGGGCGCTGGCGCGAGCCGGTGGCGGCGCTGCTCGAGAGCAAGCGAACCCCGCGGGCGATGGACCTCGCGGCGACCATTCGGGGCCGGGCGTGAGCGTCGCGGCGCTGCTCGCCGAGCATGGGTCGCCGCTGTGGCTGGTCGACGTCGACGCGGCGCGCGAGCGGCTGGCCGGCCTGCGCGCGGCATGGTCGGCGGCCTGGCCCGACGTCGAGATCTCATACTCCTACAAGACCAACCGGACAACGGCGTTCCTGCGCGCGTTCGCCGATGACGGTGCGGGGGCCGAGGTCGTGTGCGCCGCCGAGTACGCCCTGGCGCGCGACGTCATCGGGATCGCCGGCCCGCGCATCACGGTCAACGGGCCGGCCAAGCCGCAGGCGCTGCTGGCCCGCGCCGCCGCCGACGCAGCGCTCGTCATCGCCGACAGCATGCCGGAGCTCGACCGTCTGGCGCTGACCGGCGTCGGCCGCGTCGGACTCCGCGTCGGCCTGCCCGGGCCGCAGGGAACGCCGAGCCGGTTTGGCATCCCGCCGGGGGAGATCGTCGCGGCGGGGCGCCGCGCGCGGGCGCTCGGCCTGACGGTCGAGGTGCTGCACGTCCACCTCGTCTCCACCGACTTCACGGCGCCGCTCGGCGCCGAGGCCCAGAGCACTTTGGCCGCGAACGTCCGGGTCGGCTGGGCCAAGGCGCCGGCCGCCCACGCGCGGGCGGGATCGATTCTGGCCGGCCTGGCCGGCGAGCTCGGCGTCGGCGCGATCGACATCGGCGGCGGCATGCCCGCCGCCCCGTCACCGGCGGCCGACGCCCACGCCGCGGCCGTCGCCGACGCGCTGCGGGCCGGAGGCTTTCGAGGTCGCCTCGCGCTCGAGCCCGGGCGCGCCCTCGTCGCCGACGCCGTCGACCTGGCCTGCACCGTGGTCGCCGTCAAGACGCTCGGCGACGGCAGCACGTGCGCCGTGCTCGACGCCGGGACGGACCTGCTGCCCGGCGCGCTCTGGGCGTGGCCGCGGCTGGAGGCGATGGCGCGGCGCGACGGTGGGGGGCCGGCGCTGGTCGCCGGCCCGCTGTGCCTGAACATCGACGTCCTCGCGCCGGCGGCCCGCCTCGGCCGGCTGGCGCCCGGCGACGGCCTGATCGCCCGCGAGGTCGGCGCCTACCAGCAGGTCCAGTCGACGCAGTTCGGCGGTCTGCGCCCGGCCGTCGTCGCGCGCGACGGCGGCACCTGGCGCCTGCATAGCCGGCGCGAGGAGCTTCCAGATCTCATCACTCACGACCGAGAGGAACCATCATGGAGCGCGTGATCGTCATCGGCGGTGGCGGCGCGGGAACGGCAGCCGGCACCATCACCAAGCGCCTGAACCCGGAGCTCAAGGTGAGCATCTTCACCGAGTTCACGGACATCGCCTACTCGCCGTGCGGCATCCCGTTCGTCCACGGCCGCGAGATCCCCAGCTTCGACGACCTGTTCCTCTCCACCGTCGAGCGCTACCGCGAGGACGGCCTCGACATGCGCATGGAGACGGTCGTCACCGACATCGACCTCGACCGGCGCACGATCACCACCAAGAACCAGCCCGAGGGCTTCGACCAGCTCATCCTCTGCACGGGCTTCTTCTGGGAGCAGCCCGACGTGCCGGGCGCCAACCTCGACGGGCTGCACTACGTCAAGGACATCCGCAAGTCGATGGAGTTCGACAAGAAGCTCGACTCCATGCGGCGGATCGTCGTCGTCGGCGCCGGACCGGTCGGCGTGGAGATGGCCGGCGGCCTGGCCCATCGCGGCCTCCAGGTCGACCTGGTCGACGAAGGCCCGTGGGTCCTGCACGAGATCCTCGACCCCGACGTGGCCAAGCCCGTGCACGACTCGCTGGAGGCGCGCGGCGTGACGCTGCACCTCGGAACGAAGGTCGAGTCCTTCGAGGGCGACGCCGACGGCCACGTCTGCGCCGTCCACACGACCGACGGCGTGCTCCCGTGCGACGCGGTGGTGACCGGCCTGCACAAGGTGCCGAACACCGCCCTCGCCGAGGCGGCCGGTCTGAAGCTCGGCACGACCGGCGCGGTCAGCGTCGACGACCACATGCGCACCTCAGCCCCCGGCGTCTGGGCGGCCGGCGACGTCGTCGAGATCCCGCACGGGCTGAACATGGTCCCGATCGTCGGACTTACGGGTGCGCACGCATACGCGCAGGGGCGGGTCGCCGCGGTCAACATCACCGGCGGCGACCTCGCCTACGACCCGGTATGGGTGCCGTGGGGCATGGTCGCCGGCGACTACACGATCGGCGGCTTCTCGATGGGCGAAAACCTCGCCCGGTCGATCGGCATCCCGTACGTGCTCGCCAAAGGCGTCGGCATCACCAAGGCGCGCTACTACCCGGGCGCGCAGAAGACGTTCGTCAAGCTGCTCGCCGAGCCGGACTCGCTGCGGCTCATCGGCGGGGTCATCCACGGCGGCGAAGGCGTCAAGGAGCGCTGCGACTTCCTCGCCTTCGCCGCCAAGCGCGGCGCGACGCTCTACGACCTCGCCTACATGGAGAACATCTACTCGCCGCCGATCGGCGCGCTGTTCGAGCCGATCCAGATCGCCGCCCAGAACGCGCTGGCGGCGCAGCGGGCGAACCGGCTGGCGGTCGCGACGTGAGCGCCATCTCCGAGGCCAAGCGCAACCTCCGCCAGCGCTCGGAGTACCACCTCCGGCTCGCGGTGCTGCGCGAACTGGGCCGCGACGAGCCCTCGACCGTCGAGCCGTACGAGCCGCCGGGCGGCGCGTTCTGGCGGATCCTGTTCGTGCCGGTCTACCGCCGCGTGCCGTGGCGCGCGAAGGAGTGGGCGATGAAGGTGCTGGGCATGACCGCGACGGGCTGGCAGCCACCCGCGCGCAAGCCGAGCGAGCCGTGGCGCCCGCCGGCCGGCGCCGCGCCACCAGCACGATCCACGGACCGTGACTCGCAAGCAGGTGGCACCGATGGCCACTGAGGGGTTCAGGGTCGGGATCTACGTGTTCAAGGACGTCGAGGTCGTCGACTTCGCCGCCCCGCACGGGGTGTTCTCCGTCGCCCGGCGCTTCGACCCCGAGCTCGAGGCGTTCCTGATCGCCGACGCGATGCGCCCCGTGCAGGCGCAGGCGGGCTTCACCGTGCTGCCGAACTACTGCTTCGCCGATCGGCCGGCGATGGACGCGTTCGTCATCCCCGGGGGGTTCGGCACACGCCAGGAGATCCGCAACCGCCGGCTGCACGAGTTCGTCGAAAGCCAGCCGCCGCAGACGCTGCTGACCAGCGTCTGCACCGGCTCGTGGGTCTACGGAAAGATGGGCCTCCTCGACGGCATCGCCGCCACCAGCCGCAAGGAGCCCGACCGCGTCGAGTCCAAGCCGCCCGGCCGGATCCCGATCGACCGCCTCGCCGACATCGCGCCGGCGTGCCGGATCAGCCGCGCCCGCGTCGTCGACGCCGGCCGGATCATCACCGCGGGCGGCATCACCTCCGGCATGGAGCTCGGCTTTCACCTGTTGCGGCGCGCCGGCTACGACGAGGAATGGATCAGCGAGGTCGCGCGGGTGATGGAGTACTCGGACGCCTACGCCCTGTATCGCGACGACCTGCAGGTCGAGCCGTGACTCCGGCGCCGCCCCACCCGCCGCCTACCCGCCGCTCCGGCCACCACGATGCGATGTAGGCGTCCCTGCGTTCGGGCATGACGGCCGGCTCCGCGGCGGCGCCGCCGGACGATCGAGGAGATCGGTCGCCTGAGCTCCGGGCGCCCAGCAGGGGCGATCTCGCCCGTCGCTGGCGGGCCGGCTGCGGCTGACGCCGGGCCGCACCGGCCGGGCTTCGCGGCCCCGGACCGGGAGGCCGCCCGGCGGCGACACCGCCGCGGACGATCAGTTAGTCTCGCGCCGCGATGAACCTGGCAGCCCTCGGCAACGCCGTCTCGCTGCTGGCAGCGGCAGCGCCCCACGAGAAGAGCAAGACCGCCTTCTACATCGCCGGCGGGGCGCTGGCCGGGTGGGCGGTGCTCGTCGGCGTGTTCGGCTTCACCCACCCCGACTTTCCCGGCTCGGCCGGACGCGCTCGCCTGCTCATGGCGATCAGCCTCGTGCTCATGCTCGGGGCGGTCAGCGCCGCGGCGATCACCGGCTCGACGCCGCCCGGGGCTCCGGCCTTCGTCCACGTCAAGACCCCGCCCAAGGGCACGGCCCCGTCGCTGACCCCGCTCGCCGCCGCCGCCGGCTCGGCGGGCTCGGCGGGCTCGGCGGGCGCGGCGGGCTCGGCGGGCGCCACCGGCACGCCGGCGGCGAGCTCCACCGGCGCGGCCGCCGCCGGGGGCCCGGCGGCACCCGCCGGCGCGGCGCCCGGGACGCTGGCCGTCGCCGCCGATCCCTCCGGCGTCCTCAAGTTCGACCAGACCACCCTCAGCGCCAAGGCCGGCAAGGTGACGATCGCCTTCACCAACGGCGCGCCCGTCCCCCACAACCTCGCCGTCACCCAAGGCGCAAAGATGCTGGGCACGACGCCGACGTTCAGCGGCGGCACCAAGCGGCTGACCCTGACCCTGGCCCCCGGGACCTACACCTTCCTGTGCACCGTCCCCGGCCACGCCCAGGCGGGGATGCAGGGCACCCTGACGGTCCAGTAGCGGGCCGGAACGGCGGATCGCGGTGGTCCGGCTCGCGCCGCTCGCCGCGCGGCTCGGGTTCCGCTCCGGCGGACGCGGCCGGCGCGTCGCGATCGACGCCTTCGTCGTCGCCTGGCTGGCCTGGGGCTTCGACGCGATCAACAACCTCGGCGACGTGCGCCAGCGGCTCGCCGAGCAACACGGCCGCGCCGTGCTCGACCTCGAGCGCGCCGTCCACCTCGCGCCCGAGCTCGCCCTCAACACCTGGCTGGCGGCCCGGCCGCAGCTGAGCCGGCTGGCCGTCCTCTACTACGACAACGTCCATGCCGCCGTCACCTTCGGCGTCATCGCCTGGCTCTGGTGGCGGCGGCCCGACCTCCTGGCGCCGCTGCGGGCCGCCCTGATCGCCACCAACCTGGTCGCGCTGGCCGTGTTCTGGAGCTGGCCGGTGGCCCCGCCGCGGATGCTCGCGAGCCCGCGCTTCGTCGACGTCGTGGCGGTCGTCGGCGGCGGCCGAGCCCACTGGCCGCCCGGCGCCGTCGCCCTCGATGCCAATCAGCTCTCGGCGCTGCCGTCGCTGCACGTCGCCTGGGCCGTCTGGTCGGCGATCGCCGTGCGCCGCCTGTGCCCCCGCCGCTGGGTGCGGGCGCTGGCCCTCGTCTACCCGCTGCCGACCGTGCTGGCCGTGATGGCGACCGCCAACCACTACCTGGCCGACGCCGTGACCGGCGGCCTCCTCGCCGCCCTCTCGGTGGCCGCGGCCGACCGCGTCCACCGGTACGCGCAGCGCCGCCGGTCGGATAGGCTCGTCGTCGCCGGGCCCAGTCCGAGTCGGTGATGGCCCGGCGCGAGAGGGGAGGCAGCGAGCGACATGGCAGCAGATCTCGGCAGGCCGACGGGGCGGGGGCGCCGCGCCGCGGGGCTGCGGCTCGCCGGCGCGATGCTCGTGTCCTGGGCGGCCCTCGGTGGCGCGCCGGCCCCGGCCGCCGCCGCGACCGCGGCCACGGTCGGCAACTTCTCCGTCGGCCAGCTGCGCGCCGACACGCCGGGCAGCACCGGCTGCGGCGCCAACGGTGCCGGCGAGCCGGCGATCCACGTCTCCCGGGCCAACGACGTCTTCTCGGGCGCCGAGAGCGGCCTCCTCGGCGGCAGCCAGCTCTGGCGCGGCCTGGGCACCCTCGGCGGCGCGAGCGCCACGGCCTGCTCCCTCGAGTACCGCGGCCAGCCCAACGTGCTGCTGCCGGGAATCGGCCTGGCCGGCGGCGACATCGACATCGCCGTGGCCAGCGCCCGGAACGCGACCGGCCACTACAACGTCTACGTCGCCAGCCTCTACCTCGCCTCGGTCAACGTCGCCCACTCCGCCGACGACGGCGCGAGCTTCGCGCAGACGCCGATCCTCTTCGGCATCCCGCTCGACGACCGCGAATGGATCGCCGCCTACGGGGCGGACACCTCGCTGGTGACCTACCACGACCTCCTGACCAACGACATCGACGTCCTGCGCTCCGACGACGACGGCGCCACCTACACGCAGATCGCGCAGGCGATCCCGCTGACCGACTACCGGGCCCGCAACAACCAGATCGGCAACCTGGCGATCGACCATCGCAACCCACCGGCCGCCGGCGGCTTCTACGCCTATCAGGCGTTCGTCGCCCCGTCGGCGGCGGGCGGCGCCGCCAACAACGAGGCGTTCGTCGCCGCCTCGGCCGACGGCGGCCACACCTGGAGCGACCAGGCGATCCCGTGCAGCACATCGTCGAGCGGCCTCGACCACAATTTCCCGAACGTCTCCGTCGACCCGGCGGGCAACGTCTGGTCCGCCTGGTCCGACGACCAGAACGTCTATGCCGCCGAGTCGACCGACCACGGCCAGACGTGGACCTGCGCGCCCCCGATCAGCACCAACACCACGCAGGCGATCTTCCCCTGGCTGGCGGCCACCGCCCACGGCGTCGACCTCGTCTACTACGGCTCCCCCTCCGCCCCCGGGACGGCCCAGACCTTCTACGTCTACTTCGCCCAGAACCTCTACACCGCCGCCGGCGCCCCGGTGGGCTGGCGCAAGCCCCAGCGCCTGGTCGCCGTCCACACCGGCGCGGTGTGCGAGGGCGGCATCACGTGCACGACCGGCCGCCAGCTCTTCGACGACTTCGGCGTCGACACCGACAGCCTGGGCTACGCCCACATCGCCTACTCCCACGACAGCCCCGACCTCGGCGGCGCCGGCAGCTACACCGGCTACGCGGTGCAGCAGCACGGCCTGCGCGTCGGCCGGCCGAACAACTAGGACCCGCCGCGCCCGCCGGGCGGCACGGGCCGGCAACCACCGCCCCCAACCCCCCACCCCGGGAGCCCGAGGGCCTCAGTCGGAGTCGACCGCGGCCATCATCCGCAGCTCCGAGCGCTCGATGAACTCCGCCGGGTCCCGGCTCAGCGCCGCCCGGTCGGGGCTCGCGTAGTACGCCGCCTCGGCCCGGTCGAACTCCGGGTGACAGACCACCCAGGCGAAGGTTCCCCCCTGCCGATCCGACCACGCGCCGTCCACCTCGAAGCCGAAGCGCCGCCGCAGGGGGACGACCTCGGCGCGCCAGAACGCCTCGAACTCCTCGAGTCGGTCCGGCGGGATCGTGTAGATGCGCAGCTGGCAGGGCACCGGCGTATCAATAGTCGATCTGGCGCGACCGCGGTCTGTGGCTCGCTACCCTTCGCTGATGGCACTCGACACGGGCTTCGGCAAGCGCCGTAGCGAGGATCAGCAGGCCCTGGCGCTCGAGTGGCGTCGTCTCACCCGCGCGGCCACGTTCGTCGCCCTGCTGACCAGCCCGATGCTGTTCGCGCTGCTCTTCTACACCCACCGCTGGGGCCTCGTCTCCGCCGTGCTCGGGACGCTCGTCGGGGTGATCGCCTTCCGCGGCCTGATCGACGTCGTCGCCCACCGCCTGATCCCCCGCCCGAGTCTCTACAGCGCCGACCAGGAGACCCTCCGCGCGGACGCCGTCGCCCGCCGCCGGGTCTGGTACTGGCGCGGCAAGTACAAGCTGCTCGTCTACCTGGGACTCATGGTCGGCGCGTTCGTGTTCCTGATCGACATCGTCTTCGGCTCGTCGGTCAGCGGCCTCTGGTCGTCGCTCAGCGGCCCGCTCAGCCAGAACGCGCCGAGCCTGCTGATCCTCGCGATCCAGCTCCCGCTGCTGATGTTCATGAATGTCTTCATCCTCTTCGGGCCGCTCCTGATCGCCAACCTCCGCCAGATGAAGGGCTACGAGCCCGGCGACGCCGACTGGGGCGTCAAGCTCGAAGACGTCCGCGGCCAGGCCGAGCCGAAGGAGGAGGTCACGCGGGTGATCGCCCTCTGGCAGTCGGGCGAGGAGTTCCGCCAGGCCGGCGGCAAGCCCGAGCGCGGGCTGCTCTTCATCGGCGCGCCGGGCACCGGCAAGACGATGCTCTCGAAGGCGATCGCCACCAGCTTCAACTCCCCGATCGTGATCATGCCCGGGTCGGGCTTCGTCGCGACGTTCATCGGAATCGACGTGATCGTGGTGATGGCGATGATCGCCAAGGCCCGCCGCCTGGCCCGCAAGTGGGGCGGCCAGTGCATCATCTTCATCGACGAGATCGACGCCGTCGGGCTGCGCCGCCAGGCGCTCGGCTCGACCCCGCCCGCGGCGGTCGGGGTCCCCAGCGTCGAGGAACTCGGCTTCTACGGCCCGTTCGGAGCGCGCAACCCGTCGGGCGACCTGATCCTCGAGACGCGCGCCTGGCGCGAGCGCATGTTCGAGCGGCGCGACGAGCGCCCCCGGCCCTGGGTGCCGGCGATCTACCGCTGGGCCGACGAGCGGACGCGGGGCTTCATGTTTCCCGGGGGCATGGGCATGGGCGGCGGCAGCGGCGCGCTCAACCAGCTGCTCGTCAACATGGACGGGGTCGACTCGCCGCCGATGATGAAGAAGTTCTGGACCAACCGGATCAACACGCTGCTCGACGCGAGCTACGTCGTGCCGCGCAAGCTCGGCGGCATCCGCCTGCGGCTGCGCCCGCCCAAGCCGCGCTCCGAGCAGATCTACTTCATCGGCGCGACCAACGTCCCGCTCGACCGGCTCGACCCGGCGCTGATCCGAGCCGGGCGGATGGGTCGCCACGTCTGGTTCCGCACGCCGACCAAGGACGACCGCAAGGACATCTTCGACCTCTATCTGGCGCGCGTCGCCCATGACCCGGAGCTCGACACCGAGGTGCGCCGCGACGAGCTCGCCCGGATGACGAACGGCTACTCCCCGGCGATGATCGAGCAGATCTGTTCGATGGCCCTGACCCTCGCCCATGCCGACGGGCGGATGGAGTTCGCTCGCGGGGACCTCGTCGAGGCGATCACCACCACCGAGTCGGGCACGGCGCAGGGCGTCGAGTACGTCCCCGCCGAGTCCCTCGCCGTCGCCATCCACGAGGCCGGCCACGCCGCCGCCTCGCACGTGTACTGCGACGGCCAGCTCTCGACCCGCCTCTCGATCCGCAAGCGAGGCGACAGCCTCGGCCATCACCAGGCGATGGAGAAGGAGGAGAAGTTCGGCAGCTGGCGCCACGAGGAAGTCGCCGAGCTGGTCTGGGTGCTCGGCGCGATGGCGGCCGAGCACGTCTTCTACGGCGAGAACGGCGTCGGCGTCGGCGGCGACGTCCAGATGGTGACGTCGCAGGTCGCGCGCATGGTCGGCATGTGCGGCATGGGCCCCGAGCCGATCGACTTCAACGGCCACGAATGGGCGAGCGACGAGGAGCGCGACGCGGCCGAGGCGAAGTACATGGAGCGCTTCGAGAAGATCGGCGCGCGGATCATGAACCGCGCCGGCGGGAGTGCGCTGATGGGCGACCCGATCCCGGCGATCCTCGGCGACCCGAGCAAGCGCCGCGCCGCGGCGCAGATCCTCGGCCAGGCCTACATCACCGCCTACTGCCTGATCCGCCACAACCGCGATCAGGTCCGCCAGATCGCCGAGACGCTGCTCGCCCGCCGCGAGCTCCACGGCGACGAGGTCGTCGCCGTGCTCGACGCCGCCAAGCTCGAGGCGCCCGCCATCGACATCACCGACGAGGCCACGTGGCCGATCCTGTGACGACCGACGGCGACGCCCAGCCGGTGGCCGAGATCGCCGCCGTCGACCCTCCCGTCGGCGCGACCCGACCGCCGAACGCCGAGGCGCCAGCGGGCGCCGGCGAGGCCGCCGACCCCGCCCACGGCGCGGACGGCGAGCCCGCCGAATCGGCCGGCGAGACCCGCGCGGGCGAGACCGCCCGCGGCGCGGACGGCGAGCCCGCCGGGTCGGCCGGCGACACCCGCGCGGGCGAGACCGACGGATCGGCGCTCGCCGGCGGCGGCTCGGGCCTCCCGGCGCGCGACCTCGGCCGCTACGCGCCCGACCCCGCCGGCACGCGGCCCAAGGTCCCGGCGGCCGCGCTCGGCGCGGGCGGGCAGACGCCCCGGGCCGGCACCCCGGGCGGCCTCGGGCAGACCTTTCACGCTCCGCCGCCGCCGCCGGCGGGCACGAGCGCGGGGGCCGTGGGATCGGGCCTCGGCATCCCGCCCGCCAGCCCGGCGCCCGCCGCGGCGTCCAGGCCCCCGGCCGCGCGTCCGGCGTCCCGGCCGAGTCGCCCCATGCTCCGCGCTTCCAGTTCATCTTCGGCGCCCTGCTCGCCCTCGGCCTGTCGGCGATCGCCATCACCGCCTACACGCTCGGATCCGGCCGCGACCCGGCGCCGCTGCGGTGGTCGTCGTGGCGCCCGACGGCCAGCGGGATCGACGCGGCCACCCAGATCGCCAACCATGTCGCGCCCGAGTACCGCCAGCCGGGCACCGGCCAGCTCCTCGCCGTCAAGGGCGGGCCTCTCGCCCTCGCCGGGATCCCGGTGACGCTGGCCATCCAGACCGGGGCGAGCACGGCGGCCAACGGCACGACGGTGCTCTCGGGCAGCGCCGTCCTCTACCAGATGTGCGGCCTCGGCCCCGGCTGCTCGATCTCCGGCAAGGCCTCGACCCAGCGGCTGATGCTGGTCCGCCGCGAGGCCCTCGAGCTCGCGCTGTACACCTTCCAGTACGTCGGCGCCGACCAGGTCGTCGTCTTTCTGCCGCCGGTCGTCCACCAGACGCCGGTGGCCGGCCAGCCGAAGAAGGTCAAGCTGACCACCGATCCGACCGATGCCGTGTTCTTCCGCAGCGGCGACCTCGCCAACGAGCTGAGCCACCCCCTCGCGGCCTCGCTCGTCGGCCAGACGCCGAGCCCGGCCACGGTCGACGCCGCGCCCGACACCGCGCTCGTCTCCGAGCTCACGAGCCCGGCGTTCTACCGCTTCAGCTTCATCCAGAACAACCAGGACAACTCGCTCTTCCTGCTCCTCCAGCCGTCGGCCTTCGCCGGTCACTGAGCGCGCAGCCGGCGCGTGACCGGCGGTGGTCGACCCGCGCCCTGACGGAGCGGGCGACTACGCTTAGCCCGGTGTCACGTCGCCGCACGCGCAGCGGAGCGGTCCTCTGGCTGTTGAGCGTCCAATACTTCGCCGTGCAGGTGGCCGTCGCCGCGGTCTGGACCCGCGGGTACGGCTGGGGCGGGAACACGATCAGCGACCTCGGCAACACGCGCTGCGCTCGGTACAGCGGGCGGCCGGTCTGCTCACCGCTTCACCTGGCGATGGACGTCTCGTTCGTCGTGCTCGGCGTGACGATGTGCGCCGGCGCGCTCCTGCTCGGTGGCCAGGACGGCGCCCGGCGCGCGGCCTCCGTCGGCTGCGGGCTACTGGCTCTGGCCGGCGCCGGCACGGTGATGGTCGGCCTGTTTCCGGAGAACACGATCGGCGCGCTTCACCAGGGCGGGGCCGCCCTGCCGTTCGTGCTCGGCAACCTCGGCGTGCTGGTGCTCGGGCTCACGGGGCGCGCGCTGCCGGTCGGCGCGCGCGGCTTCACCGTCCTGGCCGGCGCGACCGGCTTGGTCGGCCTGCCGCTGTTCCTCTCCCACACCTATCTCGGGTTGGGCATCGGCGGCATGGAGCGGGTGACCGCCTATCCGCAGGACGTCTGGCTGATCGCGGCCGGCGCCTATCTGCTCACCCGGGCCGGCGCCGGGGCGGTCGCGCCGCGGCCGGCCGTCGGGACGTGATGCTCGACACCGACGCCCGGATGAAGACGCCCGCGACGGGCACCGCCGGCGGCGACGGCCCGCCGGCCTGGCGCCTGGGCTCGCGGCCGGTCGTGAGCTGGATCACCTACGACCTCGCGGCCACGATCTTCTCCTACACCGTCATAACCCGGTACTTCAACGACTGGATCATCGTCCAGCGCCACCACGCCGACTACGTGACCGGCCTGATGGCGCTGGCGGTGTCGATCGCCCTGCTGGTCGTCCTGCCGTTGTTCGGCGCGCTGGCCGACCAGATCGGCCGGCGCAAGCCGTTCCTGATCGGCTTCACCGTGTTGAGCGTCGCGATGACGGCGCTCCTGGGCGTCGTCCACGCGGGTCTCATCGTCGTCCTGGCCATCGCCGGCCTGGCGATCCTCGGCTACCAGGCGGCGTCGGCCCAGTACGACCCGATGCTCTCGCGCATCGCCCCGCCCGAGCGCCAGCCGCAGGTGTCGGGACTCGGCGTCGCCGTCGGCTACGTCGGGGTCGCCCTGGCGAGCTTCGTCTTCGCCGTCGTGGTCACCCGCGACGACCAGTCGGCCTTCATCCCGACGGCGATCCTGTTTCTCGTCTTCGCCCTGCCGTGCTTCCTCTGGGTCCACGAGCGGCGGCGGGATTCGCGTTTCGCCCTGGGCCCGGCGGTCGCCGCCGCGGTCGAGAACCTCCGCACCGGCGTCCACCGGGTTCGCACCGAGTCCTACGGGCGCTTCATCCTCGCGCGCTTCTTCTACATCGACGCGATCGGCACGCTGGTCGCCTACATGACGGTCTACGCCAAGCGCACCGCCCACTTCAGCGAACTTCAGGTCACCCTGGTGCTCGACCTGTCGATCGTCTTCGCGGTGATCGGCGCGCTGGTGGCCGGCCGCCTCACCCGGCTGATCGGACCGAAGCGGGTGTTGAACGCGACGATCCTCCTCGTCGCGGCCACCCTGCTGCTCACCGGTGGCACCGGCGCGCCGTGGCTGCTGTGGCTGGTCGGTCCGGTCGTCGGCATCAGCCTCGGTTCGATCCACACCGCCGACCGCGTCTACATGATCCGGGCGGTGCCCGAAGCCCAGCGCGGCGAGGTGTTCGGCTTGTTCTGGCTGGTCGGGCGGGTCTCGAGCGGGGTCGGACCGCTCGTCCTGTGGGGCGGCACGATCTTCGTCCTCGATCACTTTCACATCCTCGACCCGGCCCACGGGGCGCGCGTGGCCTTGATCATGCTGGCGGCCGCGGCCGCCGTCGGCTATCTCCTGATCCGCCCGCTGCCCGAGTACCGGGCCGACGACGACCCGAGCGGCGCACCGGCGCCGCTCATGACCAGCCGGTAACCGACCACCTACGCGCCCCCAGCGGGGGCAGCCCTGACCCGCCCGCCATCGCGCGTGGCAGGGGCTCGAGCCGCCGCGGGGTCAGAAGTCGCGCCGACCGGCCAGGCGGGCGGCCGTCTCCGGACGCGTGAGCTCATAGACGGCGAGGCGCTGGGGACCCGGGCAGGCCAGCTCGGCCGCCGGACCCGGCGGGATGTCGAAGCGGGCCACGACGCCCACGCCGCGCCGGGCCAGCGCCGCCAGCGCCGCCTCGAGGTCGCCGACCCGATGGACGAGCACCGGCCGGTCGCCGTCGAGGTGCTCGGCCAGCAGCAGCGCCGGCGGAGCCCGGGTCAGGCTCAGCATGGCCACCCGCGTGTCGAACGCCTCGACCGCGAACACCAGCTCGGCGCCGACGGCCACCGTGAAGTGGCGGACGTCGGCGGCCACGTCGCGGCTCGGGAGGTAGACGAAGTCGAGCTGGTCGAACACGCGGATCGTCAGCCGGCGTCCGTGGTCGCCCGCGCGTCGAAGCCGAGGCAGGCGGTGACCGGCAGCCGCGGGTAGCGGGGGAACGACTCCGGCTGGTCGCGCGAGCGCTGGCAGAGGGAGAAGACCGACCCCCGACTGGTCGGGACGAGCCGCTGGTGGCGGCAGCTGTTGCACAGGCCGGCGGCCGGTGGCCGAGGATCTCGGGTCACTATACTTTGTGAAGTGAGGACGTTCTACAGGTTGCTCGGCTTCCTGCGACCGTACCGCACCGGAGTCGTGTGGTCGCTCGTCCTCGCTGCTCTGGCGATGGTCGCGACGGTCGCCATCCCCTATCTCAGCGGCCGCGGCCTCGACGCGATCCGCACCCGCGACCGCCACCAGCTCGTGCTCCTCGCCGTCGCCGTCGCCGTCGCCGGCCTCGTCCGCCTCGGCCTGACGGTGGCGCGACGGCTCGTCGCCGGCCGCGTCTCCCTCGGCGTCGAGTACGACCTGCGCAACCTCCTCTTCGGCCACCTCCAGGCGCTCGAGCTCGGCTTCTTCGACCACAGCCAGACCGGCCAGCTGATGTCGCGCACGACGGTCGACCTCCAGGCCGTCCGCTTCTTCCTCGGCTACGGGCTCGTCTTCATCCTCCAGTCGGGGCTGACGATCGTGCTCGCCGGCACGGCGATGCTCCTGCTCCAGCCCGAGCTCGGCATCATCTCGCTCGTCCCGGTCCCGTTCGTGGTCTACGTCTCCGCCCGCTACGGAGGCCGCGCCCGCCCGGCGATCCAGGAGGTCCAGCAGCGGATCGCCGAGCTGACGGCCGACGCCGAGGAGAACATCTCGGGCGTCCGGGTCGTCAAGGCGTTCGCCCGCGAGGCCCACCAGCGCGCCCGGTTCGAGCGGAGCGTCAGCCGCGTCTTCGACCAGGCGATGGTCTCGGCCCGCCTCCAGGCCCGCTACAACCCGCTGATCGGCTTCCTGCCCCAGCTCGGCCTGGCCGCCGTGCTGTTCGTCGGCGGGCGCCAGGTGATCGACCACCAGCTGACGCTCGGCCAGTTCAGCGCCTTCTACTTCTACCTGCTGATGCTGCTCTCGCCGATGCGGACCCTCGGCGTGATCCTCGGCCTCTCCCAGCGGGCGACCGCGTCCGGCGCCCGGATCTTCGAGCTGCTCGACCGCGATCCGCGCCTGGTCAGCGCGCCCGGCGCCCCGCCCCTGCCGGTCGGGTCGGGCCACGTCCGCTTCGAGCAGGTCGAGCTCCGCTACGAGGGCGCCGGCCGGCCGGCCGTGCGCGAGGTCAGCCTCGACGTCCCGGCCGGGCTGACGGTCGCCCTGGTCGGCGCGACCGGCTCGGGCAAGACGTCGCTGGCCGGGCTGATCGCCCGCCTGTACGACCCGACCGCCGGCCGGGTCACGGTCGACGGGGCCGACCTCCGCGACGTGAGCGTCGAATCCGTCCGCCAGGCCGTCGCCCTCGTCACCGACGACCCGTTCCTGTTCAGCGCCACCGTCCGCGAGAACATCGCCTACGCCCGGCCCGACGCCACGGCCGCGGAGGTCGAGGCCGCCGCCCGCCGGGCCCAGGCCGACGGCTTCATCCGGCGCCTGCCCGACGGCTACGAGACCCGGGTCGGCGAGCGCGGCCTCACCCTGTCGGGCGGCCAGCGCCAGCGCCTGGCCATCGCCCGGGCCCTCCTCGCCGACCCGCGCATCCTCATCCTCGACGACGCGACGTCGTCGGTCGACGCGTCGACCGAGCAGGAGATCAAGCGCGCCCTGCGTGAGGTGATGAGGGGACGCACGACCTTCGTCATCGCCCACCGCCTGTCGACGATCGCCCTGGCCGACGAGATCGTCGTCCTCGAGGACGGCCGGGTCGCCGCCCACGGCACCCACGACGAGCTGCTCGACGCCTCCGACCACTACCGGGAGATCGTCGAGAAGGGCCTCCCCGACCAGGTCTTCCTGACGCGCAAGCCGCGCGAGCGCCAGGTGGCCGGGCTGTGAGCGGACGCGTCGAGGACATCCGCCGGCGCCTGCGCGGGACCAGCGGCCGCGGCCGGCGCCTGCGCGGCCTCGTCGCGCTCCTGCGGCCGTATCGCGGCCGGGTCATCGCCATGTTCGTGGCCCTGATCGCCGGGACGGCCGCCTCCCTCGCTCCGGCCCCGCTGGCCAAGCTGGCGATCGACGACGGGATCAGCCGCGGCGACCGCCATGCCCTGACCCTGATCGTGATCGCCTTCCTCGCCGCCGCCGCCGTCGTCTGGGTCGCGACCTACGCGCAGACGTACCTGGTCGAGTGGGTCGGCGAGCGCGCCCTCGCCGACCTGCGGATGGCGATCTTCGACCATCTCCAGCAGATGCCGATCGCCTTCTACGAGCGCCGGCGGGCCGGCGTGCTGATCTCGCGCATGACCAACGACGTCGAGGCGCTCGACAGCCTGGTCACCGACAGCGTGGTCACCCTCTTCCAGTCGTCGCTCACCCTGGTCGGCACGGTCGTGATCCTGCTCCTGCTCGACCTCCGCCTCGCCCTGCTGACGTTCGTGATCGTCCCGGTGATCATGGTCGGCTCGCTCGTCTTCCGGATCGCCTCGGCCGACGCCTACCGGCGCACGCGGGAGACCATCGGAGCGATCACCGCCAACCTCCAGGAGACCCTGTCGGGGATCCGCGTCGTTCGGGCCTTCGGCCAGGAGTCGCGCCACATCCGTCGCTTCGCCGAGCTCAACGAGGCCAACCGGGCGGCCAACATGACGACGGTGAACCTCAACGCCGCCTACTTCCCGGCCATCGAGCTCGTCGCCGCCCTCGGCACGGTGGCCATCCTCGTCTACGGCGGCTACCAGGCGATCGACGGGGCGATCACGATCGGGGTGATCGTCGCCTTCATCGCCGCCCTGAACAACTTCTTCGACCCGATCACCCAGCTGTCCCAGCTGTACACGACCTACCAGTCGGGGATGGCGGCGCTCGACAAGATCTTCGAGCTGCTCGACGTCGCCCCCGACATGGTCGAGGCCGACGACGCGGTCGACCTCGGCCCGATCCGCGGCGAGATCCGCTTCGAGAACGTGACCTTCGCCTACGCCGCCGCGCCCTCGACGCCGGCGGCGACCGACTCCGCCGACGGGCACGGCGACGGCCAGGACGCGGGCGACGGCCAGGGCGCGGGCGACGGCCCCGGCGAGGCGACATCCGCAGCACCCGCCCCGGTGATCGCCCTCGACCGGATCGACCTCGTCGTGGCCCCCGGGCAGACGGTTGCCCTCGTCGGCGCCACCGGCGCCGGCAAGTCGACCCTGGCCAAGCTCGTCGCCCGCTTCTATGACCCGACCGACGGCCGCGTCCTCATCGACGGCCACGACCTGCGCGACGTCCGGGCGGCGTCGCTGCGCCGCCAGATGGGCATCGTCCCGCAGGAGGCGTTCCTGTTCTCGGGAACGGTCGGTGAGAACATCGCCTTCGGCCGACCACAGGCGACCGCGCAGGAGGTGCGCGCCGCCGCGGCGGCGGTCGGCGCCGACGAGTTCATCAGCGCCCTCGATCAGGGCTACGACACCGAGGTCGGCGAGCGGGGCGCCCAGCTCTCGGCCGGCCAGCGCCAGCTCCTGGCCTTCGCCCGGGCGCTGATCGCCGACCCGCGGATCCTCGTCCTCGACGAGGCGACGTCGAACGTCGACCTCCACACCGAGGGCCGCATCGAAGCCGGGCTGCGGCGCCTCCTCGCCGGACGAACCGCCCTGGTCATCGCCCACCGGCTGTCGACGATCCGGGCGGCCGGTCGGATCGTCGTCCTCGACGGCGGGCGGATCGTCGAGCAGGGCACCCACGAGGAGCTGCTCGAGATGCGCGGCGCCTACTGGGACCTCTACCGCGATTGGTCGGTCCAGGCCGCCGTCGCCTGAGCCAGCCCGCCGCCGCCCCGCCCCGCCGAGCCCGCCCCGGCGGCCGCGGCCGGGAAGACGTCAGTCGGCCTTGTGCTCCTCGTCGGCCTCGCCGTACACCGAGTCGTCGGGCTCGGCCTCGGCGCCGGAGCCGGCTTCGGTCAGGATGCGGGTCGACGAGCGGTCGTCGCCGTGGGATGCGTGCTCGATCAGATCGGCCTCGGCGAGCTCGAAGCCCTCGGACTCGCCGCCCCCGGCCTCCTCGACGGCCCGCCGCTCCTGGCGGCGCCGCTCGGTCAGGTCCATCAGCGGCTCGGGCGTCTCGTCGGCCATTGACCCCACCGTAGCATCCGCCGCGATCCACGTCGACGGGTGGCCTATCGTGTCGGGCATGGTTGTCGGCGACGGAGGTCGAGCGCGATGAAGGCGGTCAGGTTCCACGAATACGGGGGGCCCGACGTGCTCCACGTCGACGACGTCGAAGCGCCCCACGCCGGTCCGGGCCAGGTCCGCGTGGCGGTCCGGGCGGCCGGGGTCAACCCGATCGACTGGAAGATCCGCAGCGGGGCGATGGCCGCGTTCATGCCCGCCGAGCTGCCGCGCATCCCGGGCAGCGACGCCGCCGGCGTGGTCGACGAGGTCGGCGACGGCGTGACCGACGTCAGCGTCGGCGACGCCGTCTTCGGCAGCGCGGTCGGCGGGGCGAGCGCCGAGTACGCCGTGCTCGACCACTACGCCGCCAAGCCGGCGGGCATGACCTTCGCCGAGGCGGCCGGACTTCCGGTCGCCGTCGAGACCGCCGTGCGGGGGCTCGACCTGCTCGGCCTCGAGGCGGGCCAGACGCTCCTCATCAACGGCGCGGCCGGCGGCGTCGGCACGGCCGCCGTCCAGCTCGCCCGCGCCCGCGGCGCCCGGGTCCTGGGGACGGCGAGCGAGGCCAATCACGACTTCCTGCGCGAGCTCGGCGCCGAGCCGACGACCTACGGCGACGGTCTGGCCGCCCGCGTCGCCGAGCTCGCCCCCGACGGCGTCGACCTCGCCTTCGACGTCGCCGGCCACGGGGCGCTGCCGGCGCTGATCGCGGCGACGGGGAGCCCGGATCGGGTGGTGACGATCGCCGACTTCACCGGTCCCGAGCACGGCGTCCGTGTGACCAGCGGCAGCGACGGGCGCTCCTGGCAGGCGCTCGGCCAGGCGGCCGACCTCTACGAGCAGGGCGCCTTCCGCCTGCCGGTGGCCGAGACCTTTGCCTTCGCCGAGGCGGCGGAGGCCCACCGGCGCAGCGAGGACGGCCACGTCCGCGGCAAGCTCGTCCTCGTCCCGCCCGGCGCCGATGTCTGAGCCGGCGGCGGGCGAAGGCCCGCAGGGTTGGTGCGTCTGCGGGCGGAAGGTGACGATCGCCGAGGCCCTCGAGGTGACCCTGCCCAACGGCCGCCCCGGCTGGGAGGGCCACTGCCCGGAGTGCGGGGCGCCGCTGTTCGCGATCCGCCGTCAGCCCAAGCCTGCGGCCTAATAACCGGCCCGCCGGGCGAGGCCGACGGCGTAGTCGGGCCACCAGCCCCCGGCCGGCGGGCCGCCGTGGCAGCGGCCGTCCGACTCGCCGGGGGCCTTGACCCAGAGGTAGGCGTCGACGAGCGGATTGCCGGTGGCGGTGGTCGGGGCCGGGCCGAGGGCGCGGCCCGGCGGATTGCACCAGGCCCGGCCGGGCGCCGGGCCGGCGCCGTTGCGCGACGTGTCGATGACGAACGGCTGGCCGCCGACGAGCCGGGAGATCCGCGTCCCGTAGGCCGTCTCGGCCGCCGTGGTGTTGAAGTTGCTGACGTTCAGCGCGAAGCCACGGGCCGCGGCCACCCCGCCGGCCCGGAGCCGCCGGGCCATCAAGGCCGCGGGCTCCCAGGCCGAGTTGCCGGCGTCGAGGTAGACGGCGATCGCCGGACGGGCGGCCAGGGTGCGGACGGCGAAGGCGAGCAAGGCGAGGTCGGCGCGGGCGCCGGCCGGCGTCCGGCAGCCGAGCTCGGCCAGGGCGTCGGGCTCGACGATCACCGCCGCCGGCCGGCCGCCGATGCCGCCGAGCAGGGTGTGGACGATCCAGTGGCGGTAGGCGGCCGGCGTCGCCGCGCCGCCGGCGGAGTAGCCGCCGCAGTCGCGGCCGGGCAGGTCGTAGGCCACGAGCACAGGAACGGCGCCGGCGGCCGCGGCGGCGCCGACGTAGCCGGCGACGTCGGCCCGGTCGCTCTGGCCGTCGAACCACTGCGCCTGCGGGGCGGCGGCGATCAGGCGCAGGAGACGGGCGTCGGCCGGCCGCGAGGCGGCCCAGGCCCGGGCGGTACGGGCGGCGCTCGAGTCGCCGTCGACGAAGAGGCGGGCGCCGGCCAGCGATGCGGCCCGGGCGCCGCCGGGCAGGAGCAGGAGGGCGAGGGCGAGGGCGAGGGCGGCCGTGGCGAGGAGCCTCATCGCGTCTGAAAGGCGGCCCGCACGCCAGAGTTGCGCCGTTTCGTGCGATCCTCGCAGGCGGACAACCGATGAAGGAGAAAGCACCGTGCAAGCCGACCAGACCCGCTCGACCGCGGACCTCTCGCCCGAGGAGCGCAAGCAGCTGCGCCGCTGCCACGAGCGGCTGCGCGCCGCGTCACAGGAGGTCGAGGGGCTCGTGGCGACCGAGCCGGTACGCGGGCGCTGGGAGCCCGAGCCGCCCCCGGCCGAGATCCTCGAGGCCGCGCGCGCGAACCTCAGCCGCGCCTACGAGGAGCTGACCCGCCGCCACCAGGAGGTGCTCGGAACTCCGGTGGAGTGATTGGAGCGCGATGCCAGGTCCGCGCCCGCCGGCGCGCGCAGGTCCGGCGCCGGCGGCGGCCAGGCCACTGCTCACCGCCCGCTGGCAGAACCTCCTGGTCGTCACCTACGCCGTGGCCGACGAGCGCCTCGCCGGCCTGCTGCCGCCCGGCGTCGAGCTCGACCGGCTCGGCGGCCGAGCCCGGGTCAGCCTGGTGGCGTTCGAGTTCGCCCGGACCCGCCTCTACGGAGCGCCGATTCCCGGGCACACGCGGTTCCCGGAGATCAACCTGCGTTTCTACGCGCGGGCGGGCGGCGAGCGCGGGATCGTCTTCATCCGCGAGTTCGTCCCCCGCCGGGCGGTCGCGGTGGTGGCCCGGGTCCGCTACCACGAGCCCTACGTGCGGGTCCCGATGACCAGCGAGATCTGCACGGTCGGGGCCGACCGGCTGCGCCTGCGTCACCGGTTCGGTCCGGGATCGACGGTGAGCGCCGTGGTCGACGCGCGGGGGACGATCCCGGCCGCGGGCTCCGACGAGCGGTGGCTCACCCACCAGGAGCTCGGATTCGGCGCCACCCGGCGGGGCGGGGCCCGCGGCTACCGCGTCGAGCATCCGCTGTGGCCGCTGCACCCGGTCCACGAGCTGTCGCTCGACGTCGACTTCGCCGGTCTCTACGGCGCCGACTGGGCCTTCCTCGCCGACGCCGAGCCCGGCCACGTGACGTTCGCCGCCGGGTCCGAGGTCAGGCTCTTTGCCCCCGGCCCGCTGCCGGGCCGACCCTGACCGGGGTGGCCGGTTCCCCCCGGCTGCGATCGCGCCGTCGGGCGCCGTACCTCGCGGACCTCGGTCTTTCCGCCACCATGCATCGCATGATGCCGAACGGCCGGACGCTCACCGTGTCAAACTGACCTCAAGGCTCCCCAGCCCGTGGGGCACCACGAGTGGAGGGAGTGTGGTGGGGGCGAGCGTCGGGGTCGACCGACGGTGCCGGCACCGTTCCCAACGGGCCATCCGAACGATCGAGGTGAGACTGATGCGAACACGTGCCATCACAGTGCCGCTGCTGGTGGCGGCCATCGGCGCCGCCGGTTGCGGCTCGAGCTCCAGTTCGAGCACCACTTCCACCACCTCCACGGCGCCGGCGCCGGGGGCGACGTCCGGACCCGCGGCCCCGACACGGGTCTACTCGGTGAGGCTCAAGGGGACCAACGAGGTGCCCAAGGCGTCGGCGACCGGCGGCGGGACGGCGAAGGTCACGGTGAGGGGGGCAAAGCAGCAGATCTGCTGGCAGTTCCACCTGACGGGCATCCCCAAGCCGTCGGTCGCCCACATTCACGCCGCCGCGGCTGGTGTCTCCGGTCCGGTGCTGGTGCCGCTCGGCGGCGCGTACGCGGCCAGCGGCTGCACGAGCAACGTCCCGGCCCCTGAGATCACGCAGATCGAGGCGGCCCCGGCGAAGTTCTACGTCAACGTGCACAACATGAAGTTCCCGAACGGAGCGGCCCGCGGCCAGCTCTAGCGGTCGGGCCCGGCGGCCCGGCGGTGCGCGCGCGAGGCGTCGCACGCGCGCACCGCCGCGTCGAGCACCCGGCCGAGCTCCGCCGCGTAGAACGGCTCGCGGCCTTCGGCCAGGCGCCGGCGCGCGCCGGCGCCGTCGCACCAGACCAGCCGGCGGAAGTCCTCGGCCGGCGGGCCGACCTCGCTGACGTGGAGGAGATGGGCGGTGACGAGGACATCGCGGCCGCCGCGAGCCGGGTAGCGGTAGGCGAGCAGACGTTGGCGGTCGACCCGGCCGATGAGGCCGCCCTCCTCGGCCGCCTCGCGGGCGGCGGCCGCCGCCAGCGTCTCCCCCGGCTCGCGATGACCCTTGGGAAACGTCCACCGCTCACCGTCGCGCGTGGTGACCAGGGCGAACTCGAGCCGGCGGCCCTCGCCGCGCACGCAGACGGCGGCGGCCACGCGCCGGCGGCCGGCGATCGCGCCGAGCGCCCGGGCGAGGCGCGCGGCGAGCTCAGTCGGGAGCGAAAGCAATTGCATGTACAATCATCTTATGTCCGATCAACTGCGGCTCAGCGTGCTCGACCAGTCGCCGATCGCCCAGGGCTCGGACGGCGCCCAGGCGCTCCGCAACACCATCGACCTGGCCCGCCTGGCCGACGCCGCCGGCTACCACCGCTACTGGGTGGCCGAGCACCACGGCGGCCCGATGCTCGCCGGGCCGAGCCCCGAGGCGCTCATCGGGCCGATCGCCGCCGCGACCGCGCGCCTGCGCGTGGGCAGCGGCGGCGTGATGCTGCCCCACTACAGTCCGCTCAAGGTGGCCGAGACGTTCAGCGTGCTGAGCGGCCTCTTTCCCGGGCGCATCGATCTCGGCCTGGGCCGGGCGGCCGGCACCGACCCGATGACCACGTTCGCCCTCCAGCGCGACCGCCGCCAGGCCGCGCCCGACGACTTCCCCGAGCAGCTCGGCGAGCTCCTGGCCCTGCTCGACGACAGCCTCCCGGCCGATCACCCGTTCGCCCGCCTCGGATCGACCCTGCCCGGCCGGCCGGAGGGCCCGCGGCCGTGGCTGCTGGGCTCCTCGGAGCAGAGCGCGATCTGGGCCGGCCAGCTCGGTCTGCCCTACGCCTTCGCCGACTTCATCAACCCGGGCGGGGCCGCGGCGGCCGAGATCTACCGCGAGCAGTTCACGCCGTCCGCCTGGTCGGCCCGCCCGCAGGTCGCGGTCGCCGTCTGGGCGATCTGCGCCGAGGAGGACGACGAGGCCGAGCGGCTGTCGGCGAGCAGCCGGATGGCGATGCGAATGCTCCGGCGCGGGCGGCTCATCGCCGTCCCGCCGGTCGACCAGGCGCTGCGCTTCCTCGCCGCCGACGGCCCCGGCGAAGTCGGCCGGCGCCTGATCCTCGGCTCGCCGCCCACCGTTCGGGCCGCGCTCGAGGACGTCGCCGAACGCTACGGGGCCGAGGAGGTGATCGTCGTGACGATCACCCATGACCATGGCGCCCGCCGGCGCTCCTACGAGCTGATCGCCGAGGCCTTCGCCCAGACCGGGCGCCCCGAGCGCCCGGGGGTCGTGGCACCCGGCGGCCGGCGGAGCGAGCGGCCCTAGGCGACCGGAATCTCGACGCAGTTCGTCGCCTGGCACTTGGCGCAGCGGATGCGCACCTTGCGCATCTGGCCGGGCGGCATCCGCTCGGCCAGGAGGTTGCCGCACGTCGCGCAGAAGTAGTCGTCGGGGCCGTTGCCGTGGAACACCGGCGCGTCAGCCTTGTCCTGGACGGCGGTTCCGAACGCCTCGGGAATCGCCTCCGGGTCTAGATCCAGCATCGTGATGTCGGCCATCTCGGCTCCTTCGTCGTCTCGGGCTCAGAGGGACTCGCACGGCGTCGCTGTCGGGCGCTCCCGGGTCGGACGCGCAAGTAAAGCACGACGGCTCGGCGGGCCGGCGGACGCGCCTGCGTTCAAGGCCGGCCGGGCGGCCGTCGATCAGTTCCCATGGCCCATCGCCGGCGACCGTAGCCTCCCGTCATGAGCATCCGCCGCCTGATCGTCTCCGACCTCCACTTCGGCAGCGGAGACGACCTGATGCGCTCGCCCCGGGCGCTCGAGCGGATCGAGCCCGAGCTGGCCTGGGCCGAGGAGATCGTGATCGACGGCGACCTGTTCGAGCTCGTCTTCGCCTCGCTGAACGAGGCCGTCGACGCCTCGCGGGCGTTCCTCGCCCTGGTCAACCGCCACGTCGGGCGGGTCCATTTCCTGCCCGGCAACCACGACCACCACCTGGTCGCCCTGGCCGGCGACGAGCACCGGTTCGCCGAATTGACCGGCGCGCCGCGGCCGACGCCGTTCCGGGTGATGCCGGCCGAGCGCCTGCTGCGGACGCTGTGCCCCGATGTCGACGTGATCGCCTCCTACCCGATCTGCGAGCTCGACGGGATCCGCTTCCTCCACGGCCACTACATCGCCCCCCACATCGAGTCGTTCGGCTGGCGGATGATGGACCGCCTGGCCTGGGCCCTGACCGGCGAGGCGCAGCGGCCGGAGCGGCTCACCATCGGCGACTACGAGTCGCTGATCTCGCCGCTCTACGAGTTGATGTACGAGATGGCGAACCTCCCGCAGGGCAAGCGCGCCCAGCAGCAGTTCGAGCGCTGGCTGATCGGCATGGGCGCCGTGGCGCGGGCGCCGGGCCGAGCGTCGCGCCAGGCCGCCGGCTTGGCCCACTCGTTGGCCCGCCGGCGCGACGCCGAGGAGATGCTCGAGCCGATGGACGCTCCGACGGCGCAGATCCTCGCGGCGATGGAGGCCGTCTGCCTGAACCTGAGCGTCGCGCCCGGCACCGTCGTGTTCGCCCACACCCACATCCCGCTCGCCGCCCGTCCGGCGCCCCACGCCGCCTACACGTTCTGGAACCCCGGCTCCTGGCTGTGGGACCGCCGCATCCGCAACGGCCCGACCTACCGCGAGTCGGCCTGGCCCGGCACGGTGCTCCGGGCCAGCGGCGGCACGCTCGAGCTCCGCCGTCTGCTCGACGACTGCGACGAGGACGACCTCCGCCAGATGCTCGGCTCCGTGCCCGAGCCCGGGCGCCGCCGGCTGCGCTTCAACCGGCGGGCGCTCCTGCGTCCGGCGGCTTAGGCTCCCCGGAGATACGGCCGGCCCGGCCCCGGCGGCCTCTGCCCTGAGGCCGGCGGCGGCCGGCGGCTTTTATACTGGGGCCGAGACCATTGGGGAATGGTGTAATCGGCAACACGCCTGCCTCTGGAGCAGGAATTTGGGGTTCGAGTCCCTGTTCCCCAGTCAGCGCTGGCCGTTGGGCGAGAAGAACGGCGTGATTGCGTCCTCGAGCCCGGGGTCGAGCACGAGGAGCACCTCGTCGCCCGCCTCGATCACCGTGTCCGCCTTGGGCACGAAGCCCTGGCCGTCGCGGAGCACCGAAATCACCAGGCTCCCCTCGGGCAGCCCGACGTCGACGACCCGCGTCCCGGCGGCCGGCGCGTCGGGCAGCACCTCGAGCTCGATGATCTCCAGCCGCTCCTCCTCGAGCGCGAGCAGGTGGACGAGGCCGTAGCGCGGCACCTCGTGCTCGATCAGGCGCAGGATGAGGTCGGTCGCCGAGACCACCGGCTGGACGCCGAGGAGCTTGAAATGCTGGAGGTTGCGCGGGTTGTTGACGCGGGCGATGACCCGGTCGCACAGGTACTTCTCCTTGGCCACCTGGCAGACGAGCATGTTGTCCTCGTCGTCGCCGGTCACCGCGATGACGAGGTCGGCCCGGGAGATCCCCGCCCGCTCGAGCACCCACAGCTCGGTCGCGTCGCCGTACTGGACGGCGTGCTCGAGTTCCTCCTCGACGACCAGGTAGCGCCGGCGGCTGGCCTCCAGCAGCGTCACCTCGTGGCCCTTGTCGATCAGCTCCCGCGCCAGGTTCCAACCCACCTTGCCCGCCCCGGCGACGATGACGTACATGCCTACGCCGCCAGGTCGAGCGCGCGGGCGAACATCTCGATCGCGTGCTGCGTGGGCGAGATCGTGTGCAGGCCCTGCGCGGAGTACCAGGCCGCCCGGGCCGGATCCATGACCCGACAGATGACCTTCTCGACGCCGTAGCGCCGCTGGGCGATCTGCGCCACCGTCAGGTTCGTGTTGTCGCCGTCGGTGGACGCGATGAACACGTCGGCCTGCTCGATGCCCGCCTCCTCGAGCGCGTCGACCTCGAGCGCCGTGCCCACGGTGAAGCGCCCGCCGGCGTCCTCCCAGCCGCGGCCGGTGATCTCGTCGAGGCGCTCGTGGGAGAGCGGATCTTCATCGAGCACCGAAACCTCGTGGCCGGCGGCGAGGGCGCGCTTGGCGACGGCTGCTCCGACCCGGCCGGCCCCGACGATCAGAACGAACATTGGCGCCCATGTTAGTCAAATCCCTCCCGTCTACTTCCCTCCCGGGCCGGAGACCCGGGCGGCGTCGCCCGCCGGCGTCCGCTCGCCGTCCGGCTTCCAGCGGGGAGCCGCCGGCTCGACCGGCGAATGGGGCGGCGCCGTGAGGATGACCCGGCACGGCGCCTTGCTCACCACGTAGCGGGTCATCGCCCCGATCGCGCTCTCGCCGAGGCCGGTGCGCCCGCCGAGGAGCGCCCCTCCGCGCACGCGCGGCGCCTCCTCCGCGGCGAGGACGATCGCCTCCACCCCGCGCCGCCGCGCCTCCTCGACGATCGCGTGGCCGGTCCGTCGCGCCCGGATCGTCGCCGTCGCCACCTCGACGCCGTCGTACTCCTCGCCGACCGCCTTGGCCCGGGCCAGCGCCGCCCGCGCCTGCTTGAGCTGCTCGTCGGGCAGCCGGGCGTCCAGCGGCAGCGCCATCGGCACCTGGAAGACCCAGATCGCCTCGATCGTCGCCGTGTCGATCGCCGCCGCGTCGGTCTGCTCGCCGGAGACCAGGAGCGCCGCCGTCTGGACGATGTCGTCGTCGAGGACCGTCCCGAACAGCGGCACGAGGATCGAGCCGAAGTCGCGCTCCGGCCGCTCGGCCCGGAGCACCGCCTCGGGCACCACCACCCGGCCGAGCACCGGCTTGCCCGCGCCCGTGCGGTAGGCGATGTAGAGGCCGATCCCGCCCAAGATCCACGCCGTGCCGACATACCGGGCGCCACTGTGGAGGACGATCACGCTGATCCACGCGGCCAAGGACAGCACGGCCCCGACGACGGCCGGCAGCGGCAGCTCGCCGCCCCGCACGCGGATCGACCCGGGCACCCGGAACGGGCGGTCGCGGTCCGGCTCGCGGTAGCGCAGCGCGCAGATCGACAGGTGGGCGATGGTGAAGGCCAGCATCGCCCCGAACGCGTAGATCCCCACCAGGAAGTCGAGGTCGGCCGGGAGCACGAGCAGCGCGGCCAGGCCGGCGGCGATCGCGATCAGCACGTACGGTGTCGACCGCTGCGGGTGCAGCCGGCCGATCGGGCTCGGGATCTGGCGGTTGGTGGCCAGCGAGTAGGCCAGCCGCGAGAGCCCGAGCATGGCCGAGTTGGCCACCGCGACCAGCGTCGCCGCCGCCGCCGCCGCGACCACGTACTTCAGCGTGTCGGCCAGCGCCGCCGGATGGAAGCGCTCGACGAGGCCGAGCACCGGCGCGCCGAGGTGGCGGTCGCCGAGCGCCGTGTAGCCGTGCATCACCGGGATCGCCGTCACCGCGACCAGGGCGATCCCGACGTAGATGATGTACACCGACGCGTTCGCGCTCAGCATCAGCCGCCGCAGACCCCGCCGGCCGACCGTCACCTCCCCCGACAGCCCCGACGCCGACTCGAGGCTCGTGAACGCCACCGTCGTGATCGTCAACGCGTAGAGCACCTGCGACCATCGCGGCGCCGCCCCCAGGTGGATGCCGGCCGTGATCGTGCTCAGGTTGAAGAAGAGGACCAGGCCGATGGCGATCACCACGAGCTGGATCGCCAGGTCGGCGACCACGAGCAGCGCCGTACGCCGTGTCCGGCGCGTCGAGAAGCCGCGGATGTTGCTGGCGGCGACGAAGACGATGATGGCCAGCGAGACCGCCAGCCGCGGCGCCCCCCGCCCCAGCGGCCCGTAGAACGCCGCCAGGTAGCTCGGCGCCGTGAGCGACGCGATCGCGATCAGGATCACGTAGTCGAGCAGGATCGCCCAGCCGGCCACGAACGAGACCAGCTCGTTGAACGCGTAGCGGGCGAAGACGGTCGACCCCGCCCGGTCGCGGTGCAGGGACGCTCCCTCGGCGTAGGTCATCGCCGTGAGCGTGAAGAAGATCCCCGCGCCGAGGAACACGACCGGTGTCAACCCGAGGGCGTGGCCGGCCACCACCCCGAGCGAGAAGTAGATCGAGCTGGCCAGCGACGTCCAGACGATCGCGAACAGGGCCGGCGAGCCGAGGCTCCGCCGCAGGATCACCGACGATCGCGGCTCGCCCGCGGCCGGGGCCGGCTCCTGGGGGCTGCCGGCCATCAGCGGTCAGCCTCGCGCCGGCGGCGCCGCATCCGCGCGCTCACGTAGAGCCGCCCGACGCCCGCGGCGAGGAAGAGCAGGCCGAGCACCGCGCTCAGCACCGTCAGCCGGGCCACGAGCGCCACCCCGATCACGACCATCGCGACGGACAGGACCTGCGTCGCGCGGTCGTGCAGCTCGGCGCCCAGGCCCGGCCGCCCGCCTTTCGGATCGGTCATCTGTCGCGAAGCTTACGGCCCGGCGCGGCCGCACCCGGGAGCGTTCAGGTGATCAGCGGGATGATGAGGATGGCCACGATGTTGGCCACCTTGATCATCGGGTTGATCGCCGGTCCCGACGTGTCCTTGAACGGGTCGCCGACCGTGTCACCGGTGACCGCCGCCGCGTGGGCGTCGGACCCCTTGCCGCCGTGGGCCCCGTCCTCGATCAGCTTCTTCGCGTTGTCCCAGGCCCCGCCGCCCGCGGTCATCATCACCGCGAAGAAGAAGCCGACGACGATCACGCCGATCAGGAGGCCGCCCAGCGCCTGCGCGTCGATCAGGCCGACGACCAGCGTCATGGCGATCGGCAGGAGGGCGGGCAGGATCATCTCCCGCTGCGCCGTCTTGGTGACGATGTCCACGCACGTCGCGTAGTCCGGCTCCTCGGTGCCCTCCATGATCCCCGGCTTCTCCCGGAACTGGCGGCGCACCTCCTCGACGACCGCCCCGCCCGCCCGGCCGACCGCCTCCATCGACAGCGACGCGAACAGGCAGACCATCAGGCCGCCGAGCAGCAGGCCGATCAGGACCGGCGGCTGGTCGATCCCGAAGGACAGCGAGCCCGACCCGAGCAGCGGCCGGCCCGACTTGTCGGCGAGCTCCTGCTGGAAGCCGGCGAAGAGGACCACGGCCGCGAGCACCGCCGAGCCGATCGCGTAGCCCTTGGTCACCGCCTTGGTCGTGTTGCCGACGGCGTCCAACCGGTCGGTCACCTCGCGGACCTCCTCCGGCAGGTCGGCCATCTCGGCGATCCCGCCGGCGTTGTCGGTGATCGGCCCGAAGGCGTCGAGGGCGACGATCAGCCCGGTCAGCGACAGCTGACCCATCACGGCCACCCCGATGCCGTAGATCCCCACCGTCCCGCCGCCGGCGAGCTTCCACGATCCGAGCACGCCGAGGACGAGCACCAGCGCCGGCAGCGCCGTCGCCTGCAGGCCCGACCCGAAGCCCTGGATGATGTTCGTCGCGTGGCCCGTCTCCGACGCCGCCGCCGTCTTGCGCACCGGCGAGAAGCGGGTCGAGGTGTAGTAGTCGGTGATCACGAAGAGCAGCGCGGTGACGCCGATCCCGATCAGCGCGCACAGGTAGAGGTCGGTCGAGCTGGGCGCGGTGACCGGAGCCACGGCGCTCCGATAGCCGAGGCTTCCCATCAGCCAGTGGGTGATCGGGTAGAAGGCCGCCGCCGCGATCACGCCCGAGGCGATCAGACCCTTGTAGAGCGCCATCTCGACGTTGCCGGTCCGCGTGCGTACGAAGAAGGTCCCGAGGATCGAGGCGACGATCGCCACCGCGCCGAGCACGAGCGGGTAGAGCGCGACCTGCGTCTGCTGGCGGAAGGTGAGCACGCCGATCAGCATCACCGCGACCGCCGTCACCGCGTAGGTCTCGAACAGGTCGGCCGCCATGCCGGCGCAGTCGCCGACGTTGTCGCCCACGTTGTCGGCGATCACCGCCGGGTTGCGCGGGTCGTCCTCCGGGATGCCGGCCTCGACCTTGCCGACCAGGTCGGCGCCGACATCGGCCGCCTTGGTGAAGATGCCGCCCCCGAGCCGGGCGAACACGGAGATCAGCGAGCCGCCGAAGCCGAGCCCGATCAGCGCGTTGACGGCGTCCTTGGCCGAGTCCCCGAAGAGGGAGGTCAGGGCGCCGTAGTAGCCGGCCACCCCGGCCAGGGCCAGGCCGACGACCAGCAGGCCGGTGATGGCGCCGCCGCGGAAGGCCGCGTTCAGGGCGGGCGAGACGCCGCCCCGGGCGGCCTCGGCGACGCGGCAGTTGGCGCGGACGGAGACGTTCATCCCGATGTAGCCGGCCGCGCCCGACAGGATGCCGCCGATCGCGAAGCCGACGGCCACGGCGATGTTCTGGACGAAGATGAGCGCGATGCAGACGACCACTCCGACGACGGCGATCGACGTGTACTGGCGGTTGAGGTAGGCCTTCGCGCCCTCCTGCACCGCCGCCGAGATCCTCTGCATCCGCTCGTTCCCCGGTGACAGGGCGAGCAGGGAGCGGGCGGTGAGCGCGCCGTAGATGACCGCGCACGCCGCGCACACGAGGGCCACCACTACCCCGTGGTTGGTCAGAAAGTCAGTCAACGGAACTCCTCAAGTTCGATCTCCGCGGTGCCGGCACAGGCCCCGGCCATCCTGGAACACAGACATGCCGGGAGGCTCGCTGCCACCCGGCATGACGCGCGCGAAGTGTAGCGACCCGGGCGGCGGCCTAGCGTCCCGGCACCCACAGGCGCCCGCTCGCCGGCGGCGTGCCCGGATCCGGCGCGGCGCCGGTGGGCGGTACCGGTGGCGGCGGCGCCCCCGGGGCGAGCCTCGCGTACTCGAGCTGGAGCTGGGCGATCGCGTCCCGGAGGGGCTTGAGCGTCTCCGGCGAGTCGTAGCGCTCGAGGACCGGCAGCAGCCCGCGGACGGCGTCGATCCCATCCCGGACCTGGGCCAGGTCGCGCTCGGCTTCGCCCCCCGGGCCGAGGCCGAGCCGCCGGCCGGCCAGGTTGACCAGGGAGACCGCCGTCTGGATCAGGACGTCGGCGACCGTGACGTGTCGCAACTGCTCTTCGAACGCCGCCCGCAGCTCCTCCTCGGTCGGCTCCGGCCCTTCCGTCTCCGGCGTGCTCATGCTGCTACCTCCTCGGAGTAGGTCGCGCGCGTCTCGCGCACGCAGCTGGCGTAGACCTCCTCGACCGAGGCGCCCGCCTCGATCATCCGGCGCTGGCGCTGGGCCCCGTTGGCCTCCGGCAGGAGCGGCTCGATCCCGAGCTCGGCCCTGACCGGCGCCGTCCAGGCCAGCAGCCGGTCGCCGATCTCACCCGACGGATACTCGACCATCCGGTCGGGGTCGATCATGCGCCCGTCGAGCCCGTGGCGGATCGCCCGCCACATGTTCTCCTCGATCACCCGGTGCGGCTGGTCGGCGCACGGGACGCCCTCGTCGATGTCCCGCGCCGCCTGGGCCACGCAGGCCACGATCAGGCCGGCGAGCGCGTCCGACTCGCCGGCGGTCGCCTGCACGTCGCAGATCCGCAGCTCGACCGTCCCGAACGAGAAGTGCGGCCGCACCGACCACCACACCTGGGTGTACTCGACGATCGAGTTCGTCCGGACCAGGAAGTCGATGTAGTCCCGGTAGGCCGCCCAGCCGCCGTAGGCGTCGGGCACCCCGCAGCGGGGGAAGCTCCGGGTGAAGATCTGGCTGCGCGTCGAATGCAGTCCCGACGCCCGGCCTTCGAGGAAGGCGGAGTTCGCCGACACGGCCAGGAGCAGCGGCAGCAACGGGCGCAGCCGGTCGCACACCCGCACCGCCCGGTCGGCGTCGCGCACGCCGACGTGGACGTGGAGGCTGAAGCTGTTGTTCCGCCACGCCACGTACTGGAGGTCGGCCGCGACCCGGCGGTAGTGGTCGGTGTCGATGATCGGCTGGCGGCGGTAGTCGGCCCACGGGTGGGTGCCGGTCGCCCCGAGCGCCACCTCCTGGGCGTCGGCCAGGCCGAACAGGCGCCGCCGGTGCTCGCGCTGCCGGGCGGTGGCCTCCTGGAGGTCCGCCCCCCGGCCGGAGATGATCTCGATCTCCGAGGCGATCAGCTCGCCGGTGATGTGCTGGTGCAGCCGGGGGTCGACGCGGGCCGCCGCGTCGCGCACGGCTGCGAACCGGGGCACGAGGTCGAGCGTCCGCGGATCGAGGATCGCGAACTCCTCCTCGATCCCGACGGTGAAGTCGCTCGCCCCCGCGAAGATCTCGAAGGCCCGGTCCAGGTCGATCGGCAGGCCCATCAGGTGAGGTAGAAGTAGAGCGCGTAGAGCAGATCGACCGCCGGGCTCGACGTGTGCACGGTGACGTCGGGCGGGACGCTCAGCAGCGCCTCCGAGTAGTTGAAGATGATCTTCACCCCGCACTCCACCAGGTCGTCGGCCAGCTGCTGGGCGGCCTGGGTCGGGACGGCCAGGACGCCGACGACGATGTCCTCCTGCTCGACCACCGACCTCAGCTCGTCGTTGTGGCGGACCACCTGGGAGCCCACCCGCTGGCCGACGACCTCGCGGTCGAAGTCGAAGATCGCCACCACCCGAAAGCCGTGGTCGGCGAAGATGTCCGACGAGGCGATCGCCCGGCCGAGGCGGCCGGCCCCGAACAGGGCGATGTTGTGCTGGCCCGCCGTGCGCAGGATCTTGCGGATCTGTCCGGCCAGCGAGTCGACGTTGTAGCCGACGCCGCGCTTGCCGAACTTGCCGAAGCCCGACAGGTCGCGGCGAATCTGGGTCGAGTTGACATGGGTGTAGTCGGAGAGCTCCTGCGAGGAGATCGTCTCCCGCCCCATCTTCTTGGCCTGGGTCAGCACCTGCAGGTAGCGCGACAGGCGGGCCGCGACTCCGAGCGATAGGCGCTCGCCCGAGCCCTCCGGCCGGCCCGGCTCGAGCTCGGCCTCCACGAGGTCGCCGTAGGTCATCACCTTGACTCTAGATCATCGCCATGCCGGACCCGGGGGGCCCCGTCTCGATCCGAGGGCCCCGCCGGGCGTCCGGGGCGGCCGGCGCCGGCCGCCCCGCCGCGCGCGCCAGGTGCCGGCGCAGGGCGTCCTCGTCGACGGCATAGTCGAAGAGCTCCTCGCCGTCGAGGACGACGACGGGCACGCGCTCGAAGTACGCCCGGTGGAGGGCCTCGTCGGCGGCGATGTCCCGCTCGACGAGCTCGAAGCCGAGCTCGCGGCGCAGGCGCTCGAGCGCGGCGCGGGCGGTGTCGCACAGGCAGCAGCCGGCGTGGCCGTAGAGCTCGATTCGCGGCGCCGGCGGTCCGCTCATCGCAGGGGCCCCTCCCCGGTCGCGTAGGCCTCGACGCCGAGGTAGTCGGGGTAGGGAACGGCCGGCACGTAGCGGGCGGCACTGGCGATCATCGCCGCGTTGTCGGTGCACAGCTCGAGCGGCGGCAGCGACAGCTCCGCCCCGAGCCCGCCCAACCGCTCCCGCAGCGGCCCGTTGGCGGCCACGCCGCCGCCGATCGCCAGCCGGTTGAGCCCCGTCCGCGCGAGCGCCTGCTCGACCCGGCCGGCGATCGCCCGGACGATCGCCTCCTGGAAGGACGCCGCCAGGTCGGCGCGCACCCCCTCCTCCGGGGCCTCGCCCTCGGGCGCCGGCGCCGGCCGGACCGACGCATAGTCGAGCTCGAGGTCGCGGAGCTTGTAGAGCAGCGCGGTCTTCAGGCCGGCGAAGGAGAAGTCGTCGCTGCGTCCGCTCGGGAAGGCGAACGCCGTCGGGTCCCCGCCGCGCGCCAGCCGCTGGAGCGCGGCGCCGCCCGGATAGCCGAGCCCGAGCATCCGCGCCCCCTTGTCGAACGCCTCCCCGGCCGCGTCGTCGAGCGTCCGGGCCAGGATCTCCGGCTCGCCGTCGCGCCGGTCGATCCGCAGCAGCAGGGTGTGGCCGCCGGAGGCGATCAGCGACACGAACGGCGGCTCGACGGGCGCCGGCGCCAGGAACGCGACCGCGACGTGGCCGAGCAGATGGTCGACCGCCGCGAACGGCAGCTCCCGCGCCGCGGCCAGGGCCTTGCCCGCGGCCAAGCCGACGAGCAGCGCCCCGATCAGCCCCGGGCCCTGGGTCGCCGCCACCAGCGCGACGTCGTCGAGCCCGATCCCGGCCCGGGCCAGGGCCTCGCCGGTGACGATGTCGATCAGCTCGAGGTGGTGGCGCGCCGCCACTTCGGGCACGACCCCGCCGTAGCGGTCGTGGACGCCCTGTGAGGAGATCACGTTCGCCCGGATCACCCCGTCCGGGGTGATCACGGCGGCGCAGGTGTCGTCGCAGCTGGTCTCGAGGGCCAGGATCATGGCCGGTGGTGGGCGACGGGATCGGCCGCCGGCACGTCGTCGAGGCGGCCGCCGAGCGTCGACGGCGTCCGCCACATGATCAGAGCGTCCTCGCCGTTGTCCTGGTAGTAGCGCCGGCGCAGCCCGGCCGTCCGGAAGCCGTCGCGCTCGTAGAGCTCGATCGCCGCCAGGTTCGACCGGCGCACCTCGAGCGTGAACTGGGCGTTCCGGTCGCCGACCCGCTCGTAGAGCTGGCCGAGCAGGGCCCGGGCGATGCCCTGCCGGCGCAGCTCCGGGTCGACGGCGACGTTCATCACGTGCCAGACCGTGTCGTAGCGCGAGCACACGGTGTAGCCGACGATCCGCTGACTGCGCGTCGCCACCAGGCACAGGCCGGTCGGCTTGGAGAGCTCGAGCACGAACATGGCCAGCGACCACGGCGTCGGGAACGCCCGGCGCTCGATGCCGATGACCTGCGGGAGGTCGGCGTATACGAAGGGGCGGATCTCGACGGAGGTCATGGCCGTGTCCTGCGGAGCGCCAGCTCGGCGTCTGGCAGCCTCAGGTAAAGGGGGGTGACCGCGCCCTCGGCGTCCACGTCGTCGTCGTTCGCAAGCCCGAGCATCGCCGCGGCGCTCACACGGTGCGAAGGCGACTCGTCCGGCGGGACGGTCACGTCTGCGTCTTGGAACTGCCCCCGGAATCGTAGCGCGCCGCTTCCGACCGCCCGCCAGGATCGGCCGCCCACCAGCCGGGCGAGATCCGCCGGCGCCACCGCCGTCGGGGCCACGATCTCGCGCCCGTCCTCGTATCCGGCCGCGAACACCTCGCCGCGGCCGGCGTCGATCAGCGCCAGCACGGGACCGCCACCGCGGGCCCCGCCGGTCCCGCGGGTCCCGCCGGCGCCGGCCCCGCCGGTCCCGCCGGATCCGGCGGCGCCGGCGGCCAGCACCCGCAGCGTGCCCAGGCCGACGAGCGGGGCGCCCGTCGCCTGGGCCAGGCCGCGCGCGGTGGCGATGCCGATGCGCAGCCCGGTGAACGTCCCCGGTCCGATGCCGACGACGATCGACTCGAGCTCGCGCCAGCCAAGGCCGGCCGCCTCGAGCAGGCCGGCGGCGAGCCCGAGCAGCCGCTGAGCGTGGCGCGGGCGCTGGCCCGGCTCGACGTCGTCGCGGGCCTCGGTGACCGTCCCGTCGGCCGACCGCAGCCCGACCACGGTGGCCGCCGTCGCCGTGTCCACGGCGAGCGCGATCACCGCTCGACCTCGATCCGCCGGCGGTCGCCGCCCAGGTGACGGAGGGTCACCCGCATCGCCACCGGCCCGAGAGCCGCGCGCTCGCCCCGCGCCCACTCCACGAAGGCGAGGCGATCGGGTCCGAGGTAGTCGTCCAGCAGGTCGGGATCCTCGGCCTCGAGGCCGCCCAGGCGGTAGAGGTCGAGATGGGAGACGACGAGACCGCCCGTCCCCCGGTAGCGGTGGGCCAGGGCGAAGGTCGGGCTCGTGACCGGGCCCGCGACACCGAGCGCCCGGCAGGCCCCACGGACCAGCGTCGTCTTCCCGGTGCCGAGGTCGCCGTCGACGAGGACCACGTCGCCGGGGACGAGCTCCGCGGCCAGGCGGGCCCCGAGCGCGGCCGTGGCCTCCGGGCCGTCGGTCTCGACCGCCGCCGCCGGCCGATCGGCCGGGCGCCGGCGCGGCTCGTCGGGACGACCCATCAGAAGAGCCCGAGTTGGCCGGGCTCGCCCGCGGCGGGGTCGGGCGGCGGCGCGGACGGCGCGGACGGCGCGGACGGCGGGGCCGCGGCGGCGCGCGGCGGCGGCGGCGGGGCGGCGGCCGAAGCCTGGTCTGCGAGCCCCGCCGCCGGGCCGGGAGCGGGAAGGGCGAGCAGGGCCGGCAGGCTCTGGAAGTCGGCGCGCAGGACGTCGAGCATCCGCGGGGTGTAGAGCGCGGCGGCCGGGTGGTAGATCGGGAAGATCCGCACCCGCCGGCCGCCGATCTCGCGCACCTCGGCCCGGCCATGGAGGCGGGTGATGCCGGTCGGATCCTCGCGCAGCAGCTTGGTCGCGAAGTTCCCGAGCGTGCAGATCACCTTCGGCTCGATCAGCTCGACCTGCCGGCGCAGGTAGGGCCGGCAATTCTCGATCTCGCCCGGCTGGGGGTCGCGGTTGCCGGGAGGCCGGCACTTGAGCACGTTGGCGATGAACACGTCGGCCCGGCTCAGGCCGATCTCGAGGAGGAGCTTCTCGAGCAGCTTGCCGGCGGCGCCGACGAACGGGAGACCGAGCCGGTCCTCGTTGGCCCCGGGAGCCTCGCCGACGAACATCAGCGCGGCATCGGCGTTGCCGGCGCCGAAGACCACCTGGTTGCGGGTGGCGGCGAGCTCCGAACACCGGGTGCAGGCCGTTGCCTGCTCGTAGAGGGCCCGGAGGGCCTGGCGTCGCACCGGCGCGCTGGACACCAACCGATGGTAGTCGGGCTCCGTCGGTGAGGTATCGTGTCGGGTGGGCCGTCACTCACTGAAGGACGGATCCGCCCCACAGCGCCGTACGAGATCGCGACCGGTATCCCGGGAAGGGAACTGGACCGAAGCGCATGACCCCCGCCATATCGCCCCATCGCCCCGCGGCCGCCCGCCGCACCGGTCGAGCCCGCGGCCGCCGATGACGCCGATGCGGACGCTCGCCACCGTCGTCGAGCTGCGCCGCGCGGTGGCCGAGGCCCGCGCCCGCGACCTGACGATCGGGCTGGTGGCGACGATGGGCGCCCTCCACGACGGCCACCTCTCCCTCGTCGGCCGCGCCCGCGCCGACTGCGGCCTGGTCGTGATGTCGGTGTTCGTCAACCCGGCCCAGTTCGACTCGGGCGCCGACCTCGCGGACTATCCCCGTGACGAGGACCGCGACGCCCGGCTGGCGGCCGGCGCCGGCGTCGACATCCTCTTCGCCCCACCGGTCGACGTGGTCTATCCGCCGGGGTTCGCCACCACGGTGACCGTCAGCGGGGTGACCGACGGCCTCTGCGGGCAGCACCGCGGCGCCGGCCACTTCGTCGGCGTGGCCACGGTCGTGGCCAAGCTCTTCAACATGGTCGCCCCGGACGTGGCCTACTTCGGCCAGAAGGACGCCCAGCAGGTGGCCGTGATCCGCCAGCTCGTCCGCGACCTCGACATCCCGGTCCGGATCGAGGTCTGCCCGACCGTGCGCGAGCCGGACGGGCTGGCCATGAGCAGCCGCAACGTCCGCCTGGACCCCCTCGGGCGCCGGCGGGCGGTCGGCCTGCGCCGGGCCCTGCGGGCGGCCGAGGACGCCGCGGCCGCCGGGGAGGGCGACCCGCGCGCGCTCGTCCGCGTCGCCCGCCGGGAGCTCGCCGAGCACGACATCGAACCCGAGTACGTCGAGCTCGTCTCGCCCCGCACGATGGCGCCGGTCGACGGCGTCGACGGCCCCGTGCTGCTCGCCGTGGCCGCCCAGGTCGGCGGGGCCCGCCTGATCGACAACACCATCGTCAACGTCAACCCGAGGAGAGCCTGACGCGATGCAGCGCACCATGCTCAAAGCCAAGATCCACCGGGCCACCGTCACCGCGTGTGACTTGCACTACATCGGCTCGATCACCATCGACCCCGACCTGCTGGACGCCGCGGAGATCCTCGAGTACGAGCAGGTCGCCGTCGTCGACATCGACAACGGCGCCCGCTTCGAGACCTACACGATCGCCGGCGAGCGCGGCTCGCGCGAGATCAAGGTCAACGGCGCGGCGGCCCGCCTCGTCCACCACGGCGACACCGTGATCGTGATCGCCTACGCCCAGTACGACGAGCTCGAGCTGCCCGGCTACCGGCCGCGGATCGTCCACGTCGACGCCGGCAACGAGATCCTCGCCATCGACGACCGCGGGTCGGTGCTGCTCGACGCTCCCGAGCACCTTCCCACCCCGAGCTGAGAGGGCGCGAGCGATGTCGAGCGTCCCGAACACCGCCCTGCGCAACGACCGCCTCCCGGTCACCCTGCCCGAGCTCGCCGACCGCAAGCGGCGGGGCGAGGCGATCGTGATGATCACGGCCTACGACTACCCGAGCGCCCAGGTGGCCGAGGCCGCGGGCGTCGACATCGTCCTCGTCGGCGACTCCGGCGCCATGACCGTGCTCGGCTACCCGTCGACCGTCCCGGTCAGCGTCGAGGAGATGCTGATGCTGGCCGGCGCCGCCCGCCGCGGCTGTGCCACCCCGCTCCTCGTCGGCGATCTGCCCTTCGGGTCCTACGAGGCCAGCGACGAGCAGGCGATCCGCACGGCCCAGCGCTTCGTCAAGGAGGCGGGCTGCGACGCGGTCAAGCTCGAGGGCGGCGGCACGGCTCAGGCCGCCCGGGCCGAGGCCATCGTCGGGTCCGGGATCCCGGTCATGGGCCACGTCGGGCTGACGCCCCAGACCGCCACCGCCCTCGGCGGCTACCGGGCCCAGGGGCGGACGGCCGGGCGGGCGCTCGACGTGGCCCGCGAGGCGTTCGCCCTCGAGCGGGCCGGCTGCTTCGCCATCGTCTTCGAGGCGATCCCGGCCGCCGTCGCCGCCGAGCTGACCAGGCGCATCGAGATCCCGGTGATCGGGATCGGCGCCGGCCCGGACACCGACGGCCAGGTGCTCGTGCTCCACGACCTGCTCGGCATCTACGACGGCCATGCCCCCCGCTTCGCCAAGCGCTACGCGAGCCTGCGCGAGCAGATGGTGACGGCGGTCGGCGACTACGCCGCCGAGGTCCGCGATCGGCGCTTCCCGGCGGCCGAGCACACCTACTCGATCGACCCGGGCGAGCTCGCCCGCTTCTGCCGGGGGCTCTGACCGACCTATTCGGTCGCGTTGAACTCCCAGATCGCGATCGCGAGCATGACCAGGCCGAGGGCGAGCACGACGCCGGCCTCGAACAGCGCCGGCAGGTGCCAGCCCCACCAGGTGACCCCGGGATCGAGCGCGGAGCGGGCGGCAGCGCTGATGTGCAGGTGGGCGAACACGAGGCGGCGCATCGGGTCCACGGCGTAGGTCAGCGGATCGAGTCGGTTGAGGACCGACAGCCAGCCGGGGAGGCCGGAGACGGGGAACAACGCCCCGGAGATGAAGAACATGGGCATGACGATCATCTGCATCACGCCCATGAAGGCCTGGATCTGCTTGATCCGCGCGGCGACCATCACGCCGAAGGCGGTGATGCTGAAGGCGAGCAGGAGCTGGAGGCCGAAGATCCCGAGCAGGAGCAGCGGGTCGTAGGGGACGTGGACGGCGCCGGCCAGGCAGATCAGGATCACGCCCTGGAGGCTCGCCACGCAGGCCCCGCCCAGGCACTTGCCGATCACGATCGAGCTGCGCCGGATCGGGGCGACCATCATCTCCCGCAGGAAGCCGAACTCCCGGTCCCAGACGATCGACGCGGCCGAGAACATCGCCGTGAACATCACCGTGATGCAGAGGACGCCCGGATAGATGAACGTCTTGAGGTCGACCCCGTGGGTACCGAACCGCGAGAGGCGTTGGAGGCCGGAGCCGAGGACGAAGAGGAAGAGGAGCGGCTGGACGAGCGACGTGACGATCCGCATCCGGTCGCTGCGGAAGCGGATGAGCTCGCGGCGGAAGACGATCTTCACCGCCCGCAGCTCACTGCGCAGGCTCCGCGGCGGAACGACGACGCGGATGATCTCGGGCGCGGTCGCGGCGACCGGCTGGGTGCCGGTCGCGGTCACCGACGGCCTCCCGACATCGCCTGCATGACCATGCGGTTGCGGCCCGCCCCCGGCGACTCCTCGGCGTCGCGGATCGTCGACCCGGTGTAGGACATGAAGACGTCGTCGAGCGTCGGCCGGGAGACGCTGACCGCTCGGATCGGGACCCCCAGCTCGGCGAAGAGGCGGGGCACGAACTGCTCGCCGGCGGGCACGTAGAACGTCACGGCGCCGGCGACGATCTGCGCCTGAAGGTCGAAGCGCCGGGCGATCGCGGCCACGGCGGCCTCGTCGTCGTCGGTCTGGATCGTCACGCGGTCGGCACCGACCTGGGCCTTCAGCGCGTCCGGGGTGTCGAGGACGACGATCACGCCCTGATCCATGATCGCGATCCGGTCGCAGAACTCGGCTTCGTCCATGTAGTGAGTCGTCATGAAGATCGTGATCTCCTCGGCGCGCTGCAGGCCGCGGATGTAGCGCCAGATCGAGCTTCGCGTCTGGGGGTCGAGTCCGATCGTCGGCTCGTCGAGGAAGAGGACGCGCGGCGAGTGCAGGAAGCCGCGGGCGATCTCCAGGCGGCGGCGCATGCCGCCGGAGAAGGTCAGGACCTGAGCGCCGCGCCGCTCCCAGAGGCCGACCATCTCCAGCACCTGGCGCATCCGTCCGGCCACGAGCCGCGCCTCGACGCCGTAGAGCTCGGCGTGCATGCGGAGGTTCTGCTCGGCGGTCAGGTAGCCGTCGAGCGTCGGGTCCTGAAAGACGAGGCCGATGTTGCGCCGGACGTCGTCCTGCTCGGCGACCACGTCGTGGCCGGCGACCGAGGCCCGGCCGCCCGACGGCCTGGCCAGCGTGCAGAGCATGTTGATCGTCGTCGTCTTGCCGGCCCCGTTCGGCCCGAGGAAGCCGAAGATCTCCCCGGCGGCCACCTCGAAGCTGACGCCCCGGACCGCCTCGACGGCACCGAACGACTTCGTCAGGTCCTGGACCTCGATCGCTGGAGCGGGGCGACTCATGCGCTGGGGGCGGACTCTACCCAGCGCTCCGCGGCGGCCGCGGCGCTCAGCCCCAGGACGCCTCGCTGGCCGGTCGGAAGGTCGTGGTCAGGATCCGCATCGACCGGGGCCGGGTGACGGCGAAGAGCACGACGTCGGCCACCTGCTCGGGCGTGAGCATCGCCTCCAGCGCCGGGTCGCCCTCCTCCCGGCCAGCGCCGAGCGCGAACTCGGTGTGGACGCCGCCGGGGGCGATCGTCGTGGCCCGGACGCCGTGCTCGCGCAGCTCGTGGTCGAGGGCGCGGGTGAAGCCGACCTGGCCGAACTTCGACGCGTTGTAGACCGCTTCGCCCGGGAAGGCCCGGACGCCGGCGACGCTGGCCAGGGCCACGAAGTCGCCCGCCCCCGAGCGCACGAGGTGGGCGAGGGTGGCGGCCGCCGTGTAGAGCGTTCCCTTGAGGTTGATGTCGATCATCGCCTCGAGCTGATCGGGCGCGAGCTCGAGGAACGGCCCGTAGGCGCCGACGCCGGCGTTGGCGACCACGATGTCCAAGCCGCCGAAGCGGTCGACCGCCGCCGCCGCCGCCCGCTCGACGCCCGCCCGGTCGCGCACGTCGCAGGCCAGGCCCAGCCCCCGGTCGAGGCCGAGGTCGGCCCCCTCGCGCGAGAGCAGCGCCACCGAGGCCCCGGCACCGTGGAGGCGGCGCGCGACCGCCGCGCCGATTCCCCGGCTCGCGCCGGTGACCAGGCTCACCTTGCCATCCAACTCGCCCATCGGGCCCCCTCTCTCGATTGGTTCGTCACCGCCGCCCGCCCGCCCGCCAAGTCCGCCCGCCGCTGCCACGCGCGCTCGACCCGCTGGCTTTCTCTGAGTCTCGCATGAAAGGCCATAGAAATCAGCTCTTTTATTGCAGAGTCTTGACAAACATCGGCGGGCAGGCAGAGAATGCGCCGTGGGCGGAAGGCGGAGTGGGTCGCTGGCGTCGCTGCGCGAGCTCAATCGCCGGCGCGTCGTCGGCGCGCTCGAGGAGCTGGGCGTCGCCAGCCGCGCCGATGTCGCCCGGCGCACGGGCCTGTCGCCGTCGACCGTCTCGACGCTGGTCTCCGAGCTCGAGGCCGCCGGCCTCGTGGTCGAGCGCGACGACCCGGGCGGCGAGGACACCGTCCTGCGCGGCGGCCGCCCACCGCGACCGATCGCCCTCGGCCGGGCGGCCGGCGTGGCGCTCGGCATCGACTTCGGCAAGCAGCACCTGGCGGTGGTCGCGTGCGACCGCTCCCACCAGGTCCTGGCCGAGACGGCGCGGGTCATGCCCGACGGCTACGACGCCCGCCGGGGCATGGACGAGGCGGCGGCCCTCCTCGCCGCCGTCCTCGACCAGGCGCACATCGACCGGTCGGAGGTCATCGCCGTCGGGGTCGGGATGCCCGGGCCGATCCATCTGGCCTCCGGGCGCATCGGCTCGTCGGCGATCCTGCCCGGCTGGACCGGGGTGACGGTCGCCGCCGAGATGAGCGAGCGGCTGCGACTCCCCGTCCACGTCGACAACGACGCCAACCTCGGCGCCCTGGCCGAGCTCCACTGGGGCGCCGGGAAGGGCTGCGACGCGCTCGTCTACCTCAAGGTGGCCACCGGCATCGGCGCCGGCCTGGTCATGTTCGGGCGGCTCTATCGCGGCGCCGGCGGCACGGCCGGGGAGATCGGCCACACGATCATCGACGAGAGCGGGCCGCTCTGCCGGTGCGCGAGCCGCGGCTGCCTGGAGACGGTGGCCGGGATCCCGGCCATCGTCGAGCTGCTGAGGCCGAGCTTCGGCGCCGACCTGACCGTGGAGGGCGTGCTCCGGCGGGCGGCCGAGGGCGATGCCGCCTGCCGCCGGGCCCTCGGCGACGCCGGCAGCCACATCGGCGGCGCCGTGGCCAACCTCTGCAACCTCCTGAACCCGGCGCGCATCGTCGTCGGGGGAACGCTGGCCGCCGCCGGCGATGTCCTGCTCGAGCCGATGCGGATCGCCGTGCAGCGTCGGGCGATCCCGTCGGCCGGCGACGACGTCGAAATCGTGGCCGGCGTGCTCGGCGACCGGGCCGAGGTGCTCGGCGCGGTCGCGCTCGTGCTCTACGAGACCGAGGGCGCCGCCTCGGCCCCGGGCTTCCCCGCAGCAGCTGGTCAAAACACCGAACGAGAGGGTCGAACATGATGTTGCACACCCCACGGACGCCAGTCGGGATCGCCGGGACCGCGCTCGCCGCGCTCGCCCTGACGCTCGCCGGCTGCGGCAGCAGCAGCAGCAACAGCACGAGCAGCAGCGGGGGTGGCAGCGGACCGACGGTCGCGCTGCTGCTGCCCGAGAACCAGACCGCCCGCTACGAGACGCACGACAAGCCCGACTTCGCGGCCAAGCTCAAGCAGGTCTGCCCCACGTGCTCGCTGCTCTACAGCAACGCGACCCAGGACGCGACCAAGCAGCAGAGCCAGGCCGACGCCGCCCTGACCCAGGGGGCGAAGGTGCTCGTGCTCGACCCGGTCGACGCCGGATCGGCGGTGGCGATCGTGGCCAAGGCCAACGCCCGCAAGGTTCCGGTGATCAGCTACGACCGCCTGATCAACAGCGCCGACATCAGCTACTACGTCTCGTTCGACAACGCCCGCGTGGGCAAGCTCCAGGCTCAGAGCCTCGATGCCAAGCTCAAGACGCTGGGCAAGGCGACCGGCCCGGTCATCATGATCAACGGCGACCCGGCCGACAACAACGCCAAGCTGTTCAAGCAGGGCGCGTTGGCCCAGTTCAAGGCTGACGGGGTGAAGATCGCCAAGCAGTACGACACGCCGGGGTGGCTCGGGAGCAACGCGCAGAACGAGGCGCAGCAGGCCATCACGGCGCTCGGGAACAGCGGCTTCGCCGCCATCTACGGCGCCAACGACGACATGGCCGAGGGCGGCATCGCGGCCATGAAGTCGGCGGGCATCGACCCGAAGACGCGCCCGACGACCGGCCAGGACGCGTCGCTCGCCGGCGTCCAGCGGATCCTCGACGGTACGCAGTTCATGACCGTCTACAAGGCCGTCACCACCGAGGCCCAGGACACGGCCGAGCTGGCCGGGGCGCTGGCCCAGGGTCAGCAGCCGCCGGCCGGGCTGATCAACCAGCAGACCAACAACCTCAAGAAGAGCGTGCCCTCGGTGATCCTCACCCCGGTCGCGGTGACGAGCAGCAACATCAAGGCCACGGTGATCAAGGACAACTTCTGGAAGGTGTCCGACATCTGCACGAGCGCCTACGCCGCAGCCTGCAAGGCGGCCGGCATCCAGTAGGACCGATCGGGATCGGGTCGCCGCCGGGACCACCGGCGGCGACCGCCGACCGACCGTCCACATCCGAGCGAAAGGACACGAGATGGAAGCCAACCCGCCGCTCCTCGCGCTGCGGGGCGTGAGCAAGAGATTCGGGGCCGTCCAAGCCCTCGACAGCGTCGACTTCGAGGTCGCGGCCGGCGAGGTCGTCGGGCTGGTGGGCGACAACGGCGCCGGCAAGTCGACGCTGGTGAAGATCATCGCCGGGATCTACTCGCCCGACGAGGGCGAGTTCGCGTTCGAGGGCGAGCCGGTCTCGATCAACGGCCCGACCGCGGCGACCGCCCTGGGCATCGCCACCGTCTACCAGGATCTCGCCCTGTGCGACAACCTCGACGTGGTCTCCAACCTCTTTCTCGGCCGCGAGCGGATCGCGACCGGCCCGGGCGCGCTGAGCCGCCAGCTCGACGAGACGACGATGGAGCGCCGCTCGGCCGAGCTGCTCTCGAACCTCGCGGTGACGATCCCCAGCCTGCGCAGCGAGGTCGGCACCCTGTCGGGCGGGCAGCGCCAGCAGGTGGCGGTTGCCCGATCGCTGCTGGGCGAGCCCAAGGTCGTGCTCCTCGACGAGCCGACCGCCGCCCTCGGCGTCGCCCAGACCGCTCAGGTGCTGGCCCTGATCACGCGTCTGCGCGAGCGCGGCCTCGGCGTGGTGGTGATCAGCCACAACCTCGCCGACGTCTTCCAGGTCACCGACCGGATCTTCGTGCTGCGGCTCGGACGCCGGGAGGCGAGCTTCGCCACGGCGACGGCCAACCGCGAGGAGGTCGTGGCCGCGATCACCGGGGCGACCCAGCGTACGGCGACCAACGGCGACCCGATCGGAGGCCGGCGATGAGCTCGACCCCGCAGCAGGCGGCGCCGCCGCTGCCCGAGAAGATCAAGGCCCCGGGGGCCCACGTGGTCAAGCGCTTCGTCCAGGGGGACCTGGCGTCCCTGCGCGTGTTCGTCGTGCTCGGGCTGATCTGGGCGGTGTTCCAGATCGAGAACAGTCACTTCCTCACCGCGCAGAACCTCACCAACCTCTTCCTCCAGATCACCGCGGTCGGCCTGATCTCGGTCGGCGTGGTCTACGTGCTCCTGCTCGGCGAGATCGACCTGTCGGTGGGCGCGGTCAGCGGCGTGGCGGCGGCGGCGACGGCGGTCCTCCAGGTCAAGCACGGCTGGAGCCCGTACACGGCGATCGCCGCGGGCGTGGTCGTGGGCATGGTCATCGGGGCCACCCAGGGCTTCCTCTTCACCCAGTTCGGCATCCCCTCGTTCGTGGTCACCCTGGCCGGCCTCCTGATCTGGCAGGGGGCGCTGCTGAAGGTGCTGGGCAGCACCGGCACGGTCAACATCACCGACGCGAAGGTCACCGGCCTGGCCAACACCTTCTACTCGAGCACGGTGAGCTGGATCATCGGGATCGCGGTGGCGGCGGTCTACGCCGGCGGGACGCTGTGGGCCTGGCGCCAGCGGGTGGCCGCCGGCCTGACCGACCAGCAGCTCACCGGGCCGCTCGTGCGGATCACCGTCATGGCGGCGGCGACGATCGCCGTGGTCGCCGTCTTCACCCACGACCGGGGTCTGCCCCTGGCCGTGCTGATCCTGCTCGTGTTCGTGGCCGCGATGGAGTACGTCGCCACGCGCACGCGCTTCGGCCGGCACGTCTTCGCGGTCGGCGGCAACGCCGAGGCGGCGCGGCGGGCTGGCATCCGCATCGACGGCGTCCGCATCGCGGTGTTCGCGATCGCCGGCACGATGGCGGCGATCGGCGGGATCCTCGCCGCCTCCCGGCTGTTGGCGGTGAGCCAGAACTCCGGCGGCAGCGATCTCCTGCTGCTGGCCATCGCCGGGCCGGTGATCGCCGGGACGAGCCTGTTCGGCGGCCGCGGATCGGTGTGGACGGCCCTGCTGGGGGCACTGGTGATCGGATCGATCTCCAACGGCATGGACCTGCTGGCGCTCGACTCGTCGGTCAAGTTCATGGTGACCGGCGGCGTGCTCCTCGTCGCCGTGATCATCGACGCCCTGGCCCGCCGCCAGCGGCAGGCCGCCGGCCGGGTCTGAGCGCGGGCGCCCGCCCCGGACGAGAGCCCGGGGCGGGCGCCGGCCACCGCGAAGCGACCCCGCCGGACGTCCGGTTCGTACTCGCGCGCGAACCAAGAGTTTGGCGTGCCATAATTCAGAGATCACTACGCTGAAAAGACATTCTCCGGCCGTCGAAGACTACGCCAAGGCGATCTACTCGCTGGCCGCGCGCGGGTCGGGCACGGTCAGCAACAACGCCTTGGCCGAGCGCCTCGAGGTCACGCCGGGCTCGGCTTCCGCGATGGTCAAGCGCCTGACCGAGCTCGGCCTGGCCAGCCACGTCCCCTACCGGGGGACCGAGCTGACGGCCGAGGGCATGCGGGTCGCGCTCGAGGTCCTGCGCCACCACCGGCTGCTCGAGCTGTTCCTGGCCGAGGCGCTGTCGGTGCCGTGGGACCGGGTCCACGACGAGGCGGAGGTGCTCGAGCACGTCCTCTCCGAAGAGCTCGAGGAGCTGATCGCGGCCAAGCTCGGCGACCCGGCGCGCGACCCCCATGGTGACCCGATCCCGACGCGTGAGCTCGAGATCGACGAGGGCGATACGCAGGCGCTCCAGGCCCTCGAGCCCGGCGCGCGCGGCGTCTTCGTCCGGGTGTCGGACTCCGACCCGGAGATGCTGGCCTACCTGCGGGCGCGGGAGATCGGCCTGGGGATGGCCCTCGAGGTGCTCGACAAGCAGCCGTTCGGCGGCCCGCTGTCGGTGCGCCTGGGCGACGACGTGCACGTCCTCGGGGGCCGCCTGGCCGCCGCGATGAGGATCGAGGTGGCCCGCTGAACCCGCTGGCGGGAGGTGCGGCCGTCGAGGAGGAGCGGGCGGTGGCCGCGGCCTGGCCGCCGGGCGCGCCGGCCGACGAGCGGGTCGACGACTTCGCGCCGGTCGCGTCCGTGCGCCCGCCGAGCGCGCTGGAGCTGATCCGGGCGCGTGGCCGCGTCCGCGCGACGCTCACGCTGCTGGGGCCGGCGTTCGTGGCCTCCGTCGCCTACGTCGACCCGGGGAACTTCGCGACCAACTTCCAGGGCGGCGCCCGGTTCGGCTACATGCTCGCCTGGGTGATCGTGATGGCGAACGCGATGGCCATGGTCGTCCAGTACACGTCGGCCAAGCTCGGGGTGGCGACGGGCCTGAGCCTGCCCGAGCTGTGTCGGGAGCACCTCGGCCGGCGGTGGTCGCTCGGCCTGTGGGCCCAGGCCGAGGTGATCGCGATCGCCACCGACGTCGCCGAGTTCGTCGGGGCGGCGATCGGCCTCAACCTCCTGTTCGGCGTGCCGTCCTTCACCGCCGGCCTGATCACCGCCGCCGCCGCCTTCGGCCTGCTGGCGCTCGAGCAGCGGGGGCACCGCCGCTTCGAGCTGGCCATCGTCGGGCTGCTCTTCATCGTCATGCTCGGCTTCCTCTACGACGTGTTGGCCGTCGGCCCCCGGGTCCACGACACGATCGCCGGCCTCGTACCGCATCTGGGCGGGGCGGACAGCCTGCTGCTGGCCGTCGGGATCATCGGCGCGACGGTGATGCCCCACGTGATCTACCTCCACTCGGCGCTCACCCAGCGGCGCGTCCCGTGCGCCGACGACACCGAGAAGGGGGCGCTGCTGCGCTTCCAGCGGCTCGACGTGGTGGCGGCGATGAGCCTGGCCGGCCTGATCAACCTGAGCATGCTCTGCATCGCGGCGGCCATCTTCCACGGGGCGGGCCTGGTCCACATCGATTCGATCGTCGCGGCCCACGCCGGCCTGGGACGGCTGGTCGGGGGCGGAGCGGCGCTGGCCTTCGCCTTCGCCCTGCTGGCCTCGGGCCTGTCGTCGTCGAGCGTGGGCACCTACGCCGGGCAGGTGGTGATGCAGGGGTTCATCCACCGCCGGATCCCGATCTTCCTGCGCCGGGCGGTGACGATGGCACCGTCGCTGGTCGTGCTGGCCATCGGCCTGTCGCCGACCAACACGCTGGTCATGTCCCAGGTGGCCCTGTCCTTCGGCATCCCGTTCGCGCTCGTGCCGCTGCTGGTGCTGAGCCGCCGGCGCGAGGTGATGGGGAGCTTCGCCAACGGCCGGATGCTGACCCGGCTGCTCGGGCTGATCGTCGCGGTGATCGTCGGACTGAACGGGTTCCTGATCTACGCGACCGTCTTCGGGTAGGCGATTGTCCGCAGTACGGCGGCCGGGGCGCCGGCGGCGATCGAGAACGCCGGGATGTCATGGGTGACGACGCTGTTGGCGCCGATCACGCAGCGCTCGCCGATGGTCACGCCACCGGTCACCACGACGTTGGCCCCGAGCCAGCAGTTGTCGCCGATGCGGGTGGGGCCCTTGGTGGTGAAGCCCTGCCAGGGGACGGGGCGGGCCGGATCGTCGAAGCGGTGGTTGCCGTCGGTGACGAAGGCGCCGTTGGCGAGCATGCAGTGATCGCCGATCTCGACCAGGGCGACGGCGGCGACCATCACCCCGAGGTTGAGGAAGGTGCCGCCGCCGATCCGCACGCGGGCGTCGCCGGGGGCGGTGATCCAGACGCCGGGCTCGAACAGGGCGTGGGGGCCGACGTCGAGGCGGCCGTCGCGAAGCGCCTCGAGCACGTCGCCGTGGAGCGGCCAGCGGGCGAAGGCCTGCCGGCGGGCGAGCTCCCAGTGGATGCGGGCCCGGTTCCAGGGGAGGGAGTTACGCTCGTACCAGCGCCACTTCTGGAGCCAGAGAACGGCGTCGGCGGAGTTCACGTCAGCCGACGCCGAAGACCTGCGTCGCGCCGGCGTCGAGGGTCAGGCGGCGGACGGACCGAGCGCGGCCGGTCCGGCAGCCGCCGCCCGGACGGCGAGGCAGGAGGGCGACGCGGCTCGAGCTGAACTCGCCGCGGCCGCCGAAGCTGAAGCCGGGCCGGCCGGCGGGCGAGAACTCGAACGTGAACGATCCGGTCTGGACGAGCCGCTCGACGCAGCCGGGATCGACGGCGCGCACGCTGCGGGCGACCGACTCCGACAGCATTCCGGGGCCGGCGGGGAAGCGCAGGGCGAAGCCGGTGGCGCCGAGCCGGGTGGCCGTGCCGCGGCCGGTGACGGCGGGGCCGGTGGCCGAGACGCGGACGGCACCGGCGGTGGCGGTGATCTTGAACGCTTGGATGATGGGAGCCGGGGGCGCCGCATCGGCCAGGCCGGCGAGACTCGCGGCGCAGGCGAGGCCGGCCGCGGCGGCGGACATGACCGTGTTCAACGTGTCAACTCCCGAGTGGTCGGCCGGACCCGGTGATCGTAGCGCGGGCCCACTACGCTGAAGGGAATGGAGGCTCGGGCGCCGGATGGGTCACAGATCAGGACGCTGCGCCAGGCGTGGCGGGAGTTCCGGGGCAAGCACGGTCCGTGGGTCATCGCCGGGGCGATCGCCCTGGCGCTGGCCGCCCGGCTCGCGCTGCCGCGGCCGGACTGGCGCGACGGCGCGGCCGTCGCCTTCATCCTCGTCGCCTATCCGTTCGGCGAGTGGGCGATCCACGTCTATCTCCTGCACCTGCGCCCGTTCCGCGTCGGCGGGCGGGTGGTCGAGCTGGCCAGCGCCCGCGCCCATCGCGCCCACCACGAGGAGCCGCGCCGGCTCGACCTGATCAACTTCTCGCCCGGCGAGGCGCTGGCCATCCTCCTGCTCGCCGTGCCGGCGGCGGCGGCGGCCGGCGCCGGCGCGGTCGCCGCCCTCGCCGACCCGTTGCCCGTCGGCGCGTTCGTGACCATGCTGCTGACCGGCTTCGTCCTCGTCGGCGCCTACGAGTGGACCCACTTCCTGATCCACACCGCCTACCGGCCGCGGTCGCGGTACTACCGATCGATCTGGCGCAACCATCGCCTCCACCACTTCAAGAACGAGCGCTACTGGCACGGGATCACCAACACGGTGAGCGACCGGGTGCTCGGGACCTATCGCGACCAGGCCGACGTGCCGCGGTCGCCGACGGCGAGAACGCTCGGCGGCGGCGCGGGCGGCGCCGGCTGAAGCGGCGAGCATGGGGCCGAACGAGCGCGTCGAGGCCGAGATCCAGGCCACGGGCCGCGCCCTCGACGCGGCTCGGCCGCGCGGGCGCGGCGGCCTGCGCCGGGCCGAGGAGGAGACGCTCGAGTGGACGAGCCGCCACCGCGAGCTCCAGGCGGCGCTCCTGCGCCTGGTCGACGTCGCCCCGGCCTGCCGCGACCACCACGACCTGGCCGACCACTTCCGGGCGCTGCTGGCCGGCGTCGAGCACGGGCCGCTGGTGCTGCGGGGCGGCGCGCGCCTGCCCGACGCCCTGCTCGGCCCGGCGGCGGCGACGGTGGTCCGGCACATGGCCGCCCGCTTCATCGTCGGCACCGACCCGCGGGCGGCGGCCGGCGAGCTCGAGCGAATGTGGCGGGCGGGGCAGGCGAGCACGCTCGACCTGCTCGGCGAGGCGACCGTCACCGAGGCCGAGGGCGAGCGCTACGCGGCGCGGTGCGCCGAGGCGCTGCGGGTGTTCAGCTCCGCGGCGGCCGGCTGGCCGGCCGATCCCCGGCTCGACGGTCCCGACGGGGCGGTCCCGCGGGCCGATCTGTCGATCAAGCTGTCGGCCCTGACCCCGCTGCTGCGGGCCCAGGCGCCGGAGCGGGCGGGGGCGGCCAGGCCGCGTCTGCGGGCGCTGCTCGCCCTGGCCCGCGAGCTGGGCGCCCACGTGCAGATCGACTCCGAGGCCTACGACACCCACGAGGCGGCGCTCGAGCTGGCCGTGGGCACCCTGGCCGAGCCGGAGTTTCGGGATGGCCCGTCGGCGGGACTGGTCGTCCAGGCCTACCTGCGCGAGAGCGGTGAGATCCTCGAGCGGGTGATCGCGGCGGCGGCGGCGGCGGGCCGGCGGCCGCGCCTGGCCGTCCGCCTGGTCAAGGGCGCCTACTGGGACGCCGAGGCGGCGCAGGCCGCCCAGCACGGCTGGGCGCCGCCGGTGTTCGCCGAGAAGGCGCAGACCGATCGCAACTTCGAAATCCTGACCCAGCGGCTGATCGACGCCCGCGACGTGGTGCGCCCGCTGATCGGCTCGCACAACCTGCGATCGATCGCCCACGCCGTGGTCGCGGCCCGCCGGGCGGGCGCCGAGGCCGACGTCGAGTTCCAGGTCCTCCGCGGCCTGGGCGACGCCCTGGCCGGGGCGCTGGCGGCCAGCGGCCTGCGGGTCCGGGTCTACAGCCCGGTGGGCGACCTCGTCGCCGGGATGGCCTACCTCGTGCGGCGGCTGCTCGAGAACACGAGCAACGACAGCTTCCTCCACCAGGCGGCGGTGGGCGGACGGCTCGAGGATCTGCTGCGGGCGCCGTGACCCTGCCGCCGTTCACCAACGAGCCGCTGGCCGAGCTCCGGCGCCCGCAGGTGCGCGCCGCCCATCGGGAGGCGCTGGCCGGGCTCGACGCGGCCGGGCCGCGCGCCCTGTCCTCGCTGGTCGACGGCGAGCCGATCGGCGGCGGCCCGCCGGCGCGGTCGACCGACCCGGGGGTCCCCGACCGGGTGGTGGCCGAGTACGCCGGCGCCGAGGCGGCCGACGCCGGGCGGGCGCTGGCCGCCGGGCGGGCGGCCGCCGGCGACTGGGCCGCCGGGCGGCGGGCCGGGGAGCGGGCGGAGATCCTGCGCCGGGCGGCCGAGCTGATGCGCGGGCGCCGGGCCGAGCTGGCGGCGCTGATCGTGCGCGAGTGCGCCAAGCCGTGGGCCGACGCGGCCGCGGAGGTGGCGGAGGCGATCGACTTCCTCGAGTACTACGCCCGCGGGGCGGTGGCCCTGGCCGCCGGGCGCGAGCTGATCTCGCCGCCGGGGGAGCGCAACACGATGTCCTACGCCGCGCGCGGCGTGGCCGCGGTGATCGCGCCGTGGAACTTCCCGCTGGCCATACCGGCGGGGATGACGGCGGCCGCGCTGGCCACCGGTAACACGGCGGTGCTCAAGCCGGCCGAGCAGGCGCCGGCCTGCGGGGCCGAGCTGGTGGCGATCCTCCACCAGGCCGGCGTCCCGGCCGGGGCCTTGGGCCTCCTCCTCGGCGACGGCGAGGTCGGCCGGGCGCTGGTCGGCGGCGAGGTCGACACGATCGCCTTCACCGGCTCGCAGGCCGTCGGTCTCGAGATCCTCGCCGCGGCAGCGGCCGTCGCCCCGGGGCAGCGGCAGCTCAAGCGGGTCGTGGCCGAGCTCGGCGGGAAGAACTGCGTGATCGTCGATGTCGACGCCGATCTCGACGAGGTGGTCCCGGCGGTGCTTCAGTCGGCGTTCTCCTACGCCGGGCAGAAGTGCTCGGCCGCGGCCCGGCTGCTGGTCGTGCCGGACCTGGCCGAGGAGCTCGGGCGCCGCCTGGCCGGGGCGATCGACCTGCTGGTGGTGGGCCAGGCCGAGGACTTCGCGACCGAGGTCCCACCGCTGATCGAAGCCGGCGCGCGGGCGCGCCTGGAGCGCTACGTCGAGCTGGCCCGGGCGACCGGGCGCGTGCTGAGCGCCGCGCGGAGCCTGCCGCCGGGGGGCGGGCACTTCGTGGCGCCGACGCTGGTGACCGGACTGCCGGGCGACTCGCCGATCCTGAGCGAGGAGCTCTTCGGCCCGCTGCTCGCGCTCGAGGTGGTCGGATCGCTCGACGAGGCCTTTGCCGTCGTGCGGGACAGCCCGTTCGGGCTGACGGCGGGGTTCTTCTCGCGCCACCCCGACCACGTCCGCCGGGCGCTGGCCGAGCTGCCGGTCGGCAACCTCTACGTCAACCGCCACATCACGGGCGCCGTGGTCGGCCGCCAGCCGTTCGGCGGGAACCACCTCTCGGGCAACGGGACCAAGGCCGGCGGCCCCGACTACCTGCTCCAGTTCGTCGAGCCGCGCGTGGCCAGCGAGAACACGATTCGCCACGGGCTCGTCGTCTGACGCCCACGGCGACGACCGGCCGGCGCCGGCGTCCGGCGGCGTCGCGGGCCCGCGCCCACACGCTTGCGGGATCGACGGCTAGGAGAACGACACGGGACCCGCAGCGCGGATCACCGTCAGGCCGCCGATCTGCGCGCCGCACCCGGTCGGCGTGCGGGCCTCGATGAAGAAACCGTGGACGCGATACGTGCCATGTCCGCTGATGCCGGCATAGGCACCGGTTCCGCCGGTGACCACGAAGGTCCCGGTGGCGCTGAAGCGCCCAACGCACGCGGCGGGATTGAAGCTCGAGCGGCCGCCCGGGTCGTCGGTGTGGCTGGCCGTGATCGTGCCGTCGGCGAAGGTGAAGGCGCTGGTCCCGGTGGTGGCGCTGGTCTGGTTCTCGACGTCTCTCCCGGCCGCGGTGAACGCCCCCCGGGCGAGGACCAGGCCGCCGGTCGGGCCGGTGAGGATGATCGTGAAGCGCTGGGTGCCACCCGCTCGTGTCGCCGAGGCCGGGCCGGCGAAACCGCCGAGCATGACGATGGCTGAGGTCAACACGGCCACGGATACTGCAGCCAAGCGCTTCATCTCTCTCTCCAGTCCCTCAGGCGCGACCAGCGCGCCCTCGCCGGCATCTCATTCCCGCCCGGACCGAATCCGCCCGGCCCGCCGTCGAGATGATCTCACCGTCGGTCCCGAATGACAAGCCTGCGCACCCTCCCGCCAGGCGGTCGGCGCGACCGGGCGAGAAGCTGCCGCGTCAGGCCGGCGACGGTCGGGGCGGTCGAAAGGAGCCCGGGCCGCAGTCGGTCGGACAGGGGTCATGCCGGTCTCGACGGAGATGGCGCCGATGCCGCCGCCGACGGCGGCGATCGGCTGGCCGTGGCCGTGGGCGTCAGACGACCAGGGCCTGGCGGATCGTCTGACCCTCCCGAGAGGCGGCCCCACCCCACCCGACGCCCGCTCCTATATCGTTATACTGGTATATTCATTATATGCCTATCACTACTATGGCGACGCGGGCCGAGGCGGACGTAGGTGGACGCCCGCGCCCGCGCCCGCGGCTCATCCTCGCGATCTGCTGCCTGAGCCTGCTGATCGTGGGGATGGACGTGACCATCGTCAACGTCGCGCTGCCGTCGATCCGGCGCGACTTCGCCGCGTCGGTCTCCTCGCTGCAGTGGACCACGGCCGGGTACACGGTCGTGTTGGCGAGCCTGCTGATGCTGGGCGGGTCCACCGCGGATCGCCTGGGTCGCGCCCGGGTGTTCAAGCTCGGGCTCGCGCTGTTCACGGTCGCCTCCCTGGCCTGCAGCCTGGCGCCGGGGATCGGCTGGCTGATCGGCTTCCGGATGCTTCAGGGCATCGGCGGCGCGATGCTCAACCCGGTCGCGATGTCGATCATCCGCAACACGTTCGAGGATCCGCGCGAGCGGGCTCGGGCGATCGGCGTCTGGGCCGCCGTCGTGGGCATCAGCCTGGCGCTGGGGCCGGTCCTGGGCGGCGTCCTCGTGGGGCTGAGCTGGCGGGCCGTCTTCCTCGTGAACATCCCGATCGGCTTGGCGGCGATCGCGCTCACGGCGCGCTTCGTCCCGGAGTCGCGGGCGCCGCGGCCGCGGCGCGTCGATCCGGTCGGCCAGGTGCTGGTCATCGTGCTGCTGGCCAGCGTGACCTCGGCGATCATCGAAGGCCCGAGCCTGGGCTGGGGCTCGCCGTCGATCGTCGGCCTGGGGCTGACCGCGGGCGTCTCGCTCGTGACGCTGGTGGGCTACGAGCTGCGCCGGCGCGAGCCGCTGATCGAGCCGCGCTTCTTCGCCAGCCGGCCGTTCGCCGCGGCGACGGTCATCGCCGTCGCCGCGTTCACGGCGTTCGGCGGCTTCCTGTTTCTGAACACGCTCTACCTGCAGGAGGTGCGCGGCCTGTCACCGGCGAGCGCCGGCCTGTGCACGCTGCCGATCGCGGCCATGACGGTCCTGTGCGGCCCGATCGCCGGCCGGGTCGTCGGCGCCCGGGGGGTGCGCGGGCCGCTGGTCGTGGGCGGCCTCGGGCTGGGGGTGGGCGGCCTGATGCTCGTGTCGCTCAGCGCCGCCACGCCTCTCCCCTGGCTGCTGAGCGCCTACTGCGTGTTCGGTCTCGGCTTCGGGGCGGTGAACCCGCCGATCACCAACACCGCCGTGTCGGGCATGCCGGCGAGTCAGGCCGGTGTGGCCGCGGCCGTGGCCACGACGAGCCGGCAGGTCGGGCTGACCCTCGGCGTCGCGGTGGCCGGGGCGCTCGCCGTCGCGAAGGTCGACCGGTCGCTCCGCGACCACCTGGCCTCGGCCAGCCACCCGGCGTGGTGGCTCATCGCCGCCGTGGGGGCCGTCATCGTGGCCCTGGGCCTGGCGGCGAGCACCCCGGCGGCGATGGCCAGCGCCGAGCGGACGGCGGCGCGGCTGGCAGAGGCGCCGCAGGGGGCATGATGGCCGGCGCAGGCGACACGGACCTCGCGCGGCGCGCCTGGCGCGCGATGTCCGACGTCGTGCTCGACGACGACCGCAAGGTCGCGGTCTCGGAGGCGCTCGGCCTGAGCTTCGCGCGGGTGCGGGCGCTGCGGCGGCTGGCCACGCGGCCGCTCACGCTGCGGGCGCTCGCCGAGCGCCTGGCGGCCGACCCGCCGTACGTCACCCTGATCGTCGACGACCTCGAGGCGCGCGGGCTGGTGAAGCGGTTCCCCCACCCGGAGGACCGGCGGGCCAAGCTCGTCCAGCTGACCGCGGCCGGCCGCGCGGTCGCGGCCCGGGCCGACGCGATCATGGACGAGCCGCCGGCCGCGCTGCGCGAGGTGCCGGCGGACGATCTCGCCGCCGTGCTGCGCGTGCTCGAGCGCCTGGGCCGCGCGCGCTAGGAGCTAGCGCGACCGGGCGAGGAGCTGCTGCATCAGGCCGCCGACGGCCGGGGCGGTCGAAAGGAGCGCCGGGCAGCAGTCGGTCGGACCGGGCGGGGTCATGCCGATCTCGAGGTGAGGGCCGGAGGAGATGCCGACGATGCCGCAGCCGACGGCGGCGATCGGCTGGCCGGCCCGGACGTGGGCGCCGACCGGGACGAGCGCCGGGGCGGCGTGGCCGTAGTAGACGTACCAGCCGGCGTACGGGCCGCCGTCGACCCTCATCACCGGCGCGTACGGCCCGAAGCCGGGTATCCCCTCGCGGACGATCGTGCCCGAGGTGATCGCCACCAGGTAGGCCGAGCTGCCACAGGCGCCGCCGGCGGTGGCGATGTCGATGCCCTGATCCTCGGTCCAGGTCGACGGGTCGAGGACGACGCCGAGGGGCTGGATCGGGAAGGCCCAGTTGCCGGTCGCGCCGAGCGAGAAGGTCGAGCTCTGGTTGCAGGTCTGGACGCTCGTGCACGGTGCGATGGCGATCCCGGCCTTGGCCGCCTGGGCGAGCTCGGATTTGATCTGGGCGTCGGACGCCGCGCCGGGCGAGACGGCGGCCGCGCTCGCGGCGGCCGGATACGGATCGGCCTGGGCGGTCGCCTTGCCGGAGACGACGGCCACCCCGGTGGCCAGGGGCGGCGGGGCGGGGAGCTTGCGGTGGCGGGCGGCCGCCCGGCTGAGACGGATCAGGTGGGGAGCGGGCGCGCCCTTGGCCGACCTGCCGACCGCGGCGATCCGCGGTGGGTCGGTCCTCGCCGTCGACGTCGCGCCTCCGGCCCCGCCACCACCAGCGGCGCCGGCGCCGGTGGTGCTGCCGGTGGCGCCGCAGCCGCCCAGCAGGCCAGCCGCGAGGGCCGCGGCGAGCGCCGGGCGCAGCGCGGGGGATCCGCCGCGGCGGTTCGGGTCGGGGCGCATGAGGGGGGCATGTTTACGCACGGCCGGTCCCGAGGCTACAGTCGCCCGCCGCCGCGGCGTCAGCTGGCGGCGGCCACCCGGCGCCACGGCCGGTCCCGAGGCTACGGTCGCCCGCCGCCGCGGCGTCAGCTGGCGGCGGCCACCCGGCGCCACGGCCGGTCCCGAGGCTACGGTCGCCCGCCGCCGCGGCGTCAGCTGGCGGCGGCCACCCGGCGCCGGGGGCGGCGCGGCCGGGCGAGCGGCCGGGGCGGGGCGAGGAGCTCGGCGAGGAAGTGGCCGGTGTGGGAGCCGGGTACGGCGGCGACCTCCTCGGGCGTCCCCGACGCGATCACCAGCCCGCCCTCGTCGCCGCCCTCGGGGCCCATGTCGATCAGCCGGTCGGCCGACTTGATGATGTCGAGGTTGTGCTCGATCACGACGACGGTGTTGCCGGCGTCGACCAGCCGCTGGAGGACCTCGAGCAGGCGCTGGACGTCGGCGAAGTGCAAGCCGGTGGTGGGCTCGTCGAGGATGTAGAGGGTCCGGCCGGTGGCGATCTTCGACAGCTCGGTGGCCAGCTTGACCCGCTGAGCCTCGCCGCCGGACAACGTGGTCGCCGGCTGGCCGAGGCGGATGTAGCCGAGCCCGACGTCGCGCAGCGTCTCCAGGCGCCGGCGGACCTTGGGGATGTGCTCGAAGAAGACGACGGCCTCCTCGACCGGCATGTCGAGCACGTCGGCGATGGTCTTGCCCTTGAAGCGGACCTCGAGCGTCTCGCGGTTGTAGCGGCGGCCGTGGCACTGCTCGCACGGAACGTAGACGTCGGGCAGGAAGTGCATCTCGATCCGCAGCTGTCCGTCGCCGCGGCAGACCTCGCAGCGGCCGCCCTTGACGTTGAACGAGAAGCGGCCTGGCTTGTAGCCGCGGGCGCGGGCCTCGACCGTCTTGGAGAAGAGGTCGCGGATGACGTCGAAGAGGCCGGTGTAGGTGGCCGGGTTGGACCGGGGGGTCCGGCCGATCGGCGACTGGTCGACGGCGATGATCTTGTCGAGGGCCTCCAGTCCACGGATCGCCCGGTGGGCGCCCGGCCGCTGGCGGGCGCGGTGGAGGCGGTTGGCCACCGCCTTGTAGAGGACCTCGTTGACGAGCGTCGACTTGCCCGACCCGGAGACGCCGGTCACGCAGGTGAGCGTGCCGAGCGGCAGGCGGACGTCGATGCCGCGGAGGTTGTGGGCGGCGGCGCCGAGGATCTCGACCTCGCCGGTCGGCACGCGCCGCCGCGCCGGCACCTCGATCCGCCGGGTGCCGGCGAGGAACTGGCCGGTCAGCGACTCGGCGACGAGCTCGACCTCGGCCGCGGTGCCCTCGGCGACGATCCGGCCGCCGTGCTCGCCGGCGCCGGGCCCGAGGTCGACGAGGTGGTCGGCGGCGCGCATCGTCTGCTCGTCGTGCTCGACGACGAGCACGGTGTTGCCGAGGTCGCGCAGCCGCTCGAGCGTGGCGATCAGCTTGGCGTTGTCGCGCTGGTGGAGGCCGATCGACGGCTCGTCGAGGATGTAGAGCACGCCGACCAGCGACGAGCCGATCTGGGTGGCCAGCCGGATCCGCTGGGCCTCACCGCCGGAGAGGGTGGCGGCCGCCCGATCCATCGAGAGGTAGCCGATGCCGACGTTCTCGAGAAAGCGCAGACGCTCCTCGATCTCGCGGAGGATCAGCCGGGCGATGTGGCGATCGGTGGTGGAGAGCTCGACCTCCTCGAGCCAGACGAGGGCGCGGCGGGCCGAGAGGGCGGTGAAGCGCTCGATCGGCGTCCCGGCGACGAGCACGGCGCGCGACTCGGGCCGCAGGCGGGCGCCGGCGCAGGCCGGGCACGGGCGGACGCTCATGAACTCCTCGATCCGCTCGCGCGTCCACTCGGAGTCGGTCTCCCGGTAGCGGCGCTCGAGGTTGGGGAGGATCCCCTCGAAGCGGGCGGCGTAGGACCGCCGGCGGCCGTAGCGGTTCTTGTAGGTGACCTGGACCGGGACGCCGGCGGTGCCGAGGAGGAAGAGATCGCGGTGCTCCTGCTCGAGCTCGCGCCACGGCCGCTCGAGGTCGACGCCGTACTGCTCGGCGATGCCGAGCGTCATCTGCTCGTAGTAGTCGGACGCGCTGGCCGACCACGGGGCCAGCGCCCCCTGGGAGATCGACAGCTGAGGGTCGGGCACGACGAGCTCGGGGTCGATCTCCCGCTGCGAGCCCAGGCCGTGGCAGCGCTCGCACGCGCCGTGCGGCGAGTTGAACGAGAAGATCCGCGGCTCGAGCTCGGGCATCGAGGTTCCACACTTCAGACAGGCGAACCGCTCTGAGAAGGTGAGGGTTTGGGGCGGGGTCGGGTCACCGTCCCGGGGCACGAGCTCGACGGTCAGCAGGCCATCGGCCAGGGCGACGGCGGTCTCGATCGAGTCGACCAGGCGCTTGCGGACCTCGGGGCGCATGACGAGCCGGTCGACGACCACGGCGATGTCGTGCTTGTAGCGCTTGTCGAGGACGATCGGCTCCTCGAGCAGCCGCAGCTCGCCGTTGACGGCGACGCGGGTGTAGCCCTCGGTCCGGAGCTCGTCGAACAGCTTGCCGTACTCACCCTTGCGCCCGCGGACGATCGGGGCGAGGACGAGGAACCGCGTGCCCGGCGCCAGCTCCATCACCTGGTCGGCGATCTGCTCGACCGACTGGCCGGCGATGGGGGCGCCGCACTTGTGGCAGTGGGGCTTGCCGATCCGCGACCAGAGCAGGCGCAGGTAGTCGTAGATCTCGGTCACCGTGCCGACGGTCGAGCGCGGGTTCTTCGACGTCGTCTTCTGATCGATCGAGATCGCCGGCGAGAGCCCCTCGATCGAGTCGACGTCGGGCTTGTCCATCTGACCGAGGAACTGGCGGGCGTAGGCGGAGAGCGACTCGACGTAGCGCCGCTGGCCCTCGGCGTAGATCGTGTCGAAGGCGAGGCTCGACTTCCCGGAGCCGGAGAGGCCGGTGATGACGACGAGGGCCTCGCGCGGCAGGACGAGAGAGACGTCCTTCAGGTTGTGCTCGCGGGCACCGGAGACGACGATCTGACTGGTGGACGGCACTCGTTGTGGATTCTAGCTGGGCGAACGTACGTTCGCCAGGGGAGGATCGCGGACTTTCCGGGAGATCGACGGCGAACCTGCACCGCAGAGGCCAGACACGGCGGTTGGCCGGCCGCGGCCGCCGGTCACGACGCGCCGCTCCGGTATCCGAGATCCAGCCTGGGCCGACCAACCTGCCTTGGACGCCGGCACGAAGGTGCAGAGTCGTGGTTGGCGAGACGCCGGGATTCCAGTCGGGTGAACAGACGTTCCCCGGCGAGGGCGGCGGCGGTGCCGCCGCCCACACGGCCTACGCGTAGACGCCGTCGAGCCAAGCCTTCAACGCCGCCTCGTGCGCCGCGGCGTCGACATCGGCGACGAACAGGTGGGCGCTCATGCCGACGACGCTGCCGTAGTGGTTGCGTCCGAAGAACCGGTAGAGGCCGTCGGCGGTGCGGACGCCGAGGAAGGCCGGCGTCGAGTAGTCGACCACGCCGTCGAGGGGGCCGGCGTCGGCGAGCGAGGCGTGCACGGCGTCGCCGACGGCGGCGCCGGCGGAGACGCCGAGGGCAGCGCGCAGTGCGTCCATCGCGTCCGCCCCGCCCGCGGCCGGCGGCCCCTCGATCCCGGCCGACGGCTGGCCGACGTAGGTGACCTGGCGGCCGTTGAAGTGCTCGAGGTACTGGCCGAGGGTGTGGAGGTAGAAGTCGGTGTGGCCGTCGATGGCGTCGTACTGATCCTCCCATTCGTCGGCCAGGATCCCCGTGTGGACGTAGCGCAGGTGGGCCGTCCCGCCGGCGCGGGCCTCGATCGCGTAGTCGAGGGCGTTGAAGGTCCCGTCCGGCGACTCCATGCGGATGACGAGGCGGTGGGGCGGGTCCCAGGTGGCGATGGGCGCGCCCTCGGGCGGCGAGGCGCCGGCGGGGATCTCCATCCCGGTCGGGAACTGCCAGGCCGCGGTGTCGGCGGTGATCGCCGTCCAGACGTCGTCCGGGGCGGCGGGCAGGTCGACTTCGCGGGTGATCTCGAATGCACGGCTCATGACCGGGGCTCCTTGGTCTTGGTGATGGTCGGATGGAGGGCGACGACGAAGCGGTGGGGGCGACCGCCGGGCGCGGCCTCGTCGTGGTACCGGGCGACGAGCCCGTTGACGGCGGCGGCCAGGTCGACGGCGAAGGCGGCGCGATCCTGAGCCGAGGCGAACCGGACCTCGCTGTCGATGGCGAGCGTCGCGACCGGCTTGCCGGCCGCGCTCGCCCGGCTGATGAGCTCGCCGACCTCGAGGACGAGGCGGCCGGCTAGCGCGAGCAGCCAGCGGGCAGACCGCTGGTCGGGGTCGCGGGACGGGTCGGGCGCGACCGCGGCCATGGCACTCGGCGAGATCACATACGACGCGGCCGTCGCCTGGAGGACGCGCTCGGTGCAGTTGCCCTTGCGGCGCTCCTCGACGAGCTCGATCAGGCCATGGCGCTCCAGCGCCCGCAGGTGGTAGTTCGCCTTCTGGCGGGTGAGGCCGACGCGGGCGGCGATCGCGCTGGCCGACGCGGGCTCGGCCAGCTCGGCGAGCAGGCGGGCGCGGATCGGATCCAGCGACGCCTCGGCGGCGGCGGCGTTGTCGATGACGGCGATCTCGTGCATGACCGAACCTTCTCACCGACAGTTCTTTTTGTCAAGCAGCTTTTTCTTGTCCGTCATGGAGGTCGTGCGTGGGGCCGGGGCGGGGTCATGATGCGGCCATGGGTCGGGTCCTCCATCGAGATCCACGCCGGCGACCACGACCGGGCCGAGCGGGGACGCGAACGCCGGCGACGATTCCTCGGCGACCGTGAACGCGGAGGGCAGCGAGGCGGCGACTTCGGCCTCGGCCGACTAGCGATCATCCGCGCGGGCGGCGGGCCCCTCAGCGCCCACGAGCCCCGCAGTCCGCAGCGGGTCTAGGCGATTGCCGCGAGCACGGCGTCCACCAGGCCGGCCCGGTCGGGGAGGTCGAACCGGGCCAGCTCGCGCTCGATCTCCGCCCGGCTGCGGCCGCCCAGGGCCAGGTCCAGCGCCACGAGCCGGGCGTCCTCGATCGCGGCCGACCGGTCGGCCTCTGCCGGGTCCGGCTTCCCGTCGGGAGGCGACGACGCGGCCGCGCCCGCCGGTGAGGCGGTCGCCCTCAGAGCCGGCGCGGCGGCCGGCATCGGCGCGGCCCGGTCGGGCGGCGACGCCGCGGTCGCCGCCTCCTCAGCCGGTGCGGCCGCCGCCCCCTGAGCCGGTGCGGCCGCCGCCCCCTCAGCCGGCGCGGCGGCCGGCATCGGCGCGGCCGGCCCGGGCGGCGACGCCGCGGCCGCGACCTCCCCCGCCGGTGCGGCCGCCGGCGCGATGGCCGGCATCGGCGGGGTCCGGTCGGGCGGTGACGCGGCGGCCGCGGCCGCGGCCGGTAGCGGGGTCGGCGCGGAGGCGGGGAGCGGCGCGGCCGCGAGCAGGCGGTCGTCCGGGCCGGCGCCCGGGTCCAGCAGCTCCTCGAGCGCGTCGCTGATCGTCACGCCGTGCTCCCGCAGCGCCGACGACACGTGCTTCAGCTCGACCCGCAGGGCGGTGATCTGTCCGAGGATGAGCCGGCCGGCGGCGAGCACGTCGTGGTCGGTCGGGGGCGCGCCGCCGACCGCCCCCCGCGCCGTCGACGGGTCCTCCCCGGCGGCGGCGGCGAGCGCCTCGAGATGGGCGTCGACTGCCGCCCGGTCATACCCGTCCACCGCGCGCGGGAAGTCGCGGCGCACGATCGGTCGGGACGTCGGGTCCATCGGCCAAGACTAGTGCTCGCCGGCGACTTGCCCGCCCGCTCGGCGGTCGCGGCGCTCCGGCTGGGATCGTCGGCCCCCGGCCACCACGCGAAGCGGTGGCCGCGGCCACCGACCTCAGCCCGGCGTCGGCGCCTCGTGGCGCTGGACGTCGCCCAGCGCCCGGCGCAGGTCGCGCAACTCGTCCCGCAGCCGGGCCGCATACTCGAAGCGCAGGTCGGCCGCCGCCTCGAACATCTCCTCCTCCAGCTCGATGATCGTCCGCTCGAGCTCGTGCGGCTCGACGTTCTCCGTCTCCCGCCGCGCCCGCCGCCGCCGCTTCGGCGTCTTCGACTCGGCGATCAGGAAGTCCGAGATGTCCGACACCCCCTTGACGATCGACGCCGCCGTGATCCCGTGCTCGACGTTGTAGGCCAGCTGGATCTCCCGCCGCCGGTCGGTCTCCTCGAGCGCCGCCTTCATCGCCTTCGTCTCCCGGTCGGCGTACATCAGCACCGTCCCCTCGATGTTCCGCGCCGCCCGGCCGATCGTCTGGATCAGCGACGTCTCCCCCCGCAGGAAGCCCTCCTTGTCGGCGTCGAGGATCGCCACCAGCGTGACCTCCGGCAGGTCGAGACCCTCGCGCAGGAGGTTGACCCCCACCAGGATGTCGTACTCGCCCAGGCGCAGGCCCCGGATGATCTGGATCCGCTCGAGCGTGTCGATCTCCGAGTGGAGGTAGCGGGCCTTGAACCCCAGCTCCAGCAGGTAGCCCGACAGGTCCTCCGACATCTTCTTGGTCAGCGTCGTCACCAGCACCCGCTCGCTGCGCTCCACCCGCAGGCGGATCTCCGCCATCAGGTCGTCGATCTGGTGGCGCGTCGGGCGCACCTCGACCACCGGGTCGACGATCCCCGTCGGCCTGACGATCTGCTCGACGACCCGGCCCGACCGCGTCCGCTCGTACTCGCCCGGCGTCGCCGACACGAAGACGATCTGCGGCGTGATCGACAGGTACTCCTCGAACCGCTGCGGCCGGTTGTCGAGCGCGCTCGGCAGGCGGAAGCCGTAGTCGACGAGCGTCTGCTTGCGCGACCGGTCGCCCTCGTACATGCCCCCCAGCTGCGGCACCGTCTGGTGGGACTCGTCGATGAAGCAGACGAAGTCCTTCGGGAAGTAGTCGAGCAGGCAGTACGGCCGGTCGCCCGGCTGCCGTCCGTCGAGCACGCGCGAGTAGTTCTCGATCCCCGAGCAGAAGCCGACCTCCCGCATCATCTCCATGTCGTACTGCGTCCGCTGGCGCAGCCGGTGCGCCTCGAGCAGCTTGCCCTCCGCCTCGAGCTCGGCGCACCGCTCGGCCAGCTCCCGGCCGATCTCCTCGACCGCCCGCTCGATCGTCCCCTCGGCCACGTTGTAGTGGGTCGCCGGCCAGATCGCGATGTGCTCGAGGTCGCTGGCCAGGACCTCACCGGTCAACGGGTCGAACTCGGCGAGCGACTCGACCTCCTCGCCGAACAGCGCCACCCGATAGGCCGTCTCCGCGTAGGCCGGGAAGATCTCGAGCGTCTCGCCCCGCACGCGGAAGTTGCCCCGGGCCAGGACCGTCTCGTTGCGCGTGTACTGGATCGACACGAGCTTGCGCAGGAGCTTGTCCCGGTCGATCTCCTCCCCCCGCCGCAGGAGCTGCATGTTCATCTCGTACACCTGCGGCGACCCCAACCCGTAGATGCACGACACCGACGCCACGATCACCACGTCGCGGCGGGCGTGCACCGCCGCGGTCGCCGAATGGCGCAACCGGTCGATCTCCTGGTTGATCGACGAATCCTTCTCGATGTACAGGTCCCGGCTCGGGACGTACGCCTCCGGCTGATAGTAGTCGTAGTAGGAGACGAAGTATTCGACCGAGTTCTCCGGGAAGTAGGTCCGGAACTCGTTGCACAGCTGGGCGGCCAGCGTCTTGTTGTGGGCGATGATCAGCGCCGGCCGCTGGACCTCCTGGATGACCCCGGCCATCGTCATCGTCTTGCCCGTCCCCGTCGCCCCCAGGAGCGTGGTGAACCGATCTCCGGCCTCGATCGACGCCGCGATCTCCCTGATCGCCTTCGGCTGGTCGGCGGCCGGCGTGAAGATCTCGTCGAGCTTGAACGCGGGCATACAGATCGAGGCTACACGCCGTCCAGGCGAAAACCCGGCCGCGCTGGCCGACCCCCGCTCCAAAGCCGCATCCCGCCCCCCCGCCGCACGCCTACTCCGCGTCGCGCCGCGGCACCCACGAGAAGGTCCGCATCGCCACCAGCAGCGCCCCGACGCCCCACCCCGCCAGCACCGCGAGCTTCCCCCACGGGTAGGTCGACGCCGGGTTGAAGCACGCGTAGAGGGCGTCGTTGAGCGGCCTGATCGGGAACACGCTCGCCACCTGGCCGAGCCAGTGCGGCAGCTGCGAGGTCGGGACGAACACGCCGGAGATGAAGTACAGCGGCAGGACCACCGCGTTGGTCATCGCCGGCGCCGCGTCGAACGACGGGATCAACCCCGAGTAGAAGATCCCGACCGCGCTCAGCGCCGTCGCCCCCACCGCCAGCGTCAGGAGGAGCTCGGGCACGCGCGACGGCTTCAGGTCGACGCCGTAGAGGAGCCGGCCCAGCACCAGGAGGATCACCGACACCCCGACCGCGGTGACGATGGCCACGCCGACGCGCCCCGCGAACACCACCCACGACGGGATCGGCGTCCCCCGCACCCGCTTGAGCACGCCGTCCTCCCGGGCCCGGACCAGCCCGATGGCCAGGCCGAGGAACGACGCCGACGTCACGGCCAGCGCGATGAAGCCCGGCACCTGGAGCGTCGAGATCTTGACGTGGAGCTTGCTGTCGGTCTGGTTGCCGAAGATCGACACGAACAGGACCATGAAGATGATCGGCAGGATCGCCGTGAAGAACATCGACGCCGGGTTGCGCCGGAAGACGAAGAGATCGGCCCGGAGCTGCTCGGCGGCCCGGCGCGCGTCGCTCACGGCGTCCCCGTCAGCTCGAGGTAGACGTCCTCGAGCGACGGCCGGCTCACCGTCAGCTCCGGGAGCTCGCCCCCCTTCGGCTCGGCCCACGCCGCCAGCACCGCCAGCGCCGACGTCGGCCGCTCGCTGCGCACCGTCACCCGCCGCCCGCTGACCGTCGCCGTATCGCGCAGCCGCGGCAGGTCCGCCGCCGTGGTGCCCTCCGGCAGGAGGAAGTTGATCACGCCCACCCGCGCCCGATCCGGTCCCAGCTCGCCCGGCGGGCCCTCGGCGACGATCCGCCCGTCCTTGACGATGGCCACCCGGTCGGCCAGCGCCTGGGCCTCGTCCATGTAGTGCGTGGTCAGGAAGACCGTCGTCCCCAGGTCGCGCAGACCGCTGATCACGCCCCAGAACTGCCGCCGCGCCTCCGGGTCGAATCCGGTCGTCGGCTCGTCGAGGAAGACGAGGTCCGGGTTGCCGATCAGCGCCATCCCGACCTCGACTCGCCGGCGCTGGCCACCCGACAGGCGCCCGATCCGCCCGTCGGCCTTGTCCGCCAGACCGACCAGCTCGACCACCTCCTCGACCGCTCGCGGCGCCGCCTGGTAGCTCGCCCACAGGCGCAGCGTCTCCCGCACGGTCAGCTCGCGCGTCACCTCGCCCGTCTGGAGGACGATCCCGATCTGCCCGCGCCAGGCCCGGTCGGCGTCCGCCGGGTCGACGCCGAGAACCTCGACCTCGCCGCCCGTCCGCGGCCGGTAGCCCTCGAGGATCTCGACCGTCGTCGTCTTGCCCGCGCCGTTCGGCCCCAGGAAGGCGAACACCTCGCCGCGGGCGACCTCCAAGTCGATTCCCCGGACGGCCTCGAACTCGCCGTAGCGCTTGACCAGACCGCGTACCCGGATCGCCGGCTCGTTGGTCACACGGGCAACCTACCGAACTCCCAGGCCGAGCTCGGCCGCATAGTTGGCCCGGTAGTCGCGCTGCGCCTGCTCGACCTTGACCACGTAGGCCCGCGTCTCCGGGAAGGGGATGCTCTCGAGCGTGAACGGCTGGCCCTGGCTGCGCGCCCGCGCCAGCCAGCTGTCGACGTTCCCCGCGCCGCCGTTGTACGCCGCCAGGGCCAGCGTCTCGTCGTGGCCGTAGCGGTCGAGCAGGTAGCGCAGGTAGTAGCTGCCGTAGGCGATGTTGACCTGCGGCGTCGCCAGGTCGGCCGTCGTGAACGTCGTCGCCCCCGACCGGTGGGCCAGGAAGCTCGCCGTCGCCGGGAGGATCTGCATCAACCCCTCCGCCCCGGCCGACGACGGCCGCGAGACGAACTTCGTCTCCGCGTAGATGACCGCCGCGATCAGGGCCGCGTCGAGCTGCTTCTCACGCGCCTGCTGGCGGATGATGTCCGCGTGCTCGAGCGGCAGCGTCAGCTTGCGCAGCTCGGTGTGCAGGAGCGGCCAGGCCAGCAGGAGCCCGACCGCCCCCGCCGCGCTCAGGGCCAGCACGCGTCGGCGCATCACCGCCCCCCGGCTCGCCGGGCGCCTCATCGCCGCCTGAGATCGTCGAGCACCACCGCAAGCTGGCCGTCCAGTTCGGCCACCGTGCCGCAGTTGCTGACCGCGTAGGTCGCCCGCCGCGCCTTCTCCGCCTGGCTCAGCTGCCGACCCTCCCGCTCGGCCAGCGCCTCCTGACCGCGCGCGCCCGTCCGCGCCGCCCGCAGCCCGTCGTCGGCGCTCACCGCGATCGTCGCGTCGTAGATCCCGTCCAGGCCCGCCTCGAACAGCAGCGGCGTCTCCACCACCACCGCCACCGGCGGCGGTCGGCGGCCGCTCGCCGCCGCCCGGAAGGCGGCCACCCGCTCACCCACCAGCGGCCACAGCAGCCCCTCGAGCCACGCCCGCTCCGCCGGGTCGGCGAACACCCGGCGCGCCACCGCCGCCCGCTCGATCCGGCCGTCGGCCATGACCTCCTCCCCCAGCCGCGCCCGCACCGCCTCCCGGACCGCCTCGGTCCCGTACAGCTCGTGCACCACGGCATCGGTCGACAGCACGGCCGCGCCCAGGCGCTCCAGCCCGGCCAGGGCTGTCGACTTCCCTGCCCCCAGCCCGCCGGTCAGCCCGACGAACGGAACCTGTGGCGTGCTAGCCGGCGTCCGGCGCCGGGTCGGTCGCGGGCTCGGACGCGGCGGCCGCGGCCGGCTCAGGCGCCCCAGCGGTCTCGGGCGGCGCCGCGGCGGCCTCGGCGGGCGCGGCCTCGACCGCGGCGTCGGGCGCGGTCGGCGCGCCCGCCGCGGCAGCCGCCTCGACGTCAGGCGCGGCGGCCGCCCCGGTGACGGCGCCGCTGTCCGACGCCTCCCCGGCGGCGTCCCCGTCCCCGGCGGCGTCCCCGTCCCCGGCGGCGTCTGCGTCCCCGTCGGCCGGATCGAGCGTCCGCACCGGGAGGATCTGGTTCTCGACCCGCTTGACCGACAGCGACAGCCGCCGGCGCTCGGAGTCGATCTCGAGGATCTTGACCCGCACGTCGTCGCCCGGCTGGACGATCTCGCGCGGGTTCTCGACATGGTGGGTCGCCAGCTCGGAGATGTGCACGAGCCCCTCGACGCCGTCGAGGATCTCGACGAAGGCGCCGAAGGTGACGACCTTGGTGACCTTGCCGGCCAGCTCGTCGCCGACGTTGTAGGTGTCGACGATCCGCTGCCACGGATCCTCCTGGGTCTGCTTGAGGCCGAGGGAGATGCGCTGGCGGTCGCGGTCGATGTCGAGCACCTTGACCTGAACGGTGTCGCCGATCGACAGCAGCTCGCTCGGGTGGTTGACGTGCGACCACGACAGCTCGGAGATGTGGATCAGCCCGTCGATCCCGTCGAGGTCGACGAAGGCGCCGAAGTCGACGATGTTCGAGATCTGACCCTCGACGACGAGGCCCGGCTGGAGGCGGTCGAGGATCTGCTGGCGGACCTCCTTGCGCTCTTCCTCGAGCACGGCCCGGCGGGAGAGCACGACGTTGTTGCGCGACCGGTTGAGCTCGATCACCTTGCACTCGATCTTCGTGCCCATGTACTCGTCGAGGTTCGGCACCCGGCGGATGTCGACCAGCGAGGCGGGCAGGAAGCCGCGCACCCCGAGATCGATGATCAAGCCGCCCTTGACGACCTCGATGACCGTTCCCTCGACCGGCTCGCCCGACTCGGCGGCCGCCTCGATCCGGCGCCAGGCCTTCTCGAAGCGCGCGCGCTTCTTGGACATGATCAGGCGGCCGTCCTGATCCTCCTTGGTCAGGACGAGAGCGTCGACCTCCTCGCCGAGCTCGACCTCGTCGTGCGGGTCGACCGACTTGCGAATCGAGAGCTCGTTCGCCGGGATGACGCCTTCCGACTTGTAGCCGATGTCGACCAGGACCTCGTCCTGATCGATGCGCACCACATGGCCGGTGACCACCTCCCCTTCCTCGAAGGGGCGCAGGGTCGCGTCGTAGTTGGGAACGATCTGCCCGTCGATCTCGAGCAGCAAGCCATTTGAGCCTTCGACGATCGAGGCCGAAGGATTGTCGATTAGTGTCTGCACCGGCCCAAGGGTAGCGCAGCGCCCGCCACCCGGCTCTGCCCCTGGGGCTCCGTATCATCCCGCGTGATGGCGGTCAGGGCGACAAAGCGCGGGGCCGACCGGACGCCCCTCGACCGTGACTGCGACGTCCTCATCTGCGGCGCCAGTTTCGCCGGGCTCGCGGTCGCCCGCGAGCTCGACGGCGCCGGCGCGAAAGTGCTGATGATCGACCGCTACGAGGTCGGCGAGCGCCAGACCTCGGCCTGCGCCGCGCCGACCGAGTGGCTCGAGAATCTCGACCTCGGCGGGTCGATCCGCCAGACCTTCGACGAGCTCGTGATCCACACGCCGCAGGGCTCCTTCCGCTACCGCCTGCCCTGGACGTTCTCGACCTTCGACTACCGCGAGCTCTGCGGCCTCCTGCGCGACCAGTCGCCCCACGCCGAGTTCGAGACGGCCAAGGTCGAATCGATCGTCCCCGGCCGCCGCCACGTCGTCGCCACCGACCGCGGCGAGATCCGCGCCCCGCTCGTCGTCGACGGCCTCGGCTGGCGCCGCGTCCTCGCCCCCCGGTCCGCCGTCCAGCCGCCCGAGGCCCGGTTGTCCCGCGGCCTCGAGGTCCATCCCCACGCCGGCGGCGACGATCTCGAGATCTGGATCGACCGCCGATACATCCGCGCCGGCTACGCCTGGAGCTTCCCGGCCGCCGGCGAGCTCCGCGTCGGCGTCGGCTCCTTCGAGCCGCGCGACCACGTCAAGGCCGGTACGCTGCGCCTGGCCGACGAGCTCGCCGTCGACGCCGTCCGCTACCAGGGCAACTGGATCCCCCACCAGCTGCGCCCCGCCGTCGAGGACGGCGTCTTCTTCGCCGGCGACTCCGCCGGCCACTGCCTGCCCCTGACCGCCGAGGGGATCCGCACCGCCCTCTACTTCGGTCTCGCCCTCGGCCGCGAGCTGCGCCTGGTGATCGACGGGCGCATCACCCGCGACCAGGCGCTCGACCGCTACGGCGCCTTCAGCGCCGATCACGCCTGGCAGTACCGGTGGCTCCTGGGCGCCCAGCACGCCGTCGGGCGCCTGACCGACCGCCGCCTGCTCAGCGCCGTGATCGGCGGGCTCGGCCGCCGATCCCTGATCGACTGGTCGTTCAACCACTACCTGGCGATCGCCCCGCCGTCGTTCGCCCTCGCCGGCGGGGGCTCCGCGCCCGGCGGCGGCGCTGTCGCCCAGCCTGCGCCGCTGCCGTCCGCGGCGTAGGCGCGGCGCCCGTGCCGTCCGCGGCGTAGGCGCGGCGGCCGTGACCCGCGGACACGGTGTCGACCTGGGCCTGAAGGCCCCGGCCGTTGCCATTGATGGTTCCGGCGGCGTCCGGGGTCAGACGACGGTGATCACCTCGACGCTCGATACCGCCGCCACGGCCCGGGCGAGCCGCCGGTCGGCCGTGACGAGGCGCGCGTCCAGGACCTCGGCGAGCGCGACGTACACCGCGTCGTAGGCCGAGACGTTCTCCCGCAGGGCCCACACCCGCCCGAGCAGCGGACGGTGGGGCCAGGCGACGATCGGCAGGTCCCGCAGGTCGGCCAGGAGCTCGCCGGCCCGGGCGGCGGTCAACGCGCCGCGCGCGACGCGCGATCGTGCCGCGGCGCAGATCTCGACGTCGTAGAGCGCCGGCGCGTCGGCGGCGAGCAGGTCCCGCACCGCGCGATCGACCTCCGCTCCGGCGCGCGACCCGAGCAGGAGCTCGAAGAGCGCGCTCGCGTCGCAGACGACGCGCCCGCTCGTCAACGGTCGCGGCGCGCCGCGTCGATCGCGGCCGCGGCCCCGCCGGGCAACTCGACCGCCTCGCGACGGCGCACCCGGTCCAAGACCTCGGCCATCGTCGGTCGCCCGGCGTATTCGACCAGCGCGCCGAGCGCGACGTCCGAGAGCGTCCGGCCCTGCTCGGCCGCCCGCACCTTGAGCTGCCGGTGGACGGCGTCGGGCACGTTTCGAACCTGTATCAGCTTCATGTGAACCAGAGCATACCATCGTCTGACGGTACTTGCATGCGATCCGCATGTAGCGCCCGAGCCCGTGCGTCAGTGCCCGGCCGTCGCCGCCAGCGGCACCGGGCCGGGCGGGACGACGGGAACCGGAAAGGCCACGAACGTCTCCGGGCCAAGGCTGTCGAGCGCCGACGCGAGCACGCCGCCGTCCGACACCGTGAACAGGCGCGCGCCGACGACGAGCGACCGGCTGATCGGCGGGACATAGCCCCCGGCGGTCGGCGGGTGGGCGATCCGGCCGACCTCGGTGATGCCCGACCGGTCCACGTGGTAGCCGATCGCCCCGACGAAGCCGGCCGGCGCCGGGGCGATCGTCGCCGCCGACGGCGGGATCACGCCGGTGTTCGAGACGGCGATCGCGTTGTAGATCTGGACCGGCAGCACGGCCAGGCCGGTCGCCGGCCAGTAGAGGAAGGCGTGGTGGTCGTACTGGACGTCGCTCGAGGACCCGGCCCCGACCAGCGTCCGCTGGATCAGCCGCGGCGCCGCCGGGTCGGAGACGTCGAAGAGCTCGAGTTGTGTCCCCGACGGCTCGTTGCCGGTGCCGACGTCCTGCCCGACCCCGAGCAGGAGCCCCGGCGCGAGCGGGTGCAGGTAGGCCGAGTAGCCCGCCAGCTCGACCTGGCCGGCGACCCGCGGAGAGGTCGGCGACCGCAGATCGATCACGTAGAGCGGGTCGACCTGGCGGAAGGTCACGACGTAGCCGGCGGCGTCGACGAACCGGACCGACTGGATCTGCTGGCCGGCGCCCAGGCCGCCGACCCGTCCGACCGGCGTCAGCGTGCCGCCGCGCTGGGCGAGGACGGTCACCGCGCTGCTGCTCAGCCCCGCCGGCGGTCCACCCCCCCACCAGATCGGCCGGCTGGTGGTCGCCACCCGCAGGTAGCCCTGGTACTCGGAGAGCGAGAACTGGTTGAGCAGGTAGCCGGGCACGGCGCCGGTCGCCACGAGGGTCGTGCGCGCCGGATCGCTGACGTCGAACCGGCTGATCAGCGTCGTGGTCGACCCGGGGACCTGGGCCACCGCCAGCCGGGGGTCGATCCAGCGCTGGGTCGCGACGTAGAGGCTGCTGGTCGACCCGTAGACGATCTGCGCGTCGGCCATCACCGCCTGGGTGTCCGCCGTGTACAGGCCGCGGTCGAGGTCGAGGGTGAAGATCGTCAGCATGCCGAGGCCCGAGAACACGCCCGGGCGGCGGATCGTCCGGCACGGGGCGACCGCCCGCACGTAGGAGCGGCCGGTGAGCGCGCTGTGGAAGCGGCGGCTCGGCACCCAGGCGCCCGGGGCGACCCGCTGACCGGCGGCCAGTCCGATTCCCCGCGGCTGCGAGCTGATCACCAGGCGCGCCGTCGCCCCGTTCTGGCGGGCGTCGACGAACGAGCCGTCGACCGTCATCGTCCGCGTGACCTTCATCGCCGCCGGGTTGCCGACGTCGACCTCGCGGATCGTCGTCGTTGCCCCGTAGTTGGGCGGAAAGGCGATCGCCGAGCCCGCCGGCCGGCCGGCGAGCGGGTAGGCGTAGCCGCCCGAGGAGATCACGATCAGCCGGCTGCCGCGGAGCAGCAGCTGCGCTCCGTAGCCGCCGTTCCCGAGGTCGAGCGACCCGACGAGCTGCGGCGCGGCCCCGCCGACCGCCACGGCGAACAGGCGGCCCTGGGCCACCGAGAACAGCGTCCGCCCGTCCGTCTTGACGATGTCCGGCTCGTCGACGCCGACCTCCTGATCGTTGGTCGTCGAGAAGCTCGGCGGCGTGGCGGTCGCGCTCGGCGACGGGGCCGCGGCCGGCCCCTGGACGCTCGCCCCGAGCGGGACCCGCGCCGCCGGCGGCCCGACCTGGTCGACCGCTCCGACCGGCGGCTCCGCCCGCCCACCGGTGACCGCGAAGTGCTGGCGCGCGTAGCCGACGAGGGCGGCGCACGAGCCGAAGGTCAGGAGGCGCGCGCTCGCCGGCCGCTTCGCCGCCACCGCCGCCGCGCGAGCGCGAGCGCGAGCGCCGGCCGGCGGTGCCGCGAGGGCCGTCACGCCCAGCCAGAGCACGATCAAGCCCGACACCAGCCGACGGGACCACGGCATGAGCGGAGCCTACTCCCATGGCCGGCGCCAGGGCCGGCTTCGGGCCGTCGCCGCGGCGCCGGCGGGGCCGCCCCGACCGGCCTCCTTGGCCGCCAGCCAGTCGGCCGCGGGCCGGCTTCGGGCCGGCGCCGCGGCGCGCCGGCAGGGCCGCCCCGACCGGCTTACTTGGCCGCCAGCCAGTCGGCCCCGACCCCGAGATCGACGGCGAGCGGCGGGTCGAGCTCCCAGGCACCGGTCATCTCCTTGCGCACGAGCCGACTCACGTCGTCGGTCTCCTCCGGCGGCCCCTCGAACAGCAGCTCGTCGTGGATCTGGAGGATCAGCCGGGTCTCGAAGCCGGCCAGCGCCCGGTCGCAGCGCACCATGGCCACCTTGATGATGTCGGCCGCCGTGCCCTGGATCACGGTGTTGACGGCCAGGCGCTCGCCGAGCGTCCGCTGCTGGTAGTTGCGCGCCCGAAGCTCCGGGATCTGGCGCCGGCGGCCGAGCAGCGTGGTCACGTAGCCGCGGTCGGTCGCCTCGACGATCGTCCGCTCGATGAACGTCCGCACCGCCGGGAAGCGCTCGAGGTAGCGCTCGATGAAGCCGGCCGCCTCGGCCCGGTCGATCTGGAGCCGGTCGGCCAGCCCGTAGTCGGTCAGGCCGTAGACGATCCCGTAGTTGACCATCTTCGCCTTCGAGCGCATCCCGGCGTCGAGCTGGTCGGGCGTGACGCCGAAGACCTGGCAGGCGGTGGCCGTATGGACGTCCTCACCGCGGTGGAAGATCTCCTTGAGCACGGGCTCCTCGGCCAGCTGGGCCAGGACGCGCAGCTCGACCTGCGAGTAGTCGGCCGAGATCAGCAGGCGGCCGGGCGCGGCTTCGAAGCAGCCGCGGATCTCCCGGCCGAGCGGCGTGCGGATCGGGACGTTCTGGAGGTTCGGGTTGGTCGACGACAGCCGGCCGGTGGTCGCCACCGCCTGGAGGAAGGTCGTGTGCAGCCGCGAGTCGGCATCGACCAGCTCGGGCAGCGGCTCGAGGTAGGTCTTGACCAGCGTCGACAGCTCGCGCCACCGCTCGACCATGGGGATGATCGGATGCTCGGCCCGGATCGCCGCCAGCACGCGGGCGTCGGTCGAGAAGCCGGTCTTGCCCCGGCGCTTGCGCGACAGCCCGAGCTTGACGAAGAGGATCTCGGCCAGCTGCTGGGGCGAGCCGATCAGGAACTCCTCGCCCGCCGCCGCGTGGATCTCCCGCTCGAGGCGGTCGACCTCGGCCCGCACGCGCTCGGTGATCGCCGCCAGCCGGGCGAGGTTCAGGCGCACGCCCTGGCGCTCCATGCCACGGAGCACGCCGACCAGCGGCAGCTCGACCTCGCGCAGCAGCGGCTCGAGGCCGCGCTCGACGAGCTCGGGCCGTTGGAGCTCGGTCAGCGCCGCCACGAGCAGCGCCTCGGCCGCGGCCGGATCCTCGACGGCGGCGGCCAGGCCCCGCTCCTCGGCCAGCTCGAGCAGCGGGTAGGCGCGCCGGGCCGGCTCGAGCAGGTAGGCCGCGAGCAGGGTGTCGTGGGTCAGCCCCGGCGGGATCGTCCCGAGGGCCTTGGCGTCGTGGGCGACGACCGGCCGCTCACCGGCCGCGGCGACGACCTCGGCCGGACCGGCGCACGCGCCGACGAGCACCTCGCCGCCGGCGGCCGCCGCGAAGCGCCACCGCGACGTGTCGCCGAAGAGGGCGCCCTCGGGAACGTCGGGCGGACGGACGGCCAGGGCGATCTCGCGGCCGGGCAGCCGGCCGACGCGCAGGGGCGACCCCTCGCGCACGCGGGCGGTCAGGCTGCGGTCGGCGGCCGGCGCCGGCGCGGCCGCCTCGGCGCTCCCCAGCGCCTCCTCCAGGCGGCGGAGGGGATCGCGCAGCTCCCACCGGCGGAACACCTCGCGCAGACGCGAACGGTCCGGATCGCCGTCGAGCATCTGCGCCACCGGGAACGGCAGCGGGATCTCCCGATTCATGGTGGCCAGCCGCTTCGACACCCGGGCGTCGTCGGCGTGGTTGGTCAGGTTCTCCCGCCGCTTGGCCCCGCCGACCTCGTCGACGTGCCCGAGCACCGCCTCGAGCGTCCCGAACCGCTGGAGCAGGTCCGAGGCCGTCTTGTCGCCGATCCCCGGCACCCCCGGGATGTTGTCCGACGTGTCGCCCTTGAGGCCGTAGAAGTCGGGCACGAGGGCCGGCGGGATGCCGTAGCGCTCGACCACCGCCGCGTGGTCGTAGAGCTTGGTCTCGGTGATCCCCCGCGACGTGGCCATGACCTTGACCAGCCCCTGCTCGTCGATCAGCTGGAAGGCGTCGCGGTCGCCGGTGACGATCGTCACCGCGATCGCCTCCTCCCGGGCCCGCTCGGCGATCGTGGCGATCACGTCGTCGGCCTCGAAGCCGTCGACCCGGACGTTGCGGTAGCCGAACGCCTCGACCAGCGGGTCGAACGCCGGCCACTGCTGGCGCAGCAGGTCGGGGCGCGACCGCCGCTGCGCCTTGTACTCCGGGTAGACCTCGGTCCGGCCCGAGGTGCCGGCGTCCCAGACGACGATCGTCGGCTTCACGCCGTGGTCGCTGACGATCTTGACCAGCATCGACGCGAAGCCGAAGATCGCGTTCGTCGGCTCGCCGGTCGACGTCGCGATCGACTCGGGCAGCGCGAAGAACGCTCGGTAGACGAGGCTGTTGCCGTCGATCAGGAAGAGCTCGGCCATCGCCGGCAACTGTAGGCGCCCGCCCGCGCCGCCGGCGGCCGGCGGCGGCCCCTCCGTAACATCAGCCTCCGATGCCGACGCTCCGCCTCCGCCGATGAAGGTCGCCGTCACCGGCGCCAGCGGTCTGATCGGCCGACCGCTCGTCGCGGCGCTGCGGGCGCGCGGCGACGAGGTCATCACCCTCAGCCGCGACCCCGAGCGCGGGGTGACCTGGGACCCGCTGACCGAGCCGGCGCCGCACGAGGCCCTGAGCGGCGTCGAGGCGGTCGTCCACCTCGCGGCCGAGAACATCGCCCAGCGCTGGACCGACGCGGCCAAGGGGCTGATCCGCGACAGCCGCCTGATCGGCACCGCCAACCTCCTGGCCGGCGTCGCCGCGGCCGCCCCCCGTCCGGCGGCCCTGATCTGCGCCTCGGCGGTCGGCTACTACGGCGACCGCGGCGACGAGGCCCTCGACGAGGACTCGGCCCCCGGGTCGGACTGGGTGGCCGCGCTCTGCGTCGCCTGGGAGGAGGCGGCAGCGGCCGGGGCGAACCTCGGCCTGCGCGTGTGCATGCTCCGCACCGGCGTCGTCCTCGCGGCCGACGGCGGCGCCCTGGCGAAGATGCTGCCGCCCTTCCGCGCCGGCCTCGGCGGGCCGGTGGCCGGCGGGCGCCAGTACGTCTCGTGGATCTCGCTCGACGACGTCGTCGGCCTCTACCTGACCGCCATCGACGACGCCCGCTACGCCGGGCCGGTCAACGCCACGGCGCCCGCCCCGGCCACCAACGCCGACTTCTCCAAGGCGCTCGGCCGCGCCCTCCACCGTCCGGCGGTGGCTCCGGTGCCCAAGGCGGCGGTCCGCCTGCTCTTCGGCGAGATGTCCCAGATCGTGACCGGCGGCCAACGGGTGCTGCCCAAGCGGGCGGCCGCGCTCGGCTACGCCTTCCGCTACCCCGAGCTCGACGCCGCGCTCGAGGCCGCGCTCGCCGACTGAGCCGCGACGTCGGGCGTCCCCGGTGCCGGCCCCGACGCCGGTGCCGGCGGGGCCGGCGGGCGGCGGGCGGTGGCGATGCCGCCCTCGTGCGCCAGCGGCCGGACCTCCACCTCGCCGAAGCCCGCCCGCCGCAGGGCCGCCTCCCACCAGCCGACGGCGGCCGGCTGCTCCCAGCGCCCGGTGGCATAGCGGAAGGCGTTCTTGGCGATCCGCACGACCCCGGCCGGCCCGCGCCGCAGGAGCCGACCGACCAGGCCGACGATGACCGCCCGGTCGCGGCGATCGACGAGGCCCACGCGGAACATCATGTCGGCGAACACGAGCCGTCCGCCCGGGCGCAGCACCCGCATCAGCTCGGCGAGCGCCCGCTCCTTGTCGCTGTCGCGCAGGTGATGGAAGCAGTAGTTGGAGACGACCAAGTCGACGCTCGCCGCCGGGAGCGGAACCGTGACCGCCGTGCTCACGATGGTGGCGACGTTCCCGAGCTGGTGGCGGTCGACCTCGGCGTCGAGGTACTCGCACATCGCGCCCGAGACGTCGAGCGCCCAGACCCGCGACACCCGCGGCGCGAGGGCCAGGGTCAGCAGGCCCGTGCCGGCCCCGATGTCGAGCACGACGTCGGTCGGCGCCGGGTGGGCGAGGCTGACGATCTCGTCGCGCAGGGCCCGGAAGCCGGGGCTGCTGGCCATCGTCGCCAGGTCGCCGACGTGGTCGTCCCAGTTCTTGCGCCGGAAGCCGCGGAGCGAGGGGGCGCGGCCGGCGAGGCCGGCGAGGCCGGCGCGACGGGGCCGGCGCCTGGCGGGGGAAGGAGGTCCGAGCCGGGACGGTCGGTCGGGCGGGCGCTCGGGCATTCGCCCGGCAAGTCTACCCGGCTGCGGGTCGGCTCAAGCCGGGGCGACGGTGCGGCCGCCGGTGGCCGGCAGGCCGAGCAGGTGGCACAGGAACGCCACCTGGCGGGCGGCGGTCGCCGCCGCTCCGGCCACCGCGCCGCCCTCGTAGGCCGCCGACTGGATCGTGAAGCCGCCGCTGCGGGACGTCGCGGCCCGCAGCTGCGCGCGCGACGGCGAGCGCAGAACCTGGACCGCCGCCATCATCCCGCGATCCTCGTGGTTGGTGACATGGCAGTGGATCACGAACTTGCCGGTGAAGTCGGTCGGACGCATGCGGATGACCACGGTGGTCGGGCTCGCACACACCGGGTCGGCCGGGTCGGACGGGTGGGGCTTGAGGTGGCATGGCGGCATGGCCACATTGTCCTGGTAGTCGACATAGCCCGGCGAGCGCCCGTCGACGCTGACCACCTGGAACGGGTTGACGTGGATATGGAAGGTGTGCCACTCGGTGTTGGTGTTCACGAGCGTCCACTCCTCGACCGAGTTCAGCTTCATCGTCGCCGCGATGTGCTCGGGCTCGAACGTGCGCCCGTCGATCTTGAAGGCGGTCATGTTCATGGCCAGTGGCGTCTCCGAGAACACGATCCGCCGGCGGCGGTCGACGTGGCCGGCGCGCAGGTCGACCGGCGCGCTCAGGGGCCCGCGCGGCAGGCGGTCGCCGGCCGGCGCCCCGCTCGAGACCACGGTGAGGACGATCTGGTTGGGCGTCGGCCCGCCGCCCTTGGACGTGGTGTCCGGACGATCGCCGCCCGGGAACTGGGCGAACGGCAGCGCGGTCATCAGGTAGCGCCCGGGCGGGCCGCCGCGCACGAGGATCTCGCGCCGCGACCCGGGCCCGATCAGCAGGTCGTGCGCGGGGCGCATCCACCGCAGGGTGTTGCCGTCCTGGGCCAGGACGTCGACGCTCGGGCCCTGGAGGCTCAGGTGGACGATGCGGTTGTTGTTGGCGTTGAAGATCCGCCACCGTTGGATCTGCCCGGGGCGGATCTTGACGTCGGGGTTGATCGCCCCGTTGACCAGCAGCGGCGTGAAGCGCTCGTTGGTCAGCGCGTCCGGGATCACCCGGTTGGGGAAGTCGCACGACTCGCTGCCGCTGGTCGAAGCCGGGGAGGTCGTCGGGAAGGGCACCGACAGGCGGTCGGGGCCGCACAGCTCGGTGCTCTGGATCATCATCAGCCGCTGCGGCACCCGGGCGAGCACGTTGTCCAGGCCGCCCTCCACGACGATCGCGCCCGACAGCCCGGCGAAGATCTGGTGGGCCACGAACATGTGCAGATGCGGGTGGTACCAGAACGCCCCCGGGTCGTGGTCGGCCGGGATCGCGTAGTCGTAGGTCTGCTGGCGGCCGTGGGGGATCGTGATGAAGATGTTGTCGTGGTTGCCGCGCGGGGACACATGCAGTCCGTGCACGTGAAGGTTCGTCGGTTCGCCCGTCTGCATCTGATTGAGCACATGCACCGTCACCCGGTCGCCCGGGCACATCACCAGGGTGGGTCCGGGGAAGCTGCCCTCGTAGGTCTCGGTGACGTAGCGGTGTCCGGCGATGGTCACCGGCCCGGTGGCCATGCGCAGCCGGGTGACCAGGCGACCGCGCCGGCTGACGCGCATCGGCGGCTCGGGGAACCCGTCGTGGATGACGGCCGGGAAGGGCCGGGCGCACCCGGGTCGGGCTGCCGGCGCCGCCCGCGCGCCCAGGGCGGCGGCCGGGCTCCCGGCCGCCCCGAGCCCGGCGGTGGCCGCGACCCCGAGCGCGAGCGCGAGCGCCCACCCGGGCCGGTCGACCCGCGAGCCCTCTCGCCGTCCCACCCGGATGTGCGTCCCCGCCGCCATCGCCTCGCGCGGAACCTACCACAGTGCGGTGACTCACATCCGGGGCGAACGGTCTCACACCGGTGGGCGGGCCTCCCCGCCGGCAGCGGCGGCGAACAGCTCGAGTCCGCCGGCCCAGCCCTGCGGCGAGCCGACGGCGTCGCGCATCTGCTCCCAGCCGTCGCCGTGGCGCTCGAGGTGGCGGTGCTCGAGCTCGACTCGGGTGCGGTCGGGCGCCTCGGCGACGAACCGAACCTCGACCTCGCTCGTGCGGTCGAGGTCGGTCTCGAGCTTCCAGGCGGTGCTGATGTCCCAGCTGATGACGAAGCGGTCGGGGCGGTCGAAGGCGAGCACCCGCGCCCAGCGGCACTCGCTGCCGTCGACGCCGCGGTCGTAGACGTGGCCGCCGGCCCGCGGCTCGAACACCATCTCGGCGAGCTCGCCCTCGAGGATGTGGTGCCCGGGCGGCCACCAGGTGGCGATCTCGTCGGTGAAGACGGAGAAGGCGCGGTCGATCGGCGCGGTGACGACGATCGAGGTGCGAACGGACGGGTCAGCGGCCTGCGTGCTCATGGGTCTCCTCGTCGGTGTGCTCGACGGCCGCCTTGAAGGCCGCCAGGGCGTGATTCCAGAACAGGTCGAGGTAGGCGCGCAGGGCCCCCACCCCGTCGGGGTCGAGCCGGTAGATCCGGCGGTTGCCGGCGCTGCGGTCGAGGACCAGGCCGGCGTCCTTGAGCACCTTGAGGTGCTGCGAGACGGCCGGTCGGCTGACGGGCAGCTCGCGGGCGAGGTCCCCGACGGCCCGCGGCCCCGCGGCCAGGCGCTCGAAGATCGCCCGCCGGGTCGGATCACCCAGCGCCGCGAAGCCGTCAACTCGGTTAGTAACCACTAACCGTAAGGATACGCTTACCTAGATGCCGATGTCAAGCGCAGGCGGGTCCGGCCGGACCGGCGGGGCGGAGCCGCTCCCCGCCGCGGCCGGGGGGGTGGGGAGCGGTTGTCCCGGGGTCGGCCGTCAGACCTTGACGATCAGCTTGCCGGTGTTGCCGCCGGTGAACAGGAGGTTGAGCGCCTCGGGCGCGCGCTCGAGTCCGTCGATCACGTGCTCGGCGTGCTGGAGCCGGCCGGCGCCGACCCAGCCCGCCAGCTCGCGCTGGGCCTCGGGGAAGCGGTCGAGGTAGTCGAGGATGATGAAGCCCTCCATCCGGCCGCGGCGCAGGAGCAGGTTGATGTAGTTGGTCGGTCCCGGCGGCCGCGCAGCGTCGTTGTAGCCGGAGATCGCCCCGCAGAGGACGACGCGGCCGTGGAGCGCGAGGCGGGCCAGGCAGGCGTCGAGGATCTCGCCGCCGACGTTGTCGAAGTAAAGGTCGATCCCGTCGGGGCATTCGGCGCGCAGCCGGGCGGCGACGTCGTCGCGGTGGTAGTCGATCGCCGCGTCGAAGCCGAGCTCGTCGACCAGCCAGGCGCATTTCGCCGCCGTCCCGGCGATCCCGACCACCCGGCCCGCGCCCTTGATCGTGGCGATCTGACCGGCGATCGAGCCGACGGCCCCGGCCGCGCCCGAGACGACGACGGTGTCGCCGCCGTGCAGGCCGCCGACGTCGAGCAGGCCGAAGTAGGCGGTCGCGCCGGTGACGCCGAGCACGCCGAGCGCCGCCGTCGGCGCCACGCCGGGCGGCACCACCTGCATGGTCGCCCGGCCGCTGCCGGCGAGGACGTAGTCCTGCCAGCCGGTCGCGCCGATGACGACGTCGCCCGGGCGGTAGCGGTCGCTGCGGCTGGAGATCACCTCGCCGAGACCGGTGCTGCGGATCACCGCGCCGATCTCGATCGGCGGCAGGTAGCCGGGGGCGTCGTTCATCCAGCCGCGGATCGTCGGATCGATCGAGAGGTAGCGGACGGCGACGAGCGCCTCGCCCGGACCCGGCTCGGGGACGGGTCCGTCCTCGAGCCGCACCACGCTCGGGTCGACCATCCCGGTCGGACGGTGGTCGAGCACGAGGCGCCGGTTGCGCTCACTCACGGCCGGGCACTCAGCGAGCCAGGAGACGGTCGAAACGCGGCCGCCCGTCCGGGCCGACCCGGTAGCCGGCCATGTTCGCCAGGGTCGTGTCGCCGGTCGGGGTCAGCTCGTAGCGACCGAGCACCGAGTTGCGGACGCCGAGGTGGAAGTAGGCGCGCACGACGCTTCGGCGATCGCCCCCGTGCGCCCCGGCCGCGCGGATCGCGTCGAGGATCGACCGCATCGCCTCGTAGCCGTAGAGGGTGTAGGCCGTGGGCTGGAGGGCGAACGCGGCGCGGTAGCGGGTGAGCACCGCCTGGGCCGCCGGCGGGTAGGACCCGGGCTCGAGCACCGGGCTCGTCACGTAGGTCACGCTCGCCGACGGGCCGGTCGCGGCCAGGAACGCCGGGCTGGCCAGTGAGCTGGCGGCGAACAGCCTGGCCTTCGGCGCCGCCGCGTGGAGCGCCTGCCAGAGCGCCCGGACGCCGGCGCCGTCGGTCGCCCCGACGACCACGCCGTCGGCCCCGGACGCCGCCACCGCCGCGGCGACGTCGCGGTAGTCGGCCGGGCGCGAGCGGCTGGGAGCGGCGTCGACCGCGGTGCGCCCGACGACGGCGATCCCGGCGGCCGGGGCCGCCGCGGCGGCGATCGCCGCGACATCGGCGTCGAACACGTCGTGGTCGCCGATCGCGAACAGCCGGCGCACGCCGAGTTGGCGCATGTATCCGACGAGGGCCCGCGCCTCGACCTCGTCCGACGGGGCCAGGCGGGCGAAGGTGTGCGGCCCGACCGACGGGTAGTAGCGGTCCGGCTCGCCCTGGCCGACGGTCGGGGCGGGGTCGGTCAGCCCGACGTAGGTGCTCGCCGGACTCACCTGGAGGATGCCGCCCTCGTTGATGAGCGGCAGGGAGAGGGCCGTGGCCGGGGAGTCGAAGTCGCCGATGTAGGCGATCGTCGAGCGATCGGCCGACACCGTCCGCGCCGCGCCGAGCGTGTCGCCGGCGGTCCACGTCCCGGCCTGCGGATCGGAGTCGGTGAGCGAGGCGAAGCTCACGTGGAAGGCGCCGACGTGCCCGCCGGCGTCCGCGAGGGCGAGCTTCTCGCCGTTGACGATGCTCTCCTGGCGGGCCTGGTCGGGGCCCTGGACGGGCAGGCTCGAGTAGATGGTCAGCGTCTGGGCCTGGTCGGCCGCGGCGGCGCCGTTGCCGCCGATGCCGGCGCAGCCGCTGAGGGCCGCGGCGCCGGCCAGGGCGAGGGCCGCCCGGGCGATCCCGGTGGCCGGGCGTCGGGCCGTCGGGCCGGGTGATGCCCGAGCGACGCGGTCGGCGGTCCGAACGGTCCGGCCGGCCGGCCTGCGACGACGGTACCGGCCGATCTTATTCGCGGCGGCTGCCGGCCAGGTAGCGATTGGCGATCCGCGCGGTCGCGCCGAGCAGGATCACGAACGCGGCCACGAGGAACGCGTCGACGCCCTTGCTGCCGAGCGCCCAGAGGACGATCCAGAGGATCATCCCGAAGGTCGTGGTCAAGACGAGGCCCATGGCTCGCGGTAGCTTATCTAGACCGAAGCGGCGACGACGAGGGCGTCGGCGAAGCCGGCGACCAGCGCGCCGACGGCGCCCGCCGGGTCGACCGAATCGCCGGCCGCGCGGACCAGGCGGCTGCCGATGATGACCCCGTCGGCGCCGGCGACCGCCGCCTGGACCGCCTGCTCGGGCGTGCCGATCCCGAAGCCGACGGCGACCGGGACGGTGGTGAACCGGCGCGCCCGCTCGACGAGGGGGCCGAAGCCAGCCGACAGCGCCCGGCGCTCCCCGGTCGTTCCCATCAGGGAGACCGTGTAGAGGAAGCCGCGCGCCCGCGCCCCGATCAGGGCCAGCCGCTCGTCGGTCGTCGTCGGCGCCACGAGGGGGACGAGCGCGACGCCGGCGGCGTCGCACGCCGCAGCGACGTCGGGCGCCTCCTCGAGCGGCAGGTCGGGGACGATCAGGCCGCTGATCCCGGCGTCGGCCAGGGCCGCGGCGAACCGCTCGGCGCCGCGGGCGAGAATCGGGTTGACGTAGCACATGAGCACGATGGGGATATCCGCCGTCAGGGCCGCGGCCAGCTCGAGCACGCGGGCGACGGTCGAGCCGGCGGCGAGCGCCCGGGTCCCGGCCGCGTGGATGACGGGCCCGTCGGCCAGGGGGTCGGAGAAGGGGACGCCGAGCTCGACGATGTCCGCCCCGGCCCGGGCGCAGGCCAGCCCGATCTCGAGCGCGGCGTCGTAGTCGGGGTAGCCGGCCATCATGTAGGGCATCAGCGCGGCCTGCTTGCCCGAGCCGGCGAAGGCGGCGGCGATCCGCTCGTGGCCGGCGTTCATGGCTGGGCGAGGACCTCGGCGAGATCCTTGTCGCCCCGGCCCGACAGGCAGACGAGATCGAGCTCGCCCGGGCCGGGATGGGCGAGCACCCAGTGGAGGGCGTGGGCCGGCTCGAGCGCCGGGATGATGCCCTCGAGGCGCGTCACCTCGCGAAAGGCGGCGATCGCGTCGGTGTCGGTCACCGCGACGTAGCGCGCCCGCCCGATGTCGCGCAGGAACGCGTGCTCAGGCCCCGAGCCCGGGTAGTCGAGGCCGGCCGAGATCGAGTGGGCCTCGAGGATCTGGCCGTCGTCGTCCTGGAGCACGGCCGACAACGACCCGTGGAGGACGCCCGGCCGCCCGCCGACGGTGAGCGGGGCTCCGTGGCGGCCGCTGGCGATCCCGTCACCGGCCGCCTCGACGCCGATCAGCTCGACGTCCTGGTCGTCGACGAAGGCGGTGAACATGCCGATCGCGTTCGACCCGCCGCCGACGCAGGCGATGACCCGGTCGGGCAGGCGGCCGACCCGGTCGAGCAGCTGGGCCCGCGCCTCGTCGCCGATCGTCCGCTGAAGCTCGCGCACGATCACCGGATACGGGGCCGGACCGACGGCGCTGCCGATGATGTAGTGCGTCGTCTCGACGTTCTCGACCCAGTCGCGGATGGCCGCCGAGACGGCCTCCTTGAGCGTGCGGGCGCCGGCGGCGACCGGCTCGACCCGGGCCCCGAGGAGCTCCATCCGCTGGACGTTCGGCCGCTGGCGGCGGATGTCCTCCTCGCCCATGTAGACGACGCACTCGAGGCCGAGCAGGGCGCACGCCGTGGCCGAGGCCACGCCGTGCTGGCCGGCGCCGGTCTCGGCGATGATCCGGCGCTTGCCCATCCGCTCGGCGAGCAGCGCCTGGCCGAGGGCGTTGTTGAGCTTGTGCGAGCCGGTGTGGTTGAGATCCTCCCGCTTGAGGAAGATCCGCCGGCCGGCCCGCTCGCTGAGGCGCCCGGCCTCATACAGCGGCGTCGGCCGCCCGGCGAAGTCGCGCAGGAGCACGGCCTGACGGTCGGCGAACGCGGCGTCGGCCCGGGCGGCGAGCCAGGCCGCCTCGAGCTCGGCGAGGGCCGGCATCAGCGTCTCGGGGACGTACTGGCCGCCGAAGCGGCCGAAGCGATGGGCGACGGTGTCGGTCGGGGCGGTCATCCGACCCCGGCCGGGGCGACCGGCTCCGCCGGCGAATCGAGCGCCGAGGCGGCGGCGACGGCGACGGCGGGCGCCGGCGTGGTGGTGGTCGCGGCGGCGTCGGCGGCGGGGGCGGCGGGGGCCGCGAGGGCGGCGACGGCGGCGAAGAACGCGGCGAGCTTGTCGGGATGCTTGACCCCGGGCGCGCTTTCGACGCCGCTGGCCACATCGACGGCGTAGGGGTGGGCGGCGAGGATCGCGGCCGCGACGTTGGCCGGGTTGAGTCCGCCGCTGAGGATGGCCGGGACCTTGGACCGCCGGGCGCTCAGCAGCTCCCACTCGAACGTCGTGCCGCCGCCGCCGCGCAGGCCGGGGACGTGGCCGTCGAGGAGATGGAAGTCGGTGTGGAAGCGCTCGAGATCCTGGAGCGCGCCCGGGCCGGCGATCGGCGCCGCCTTGATCACGCGGGCGCCGGTGCGGCGGGCGACCTCGGCACAGAAGGAGGGGCCCTCGTCGCCGTGGAGCTGGACCAGGGTCAGGCCGAGGCGCTCCGAGAGGCGTCCGACCTCCTCGAGGGAGGAATTCACGAAGACGCCGACCAGCTCGGTCCGGCGGCGCAGGGCGGCCGCGATCCGGTCGGCCTCGGCCACCGAGCAGGACCGGGGCGAAGGCCGGTAGAAGACCATGCCGACGGCCCAGGCGCCGAGCTCGACGGCGAGGACGGCGTCGTCGAGGCGGGCGACGCCGCAGACCTTGATCCGGGGAGGCTGCATGTCCGACACGGTATCTGCCCGCGGCGGTCGGGCGCCGCGAAGGCGGGTGGCTTGGTCGGTCGGCTCGTCGGGGTCGCGGCCGGCTGCTGGCCGAGACGGGGTGTCACAGTTGGGCCGGCTGTCTTGTCGTATGGGTTGTAGGCCACACCGCGGAGCGGATGATGGGATTGGAGCCCACATGCCATGACCCCTGAGGAACACGAGCTCGAACAGATGCGGCCGGCGTCGTTCGCGATCGCCTACCGGATGCTCGGCAGCGTCTCCGAAGCCGAGGACGTCGTTCAGGAGGCGTTGCTGCGCGTCCATCAGGCCATCGAGGACGGCCAGCAGATCGCCTCTACGCAGGCGTACGTCGCCACCGTGACCACCCGCCTGGCGATCAATGAGCTGCGCTCGGCGCGGGCGCGGCGTGAACGGTACGTCGGCGAGTGGCTGCCTGAGCCGATCCTCACCGCCGGCGTCGACGATCCGGCCGAGCATGCCGAGATGGCCGACTCGCTTTCGCTGGCGATGCTGGTGCTGCTCGAGAGTCTGTCTCCGGAGCAGCGCGCCGCGCTGCTGCTGCACGACGTGTTCGACTACGGCTATCCGGAGATCGCCGAGATCATCGGCAAGAGCCAGGACAACGTGCGCCAGCTGGCGAGCCGGGCCCGGCGCCACGTCGCGGCGCGCCGCCCACGGTTCCAGGCGTCGCGGGAGCAGCGCGAGGAGCTCACGCAGAGGTTTCTCGCCGCCGTCCAGCACGGGGAGCTGGCCGGGCTCGAGGCCCTGCTGGCCCATGACGTGGTCCTGACCGGCGACGGTGGCGGCAAGGTCCCAGCGCTGGCGCGGTCGCTGCGTGGTCGCAACCGCGTCGCCCGCACGCTGCTCACCTGGATGCGCGTCGCGTCGCGACTTCCTGATTTCACGCTGCGGCCGACGGAGGTGAACGGCGGTCCGGGGGTGATGGTCCTCGACGGCCAGCAGCGGCTGATCAGCGTGTGGTCGCTTGACATCGCCGGCGGCGAGATCCGCGGCATCAGCTCGATCGTCAACCCTGACAAGCTCGCGCACCTCGGCACCGTCGGGGACTTCGCATCGCTCGTCCGCACGCACCGGCCGCGCCCTGACGCGCCGCTCGATCCCCAACCCCACGCCGACAATCCCGGAGGCATACCATGACCCAGGCGAGAATCCAGAACCCGGCGCTCACCGTGCCCGGCGCGCTCGAGGCGGCCCAGCAACTCGGCGCCTCGGCACAGCAGGCCGGGATCCCGCGGGCCACGCTCGCGATGGTGACCCTGCGCGCGAGCCAGATCAACGGGTGCAGCGTGTGCGTGGACATCCACACGCGCGAGCTCGAGCACATGGGCGAGAGCAGCGAGCGCATCCACCTCGTCGCCGCGTGGCGCGAGGCGCCGTACTTCAGCGATGCCGAGCGTGCGGCGCTCGGGCTCGCCGAGGCCGCCACGAGACTGGCCGACCGGCCCGACCCGGTGGCGGACGAGGTCTGGGAGGAGGCGGCCCGCCATTACACCGAGCCCCAGCTCGCGGCCCTCGTAGTGGCGATCGCGGCGATCAACGCGTTCAACCGCATCAACGCCGCCACGCGGCAGATCACCGGCGAGTACGTCGCGCGCATCGTCGAAGCGGCGGCGCGTGTCGCCGCCTGAGGATCGATCCGGGCGCGACGCGTGGGCGGTCGTTCGCTCGTCGCGCCGGGGCTGAGCCCCGCCGGCCGACAACCGCCGCGGCCAGCGGCGCGGCGATCATCGTGTGCGGTGGCGCGGCGGCGATGCTGCTTCGTCAGCGCAATGCGGAAGGGGCCTGAGTCAGAAGCCGTCACCGCCGGCCCGTTTCTCGGCCACCGGCAGGCGCGTCGCGCCTGAGCTTCGCTGCAACGGCTTGGCGGGTGGCGCGGCGGGGAGTTGCACCGTGACGCAGAGCCCGCCGGTGGGGCGGGGGGCGAGGGTGAGGGTTCCGTCGTGTGCCTCGGCGATGCTCTTGACGATGGCGAGGCCGAGGCCGGCGCCTGCGTGGTCGGTGCGTATGCGTCTGCTGCCGCGCTGGAACGGCTCGGCCAGCGTGAAAACCGTCTCTGGGGTCAGCTTCCCGCCGGTGTTCTCGACGGTGAGCACGACATTTTCGGGGCCCACGCTGGTCGTGACCCAGACGGCGCCCTGCTCCGGCAGGTTGTGCACGATCGCGTTGTGCACGAGGTTCGTAACCATCTGCGCCAGCAGCGCGGGTGAGCCCATGGTGGGGGTCGCGTCGCCGGAGGTCTCGATCGTGGCGCCGCGTCTTTCTGCGACGGGAAGGAGCGTTTCGGTGGCTTCTTCGGCTATCAGCGACAGGTCGACAGGTTCTGGGACGAAGGACCGCTGGTCGGCGCGGCTGAGCAGGAGCAGCGCTTCGGTGAGGTCGATCGCTCGGGTGTTGACGGCGTGGAGGCGTTCGACGAGCTCGCCGTTGGCAGGGTCCTGATCGGCGCGGGCCACGTCGAGCAGCGTCTGCGTGATCGCCAGCGGAGTGCGCAGTTCGTGGGAGGCGTTGGCGGCGAATCTCTGCTGTTCGGCGACCTGTGCTTCCAGGCGCGTGAGCATGGCATCGAAGGCGTCGGCGAGCTCGCGGAACTCGTCCCTGCGGCCGGGCAGACGGATTCGGTGGGCGAGCGATCCGGTCGTCGCGGTGCGGGTGGCGTCGGTGATGCGAGTCAGCGGGGCGAGCATGCGGCCGGCGAGGATCCATCCTCCCACCAGACCGAGCACGAGCAGGAAGGCCAGCACCGCGGCTGCCCGGGGCGCGAAGACGTGCAGGAGGTTGGAGCGGACGGGAAAAACACCGGGAGGGCCGGGGCCGGGACGGCGCAGGATCGCCTGGTCGGGGACGTAACGCAGGAGGAACACCCACACGGCGGCGAGGAGCAAGACGGCGGCGAGCATGAGGAAGCCGGCGTAGCTGAGGGTGAGCTTGACGCGAACGCTCAAGCCAAGGGCTCTATCCACGGTCTCCTCCGGCCGGTCCCGTGTCTGGCTGGGCGTCGATGCGGTACCCGGCGCCGGCCACGGTGGCGATGATCCGGGGTTCGCCGAGGCGTTTGCGCAGGGCCGAGACGGTGATGCGCACGGCGTTGGTGAACGGGTCGGCGTTCCGATCCCACGCCCGCCTCAGCAGCTCTTCGGCGCTGACGACGCCGCCTTCGGCCGCGACGAGAACCTCGAGCACGGCGAACTGCTTGCGGGTCAGGGCGACGTAGCGGCCGTCGCGGTGGACCTCGCGGCGGAACGGATCCAGCCGCAGGCCCGCGATCTCTCGCACCGGCGGCCTGCTGTGGGCGCGTCTGCGGTCCAGTGCTCTGAGCCGGAGCACGAGCTCTCGGAGATCAAACGGCTTGGTGAGGTAGTCGTCGGCCCCGAGCCCGAACCCGGAGGCCTTGTCGTCGAGCCGGTCGGCAGCGGTGAGCATGAGGATCGGCATGCCGCTGCCGGTGGCGACGATGCGTTTGGCGATCTCGTCACCGGAGGGCCCGGGGATGTCCCGGTCGAGGACGGCGATGTCGTAGGCGTTGACGCTCAGCAGCTCCAGGGCGCTGTCGCCGTCACCGGCGATATCCGCCGCGATCGCCTCCAGCCGCAAGCCGTCGCGGATGGCTCCTGCCATGTAGGGCTCGTCCTCGACGATCAACACGCGCATGCTCTGAGGCTACGGGCCGGCGCATATCGTCGGCGTATCGAGAAACCGATACGGGCTGGCAACACCACGCTGCCTTGAATGGCGGCGTGACCTCCAGGCCACCAGGACGGACTGCGGCCCGCCGTTCCCGATCGACGGTGTCCGGCCGGTGCCGCCGCCGCGTGTTGGGTTGGCGCGGCGCCCGTGCCGCTCCTCGCCGCCTGGGCGGCCGGCACCGAGGCGCGCGTCTCGCCGAGATCAACGTCCAGGCCCGGGCGCTCGGGATGAACCACGCTCTACCCCCCACAGGAGAACACATGACTAGAAGGCGAAGGCCGCTGGCGACTCCTGTCCTGATCGCCATGGTCGGACTGATGAGCGGGTGCGGTTCGAGTGCCCCGGCCGGCACCGGGAGCGGCGGTGCCGCCCACCACACCGCCGCCAATGCTCAAAAGGCGGTGAAGTTCGCCGCGTGCATGCGCAGCAACGGGGTCAGCCAGTTCCCGGACCCGGGCGCGTCCGGCAACCTCACCATCGACGGGATCGTGAACGGGACGTCCCTGGACCCGAACACCCCGACGTTCAAGCGGGCCATCAGCGCGTGCAAGAGCCTGGAGCCGGCGGGGTTCATGGGCAGCAGGCGGAGCCCCCAGCAGATGCAGGGCGCGCTCGAGTTCGCCCGCTGCATCCGCGCCAACGGTGTGCCGGACTTTCCGGACCCCGCCAATGGTCAGCCCCTCGTCGACACGAATCGGATCCCATCCACCGCACAGCCCGGTGGTCTGAGCATTCTCAACGCCGCGATGCAGAAATGCCGCGGGGCGGCAGCGGCAGCGGGGGTCCAGCGGTGAGGCGCAAGACGTGGGTGCTGGTCGCCGCGACCGTCCTGGCTGCCGCGATCGCGACCGGCGGCGTGGTCGTCATGTCCGGTGCGAAGCACCAGGCCCTGGCCGCCCCGCAGCCGCAGGCGTTTACCGCGAACGTGGAGAGGAGGACGCTCTCGGCGACGGTCTCCCAGGCGGGAACCCTGACCTACCGGGCGCGATCGGACGGGTCGCCGTACGCCGTGATCAACCAGGCCCACGGGACATACACCAACCTGCCGGCGGCCGGCCAGGTGATCGCCCAGGGTCACGTGCTCTATCGGGTGGACGATCGCCCCGTGGTGTTGCTGGATGGCTCGACACCGGCCTATCGGGCCCTCTCGGCCGGGGCGAGCGGCCCCGACGTGGCCGAGCTCAACGCGGATCTGGTGACGCTCGGCTATGCCACCCGGGCTCAGCTCAGCCCCACGACCGCCTCCTTCGACCCGGCCACCACCGCGGCCGTGATGAAGCTGCAGGCCGCCCTGGGGGTGACCCAGGACGGCGCGCTGCCCCTCGGCCTGGTGGTGTTCGAACCCACCGCGGTGCGGGTGACGAGCGTGCCGGCTCAGCTCGGGGGCATCACCCAGGCCGGCGAGACGGTGATGCAGGGGACCTCGACCAGTCGCCAGGTGCAGGTGGCGCTGAGCGCCTCGGAGCAGACGACGATGGCGGTCGGGGACAAGGTGAGCATCACCCTGCCCGACAACCGGATCACCTCAGGGGTCGTCTCCTCGGTGGGGGCGGTCGCCACCTGCCCGCCGAGCTCCGGGTCGGGCGGGTCGAGATCGGGCGCCGCCGCGCCGGGAGGGGACACCTGCTCCTCGGGGAGTGCCACGCCGACCATCGCCGTGGGCGTGACCCCGTCCGATCCTGCCGCTATCGGCAGGTGGGATCAGGCGCCGGTGCAGGTCGGCATCACCACGGCCACGGTGTCCAACGCGCTGGTGGTGCCCGTGACCGCGCTGCTGGCCCAGGCGGGGAGTGGCTACGCGGTCGAGGTGATCGGCGCAGGCGCGCACAACCATCTCGTGCCGGTCTCGCTCGGACTGTTCGACGACGCCGACGGGCTGGTGGCGGTCACCGCCTCGGCGCTGGCCGCCGGCCAAGAGGTGGCGGTCGCGACGACATGACCTCCGCGCCGCCACCCACGTCGAACGGCAACGCGGTCACGACCGGGAGCAACGTCGCCATCGAGGGCACAGGGGTGCCCGTGCTCGACGTGGACGGCGTGAGCAAGCGCTATCCGGGCGAGCCACCTGTCCAGGCCCTGCGCGAGGTCAGGCTCGCCATCGGCGAGGGGGAGCTGGTCGGGATCGTCGGTCCCTCGGGGTCGGGCAAGACCACCCTGCTCCAGCTGATGGGAACCCTCGACCGGCCCAGCAGCGGCCGGGTGCGGATCACCGGCCTCGACGTGGCCGCGATGGCCGACGACGACGTCGCTTATCTGAGGGCCACCCGGATCGGGTTCATCTTCCAGCAGTTCTTCCTGGCCGAGCACGCGACCGTGTTGGACAACGTGGCCGATGGGCTGCTCTACGCCGGTATCCCCCTCAAGGAGCGTCGCGAGCGCGCCCTCGACGCCCTGAATTTGGTCGGCCTGGCCCAGCGCCCCCACGTCCGTCCCACCCAGCTTTCGGGCGGGCAACGCCAACGGGTCGCGATCGCCCGGGCCCTGATCGGCCAGCCCGCCATCGTGCTCGCCGACGAGCCGACCGGGAACCTCGACCAAGCCACCGGTCAGTCGATCCTGGCCCTGCTCGACCAGCTCCACCAGGCGGGCTCCACGATCGTGGTCATCACCCACGACCACACCATCGTCGAGCGGATGCCCCGCAAGGTCGAGATTCTCGACGGCCGCATCGTCGCCGACAGCGGGCCCGCCGCGGGCGGCGGCCGCCGCCTCCGCCCTCTCGCCGGGCCGCCCACTCGCGCACGCCGGACAGAGTCCGGCGCGTCCGGCCGCGAGGCGTCGCCGTGACCGCCACCGCCACCCTGACCCGCAGGCGCCTACCACTCGCCGAGCTGACCCGGCTCTCCACCGTCGGACTGCGCACGCGGAAGCTGCGGGCCGGGCTGTCCGCGCTCGGTATCGCCATCGGCGTGGCCGCCATCGTCGCCGTGCTCGGCCTATCCGCCTCCTCCCAGGCCGGCCTGCTCAACGAAATCGACCAGCTCGGCACCAACCTGCTCACCGTCAGCAACGGCCAAAGCCTCACCGGCGGAACAACCGAGCTGCCCACCACGGCGGCGGCCATGATCAGCCGAATCACGGGCGTGCAGCAGGCCCAGAGCACCGGCGCGGTCAGCGGCGCCAACGCGTTCCGCACCCCCTACATCCCCGCAGTCGAGACCAACGGCCTCACCGTCCAGGCCGCATCCCTCGACCTCCTCCCGGTCCTCGCCACCACCGTCGCCCAAGGCCACTACCTGAACGCGGCCACCGCCCAAGAACCCGTCGCCGTACTCGGTGCCGCCACCGCCCGGCTGCTGGGCGTCGACCACATCTACCCCGGGGAGCGGATCTGGGTCGGCGGCCAATGGTTCTACCTGGCCGGCATCCTCAAACCGGCCGTGCTCGCCTCGGCCATCGACACCGCCGTCCTCGTCGGCTACCCCGCGGCACAGAAGTACCTCGGCTTCGACGGCCACCCCTCCACCATCTACCTCCGCGCCGAAACCGAACAGGTGAACGCTGTCGACAACCTCCTCGCCGCCACCGCCGACCCGGAGAGCCCCGGCGAGGTCAACGTCAGCCAACCCTCCGACGCCCTCGTGGCCCAAGCCGACGCCAAGAGCGCCCTGAACGGCCTGTTCCTCGGCCTCGGCGCCGTCGCTCTCCTGGTCGGCGCGGTCGGGGTCGCCAACATCATGATCATCTCCGTCCTCGAACGCCGCTCCGAGATCGGCCTGCGCCGCGCCCTCGGCGCCACCAGAGGCCACATCCGCGCCCAGTTCCTCGCCGAAGCCGTCCTGCTCGGACTGCTCGGCGGCGCCGTCGGCGTCGCGCTCGGCGTCGCCGCCACCGCCGTCTACGCCCACACCAAACACTGGGCCACCGTCATCCCCACCGAAGCCTGGGCCGGCGGAATCGCCGCCTCCCTCGTCATCGGGGCGCTCGCCGGGCTGATTCCCGCCCTACGCGCCGCACGCCTCTCGCCCACCCAAGCCCTGTGGTCGGTCTAGGCCGCCCACACGATGCGCACGACCACGCCCGTGACGACGACGTCTCACGAAGGCGCGGGGAAGGCGTCTACGCGTGGGGGCCGAAGGTGACCTGGATCTCGAGACCGCCTCGCGGCCCCGGGCGAGCGGACAGGTGGGCGTCGGGGGCGGTGGCGATCGCCTTCACGATCGCGAGGCCGAGGCCGTGGCCGTCGGCGGCCGTGCCGACGCGCTGGTCGTCGAGCCGCTGGAAGGGTTGGAACAGGCGGTCGACGTCGAGGAGCGGGACGATGGCTCCCGTGTTGCTGATCGTCAGGCGTGCGCCGTCGGCTGTGGCTGCGGTCGAGATCGCAACGGTGCCGTCGGCGTGGTTGTTGCGGATCGCGTTGTCGAGCAGGTTCGCGACCAGGCTCGCAACAAGGCCGGGGTCACCGACCGCCTGAGCCTGATCGAAGGTCCCATCGATCTTGACGCCACAGTGCCATTCAAGTGCGAGCGGCTCGAGACTCGACGCACGAGCGCTGGTTCCGCTTCGGTCACGGGGCGGCGTCAGGTCGCTGCGACCCGGCCCTCGTTCCGGCGGAGAACTGCTGGGCGGGTGCCTCAGCCCGCCGAGGTTCGCCTCGACCGTCCGCGACTGGATTACGATCTCCGACAATGTCGAGCGAAACCTTCTTCAGCTCGCTCGCAGGCAGCCAGCTCGGTGGGCCGCAAGGCGACTTCGTCATTGTCGAGTGGACCGATGCGGGCGACTCCGGTTACGAATGGATCGCGCCGCTGCACATCCATCATGCCGACGATGAAGCATGGTACGTGCTCGAGGGCAGGCTGCGGTTCCAGATCGGCGACGAGATACGCGAAGCCGGACCTCACCAAGCGGTCTTGGCGCCGAAGGGGACTCCGCACGCGTATGGGAACGCAGCGGCCGGGCTTCCCGCTCGGTACCTGCTGGTGATGACGCCGAAGATCCGGGCTCTCGTACACGCCCTCCACGAGCCCGGAGCCGGCGACTACGCGGCGATCTTCCGCGCCCACGATTCCGAGTTGCTCAGCTGACCGAGCGACCCGCTTTGGGAAAGCCGCGCACCGCCCGACGAGTGCGTTCGCGATCAGACGGCGTCGGAGCGGCCGACTCCGTCAGCGACGAAGCGACGCGAGCACCCAGCGGTCGAGTGCCGCCTCGCCGGTGGCGAAGCCCACTCGCGCAGGCTCACCGCGTGGAACTCGATCCGATACACGAGGGTGTCCTCGCCGATCGGCCCGGCGTGCGCGGCGCGTTCGCGCAGCGCCTCGCGGTCGCGCTCGCCGGAGCGCCGGACATCCTCCCCGCCCACCGCGGCGAACGGAACGAGCTCGATCGCGTCAACCTCGATCTCCCCGGGACCGACCCGGTACCACCTTAGGCACCGCTGCTGAGCAGCACGGCTGTCAAGGCCAGCCAGGCAATGGTGATCGACCAGGCAGCAGAGAGGAAGGCGATGATGACGGCGATCCACCTGGCGGCGGGGGCGCGCAGGATGACACGATAACTGAGTACTCCGCAGCAGATGGAGAGAAGTCCAGCGACCAAGAGCGACAAGCTCAGCCATGCGCCTGTGGAGTCATCAGTTGCGCCGGCCCGTTTGCCGACCACTACTAACCAGAGCAGTCCCGCGCCGCCGAAAAGCGCCAGAGTAGTGAGTGGTGGTCCGAACAACCCGAGCGTGAGCGCTCTCGCCACCACACGAGGGATCCCGTGCCACGGACGGTGCTCAGGGTCGCGCTCCACGTTTGTCGCCGAGGCTACCAACCGTATCGACGGACCGCGTTCGTCACGCCGAGAGGTGAGGTGAACAACTCGCCTCCGGCCGCTGTCGCGCAAAGCCACGCGGCTTTTCTTGGTCCTGCTCGCCGCTGGGCCGGCAGGCGTCGTCTAACGACCGCCGTCCCCCGCGCAACCGCGCCAGCCAAGCCGCCCATCAACCCGTCACCCCCCGCACGCCGACAAGGCTGAGGCCGAAGCGGAACGCGCCCGCCGGACGGCGCAGCCGGCCGCAGCGGGCGAGGGCCGCTTCGGCCTCAGCCTCCGGGCCGCAGCGGGCGGGGGCCGCTTCGGCCTCAGCCTCCGGCCGGCGCGCTGCTCGGCCGTGTGCCCAGCTTCACCGAGACGTTCATGTGCTTGCCCGCCCGCAGCACGTCGAGCGTCACCGTGTCGCCCGGCTTGCGGTTGCCGATCAGCGTGGCCAGGTCGTCGCTCGAGGTGATCGGCTTGCCGTTGACCGCGACGATGATGTCGCCGCCCAGCTGAATCGACCCGCCGTTGACCTGCGCCGAGATCGTGCCGGCCCGGATCCCGGCCTTCTCGGCCGGCGAGCCGCTCGTAATCGTCTCGACGAGCGCGCCCGCCTTGACCGGCAGCCCGAGCGAGTTCAGCGAGCCGTCGATGGTCAGGCTGCTGAGGCCGAGGAAGGCCCGGGCGACGGTCCCGCCGTGCTCGAGCTGCGGGATCACCTGCTTGGCGGTGTCGATCGGCACGGCGAACCCGATCCCGACGCTGCCGGAACCGCCGCCGGTCTCGATCTGGGAGTTGATGCCGATCACCCGGCCGGTCGCGTCGAGCAGCGGGCCGCCCGAGTTGCCGGGGTTGATCGGCGCGTCGGTCTGGATCACGTTGTCGATGGCGAAGCCGTTCGGTGCCTTGATCTGGCGCTGGAGGGCGGAGACGACGCCGGTGGTCAGCGTCCGGTCGAGGCCGAACGGGTTGCCGATGGCGATCGTCGGGTCGCCGACCTGGACGTTCTTGCTGTTGCCCAGGGGCAGCGGATCGAGCGCGAGACCGTCGGGGACGACCTTGAGCAGGGCGAGGTCCGAGTTGAGGTCCTTGCCGATCACCTGGGCGTTGACGATCCGCTGGTTCTCGAACTGGACGGTGACCTTCTGGGCGCCGTCGATGACATGGGCGTTGGTCAGGATCGTGCCGTTCTTGTCGATCACGAAGCCCGACCCGGTCGCCTGACCCTGCTGCTGCTGGGGGAAGGGGTCGAACGGCGACTGGGTCTGCTGGACGACGTCGGCGCGGACGAAGACGACGCCGGCGGCCGTCCGCTTGTAGATGTCCCGGGGGGTCAGGCCGCTGGCCGGGGTCGACGCGTTCGACGCCGCCAGGGGCGCCTGCTGGACGATCGTCGTCGTCGTGCTGCCCGAGCCGCCGGCGCCGAAGCCGATGAGCGCCACCGCGACGAGCGCCCCGCCGATGAGGGCGGCGAGGAATGAGCGAGCCGTGGTCTTCATCGGGGGGCGAGTGTGCACCGGCGACTTGAATTCGCGCTAAAGCCGGCCGATGCGAATCCTAAAATTGTGTGACGAAGATCACACAACCGGTCCGCGGACCGCCGTATCTTCTGGCCACTGGCCGGCACCAAGCGGTCACGCGACCGGGGGCGGTCGAGTGGCGGCAGCCGGCCACGACAGCCGCCTGAAGGGCGCGACCGGGGGGGCCGGTCGCGCCCCGGCTCCTACGCGCCGGCAGACGAGCCGGGCCGGTCGAGCAGGTCGCGCAGGACGGCGGCCGGGTCGGCGGCCCGCATCAGCGTCTCGCCGATCAGGACGGCGTGGATGCCGGCGTCGCCCAGGCGCCGCAGCTGCTCGGGCGAGTCGAGGCCCGACTCGGAGACGATGACGGTCGCCGCCGGGATCTCCCCCGCCAGCTCCAGCGTCCGGCCGACATCGACCGAGAAGTCGCGCAGGTCGCGGTTGTTGACGCCGATGACGGCCGGCCCGAGCGCGAGCGCCCGGTCGAGCTCGGCGCGGTCGTGCACCTCGACGAGGACGTCGAGCCCGAGCGCCCCGGCTTCGTCGTGGAGCTCGACGAGCCGCGACTGGTCGAGGGCGGCGACGATCAGGAGCACGGCGTCGGCCCCGGCGGCGACCGCCTCGCGCAGCTGGTAGCCGTCGACGACGAAGTCCTTGCGGATGATCGGCAGCCCCGGGCAGGCCGCCCGCGCCGCCTCGATGTCGGCGAGCCCGCCGCCGAAGTTGCGCTCCTCGGTGAGGATCGACATCGCCGCGGCCCCGCCGCGCTCGTAGGCGGCGGCGACCTCCCCGACGCCGGCGCCCCGCCCGATCGACCCGGCCGACGGCGACCGGCGCTTGTGCTCGGCGATGATCGACAGGCCGGGCGCGGCCAGGGCGTCGCGGAAGGCGTGGGGCGTGCGCGTGCTCGCCGTCTCCCGGAGCGGGCGGGCCGCCCGCCGGCGCTCGACGTCCTCGCGCGTGGTGGCGAGGATCCGGCCGAGGATCCCCCCGGGCGCGTCGGCCTGCGCCGCGCTCATGGCCGGGCCGGCTCCCGGGTCGCGGCCCCGGCCCGCGCCGCGCTCATTGCGGGGCCAGCTCCCGGGTCGCGGCGACGAACCGCTCGAGTGCGTCGGCGGCCGCTCCGTCGTCGATCGCCCGGCGGGCGAGCTCGACCCCCTCGGCGATCGTCTCGGCCCGGCCGGCGGCGTAGATCGCCGCCCCGGCGTTGATCAGCGCCACCGCCCGCGCCGGCCCGCCGCCCCCCCGCCGCCGCCGCCGCCGCCGCCGCCGCCGAGGATCATCCGCGTCGTCGCGGCGTTCTCCGCCGGCGTACCCGCCGGGATCGCCCCGCCGCCGACCCCATCGGCCACGTCGACGCCGAGCTCCGACGGGGTCACCGTGTAGCGGCGGATCTTCCCGCCGTCGACCTCGATCACGCGGGTCGGCGCCGCGGCGCTCAGCTCGTCGAGCCCGTCGTCGGAGCGGACCACCAGCGCCCGGGCGGCCCCGAGGACGCCGAGGGCCCCGGCGATCACCTCGGTGAACGACCCGTCGGAGACGCCGATCAGCTGGCAGCCGGCGCCGGCCGGGTTGGTCAGCGGCCCGAGGAGGTTGAAGATCGTCCGCACGGCGAGCGCCTTGCGGACGGGCACGACGTAGCGAGTGGCCTGGTGGTGGGCCGGGGCGAACATGAAGCCGAAGCCGGTGCGCTCGATGCAGGCGCCGACCGCGTCCGGTGCGAGGTCGATGCGGGCGCCCAGGGCCTCGAGCAGGTCGGCCGACCCGGACAGGCTGGTGGCCGAGCGGTTGCCGTGCTTGGCCACGACACAGCCGGCCCCGCTGGCGATCAGCGCCGCGGTCGTCGAGACGTTGAACGACGCCCGACCTCCGCCGGTGCCGGCCGTGTCGAGCAGCTCGTGCGGACGGGCGACGACGACCGGCGTGGCCAGCGACCGCATCGTCCGGGCGAAGCCGACCACCTCGTCGACCGTCTCCCCCTTCGTCCGCAGCGCGATCAGGAAGCCGGCGATCTGGATCGGCGCGACCTCGCCGGACATGATCCGGGCCAGCACCTCCCCCGCCTCCTCGGCGCTCAGGTCGCGTCGGCGGACCACGGCATCGAGGGCGTGGGTGACCACGCGGTCGGGCGTCTCCGTCATCCGCGTCTCACGCCCCGGCCGGGCTACCCGGGCCGGCCGAGGGGCCGCCGGCCCCCAACCCGGCCCCCGCCCCCGCCGGCGTCGGCGTCGGCGTCGGCGTCGGCGTCGGCGCGACGAAGGTCCGCAGGAGGGCCATGCCGTGATCGGTGAGGACCGACTCGGGGTGGAACTGGACCCCTTCGGCCGGAAGCTGACGGTGGCGGATGCCCATCACGACGCCGGCGCCGGTCGCCGAGACCTCGAGGCAGTCGGGCAGGTCGGGGGCGACGACGAGCGAGTGATAGCGCCCGACGGTCAGCGGGCTCGGGAGGTCGGCGTAGATCGTGCGGCCGTCGTGCTCGATCTCGGCCGTCTTGCCGTGGACCGGCTGATGGCGCACCACGCGGCCGCCGAAGGCCTGGGCGAGCGCCTGGTGGCCGAGACAGACGCCGAGCGTCGGGACGCCGGCCTGCGGGAAGCGGCGGACGACCTCGAGGGAGATGCCGGCCTCGTTGGGGGTGCAGGGCCCCGGCGAGACGACGACGCGGTCGTAGCCGGCGACCAGGAGCTCGTCCACGGTGGCCCGGTCGTTGCGCACGACGACGACCTCGGCCCCCAGCTCGCCCAGGTACTGGACGAGGTTGTAGGTGAAGGAGTCGTAGTTGTCGACGACGAGGACGCGCACGCCTGCAAGGTATCCGCTGGCGGTCAGCCGTCGGCCGCCCGTCCGCCCCGCGGATGAGCGGTCATGGCCAGGCCGTGGAGCGGGCGCAGGGTGATCGTCGGGTCGAGGACGACCTTCGCCGCCGGATCGAGGTCGAGCGTGTAGCGCTGGGCGATCATCGCCGCCAGGATGACCGCCTCCATCATCGCGAAGCCCGCCCCGACGCAGACGCGGCGGCCGCCGCCGAACGGGAGGTAGGCATGGCGCGGCCGGGCCGCCGCCCCGGCCCCGGCGCCGCCGCCGCCACCATCGAGGAAGCGCCGCGGATCGAAGCCGCCCGGGTTGGGCCAGACCGCCGGGTCGCGGTGGGTGGTCCAGGTCGAGACGAGCACCACCGACCCGGCCGGAATCGGGTGGCCGTCGAGGACGTCGTCGTCGAGGGCCTGGCGCTGGACGTGCCAGACGGGCGGATAGAGGCGCATCGTCTCCTGGAAGCACGCCTTCGTCCAGGGCAGCCGCTCGGCCGCGTCGGCTCCGGGCGGGCGCCCGCCGAGCTCGCCGTCGACCTCGGCCAGCAGCCGGTCGCGGGCGAGGGGGTTCAGCGACAGCAGGTACCACATCCAGGCCAGCCCGTTGGCCGTGGTCTCGTGGCCGGCGGCGATGAACGTCATCAGCTCGTCCCGGAGCTGGGACCGGGACATCGGCTGGCCCGTACGCTCGTCGCGGGCCGACATCAGGAGCCCGAGCAGGTCCTCCTCCGCCCCCGGCGACCCCGCCTCGCCGGCCCCACCGGCCCCGCCGACCCCCCCAGCCCCGCCGCCCCCACCGGCCCCACCGGCCCCGGCCCCTCCGGCCTGCGCCCGCCGATCTATGAGCCCGTCGACGACCGCGTCCATCCGCGCGACGGCGGCGGTGTGGGCGCGCCAGCGGCGGAACTGGAGCTTGAACGCCCGCTCCGGGGAGATGCCGGGCAGGCGGGAGCCGACGACGTTGATCGGCGACCGCCCGGCGGCGCCGATCTGGTGGTTGGCGGTCGCGGCGTCGGCGGAGAAGGCGGCGTCGAGGGCGGCGACATCGCCGCCGAGGAGCGCCCGGCCGACGACCTCGAGCGTCATCTTGACCATCTCGGCGGCGGCGTCGACTGGCGCGCCGGGCGAGAATCGGTCGTCCCAGCCGGCGAGCGAGACCTCGGCGGCGGCGACCATGTGCCGGGCGAAGGGGACGAGGTGGCGCTGGGCGAAGAGGGGCTGGACGAGCGACCGCTGCCGCCGCCACGCGTCGCCCTCGTTGGTCACGAGGCCCCGCCCGAGCAGGCGCCGCATGAGCTCGTAGTGGTGGGACTTGACGTAGTTGTCCTGGTTGGTGAGGAGGACCCGCTTGACCTGGTCGGCGCCGCGGACGATGAACAGGGGCCCGCCGAAGATCTGGAGCAGCACGACGTCGCCGTAGTGGCCGGCCACATAGTCCATCGCCTCGAGCGGGTCGCGGCCGATCATCGCGAGCACGCGGGCCAACTCGCGGCCGCGCGGGCCGGGCGCCCGCAGGGACGGCGCGGATGACGAGGGACGGGCCGGCCGGGGTCGGGTGGCGGCGGTCGACATGGCGGGGCCGGGACCGGCGGCTAGTCCCAGTCTTCCTGCTGGCCGGCGAGCTCGACCGCCCGCAGGACGGCCCGGGCCTTTGCCTCCGATTCGGCGAACTCGTAGGCCGGCTTGGCGTCGGCGACCGTCCCGCCGCCGGCCTGGACGTGGGCGACGCCGTCCTTGACGATCACCGTGCGGATGTGGATCGCCGTGTCGAGGTCGCCGGCGTAGGACAGGTAGCCGACGGCGCCGCCGTAGCCGCCCCGCTTGACCGGCTCGAGCTCGTCGATGATCTGCATGGCCCGGACCTTGGGCGCACCGGAGAGCGTGCCGGCCGGAAGCACCGAGCGCAGGGCGTCCATCGCCCCGACGTCGCCGCGCAGGTCGCCGGAGACGGCGGAGACGATGTGCATGACGTGGCTGTAGAGCTCGACCTCCATCATCTCGTCGACCGTCACGCTCCCGTACTCGCAGACGCGGCCGAGGTCGTTGCGGCCGAGGTCGACGAGCATCAGGTGCTCGGCCCGCTCCTTCTCGTCGGCCAGGAGCGCCGCGGCGTTCTGCTCGTCCTCGGCCGCCGTCGCGCCGCGCGGCTTGGTCCCGGCGATCGGCCGGGTGAAGACCCGGCGGCCGGTGACGGTGATCAGGGTCTCGGGGCTCGCCCCGGCGAACTGGAAGTCGCCGAAGTCGAGGAAGTACATGTACGGGCTCGGGTTGATCGCCCGCAGGCCGCGGTAGATCGAGAAGGCGTCGACCTCGACCGGAGCCGACCAGCGCTGCGACGGGACGACCTGGAAGGCGTCGCCGGCGTACACGTAGTCGATGATCCGCGCCACCGTGGCCTCGAACTGCTCGCGCGGCATGTTCGACTGGAAGTCGGGCAGGGGCCGGACGGGATGCGGCGCCGCCGGCAGCGGCACCGGTCCGGCCAGGGCAGCTCTGACCGCGGCAATCCCGGCCGCGGCCTCCGAGTACCGCTCCAGAACATCCCCCTCTCCGACGTACACGTTGGCCAGGATGGTGACGGTGTGCTTCAGATGGTCGAAGACCACGAGGGCGTCGCTCAGCATCAGCGCCATGTCCGGCAGGCCGAGGGTGTCGGGATTGGGCGGCCCGAGCGGCTCGACGGTGCGGACGAGGTCGTAGCCGAAGAAGCCGACGGCGCCGCCGAGGAACGGGGCGAGCTCGGGCGCCGGGGCCTGGCGGTAGCGGCCGACGGCATCCGCCGCGACCGCGTAGGGGTCGCCGTCGTCGCCGAGCGACCAGCGGACGATCTCGCGGGGGTGGTGGCCGATGAACGAGTAGCGGCCGAACCGCTGGCCCTGCTCGGCCGACTCGAGCAGGAAGGCCGGCGCCCCGCCGCGGAGCTTGAGGAAGGCCGAGACCGGGGTCTCGCAGTCGGCGATGAAGCTGTGGCGCAGGGGGATCAGGTTGTAGTCCTCGGCGAGGGCCCGGACCTCGGCGAGCGACGGCTCGATCCGCAGCTGGGCGGTGGCCGGGGGGCTACCGGCGGCGGGCATCGAGCACCCGCTCGACATCGGCGAGCGTCCGGCCGCGGCCGGCGAGCAGGACCAGGAGGTGGTAGATGACGTCGGCGGCCTCCTCGTCGACGCGGTCGTCGGTCTCCTCGCGGGCGGCGCGGGCGACCTCCTCGGCCTCCTCGCGGACCTTGGCGCCGGTCAGCTCGGGGTCGTCGAGGAGCTCCACCGTGTAGGAGCCGGCGGGCCGGTCGGCCGCCCGCCGGCGCAGCGTGCGCTCGAGCGCGGGCAGCGTCTCGTGGGGGGCGGGGGGCTCGAGGTCGCCGCGGTGGAAGCAGGTCCGCTCGCCGGTGTGACAGGCCGGCCCGGCCGGGTCGACCAGGGCGAGCAGGGTGTCGCCGTCGCAGTCGAGGCGCAGCGCCCGGAGGGTCTGGGTGTTGCCGCTGGTCGCCCCCTTGTGCCACAGTTCGTCGCGCGAGCGGCTCCAGAAATGGAGCTCGCCGGTCTCGCGCGTGCGGCGCAGGGCGAGCTCGTTCATGTACGCCACGGTCAGCACCGCCCCGGTCCGCCAGTCCTGAACCACGCACGGGACGAGGCCGCGCTCGTCGTAGGAGATGTCACCGTCCACGCCGCCGATTCTATGGAGCGGGATCGGGGAGCGAGGGCGGGCCCGGCGGCGGCGGACCGCGGACGGGTACGGCCGGGGGTCGGCCGGGCTCGGCGGCCGGCCGCCAAGCAGACTTCGAGACGGTGCACTAGCGTGGCGGCGGTGAGCGGCGAGCGCATCTCGATCGAGGAGGCCCGCCGGCTGGTGCTGGCGCAGACGGGCCGTCTCGACCCGGAGGCGGTGAGCCTCGACGCGGCCTGGGGACGCGTCCTGGCGCAGGACGCCGTCGCGCCCAACGACGTCCCGCCGTTCGCCTCGTCCTCGATGGACGGCTTCGCCGTGCTCGCCGCCGACACCTCGGCGCCGCCGGCGCGGCTGCGGGTCATCGGCGAGGCACGGGCCGGCGCCGGCTCCGACGTCCGCGTCGAGCCGGGCACGGCGATCCGGATCTCGACCGGCGCGCCCGTGCCGGCCGGGGCCGACGCGATCGTCCGCCAGGAATTGACCACCGTAGAGGGCGAGTCGGTGGTGGTGAGCGAGGCGGTCCGAGTGGGCAACGACGTCCGCTACGCCGGCGAGGACATCCCGGCCGGCGCGGTCATCCTCCGCGCCGGAACGTTGCTCGGTCCGGCGGAGATCGGCGTCCTCGCGTCGGTCAACATCCCCCGCCCGCTGGTCACCCGCCGGCCCCAGATCGCCCTGGTCAGCACCGGGGACGAGCTCGTCGAACCGGGACGCGAGCTCGCGCCCGGCGAGATCCGTGACTCGAACGGCCCGGCGTTGAGCGCGGCGGCCCGGGCCGCCGGGGCCGAGATCTTCCGGCGGGAGCGGGTCGGCGACGACCGGGAGGAGACGATCGCGAGCCTGCGGGGGGCGCTGTCGGGGGCCGACATCCTCCTGACCTGCGGCGGCGTCTCGGTCGGGCCGCACGACCATGTGCGTCCGGCGCTCGAGCGGCTCGGCGCGCGGGAGGTCTTCGCCCGGGTGAGCCTCAAGCCGGGCGGCCAGGTCTGCTTCTACGTGGCCGACGACGGAACGCTGGTCTTCGCCCTGCCCGGCAATCCCGGCTCGGCCCTGACCGCCTTCCGGGTGCTGGTCGTCCCGGCTCTCTACGCGTTGGAGGGTCGCGACCAGGTCCAGCACCGGGCGCGCGGGATCGCCGGGACCGACCTGCCGGGGACGGTCGGGCGCACGACCGTCGTGCGCTGCCACGCGGAGATGCACGACGACGGCTGGCACGTCACACCCAACGGGGCGCAGGGCTCCCACATCCTCACCTCGTTGCTCGGGGTTCCGGCCCTGGCTCTCGTTCCGGACGACCGCGACGGGCTCGCGGCGGGCGAAGCGGTCGAGATCGAGTTCATCGCCTGACCCGGGCCCGGTTCGGGGTCGGCGGCCGTGAGGCGTGGGGTCTCGACCTTGCCCCGGGGCCGCGCCGTGGTCGGCTACCAGGTTTTCGTGAGGGTCGCCACCGTGATGTGCGGCCAGTCGAATTCGCGGAAGCGCAGGAGGACGGTCTGGGTGTACTGCAGCTGGCGGTAGGTGCCGAAGCCGTCCGGGTGCTCGACCTCCTCGATCCAGAAGGTCGCCTCCATGCTGGTGGTCTCCTGGGCGCCGGGCGGAGCCGTCGAGATGGTCAGCACCGTCGTCTTCAGGATCGTCTGGTCCCTGATCGCCTCGGTGAGCACGAGATTCGGGTTGGCGGTCGACCCCTCCGGGATCCCGACTGGCAGCGGCGTGCTCTCGTGCCGATCGCGGCCGGCGGGCCGGGTCACCGGGTCGTTGGTGCCCCGACGGAGCGGCGTCGGGCTGATCGCGTCGATCGTGGGGGCGCCGTCGAGGGTGAACGACCTGCCCTGAGCGAGCAGTGAGTCGCCGTGGGCGATCGTCGCCATCCGCACGAGGCTTGCGTCGGCCTTGGGCTCGTCGGTCGCCGGGACGTTGATCCAGATCCCGGGCTCGACGTGGAGGGTGCCGTGGGTGACGGCGTCGCTGATCTCCTGGAGGTAGTGCAGGCCGAGGAGGACGACCTCGTCCGGGGCGGACCCGCGGGTGGGGACCGGCGAGCCGATGGTCGAGAAGTGGAGGCGCTCCCGGGTCCGGCTGAGCTCGAGGAGGAACGGCCGCCCGTCCTCGTGATCGGGGCGGGCGATCAGGTTGAATCCGCCGCCGGTCCAGGTGCCCGTCAGGTCGGTCAGCGCCCCGAGGTCGGGACCCGGGTCGGGTGGGCCGACCGCGACCGCACGTACAGGTCGCAACGTGGGCGGGATCGCCATCGGCATCGTCTCTCTCTGTCTCTGTCTGTGTCTCTGTCTGTCCCGGCGTCGGCCCGCGGCTTGCGGGCGGGCCGAGCTCGAGCGGGGGTGTGTCGCTCCGCATTGCCGGTGCCGGGCGACCGGGTCGATCGTAATCGGGTGGCAGCAGGCAGCTGTGTGAGATCCGTCACAGTCGGGGAGGTCGCGACAGCTCACTCACACGCCGCGCCAGGACCGCGTGGGCGCCCGGGCGACGCGGTACCGGAGGACGTCGGGGCGTCGCGGCGTCCGCCCGATTGGCTAGGATGGCGCCAGAGGAAGGACGTGGACGCACACATCGAAGGCCCCGTTTCCCACCCCCCCGCCGATGGCGCCGAGCGGCGGACCCGATCGGGCGCGGCCGCGGCCGGCGACGAGGCTGAGATCGACCGCTTTCCGCTGCGCGCCCTCGGAGCCCTGTACCTGGCCGGCGCGGCGCTCGAGCTCGTCGGGACGGTGTTCTCCGATCCGGCGCGCGCCGACCTGGCCGGGCTGCTCGGGATCTTCGCCGTGGCGGTCTCGGTCGGCGCCGTGTTCTGGCTGCGCGCCGCGCGCCTGTCGGTGCGCCTGGCGCCGCTGGCGGTGGCGCTGGGCAGCGCGCTGATCGCCGGGGCGATCTACTGGAGCGGCGTCGGCAGCAGCCCGTTCGCCTTCATCTACCTCTGGGTCGGGCTCTATTCCGCCTATTTCCTCGGCGTCCGCCAGACCATCCTCCAGGTGAGCATCGCCGGCCTCTCCTTCGGTGCCGTGCTCGCCGTGGAGCCATCGGGGGCGGCGCCGGCGGCCCGCTGGCTGATCAGCATGGCCAGCGTCGTGGTGGCCGTCGTCCTCACCCGCCTCCTGCGCCGCCGACTCGAGCGGCTCGTCGCCTCCCTGAGCCGCGAGGGACAGCGGCTGGCCGAGGCGCAGGCGGTGGCGCGGGTCGGGAGTTGGGAGTGGGACATCGCCGCCGACCGCATCGACTGGTCGGACGAGCTCTGGCGGATCTACGGCCTGGAGGCCGGGAGCCGGGTCCTGACCCTGGCGGAGCTACTCGAGCTCGACCACCCCGACGACCGCGCCCAGGTGCGGGAGACGATCGAGGCGGCGCGGGCGACCGGCGAGCCGTTCTCGGTCGAGCACCGCATCGTCCGCCCCGACGGAACCGTCCGTCACCTCCAGGGCCACGGACGGGTGATCAGCGACGGCACGGGCGTGGCGCTGGGCATGCGCGGCACCGCCCAGGACGTCACGCGGCGCGTCCTGCGCGAGGCGGCGCTCCATCGCAGCAGCCGCTACTTCGAGGTCTCCCGCGACCTGATCTGCACCGCCGGCTTCGACGGCTACTTTCAGGAGCTGAACGCCGCCTGGACGGACACGCTCGGCTGGAGCGAGGACGAGCTGCGGTCGCGTCCGCTGATCGACTTCGTCCACCCGGACGACCGCGAGGCCACCAACCGGGAGCTCGGCGCGTTGGCGGCGGGCGGCGGGACCGTCGACTTCGTCAACCGTTACGAGACCAGTCAGGGCGACTGGTGCTGGATCCACTGGAGCGCGATCTTCGCGCCCGACGAAGAGGTGATCTACGCGTCCGGCCGCGACATCACCGAGCGCAAGCGGGTCGAGGAGGCGCTGGCCGAGAGCGAGCGCCGGTCGCGTCACGAGGCGGCGCTGCGCCAGGCGGACGAGCGCTTCCGCACGGCGTTCGACCGAGCGCCGATCGGCGTCTGCCTGGTGTCGATCGAGCCGGCCGACCCGGGCCGGCTGCTCCAGGTCAACCCGGCGTTCGCGAAGATCCTCGGCCGGCCGATCGAGGAGCTGACGGGCGCCGTGCTCGGGACGCTCACCCACCCCGAAGACCACGCCGTCCTCGACGCCGAGCTCAGCGAGATGGCCGAGGGCCGGCGCGGCCACGTCGAGCTCGAGCAGCGCTTCATGCACCCGAGCGGCCATTTCGTCTGGGTCCTGGTCAGCGCCACCCTTCTGGGCGAGGCCGACGGGCAGGGCAGCGTGGCGGTGACCCACGTGATGGACATCTCCGACCGCAAGCAGTTCGACGGCCAGCTCCAGCACCTGGCCGATCACGATGCGCTCACCGGTCTCTACAACCGCCGCCGGTTCACCGAGGAGCTCGAGCAGGCGCTCAAGCGGGCGCGGCGCTTCGCCGAGTCGGGGGCCGTCCTCTTCCTCGACCTCGATGGCTTCAAGTTCGTCAACGACTCCCTCGGGCACGCCGCCGGCGACGAGATGATCGTCCGCGTGGCCCACCTGCTCGGGACGACCGTGCGCGAGACGGATACCCTGGCGCGGGTCGGCGGCGACGAGTTCGCGGTGCTGCTGCCGCGCTGCGACGCCGAGACGGCAGCGCTCGTGGCCGACAAGCTCCTGGCCGCGGTCCGCCGCCACGGGGTGGCGATCAGCGAGAACCGCTACGCCCAGGTGTCGACGTCGATCGGGATCGCGCCCTTCAGCGGGGCCGAGGAGCTGACGGCGGACGAGGTCGTCGTCGAGGCCGACATCGCGATGTACGACGCCAAGGAGGCGGGCAAGGACCGCTACGCCGTCTACGAGCGGGCGCACGGTCGCCGGGAGCGGATGTCGGTCGAGCAGAACTGGAACCAGCGCCTGCGGCGGGCGCTCGACGAGGATCGCTTCGTCCTCCACGCCCAGCCGATCATGCCGATCTCGGCGGTCGGGGCTCCCGGCTTCGAGCTCCTGCTGCGCCTGCCCGACGACCACGGCGACCTGATCCCGCCGGGCAGCTTCCTCTCCAACGCCGAGCGCTTCGGCCTGATCGACAAGATCGACCACTGGGTGCTGCGCGAGGCGGTCCGCCACCTCAGCCGCAGCCACGCGGCCGGGCGCGACCTCATGCTCACGGTCAACGTCTCGGGCAAGACGATGGGCGACGCCCGGCTCGGCGCCTACGTGGGGAGCCTCCTGGCCGACCATCCGATCCGCCCCGACCGCCTGGTCATCGAGATCACCGAGACCGCCGCCATCATCAACATCGAGCGAGCCCACCGCCTGGCGCAGGAGCTGCGGGCCCTCGGCTGCCGCATGGCCCTCGACGACTTCGGCGCCGGCTTTGCCTCCTTCTACTACCTCAAGCACCTCGAGTTCGACTACCTGAAGATCGACGGCGAGTTCATCCGCAACCTGTGTGCGACGCCGACCGACCAGCTCGTCGTGCAGGCCGTGGTCACGGTGGCGGCCGGCCTGAAGACGTCGACGATCGCCGAGTCCGTCGGCGACGACGCGACGTTCGAGCTGCTGCGCCACCTCGGGGTCAGCTACGGCCAGGGGTACCACCTCGGGCGCCCGGCGGCCCTCAGCAAGACGCTGCCCTACCTGATCGCCGCTCGGTCCTCGACCTGACCGCGGGATGCGGAGCCGGTCAGGCGGGGGGCGCGGCCGGGCCGGCGTGGCCCCCGGCCAGCTCGTGGAGCTCGCCGGTGACGACGAACACGGCCTGCTCGGCGATGTCGACCGCGTTGTCGGCGATCCGCTCGAGGCTGCGGGCGATCAGCATCTGGCGCATCGCCACGTCGCGCTCGAGCTCGTCGCCGCCGGTGTAGACGGTCGCGGCGAAGACCTCGCGATTGAGGCGGTCGACGACGTCGTCGTCGCGGCCGACCTCGAGGGCCAGCTCGGCGTTGCGGCGGACGAGGGCCGTCGTCGCCTTGGTCAGCTCGGCGCCGGCGAGCTCGGCCATGCGGACGAGGCTGGCCGAGGTCTGGGCGACCGCCGGGACGTCGGGATCGGTCTCCATCAGCTGAGCGGTGATGAGGACGAATTGGTTGGCGATCAGTCCCTGGTGGTGGGCGATGTGCATCAGCGCCATGGTCAGGCGCAGATCGCCGGCGACGGGCGCCTGGAGGGCGATCGTGGTGAGCAGCTCGGCGTCGGTCGACCGCGATCCCTCCTTGAGGAGCTGGGCGGCGGCCTCGATCGACGACGGGGTCGGCGTGCTCGTGTCGGCGACGACGCGGGCGATCACCCCAAGGGTCGTGGCGGCGAGCTCGAGGTCGCTGGCCAGGGCCCGCTCGATCGCGGCCAGCTTTTCGTGGAACAGCATCCGCATCGTCGATCTAGCCTAACCCGCCGGCGGGGGGGAGGGACTCGATCGCCGGCGGCGGGCAGCGGCGGAGCGGTCAGTCGATGCCCAGGCGGTCGAGCAGGCCGTCGTCGGTCCGCCAGTGGCGACGCACCCGGACGGAGAGGTCGAGGTGGACGCGGGTGCCGAGCGTGCGCTGGAGCTCGCGGCGGGCGGCGGTCCCGATCGCCTTGATCATCCGCCCGCCGGCGCCGATGAGGATGCCCTTCTGCGACTCGGTCTCGACCCAGATCAACGCGCGGATCCGGTGGAGGTCGTCGTGGACGGCTTCGAGCTCCTCGAGCACCACCCCGACGGAATGGGGCACCTCCTGGAAGGTCCGGCGAAGCACCTGCTCGCGGACGAGCTCGGCCAGCATCTCCTCGAGCGCCATGTCCGATCGCTGGCCGGCTTCGTAGAGGGAGGGTCCGGGCGGGAGCAGCTCGACGAGGTGGGCGACGAGGGGGGCGACACCGTCTCCGGTCCGGGCCGAGACCGGAAAGATCTCGGCGTCGCCGACGCTCAGCTCGGCGGCGTCGATCAGCGCTTGGGCCTGGCGATCCGGGCGCAGGCGATCCATCTTGTTGACGGCGATCGTGATCGGGACCTTGGCCCCGCGCAGCGCCTGGGCGATATAGCGGTCGCCCGGACCGACCCCCTCCTGGCCGTTGATCATCAGGAGCGCGGCGTCGGCGTCGGCGACCTCGCGCTCGACGCTCCTCTGCATCCGGGCGGTCAGGGCGTCGAGCGGGCGCTGGACGCCGGGCAGATCGATCAGGACGAGCTGCCAGTCCGGGCCGTTGGCCACACCGCGAATCGCCCGGCGGGTGGTCTGCGGCCGGTCGGAGACGATCGCCACCTTGGCGCCGACGATCGCGTTGGTCAGGGTCGACTTGCCGACGTTCGGGCGTCCGGCGAGGGCCACGAAGCCGGCGCGGCTGCTCACCACGAGAGGAGCTCGCGCTGGACGGCGAGCATCTCGCCGTCGTCAGACTCGTGATCCATGCCGACGAGGTGCAGGACGCCGTGGACGACCGCCTCGCGCAGGTCTTCGGTGTGCTCGGTGCAGATCACGACGTCGCCGAGCTCGCGCGGCCCGATCGCGGCGCCGTCGCCGTCGACGGGGAACGAGAGGACATCGGTCGGACCGGCCTGGCCGCGGTACTCGCGGTTGAGCTCGGCGATCCGGGCGGCGTCGACGAACTCGACGGCGATGTGGCCGTCCTCGACGCCGGCGGTGGCCGCCGCCAGGGCGCAGAGCCGCTCGATCTCGACCCGCTCGAGCACGCCCGGCGCCAGCGGGGGCGCGACGATCTCCACCTCGAGCATCAGCGTGGCCCTAGCAGCGGTCAGGCGCGCCGGCGGTCGGCCGGGCGGGCGCGCTGGGCCGCCAGGTCGGGCCGGCTGTCCTGGGCGTGACGGTCGTAGGCCTCGACGATGCGGGCGACCATCCGGTGGCGGACGACGTCGGCGCCGCCCAACCGCACGAACTCGACGCCGTCGACCCCGTCGAGGATGTCGCCGACCACGATCAGGCCCGACTTCTCCTCGCGCGGCAGGTCGACCTGGGTCACGTCGCCGGTGACCACCATCCTCGAGCCGAAGCCGAGGCGGGTGAGGAACATCTTCATCTGCTCGGGGGTGGTGTTCTGGGCCTCGTCGAGGATGACGAACGAGTCGTTGAGGGTCCGGCCGCGCATGAACGCGAGCGGGGCGACCTCGATCACGCCGCGCTCGAGATGCTGGGCGACCCGCTCGGGTTCGAGCATGTCGTGGAGGGCGTCGAACAGCGGGCGCAGATAGGGGTCGATCTTGGCCATCAGGTCGCCCGGGAGGAAGCCGAGCCGCTCGCCGGCCTCGACCGCCGGGCGGGTCAGGATGATCCGGCTGACCTCCCGGCGGTTCAGCGCGGCGGCGGCCATGGCCACGGCGAGGAACGTCTTGCCCGTCCCGGCTGGGCCGATGCCGAAGGTGATGGTGTTGTTGCGGATCGAGTCGACGTAGCGCTTCTGGCCGACCGTCTTGGGCGCGACGCGGGTCGTGCGGTGGCGCCAGACGACGTCGTCGAGCATGTTCGCCGGGGAGGTGTCGGCGTCGATCGCGCCGACGACCGCCGCGACCGTGCCGGCGGCGACCGGATGGCCGCCGGCGACGAGCCCGTCGAGCTCGCGCACGATCCGCTCGGCCTCGGCCACGGCGTCCGGCTCCCCCTCGAACGTGAGCAGGTTGCCGCGGAGGTAGACGCGGCAGGCGAGCTGCTCCTCGAGCGCGCGCAGCGTCGCGTCCTGGTCGTCGGCGAGCACGGCGGCCACCTCGTTGGGCAGCTCGAGCTGCTTCCTCACCGGCGGGCCCGGGACGTGGAGGCGGCGTGGCAGGAGCTACGGCGACCGGGGGCGGCGCGCGTCACCCGGCGAGCGCCTCCCGAACCTGCTCGGACACGCGGCGGCCGTCGGCTCGACCGCCGACCGCGGCCAGCGCCAGCGGCATGACGCGGCCGATGTCGCGGGGGGTGGCGGCGCCGGCGTCGGCGATCGCCCGCCGCACGAGGGCGGCGAGCTCGTCGGCGTCGAGCTCGGGCGGCAGATAGGCGCCGATCAGCTCGGCCTCGGCGAGCTCGGTGTCGGCCAGCTCGGGCCGGTCGGCCGCGCGGTAGGTGCGCTCGGCCTCGAGCCGGCGCTTGCGCTCACGGCGCAGGACGGCGAGCTCGTCGGCCGTCCCGTCCTTGGCCGCCTTCTGGAGCTCGGAGAGCACCAGCCGCAGGGCGCCGACGCGCTCGCGGTCGCCGGCCTTCATGGCCACGACGAGATCGCGCTTGACGTTCTCGATGACCGTCATCGGGACGCCTTCGTGTCGGGGGGTGCGGACATAGGTTGAAGGATACGCGCGCCGCGGACGTCGATTGCCGCGGCGGCCCGCCAGCGCGGATCAGGGCGGACCGTTCGGCGGTGCAGCGGTGGGATCAGCGAGGTCAACGGCGGCACGCTCGGAGCCGGCGGGACGGGAAACCTCGTCGAGCATCAGCCGATCGGGGCGGGCGTTCCCCGGCGGCGACGTGCTCACCCGGTAGGCGCCGCCTCAGAGGATCGTCACCGGCGTGCCGACCGAGATCAGCTGGTAGAGGCGGACGATCGCCGGGTTCGGCACGCGCACGCAGCCGTGGGACGGTCGGCCGGGGATCAGCTGGGGCTGATTGGTCCCGTGAATTCCGACGACGCCGCCGCCGGGCCAGTCGGTGAGGGACGAGTAGGCGCTGGTCCCGAGGGCGAACGGCCCGTAGATCGGGTCGCTGTGGCCGAGGGCGACGAGCTTCTCGCGGATCCAGAAGTTCCCGCGCGGGGTCGGCGTCGACGGCTTGCCGACGCCGACCGGCGAGCTCCAGATCGCGCGGCCGGCCGAGTAGAGCGTGGCCACGAGGTGGGAGCGGTCGATCACCAGGTGGGTGGACAGGCGGTGGACCGGGCCGAGCGCGCGGGCCAGGACCCAGCCGCTGGTCCCGTTCGGCCGGCGGGGGACCCGGACCCGAAGCCACGTACGGTGGGCGCCGTCGACGTAGCGGCGCAGGACGATGTACACCTCGGCGGCGCCGTCCTCGGTCAGCAGGTGCAGGCGGGCGATCTCGCGGCCTCGGACGGTGGGGATGAAGTGGACGATGCCCTCGCCGGCCGAGTGGGCCCAGTAGGTCGTCAGCCGCTCGTCGGAGAGCTGGGTGGCGCTGGTCGGCGGGGGCTTCGGCGCGGCCTCGGTGGTGGGGACGTTGCTCGTCGCGTCGGCGGCCGTCGCCGTCGGCGCCGCGGCGGCCGCGACCCGGGGCGGGGGAGCGGCGCCGGCGGGCTCGACGGCGGCGACCGCGGTGAGGCTGAGGAGGGTGCCGAGGGCGACGACGGCGGCGCGGCGTCGGCGTCCGCGGCCCCGTGTCGGGCACGCGCGGAGGGAGGTGACGGGCCGACGCACAAGCCGAGGGTAGGACAGCCGGCCGCCGGCAGCGCCAGTCGTCATCCGCCGCTGACGAGCAGGAGCGAGGTCCAGTCACGTTCCTGGCGCCGGCGGTGTTCGGCCAGGCCGTGGTGGCGGGCGAAGGCGGCGACCACGGCATCGGCCTGGTCGGGAGCGAGGCCGCCGGCGATCAGCCGCCGCGGGGGCTGTCTGATCCGAGCGGCGAGCGCGATCAGGAGGGGGGCGAGGAGGTTGGCGGTGATCGTCGGCGCCTCGGGGATCGGAGCGTCGTCGAGGATGTCGAGGAGGACGGCGTCGACGGTGACGCCGTTGGCGGCGGCGTTGGCGAGGGTGGCGGCGACGCTCTGCGGCTCGTGGTCGATCCCGACGACGGGGGCCCAGCCGAGCTGAGCGGCGGCGATGGCCAGGACGCCCGAGCCGCAGCCGATGTCGAGGAGCGGTCCGCCGGCCGCGCCCGCCCGGTAGACGTCGAGCAGCAACTCGAGGCAGAGCCGGGTCGTCGGGTGGGAGCCGGTCCCGAAGGCCTGGGCCGGCTCGATCGCGATGTCGATCAGGCCGGGGGCGGCCGGCGGCTCCCAGGGGGCGCGGACCCACAGACGGTCACCGACTCGGACCGGCTGATGGAAGTCGCGCCAGCGCTCGGTCCAGTCGTCGGCGACGGTGGTGGCCTGGAGGTCGAGGACGACCGGGCCGAGGACCGCGCGAACCGCGTCACAGGCGGGCGCCGCGTCGTCGCAGCGGCGGTAGAGGGCGTATTCGACGGTGCCGTCGGGGCGGTCGACTTCCTCGAGGCCGGCGGGGACGAGGTCGAGCAGCCCGACGAGGGCGATGTCGGCGTCGGCCCGGGCGACGCGGACGGCGAGGCGGATCACGCGGCGTGCGAGCGGAGGGCGCGCTTGAGCTTGGCGAAGACCGACTCTTCGGAGCGGAGGTTCTCGGCGGTCAGCGAGTGGGCGAGCTTCTCGACGAGCTTGCGCTGCTCGCGGGTGAGGCGGCGGGGCACCACGACGTGGACGACGACCCGCAGGTCGCCGGCGCCGCCGCGGCGCAGGCGGGGCATACCGCGGCCGCGCAGGACGACGACGTCGCCGGGCTGGGTGCCGGCGGCCACCTCGAGCTCGGTCGGACCGTCGAGGGTGGCGACCTCGACGGTCGCGCCGAGGGCGGCATGGGCGGCGGAGACCTCGACCAGGGTGATCAGGTCGTCGTCCTCGCGGACGAACCGCTCGTCGGGGCGGACGCCGATCAGGACGTAGAGGTCGCCGGCAGGTGCGCCGGCCTCGCCGGCGTGGCCGCCGCCGGTCATCCGGATCCGTTGGCCGTCGGCGATGCCGGCCGGGACCTGGACGCTGACCTTGCGGCGGGCGAGGCGGCGGCCGCGGCCGCGGCATTCGTGGCAGGGGCTGGTCGCCACCCGGCCGTCGCCGGCGCAGACGTCGCAGGCGACGGTGCGCATCATCTGGCCGAACGGGGTGCGGGTGACCGCCTGGAGACGGCCGGCACCGGCGCAGCGGGAGCAGGTCTCGATCGGTGTGCCCGGCTCGGCCCCGTTGCCCTTGCAGTGCTCGCAGCGGTCGATCGCCTCGTAGGCGACCTCGTAGGTCCCGCCGCGGGCGGCGTCGGCGAGGGCGAGGTCGAGCTGGGCGGCGACGTCGCCGCCGCCGACCGGACCGCCGCGCCCGCCGGCGCCGGCGCCGCCACCGAAGAACGCCTCGAAGAGATCGGTGATCGAGCCGAAGCTGTCGAAGTTCGGCTGCCAGCCGCCGGAGCGCAGGCCGTCGTGGCCGTAGCGGTCGTAGGTCGCGCGCCGGTCGGGGTCGGAGAGGATCTCGTAGGCCTCGGCCGCCTCCTTGAACTTGTCCTCGGCTTGGGGGTCGTGGCGGTTGACATCGGGGTGGAGCTCGCGGGCGAGCGACCGGAAGGCCTTCTTGACCTGGGCCTCGTCGGCCTCTCGGGCGAGGCCGAGCACTTCGTAGGGATCGCGGGGCATGGGCTTCGACGGCATGGGCTAGGCCCCGTCGTAGACGTCCTCGACGAAGGCCGAGAGCTGGTGGGCGGCGGCACGGACGGTGGACATCGCGGCGCCGTAGTCCATGCGGACGGGGCCGATCACCGACACCGTGCCGAGCTCGCGATGGGCCAGGCCATAGCCGGCCGCCACCAAGGACAGGGAATGCAGGGCGGGCACGTCGTTCTCGCGGCCGATACTGACGTAGACGCCGCGGCGGCCGAGGGCCCGGCGGAGCACCTGGAGGAGGGCGACACGCTGCTCGAGCAGCTCCATCAACTCGCCGAGCTCGTCGATGTCGGTGAAGATGTGACTGGCGAGCAGGCGGGCGGTGCCGTCGTAGTAGAGCGTGTCGTGGATCTCGCCCTCCAGCCGGCGGAAGGCGGGGGCGAGCCGATCGACGAAGGTGCGCTCGTGGGGGCCGAGCGTCGGGTCGGCGAGCCGCTGCTGGAGCATCCGGGCCCCGAGGGCGAGGCCGCGGAGCTGGTCGTTGAGGTACTCGCCGGCCCAGGCGATCAAACCGGGGTCGACGGGCCCGTCGAAGGTGCGGACGTACTTCGAGACGCTGCCGGTCGAGGTGATGATCACGACCATGACCACGCTCGGCTGGAGGGCGAGCACCTCGATGTGGCGGACGGTGGCACTGTCGACCGACGGGGCGGAGACGATGGCCAGGAGGTTCGTCACCTCGGACAGGGTCTCGGTGGTCACCCGCATGGCCTCGTCGAGCTCGCGGCGGATCAGGGTCAGCTGGATCGCCGGGAAGGTAGTCAGGGCCGGCCGCTGGGCGAGCAGGCGGTCGACGAAGTAGCGGTGGCCGGCATCGGTGGGGACGCGTCCGGCCGAGGTGTGGGGATGGGCAAGGAGGCCGTACTCCTCGAGCACGGCCAGCTCGTGGCGGATCGTCGACGGCCGGCAGTCGATCTCGGGGTCGGCGGCGATCGTCCGGGACGCGACGGGGGCGCCGGCGGCGACGTAGCTCTCGACGACCTTGCCGAGAATGAACTCCTGTCGCGGGGTGAGCATGCCTGGGATTGTACGAACCGCCGCCGGACGGCCGGGAGCGGGCGGCGGCCAGACGCCGGCGGCGGCCCCGGGTGGGTTCAGAGCTCGATCTCGGCGGTGGCGTTGCGGATGATCTGCTTGCCGCCCTGCTCGGCCACCGTGTCGACGACGGCGCGGCCGCCCGTGTGCTCGCGGACCGTCCCGGTGACCGTGATCTCGTGCTCGGGCAGGCCGAGGCCGCGGAACTGGACGCTCAGTCGCTTGAGCTTGTCCGGGCCGCCGGCGGCCTCGGTCTGGGCGCGGGCGACCTGGGCCATCGTGTAGAGGCCGTGGAGAATCCGGCCGGGGAGGCCGACCGCGCGGGCGAACTCCTCGTCGGTGTGGATCGGGTTGAAGTCGCCGGAGGCGCCGGCGTAGCGGATCGTCAGGTACTTGTCGGGCGTGACCCGCAGCGGCGGGATCTGGGCGCCGGGGTCGAGCGGGCTCATCAGACTCCCCTGACGATGTTGGTCCAGGTGCCGCGGGAGACGAGTTCGCCCCGCTGGTTGCGGCTGACGGTCTCGAAGACGTAGAAACCGTTGCCGGCATGCTCGGTGATGTCCTTGACGGTGACCGTGGTCTCGACCTCGTCGCCGGCGACGACGAGCGGTCCCCACTCGAACTCCTGGCCGCCGTGGACGAGCATGGCGAAGTTGATCGCGACCTCGGGGTCGAACAGGGCGGGCATGATCGCCGGTGAGGCGTAGACGACGGCGAACATCGGCGGGGCGACGACGTCGGGGTGGCCGGCGGCGCGGGCGGCCGCCGGGTCGAGATAGAGCGGGTCGGTCTCGCCGACGGCGCGGGCGTATTCCCTGATCTTCTCGCGGCCGACGGCATAGGCGGTCGGGGGGAAGGTCTTTCCGCGCGCCTGGGTGTCGACTGGCAACGCCTATCTCCTGGGTGTCACGGCTGAACCGGGGGCCCGGGGGCCGGGCGACCGCGTCGGGGGGCGCAGTCTACGCGCCGCCCGCCGCGGCGGCGTCCTCCAACCGGTACGACGGCGCCGCGGCGCCGTCCGTCCAACCGGAACGACGCCCGCCGCGGCGCCGTCCGTCCAACCGGAACGACGCCCGCCGCGGCGCCGTCCGTCCAACCGGAACGACGCCCGCCGCGGCGCCGTCCGTCCAACCGGAACGACGCCCGCCGCGGCGCCGTCCGTCCAACCGGAACGACGCCCGCCGCGGCGCCGTCCGTCCAACCGGAACGACGCCCGCCGCGGCGCCGTCCGTCGAACGGGGACGACGCCCGCCGCGGCGCCGTCCGTCGAACGGGGACGGCGTCCGCGGCGGTCGGGCGGATTGCGGAGGCCGGCGTCAGAAGACGAGGGCCTCGTCGTCCTTCTCGGCGTCCTGCGGCGCCGCCGGCGACACGCTGGTGTCGGCGGCCGATCTGGGCCCACCGAGGAACTGGACCGAGTCGGCGATGATCTCGACCGTCTGGCGGCGCTGGCCGTCGGCGGTCTCCCAGTCGTGCCACTCGAGGCGGCCGTCGACGGCGACGGGACGGCCCTTCTCGAGGAACGTCCCGCAGGCCTCGCCCGAGGCGCCGAAGACGGTGACGTCGAAGTAGTTGGGCTTCTCGTCCCAGTCTCCGGTGTCGGGATTGCGCCGGCGGGTATTGCTGGCCACCCGCATCCGGCAGACGGTCGAGCCGGAGGCGAGGGCGCGAAGCTCGGGGTCCTTGGTGAGGTTGCCGAGCAGGACGACGCGGTTGATGTGCACGGCGGACAAGCTTGACCTCCTGGGTCGATGGCAATGGGCCAGCGACGGTACGCCGCGCTTGGGACGGGACTCGTCGACCAGCCGGCGTGGAGGCCCGGGCTCCGACTCGGACCACCGACCGGAAGGACGTCAGGCCCTTCGGCCGGCGTGGAGCCCGGGTCGGACCCGGGCTCCAGCGACCGGAAGGACGTCAGGGCCCGGTGGGCAGGCCGAGGCACGCGCCGAGCGGATCGGGCAGCCGGCCGACCGCGTCGAGCGCGAGCAGGTGAACCATGTCCTGCGCCTGCTCGTCGCAGACGGCGCGCCGCAGGGCGCGAGCGGCCGGCGGCGAGGCGTAGTAGACGACGCCGGCCACGAGCCGGCTGCGGGCCCAGCCGCGGACGATCGCCGCCAGGCGGGGCGGGGACTTGACCGCCAGCTCGACCTCGATCGCGACGGCCGGAGCCCGGGCGTCGCCCAGGCGACCGGCCGGCCAGAGGACGAGGTCGGGACGGTGGCGGGCATAGCCGCCGTCGGCGGCCAGACCGAGCTCGGCGCTGGCCAGTGGGCGTCCGGCCTGGCGCTCCCAGACGCGGAGCTCGCGCTCGCCGACCACCACGAGGTCGGGGAGTGACCGCTCGAGGGCGGCAGCGGCGCCGGCCACCTCGCGGAGGTGGGCAAAGCCGGACGGGCTGACGCGGCAGGGCCGCAGCTCGGCCAGGCCGGCGGCCCGCAGGCCGGCCGGGGTCGCCGCGTAGAGCGGCGGCTGGCCGTGGAGGAGGCGGGCGCCCTCGAGCAGGCCGGCGCGCTCGCAGGCGACCAGACGGGCGCGGGCGGAGGAGGCCGAGAGGCTGAAGCGGACGGAGACCTCGGCGGCCCCGGCCGCTCCGATGCGGCCGATCCAGGCGAGGATCGGCTGCTGGGTCGTGCTCGTGGTAGTCATTTCGTTCCTTTCTCGCTGGGCTCGTCGGGCGAGCCGGTCAGGGGTGGAAGATCCGGGCGATGTCGGCGCGGCCGCTGCCGGCGACGATCACCGCGGCGGTGCCGGTCGAGAGCGACCGGATCTGGTCGGGGTGGACGAGGTACTCCCGGCCGCGGGTGCGGCTGCCGCGCGGCGTCGCCGCGTGGCCCTCGACGGTCTGGCTGGTCTGCCAGGCGCCGCGGGTCCCGCCGATCGAGGCGATCAGCTCGGCCGAGGCGGGAACGCCCTGGCGGTGGGCGATGAGGCAGGCGAGGTTGCCGAGGACCTGCTCGAGCACGGCGCTCGAGCCGGCGCTCGACGGTCCGCCGGACGACGCACCGAGGTCGGCGAGCTCCTGCGTGGCCAGGAGCAGGCTGAAGCCGGCCGAGCGCCCGCGCCCGAAGAGGCGGGCGACGCCGTCGGCGGCGATCGCCGAGAACTCGTCGATCGCCACCAGGGTCGCAACCGGATTCGACTGGAGGGCGGCAGCCACCGTCAGCAGGTCGCCGACGATGGCGGCGGCGAGCATGCGGGCGATCAGCGGCATCCGGTCGGCGTCGAGCCGGAAGTAGACGACCGCCCGCCAGCGGACCGCCTCGAGCAGGTCGAGCACCGGCGGGCCGCCGGCCGGATCGAGCCAGCGACCGACATCCGACTCGGCGAGGATGGCCAGCCGATCGCGCGTTCCGGCGAGCCCGGCCCGCTGGCGCGGGTCGAGGCCGTCGAGGTAGCGCCAGGCGAGCCGGGCCAGGTTCTCGTCGGCCACGCGCCGGGCGAGGAGCTCGAGCGCGCGGGGATCCATCAACTCGACGAGCCGGGCCGGGCTCGGGACCTCGCCGGCGGCGCGCTGCGTGCGCACGACGTGGGCCAGGTAGCGCTGCGCCTGGCGCAGGTAGTGGGGCTCGGTGTAGGCCTCACCGGCGAGTGCCTTGTCGGCGATCTCGCTGTCGCTGCCGTGGGCGTAGGGGTTGTAGACGGTGGGGCCGGTCGGCGTCCACTCGATGAACGCTCGCCCGGCTCGCAGGGCGGCGGTGTGAAGCGTGGTCCGGAGCAGATCGTCGCCCTTGGGGTCGACGACGACGGCGCCGAGGCCGTGCTCGATCATCCGGGCGAGGATCCAGGCCTCGGTGACGGTCTTCCCCGAGCCGGTTGCCCCGGCGACGAGGATGTGGGCGCCGCTGTGCCCGCCGACGGGGATGCGGACCGGCGCGCCGGCGGCGTCGAGACCCACGCTGAGGCCGGCGGGCGCGACCAGCGGCCGGCGGCGGGCGAGGGCGGCACGGGCGACGTCGACCGGACCGCGGCGAGCGTCGGCCCGCTGGGCGAGGTCGCCGCCGTCGGCGAGGTCGGCGCGATGCCAGCGGGCGCCGAGGACGGCGGCGATGAGACAGGCCGCGGCGACCTGGTTGATCGCCGAGCCGAGGAGAAGTCCGCCGAGGGCCCAGGTCCAACGCAGGCCGGCCCAGCGGAGGTACAGGGTGAGGGCGAGCCCGGCGAGGGGCACGCAGAGCAGCGAGAGCATCGTGGCTCCTTTCGTTGGCTGCGGCGGGCCGGATGGCCACGCCGATGGGCAACCGCGGCCGGAATGCGGCCGCAGAAGGGTTCGGTCAGTGGCCGGGGACCGCGCCGGGCCGGCGCGTCGACGGCTCTTCTATGGGGCGGCTTTGCCGCCGGATGGTGGCGTCAGGGGTGCTCTACGCCGCCAAGGCGGTAGCCGACGCCCCAGACGGTGACGAGCAGGGCCCGGTGGTCGCCGAGGCGGCGACGCAGGCGGGCGACCTGAGCGTCGAGGCAGCGGGTGGGAGCGCCGCCGATGGGCTTCGACCAGATCGACTCGAGCAGCTCCTGCTTGGTGAACACCCGGCCCGGGGCGGCGGCCAGGTGGGCGAGGAGGTCGTACTCGCGGCGGGTGAGGGCGAGCGGGCGGCCGGCGAGGGTCACCCGCCGGGCGGCGGGGTCGATCGTGATCGGGCCGACGCGGCGCCGGGAGGGAGCGCTGGTGGGGCGGCGGGTCAGGAGGGCAGGGCGCGATGCGGGAGAGGCGAGCCCGGCCGGGCGCGCGGGTCGGGGGCTGACGTTGTCGGCGCCGCCGGCGGCGACGGCCGCGAGCATCTCGGCCGCGCCGGGATCGGGAGCGAAGGCGAGGATCTCGGCGGCTCCGGGATCGGGAACCACGGCGAGGATCTCGGGCGCGCCCGGATCGGGAACGACGGCGAGGACGACGAGCACCGCCGGCGGTGGATGGTCAGCCAAGCTCTACCTCGTGGGGGGCGAGACCGAGGCCGTTGCGGGCGATCAGGGCGAGGACGTCGGTGTGAACCCAGGGATTCGGCCGACGGGCGGCGTCGTCGGAGAGGAGGCCAACCCGGCGGGCGAGCCAACTCGTCTCGCCGGAGTGGCGGCCGCGGCAGTCGAGCTTGGCCCGGCCGCAGGCGAGGGCGATGGCGCTGAGCGAGACTCCCCGGCGGAGGCTGGCGTCGAGCACGGCCTCGCGCAGGCGTCGGTTGAGAACGATCGGGCTGGCGTTGAGGCGCCGCAGCTCGAGGCCGAGGTTGGCGACCGAGACCGACGGGTCGCGGCGGTGGCGCTCGACGGCGGCGGCGGTGACGGAACGGACGGGCTCGTAGTCCTCGAGCGCGCCGACGACGCGGCGAGCGCTGACGCACTCGGCGGCCCCGTCGCAGCCGGCGGGTGCCTCGCGCAGCCAGCGGAGCTCGGGCACGCGGTACTCGACGGCGGGCACGGCGGCGAGACGGAAACGGAAGCCGTTGCGGTCGACGAGGACGGGCCAGGCACCGGCGGACACCGGGCCCGGCGCCGGCGCGACGGGCGAGGCGGCGGGGGCGAAGTCGTCCGGGGTGAGCGGCCGGCAGACGGGGCGGCGAGGGTCGGCGAGATAGAGGTCGCCGACGAGCATGGCGTTCCGGGCGGGCTCGTCAGCGGCGAGGTGGGCGACGAGACGAGCGTCCGATCCGTCGGCCGTCCGCCGGTCGACGACCAGCAGGGATCCGGCGGCGCCGGTCAGGACGACGAGCTCGCGATCGCGGCCGATGTCGCTGAGCCTGGCCTTGAGGCCGCAGGGCGGAGCGGCGGTCTGCGGCTCGGTCGACGGGGGGCTCGGCGGCGCGTTCATCTCCACTCCTCGCGGGTCGTTGGCGTAATCGCGCCTCCGTCGATGGGCGTGATGTGTGACGCGGACGGGGAGCGGTGCCGGGCGCGCGGGTGTGGGGGACGGAGGACGGGCGGGCGGGCGGGGGGCGAGAGTGGCGGGGGGCGAGAGTGGCGGGGGAGAAGGCGGGCGGCGGGTTGGGGCGCGAAGGAGGCGGGGCAGGTCGGCGAGGGCAGAGCAGGCGAGGAGCGGAGGGCGGGTCGACGTCGGGGGGGCGCAGCAGACCGAGGTGGAACTCGGGCGATTGAGCGGAGAAGGGTGGGGGCGGGCGGCGATAGGTGGGCGCCCGACCTTAGGCGTGGCCGCGGCCACGATCGGCCGCCCGCCGGGCGAACGGCCGCGTACGGCGGGGCGGCTGCATCAGGGTCGAGGGCGACTGCGTCCAGCGACGGGGCGACTGCAGATGCAGTCGGGCAGGTCAGCTCCAGGTCGGCCGAGCGGCGCCGTGAACGGCCGGCCCGGGGTCGGCGAGCCCACTGACGATCGGCGCGGCGCGGAGCTCGGCGCCGGCGCCGGAGCGCACGGCCGGGGGCAGCGACGGCACGCGCCAGCCGACCAGCCGACCGGCGTGGAGGTCGAGTTCGGCCACGAAGTGGACGCCGTCACGACCGGGGTAGGCCCAGTCGGCCGGGGCTCGGCCGAGCCGGGCGATACAGGCGACGAGGACGGCGTCGGCTGCCCGGGCGAGCTCGCCGGCGCGGCGCCGGTCTGGGCAGAGGATCACGACCGCGGGCGGGCGGCCGAGGCGGGCGTAGCGCGGATGGGTGCGCCACCAGCCGGCGATCAGGTGGTCGCAGCGCTCGAGCAGGTCGCCGGCCTGCGGTGGGCCCGTCGGCGCGGAGAAGATGAGCAGGTCGCTGGTCGGGCCGCCCGCGTCGGGCGCGAGCTCGGCGACGGCGGCCGGCGCGAGGGGGAGGAAACGGGCGACCGACCGCCGGGGCTGAGCCGGATCGCCGGTGAGGAAGTCGCGGGCATGGAGGCCCGGACCGAAGTCGAGGGCGGCGACGCCGGCGTCACCGCCGGGGACGAGGCGGGCCCGACCCGGGCCGAGCACGCTCACCAGGGCGCGACCGGCACGGGCTTCGAGGGCCAGGAGCCAGCCGACGGTGTGGATGTCCCGCCGCAGGGCAGGGAGCGCCTCGTCGCCGAGGACGGCCGCCTTGCGGTGGAGCTCGAGCAGGTCGAGCGCGGGCTCGGTCGCCGCGCAGCAGAAGGGAACGCCGCCCCCGTCGCCGCCGTGGAGCTGGAAGCGGGCAACGAGCCCGGCGTCGGCGAGACGCTTGAGTCGGCGCTGCGTGGTCGTCAGGGCGCGGCCCGCCGTGAGATGCCGGTGAGCCTGGCTGCTCAGGGCGCAGCGGGCGGACGCAATCCAGGCGAGCAGCTCGAGCTCGGCGGCGTCGAGCCGCGGCCGACGGGCGGCCGGGGCGACGGGAAGCCATCGGACACGGGTGGCGGCATCGAGGGCCCGGAGCTCGGCGAAGGTGGCTGACTCGTCGGCCGGGCCGACCGCCGGCTCCACCCCCGGCGGCCTGGCAGACACCGCCTTCGCCCGGCCGCTGGCCGGCTCGCCGTCCGAGCGGACCGCCGGCTCCACTCGCGGCGGCCTGGCAGACACCGCCTTTGCCCGGCCGCTGGCCGGCTCGCTGTCCGAGTCGGCCGCGGGCCGGGGCGGCCGCACCGGCCGGTCCGGCGACTCGCCCTCAGGCGGGTCCCCCAGCGGCTGAGCCGGCGGCCGCGACCGGCCCGATCGCTCGCTCTCGAACGGGGTATCCGTCGGCGAGACCGGCGGCCCCGCCCGGTCCGGCATCCCCACCCGGGCCGACGCCCCCGGCCGGCTCGACGCCCCTGGCCGGGCCGACACCCCCGGCAGGTCCGACGCCCCCGGCAGGTCCGACGCCCCCGGCAGGGCCGGCGCCCCCGGCCGGGCCGACGCCCCCGGCCGGGCCGACGCCCCCGGCGGGGCCGATGCCCCCGGCAGGTCCGACGCCCCCTGCCGGGCCGGCGCCCCCGGCCGGGCCGACGCCCCCGGCCGGGCCGACGCCCCCGGCAGGTCCGACGCCCCCTGCCGGGCCGGCGCCCCCGGCCGGGCCGGCGGCTGACACTCGGACGTTTCTACCGCCGGCAGGGCCGTGGCCGGCGGGGCCGTGGGCGGATCGAGAACGTCAATACGGGGCGGCGGCGCCGGCGCGGCGAGCTCGCGTCCCCCACGTGCGGCCTGGCGGTCGGCGATCCCGGCGATCCGGCCGGGGTCGAGGACGAGTGGGAGGGTCCGGGCGATGAAGGGACGCTCGCGGCCGGACGGCGTGGTCCAGCTGACGACCGCCGTGTGGCGCGGCAGGTGCAGGCGGACGTCCGGGGCGGCGAGGCTGGCGGCGGTGTGGTCGCCGGAGCGGAGCTGATCGCTGTACTCGGCCATCAGCAGGCCAGCCGCCCGGCGGGCGTCGTCGGCCGAGGCGGTGGCGAACAGGACGCGGTGCGCGAAGAGGGCGTCGAGCTGGTCGCGCAGCTCGGGCGGCCACTGGGCGTCGGTCTGCCAGCAGGCGACGGTTTCGAGTCCGGCCGACCGCTTCAGGGCGAGCGTCTGGGCGAAGGCGGCGTTGATCACGAGTGGCGCCTCGTCGATCTTCAGGGCGACCGCCGTCGGGGCCACCCCGCCGCGCCGATCCTGCGCCCGGGATAGGGCGGCGTCGAGCATGCCGACGAGGAGCTGCAGCAGAACCGCGACGTTGCCGGCGCCGATCTGGCCGAGGGCGCCGCGGACGATGAGCACCTCGCGCCGGTCGATCAGCCGGTCGAAGTCGATGGTCAGCGAATCGTTGACGAGCACGCGCTTGACCGAGGTCGAGTTGAGCACGCGAGCCAGCTTGTTGGCCGGGGCGTCGAGCTTGGCCGTGGTGCTCGCCCGGGCGTCAGCGAGCTGGCCGGGGAGCTCGTCGGCGAGGAAGGCGGCGACCTCGGCATGCTCGGGCATGGTCGCCAGGCGGTGGGCGACGCGGGCCCGGAGGGCGACACCGGCGGGGCCGACCTCGAGCAGCCGGGCGACGTCCCAGAGGGATGCGCGACGGTCGTAGGCGAGCACGCCGATCAGGGCGTTGCGGAGGTAGCGGTCGGAGCTCCCGCGGACCTCGCCGTCGGCGAACAGCTGGCGCAGGGCGGCGACCACGTAGTCGGCGATGGCGTCGACGGGGGCCCGGACGGCGAGAGGGTTGAAGCCGCAGGTCGGACGGGCGAGGTCGAGCAGGGTGCAGACGCGCCGGTCGGGCACGGCGCTGAGGGCGGCGTCGGCGGCGTCGCCCTTGGGATCGAGGACGACGACAGCGCAGTCGTCGCGGCGGAGATCCTCGCGGACGCTCGCCACGAGGAAGGAGGTCTTGCCCTGCTCGACCGTCCCGACCACGGCGGTGTTCTGGCGCCGGAGGTCCGGGTGGATGGCGACCGGCCCGTGCTCGTCGGCGAGGAGGCCGCCCGGGGCCGGGACGCGCATGATCCCGGCCGGCGCCGGCGCCAGCGGGACCGCCCGGCGACGACAGGGCACGGCGGTGAAGCCGACCGACGGCAACTGCCAGAGGCATGCGATCTCCTCGGCGGCGAACGTCCGGCGGATGGGCGCCGGGACAGGATTGCCCTCGCCGCGGGCGACGCGCCGGCGGTAGGACCGGCGGCGGCCCGGTCCGACCCGCCGCCCAACCAGCCGGTTGGCCTGGCGGGCGGCGCGGAGCTCGGCGGCGACCGCCGCCATGTGACTTCGGCCGATCAGACGAATGTCACCGTAGAAGAGCGGCCCGCCCGCCGGTGGAGGCGGCGGCGGGTCCATCGGCTCGCCGGCCGCCGGGCGCGGCGGCGCCTGACGGGCGCGAGCGAGGAGCGCCGGCGCCGGCGTCAGGGCGAGCTGGACGACGGCGGAGCCGCCGGCGGCGCCCATCGCCCGCAGCAGCGCCTCGACGGGCGGGCGATCGGGATCGAGGTCGACCAGGCGGCGGACCGGCTGGGTGAACGGCAGCCGCTTGTGCAGCCGCAGGAGGCCGCCGTCGGGACAGACGGCGGCAGCGACGGGCCGCAGGGCGCAGTTCGGGTAGCCGGTGCGCAGCGCGGCCTGCGCCTGGAGCGCGAGCCCAGAGGGCAGGCAGACGGCCATCCAGGCCAGCGGTGCTCCGCCGTCGCGGCGGTGGAGATGGACCTCGAGCGCGACCGACGGCTGCCCCGTCAGCAGGCGGCGCGGACCGCGGGCGGTGACGAGGGCGTGGAGGGTGGCCATCGTCGCGACCAGGGCGTCAGGACTGGCCCGATCTCCGCGGTAGGGCTCGACCAGGAGCCGGGTATAGCGGCGCCGGCGTCGGGCGAGGAGGCGCAGGCCGAGGAGACCGGCGGCGAGCACCGCGAGGAGGATCTCGGCGTCTTCGAGCAGGGACGGGCTCCGGTCGGGGCGGCGGGGGTGACGCCTCCTCCGACCGGAGGAGCCTTCACGGACGCGTCCGCCGCCGCAGCGGTCAGCTCGTCTGGGCCAGGCGGCGGGACTGATCGCGGTAGCGGCGATACTCCGGTCGCTCGGGCCGCAGGCAGGCGGCGATGGCGAGCGGCCGGCAGGCCTCGCGGTGGCGTCCGAGCTGCTGGAGGGCCCGGCCGAGGCAGAAGTGGGCGTAGTCGTTGGTCGGAGCCGAGTCGGCGACGGCCTCGAACTCGGCGGCGGCTTCGCGGTAGCGCTGCGAGCGAAACAGGGCGCGGCCGAGCTCCTCGCGGATCGAGGCCTTGTCGGGCTCGAGATCCCGGGCTCGACTCAGCGGCACGGTGGCGGCGGCGTAGTCGCCGTTCTCGAGCAGCTCCTGACCGCGCCGATAGAGGTCGTAAGCGCTTTCCATCGCTCTCCGCAGCTTAGACGCCCGGCGGGGGCGTTCACGGCCAGGCCACGCAAGAAGGCCTCCGCGCGCCGTCGCATATCGTGCCGTCCTGCCGATGGGGCTGGCGAGGGTCCGTCGAGGTCGGAGTGGAGCGACAGCCAGGTGGGCTGTCCGACCTTGGCCCGGGGCCGCGCGAGACGATTCAGGGCGGAGTCCGGCCGGGATGTCGGCCGGAGCGATCATCTACGGGAGGGCAGCAACCAATGAAGACGACCAGGATCGCGACGGGGCTCGCCATCGCCGCAGCGGCGGTCGGCCTGAGCGCGTGCGGCAGCAGCAGCAGTAGTTCGACGAGTACACCGACGGTATCGGGCCTCTCGCAGGCCGAACTGGCGACGAAGGCCAACGCGATCTGCGCGGCAGCGCAGGCGCAGGCGAGCAAGCTCAAGGCGCCGTCCGGGGCGAAGTTGGCCTCCGACGCGGTGGCGGCTGCGGCCTACTTCGACCAGCTCTTCCCGATCACCGACAAGGAGACGAAGGACATCCAGGCGCTGACGCCGGCGGCGGCGGCCGCGAGCGTCTGGCAGACCTTCGTGACCGCCCAGGTGGCGGCGGATCAGCTGCTCCAGACGATCAAGCAGAAGGCCGACGCCAAGGATCCGAGCGGTCTGGCGGACCTGGCCAAGGTCCAGCCGGCCGGCCAGGTCGTCGCGGCGGCGGCGACCAAGGTCGGCGCCGGCACCTGCGCCAACGGCTGAGCCGTCCGGGAAGCGAGCGCGGCCGCGTCGGCGGCCGCGCCGACCCGGGCCCCTCAGCGGGCGGTGACGTCGGCGGCGACGACGGCGTGGGAGAGGTCGTCGAAGACGACCACCCCGCCGTGGCGCAGCCATCCGGCGGCGGCGTCGGCGCCGCTGAGCAGGGCGGCCTTGGCCAGGGCTTCGCCCTCCAGCGCGGTCGGGGCGAGGGCGGTGACCTGGACGACGCCGGTGTACGCCGGCCGGCCGGTGGCGGGATCGAGCAGGTGGTGGGCGGGCCGGCCGCGGTCGAGCCAGCTGCGCTTGGTGATGCCGGTGGTGGCGACGCCGCCGTCGCTGACGGCGAACTCGTGGATCACGCTGCCGTCGAATGGGGCGGCGACCTGGATCGTCCGCTCGACGCCGGCGAGACCGCCGACGCGGAGGTCGCCCTCGCAGTCGACGGCATAGCCGTCGTGCTCGGCGAGCATGTCGCCGAGGGCGTCGGCGAACAGCCCCTTGACGATGCCGCCGCCGTCGAAATGGAGCCCCTGCGGGCGGATCACCTCACCGCGTTCGTGGTCGACCTCGACCTCGCGCCAGGGTCCGGCTGGATGGGGACCGGCGGGCCGGCGCGGCGGGGCGAGCGCGAGGGCGAGGGGCAGGGCGAGCGAAGCGCGGAGGTGGTCGACCTTGTAGCCGGCCTCTTCGATCTGGTCGAGCATCGTGCCGTCGACGAGGCCATCGGTGAGTTCGGCTACGTCGAGCATGGCCTGCACGAACTGGGCCATCATCGGGCTGACGGGAACCCGGTCGCGCGGGTCGCGGTTGAGCGAGGTCAGCTCGCTGGCCGGCTTGAAGCGGGAGAACTGCTCGTGCCAGAGGAGCAGCTGATCGGTGGCGGCGGTGACGGCGGCGGCGGGCGAGCCAGCGGGCCCGTCCCCGTCGACGAGCACGGTGCAGGCGCCGCCGAAGCAGGTGAAGGTGTTGGTGGACTCGGTCATCGCACAGGCCGACGGGGAGCCGGGATCCGCACCCTACCCGGGCCTCTCATGCATCGCCAGCGAACCATCTGGAGGCTGGCGGCGGCCAGGGGGCCCCCCGTGTTCGCCGAGGGGGGGCCGGCTCTCCACGCGACCGACCCGCACGGCGCCTCGCCTCGCGGGGCGGGCGGCGCTTGATGTGCGAAGCGGAGTGACGGGACGAGCACGAGCTGCCGCCGGCGGGGACGTCGTGGCGTGGCGGTACGGCGTGGTCGAGATGCAGCGGCGGGCCGGCTGGCGTGGCGTGGCGGTACGGCGTGGTCGAGATCCAGCGGCGGGCCGGCTGGCCGGGGATGCCCGGTGGGGACCTGGGCAGCGAGCCGACCGGGCGTCGGTGCCAGCGCAAGGGGATCGCTCGAGGCGACGCTCGACACCGTGCCCGAGCACATGGGGTAGCCGACCCTGAGCGAGCGATACCGCTACGGGGATTCGAACCCCGGTTTCCGCCGTGAGAGGGCGGCGTCCTAGTCCCCTAGACGATAGCGGCGCGGAACCGGACGAGCCTAGCAAAGGCCCTGTCGTGCGCCGGTGCGGGAGCGGGGCCCAAGGCGGGGCGCAACGGCCGGCGGGCATCGCGGCGACGCCGGCGTGCGATATCGTCGCCGCCTTGGCGGATGTGGCGGAATTGGTAGACGCGCACGGTTCAGGTCCGTGTGGAGGAAGCTCCGTGGAGGTTCGAGTCCTCTCATCCGCATCCCACGAAAGGCCCGCTAAGCGGGCCTTTCTTTGTGCTCAGGTACAATCGTCGCATGGCGGCAATGCGTACATCTTGTTGTCAGGTGACAACGGCGTACATTCGTGCGTACATCTGACGGGTATCGGAGGCCGCTTTGAGCCTGCGCGCGAGAGGGACGGGCTGGGAGGTCCGGTGGCGGGATGTCGACGGCCGGCACCGGGCACGGCGCTTCGCTTCCGAGGAGGCGGCACGCGCGTTTGACGAGGCGATCTCGGAGACGTCCCCCACGTCGCGGTCGACCGGTGCCGGGGGCTCGGGCTCCGGCGTGTACTCGTATCGAACCGCCGCGGGCCTGCGATGGCGCTTCGTGGTGCGCCGCAGCGACGGGACGCAGACGACGAAGCGTGGCTTCACGAGCGAGCGGGCGGCGCGCGACGCCCGGCGGCGCCTGGTCGAGCAGGTCGAGCGCGGCGAGGTGCGTCACACGAAGGAGACGTTCGCGGACCATTGGGCCCGCTGGCTCGAGCGGCGGCGGCCGTATCTGGAGCCGAACACGTGGCGGGGATACGACGTCGACGGGCGGATGCGGCTGCTGCCGGCGTTCGGGGCGATGCCGCTGGGACGGATCGGCGTCGACGACGTCCGGCGCCTGATGGCCGAGCTCGCCGAGCGCGTCGAGGCGGGGAAGCTGTCAGCCAAGACCGTGAACAACACCTTGGGGACGCTGGTCGTCTGCCTGAACGCAGCAGCCGAGGACGGTCTGATCGCGGCGAACCCGGCGCTGCGGGTCGAGCGGCTGCCGCCGGCGCACATCGAGCGCGAGTACCTGCGGCTGCACGAGATCCCGGTCTACCTCGACGCGTGCGACCCGGTCTACCGCCCACTCGCGGAGGTGCTGATCGCGACGGGGATGCGGATCTCCGAGGCCTTGGCGCTCCATGTCGGCGATGTCGAGCTGGAGGGGACGGGCGGTTTCGTCACGGTCTACCGGTCGCGCAAGCGCGAGAAGATCGGCTCGACCAAGTCCGACCGCTTCCGGTCGGTCGAGATCGGGCCTGGCCTGGCGCGCGTTCTCGCCGACCAGCTCGCCCGGCGGGCGGAGCTCGACGACGGCGACCAGCCGGGCGCGTACCTGTTCGTAATGCCGGTCCGGACACGCCACTACGGGCGCGGCCGATGGGCGAGCGCGGGGAAGCCCGAGCCGCTCGATCGAACCACCGTCTCGCGGGAGTGGCACAAGGAGGCGCTCGAGGACGCCGGGCTGCGGCCGATGGCGCTCCACTGCCTGCGCCACACGGCGGCGGCGGCGTGGCTGGCGGCCGGGAACTCGTTGATGTACGTGCAGCGGCAGCTCGGTCACTCCGACATCGCGACGACCGAGCGCTACTACGGGCACCTCGAGCGGCACGTGCTCGCGGCCGGTGCGGTTGCGACCGAGGAGGCGATCGAGCGGGCCGTCGCGCGGCGGACCGCCACGACGCGGTGACCGGCCCCGCCGCTGAGCACCCGATCGGCTGCGCACTGGCGGAGTCGCGCCGTCAGCAGAGCTGCTGCTGCTCGGCGCTCGGCGGCTCAGCAGCGCGCCGGCGACCGCTGGACGGTCGGCTGAGGCCGTCGTCAGCTCCGCCGCCGTTGCTCCGGCGCCCGCGACCGGGCGTCCAGCCGGCGCGCGCCTCCTGAAGCCACCGGTCGATGTCGTCGGGCACAAAGCGGAGCGGCCCGTCGCGTCCACCGATCCGGACCGATGGAATACGCCCGTCCTTGGCGGCCTCATAGACCCACGCGCGCGAGACGTTCAGCTGACGAGCGACATCGGTCGGCTTCAAGAGGTGGACCACGTCATGCACCTCGAGCGGCGGGAACAATACGCAAAATAGAGCCGCGCTCGGCGGGGTCGCGTATCGACGACCGCCGAATGCAGAGCAGCGGACCCGTCGCGGTCGCGCTCAGCAGCGGCGCGCTGAGAAGCTCGTGCGATGCGGATCGGCTGTCGTCGGCGCGGGACATGGCGACCTAGAACAATCTAGCAAAATGCGCATTCTTTAGCCATACTTGTCCGCAGTCTTGTCTATCGTGCACGTCGACGATGACCGCCCCGGAAAACATGTCGGCTGAGGAGGAGTTCGCGCAGGCCCAGGCAGCGTGGGCAGCCGCGGTGCAGGCGCACCGGATGGCGCCCCCGGACGCGGGCTTCAGCGCGCGGCTCGCCGCGCTGTCGAGCGCCTGCCGCCTGGAGGCTGCGGCGTGCCGCGCGGCTGATCGGGCAGGCTACGAGTGGCCGCCGCATCGGGCGGGCCAGAGCAACCAGCCGTGGGAGCTGCGGCCGGAGTCCGCGCGGCGCGGCCCGGCAGAGCTGTGGCGGTTGTTCGACGTCGCCGTCAGCGAACTCGAGCGAGCCGGCACGACGACGTCACTGATCGCTGTCGCGGCAGCGCACGAGCATCTCGGCGACGCCGCCGCCGCGTTGGCGCACGCGGTCGAGGCGGAGGATCGTCGCGCAGGCCTGCTCCCGGCCGCACGCGGACGTTCGCGGTCAGCCTAGGCGTCCTCTTGCCTGGGTGGTCGCGGCGGCACGGCGTCCCACGCCGTGCGTGTGACATCGGGGTCGTGGCGACGCGGGAGCGTCGTCGTCGCGGTCTGCCAGATGTCACGACGGGTGGCCAGCGACCGGCTGTCGGCGCTGGCGCGGCGCAGCAGCTCGTCGACGTCGGCGCGGCGGACGCGAAACCCGCGTCCGATCCGGACGGCCGCCAGCGCGCCGTGGTCGATCCAGTTGCGGATCGTCTGCGACGTCACCTGGAGCTCGGCGGCGACCTGCGGGACGGTGAGCAGCGGCGGATCGGTCATCGGGCTCCCGCATCCCTCAGCCGGCTCCGCGGGCGACCGGTACTCCTGGCGCGCGACGCGGGAACCATGACAGCGACGAAGGTACCACCGGTCGCGCGCGCGCGGGCGTATCAACGTCGCTGGCGTGGAACGAGCACCGCTGCCGCGCCCTCGCCGGGCGTCGGCCAGATCGTCGCGGGTTCCGTCTCGCGGGCGGGCCGGCTGAGGCGTAGCTCTCGAACCGGCGCGTCCCACATGTCCGGCGCGGGAGGCGGCCGCCGCTCGACCGCTGCGGCCTCGAGCATGGCGTAGACGTCGCCGCGGAGGATGTGGTGGCTCTTCCCGACGCGTGACGCGCGCAGCTTGCCGTCGCGAATCCACGCGCGGATCGTCTGCGCGGTCACGTTGAACTCGGCGGCGACCTGGGCCACGCCGAGGATTTCGTCGTTAGTCATAGCGTTGAATAGCATGAATTGGCGATGTTGCGCGGTGCTTTGCGATATCTTACGCTACGGCAATGTCGGGAGGAACGGTGACCCCGCCTCGCAATCAGGATCGCGCCGGCGACGACGAGCTCGTCGCGCCCGTGATCGCGTTGCGCCGACGGGGACTGTGGGACGTCGGCAGCCGCGGGACCCATGGCCGCCAGCGCCGGAGTACTCCTTCTTCGACGCGCCGGACGACCCCGCACCGATTCTCGGCGAGCGCAACATCTGGGACGGTCGCCCGATCCAACTCCGCCTTCGCCAGCCGCAGCCGGCGCCTTCCGAAGTCCTCGACCGCCCGCGCGAGCCAGCGCCGCAGGCGCGACGCGACCGGCTCGCCACGCCGCGACTGCTCGCGGGCGCGGCCGCTCTCGCGCTGCTCGCAGCCGTAGCCGCGATCGCGTCGCTCGGCGGCGGCCACGCTCGCCCAGCCCGCGATCAGTCGCGACCGACACCAACAGGCATCTCTGTTGTGGCCGCGACGGCCGCGACTCCAGCTGCCGTGCCGGAGCGCGGATCCAGCACTCAGCCGGCCGCTGCCCGAGCGCGCCAGGCTCGCGCGCGCTCGATGCACCGCTCGCGCGCGCGCCGGAACTCGCCCGACACGAGTGCGAGCGTCCTGCCGCCGCGCCGCGCAGCCGCGCTATCGACGGCGCCGCTCGGCGGGAGCGCCCCGAGCTCGAGCGCCTCGCCCGCGTCCTCCGACGTGTCGAGCCCGAGGGGCAACCGCGCCAGACCGAGGAGCTCGCGCCCCGTCGCGCCCTCGTCGTCCGTCACGAATCCGAACCGGTGCGTGCCAGGCGACCTCGCGTGCTGAGGTAACCGAGCGAAAGAGACGAAGCGGACCCTTGACAGACACCGGACAGCAGCACGCGGCTCGATGGCGACTGGTCGGCGGCCCAGGATGTGATCCCTTTCACGGCCACGCCGCAACCCGACTCGAGTCGGCCCACCGGTCCGAGCTTCTCGTTGCAACGCGACGCGTGTACGCGGCACACGTAACGTACACCCGTTGGCGTACGCACCGAGCTCGCGGGCCACGCGACTCGCCCAGGGTGCCGCCGGGCCACGGCCCCACCTAACTCCCGACGTCAGCCTGCACTAGCGTCGAGTTCCGGAGCGTCGGTAGGACCTTCGTCTCGAAAGAGCCACGCCCGCGACTTGTCTGAGTCGTGGGCGGATCCTTCGTGCGGGGCCATCCGTCCGTCTCCAACGATGACGTCAGTCACTCGAGCGTTCGCGTCCCGCAGCGCCGGGTCGCTATCTCGGTCAATGATCACCGTAGTCGTCCAGGTGCACTCGGCGACGTCTCGGTATTGGAGATCGACCGAAAGCGTGGTCGCAGCAGGATCGATTGGAAGCGACCGAAACAGCAGAGTTGCCTCGCCCTGGGGCGACAGAATTCCGCTTTGCCAGGCGCCCGGGGCGGTCCCCTCTACAAGCGCTTGGACGTTGATTGCCGGCCCGGGCCCGTCGTTTCGTATCCGCAACCATAGTGTGCCGTCGCTCCATGTACAGCGCGTCTGGCCGTCGTCGGCCACCGGCATCAGGATGGGACGATGCTGAGACGACACGTGGTCGGCCGTGCTAACCCGGATCGTGCATGAGTCGAGTGGAGGGGGCGGTTTGTGGTTGTGCGGGGCGGGAGCGGTGGTCGACGGCGCTCGTGGTGTCGTCGCCGGCGTGGCGGCGGGTTGCGTGGCGATTTCGCGAGAGACCGGGTGTGGCTAGCCCCGGGGGTGATCGCGGCGGGGGCGCCGTGTCGTGAGCGGGTCTTCGCGGGGGCGCCCCGGCGGGCCGGGTTAGCCTGGGAGTGCTTGGAGGCGCTGGAACGCGGCGGCGAGTTCGCGGGCCCAGGGCCATGAGCCCTGGATGCGCAGGGTGGCGGTGCGGGCGTGGAACGCGAGGCGGGCGGCGACGTGCAGGAGCCGGTAGCGCAGTCTTTTGGGTTCGGCTTTGGCGAGGTCGCCGGTCAGGAGGAGGCGCTGGGTCCAGGTGATCAGGTCGTGCGCGATCCGGACGAGGGCGAGCCAGACTTGGTTGTGGTTGAAGTCGTGGAACGGGAGGTTGCGCAGCCCGGTGTCTTTGTCGTTGCGGATGTGGTCCTCGACGCGGGCCGGCGTTCCGCAGTTAGCAGGCACACGGGCGTGATTTCGGCCCGTGAGGCCCAGTGTTTCCGGGCTTTTCGGGCTTTCGAGCGTCGGTGAGCGAGCCGAAAACGTGGGCACACGCCTATCCAAGCTGACCTAGTAATTGCGGGCTGGTTGTGGTAGTGATGTGGGCATGTACTTGCGCACGACCCGGCGGCGGCGCAAGGACGGGTCCTCGGCGCGCTACGTGCAGCTGGCGCATAACCGGCGCGTGAACGGCGTCACCCAGGCCGAGGTCTTGGTCAACCTCGGCCGCGAAGAGGACCTCGACCTGGAAGGGCTACGGCGGTTGGCGGCGTCGATCGGCCGCTACTGCGATGGTGACGGCGCCTCCGGCGAGCTCGGGGCGCCGGGCGAGTTCGACGTCGTCGCCTCGCGGCCGCTCGGCGGGGCGTGGCTCCTGGACGGGCTCTGGCGCCAGCTCGGCGTCGGCCGGGCGCTCGCGGGGGTGCTCGGGGCGCGCCGGTTCACGACCGATGTCGAGCGGGTGCTGTTCGCGCTGGTCGCCAACCGGGCGCTCCTGCCGGCGTCGAAGCTCGCCGCCGCGGAGTGGGCCTCCCAGGACGCCCACATCCCCGGCCTCGAGGCGATGGACGAGGACCAGGCGTACCGGGCGATGGACCTCCTCGTCGAGGCCGACACCGAGGGGCGCCTGCAGGAAGCGGTGTTCTTCGCCTGCGCGGACCTGCTGAACCTCGAGGTCGACGTGCTGTTCTTCGACACCACGAGCACGTACTTCGAGCGTGACGAGCCCGACCCCACCGGCGAGCACGGCGAGCCGCCGTTCCGCGCCTACGGCCACAGCAAGGACCACCGCCCCGACCTGCCGCAGGTGATCATCGGCTTGGCCGTCACCAGGGAGGGCATCCCCGTCCGGGTGTGGGTCTGGCCGGGCAACACCAACGACATGTGCGTCATCCACGAGGTCAAGGACGACCTGCGCGGCTGGCGCCTGGGGCGGGTCGTGACCGTCGTCGACCGCGGCTTCAGCTCCGATGAGAACCTGCGCTACCTCACCCGCGCCGGCGGGCACTTGATCGCCGGCGAGCGGATGCGCGACGGGTCGCCCGACGCCCAAGCCGCGCTCTCCCGACAAGGCCGCTACCAGGCGGTCCGCGAGAACCTCCGCGTCAAGGAAGTCCGGGTCGGTGAGGGCGACGCCGCGAAGCGCTTCATCATCTGCCACAACCCCGCCGAAGCCGACCGCGACCACGCGCAACGCGAGGACACCATCACCCGCCTCCAAGGCGAGCTCGAGCGGATCGCCACCGCCCGCCAGAAGGCCAAGAACCCGAAGGCCTCAGCGGCCCACCACCGCGCCGAGTGCGCCCTCAGGGATCACCCGACGCTCGGGCGCTACCTGCGCCAGACCACCACCGGCCGGCTGCTGATCGACCGCGCCAAGATCAAGGCCGAGGCGCGCCTCGACGGCAAGTACCTCCTCTCCACCAGCGACCCCGACCTGTCCGCCGAGGACGTCGCGCTCGGCTACAAGAACCTCCTCGAAGCCGAACGCGGGTTCCGCGATCTGAAGACCACGATCGAGCTACGCCCCGTCTTCCACCGCCTCGAGCACCGCATCCGCGCGCACATCCTGCTCTCCTGGCTCGCGCTGCTGCTGATCCGCGTCGCCGAACGCCAGACCAGCCAGACCTGGCGGCGCATCACGCTCGAACTCCAGCGCCTGCACCTCGTCACCCTCACCGGCCCGACCGGCACCCTCCAGCAGACGACCCGCATCACCCCCACCCAGCAGCAGATCCTCACCGCCGCCGGCGTCCCCGCGCCGCCCCGGATCACCGCGCTCCAGCCCGCCTAACCCGCCGGCCAGCCCCCCGCGAACCCCGCGCCGGCGCGCCCCGGAGCGTGGGCACACGCGCACAAGCTGCACAAAGTCCCGAAACGCCAGCAACCACGGGCGATTCCCGCCGATCCGTGCGCCCACCAACTGCGGAAGTCGGGGCATCGACTCATCATCGGGGAAGTCAACACGGAGTCGACCGGAGATCTACTCCGGGCTCCAAGACTGTCCCCAGCGCCGGTCCTTTCGCGGTCCCTGACGCCGTCCGCGCCAGCCGACCAGCGGACCGGCGACGCCCCCGTCGGGCCGCTGCACAGATCCGGCGAGCCTGTCTTGCACATAGCCACGCAACTCCGGGTTGACCGCGAGCTTCGCCGGCTTGGGTCGTTGAGCTCGACGCTCCGCATGCCTCTGAGCCGTCGAAGCCCGATATTCAACTCGGCCGCGGCCGATCGCAGCATTGCGCTGCAACTCTCTGGAGATCGTCGACGCCGCACGACCGATCCGACCCGCGATCTCTCGCACCCCAGAACCGCCGGCGAGCAGGACCGCGATCTCCTCTCGCTCGGCGAAGGACAGATAACGCCCGGATACCGGCGCGAAGGTGAGAGGCGACATGCCGCCACCCTTACGGAACCACCGGACACCAATGCTCGGCAACACACCCGCCTCGATCGCAGCTTTCTCACTCGAGGCACCTCGAGCGATCGCTTGCCAGAACCTGACGCGATGCTCCCTGCGCCCCGCAGGCGGATGTCCACCCCAACGCGCTCCCGCTGCAGCAGCACGATCCAAAGCCCGATTCCTCCTCGGCATAACAACTCCTCAACGTCAGGCGTTGCGACGACCGCTTGAATCCACCTGGTTGCGTTGCTGCTCTACGCGTACTCGATGGGACAGCGGTCGTCTCGTGTGATCGAGCGGGAATGCGGGGAGGACGTCGCATATCGGGTGGTCACGGCCAACCAGGCTCCGGATCACACGACGATCGCGCGGTTTCGCCAGCGTCACGAGGTCGCGCTTGCCGGTGTCTTTGGTGATGTGTTGGGGCTCTGCGCGCGGGCAGGCCTGGCGACGGTCGGGGTGATCGCGATCGACGGCACGAAGCTTTACGCGAACGCGAGCCGCGACGCGACGCGTGACTACGAGCAGATCGCGCGGGAGATCCTCGAGCACGCCGGCGAGGTCGACCGTGAGGAGGATGAGCGCCTCGGTGATGCTCGCGGCGATGAGCTGCCGCTTGAGCTCTCAACTCATGAGGGTCGACGGAAGTGGCTGGCGGATGCCAAGCGCCAGCTCGAGGAGAAGCGCGCCCAGGAGGGCCGCCCGATCTCGCGCTCACGGCCAGAACGGCTCAGGGAAGCCAAGGCGCGGCTCGAGGAAGAACTGCGGGTCGAGGTTCGCGCGAACGCGGTGTATGAGCACTATCGCGCGCACGGGCGGATGAGCAATGGCCGGCGGCTGGGTGCGCCACCGAAGCCCTCCCAGCCGCCGGAGCATCCCGCCGGGAAGATGAATGTGACTGACCCAGACTCTCACCTGGTGAAAGGGATGCGCGGCTGGATTCAGGGCTACAACGCGCAAGCCGCGGTCAACGAGCATCAGATTGTGATCGCCGCCGAGGTCACGACGGCGTCACCGGACTTCGGCTTGCTCGAACCGGTCCTGACCGCCGCCCAGACAGAGTTGCTGGCCGTCGGCGTGACTGACACTCCGGCCGTCGTGCTCGCGGACGCCGGCTACTGGCATCAGCAACAGATGGAGGGGATCGTCAGTCGCGGCAGCCAGGTTCTCATCCCGCCCGACGGCGGGCAGCGCAAGGGTACCCGCCCGGGGTGGGACGGCGGGCTGTACGCATTCATGCGTCAGGTTCTTGAAGGCGACACGGGCAAGGAGCTCTACCGAAAACGCCAAGGCATGATCGAGCCCGTATTCGCACACACCAAGTTCAACCGCCGCATCGACCGCTTCCAACGCCGAGGCCGATCCGCCGCACGGTCCGAGTGGCGCCTGATCACCGCCACCCACACCCTCCAGAAGCTCCACAGCCACCTCCAGCGGCCCGCAACGGCCTGAGAGCGGTCTGAGAACGGCCAGCCCGGCCCAAACAGCTCGAACCCCAGGATCCATCGACAGCACCGACCACGAGCCTCGGCATCGCGACCGCTTTGCGCAACAGCCTCACGCGAAAGCAGGGCCGTCACTCGGTTGGCGTGCGAAGCCAGCTGGTTCGGTGCGAACTGCCTCGAACGGGCGGCGACGGCGTGTCGAAGCCGGCTGAATACTGGACCACCTGCGCCGGTTGAAATCTGACCCGCCCGGGCTGGGGTTGTGGTGTTGTCCGGGTGGGTCCTGAGCCTGGTTTGGTCTTGTTGACCGAGGCCGGGAGGATTGGGTGGTCAGGGTGGAGGAGTGGGCGGAGGTTCGGCGGTTGGGGCTGGTTGAGGGGTTGTCGATCAGGGCGATCGGTCGCCGGACGGGTTTGCATCGGGAGACGGTCCGGCGGTTGTTGCGCTCGAGTGTGCCGCCGGCGTATTCGCGGCCGCGGCGGCCGTCGAAGCTCGACGCGTTCCGGGAGGAGATTCATGAGTTGCTGCGCGATGAGCCGGCGATCGAGAGTCAGCGGATCCGGGAGATTCTCGCGGAGGATGGGTATCGGGGTGGGAAGACGATCGCCGATGACTACATCCGCGAGGTTCGCCCGTTGTTCGTGGATCAGCGGTCGTTTCAGCGGACGGTGTATCGGGCGGGGGACGTGATGCAGTTCGATTTGTGGCGGCCGCGGGCGGAGATCCCGGTCGGGTGGGGCCAGACGAGGATCGGGTATGTCGTCGTCGGTGCGTTGGGTTTCTCGCGCTTCGGCGCCGGTGCGCTGGTGTTCTCCAAGGAAGCACCGGACGTGCTGTGGGGGATGTGGCGCTGCCTTGAGCGGGTGGGGGCGCTGCCCGGGCGGCTGGTCGTTGACCGCGAGGGGTGCCTGCACGCGGGTCGCGGCCGCCCGACTGAGGAGTTCGCGGGGTTCTGCGGCCAGCTGGCGGTGGGGTGGCGGATCCTCGATCGCGGGGATTGTCAGGCGAAGGGCGTCGTCGAGCGGTTGCAGGGGTTCATGGAGACCAGCTTCGAGCCGGGCCGCTCGTTCTGCTCAGAGCTCGACTTTCAGGACCAGCTCGACCGGTGGTTTGATGGGCGCGCGAACGGCCGGGTGCATCGCACGCTCAAGGAACGCCCGGTCGACCGCCTCGAGCGTGAACGCGACGCGCTGCGCCCGCTGCCCGAGGCTGGCCTTGATCTTGACCGGCGGCTGGTGTTCAGGGTCCCGCCGCAGCCCTACTTGCGCGTGGATCGCAACGACTACTCCCTGGACCCGCGCCTGGTGGGGCGGCGCGTCGACGTTCGCGTTTCCCAGCGGGAGGTGACCGCGGTCGCCCTGGACACGGGAGAGGTTGCCTGCCGCCACCGCCGCGTGTTCGCCGGTGGGCAGGAGTTCACCGACCCCAAGCACCAGGCGGCGCTCGAGCAGCTACGCCACGGCCGCTACGCGCCGCGCCGGCCGGCTGGGGAGGAAGTGCAGGTGCGTGACCTCGCCGTCTATGACCGTCTGGCGGCGTGATGGGTGTTGAGGCGGAGCTTGCGCATCTCTTCAGGGCGCTCAAGGCGCCCGCGGCCGGGCGGGCGCTGCCGCGGCTCGCCGAGCGCGCCCGGGCGGAGGAATGGTCCTATGAGCGGTTCGCGGAGGCGCTGCTGGCGACCGAGGTGCACGCCCGCGACGCGCACGGCGGCGAAGCACGGATCCGCCATGCCCGGTTCCCGGCGCGAAAGACGCTCGAGGAGTTCGACTTCTCCTTCCAGCGCTCAGTCAAGAAGACCGTGATCGAGCATCTCGGGCAGCTCGACTTCCTCCACGCCAAAGACTCGATCGTCGCCCTCGGGCCCCCCGGGACGGGGAAGACCCACCTGGCTGTCGCGATCTCGATCCGGGCGTGCCTGGCCGGGCATCGCGTTCGCTTCGCGACCGCCACCCAATGGGTCGCCAAGCTCACCGCAGCGAAACGCGACGGTCGTCTCGAGGACGAACTCGCCGCGCTCGCCCGGATCCCGCTGCTGGTCTGCGACGAAATCGGCTACATCCCGTTCGATCCCCAAGCCGCGAACTTGATGTTCGCGCTCGTGTCCTCCCGCTACGAACGCGCCTCGATGATCGTCACCTCAAACAAACCATTCTCCCGGTGGGGCGAGATCTTCGGTGACGACGTCGTCGCCGCCGCGATGATCGACCGGCTCGTCCACCACGCCGAGATTCTGAATCTCAAAGGCGATTCGTACCGCCTCAAGGACAAGGACCTCGGCCCCGTCCGGACCGCCAAACCCGCCGAAATCGCCTGACCAAACGGTCGCGACCGCTCCGCCCAAGGCCGCAGAACGCCGCACAACGCGCCGCTCACCGCCGCCGCCGGGGTCAACACGACGACAACCCCCCGAACCGGCGCTACCGACCCGGATCCGCGAGGCCTCGCGCCGCACCCGCGGGGGACCGACGAGCTCATGCAGCAGCGGCTACGCGCTCCGCTACGGCGCTACGCGCCTCCGCTCCGCACGCAGCCGCTAACCCCAGACCTCCAGCCCTTCCAACCCCCCAGGGTGGTCCACTTTTCAACCGGCGTAGGTGGTCCACTTTTCAACCGGCCTTGACAGAGGCTTAGCCTCGATTCGTCACGAAGCTGACGTCGGCGTCGCGGCAGCGTGATTTGGGGCTGGGTGGTGGTGTCAGCGTGAGTCTTGGACGTCGCGGGCGCCGGGTATCGCAGGATTTGGCCGCGGGGGGCGCCGGGCCGATCGTTTTCGGGCCGGTTTCGCGTGGGCTGGTGGCCGGGGCGCAGCGGCGAGGCGAGTAGCGGTGCTGGCGACTCGCGGGGATCAGGCGAGCGCGGGGAGGTCTTCGAGGCGGTTGAACGCGCGGATGATCGCGGTCGCCCAGGGCCAGTCGTCGGGGAGGTGCATCGTGACGCGGCGGGCGTGGCGGGTGAGCTTCGCGGCGACGTGGAGGATGCGGTAGCGCAGGCGCTTCGGTTCGCAGGTTTGGTGTTCGCCGTCGAGCGTCAGTGCCTGCGTCCAGGCGGTGATGTCGGTCGCGGTCAGCGCGAGCTCGAGCCAGGCGGTGTTCGCGGCGAAGTCGTGGAACGGGAACATGTCGCCGCCTGTTGCCTTCAGCGCTTTGACGCGATCTTCGACTTGGGCGTGCTGGCGATGATCGGCCTCCAGGGCGGGCAGGTCGCCGTTGATCTGGTCAGTGATGAAGCACTGGAAGCGATGCCCGTCGTGGTCTGTGAACGAGAGCTGCGCTCCCGGGTGCGTGCGCTCCCGGCGGCAGATCAACCGCGTCCCTTTGGGCCATTCGGCGAGCTTCAGGTGCGGCGTCAGCTCGGCAACCCAAGCGCCTTCCCTGGGTTCGCTGCCAGCGTTCACGGCCGGAGTCCAGGCGCTCTCGGGCAGCTTGAGGATGGCCTCGCGCGTCGGCTCGTTGAGGCCGTAGCCGAGGGGAGGGTGTCAGGTCTTCCGTGTAAGCGCCTGTGGTTAGTGTAACTGTGCCTTTCGTGGTGTCAAGGTGTGACAGTCAGATTGCGTGGTTGGGGATACGGTCGTCGAAGTGGATCTTGAATGCGGCGAGGCAGGAGTTCCAGTTGTAGGCTTGGCGCCACTTCGCCTCGGCGCGGGTGATCGCGAGGTAGAGCAGCTTGCGGGCGGCGTCCTCGGTCGGGAAGTGCCCGCGGGTCTTGATGATCTTGCGGATCTGGCGGTTCAAGGCCTCGATCGTGTTCGTGGTGTAGATCGCGCGCCGGACGTCGGGGGGAACGCGAGGAACGGCGTGACGTGCTCCCAGCGCTCGAGCCAGCTGCGGCTGATCGACGGGAACCGCTGGTCCCACTTCTCCGAGAACGTCGTGAGGGCGTCCGCGGCGGCGTCCTGGTCGGGGGCGGTGTAGATGAGCTTGAGGTCGCCGGCGACCGGGCGGCGGTCCTTGTAGGGCACGAACCGCAGGCTCTGGCGAACGAGGTGAACCAGACAGGTTTGGACGATCGTCTGCGGGAAGACGGCCTCGATCGCGTCGGGGAAGCCGGTCAGGCCGTCGACGCAGCAGATCAGGATGTCGTGGACGCCGCGGTTGCGCAGCTCGGTGAGGACGTGCAGCCAGAACTTGGCGCCCTCCGTCTTCTGAAACCACATCCCGAGCACCTCGCGCGCGCCTTCGAGGTTGACGCCGATCGCCAGGTAGCAAGCGTGGTTTCGGACCGTGTTGCCGTCGCGGATCTTCACGATCAGCGCGTCGAGGTAGACGATCGCGTAGACGCTGTCCAGCGGCCGCGTCTGCCACAACCTGGCGTCCTCGAGGACCGCGTCGGTGATCCGGCTGATCAGGTCGGGGCTGACCTCGGTGCCGTAGATCTCGACGAGGTGCCCCTGGATCTCGCGGGTCGACAGGCCCCGCGCGTAGAGCGAGATGACCTTCTCGTCGAACCCGACCCACCGGGTCTGACGCTTGCCCACGATCTGCGGCGCGAACGTCCCGTTGCGGTCCCTGCGGCGAGCGAACCCGAACCGGGCCCTGATCGGTCAGGACCGTCTTCGGGGGCCGCCCGTTACGCGAGTTGCCCGCCCCGCCCAACGGCGCTTTGCCCGACCGGTACCCGAGATGCTCGGTGATCTCCGCCTCCAGCGCCCGCTCGAGCAGCCGCCGCGTCAACTCGCCGAGCAGCCCGTGCGAGCCCGCGATCTCCTGCGCGCTCTGACGGTCACCGAGCAGCTCGTCGATCAACTCATCCGAGAGCTCCGGCCGCTCCACGCAACCCCCGCCCGGCAGCCCCGGCAACACCGCTCCCGCACCGACCCCGAACTCGCCGGTCACTGGCGGCACTCTCAGATCATCCCGACCAGGACGACTCCCGACCACATCATCAACATCAAACTGCTCGCGAGAACTCCGTGTCTTGGTAGCCATGACGCTCCTCTTCGATCAGGCCTACACGGTTCCTCCGACACTCCCGCCGAGGGAGAACTCGATCTCGCACTCGCGGCACGCCGCCGCGAAGTCGTGGCTCGCGCCCGCCGAGTCTGCGCGGGCGATGATCACGCCGTCCAGCGCCTGCTGGGGCAGTTGATCGAGCGCGAGGTCCAACGCCCGGAGGTGATCGTCGGCGTTGTTCGCGCCGGCGTTCCCGGGCCTGAGGATCCCGACGAGCGTCTCGCGGCCGCAGGTCACGAGCAGCGGGTGAAATCCAAAGCCGCCCTTGTAATGGCCGGCCGCCCGCTCCTTCTCCGAATGCGCCGCGACCAGCGTCGCGTCGAACTCCAGCACGACCCGCTCGGGCGCAGCGCCCGCCTTCCATGCCCGCGCCCGCGCGGCGGCGCGCGCCCCGCGAATCCCAGCGAGTTCCGACTCGCCGATCGAGAGCATCACCCGCCGCCCGGTCGAGACCGACGCGACATCGCCGAACAACGCGGGCTGGCCGCGCAACACCGCGAGATCAGAGACACATTCCCCGCCATCAGCGACAACTACCGCGAGATCAGCGAAAACGCGGCCCGGATCATGCGCCGACCGCCGCTCCCGGGTCCCCGCCAACGCCGCCGACAGCCCGCCCACAAGGCCCAGCCGGCCCGCGACCAGCGCCAACAACGCCGTCCCCGCACGCGACGACAACCCCGTCGCGTCCGCCACAACATCTACCGTCTGAATCCTGGAACGTCCCGTCACCTTCAAGGTGAACCTCCTGAGCGGCTCGACAGGTGCCTCGCAACACCCATCCTGCCTGCTCAGGCGGACGTTTCAGACCCGCCGCGCCAAATCCCTACTGGTCAATCCAGGTT
>CAWCIT010000014.1:0-266993 GCA_963795745.1 uncultured Solirubrobacterales bacterium
CGCGCCGCCCGCAACCCGGCCCGGCGACTCCCCGACCACAGGTGGTCGCCGCCGGCCCAGGCGGCGAAGCACAGCCCGCCGACGATCCCGGTCACGGTGAGCAGAACGCCGGCCGCGGCCGCCGCGGCCACGCCCCTGCTGCCCAGGATGAGGACGGCGGCCGCCGCTCCCACCCCCGGCCCGATCGGCAGCTGGCCCAGTGTGACCAGGGCGATCAGCACCGCGACCGCGTCGAAGAGCGACGCGTTGACGCCGACCGCGTGCAGGAGCAGCCAGTTGCGCAGGATCTGGGCGAACACGGCCACGAGCACGAAGCCGATCATCCGGCTCCCGTGCCCCAGCCGGCGGGCCACGGCGAGCCCGCGCCACAGCTCCCGCCCCTTGTTGAGGGCCAGGTGGCGCAGGCCGGCGCTCACCGTGCCGATCACGGCCAGCGCGACCAGCGGCAGCCACCACGACAGGCCGAGCGGCCCGACCAGGGTGAACGAGGTCAGGGCCGCCAGAATCGCCTCGACGGCCAGGATCGGGAACTCGGCGGCGATCAGCGTCGGCACCTGCGGGCTGACGGTCGGCGACGAGCGCCGCAGCGCGGCGATGCGCGCCGCGACGCCGAGCTGCCCGTTGAACACGCCGCCGAGCACCTGCATCGCCGACGCCCGGTAGAGGACCCGCCGGGCGACCGTGCCCCCGGCCGCCTCGATCGACAGGTGCCACGCCTCGCTGCGCGCCAGCAGCGCCGCGATCTGGAGCAGTGTGGCCAGGGCCAGCACCCACCAGGCCGGGCCCGACAGGGCGGTCGCGAACTGGTGGCGGCGCCCGGCGAGCACGGCGGCGAGCCCGGCCAGCGTCGCCGTGGACCCGGCCACGGTCAGCGGGACCCGTCGCCGGCGCGCGAATTCCCGCAGGCTCAGCACGGCCGCCGATCAGAAATCGCCCACCTGCTCGCGGGCCGCGAGATAGGATGCGGCGCGTTCGCATCGAGGTGTCGCGCTTCGTGCCCTATTGCCTGGAGGAGATTCCTATGCTTGCCACCGCCTTTCCGTTCTACACCGTGTCCGGTGACGTCACGGTCCTCGTCCTGCTGGCGATCTGTCTCGTCCTGATCCTCGGCATGATCAGCTGGATGCTCAAGGACTAGCCCGCCGCCGCGCCCGGCGGGTCGAGCCGCGCTCCCGGCCGTCCGGTGGACGTCCGCGACGCCGTCGCCGCCTGGAGCCTCGTCCCGCACCCCGAGGGCGGCTACTACCGCGAGACCTATCGCTCCGCACTGGCCGCCAGACCGGACGGCTGGCCCGGACCGCGGTCGCTGGCGACCGCGATCATCTACCTCCTGGCCGCCGGCGACCGCTCCGCCTGGCACCGGATCCGCGGTGACGAGCTCTGGTTGTGGCAGGCGGGCGCGGCGATGGATCTGGCCGTCGGAGACGACGACGTCCGCCGACTCGGTCCGGACCCCGCCGCCGGCCACCAGCTCCAACTCCTCGTTCCCGCCGCGGCCTGGCAGTCGGCGACCCCGGCCGGCGGTCCGCCCGGCTGGTCGCTCGTCGCGTGCCTCGTCGTTCCCGGCTTCGACTTCGCCGACTTCGAGCTGCGCTAGGAGGAGCAGGAGACGGAGTCGGTGATCCAGCGCAGGTATGGCGGGCTCCCGCCCGTGATGTCGAGCGCGACGAGCTCGAAGTTCTCGTAGCGATGAACCGCGCCGATCGCCTCGGTCAGCGCCTCGACCGCGGCCCGGGTCGTCTTGATCACGAGCAGCGACTCCGCGTCCCGCTCGACGCTCCCCTGCCACCGGTAGATCGACTCCACCGCCGGGACGATGTTCACGCAGGCCGCCAGCCGGCCGGCGACCAGCGCCTCGGCGATCGGCCGGGCCTGGTCGGTCGGCGTGCTCACCAGGCACACGACGTGACGGTCGGCGTCCACGCGACCATCTAAGCCGCCGGGTCGGCGACCGTCAAGGGCGTCAGCTCGGCCAGACAGGCCGGGCACAGGCAGTCCTCGTAGGCGCCCGCCAGCCGCGCGCGGGTCGACGCCCCCAGCGCGTGCTGCCGACACCAGCAGCTCGCGGCCGCATCGCAGCCGAAGCGGCGCCCACAGCGCTCGCACGCCATCCGCCGTGTGCTCGCAGGAGGCCCGGCCAAGGTGGCCCGAGTCTAACCCGGCGGCCGCGGCCGAGCCGGCGCTCGGCGCCGACTCGAAGGCCAAGAGCCGCGGGTTCTCGGACCGGGCGGCCATGGATCCGCGCGGCCCGGCGGCCGATGCCGGGTCGACCGGATTCCGCGCGGCTCCCGCCGCGTCATGATGGGGCCGTGCGCCGCGTCAACCTCGCCGCCCCCCAGTTCGACTACGACGGCGCCGACCCCGACGGCTTTCGCAGCGGCATGTTCCGCTTCGGGCCGCAGCTCGGCGCCCGCCAGACCGGGGCGAGCCTCTATGAGCTCCCGCCCGGCCAGGCGCTCTGCCCCTACCACTACGAGTGCGGCGAGGAGGAGTGGCTGCTGGTCCTCGCCGGCCGGCCGTCGGTCCGCCACCCGGACGGAACCCTCCAGCTCGAGCCGTGGGACACGCTCTGCTTCCCGACCGGGCCCGAGGGCGCCCACCAGGTGCGCAACGACGGCCAGGAGACCGCGCGCGTGCTGATGTGGTCGACCGTCGTGCTGCCGACGGCGACCGTCTACCCCGACAGCGACAAGATCGGCATCTGGACCGCCGCCGACCAGAAGGACGACCTGATCGTCGAGCGCTCGAGCGGCGTCGACTACTGGCACGGCGAGTCCGCCTGAGGCGCCGCGTGGACGAGCCGACGCGCCGGCGCCACCCTCCTGCGCGCCAACGTCGCCGGGCGCTTTCGCACGCGCGGGCGCTTCAGCTCGGTCACCGTCCGGAACACGCGCTGGGACACGGTCGAGCGCTGCGACGGCACCCTCACCCAGGTGCACCGCGGCGTCGTCGTGGTGACCGACCGCCGCCGCGGGCGGACCGTCGTCCTGCGCGCCGGCCAGAGCTACCTGGCGCCGGCGCCGGCGCCGTAGGCCCTCAGTCCGCCCAGGGCCCGACGCCGCTGACCCGCTCGGGCGTGATCCGCGCGACATAGCCGGCGGGCGGATCGTCCATCGGCGGGAAGCGGACCTCCGGTCCGAGGTAGACGTGGGCCAGCCGCTGGAGGAGCTCGGCCGCCCCACCCTCCTCGATCCGCGCCGTCCCCCGCACGACGAGGTACTCCTTGAGCCCCCGGGCGCCCACCTTGGTGCCCTCGAGCGAGAGGCTGACCCGCGGGTCGCGCTCGAGGTTGCGCACCTTGAGCGAGCGGAACAGGTGGGCGGTGACGATCTCCTCGCCGTCGACCCCGGCCCAGACGACGGTGACCTGCGGGCTGCCGTCGGCGTTCAGCGTGACCATGTGGACGAGCGCGGCGGTGGCGAGGAGGGCGCGAGCTTCGGGGTGGAGGGTGACCACGGCGCGATCCTAAGGGGTCAGAGCCATCCGCGGTGCTTGAAGCTCACGTAGAGGGCGGTGGCGATGGCCACCATGATCGCCACCGACGCGTACAGGCCCGACTCATGGCCGAAGCCCGGATAGGGCACGTTCTGGCCGAAGAAGCCGGTCACAGCCGTGGGGACGGCGATGATCGCCGCCCAGCCGGTCAGCTTCTTCATCGTCTCGTTGAGCCGGTTGCTCTGGATCGTCAGGTGGGTCTCGAGGATCGTGGTGACGAAGTCGCGCAGGCTCTCCGTCCACTCGGTGGCCCGCAGGACGTGGTCGTAGACGTCCTGGTAGTAGGGGGCGACCGCCTCGTCGACCACGCCGAGGTTGCGGCGCATCAGCGTGTTCACGACCTCCCGCATCGGCAGCACCACGCGGCGCATGCGCACGAGGCTCTTGCGCAGCTCGAAGCTCCGGCGCGGCACGTCGACCCCGGCCGACCGGCCGACGTCGAAGAGGTGGTCCTCGAGCTCCTCGAGCTCGTCGTCGAGGGCCTGGACGGCGGTGAAGTGGCTGTCGACGACGAGGTCGAGCAGCCCGTGGAGGAGGAAGCCGACACCGCTCGTCCCCAGGTCCGGGCTGGCGTCCCAGACCGCGGTCAGCTCCGCGGCGTCGAAGCGCTCGTCCTTGCGCACGGTGATCAGCGCCCGCGGCGTCACGAAGGCGGCGATCTCGCTCGTCTCGAGCTCACCCGTCGGCCCGTCGAGGTAGGTGGCGTAGACGTTGACGAACAGGTGGTCGGCATACCGGTCGAGCTTCGGCCGCTCCCGCGCCGTCACCGCGTCCTCGACGGCGTGCGGGTCGAGCGAGAACTCCTCGGTGATCGTCTGGAGGTCGCTCATCGTCGGCGCCGCCAGGTCGAGCCAGACCACCGTTCGCGGATCCTCGAGGCGCTCGCTGATCTCGGCGACCGGAAAGCCCTCCGCGGCGAGGACGCCGTCGCGGTAGAGCCGCGTCCGCGCCGTGGCCATCGTCTGCCGGTCCCGGCAGACGCTCGGATGATCCAGACCGGTCGCGCTCGCCACGTTCCGAGCAGTGTGGCACGACCCCCGGCCGGCGGCCCTCGACGGCTCGGGAACCTCCTCGCCGCGCGTGCTCAGATTCTGCCCGGGCCGAGCCCGGCTCAGGCCGCCGGAGTCGCCAGCCAGAGGTCGGTCAGCCGGGCCACGGCCGCGGCGGCGTCGATCTCCGCCGCCACCGCCACCGCGCCGCCGGCGCCGTCGCGGCCCGGATCGAGGGCGATGCTCCCGTCGTCGGCGACGACCACCCGCGCGCGGACGGTCCGCAGGATCAGCTCGGGCGCGAGGAGGACGAGGAGGGCGACGGCGTCGTGGACGAGGGCCTCCTCGCCACCGCCGCGCGCCAGGCTCGCGGCCAGGAGGGCGCCGACCAGCGGGTTGGCCGCGCCGCGGCCGATCGCGTCGACCGCCGCACGGCCGAACCGAACCTGGCCGGTGAGATCGACGGGGACGACGGTCACGGCGAGGCCGCTCCCCAAGACCCGCCGCGCGGCCGCCGGATCGAAGCCGAAGTTGAACTCGCCGCCCCCGGCCAGGCGCCCGCCCATCGCCACCACGCGCCCGTCCGGCGGAAGGCCGCGGGCGAGGTTGGTCAGCGGGCCGAGGGCGAGGATCGTCGCCCCGGGGTGGGCGGCCAGGGCCCTGACCGCCCCGGGCGTCCACGGGGCGACCGCGTCGCCGGCGAGGCCGCCGAGCCCGTCGGGCCCGTGGCGCTCCGGGGGGCCCCCGCCGCCGGGCCAGGGGTCCGCGGCCAGGACCGGCGTGCCGCGCAGGGCGCTGCGGGCGAGGACGAACGCCGCGTTGCGGGCGGTCAGCTCGACCGGGGCGTTGCCGGCGACCGCGGTGACGCATGCGGGCCGGGGCGCGCCGCGGCGGTGGAGCTCGGCCAGGGCGAGCAGGGCGAGGGCGTCGTCGAGCCCGGGGTCGCAGTCGACGAGGAGGGGCGGCACGCCCGCAAGGCTACGCCGGGTCAGACGGCGCGCACGAGCCGCAGCCCCGGATCGCCGGCGACCGCGAAGTGGCGGTCGCCGCGCAGGAGCGCGCCGGTCTCGGCCGCGGGCATCGGCTTGCTGAACAGGTAGCCCTGGCCGAGATGGCAGCCGAGGCGCCGCAGGGCGCGGAGCTGGTCGGGGTCCTCGATCCCCTCGGCCACCGTGGTCAGGTGGAGGGTCTCCGAGAGGGCGAGGATCGCCCCGGCCAGGGCGGCCTCCTGCGGGCCGTGGGCGATGTCGTCGACGAACTCCTTGTCGATCTTGACGATGTCGACCGGCAGGTGCTTGAGGTAGCTGAGCGACGAGTAGCCGGTGCCGAAGTCGTCGATGGCCAGCCGCACGCCGAGCGCCTTGAGCTCGCGCAGGCGGGCGATCGCCGCCTCGGTGTCGGTCATCAGGACGCTCTCGGTGATCTCGAGCGTGAGGTCGGCCGGAGCCAGGCCGGAGCCGGCGAGGGCGGCGGCGACGCAGTCGACGAGACCGGGCTCGTGGAGCTCGCGGGCGGAGAGGTTGACGCCGATCGTCAGCCGCTCGCCCTCGTGGCCGGGCTCGAGCTGCCAGCCGCGGGTCGCCTCGCAGGCGGTGCGCAGGACCCAGTCGCCGATCGCCCGGATCAGGCCGGTCTCCTCGGCGAGGGGGACGAAGTCGAGCGGCGAGACCATCCCGTGGACCGGGTGCTGCCAGCGGATCAGCGCCTCGAGACCGTGGACGCGGTTGGTGGCGATGTCGACCAGCGGCTGGTAGTGGACGACGAACTGGCGCAGCTCGAGCCCGCGGTGGAGGTCGTCCTTGAGCTCGAGCCGGCGGACGATCTCGTCGTGCATCCGCTGCTCGAAGACCTCGAACGCGTGCTTGCCGCCGGTCTTGGCGATGTACATGGCGACGTCGGCGTTGCGCAGCAGCGAGTCGACGCTGATCTCCTCGCTGCCGCGCAGGGCGATGCCGATGCTGGCGTGGACGAAGACCTCCTTGGCGGCGAGCTTGAACGGGAGGTCGAGCGCCTCGAGGATGCGCTCGGCCGCCCGGGCGGCGCCGCTGCGGTCGACGCCCTCGAGCAGGATCCCGAACTCGTCGCCGCCGAGGCGGGCGGCGGTGTCGGCCCGGCGCAGGACCTCGCGCAGGCGCAGGGCCACGGCGACCAGGAGCTCGTCGCCGGCCGGGTGGCCGAGCGAGTCGTTGACCGTCTTGAAGTCGTCGAGGTCGACGAACAGGACCGCGACCTCGTGACCGGCGCGCCGGGCGACCTCGAGGGCGTGCTCGACCCGGTCGACGAACAGGGCGCGGTTGGCCAGGTCGGTGAGCGAGTCGTGGAAGGCCTGGTGCTTGAGCTCGGCCGCCGACGCCCGCTCCCGCTCGAAGGCCTCGGTCAGCCGCTGGAGCGAGAGGTCGAGCTGGCGGTTGGAGTCGGCGAGCTGGGCCGTGCGCTCCTGCACGCGCTGCTCGAGCGACCGGCTGAGCGACTCGACGTGGGCGAAGCCGGCGGCCGTCTCGAGCGCCGTCGCGGCCATCCCGGCGACGAACTCGCACAGGCGCAGCTCGTCGCCGCCGAACGCGCCGGGGTGCTCGGAGCGATCGACGTAGAGGCAGGCGACGACGGCGTCGCCGACGACGATCGGCGCGCAGATCGCCGCCCGGACGCCGGTGCGCAGGAGCGTCGCCGGGTCCAGACCGGTCTCGCCGGTCTCGCCGGTGTCTGCGGCGGCGACGGCGACCGTCCGCCGCTGCGCCGCCGCCCGCAGGGCGAGGGCCCGGCAGACGCGGGCCAGCGACTCGGCGCAGGCCGGTTCGTAGCCGCTGACCACGGCGCCGCTGAGGTGCACGACGATCGCCCGCTCGCCCTGGAGGAGGGGCAGCGCGACGTCGCGCACCGCCGTGTGGATCGCGGCCGGCGAGAGGGCCGAGGAGATCTCTCGGCCGCCGACCAGGAGCGTGGCCAGGCGCTCGTCGCGCGAGGCCGCGGGCTGGGGGGGCGGCGGCGGGGCCGCTTGGGAGGAAGGCGCGACCGGCAGGGCGGCCGCGCCCAGGCCGAGGGCCGCCCGCGTCTGGACGGCCTCCTCGCGGGCGCCCTGGCGCTCGGCGATGCGCAGGCTCCGGCGCAGGCGGCGGTCCGCCCGGCGCGGGTGGCCGGCCAGCGCGTCGATCCGGCCCTGCTCGCGCAGCGCGTGCGGCAGGTTGCTGCGGGCGGCGCGGGCGGCGGCGACCGCCGCTCGGGCGGCGGCCGTGGCCGCGGGCGACGGGCCGGCCGACTCGGCGGCCTGGCGGCGGGCGGTGGCCAGCCAGGCGCGGGCCGAGGCGACGGCCTCGCGGTCGCCGGGGGCGGCGGCGGCGGCGTGGGTGAACGCGTCGATGGCCGCGTCGAGCTCACCGGCGGCCAGCGCCTCGAGACCGCGCGCCTCCAGATTGGGGCCGCCGTCCGCGTCGCCGGTGGGGAGCGGTGTCGCCCGGCCGGGGCCGCCGCTCGCCAACCAGAGGCCGTGGGCGCTGGCGGCCACGTCGGGGGCATCGCCGGCCAGGGCGCGGCGGCGGACGCCGGCCGCCGCCGCGCGCGCCGCTTCGCCGCGGCCGAGTCGGCGGTCGCAGCGGGCACCGCCGAGGACGGCCGCCTGGGCGCGGCGGTCGTCGGCGCCGCCGAGCAGGGCGGCGGCGCGAGCGTAGCGCTCGGCGGCGGGGGCGAGCCGGCCGGCGGCGTAGAGGACGTCGGCTTCGACGGCGAGCGCCTGCGCCGTGAGCTCGTCGTCACCGGCGGCGGCCGCCGCCGCCGTGGCGCGGGCGGCGGCGGCGAGGGCGCGGCGGCGCAGGCCGGCGGTCGCGAGCTGGCGCGCCAGGGCGCTCTCGCCCTCGACCAGGGGCCGGCCGGGTCCGGCCGGGGCGGCGAGGTGGACGGCGCGCAGGGCGGCCCAGACGGCAGCCAGGCGGCGGCCGGCGCCGGCGTAGCACGTGGCCAGGAGGACGTACTCGGCGGCGGCGGCCGCCGCCTGCGCGAGGTCGGCGGCGCGCGCGACGGGCGCGGCGAGCGCGAGGTCCGCGGGGTCCGCGACGGCGGGCGCGGCCGGAAGGGGGCGGCGGCGGGGGCGGCGGGCGGCGAGCTCGACCAGCAGGAGCACGACGACGGCGATCGGCGACGCCCCGGGGAGGCGGCCGCCGCGGGCGCGGATCGCGGCCTCGGCGGCCGGCGTGGCGGCGTCGAGGTCGCCACGGGAGGCGCCGATGCGGGCGAGCGACGCGCTGATCAGCGCCTGGTGGGCGGGCTCGCGCACGATCCGGGCGGCGGTGGTCAGCTGCTCCTCGGCCAGGTCGGTGCGGCCCTGGGCGAGGTGGACGGCGGCCAGGTCCTCGACGAGCTCGAGGGCGACCTCCGAGGCCAGGGCGCCGGCGTGGCGGCGGGCCTCGCGGAGATAGTGCTCGGCGACGTCGAGGGTCTGGCGGGCGGTCGCGGCGCGGGCGGCGGCCACGGCGCGGGCCACGGCGCGTGAAGGGTCGCCGCTCTGGAGGGCGTGCCAGGCGGCGGCGTAGACGGCGTCGCCGGCCTGGACGAGGACGTCGCGGGCCCGGCCGTGGAGGCGGCGGCGCTCGCTCTCGCCGGCGGCGCTCAGCAGGCGCTCGCGCAGCTCGTCCTGGCGGAACGCCAGCCGGCGGCCGTCCGGGCCGGCGGGGACGAGGAGCCGCCGGCGCTCGGCGTCGGCGCCGGCCAGCTCGGTCCACGTGTCGCCGCGCCCGAGCATCGCGGCGGCGAGATCGCGGGGGAAGACGCGCCCGAGGAGGGCGCCGGCGGTCAGGAGCTTGCGGACGTCGTCGGGGAGTTGGTCGATCCGCCGGGCGGCGAGGTCCTCCGGCGGCGGGAGGCTCGCCGGGGCGGGACGGCCGGCGTCGCGCAGCCAGCCGGCGGCGAGCTCGGCGCGGGCGGCATTGCCGTGGGCGGCGGCGACGACGAGACGCTGGACGGCGGCGGGCTCGGTGGCGGCGGCCACGGCCGCCAGGTCGGGATCGGCGAGGGGGGCAAGGGCGATCCGCCCGACGGCGGCGAGCTGACGCAGGGGATGTTTGCCGGCCAGGCCGCCCGGGCGGAAGGCGGCGATCAGGACGGCGTGGCGGGGCGCGTCGGCGTCGGCGGGCGCGGCGGCGCTCCAGGCGGCGATGAGGTCGAGCACGGCGGCGTCGGCCCAGTGGCAGTCGTCGAGGACGATCACGGCCGGGGCGTCCGGGGCGCCGGCGGCGGCCAGGAGCCGGGCGAGCGCGGGCGCCCCGGCCCAGCGGAGGGGCAGGGCCGGGCCGCCGCGCGGCGGGGGCGCCGGGGCGGCGGCGAGGACCGGCGCCAGGCGCGGCAGGAGGGTGGCGATGCTCCGGGCGCCGTCGCCCGCGGGCGCGCCGTGGCCGGCCGGAGCTCCGCGGCCGGCGGGGTGGCCGGCGGCGGCGCGCAGGCGCTCGATCCACGGGGCCGGGTCGCCGGCGGCGGGGCCGGTGCCGGGGGCGGGGGTCGCGGCGCCGGCGCGGGCGCGGGCCAGGATGGCGTCGACGACGCCGTCGAGCGCGGCGGCCGGAGTGCGGGGGAAGTCGAGGGCGCGACCGCGCATGACGAGCGCCCCGCCGGCGGCGGCCCGGCGGCAGAGCTCGTCGAGGAGGCACGTCTTGCCGCTGCCGCGCGGGCCTTCGAGAAGGACGGCGGCGCCGCGGCCGGCGGCGGCGGCCGTGACCAGGGCGACCAGCTGGCCGAGCTCGACGTCGCGCCCGACCAGTCCGGCGGCGGGCGGCCGGCGGGCGGCGGGCAGACGGTTCGCGGTCGCGGTCGCGGTCGCGCTGGACGGATCGCCGGCGGCGGCGGTGAGGGCGGCGAGGATCTCAGCGGCGTCGGCCGGTCGGGCGGCCGGGTCGACGGCGAGCATGCGGACGATCTCGTCCTCCAGGGCGGCCGGGACGTCGGGATGGTCGGGGCGGATCGACGGCGGGCGATCGGTCAGGCGGCGGCGCAGGAGCTCGCCGTCGGTGGCCGCCGCGTAGGGCGGCCGGCCGGTGAGGCACTCGTGGAGGATGAGGCCGAGGGAGTAGAGGTCGGCGCGATGGTCGACCGGCCGGTCGAGGACGCCGGCGCGCTCGGGCGCGGCGTAGCGGACGTCGCCGGAGCCCGACTCGCCGGCCAGGCAGTCGCGCAGGACGGCGGCGCCGAAGCCGACGAGGCTGGCCGAGCGGACGGGGCCGTCGGGGTTGACCATCACGGTGGCCGGCGAGACCGCGAGGTGGTGGAGGCCGCGGCCGTGGCAGGCGGCGAGGGCGCGCAGGACGTCGCGGGCGACGGCGAGGGCGGCGGTGGGGCGCAGGTTGCCGTGGACGAGCCGCTCGGCCAGGGGGACGCCGTGGAGGAGGGGGGCGACGAGGACGAACCAGTGGCCGTCGCGTCCGGCGTGGATCGGGGCGGCGAGGCGGGGCAGACCGGGGAGCTCGGCGACGAGGCGAGCGATCTCCTCGGCGGCGGCGGCGGAGACGAGGCCGGCGTCGACGGCGGTGATGACGACGTTGGCGAGGGTGGCGGTGTCGCGGCCGAGCAGCGAGCCGCCGCCATGGGGGCGAACGACCTCGAAGCGGCCGGCGAGGATCGTGCCGGGGGCCGGCTGGGGCACGGGCGAACCGGGCTTGCGGCTGATGATCGGCGTGGGCTCCATGGCGTGGTAGGCGGGGTCGGCTCGGCGGCGCGCGATGCGGCACGGCGCGGCGGGAGCCGACGACCGACTCCCGGTCGCATCGGCAGCTACGCCACCGGGCTTGACGGTCGCTGGCCGGTCGGACGGTCGGGGCGGCGGGCGGGGCCGCAGGGCGGGCGGGGCCGACGGGCGGGCTGGTCGGCGGGGCGGGCGGGCGGGCGGTGCCGGGGCGGGCGGGCTGCCGTCCGGCACGATCGCGATCCTGGAGTCGAAATCACGCGGTCTACGCGGCCGAGGCCGCCCGGCCGACTCCACCCCGATCTAGACTCGCGCCCCGATGAGCACGCCCGCCGCCCAGATCCTTCCCCGCGCCCGCCAGGTCACGGGCGAGGGGTTGGCGCCGCCGCACAACATCGAGGCGGAGCAGTCGGTGCTCGGGGCGATCCTCCTGTCGGACCGGACGATGTACTCGCTGGTGATCGAGGAGGCGCTCCGGGCGGATGACTTCTACCGGGAGCGGCACAGCGTGATCTACCGGGCGATGCTCGAGCTCTACGAGCTGAGCGAGCCGATCGACCTCCTGACCGTGAGCGAGCAGCTGCGGCGGACCGGCCAGCTCGAGGCGGCCGGGGGCAGCGAGGCGGTCGACGTGCTGGCCGGGACGGTCCCCAACGTGGCCAACCTGCGCCACTACGCCCAGATCGTGCGGGACGCGGCGCTGATGCGGCGCCTCTTGAGCGCGACCTACGAGATCCAGACGAGCGTGCTCGACCAGCGGGAGGGGGCGCGGGAGATCGTCGAGCGGGCGGAGAAGGTCGTGCTCGAGGTGGCGCACGGCGACAGCACGCAGGACTTCCGCGAGATCGGCAAGGTGCTGGGCGAGGAGCTCGACAAGCTCCACCGGCTGTCGCTCGAGGAGACGACGCTGACCGGCACGGGGTCGGGCTTCCGCGACCTCGATGCGATCACCGGCGGGTTTCAGCCGGGCAACCTGATCGTGCTGGCCGCGCGGCCGTCGATGGGCAAGAGCTGCCTGGTGACGAACATCGCCGAGAACGCGGCGATCGAGTACGGCAAGCCGGTCGCCCTGTTCTCGCTGGAGATGTCCGAAGCCGAGCTGGCCCAGCGGTTCATCGCGTCGCAGGCGCGGATCAAGGGCGACGAGCTGCGCAAGGGCCGCGTCGGCGAGGATCGGTGGCCGAAGATCATCAAGGCGAGCCAGCGGCTGGCGGGGTCGCCGCTGTGGGTCGACGACTCGAGCGACATCGGTCTGCTCGAGATACGAGCCAAGACGCGGCGGCTGCACTCCCAGCACGAGGGCGGCCTGGGCCTCGTCATCGTCGACTACCTCCAGCTCCTGCGGGCCGACTCGCGCAGCGAGAACCGGGCCGAGGTGATCGGCCAGATGTCACGCGGGCTGAAGCTCCTGGCCCGCGAGCTCGAGGTTCCGGTGATCGCCCTTTCGCAGCTCAACCGCGGGGTCGAGCAGCGCCAGGACAAGCGGCCCCTCCTGTCGGACCTGCGGGAGTCGGGGGCCGTCGAGCAGGACGCCGACGTCGTGGTCTTCATCTATCGCGACGACTACTACAACCCCGACGACTCCGAGCGGCCGGGCGAGGCCGACCTGATCATCTCCAAGCACCGCAACGGCGCCCTCGGCACGGTGACGCTGACCTTCCAGCCGGAGTACCCGCGGTTCATGAACTACACGAGCGGGGACCGGTTCGCCGCTTAGTAGCCGAATCCTCTTGGGCCTGCGCACGTTCTACGGTCATGATCAGGCCATGCCCCTGGAACGGTTGGCGGACGCGGAGGTCGACGGTGGTTGCCGGAGGTAGCCCGTGGCGCGTCGCCTGGCTGCGCGTCGCCGTCGTCGGGTTGGCGTGCGCCGCCGCGCCGCCACCGGCGGTCGCGGCCGGCCCGTCGCCGGACACGATCGCCGTGTACGGCGACTCGGTCGTCGAGGGCTACGGCATCCCCGGATCCCTGGAGCACGGCCTCGTTCCCCAGTTGTTGACCGACGTCGCCCGGGAGGGCATCTTCGAGCGCGGTGCCGCCGGGTTCATTCCGGCGAACGAGTTCCGCTGGCGCTTCACCCACTATGCGCTCGCCGGCCGCGACGTCCCCGCCCGCGACGGCTGGATCCTCGCCGGCGAGTCATCGCCTGCACAGGACGGTCTCAGCGGCTATAGCGGCATGCCCCTTTCCTCGGCGTCGACCGCGACGGCACCCATCGGCGGAGACGAGGTCGGGGTGCTGTTCACGATGTTGCCCGACGGAGGAGTGCTCACGGTCACGGCCGGCACGCAGACGTTCGCGATCGACACGCGCTCGAGCGGCCCGCCCGCGCCCGGCGTGCGGTGGATCAGGGTTCCGGCCGGCGCCCACGCGATCACCGTCGGCGGCACCGACTCCGGGCGTCTCATCTTCGACGGCGTGATCGACCGCGCCCTGCTGAGCGCGGGCCACATCGGGGTCGAGGTCGAGAACCTCGGCCACCACGGCCACCGCCTCGTACAGGACTCCGCCCCGCGGATACTCGCGGCGCTCGCCGCCCAGCGCTTCGACATCTCGGTGTTCCTCGACGGCTACATCTGGGCGTACCTCGCCGCGCGCGGCGGCGCCGCGCGCGTCCAGGAGGCTTACGCGACCGAGCTCCGTACCCGCATCCGCCTGGTCCGCCGGTACGGCGGGCGCTGCCTCGTCGCCGATCCGTCCCCCCTACGGGTGCGGACCGCCGCCCTGATCGGCGCGATCGATCGCCGGGTCGCGCGCGCCGAGGGATGCGCCTACACCGGCGCCCTAACGCGCCTGTGGAATCCGCTGACGGCGCATAAGGCCGGGATGACGGCGGTCGATGGTGTGCATCCGACGGCGCGCGGGTACCGCCTGATGGCGGCCACGCTCGCGCCCCTGCTCGTTCGGATGGTGCGCGACCGAGACCGCTTTCAGTCCGCGACCAGGAGCCCGGGCAACTCAGCCATGTCAAACGGCTCGCCGCCGGCCTTGCTGCGCGGCATCGGCGACGTGACGCCGTTCGGCGCACACACCGTTCCCGCCCGCCAGAGCCACCTCAACAGGTGGCGCCTTCCGGTCCGGCGCGGGACTTCGTAGACGCGTTGCCTGTGGGCCTCCCGCGCTAGAGTCCTCAGCGTGGCGAGCATCGACGATCCCCCGTTCGCGCGCTGCTCGAGGCGCCCTACCACGCGGTGATCTCAACCGTCAACGCCGACGGCTCGATCCACAGCGCCGTCGTCTGGATCGACGTCGATGACGACGGCGCCCCCGCCGTGAACAGCGCCGAGGGTCGGTTGTGGCCGTCGAACCTCGACCGTGACCCCCACGTCACCCTGGTCGTGTTCGACCCGGCCAACCCCTATGAGTACGTCGAGATCCGCGGCCGCGCCCAGCGCGCCGGCAGCGGAGCCGACGAGCACATCGATCGGCTGGCCAAGACGTACATCGGCCAGGACACCTACCCCTTCCGCCAGCCCGGCGAGGAGCGGGTCAAGTTCCTCATCGCCCCCGACCGGGTCAGGCACCAAAAGCAGTAGCGGCCCGCGCGCGGTCGCAACCAGCAGGAAGTCAGCCTTCGGTCAGGAGGTCTGGCAGCTCGGCCATGTCGTCGAACGGCTCCCCCCGGCCGCGGCCAGCGCCGCCGGGTCGGTGTGGCGGGCGAAGGCGAGCGCCCGCATGCCGGCGGCCACCGCCGCCTCGACGCCGGGCAGGCTGTCCTCGACCACCGCCGTGCTCGCCGGATCGAAGCCCATCCGCCGAGCCGCGTGGAGGAAGAGGTCCGGCGCCGGCTTGCCCGCGGCGACCTCGCTCGCGCTGAAGATCCGCCCGGCGAACCGCGGCCACAGGCCGGTGGTCCGCAGCGTGACCTCCATCTTGTGGTGCGGGCCGCTCGACGCCACGCACCACGGCAGCGAGATCCGGTCGAGGGCGGCCACGATCCCCGGGACCGGCTCGAGTGACCGCGCGAAGATCGCCTCGACCTCCGCGTAGTAGCGGGCCGCCACGTCGAACCCCAGCGGGCCCCCGCGCCGCTCGGCCGCGGCGGCGAGGACCGAGGACATCGCCCGGCCGCGGTATTCGCGCATGCACAGCTCGACCGTCGTCGGCACGCCGGCCTCGGTCAGGAGGCCGGCCAGCACCTGGTTGGAGACCGGCTCGGTGTCGACGAGGACCCCGTCGCAGTCGAAGATCACCGCCCGCGTCACCGACCCGAGGCTACCGCCCGGCCCGCGCTCGCCTCTGGCCGCCGCCCGGCGACCCCGGTCAGTCGCCGCGCACCAGGTAGCCGTTGGCCAGCAGCCACATCACGTTCAGCCGGCTCGGCGCCCCGGGCACGAGCGCGCCGACGAGCTGGATCTGAACGCCGTGGCCCGGCTGGCCGAAGCCCGGCGCGATGGGACCCTCCTCGGCGGCGAACCGCTTCGTCACCCGGTATTCGTGGTAGTTGCACGTGTAGTTGACGTCGAATACGTCGAGGCTCATCGGCGGCAGCGCCCGCTCGGCGTACGGCGTCCCCTCCGGCGCCAGGAAGCCGCCGAACTCGCTGCCGAAGCGGTCGACCAGCTCCCCCGGCTGGAGCGGCGCCACGTGCTCGATCGGCTGCCCGGTCGGCCCGAGCAGGTAGCCGTCCTTGGGCGGGAAGCGCCAGCCGCCCTGCCCACCGGCCGCGGTCGGGTCCCAGTAGGTGGCGATGAACTGCTGCGGGCTGAGGCCGGCCAGGCGGTCGTAGCCGGCAAGCATCGGCGCCACCTCGCCGACCGTCTGGAGCTGGGCCGGCCCCAGGCGGATGTCGCCGTCGAAGAAGGCGCTCGAGCACGCGCGGGCGAGCGATGCGCCCGCCGCCGCCCCCGTCGCCGCCCCTCCGCTCCCCGCCGGCGCACCGCTCGCCGCCGTGACGCCCGCCGCCGCGCCGCCGCCGAGGAGGAGGACGACAGCGACCCCGATCGCCAGGGCGAAGCGGCGCCGCCGCGACCCGGGGGCGGAGCGGCCCGATTTCCCGGCGACCGGCGGCAACTCACTCATCTCACACTCCCATCGACGGAACCCGTGCCCCCGGGTATACACCCACACGCGCGCCGTGCCAAGACCCGGCTCACATCCGTCCGAGCGCTCCTGCATCCTCTGGGACATGCCCCCGCCGCTGGGGCGGACCTCGCCGCCCGACACCACCCCCTGCCGCCTCACGCTCGACGAGGAGCTCGTCTCGGACGTGCTCGACCACGAGGGCCGCTACGTCCTGGCCGCCGACCTGCGCCCGTGCGGCTGCGGCTCGCCCGACGGCTACGAGCTGCCCGGCGGCCAGGTCACCTGCCTGGGCTGCATGCTCTGGGCGACCGTCCGCGACAACGCCAGTGCCCGCCGGCGGCGCGCGCCCTCCCGCCGGGCGCCCGGGCCGCCCGGCGGCGGCCGCGGCCGCCGCGGCCGCCGGCGTCAGGCTCCGGCGGCCAGCGGCTGACGCTCGCCGCCCGACGAGCGCCGGCGGGAGAGCGCCCCGTCGTCGCCGGCCCGCGCCGCCGCGAAGCCCATGAAGCCGACCCAGAGGAGGATCGACGTGCCCCAGACGCCGTAGGCCAAGGTGGCCGGCAGCGGCGGCCCGGGCTTGGCTTCGCGCAGGAGGACCTTGGTGTCCTGCACGAACACCACCCGCCGGCGGGCGAGCGCCGGGATCGCCGTCGCCTTGATCGCCGGGTCGGCCGGCAGGTAGATCCCGGCCGCCATCACCTCGTCGCCCCGGTAGAGCACGACCATCGACTTCCACGTCCCTGCGACCGGCACCGTCCCCTTCGACACGTAGTGACCGGGCCGGACCTCCCGCACGGCGGTCAGCACGCGGCCGCCGCCCTGCCACGACATGATTCCGAACGCCGCCGCGTTCCGGGCGGCGTCGGCCGGCTGGAGCGCGACCTCGACGTGCGCCCGTCCGGCCGTCCGGTCGAGGCGGATGACCCCGTGGACGTTGCCGACGCCCCGGTGCAGGGGGATCACGAGCGCGGCGATGAGCACGGCGCAGGCCAGGGCGACGCCGGCCGCCGGGATCCGCTCGCCGCCGGGCGAGAAGATCCTGGCCATCCCCGCCCCGAGGATCGCCGCCGCGAACGCCGTCGGGACGGCCAGGAGCACCGTGCGCACGAGCAGCGACGACACGACCGGGCCGTAGCCCGACACCGCGACGAAGGTCAGCTCACCGGCCAGCCCGACCGTGCCCACCAGGGCGCCGGCGACGAGCGCGAAGCGCAGCCGCCGGTCGGTCCCGACCAGCGCCGCGACCGCCTCCACCACGACCGCCGCCGGCAGGTAGAGCGGGAAGCGCGGGAACGTGTGTCCGAGCAGGCCGGCCACGACCAGCGCGATCACCCCGCGCAGGACGAGGTAGACCACCACCGCTTTGACCGCCCCCCACGGGCCGAGGGCGATCCGGGCGAAGACGAGCGTGAAGCCGGCGGCCGCCATGAGCAGGATGGGCAGGAAGACGAGCTGGAACTGCGGCACCCCGTAGTCGAACTCCCCGAGGAAGACGCTCATCCCGACGAGCGTCGCCCCGAACGCGAGCACGACGATCGACCGGCCGAGCAGGGTCGGCCGCGCCGCCGACCGGGCCTCGGCCAGCAGCATCAGCACGCCGATCGTCCCGAACGCCCCGCCGGTGACCAGCTGCAGGTGCGACGGACTCCACAGGGTGACGTCGACCCCGTAGGCCTTGTGCCAGAGGTTGTCGATCGGGAACGCTGTCGCCGCCGTCACCCCGAGCAGGCCGAGGAGCATGGCCGAGCGCGGGATCCGCACTCCGTCGACCCGGGCCATCACGGCGGTCACCGCTCCCGAGAATGAGATTCCCCACAGCCCGACCAGGATCATGACGTGCGGCGGCGTGAACAGGTTCTTGGTGTCGCGGCCGAAGTCGATGTGCCAGGCGACGTCCCAGTAGAAGCCGATGACCGCGATCAGGAGCATCAGCAGGGCGGTCAGCGCCCCGCCCATCGCCCACCCCGGGAAGCCGGTCAGGCGCCGCAGGCTGTAGGAGATCTGGTGGAACGGGAAGGCCCAGATGCTCGGGTTGCCGGTCGTCTTGCCGAACACGAAGAGCAGGAAGACGCAGACGCAGTAGAACGCGAGCAGGCCGACCAGGAAGAGCCAGTCGCTCGCCGGGCTGATACGGGACGCCAACGCCACGATCATGCTTGTCTCCATTCTCCTCGCCACCCATCCTTACCGTCGGTAACCTTACCCGAGGTAGAGTACCCGCGCAAGTCCATGGACAGTCGCGAGACCGAAGTCGAGCGCCCCGCCCGGGGCAAGGTGCCCCGCCGCGTGCGCGAGCAGGAGATGCTCGCCGTCGCCGGGCGCCTGTTCGGCGAGCGCGGCTACAACGACGTCTCGATGGACGAGATCGCCCAGGCCGCCGACGTGTCCAAGCCCATGGTCTACGCCTACTTCGAGTCCAAGGAGGGCCTCTTCCTGGCCTGCGTCGAGGCGGCGACGACCGAGCTCGTCCGCACGCTCGAGGAGGTCACCCCGGCCAGCCTGCCCCAGGACGTGCGCCTCTGGCGCGGCCTCCTCGCCGTGTTCACGTTCATCGAGGACCACCGCGGCTCCTGGACGCTCCTCTACCCTCACGGCCCGCAGAGCGGCGGCCCGTTCGCGGCCGGCGCGGCCCGGGCCAACGAGGAGATCGGGCGCCTGCTGACCGAGATCTTCCTCGAGGCCGCCGCCACCGAGGGGATCGACGCGCGGCTGGCCGCCGAGGCGAGCGAGCCCCTCGCCCACGCGATGGTCGCCGCCGTCGTCGGCCTCGGCGCCTGGTGGATGCGCCACCCCGACCAGCCGAAGGAGCTCCAGGCCCTGCGGATGATGAACCTCGCGTGGCTCGGGCTCGGCGAGCTCTCCCGCGGGAAGTTGTGGATGCCGCCCGCTGAACCCGGGCCGTCTGCGTCATGATGTCGGCATGAGCCCGCCGCGCGTGACCGGGGAGGCGGCGGATGAGGTCCGCCAGCGAGTGCCGAGCGTCGAACAGCTCGGCGTGGCCCTGGCCGAGACCGGGTACCTGATCGACGAGGGCCTGGCCGCCGGGGTCTTCCTCAGCCTGCGCCTCGGACTCCCGCTCCTGCTCGAGGGCGAGGCCGGCGTCGGCAAGACCCAGCTGGCCAAGTCGCTCGCCGCCGTGCTGCACACGCCGCTGATCCGCCTCCAGTGCTACGAGGGGATCGACGCGGCCGAGGCCCTGTACGAGTGGAACTACCCGCGCCAGCTCCTGAGCATCCGCCTGGCCGACTCCCGCGGCGCCAAAAAGGTCGGCGAGCACGAGCTCTTCGGCCCCGACTACCTGATCCGCCGCCCGCTGCTCCGGGCCCTCGAGCATCCCGGGCCCCGGCCGGCGGTGCTCCTGATCGACGAGATCGACCGCGCCGACGACGACTTCGAGGCCTTCCTGCTCGAGCTCCTCGCCGAGTCGACGGTGACGATCCCCGAGATCGGCACGATCAAGGCCACCCATCCGCCGATCGTCGTCCTCACCTCCAACCGCACGCGCGACCTCCACGACGCGATCAAGCGCCGCTGCCTCTACCAGTGGATCGACTACCCCGACCTCCGGCGCGAGGCCGACATCCTCCACCGCAAGGTCGGCGCCTCGCCGCGGCTGACCGTCGAGGTGGCGACGGCGATCGCCCGGATGCGCCAGGCCGACGTGATCAAGCCGCCCGGCGTCGCCGAGGCGATCGACTGGCTCGCCGCCCTCTCGCTGCTCGGGATCGAACGGCTCGACGGCCAGGCGATCGATCGGACCCTTGGGTCGGTGCTGAAGTACGTCGAGGATCAGGAGGCCGTCCGCACCGCCGGCCTCGACCAGCTCGTCGGCGCCAAGCAGTAGCCCCGCCCGCCGGCCCCCCCCGCCGCGCCCGCCGGCCCGCCCGCCCGCCCGGCCCCGCCCGCCGGCTACGGCCGCCCGCCGGCCGGCTACGGCCCGTCGTTGCGGGCGACGACGAGCGCGACGCCCCGCGGCGCCAGCGGCTCCTCGAGCGACCCGGCGACCCACGTCAGCCGGTCGACGTGCCAGGCCGCCCGCGCCGTCTCGACCCGCCAGCCGGCGAGGAGGGCGTCGAGGCCGGCGGCGTCGTAGACGCGCTCGAAGTCGTCGCGGCTCGGCTCGCCGGCGAAGGGGACGGTCAGGGCGAGCAGGCCGCCCGGCGCCACCCGGCGGCGCAGGTCGGCGACGGCGGCCAGGTCGAGACGGCGGGCCTCGCCGGGCCCGGCCCCGGCCCCGGCTCCGCCCGCCGCGCCGGCGCCGCTCGACCCGCCGGCTCCGCCCCCGTCGCCCGCTCCGCCGGGGCCGCCGCCGCCCGCGTCGGACGCGCCGACTGCGTCGGGCACCCCCCGCTCCACCCCGGCGCCCGCCGCCGGTCCGTAGCCGTCGAGGCCGAAGTGCTCGATCGCCGACAGGGCGACCGCGGCGTCGAAGGGCGGCAGGTCGAGCCCGTCGAGCCCGTCGAGCTCGTCGAGTCGGCAGGCGGCGGCCCGCAGGCGGGGATGGGCGAGCGGGTAGCCGCGCGGGTCGACGACGGTCACGTCGTGGCCGAGCACGGCGAGGCTCAGGGCGACCGTGCTCTCGCTGCCGCCGACGTCGAGGATCCGCGCCGGCGGCGCCAGGCCGGCGAGGGCGGCGAAGACGAACGCCGGCTCGACGATCCGCTCGCTGACGTGGCGCGGGCCGACCGCGCCCCGGCGGTGGTCGAGGGCGACCGGGGGGTTGAACCAGAGCTCGGCCTGGGCGGCGTAGCCCTGGTGGCCGGTGGCCCAGTTGAGGAAGCGGCCGAGCTCGTCGGTCAGCTCGGCCAGCGCGCCGTCGCCGCGGCCGCCGACGAGCTCGTCGACCCGGAGGCTCGCGAGCTTCTCTTCGAGCTGGCGATCGCGCGCCTCGAGCCGCTCCTCATGGCGCTCGATCCGCCGCTCGAGCGCCTCGGTGCGCTCGGCCAGGCGGTCGTCGACGAGGTTGACCGTCCACTGGACGCGGGGGTCGAGCAGCCGGCGGGCCGGCCAGCCGAGGAGGCGGGCGAGCGTCGCGCGCCGGGCTGAAGGGCCGCCTGCCACGCCGCCAAGCTACCACCGCCGCCCGCCGCGGCCGCCGGTCGGCCGGCCGGCGCGGATACAGTGTCGCGATGGCGGACACCTGCTACTGCGGCTGCGGCCGGGAGGTCGTCGGCGAGGATCTCGAGCTCTCGCAGTCGGGCCAGAACATCCGCGAGATCCTCGACGTCCTGCGCAACCTGTCGCTCCCGCTGAGCATGGAGATCCCGGAGGCCAAGGAGAAGATCACCGGTCTGATCAGCCACGGCGAGCGCTTCGACGAGCTGATGGCCGGGATGATCCACGGGACGATGGAGCCGCCGGGCGGCGACGCCGCCCGGCAGTTGAGCGCCTGGCTGCAGACGGCCGGCTCGGTCGCCGACACCCACATGCGCCTCCTCGGACGCAGCCGCAAGGGCGCCGAACGGGGCAAGGGCAAGAGCGCGGGGAACGGCAAGACCCGCGACTGAAAGCTCCGTCGCCTCGACCCGGCCGGCTCGCCCACCCCGCCGGGTCGACCACCGACCGCCCCCGGGTCAGCCGCCGGAGACGGTGATGCCGTGCCCGACGGCCGCGGTCTGGCCGTCGCTGTCGGTCACGTACAGGCCGACGCTGCGCAGGCCGGAAGTGGCGAAGGCGTGGGTCGCGGTCGCCCCGCTCCCGTCGGGCGTGCCGTCGCCCCAGACCCAGCGGTAGGCGGTGATCGTCCCGTCGGGGTCGCTGGCCGTGGCCCGGAAGGTGACGGTCTGGCCGACGGTCGGGGTGGAGGTGCTCGGCGTGTAGGCGGCGGTCGGGAGCTCGTCGGTGACGGTGATCCCGTGCCCGACGGCCGCCGTCTGGCCGTCGCTGTCGGTCACGTAGAGGCCGACGCTGCGCGTGCCGGGGGTGGCGAAGACGTGGGTCGGCGTGGGACCGCTGCCGTCCGGCGTGCCGTCGCCCCAGACCCAGCGGTAGGCGGTGATCGTCCCGTCGGGGTCGGCGGACGCCGACCCGCCGAAGGACACGGTCTGGCCGGCCTGGGGGTGGGTGGAGCTCGGCGTGTAGGCGGCCGTCGGCGGCTCGTCGACGCCGGCGATCGTCTCGATTGCCGCGCCGCAGGCGCCGGCCACCGGGGCGTAGTTGGCGTCGCCGGCGTACCTGGCGTTGACCCGCAGGAGGCCGGCGAGGAGCGGTGTGAGGCCGGCGGAGGCCGCCGTCGTCCCGGCGGCGTTGAGCGGGACGGTGGAGGTGAGCAGCGGCGGCCCCGAGCAGGTGGTGTCGGTCGCCAGGTAGACGCTGAACGTCACGTTCCCGGTCGGCACGGCGGCGCCGGCCGAGGGCGCGAGCGTCGCGGTCGCGTGGAAGGTCCCGCCGATCGGGATGCTCGCCGGCGTGAGCTGCGTCGCGATGGCCAGGACGGCGCGGGCGATCGCCACCTCGTTGGACCCGAGGCCGGCGGCGCGCAGGCCGCCGGCGGCCACGCCGTGGGCGTAGGCGATCTGGTCGGTCTCGAGGCCGGGGAGCGTCAGGTCGGCGTCGATCGCCGGGACTTCACGGCGTCCAGGGTGTAGCCGATGACGCAGGCGGCGGTGGCGGTGCCGGGGGCGCCGATCACGACCGGGGCGGACGGCGTGAACCGGTACTTGCCCTGGGCGGCGTCGATCAGGCCGACCGTGAAGGTCGTGCCGTCGCAGGCGCTCCCGGACAGCCCGCGGGCGCTGGGGCTCAGCCGCAGGACGCCGAGGTCGGCCGAGACGGCCGGGCAGTCGGCACCGATGACGGCCTGGGTGCCGCAGCCGGGAACGAGGGTGATGTCGTCGAGCGTGATGCTCTGGCCGGACTGGGTGCCGGAGGAGGCGTTGGTCACGGTGATGGTCGACGGGACGCCGACCTGGCCGACGGCGAGGGTGCTCGGCGGGTCGGGGCTGACCGACAGCGCGACGCCGGCAAAGGCGGGGGCGGCGCCGGCGAGCAGCGCCGCGGCGCCGACCAGGAGCCCGACGACCAGGCCGCGGCGGTGATGGCTCCGACGAACGCTCTGCGCCCCGACCTGGGGGTCCTGCTCGACAACGGACACTCTCGACTCCCCTGCTCGACGCCTTTAGCTCTCCCTCTGTTGATCGACAGGTGTACGAAGAGCCTTGAGTCCTTCTGCACCCAGCCCCATCCGACAACCGGCCAGCGACGGGACATCGCCGACCGAGGCGGGACGGCTCCGAGCCGCACGTTGGGAGAATGCGGCCGGTCGGCCGGTCGATCGCCGCCGCTCGGTGCCCTACCCTCAAGCGAGCCCGATGCCCGCCGAGACCGACCGCCACCGCCGCCTCCCGACCAGCCGCTGCGAGTACGGCCTGTGCGACGGGAGCGGCTTCGTCGTCGAGGAGGAGACGCGCTCGTCGCGCGACTGCCGCTGCCGGCCGCTGCGCCTGGCCGCGGTCCGGGCGCGCCGCCTGGAGGGCCGGATCCCCAGCCGCTACCGGGAGATCTCCTTCGAGCATTCCGACGTGATCGACATGGAGCGCCGCTACCCGACCCAGGTCCGCGATCTGCGGGCCTACGTGCGCGACATCGACGCCAACCTCGACCGCGGCCGCGGCCTGTGGCTGGCCGGCGGCCCGGGGACGGGCAAGACGGCGCTGGCCATGATCGTCTCCAAGGCAGCGATCCAGGCCGGGCGGACGGTGGCCATCTACTCGTGCCCGCGGCTGCTCAGCGTGATCCGGGAGTCGATCGACTCGGGCGGGGTGCTCGACTTCCTCGACCGCCTGGCCGAGGCCGACCTCCTCCACGTCGACGACCTGGGCGCCGAGCACCGGACGGAGTGGGTGCTCGAGCAGCTGTACTCGATCATCAACGCCCGCTACGAGGAGCAGCGGGCGACGCTCGTGACGTCGAACCTCGACCACGCCGCGCTGTCGGCCCAGCTCGGCGAGCGGATCGTCTCCCGCCTGGAGGGCATGTGCGGGGATCCGCTGCCCTTCTACGGCGAGGACGCCCGCCGGGTGACCTACCCGCTGCCGGCGGGCTGAGCCGGCCGGTCGCGGCGGCGGCCCCCTAAACTCCGCCGGGCATGCCGGGCATCGTGATCGTGGGCGCCCAGTGGGGCGACGAGGGCAAGGGGAAGATCACCGATCTCCTGGCCGAGCGGGCCGACGCCGTGGTGCGCTTCCAGGGCGGCAACAACGCCGGCCACACGATCGTCCGCGACGGCGTCGAGTGGAAGCTCCACCTGGTCCCGTCGGGGATCCTCTACGCGGGCAAGCGGTGCATCATCGGCAACGGCGTCGTCGTCGACCCGAAGGTCCTGATCGAGGAGATCTCGGGGCTGCGGGCCCGCCGGATCGACGTCAACGGGCTGCGCGTGTCGGCCAACGCCCACCTGATCATGCCCTACCACCTGTTCCTCGACACGGCCGGCGAGACGAAGCTGGGCAAGCTCCAGATCGGCACGACGAAGCGGGGGATCGGACCGTGCTACGCCGACAAGGCGGCGCGCCTGGGCATCCGCGTGCAGGACCTGCTCGACGAGAAGATCCTCAAGAAGAAGATCTCGGCCGCGCTCGAGCCCAAGCGCCTGTCGCTGCGGCCGTACGCCCGCGACCCGGCGCTCGACCTCCAGCGGATGACCGAGGAGTACCTGACCTTCGGCCACCAGCTGGAGCGCCACATCGCCGACACGACGAAGCTCGTCTGGGACCTCCTGGGCGCGGGGCGCCTGGTCCTGTTCGAGGGGGCGCAGGGGGCGATGCTCGACATCGACCACGGCACCTATCCGTTCGTCACCTCGTCGAACCCGATCGCCGGCGCGGCGTGCACGGGGTCGGGTGTCGGGCCGAAGGACATCGACGAGATCTGGGGCATCTGCAAGGCCTACACGACCCGCGTCGGGTCGGGGCCGTTCCCGACCGAGCTCGACGACGAGGTCGGAGAGGAGATCCGCACCAAGGGCGGCGAGTTCGGCACGACGACGGGGCGGCCGCGGCGGACGGGCTGGCTCGACCTCGTGGCGCTGCGCTACGCCGCCCGGCTGAACACGCTGACCTCGCTGGCCATCACCAAGCTCGACGTCCTGTCGGGCTTCGAGCAGATCATGGTGTGCACGCGCTACCGCGGCCTGGAGGGCGCCGAGTTCGACCACTTCCCCTACCACCAGTCGGTCCTCCACCATGCGGCGGGCGAGTTCTCGGCGCTCGAGGGCTGGAGCGAGGACATCGGCGACTGCCGCAGCGAGTCCGATCTGCCGCGGGCGGCGCGCGACTACATCGCCTTCATCGAGGACTACATCGGCGTGCCGGTCGTGCTCGTCGGCGTCGGCCCCGGCAGCGACCAGAACGTCTGGATGCGGGCGGCCGGCGAGACGCTGATGGCGGGCTGCGCGCCGACCGCGGCCTGACCCGGACGGTCGCCGCCGAGCTCGGGACGATCATTTGGAGCGGGGGCCGCCAGCGCGGCCAGCGCGGTGGCGATGACTCCCGCGGATCGTCCAGCGAGCATCATGCCCGCATCGCCCCCAGCGCCGCGACCACCCGCTCGCCCGCCCGACCGTCGCCGTAGAGCGCCGGCCGCTGCGCCGGGAGCGGCATCCCGAGCGCGGCCAGGGCGGCGGCCGCGTCGAGGCCGACGAGGGTGTTCCAGCCGGCGGCGACCGTCTCCACCCATTCGGTGCGCTCGCGCAGGGTGACGCACGGCACGCCGGCCAGGTAGGCCTCCTTCTGGACGCCGCCCGAGTCGGTGAGGACGGCGCGGGCCTGGCACAGGAGGGCGGTGAAGTCGAGGTAGCCGAGGGGCGGGCAGACGCGGGCCGCCCGGTCGAGGCGCTCGCCCAGGCCGGCCGCCGCCGCCCGGGCCCGCGTGCGCGGGTGCAGGGGGAGGACGACCGGCTCGGGCAGGGCCTCGAGCAGCGCGATCAGGAGCTCGAGCCGGGCCGGGTCGTCGACGTTGGCGGCGCGGTGGGCGGTGGCCAGCAGGTAGGCGCCGGGCTCGACGTCCAGCGCGCGCAGCGGCTCGCGGCGACGGCGGGCGGCGGGCTGGACGGTCCGGGCGACGTCGACCATCACGTCGCCGACGACGACGGCCCGACCGGGCACCGCCTCGCGCCGGAGGTTCTCGACCGCGACCGGCGACGAGCAGAGGAGCAGGGCGGCGAGCTGGTCGACGAGGACCCTGTTTCGCTCCTCGGGCATCGTGCGGTCGAAGGAGCGCATGCCCGCCTCCACGTGGGCGACCGGCACGCCGGCGTCGGCGGCGGCGAGGGCGCCGGCCAGGGTCGAGTTGGTGTCCCCGTAGACGAGCACGGCGTCGGGGGCGCAGGCGCCGAGGAGCGGATCGAGGGCGGCGAGCATCCGGGCCAGCTGCGAGGTGTTGGTCTGACCGCTGACGCCGAGCCAGTGGTCGGGGGCCGGGAGGTCGAGCTCGGCGAAGAAGACGGCCGACAGGTCGTCGTCGTGGTGCTGGCCGGTGTGGACGAGCACCTCCTCGTGGGCGGCGCGCAGACGGCGGGAGACGGCGGCCGCCTTGACGAACTGCGGCCGGTTGCCGACCACGGTGAGGATGCGCATCGCCGGAAACATAGACGCCGCCCGACCCGGCGGCCGGCGGCGAGTAGGCTGGGGGCGTGCTGCGCTCCGCGATCCTCGCCAGCCTCACCTGGTTGGCCGTCGCGGCCTCGCCGGCGGTGGCCGCTCGCCACGACGATCATCTGTCCACCAGCCGGTACCTCGCCGCCGCCGCCACCTATCTGAAGGCCGCGACCGCGAACGAGGCGCAGGCCAACGCGGCCCTGGACGCCTTGACCGCGCACGTCAACTCCTCCTGCCCGAGGACCCTGGCCTCGAACCCGGCCCAGACCACCGCCCAGCGGGACGTCCAGAACACCTTCGCGCTTGCCGCCGGGGCCGAGGCCGGACTGGCCGCCGTCCGGGCGCTGGCCACGCCGATCACCGCCTACGTCCACCGCCTGGCCCGCCTGCGGTGGAACGATCCGGCACTCAACCGCCTGGCCGCCGGCACGGTGCGCTCGCGCGAGCGGGCGCTCGCGCTCAGCCCACCCGACCTGTGCGCCGAGGTCGCGGCGGCCGCGGCCAACGGCTTCGCCGCCGTTCCGCCGCGGACCGCGGCGTTCATCACCGCCGTGGCGGCGATCGCCAGTCCGCCGAACGTCCGCGACCTCCTGGCGCGCGTGAAGCCGTACCTGACCGCGCCCGAGAAGCCCAAGGCCGCCCGCCTGCGCCGACTCGAAGTCCGGCTCAACAGCGGGCTGCAGCGGGCGATCCCCGCGGCGAGCCAGCGCCTGCAGACCGCGCTCCTCGGCCGCTGACCCGGCTCAGCCGCGGACCCGCTCGATCCCGGCGTAGACGTTGACCCGCCCGCCGCGGGCGAAGCCGGCCAGGGTCAGGCCGCGATCGACGGCCAGGGCCACGGCCAGGGAGGTCGGCGCGCCGACGCCGACGAGGATCGGGGCGCCGGCGACCGCCGCCTTCTGGACGAGCTCGAACGACAGGCGGCCGCTGACGCAGAGGATCCGTCCGGCGAGGGGGACGAGGCCGGCGCGCAGGGCGAAGCCGATCACCTTGTCCATGGCGTTGTGGCGCCCGACGTCCTCGCGCACGACGAGCAGCTCGCCGTCGGCGGCGAAGAGGCCGGTCGCGTGCAGGCCGCCGGTGCGCCGGAAGCCGGGCTGGTCGAGCCGGTCGGGCAGGCCGGCGAGGAGCGCCCGGGCGACGACGGGGCCGGCCGGGGCGGGCGGCGCGGCGACGGCGACCTCCTCGAGCGCGCCCTTGCCGCAGACCCCGCACGACGAGGTCGTGTAGAAGCGCCGGGCGCCCGGATCGCGCCCCAGCGGCCCGGTCACCTCGATCGTGTTGGCCGTCAGGTCGGCGGTCAGCCCGGCCGGGCGCGGCCCGTCGATCAGCGCCTCGCCGTACAGGAAGCCCAGGGCCAGCTCCTCGTCGTGTCCGGGGGTCCGCATGGTCACCGACAGCGGCCGGCCGTCGACGCGGATCTCGAGCGGCTCCTCGACCGCGACCTCGTCGACCTCCCCGTCGCGCACGACCCGCGCCAGCATGCCGCGGGCGGCCGGGCTCCGCTCGGCCCGGTCCCCCCGGTCGGGCGGCGCCGGGGCCGGCCCGGCCGCGTCCCTCGGGCCCGGCCGACCGCCCGGATCAGGGATGCCCGGCCGCCAGGCCCTGCGAGCGCATGGCCAGGGCGAAGCTGCCGAACTCCTGGGCGAACGCGTTGAGGACCAGGGGCTGGCCGGCGCCGTCGCCGGCGGGCGACGGGCCGCCGCCCTGGGCCTGGTGGCCGGCGCGGGCCGCGGCTCGCCAGGCGTCGAGCTGGCCGTGGAGGTCGCCGTGGTCGGCGAGGTCGGTGCGCACGTCGCCGAGGAGGCCGCCGAGGTCGGGCGCCGCGGCGACGCGGGCGCCCATGTTGGCCACGGCCGCGGCCGGGTCGGCGGCGAAGCGCAGGAGGATCGTCTTGATCAGGGCGGTGTGGTCGAAGAAGTCGTGGCAGACGAAGTTCTTCACGCGCGGGCCGACGACGATGGCGGGGACCCGCAGGCCGTAGGTGGCGAAGCCGGAACCGTCGTTGACCGGCGGCGGGGCGACGTGGTCGTAGAAGCCGCCGTGCTCGTCGTAGGTGATGACGAGCAGCGTGTCGTTCCAGTTCGGGCTGTTGACCAGGGCGTTGTAGAGGTCGAGCACGAGCTGCTGGCCGGCGAGCACGTCGGACGGCGGATGGTCGTCGTTGGAGTTCGGGTCGAGCACGCTCAGGTCGATGAAGTTCGGGTCGATCCACGAGACGTCGCGCAGGTTGCCCTTGGCCGCGTCGTCGAGGAAGCTGTCCTGGCCGACGAGCAGCGCCTCGGCGTCCTGGGTGGCCAGGCTGACCGCCTTGCGGTCGAAGTAGGAGAAGTTGTCGGTCTTGAAGTCGAGCGGGTCGCGATAGGTCGCGTCGGCCGCCCGGAGCGTCGCCGGGTCGTGGGAGTACCAGCGCCACTGGGCGTCGGCGAGCTGGCGCGTGAAGGCCGCGACCTCGAAGATCGGGACGTTGGTCAGCGCCGCGGCGCCGGCGGCGTTGGTCAGGTCCTTGAAGAACGGGTGCTGGTTGGCCACCGACGGGCCGGCCGCCCCGGCCAGGGAGTACAGCCGGTTGGGCCAGGTGTCACCGGGAATCGAGCTGTGCCAGGCGTCGCAGACGCAGAACTGGCGGGCCAGGTGGTCGTAGACCGGCAGCTGGTCGGCCGTGTAGTGGCCCATCGGCAGCTTGCGCCAGGCGGTCGGCGGGTTCTTCTGGGTGACGAAGTTCTTGACGAAGCCGGCGTTGCCCCCGGCGACCTGCTCGGCCACGCAGGCCGGCGAGTGGCACGGGTCGAGGCTCTTGTCGGCGGTCGGCGTCCCCGGGATGTGGAACGCCGTCTGGTTGTCGCCGAGCTCGAAGGCCGCATAGACGGTGCCGTCGACGTCGGCGTTCGACTCCTGGCCGGTCAACCCGTCGACGTCGGGCATGCCGTCGGCCGTCAGGTAGCCGAGCATGTGGTCGAAGGACCGGTTCTCCATCATCAGCACCACGATGTGCTTGACCTGCTGGAGCGCGGCGAGATCGCTGTTGGCGGCCATCGTGTTCCTTTGTCGGTAGACCACGACCCTACGGCGAGCCGCCCACCCGGTCAAGGCGCGCCGGCGTGGCCGAACGCGGTGCGGCGCACGGCCCGGGCGGGGCGGATCGACTACCGTGAGCCGCTCCAAGGCCCCCGCCCGTGACCAGGTGAGCGACGACGAGCTTGAACGCCTCGACCGGCTGCTGTCGCAGCTCGGCCGGATGCTCGACGCCCCCGGCGACGACGGCGAGCCGTCGGCCGAGTGGACGTGGCAGAAGCTCGACCTGCTCGAGCAGTCGATGGGGGCCGACGCCCTGACCGCGCTCCTGCGCCGCCAGGGCATGGGGCGCGCCACCGTCGAGGAGGCGCTCGGCGTGCTCGCCCGCCGGCGGGCCGCGGCCGGCTCGTGAGCGGTCAGCCGACGAGCCGGGCCGGCGGGCCGGGCTCGGGCGGCGGCCGACCGTCGTCGGGGTCGCTGCCGGCCAGCAGGAGCTCCCACCAGCCGACGTCGCGCCAGGCGCCGGCCTTCCAGCCGATCCGCCGGTAGACGCCGACCGGCTCGAAGCCGACCGCCTCGTGGAGGCCGACGCTCGCCGGGTTGGGCAGGGTGATCCCGGCGCAGGCCACCCGCAGCCCCTGGCGGCGCATGAGCTCGAACAGGGCCCGGTAGAGGCGGCGACCGGCGCCGCGGCGGCGATGCCCGTCGTCGACGTAGACCGCCACGTCGGCGGCCCAGCGGTAGGCGGCGCGGGCGCGGTGGGGGGAGGCGTAGGCGTAGGCCACGACGGTGCCGCCGTCGTCGATGACCAGCCACGGGTGGCTGGCGCTGGTCGCGGCGATGCGGGCGGCCATCGCCGCGGCGTCGGGGGCCGGCGGCTCCTCGAAGGAGGTCGCGCTGTCGGCCACGGCCGGCGCGTAGATCGCCGCGCAGGCCGCCGCGTCCCGGTCGGGATCGGCGTGGCGGAGGGTCTCGGCCACCGCCGCGTCTAGGGCGCGCTCTCGCGCATGCCCCGGACGGCCACGGCGATCTCCTCGCCTTCGAGCACGTCGGCCATCACGCCGATCTGGTCCTCCCAGACATCGTCGGCGATCTGACTTCTGAACTCCTCCTCGAGCACGTGATACACGGAGAGACCCAACTGGGCCTCGGCCAGGGCGCCCGCATAGGTCGGATCGCCGAGCACGACTGTCTCGGCGGCGATCTCAGCGCTCTCCGGGTCGGGCGCCCCCAGTATCACCAGCAACTGGTCGGCCCCGTGCTCGTCGGCGAGACGCTTGATCGTTTCCTGACTATTCAGGTCCATGGCCCCCGAAGCCGTTCAGACGAAGCACTCCGTCGAGGCGTAGGCCACGTGGCCTCCGGCGCTCTTGACGCAGGCGGCGATCGCCGGACCGGCGATCCCGTCGCGCTCTCCGAGCACAATGATCTGCTTGCCTTCGAACATGAGTATCAGCTCACCTCCTCCCCGATCCGCTCGAGGCTCGCGTCGAGCCAGGTCTTCACCTGCGCCGGCGACAGCGTGGACGCCGACAGTCGGGCCACTTCCTCGCCGTCGCGCATCAGCAGGAAGGTCGGCAGCCCGTGCACGCCGAGCCGGATGCAGACACGCCGGGCCTTGGGCGCCTCGAGCTTGACGAAGCGCACGTCGTCGCGCGCCGCGGCGAGCTTCTCGACGTGCGGCATCAGCGCCAGGCACGGCTTGCAGTCGGGACCCCAGATGTCGACGACCGTCGTGCCGCTGGCCACCAGCTCGTCGAAGTTCTCTCGCGTCGCTTCGGTCACGGCTCCCACGTCGTCAGCCTCCCGTCTCGTCGTTGCGCTGAATTATGACGCTCATCCCGTCGGACTGCTCCGACATCCGGCCGAGGAAGAGGCTGCCCTTGGCGATCAGCTGCACCCGCCGGGCGTCGCCGGCCATCAGCCGGGCGCGGGCGTGGGGCACGTAGCACAGGGCCGAGGCGATGTGGCCCTGGGTCGGCGCGAAGCCCGGCATGCCGTGCCCGGCCACGAAGTCGCCGATGTCGGCCCGGGCCAGGTCGCCCCGCCGGACGGCGAGCGCGGCGAGCGTCTTGTAGTTGCGCTCCGGGACGTTGCCCGACCCCTGCGGCTCGGTGATCTCCGGGTTGTGGAGCTCGGTCGCGTAGTCGTCGACGTCCCCCATGCCCAGGCCGAGGCGCTCGAGCGGCGCGATGGCCAGCGCCTCCATGACCTTCGGGTTCGACGAGCCGGCCGCCACCGGGTGGCGTCCGACGCTGTCCAGGCGCACCTGGGGCGAGACCCCGTCGTCGGCCTCGATCAGCAGCGCCGACGCGCCGAGCACGTCCTCGAGCACCGGCAGGTCGTGCTTGAGGTGGCCCTGGAACTTCATGCCCAGCTTGGGCAGGGACCCGCCGGCCACGACCACGACGCGGCGGAAGACCCCGGCCGCGACGAGGCTCGAGGCGATCACGATCGCCGGCACCGGGGCGGCGCAGAAGTTCTTCACGTCGCACCCCGACGCCTGCCCGCAGCCGGCGGCCGCGGCGACGGCCTTGGCCATGTTGCCCCCGCCCCGCTGGTAGCGGTCGCCGATCGCCTCCTCGCCGGCGCCGATCACGTAGTCGATCGACGCCGGATCGATGTCGTTGTCGGCGAGCAGGCGCAGAAGGGCCAGCGTCGCGCTCGCCTTGCCGGCCAGGTTCTCGAGCAGCACGGGCGCGGCCAGCGCCTCGTCGTGCTCGTGCGCCCGCCGGACCACGCCGACCAGGCGCCCGTCGCCGGCGTGCAGGGCAAGCGCGCCGGTCTCGCCGGCGATCGCCTCGACGTCGCCCCCGGCCGCGGCCAGGCGGGCGAGATCGAGGCGGTCGGCCAGGGGATGCCCGCCCAACGCGGCCGCGGCCGCCGCCGCGTCGGCCAGCTTGACCAGGTCGAACTCGTCGACGGCCGCCATCAGGGCGAGGAACTCCGCCTCGGGCATCAGCTCGCCGGCGCCGGCGAAGCGGACGGCGCCGTCGGGCGGCGCGGTGACCCACGGGCGCGCCGGCAGCTCGCGCGGATGGATGGCGCCGAGGAAGGCCTGGTGGGGCGGATAGGCCACGGCCTGCTCGAAGGTGCGCAGGGCGCCGCGGAAGCGCTCGGCGACCGCCGGGTCGCGCCCGAGCTCGCGCGACGGCTTGGACCCCAGCCGGGCGAGGCCGGGCGTGTGCGCGAGGACGGCGCTCGCCGCCGAGATCACCGGGTTCGTCATCTCAGCTGAAGACCGTCGGCTCGGTGACCGGGGTGGCCACGGCCCGCAGCGCCCGCTCGACCAGCTCGCGGCGCCAGGCCCGCTCCTGCTCGGGGCCGAGCTCCGGATCGCCGGTCGGGTAGGGGATGCCCCGCGTCGGCACGATCCGCGGCGCGCCGACCCGCACGGCGATCGAGACCAGGTTGCACAGGAGCGCGGTCGGGATGCCGGCGCGCTCCAACTCCTTGCTGAGCGTTGACCCGCAACGCGTGCCCGTGCCTCAGGTCGCAGTCAGGATCGCGGCCTGGATTCCGGCCTGGTGGAGCTCGGCGGCCCACTCGACGCCGAAGCGCCGGGCGTCGGCCACCGTGGTGCCGTTGCCGGTCGTGGCGAAGTACTCGGCGTGGAGGCCGCCGATCGCCCCCTCGCGCTCGAGCTGACGGGCGACGTCGAGGGGGAGGATGCGGTTGGGCTCGGCGTTGGCCCACTGGGTCGAGAAGCCGCCGTGCACCGATTCGAACGTCCCCGCCTCGGCCGAGTCGTGGCCGTCGAGCGAATGGCGGATCCACTTCGACGCGCGCGCCGACTCGAGCCGGTCGGGGTTGCCCACCGGCACGAACCCGCCCTCGGTCAGGAGCGCGAAGACGGCCTCGGCGGGATCGCTGACCGGGGCCGCCGGGGTGACCTGGTCGAACGCCGGCAGCGGGATCTCCGTGGCCTCCCGGTCGCCGGCCAGCCGCGCCAGCAGGAGGGCGACCGCCCGGGCGGCTCCGTTCTCGGCGGCCAGGCGGTTGGTCCGCGGGACGGGACCGACCAGCCCGTCGGCGGCGGTCAGCTCCTCGCCGGCGGCCACCTTGGCCACGGCCGCGGCCAGGCGGTCGAGCGACGGCCGCATCCCGCGCGCGGTCTCGCTGCTCTCGATCACGGCCACACCGACCGCCTCGGCGATCCCCGGGTTGTCGGGGTGCATGGCGGCGAGCGCCGGCAGCCCGGACGCGGCCGCCGCGCTGGCAATCCGCCCGCAGGCCAGGCCGTAGCGGCCGCTGGTGAAGGCCGGGCCGGCGACGAGGAGCTCGGCCCCTTGGGCCCGGGCCTCCTCGACGAGGGCCGCCGCGAACTCCGGGTGCCCGGCGGCGTGGTCGTCGCCGCAGACGAGGGTGGCGACGAGCTCGTGCTCGTCGCCGAGGACCGCGGCCAGGCGCCGGCCCGGCCCCAGCGGCCCGTCGCGGAGCTCCGGGCCGGCGCCGGCGGCATCCTCGCCGCCGATGCCGGCGAAGAACTGGTTGATGTAGTGGGCCACCCGCATCAGGCGGCCGCCTCCACGGCACAGGTCAAGCGGCCCCAGCCGAGCGGGTTGAGCGCGCAGTAGATGGCGGCCACCGGCAGCTCGACGGCGTCGGCGGCCGGCCGGTCCAGGAGCCGCAGCCGCTCGCCCCCCAGCGCGCGGTCGCAGGCCGGGAGGCTGACCCGCTCGTCGTAGTTGCCGACGCTGACCATCGCGGTGGCCTGGGTGGGCGGGACGACGAGCGGAGGCCCGGTCCCGTCGCGGCCGGCCATCTCGGCGAAGATCCCGACGGCGACGATCCCCTCCGCCTCGAGCCGGTCCATCTTGAGCGCGACGTCGGCGTCGGCGTTGCCGCCGCCCTCCTTGGTCAGGATCACGGCGTCGAGCCCGAGCGCCCGGCACAGGCGCGCGGCGTGGGCCGAGACGAGCTCCTTCGCGTCCTGGCCGACCGGCTCCGGGCAGAGCACGAGCGCGGCCAGGCAGACGTCGTCGCGGGCGCGCACGGCGGCGATGACCGGGTGCGTCTGGTGCAGGTAGGTCGGGTTCTTGAGTGCCGGGTGTCCGTACTGGCCGGAGACGACGGCGCCGTCGTCGAGCTCGTTCGGCGAGATCACGGTCGGCAGGCCGCCGGACAGGCTGCGTCCGTAGACGAACACGTCCTTGTACTTTCCCTGCGTCTGGAGGTTGGTCACGATCCCGATCCGCGGGCGGCCGACCGGCCCGACGCCGGGCTCGGGGAGCTCCTCGACCGCGTCGGGCGCGGCTTCGAGCGCCGCGTCGGCCAGGTGGACGGCCACGCGCAGGAGGCCGCGGCGGACGGCCGCCTCGACCTCCTCCCACGGAGCCCCATCGGCCGGGTCGAACTCGATCACGAGGTTGTGCGTCGCCGACAGCGGCGACAGCAGGGCGGCCGGGCCGGACATGTCGATCACCGCCTCCTGGGCGCGCGGCAGGTGGCCGGCGGCGATCACCGCGGCGCCGCGCAGGACGTGAGTCTCGCCCCGCCCCGGCGGCATCGCCGGCCCGACGAAGCCGGGAAACACGCCGCCGCCGCCCGGTGCCTTCGAGCACGGCTGGACGGCGTCGAGGGCCGCGACGATGCGCACCGCCTCGCCCGGGCCGGTGCGGGCGACGCGCACGCCGGCCAGCGCCGGGTCGGCGACGAGGGCGGCCGCGGCCGACGGCGACACGGTGAGGCGGCCCGACGCATAGGCGGTGCGCTCGCCGAGCACGAGCTCCCGCACCTCGTGGACGAGGCGACGCAGGCCGTCTCGGTTGCCCTGGAGCTCGGTCGCCATCTCTGGGTGAAGCTTATCTGGCGCTCCGCGGTCCCCGTCCGCCGGGGGTCGGGCGCGGCCGAGGGGTCGCCTCCGCACGGCGGCCGGATGGCCGGGCGGCCGGGCGCTCGGCGGGCGATCGTCCGGCGATCGTCGGGCCGGCGGCGGCCGGGTGGCCGGGCGGCCGGTTCTCGGGGGCGATCGTCCGGCGGGCGGTCGGCCGCTTCCCCGTAGAGTGGGCGCCAGGTGTCGCGGTCACGGGTGAACCGGGCGGTGGTCGGGTGGTCGGCGGGGCTCGCCGCCGCCTTGGTCGCCCTCGGCCGGCCGGCCCTCGGCCTGACGGTCGCGCCGCCGCGTTCGTCTTCGGCGTCGGCGTCGGCGTCGGCTTCGCCGTGCTTCGGCGCCGCGTCGGCGGCGCCGAGCCCGCGGTGTGTCGATCCGGCCCTGCGCTACCGGGTCACGCCGACGCCGGCCGAGGCCGAGATCACGCCGAGCGCCCCGTGCACGATCGAGCCGGAGGACGACGGCATCTTCCACACCCTCGGGCACGTGGGCAGCGGGATCTACTCACTGCCGCCGGGCGGCACGGCGACGGTGCCGCTCTGCGTCTTCGGCGCGCCGCCGCCGGTCGCCCAGCGGGGCTTCGCCCTCCTCGGCGACAGCCACGCCGGAACCTGGCGGGCGGCCCTCGACGTCGTCGGTCGGTCGCTGCGGTGGGAGGGGGCGTCGGTGACGATGGCAAGCTGCACGTTCAGCACCGCCCAACCGGTCCTCCCGCGCGCGCTGATCGTCCCGTGCCTCGACTGGCGGCTCGAGGTCCTCGCCTGGTTCGCCGACAACCCGCAGGTCGACACCGTGTTCGTCAGCGAGCACACCAGCGCCCGTGTCGTCCCGAGGCCGGGAATGAGCCCGTACGACTCGCGGGTCGCCGGCTACCTGGCGGCGTGGCAGGCGCTGCCGCCGACGGTCAAGCACATCGTCGTCCTGCGCGACACGCCCTACGTCGGCAACGCGACCGGGGGGTGCGTCGACCGGGCGATCGCCCACCATCAGGTCGCCGGCACCGTCTGCGCGGTCCCGCGGCGCGTGGCCCTCCACCGCGATCCGGAGGTCGACGCCGCGGCCGAGCTCGGGTCGCGGGCGACCGTCATCGACATGACGAGCTTCTTCTGCGACGCCCGGGTCTGCTTCCCGGTGATCGGGGGCGCGCTCGTCTACCAGGACACCAACCACATGACCCGGGCCTACAGCGCGACGCTCGGGCCGTATCTGGGCCGGACGTTCGGGCAACTGCTCGCCGCCTGGGGATGAGGCCGGGGATGGCGGCGGGCCGGCGGCCGTTGAGGGAGTCGATCGGGTGCCGGTGACGGTGAGAGGCGGCGGGTCGGCGGGTGCGGCCGGCCGGGCGGATTGCAACGTCTGCGGGGGTGCGGCGACGATCTCGCTGCCGGGGCCGGTCGGCGAGAGCCTGCCGGCGGAGCTGCGGGAGAGCCTCGTGTGCGGCGCGTGCGGTTCGATCTCGCGCGACCGGGCGCTGATCCTCGGGCTGGCCGGGCTGCTGGGCGAGCGGGGGCCGCTGAGCGGATGGGCGGCCCGGCCGCAGGTGCGGGTGTTCGAGACCTCGGGCTACCGCGGTCATCCGGCCTTCCTGGCCGAGCGGTTCGACTACTTCAACACGATCTACGCCGCGCCGCCCGACGCCGGGGAGGCGAACGGCGGAGCGATCGACGGACGCACGACGGCCGACGTCCAGGACATGCCCTATCCCGACGACTTCTTCGGGGTGATCCTGAGCTCGGAGGTGCTCGAGCACGTGGCCGACGAGCGGCGGGCGATCGGCGAGATGGCGCGCACGCTGGCGCCGGGCGGCCACCTGGTGCTCCAGGTGCCCTACGGGCACACCCTGGAGCGCAACCTGCGCAAGGTGCACCGCTGGCACGGGCGCGACGTCCACCTCTACCCGCCGGAGTACCACGCCGAGGACACGCTCGTCTACCGGATCTACGGCCGGGAGCTGCTCGACCAGCTGGGGGCGGCGGGGTTCAGCGTGGCCTACGTCGAGCTCGACCTGCCGGGCCTGGGGATCGTCCCCCAGAGCCTGATCCTGGGCCGGCGGGGCGGCTATGTCGACCTGGCCGGGTTCGCGGTCGGGGCGCGGTCGTAGGCCGGGGCGCCGTGGCGACAATCGGACGCGACCCGTTTCGGGGGTCGGGTCAATGGCGGGTGGCGAACACCTCGGTGATCGGGACCCCGGGTCCGCCCGTCTGGGTGAAGTGGGAGGGCGGCCCGAGCACGGCGGCGATCCCGGTGTCGCGGTAGCGGGGATCGAGAAGGTGCCCGCGATGCTCAGCCGACCCGAGCCAGGCGGCGACGACCAGCGCCGGGGTGCTCAGGGTCGTCGGCTCCCAGGCGAGGTTCTCGGAGGTGATCAGGCTCCGGCTGCCGCGGGCGTAGCCGGAGGCGAGGACGCGGCTGAGCGGCGAGTCGCCGGCCGGCCCGCTGTGGCTGAAGGTCACGCTCCGGGCCATGTCGCGGCTGTGGCGCAGCGCGGCCTTGGCGAGGCGGCTGTTGGTCCGCAGGCGCACGCGGCCGGCGGCGACGCGGGCCCGGTTGACGAGGCACAGCAGGGCGGTGTCGATCTGAGCGAGGTTGCCCGCCGCGGGGACGAGGTCGGCGTTGGCGCACGCTGCGGCGGCCACGGCCGGGACGCGGGCGGCGTGGGCGCCGGAGGGGACGGGCCGCAGGCCGGCAAGCAGGAGCAGGGCGACGAGGGCGAGGGCGACCAGCGCGAGGGGCGGGGCGGGGCGGGAGCGTGACATCACTTCAGTATGCGGGAAGCGCGCCGGACGCGAAGCACGTGGTTCGACCCGGTCGCCGGCACGGCGGTTGGATTCCCGTTCAGTCAAGGGGGGAAGGCCATCCCGCGGGAGTGCCTTTGACGGGTGCCGGACCCGGAGCTACGCCAGGGAGGCCCCGTCGGGCCAGGCGCATTGTCTGCGCCGCTCTTGGGCTGCTGTACAACGGGCGCGTTGAGTGAGCCACCTTCGCCGGGGAGGGCTCTGGACTCACCGATCGAGGCCGTTGCGCGGCGCGACGATTGGAACATGGCTCAGGCGACCGACCCAAAGCTGGACGAACGGCGGGCGGCGATCGAATACGCCCGCGGGGTCATCGTCGACCTGGCGCCAGGACGGAGCCTTGCCGACGAGTTGATCGCTGAACGCCACGCCGAGGCTGCCGCCGAAGCACCCGCCGCCCGCCGCGGCGACAGTGGCGACCACTGAGACGCCCTCGAGATCCAGACCCTCCGCACCAGCTTGTGCGATGAGATGGGCCGTGAAGGAATCGAACCTTCAACCTTGGGCTTAAGAGGCCCCTGCTCTGCCAATTGAGCTAACGGCCCGGAGGCTGGGGCGGCTCCCGCCGCGACCCGTCCTCCAATCTTAGTGCTTCGAGCCGGACGGCCGTCGTCCTCGGCGGCCGCCCGAGCTCAGCCGCCCGGCAGCTGCTGCGTGGTCGGCGTGGTGAGCGCCTTGGCCGCCGAGCCCGCCTGCGCCTGCGTCTTGGCCGTCGTCAGCTCCTGCTTGAGCGCTGCCTGCTGATCCTTCGGCGCCAGCGTGACCGCCTGCGCCGAGGCCAGGTCGCCGTTGCGCGTCTGGCCGGCCAGGTAGGCCAGCAGCGCCAGGCGCGCGTACTCCGACGCGCTCATCGGGTTCTGGCTGACGACGATCTCCTCGGCGGCGATCGCGTCCGGCAGCGAGTTCAACCCCGCCGGCCCCAGCACCTGGACCATCTCCCGCGCCGTGTCCGCGCTCGGCGTCGCCGGCTTCAGCGCCAGGTACCGGTCCCACGCCTGCTTGACCGCCGCCAGCTCCGTGCGGCCCGAGGCCGTGAACGTCCCCGTGCTCGTGTTGAAGTTGCTCCCGTTGCCCGCCACCTGATACCGCGCGTGGGCCAGCGCCGCCCACACCGCCGGATCCTTCGGCGTCGCCGCCGCCTTCTTCGCCGCCGCCTTCTCGTTGTTGGCGAAGATGTCGGTCGTGCTCCCGCTCGTCCCGTTCTGCCCGACCGCGTTCAGCAGGCCGCCGCTGCTCGCCCCGCCGACGCCGAAGAACACCAGGCCGCCGCCGAGGATCAGCGCCAGCAGCAGGTAGATCACCTGGATCGTCCGGCGGCGACCTCGGCCGCGCAGGTCAAAGAGCATCGTCGTCCTCCTCTTCGTGGGGCGGTATCGGCGGAGCGGGCGGCGGGGTCACCGGCGGCGGCGCCAGCGGCGGAACCGATGGATCGGCGGCGACCGGCTCCGGCGTGGGCGCCACCACCGGCGCCGGCGCCACGGCCGGCACCGCATCGGCCGGCGCCGGCACGACCGGCGCGGCGGGCGGGGGCGGCGCCGCGCTCGTCGCGGTCGCCTCCTCCCGCGCCTCGCGCTTCTTCAGCCGCCGGTCGACCACCGACGCCAGGCGGATGGAGATCTCGTAGAGCACGATCAACGGCGCCGTCTCCAGCGCCATCGTCACCGCGTCGCCCGGCAGCACGGCGGCGATCACCGCCGCGATCACGACCGCGTACCGGCGGTTGGCCTTCAGCTGCTTCGGCGTGACCACGCCCGCCCGCGTCGCCGCCAGGATTCCGACCGGGACCTGGAAGATCAGACCCATGGCCAGCATCAGGAGGACGACGAACTTCAGGTACGGGCCCGCCTGGACGAGCACGTTGAACTCGGCGCTGTTGAAGTTCTGGAAGAACTTGACCGACGCCGGGACGACGACGAAGTAGCCGAACAGGACGCCGATCGCGAACAGGAACGGGATCGCCAGCATCAACGGCAGGGCGATCTTCTTCTCCCCGGCGCTGAACGCCGGCAGCACGAACGAATACAGCTGGAAGAGGATGATCGGCAGCGAGAACAGCAGGGCGAAGTAGAAGGTCACGGTGATCGTGGTCGTGAACGGCTCGCCGATGCCGAGCGTCACCGGCTTGTCGCCGGTCGGCACCCGCGGGATCGCGGCCGTCGCCGCGTCGAGCCGGCGGCTGATTCCCGCCAGCTGCGCCGCCGTCGCCGGCCGCAGACCGCTCGCCGGCGCCGCCAGCGCCGCGATCGCCTGCTTCTCGAGCGCCGACACCTCCAGCAGGGCTCGCTGCGTGATCGCCGTCTGCCCGAGGGGCCCCTTCCCGCTTCGGACCTGCTTCTGAGTCTGCTGCTCCAGCGGCTTGTTGATGATGTGGAGCAGGGCGTGGTTCTGCCACAGGCAGAAGCCGAACGCCACGGCCAGGGCGATGGCCGAGACGATGAGGCGCGTGCGCAGCTCCTCCAGATGCTCGATCAGACTCAGACGATCCTCGTGTTTGATCGTCCGGATCGCGGTAGCCATCAGCCCGGACAGCCTACCGCGCGCGAACCCCGCGCCAGACGCTCAAGTCCTCGCCGCGGCGGTCGATAGGTGATCCATGGAACGGCAGCGCAACCGACCCCAGTACACCCGCCAGCTGACCCTCCCGAGCGGCCGCCAGATCGACGTCGTCTACTTCGACGCCCCCGATGCCCCCGGCCCGGCCGAGCAGGCCGATCTCCACCGCTGCGGCGGCTGCGGCTGCGAGTTCGTCCAGCCGATCGACTGGGCCCCGGCCAGCCGCTCCTACTGGAGCGTGACGCTCCGCTGCCCCAACTGCGAATGGTCGGGTACCGGCGTCTACGAGCAGGAGGTCGTCGACCGCTACGACGACGAGCTCAACCGCGGCGCCACCCTCCTGGCCGGCGAGGTCCAGCGGATCTCCCTCGAGAACATGGCCGACAGCCTCGAGCGCTTCGTCGCCGCCCTCCACGCCGGGTTCATCCTCCCCAGCGACTTCTGACTCCGTCGGGCCGCCGCTCACGCGTAGCGCTCGACGACGCCGTCGGCGACGAGCTCGAGCGCCCGTCGCTGTCTTCCCCCCAGCCCACCCGGCAGCCCCGCCTTGGCCTGGGCGACCAGGGCCAGCGCGTGCTCCCGGGCCGCGGCGACCGCCCCGGTGGCCGCGATCTGCTCGCACACCGCCTCGGCGTCGACGATGGCCCGCAGGTCGAGCGCGGCCAGCCCGGCGTCCCGCGCGCGGGCCACGATCAACGGCAGCGTCACCGTTCCGTCGAGCAGGTCGGTTCCCCGCGCCTTGCCCGTCCGCGCGGCCGGCCCGGTCACGTCGAGCACGTCGTCGAGGATCTGGAAGGCCACCCCGATCGCCCGCCCGAAGCCCGCCAGCGGCGGCCCGCCCGCGGCCCCCGCGCCCAGCCGGCACGCCGCCTCGAACAGGCTGGCCGTCTTCAGCTCGCATCGGTGCAGGTAGCGCTCGACGGTGACGTCCCGACTCCAGGCATCCTCCCGCTGGACGAGCTCGCCCCGGGCCAGGGCCGAGCTCGCCGCCGACAGCACGCGCAGCTGCTCGGCGCTCCCGTTGGCCGCCAGCTCGGCGAACGCCCGCGAGAAGAGCAGATCGCCGGTCGCCGTCGCCGCCGCCCGGCCGGCCTGCGCGAACACGGTCGGCCGGCCCCGGCGCAGCGGGGCCGCGTCGAGGACGTCGTCGTGGACGAGCGTCGCCGAGTGCACCAGCTCGACCGCCACCGCCCCCCGCACGAGCGGCAGATCGTCGTCGCCGTCGAAGCCGGCGACGAACACCAGCAGCGGGCGCAGCCGCTTGCCTCCCGCCGCCACCGTCCGCACGGCGTCGGCATCGACCGCGCAGATCTCGACCAGGCGGGCCTCGACCGCCGCCATCCGCCCAGCCATCCGTGCCCCGCCGAGCTCGACGATCGCCGCCACCGGGTCCGCGGCCGTCCGCACCTCAGTCGACCTCGCCGACGTGGATGGCGATGATGCCCCCCGCCGTCAGCACGTAGCGGATCCGGCGCAACCCCACGCGGTGCATCACCGCCGCCAGCTCCGCCGCCGGCGGAAAGCGCCGGACCGAACTCGGCAGGTAGTCGTAGGCCTCGGGATCGCCGGCCAGGCGCCCGAGGGCCGGGACCAGACGGTCGAACCACACGCGGAAGAAGGTCGACAGCGGCGGCGTGGTCGGCGTCGTGATCTCGAGGACGACCACCCGCCCGCCCGGTCGCACGACCCGCGTCATCTCGGCCAGGCCCCGCTCCAGATCGTCGAAGTTCCGCGCCCCGAAGCCGACCGTCGCCGCGTCGAACTCGCCGTCGCCGTAGCCGAGGGCCATCGCGTCGCCCCACTCGAACGTGACCGCCCCCGACTTCGTCCGCGCCCGGGCGAGCATCGCCTCGGAGAAGTCGCAGGCCACCGTCGACCCGCCCGGCGCCACGCGCCGCGCCAGCTCGATCGCCAGGTCTCCCGTCCCGGTCGCCACGTCGAGCACGCGTGCCCCCGGGCCGACGGCGGCGAGATCGACCGCCCGCCGGCGCCAGCGATGGTGCAGCCCGGCCGTCATGACCGAGTTCATCACGTCGTAGAACCCGGAGATCCGGTCGAACATCGCCCTCACCTGGCCCGGCTCGAGCGTGCCGGGAGCCTGCGTCATCCCGGGCTAATTCAGGCTGGCCAGGAAGGTGACGAGCGCGTTGAACTTCGCCGGCGGCAGGCCCGCGAACGACGGCATCGGCGCCGTCGGGTTGACCAGCGTCCGCGCGAGCGCGGCCCGACCCAGGCGCGAGGCGATGTGGGTCAGCGGCGGCCCCGGCCCCGAGTTGCCGTCCTCCCCGATCTTGTGGCAGGCCTGGCACCCCGACTGCGCCGCGACCGACTTGCCGAGGTTGTACTGGGCGACCTGGGTCGACCCGAGCGCCGTCACCGCCGCCGGCGTCGGCATCTCGATCGTCCCCGGGGGTCCGGCGTTGGCGCCCTGGTAGGTCAGATAGCCCATCACGGCGATGACCACGATCCCCGACAGCGTCGCGATCGGCCGCCGCCACGGCCGCCGCTCGGGGCCGCGGTCGTAGAACGGCAGCAGGAAGAGCATGATCATGCAGATCGTCGGCACGCCGAACGTCGCCAGCGGCACGAGGATCGGCGGCTTGATGACGCGCAGGACCTCGAACAGGAAGAAGAAGTACCACTCCGGTCGCGGCGTGTAGGTCGTCGTCACCGGGTTGGCCTTCGGCCCGAGCTCGGCCCCGAGGATCAGCGACAGCGCCATGATCGTGAACACGACGAGCGCGGCCATCGCCCCGTCCTTGGCCACCGCGTACGGGAAGAACGGCTTGCCCGCCGCCTTCTGGATCGAGTACTCGCGGAGGTAGCGCTCCTTCTCGCGGCGGTTCATGCCGGCATCGTCCCGGTTGCGCTGACGGGCGGCACGACGGCTAGGCCTCCGACTTGCTGAGCTCTGGGTTCGGGTGCGCCTTGCTCCCCGGAGGGGCGGTGATGCCGAGCTTGGCCACCAGGTAGAGGTGCGCCCCGATCAGGGCCACGAGCAGGCCCGGGATCAACAGCATGTGGATGGCATAGAACCGCGGCAGCGTCGTCGCGCCGAACTCCGGACCCGCTCGCAGGAAGTCGGCCAGGTAGGGCCCGAGGAACGGCGCCCCGCCGACGCTCGTGTTGACGCCGACGATCGTCGCCCAGTACGACCGCTGGTCGAACGGCAGCAGGTACCCGGTGAACGACATGACCATGGTCAGGATCAGGAGGACCACGCCGATCACCCAGGTCAGCTCGCGCGGGTACTTGTAGGCGCCGAAGAAGAAGGTCCGCGCCATGTGCAGGAAGACCAGGATCACCATCACCGACGAGCCCCACTTGTGCATCCCGCGGACGAACTGGCCGAGGAACGCCTCGTTGGTGAGGTAGCGGACCGACTCGTAGGCCCCCAGGGCCGACGGGTCGTAGTACATGGCCAGGAAGATGCCGGTGATGGCCTGCGAGATGAACGCGAACAGCGCCGCCGAGCCGAGCGTGTAGGCCCAGTTGCCCTTCGGCACCTTGCGGAAGAGCATCCACCGCACGCCGCCCGACAGCGACGTCCGCTCGTCGACCCAGTCGACGACGCTCTTGCCCGCCTCGGCCTTCTTGAGCTTGCCCGTCTCCCGCCCGGTTCCCGGCTTCGGCGGCTGGGGGACGAGGGCCGGCGGCAGCGGCGGCAGGGGGAACTTGGCCATCCCTAGATACCCGGAAGCTTTCTCGTCGTCGGCCGCGACGGGAAGAGGTACTGGCCGATGCCGTCGAGCGGCTCGCCCGGATCCCGCGGAGAGAACGGCTTGAGCTCGCTGTTGACGCTGTAGCGCGGTCCGACCTGAACCATTCCGTTCAGGATGCGCGTCGCGAAGCGGTCGAGGGGACGAACCGGCGGCCCGCCGGTCCGCGCGCCCAGGAGGTCATAGACGCCGCCGTGGCACGGGCAGATGAAGCGCTCGGCCGCCGGCGTCCACCGCACCGGGCAGCCGAGGTGGGCGCACCGGGACGAGATCGCGACGAAGCGGTTGTACTGGTTGGGTTGGCCGGTGTCGATCAGTGGGTTGCGCGCCCGGACGTAGACCGTCGTCTTGCCCGCCTCGCCCGTGCTCGGCGTGATCGTGATGACCTTCGGCACGTAGGTGTTGGTCGGGAAGTCGTTCGGGAAGCCGATCGTCTCCCAACGGTCCCGCTGCTTGTCGAAGATCGGCCCCAGCATGAAGCCGATGGACGGCAGGACGATCGCCGCCGTCGCCACTCCGCCGGCCGTGTGGGCCGTGCCGGTCATGAAGCGCCGCCGCGTGATCGTCTCGCCGGCGAAGGCGCCTGGGATCTGAAGATCGGTCGTGTATTTCGGTTTACGTTGCCTGCGACGAGCGGCCAAGTCGGTCTCCAGCCCAGAGGTAAATACGCCTCAAAGATTATCGCCCCGCTCGTTCGGGCGGGGCTGCGGCCACCGCGGCCGCCGCCCGCAGCGCCCCCGGCCCGCGCTCGTCTCCCGCCCACAGCAGGCGCTTTGCCCGGGCGTAGGCCGGGCTCGGACCCCAGCCCACCGCCCGCGCCCCTGCGCTCCACAGCGGCCCGGCCAGGTCGCCCTCGCCCCGGCCGTGCGCCAGCGCGCAGAGGGAGATCACGTCGGCCAGCTCGACGACCGCCGCCACGTCGCCCAGGGCCACCAGTCGCTCGAGCCCGATCGCGTAGAGCCGGTCCCCGGCCAGCAGCCTGAGGTCGGGCTCGGCCGCCGCCAGCAGCCGCGGCGTCGAGTAGTGCTGGCGGTAGGCCTCGTAGATCGCCTCGACCAGCAGCTCGTACTCAGCCGGGCACGCCGCCGCCCGCGGGCCGGACGCCGCGATCGCCGCCGGCCCGAGTGTCGCCCCGTCGCCGGCGCCCGCCTGCGCCGCCCCGTACCGCCGGCCGCCGGCGCCGCCGGCGCCGCCGGGCCGTCGTCGAGCGCCGCCGCCAGCAGGCCGCCCTCGGCCCGGAGCGCGTCGGCGACCCGCGCCAGGGCCGTCAACCGCCCCGCCCCGCGACCTCGGCGAACGCCGCCCGCGCCGCCTCGAGCGTGAGCTCGACGTGCTCGGCACCATGGGCCAGGGACGGGAACCACGCCTCGAACTGCGACGGCGGCGGGTAGACACCCCGGGCCAGGAGCGCCCGGCACCACGCCCCGTAGGCGTCGAGGTCGCACGCCTGCGCTCCCGCCAGGTCCTCGACCGGCCGATCGCTGAAGAAGACGGTGAAGAGGCCGGGCACGCTCTGGACGACGACCGGGACCGAACCCGCCGCCGCCCGTAGTCCGTCCGCCAGCCGCTCGGTCGTCGCCGCCAGGCGCCGATAGGCGTCGTCGTCGAGCAGCTCCAGCGTCGCCAGGCCGGCCGCCACGGCCAGCGGGTTCCCCGACAGGGTGCCCGCCTGGTAGACGTTGCCCGCCGGCGCCAGGAGCTCCATCAGCCGACGCGGCCCGCCGAGCGCCGCCGCCGGCAGGCCCCCGCCGAGGACCTTGCCCAGGATGACGAGATCGGCGCCCACCCCGGAGAGCTCCTGGCCGCCGCCGCGGGCGATCCGGAAGCCGCTGATCACCTCGTCGAGCACGAGCAGCGCGCCGACCGCGCTCGCCCGCTCGCGCAGCAGCTCGAGGAAGCCCGCCCGCGGCGGCACGACGCCCATGTTGGCCGCGTACGGCTCGGCGATGATCGCCGCCAGCTCGTGGGCCTCGGTCGCCGCCACGAACGCCTCCGGGTCGTTCCACGGCACGACCACCGTCAGTCCCGCCACCGCCGCCGGCACACCCGGGCTCGCCGGCAGCGCCAGCGTCGCCACGCCCGATCCCGCCTCGGCCAGGAGGCCGTCCGAGTGGCCGTGGTAGGCCCCGGCGAACTTGAGCACCACCTCCCGCCCCGTGGCCGCCCGGGCCAGGCGCACCGCCGTCATCGCCGCCTCGGTCCCCGACGAGGTCATCCGCAGCTGCTCGACCCCCGGCACCCGCCGGGCGACCTCGTTCGCCAGCTCGACCTCGCCGGCCGTCGGCGCGCCGAAGCTCGTCCCCCGCGCCGCCGCCCGGCCGACCGCCTCGACCACGCGCGGGTGGGCGTGCCCGGCGATCAGCGGCCCCCACGAGCAGACGTAGTCGACGTAGCGGTTCCCGTCGACGTCGTACAGCCAAGGCCCCTCCCCCCGATCCACGAACAGCGGGTCGCGCCCGATCGCCCGCATGGCCCGCACCGGCGAGTTCACCCCACCCGGCAGCACCCCCACCGCCCGGCCATAGAGCTCCGCCGACCGCCCGTCCCTGAGCCTGGGTGAGTCCACCGGCCAAGGGTACGCGAGGTGCGGCCGGTGGTGGTCGGGGGCGTCGTCGGTGCCGGGTGGGTCGGTGCCCGTGCCTGCGCCGCCTGACTCGCTGACGCACCCCGTTCGGGGCACAGGCTCGGGGCGGCTGCGGCCCGGGCACCGTCCCACCCGCCCCGGGACGGCCCCGTACACCAGCGGCTGCGCCCCGCGCAGGGCCGGTACCGCGAACAGGCGCCCCGGACGGAATCCGTACGCCAAGCGCCCTGGCAGCGACCCCAAACCAAGGAGGCGGCGGCCCGATAAAGGGACGCCCTAAGCGGTGGACGCCCCCGCACCCAGGTGCCGCGAGCGCGCCTCTCCTTCACCGCCCGCGCTCAAGGCGGGCAGGCCGTAGTACGGCGGGTGAATCGGCGCACGGGCCGCAGCCGCCCCGAGCCTGTGCCCCGAACGGGGTGCGCCAGCGAGTCAGGCGGCGAAGGCCCGGGCGCCGCTTCACCCGCCGTACCGGGCCTCCCATTCCTTGAACGCCTCCGTGAAGTAGAGCAAGCGAACCTTTTTGAACTCGGTCGAGGAGTACAGCGTCGCCCGCTCGGTGATGCCGGTGTCGACGGCGATCGCGTCGAGCACGGCGTCGCACTCGTCCTTGGAGCGGCCGTGGGCCATCGTGAACACCGAGTACGGCCAGTCGGAGTAGGTCGGCCGCTCGTAGCAGTGGCTGATCCCCCGGAAGGAGGCCATCCGCGGGCCGAGCTCCTCGATCTTCTCGGCCGGCACCTTCCAGACCCCCATCCCGTTGGCCGAGAAGCCGGCCCGCCGGTGGTAGAGGATCGCCGCGACCCGGCGCAGGAGGCCGCGCTCGCGCATGCCCGCCATATGGTCGAGCAGGTCCTCGACGCTCATGCCCAGTCGCGCCGCCGCCGGGGCGTAGGGCTCGGGGACGATCTCCATGTCGCCCTGCGTCGCCCGGATGACCTCGACGTCGCGCTCGTCGTAGGCGACCGCCGCGAGGTCGACCGGCGCCTGCTCGACGCCGGCCGAGGTCAGCGCCCCGGTGTCGCCCTCCATCTCCAGGTCCATGCGGATCTTGAACAGCTGGAGCGTCGGCAGCTGGCGGATCGACTCGGCCCCGGTCAGGCGCTGGAGCACGTCGAGCGTCCCGTCCAGGCCGAGCTTCGAGTCGCGCTCGACGGCCAGGGTGAACCACATGTTGAACTCGTGGTTGCGCAGGTAGTTGTGGGAGACGCCCGGGTGGGAGTTGACGATCTTCGCCGGCACCCACGGGTTCTCCGGGTCGACTTTGGCCGCGACCAGCATCGACCCGTAGCCGAGCGCCCGCGTGTCGTAGATCGGCGTGACCTGACGGATGATCCGCTCGCGCAACAGCCGGCCGACCCGCTCGAGGACGACTTCCTCCGCCACGGCCGCGGCGGCCGCCACCGCTCCAAATGGCCGGGGGTCGAGCGGGAAGCTCCCCTGCATGAGGTTGAGCAGGCGCTTGTCGAGCTCGTCGAGCGGGACCGCCGAGCCGTCCTTGCGGCTGCGGACCTTTCCCGCGGGGATCTTCGGGGCTAGCTGAGCCATCGGGCGGCATCCTTGGCGTGGTAGGTGATGATCACGTCGGCTCCAGCCCGACGGATCGCGGTCATTGTCTCGAGCACGATCGCCCGCTCGTCGATCTGGCCGGCCGCGGCCGCCGCCTTGACCATCGCGTACTCGCCGCTCACGTGGTAGGCCGCCAGCGGCAGGAGCGTCCGCGCCCGGATCGCCGCGATCACGTCGAGGTAGGGCACGGCCGGCTTGACCATCAGCATGTCGGCGCCCTCCTCGACGTCGAGCAGCGCCTCGCGGACCGCCTCGCGGCCGTTGCCCGGGTCGAGCTGGTAGCCCCGCCGGTCGCCGAAGCCCGGCGCGCAGTCGGCGGCCTCGCGAAACGGCCCGTAGAAGGCGGAGGCGAACTTGGCCGCGTAGGCCATCACCGCGACGTCCTCGTAGCCGCAGGCGTCGAGCTCGGCCCGCAGCGCCCCGACCCGGCCGTCCATCATGTCGCTCGGCGCCACGATGTCGGCCCCGGCCCGCGCGTGGCTGACCGCGACCCGGGCCAGGAGCTCGACCGACGCGTCGTTCTCGACCGACCCGTCCGCCCGCAGCACGCCGCAGTGGCCGTGGCTCGTGTACTCGCACAGGCAGACGTCGGTGATGACCAGGAGCTGCGGCCAGGCCTCCTTGAGCGCCCGCACCGACCGCTGGACGGCGCCGTCCTCGTCCCACGCCCCCGACCCCTCGTCGTCCTTCTCGCTCGGTATGCCGAACAGCAGCATCGCCGGGATCCCCAGGCGGACGAGCTCCCCGGCCTCGATCACCGTCTCGGCCACCGACAGCCGCTCGACGCCCGGCATCGCCGCGACCGCCGCCCGCCCCTCGAGGCCCTCGGCGACGAAGACCGGCGCCACCAGGCACGAAGGCCGCAGGTCGGTCTCGCGCACCAGGGCGCGCAGCGAGCCGGTCCGGCGCATCCGCCGCAGGCGGGTCTGGGGGAAGGACATCGGCCCCTCATGGTAACGGCGCCCGACCGCCCGTCCACCCACCGTTCCCTCAGGCGAAGCGGCGCAGCCCGAGCCGCGCCGCGGCGGCGAACACCACGATCAGGGCGGCGAGGTGGGCGAGCGGCGTGCCGAGGCCCTGCGACCCGTTGATCGCCGCGTCGATCGCCTGGAGCGCCGCCTTGAACGGGAACACGGCCGACACGACCCGGATGACCTGGTAGAGCCCGCTCGGCACCGCCCCACCCGGGACGAGGGCCAGAAAGGCGAGCGGCAGCGACAGGAGGAAGGCCAGGAGCGACGCCGCCCGGACCTCGCGGGCGAGCGACCCGATCGCCACGCCGAGGGCGCCGAAGGCCAGCGCGCCGGCGGCGAACGCCGCCAGCCAGCGCGGGAAGCGGCCCCAGTCGAGGTGGATCAGCGCGCCGATCCCCATCAGCATGGCCAGCGTCACCACGAACGCGCAGCCGGCGGCCAGGAGGACCTTCTCGGCGACGAGCGCCTCTCCCGACACGAGGCCGCGCGTCAGCCGCGTGAACGTGTTCTCCTCCCGCTCGAGCGCCAGCATGCCCGAGGCCAAGAGGACGCAGACGAACATCAAGGACACGGTCACCGCCACCGCCACCGCGAAGGCGTCCAGGGGCGTCCGGTGCCCCCGCAGCAGCGTCGACTGGACCTTGATCGGGCTCGACAGCGCCCCGAAGAGCCCCTTCGACAGGCCGAGGTTGACCACGGCCAGGCTGGCGAAGCGGTCGAGCGGGACGAGCTGCGCCCGCTCGGCCGACGCCGGCGGCAGCCGCGCCAGCAGGCCGTCGAGGATCGTCTTGCTGCGGGTCAGCCCGAGCACGTCGATCCGGTTGCCGAAGATGTCGATCCGCCCGCCCCGGCGCAGCAGGTCGACGTAGCCGCCGGCCACCCGCACGAGCGTGCCCGCCAGCTCGGCGTTCGCCTGGGCCACCTGGGCGGTGATCGTCGTGCGCACGAACGACTGCGCCAGGGCGTCGCCGTTGTAGGCAACCTCGATCTGCGCCGACTGCAGGCCGGTGGCCAGCTGGGCGGTCAGGTTGCCCGGGATGATCACCGCGGCCAGCGTGTCGCCCGAGCTCACCGCCGCCAGCGCCTGCGCCCGGGTGGCCACCCGCACCGGCGTGACCGCCGACAGGAGCTGTTGCGCGTAGCGCTCGATGTCGACCTTCTCGTTGCCGACGCTGATCAGCCGCTGACTCGCCGGTACCTCGTCGACGAACGCCACCCGCGGCTTGCTCGGCCCCCGCGACAGCGCCAGCCCGATGAGGAGCGACACGGCGATCGGGTAGACGACGAGCAGTCCGACGAGCAGCGGCGAGCGCCGCAGGATCTGGAGATCCTTGACCAGGAGCCAGCGCATCAGGGCGCCTCTACCCCCGGCCGCCCCCGTGAACCGACGGTATTCGCGGCGGACACGATCGGCGAGGCTATCCGGGCGCGGCCGGCGGCGGCGGCGGCGGCGCCGTGCGCCAGGGCTCGAACACGACGTGGCGGCGCAGGTAGACGACCGTCTCGCGCAGGACGGCGGCCAGCGGCAGGGCGATCAGGGCGCCGACCAGGCCGTAGACGGCGTTCCCGAAGAGCAGGGCGAAGATCACCAGCAGCGGGTTGATCCGCAGGGCGTGGCCGAAGATCTGCGGGGCGACGACGTGGCCCTCGAGCTGCTGGAGGCCGAGGAACAGGAGGGCGACCCAGAGGGCGGTGAGCGGGTCCTGGAAGAGGGCGACGGCCACCGGCGGCAGGGCGCCGAGGATCGGCCCGATGAACGGGACGAGCTCCATCACGCCGAAGAAGGCGCCGAAGGCGAAGGCGTAGGTCCGCCCGTCCGGGAAGATCCCGATCACTCCGAACAGGTAGAGCAGCAGCCCGGCCGTCGTCCCCATGACGAGGCTGAACAGGAGCTGGCCGCGCACGTAGCCGCTCACCGCCCGCTGCACCCGCAGCGGGTAGTCGTCCTGCGGGCGGCCGCTGCCCGACGGCATCCACCGCCGCACCAGCGCCCCGATCTGGCGCCCGTAGACGAGCATGTAGACGCTGAGCACGAGGATCAGGACGAGGTCGAGCGAGACGCTCGCCGCCTTCTTGAGCAGTCCGCCGCTGAACGACAGCAGCGAGCTCGACCCCTTGACCACCTGGTCCTGGATCGTCTGCAGCGCGGTCTCGCCCTGCTTGATCAGCTGCACGTGGACGCCGTGGTCGTTGAAGAACTTCTGCACGCTGGCCAGCCGCTGGTTCGCCGACCGGCCGAGCTCCGGGACGTTGCGCTGGAAGGAGCCGACCTGGTTGGAGATCGGCGACGACAGGACGAAGCCGATGCCGCCGAGGCTGGCGAAGAACGACAGGTAGACGAGGAGGATGGCGATGCCCCGCGGCACGTGGCCCCGGTGCAGCAGCGCGACCACCGGGTTGAGGATCAGCGCGATCACCCCGGCGATCAGGAACAGCAGGACGACGTTGCGCGCCGCCCGCGCCGCCACCCACAGGCCGAGCAGGCCCACGGCCAGCAGGACGAGCTGGACCTCGCGCGGGACGACGACCGGCGGCGGCATGGCCGGCCGGGCATCTGCGTCCTCCGGCGCCGGCCGCGTCGGCTCGGGCGGGGCGGGACCGGTCGCCGAGCCCGACTCGCCCGCGGCGGGGGGATCCGTCGCGGCGGGGGGATCCGTCGCGACCGGGGGATCCGGGGCCAGGCGCGCCGCCGACCCGGTGGCGGGCTCGACCGCCGCCGCCGTGGACAGGCGCTCCTCGATTGTCATAGTCGAAGTATGCCCACGCGCGCGGCCGGTCACGCGGAGGTCTTACGGTGCACTGGGCGCCGGGGACTTTCCGCAAACGATGCACTAGGCTCGCGCGGTGACTGGTCCGGAAGCGCAGACGAATACGAAGATCCTGTTTCTCGGGGACGTCGTCGGGAGCGTCGGGCGGCGGGCCCTCCTGCGCACGCTGCCCGACCTGCGCGAGCGCCACGAGCCGACCTTCGTGGTCGTGAACGGTGAGAACGTCGCCGGCGGCCTGGGCATCACACCGAAGCTGGCCGACGAGATCTTCGCGGCCGGCGTCGATGTGATCACGCTCGGCAATCACGCCTACCACCACCGGGAGATCTACCCCTACCTCGACCGTCAGCCGAACATCGTGCGGCCGGCCAACTACCTGCGCGGCCAGCCCGGCCGCGGCCAGTGCGTCGTCGAGCACGACGGGACCCGCCTCGGCGTGGTCAACCTCTCGGGCAACCTCTACCTCCACGCCGGGCGGTCGGCGTTCGCCGAGATCGACGCCGTCCTGTCGGACCTGCGCGGCAAGGTCGACCATGTGCTGGTCGACATGCACGCCGAGGCGACGAGCGAGAAGATCGGCATGGGCTGGCACCTCGACGGTCGGGTGAGCGTCGTCGTCGGCACTCACACCCACGTCCCGACCGCCGACGCCCGCGTGCTCCCCCAGGGCACCGCCTACATCACCGACGTCGGCATGACCGGACCCCGGGGCGGGGTGATCGGCGTCAAGCGCGAGCAGGCGGTCGAGGCCCTCGTCACCCAGATGCCCGTCCGCTTCTCGACCTCCGACGAGGATCCCTGGGTGATGGGGGTACTCGTGCACTGCTCGCGGCCGCTCTGCGCGGACGCGATCGAGCAGATCCTGATCCCGTCGACCTAAAGGGGGCCGTCCGTGGCCTACACACCGCCGCAGCCGATCCTCGCGCGCTACGCCGATGTCCTCGTCAACTTCGCCCTCGGCGGCGGAACGGGGATCAAGTCGGGCGACGTCGTCCGCGTGGCCGCCCACGAGGCGGCCAAGCCGCTCTACGCCGAGCTTCTGCGGGCGATCTGGCGGGCCGGCGGCCACGCGATCACCCAGTACCTCCCCGACGAGAGCGAGCCCTACAACCTCGGCCGCGACTTCTACGAGCTGGCCGGCGACCACCAGGTCGACTTCTTTCCCGACCGCTACATGCGCGGCCTGGTCGACCAGATCGACCATCAGGTCTTCGTCATCTCGACCACCGACCCCACGGCCCTCAAGGGCGTCGACCCGAAGCGGATCATGCGCACCGGCAAGGCGATGAAGCCGTGGATGGACTGGCGCAGCGAGAAGGAGAACGCCGGGCGCTTCACCTGGACCCTCGGCCTCTACGGAACCGAGGCGATGGCGGCCGAGGCCGGCCTGCGCGTCGAGGACTACTGGCAGCAGATCATCGACGCCTGCTTCCTCGACGAGGACGACCCGATCGCCCGCTGGCGGGAGGTCAGCGGCCAGATCACCGACTACGTCGCCCGCCTCGACGCCCTCGACATCGCCCGCCTCCACATCGAGGGCGAGGACGTCGACCTGTGGATCACGCTCGGCGAGAAGCGCCAGTGGGTCGGCGGGAGCGGGCGCAACATCCCGAGCTTCGAGATCTTCACCAGCCCCGACTGGCGCGGCACCGACGGCTGGATCCGCTTCAACCAGCCGCTCTACCGCTACGGCAACCTCGTCCGCGACGTCTGCCTGGAGTTCCAGGGCGGCCGCGTGGTCAAGGCGACGGCAGCCGAGAACGAGCAGGTCCTGCGCGAGATGGTGGCGACCGAGAACGCCGACAAGGTCGGCGAGTTCTCCCTGACCGATCGCCGCTTCTCGCGGATCACCAAGTTCATGGCCGAGACGCTCTACGACGAGAACGTCGGCGGACCGTTCGGCAACACCCACGTCGCCCTCGGCTCCTCCTACCACGACGCCTACGCCGGCGACCCGGCCGGCGTGGCCAAGGACGAGTGGGCGCGGCTCGGCTTCAACGACTCGAGCGTCCACACCGACATCGTCTCGACCGCCGACCGCACCGTCACCGCCACCCTCGGCGACGGCACCGACCGGGTCATCTACCGCGACGGCGAGTTCCAGCTCTGAGCCCGGCTCACGGGCAGAAGCCCGCCGCGTCGACGTGGGCGGCGTCGCCCCCGTAGAAGGCGACCGCCCGCACGAACGGCGTTCCCGCCACGTCGCTGAAGGTGCCGCCCGATTTCGTCGTGACGTCGTGGATCACCGTCGCCGCCGCCGCGTCGACCGGGACGTAGTCGATCTCGACCGACGCCCCGACGACCGCCGGCCCGAGGACCCCGTGCACGGCGGTGAACGCGTCGGCCACCCCGTCGCACCCGAGCGCGAGCGTCGTGTCGAGGAGCCCGCCCCCGGTTCCCGGCCCGGCTCCGCCGCCCCCGGTCCCGCCGCCCCCGGTCCCGCCGCCCCCGGGCCCGCGCCCCCGGCGGCGCCTCCACCCGACCCGCCGGCCCCGGACCCGCCCCCGCCGGGCGCCCGCGCGGATGCTCCGCCGCCCGGCCCGCCCCCGGCCGGGAGGAGCCCGGGCGGCGTGGGCGCGGTCGACGACGAGGGCACGGTGCTGGTCAGGGTGGGGACGACGACCGCCGGCGGGGCGTCGAGCACCACGCGGAGGACGAGCGGCGCGGCGCGCCCGGCGAGCGCGACGGCGACGGTCAGGGCCCCGGGATGGTCGGGGCCGAGCGGACGGGGCAGCCGGGCGCGCACGGTCGCCCCGCGGCCGGCACCGAGGGCGAAGGCGCCGAGGGGGAGCCCGGTCGCCGGGCAGCCGGCGAAGAGACAGCGCAGGCGCAGCGACCCGGAGCAGCGGGCGGCCAGGCAGTCGACGCGGGCGCGCACCGCCGCGCGACCTTCGGCGTAGAGGCGCACGACGACGGGCGGGGGGACCGGGCGCCGGCGGCAGGCGCCGAGCCCCAGCGCGCGGGTCGCGGCGGCGTAGGAGAGCGTGAGCTCCTCGACCGCCCCGCCGCCGGCACCGACGCCCGGGGCCCCCGGGGCGCCCGGGGGCGGACGCCGGGTGTATCCGGTGACGGCGACGTCGTCGAGGCAGAGGCTGGCCGCGCCGCCGGCCACCGACCAGGCCAGCCGCACCGTGCGGTAGTGGACGCCGTGGGCGTGGGCGCGGGCGAGACCGGGCGAGGCGGCGTCGACCGACCGGGTCAGACGGATCGCCCAGGCGCCCGTGACCGGGGCGAGGCCGCGCAGGCCGGCCACGGCAAAGGGCGCAGCGGCGGCGGGATTGAACACGGCGGCGCCGAAGCCGACGGTCGCCCCGGCCGGGGCGGCGCCGGCGGCCAGCCCGGCGAGGAGCCCGAGCAGCCCGAGGGCGGCGCGCGCCCTCATGCCCGGCGCCCGCGGGCGCGCCGCCGCCAGCCGCCGCCCGCCGGGTCGACCGGGTCGGAGCGGGCGAGCAGGGCGACGATCGCCGGGGCGAAGAACCACGGGATGTAGAGGTAGAACCAGTGGGTGATGCCGAGCTGGAAGGCGATGACGACGGCGGCGGTGAGCGCGGCGAGGCCGATCAGGTCGGGGCGGCGCGGGAGGAGGGCGACGGCGACGGCGAGGACGACGGCCGCGATCTGGACCGCCGCCTGCAGCGAGTCGAGCCCGCCGTAGAGGCCCCAGATCGAGAAGGGCGAGCCGCGGGCGGTCTGATAGGCGAAGGTCCGGTCGTAGATCGCGGCCACGCTGTCATGAGCCAGGGCGGGGATGAAGGCGAGAAGGGTAGCGGCGGCGAAGGACAGACCGAAGAGGACGACGGCGCGCAGCCGGCGACGGCGGCTCGGCTCCCCGCGCAGGCCGTGCGTGGCCAGGAGCGGGGCGAGGGCGAGCGGGGCGAACTTGGTCAGACCGGCCAGGGCGGCGAGCGCGCCGCGGGCCGGAGGCGAGACCGCGAAGAGCAGGGCGGCCAGGATCAGGGCAGCGACGAGCGCGTCGTTGGTGTTGCTCTCGCCGGCGAACAGCGTGAACGGGTAGGCGGCCCAGGCGTAGGCGAGCACGATGCCGAGGGTGGGTCCGCGGATCAGGCGGCCGATCAGGAAGAGGAGGCCGATGCAGACGAGGTCGAAGGCGATGGCGGCGCCGTGGGCGGCGGGGAGGTCGTCCCAGCGGCCGGTGAAGCCGAAGGCCTCCACGAACGGGACGTAGGCCTCGTAGGAGGTCGGCCCGTAGGTGTCGCCGTGCTGGTTGTCGAACGGATAGCCGCCGTAGAGCGGCTGGCCGTCGATGATCCGCTGGGCGCCGATCACCCCGGCGTAGCCGACGTCGATCACGTTCGAGTCGGTCACGTTGAGGGCGATGCGAAACCCGATCAGGAAGACGAGGCCGATGGTCAGCCAGGACACGGGGACGAGCAGGACGAGCGCCGGGGCCGGCCGGCGGCCGGCCGCCGGCCGGCGCAGTCCGAGCCAGAGCATCCGGCCGAGGAGGTAGACGAGCGGCGGGTAGGCGAGCGGCACCGACTGGTAGATGTCGCCGCCGTTGAAGAAGGCGAACGAGACGGAGAAGGCGCTGAGCATGAGCAGGTCGAGGTGCAGGAGGCGCCAGGGGCGGCGGCGGTCGAAGAAGGGGGCGACGAACAGGAGGCTGAGGGGAATCCAGACGTAGAGCGCGCTGACGCGGCGGCCAAAGGCGCCCGGGTAGCCGCGGGCCATCGACCAGGCGACCTGGAAGCCGGTCCACGCCTCGCGGACGCGGCCGTCGGCGTCGTCGATGAGGACCTGGGCGACCTCCTTGTGGGCGCGGTCGAAGTAGCTGACCTGCCACTGGAAGGGCCCCTTCTCGTAGGCGACGGGATAGGAGCCGCGGTCGGCGCGCACGACGGCGGCGACCTTGGGCACGCGGGCGGCGATGGCCAGGATCTGGTCGGGCGTGTGGAAGTGGCCGAGCGGCCGGCGGTCGAGCACGACGGGACGCACGAGCGGGGAGGCGGGGACGGTGGTGGTCGTGGTGACCGTTCGCGTCACGGTCAGGGGCCGCCCGGCCGGCGGGGGGGATGGCTTGGGAGCGGTGGTCGCCGGCGCGGCCGACGCAGCTCGGGCCGGGGGGCCGGGAGCCGCCGCGGCGAGGACGACGGCCAGCGCCAGCGCGATGACCGGCCCCGCCCGCCGGCTCAATCCCCGGTCCCCCGGGCGCCGGCCACGGGGGGCACGGTGGCGGCTGCGGCCGGCGCGGCGGCGTCCGGGGCGGGAGCGGCCGACCGGGCCTGGCGGGGGCGCCGGGAGGGGGGCGGCGCGGCGTCCGGGGCGGGAGCGGCGTCCGGGGCGGGCGCGGCGTCCGGAGCCGCGGCGGCGTCCGGGGCGGGAGCGGCCGACCGGGCCCGGCGGGGGCGGCGGGAGGGGGGCGGCGCGAGGGCGGCGCCGAGGCCGAAGTGGGCGCGCACGAGGGGGGCGACGTCCTTGATCGACCACTGGTCGCGGCGGACGTCGCCGGCGAGGCCGGTGCAGATCAGGGGGGCGAGGGAGTCGCAGGCGTGGAGCGAGCCGTGGCTGCCGCCGCCGACGTGATGGGCGCCGCCCCAGTCGCAGAACTCGTAGGCCGGGGCGGCGGAGAAGAGGATCTCGCCGGAGGTGGCGCAGGCCAGGGCGTCCCAGGCGCGGCCGAGGGCGTCGGGATAGTGCTCGCTGCGCAGGACGCCGCTGTCGCGGTGGGCGTCGATCGTCTCGAGGTCGCCGCTCACCCGCCAGCGCCGGCCGCGCGGGTCGGCGACCTGGCTGCCGGGGGCGAAGCGGAGCTCGCCGCGGTCGCCGGCGAGGACGGCCCGCGGCCCGCGGTCGGAGTCCTCGCGCCACATCACGAGGTCGAGGCCGGGGATCGAGCGGGCGCGGCGGACGATCTCGCGCTTGAGCGCGGGCTCGCGGCCGAGCAGGTAGATCATCGCCGAGCGCTGGGCGGGGCAGAGGGCGATCTCGGCCTCGTCGGGGCGGGCGTCGGAGGGGCGCAGGACGGCGAAGTCGGAGAACTCGTCGGCCAGGGGGATGGCGCGCTCGATGGCGCCGTGCGAGTGGTCGGCGACGACGATGACGGCGTGGCCGGCGAGGAACTCCTCGCGGCCGCCGGCGGCGTCGACGAGCCGGCCGAGCTGGCGGTCGGCCTCGGCGATGGAGTCGACCTGGGCGTGGGGGCCGTTCTTGTGGGAGTGGGCGTCGTTGTCGGGCAGGGAGAGCAGGAGGAAGTCGAACAGGTCGTGCTCGACGAGGTAGGCGCCGACGCAGCCGGAGTGCTGGTCGCGGACGCCGGGCATGCCGAGCTGGCCGCGGCAGTCGGTCTCGCGACTGGCGAAGATGTCGGCGTAGAAGAGCTCGCGCGCGCCCATCACCGGGTGCTTCATCAGCACGCGCGAGGCGAAGCGGGTCATCGCCGTGTCGAGCGACGGGGCGTGGCGGTGGCGACCCCGGTAGATCAGGTAGGTCGTGCAGGCGGTCCGCACGTCGGCGTCGTCGAGCGACTCGAAGATCGTCGGGACGTCGGCGGAGAGGTGGGCGCGGTTCATGTTGTAGATCAGGTCGGTGAGCTGGCGGGCGAAGCCGGCCTTCCAGGAGGCGCGCAGGCTCGAGCCGTACTCGACGTAGCGCCCCTCGTCGCGGTGGTACCAGTTCATCGACGGGATCAGGTGGCGATCCTGGGCCACGCCGGTGGCGATCGACGAGGCGCAGACGGGGGTCACCGAGGGGAAGACGGCGACCGCATCGCGGACGTAGCTGCCGCGCTCGATGAGGAGCTCGATGATCGGCGCCCGGCCCTCGGCGACGGCGCGCTCGAGCATCGCCGGCTTGGCGCCGTCGATCACGGCGAGGACGAGCTTCTTGCCCGTCACTTGAGGATGCGCAGCCCGGCGTACTTCTCGCCGGCGCGGCGGCGGGCGCCGAACAGCAGTCGAGCGAGGAAGGCGAGGGCGACGAAGGAGGCCGGCGGCAGGAAGATCGCCACGGCGGCGAGGGCGAGGGCGACGCCGTCGACGTAGACGATCAACGCCTCCTGCGCGGCGCCGGGCGCCAGGCGGCCGCGCGTGCGAGCGAGCAGGCCGCGGGCGGCGAGCTGGGCCAGCCCGGCGCAGAGGATGCCGCCGACGAGGCCCGGCCAGGGGCTGTCGCCGTGCTCGGCGAGGACGGCGGCGAAGAGGACGGCGCCGAGGCCGATGCCCAGGCCGGCGACGGCGGCGCCGAGGGGTCCGCTCTCGAAGCGCTCGGCGCCGACCAGCCGCTGGGCGACGAGGGCCGCGGTGAGGAGGACGACGACCACGAGCAGGAAGTCGAGCGACTGGAGGAACGAGTAGTCGGTGTGGCTGAAGTCGAGGCCGACGCCGGCGTAGAGCGTGAGGGCGTCGGAGGCGAGGACTCCGGCCAGCAGTGTGGGCAGGAAGGGGCGCAGTCCGGCGGCCGCGGCCAGCCCGGCGCCCTCGCCGATGTAGAGGATGAGGTGGACGAGGTTCATGGTTCGCTACGGTTTCAGGGCATGAGAGTAGTCGACCCCCCGAGGGGGTCGCCGCGGCGCGCGGCGAGAACCCTGCGATGAGCGCCGCCGGCGGGGAGCGCCCGCCACAGCGCCCGGCGTCACACGAGCTCGAACGCTACGCCGGGCTGTTCGCCGCGCGGACGCGGGTGATGCGCTCGTCGGTCATGCGCGACCTGATGGCGATCACCGAGCGCCCGGACGTGATCTCGCTGGCCGGCGGGCTGCCCGACATGTCGACCTTCCCGCCGGCCGTCTTCCGCCAGGTCATGGACGGTGTCTCGCAGGCGACGGCGCGCGCGCTCCAGTACGGGCCGACCGAGGGCCTGCTCGCGACCAAGGACTGCGTGATCGCGGTGATGGCGGCCGAGGGCATGGCCGTCGGCCGCGACGACCTCCTGATCACCACCGGCGGCCAGCAGGTGCTCGACCTGGTCTGCAAGGCGCTGATCGACCCGGGCGATGTGATCGTGGCCGAGGCGCCGACCTATCCGGGGGCGGTGCCGACGTTCTGCTCGTACGAGGCCGAGGTCATCCAGATCGAGATGGACGGCGACGGCATGCAGATCGACGCGCTCGAGCGCACGCTGGCCGACCTGGCGGCGGAGGGGCGCAGGCCGAAGTTCATCTACACGATTCCGACCTTCCAGAATCCGGCCGGGGTGACCATGTCGCTCGGCCGCCGGCGGCGGCTGGTCGAGGTGGCGCGCCAGCAGGAGCTGCTCGTGCTCGAGGACAACCCCTACGGCCTGCTGCGCTACGAGGGCGAGGCGCTGCCCACCCTCCACAGCATCGACGGCGGCGACCTCGTGATCTACCTGGGGACGTTCTCGAAGATCCTCTCGCCGGGAATCCGCGTCGGCTGGGCGGCGGCGCCGCGGCCGGTGCTGGCGAAGATGAACCTGGGCAAGCAGGCGGCCGACCTCTGCTCGTCGTCGCTGACCCAGCACTTCGTCGCCGGCTACTTCGCGGCCGGCCGCTGGCTCGAGCAGATCGCCGGGCTGCGCGAGCTCTACCGGCGCCGGCGGGACGTGATGCTCGATGCCCTGTCCGAGCACTTCCCGGCCGAGGCGCAGTGGACCCATCCGCAGGGTGGGCTCTTCATCTGGGCGACCTTGCCGGCCTACATCGACACCACCGACCTGCTGGCCCTGGCCCTGGACGACAAGGTGGCGTTCGTGCCGGGCGAGGCGGCCTACCTCGACGGCCGCGGGCGGTCGTCGATGCGCCTGAACTTCTCCGGGGTGACCGAGGAGGAGATCCGGGAGGGGGTCCGGCGGATCGGGCAGACCGTCAACGCCCAGGTCGAGCTCTACGACGCGGTGTCGGGCAGCGGGCGCCGGTCGGCGGCGGCGCGGGCACCGGCGGCGGCGGCGGAGGCGCTGCCTCCCACCGCCGGGACGGCGACGGACGCGGCGCTGGCCGACGTGTTCGAGCTGCCGCGGCGGGCGGGCGCGGCCCGGGAGGCGCGGCGGCGCCCATGAGCCGGGCCGAGGGCCGGGGCCGGGACCGGGGCCGGCCGCCCGGGTGGCCGGTCGAGGCGCAAGCGGGCGCCGCGGGGCGGGCGGCCGGACGCCGGTGACCCGGGTCGCGGTGCTCAAGGGCGGGCGGTCGCTCGAGCGGCAGGTCTCGCTGAAGTCGGGGGCGCGGGTCGAGGCCGCGCTCGACCGGCTCGGCCACGAGACGCTCGCCATCGACGTCGGCCACGGCCTGATCGAGGAGCTCCAGGCGGCGGCGCCGGAGGTCGCCTTCGTCGCCCTCCACGGCCGCGACGGGGAGGACGGGACGGTGCAGGAGCTGCTCGAGATCCTCGACATCCCCCATACGGCGTCGGGCGTGTCGGCCTGCATCCGCTGCGCCGACAAGGTCCTGGCCAAGCACGTGATGCTCGACGGCGGCCTGCCGACGCCCGACTTCTACGCGTTCAACGAGACGGCGTTCAAGGAGCTCGGGGCGGCGGCGGCGCTGCCGGTGATCGAGCGTCGCCTGGGCTTCCCGCTGGTGGTCAAGCCGGCGGCCCAGGGGTCGGCGCTCGGGGTCAAGCTCGTCGCCTCGGCGGCCCACGTGCCGGCGGCGCTGGTGGCGGCCTTCTCCTACGACCGCAAGGTCCTGCTCGAGCGCTACGTCGACGGGCGCGAGTTTGCGGTCTCGATCCTCCAGAGCGCCGACGGGCGGGCGGCGGAGGCGCTGCCGGTGCTCGAGGCGGTCCGGCGGCCCGACGACCATGACTTCTTCGCGGCGCGCTACGAGATCGGCCGCACGACCTTCATCTGCCCGGCCGAGCTGCCGGCGGTGGCGGCGAGCGAGGCCCAGGCGCTGGCCCTGGCGGCCTACGAGCTGCTCGGGTGCTACGGGCTGGCCCGGGTCGACCTGATGCGCGACGCCGCCAGTGGCGCGTTCGCCGTGCTCGAGGTCAACGTCATCCCGGGCCTGACCGAGACCAGCCTCCTGCCGCAGGCCGCCGACGCGGCGGGGATCGGCTTCGACGCGCTGATCGCCCGCATCCTGGAGTCGGCGGTGGCCCGGCCGTAAGGGCGCCCAACCGGCCAACTTCGACGGCCGCGGAGAGTCTCAGCCGGTAAGACCATCCACCGCGAACCGAGGAGTCCGTCGATGTCGTCAGCCCCTCGCCGGGGGCCGGCGCCCACTCGGCCCCCGGCCGCCGGCCGGCCACGGTTTGGAGCGAGATGCCCGGCGAGGCGGGTCCCAGGGGCGGCTCGGCCCCCGGGCGCAGCCGGCGGCCCGCTGCGGGGGACGGGCCTGTCAAGATGCGGGACGGTGGCTGGGCACGGCGAAGTGATGAGCATTGTCGACGCCGACGATGAGCTCGCGGCTCTGCTCGACCCTGCGGCCCGCGAGCAGGCTCGGCGCGACGCGCTGGCCCGGGTGCGACGCCTCTCCCCGGGCGTTTGGGACGCGGGGGCCGCGGTCGAGCCGGAGATCCACCACCGGGGCTTCCTGGTCATCGACGGCCTGCTCACCCGGGCGGTCGACGTCCTGGGTCGGCGGTGCGTCGAGCTGATCGGGCCGGGAGACGTGCTGCGGCCGTGGAGCTGGGACGGCGAGGGCTCCCACGTGCGGGCCGAGGTCGGCTGGACGGTGCTCGAGCCGGTTCGGCTCGCCGTGCTCGACCACGGGCTGGTGACCCGGATGGTCCCGTGGCCGGAGCTCGGGGTCGAGCTCTTCGCTCGGGGGACGCGGCGGGCTCACCACTTGGCGGTGGCGCTGGCCATCGCCCATCACCCGCGCGTGGACGACCGGGTCCTGCTGACGCTGTGGCACGTGGCCGAACGGTGGGGGCGGGTCGGACGCGACGGCATCGTCGTTGACCTGCCGCTCTCCCACCAGCGCCTGGCCGACCTGGTCGGCGCCCACCGGCCGTCGGTCACCTCGGCGCTGGGGGAGCTGGCCCGGTCGGGGGCGGTCAGCCGGCGCGAGTCGGGTGAGTGGCTCCTGCACGGGGCGCCGCCCGAGCAGCTGCGCGACCATCCGCTGGCCGCAGCGATGTCCTGAGGACGCGGCGGGGCGAAGGATCGACCGCGCGAGCCGCCCGGAAGGGGCGGCCGGGGCCAGACCAGCCGGCCGGGTGGCGAGCTGGTCTGGCCGGTCGGGCCTTCACCGTGTCGGGGTCAGACGAGTGGCCCGCGGCGGAAGCCGCGGCGTCCGCCGACCGCGCTGCCGCCACGCCCGCTGACGAGGGCGACGATCGCGAGGATGGCGATGAGGAAGAGCAGCGGGTGGACGACGATTCCACCGAGCACGGCGATGACGAGCAGGATCAGGGCGATGGCGAAGAGCACGGTGAGCCTCCTTGAATGGTTGTGTTCACGGAGTACCCGGGCTCGGGGGCGCTGGCCGCCGGGGTGGTCTGAGAGCCAACGTACGTACTAATACCGTCCGTCCCCGGTCCGGCTCGGCGGCTCAGGCCTGGCGGCGGCCGCGGAGCCCGCGTCCGCCGAGCATGTGACGGCAGTAGGACAGCAGCGGCTGGTGATAGCGCCGGAAGATCGTCTCGTAGGCGCCGACATCGCGTCGGACTTCCGTCGGAGGCCTACGCCCGCTTCCTGCGGGCGATCGTCCCGATCCCGGGCAACCACGACGGCCACACCGCCGATGACCCGACGCTCGAGGAGCGGTGCGTCAGGACTCGCCGCCGGCGAAGTCCTCGGGCGAGACCTGGTCGAGGAACTCCTTGAACTTCTCGACCACGTCGTCGGTGTCCTCGACCTCGTGCTCGAACTCGATCGCCGACTCGGAGATGACCTCGTCGGCGGCGAAGATCGGGGCGCCGGAGCGCACGGCGAGGGCGATCGCGTCGCTCGGGCGGGAGTCGATCTCCATCTCGCGGCCGTTGACGCTGAGGGTGATCGACGCGTAGAACGTGTTCTCGCGCAGCTCGGTCACGGCGATCTGAGTGCAGCGGACCTCGAGCTCACCGAGCATCGCGCAGAGCAGGTCGTGGGTCATCGGCCGGGGCGTGGTCGCGCCCTGGAGCTTCATCAGAATCGACGCCGCCTCGGGGTGGCCGATCCAGATGGGCAGGAACTTGTTGCCCTCGACGGTTTTCAACAAGACGATCGGCTGCTTGCCGACCATGTCGAAGCTGACGCCGTATATGACCATCTCCTGCACTTGAGCTCCCGGCCGTCGGGGACGCCTCAAGTATAGGTAGCCGCCTCTGCAAGCCGGCGGGGCCGGCGCGAGGCGAGCTGGAGGGTCAGCATCCCGGCGAGGATGAACGGGACGAAATTGACCACGTGGAGGACGATCGCGAAGGGCAGGGCGTCGGTCTGGGAGATTCCGTAGGCCTTCAGCGCGAGGACTCCGGCCGCCTCGAAGACGCCGACGGCGGCCGGCGGGGCCGGGATGATCATGGCCAGGCCGATGGCCACGATCACGAGGATGCCGGCGTCGAAGCCGAGCGTCGGCTGGAAGGCGAGCAGGACGAGCCAGGCCCAGAACGCCGACATCAGCCAGATCCCGAGGCTCCAGACGAGGGCCTCGAACGCGACTCGGCGGTCGCGCAGCCCGGACAGGCCGGAGGCGAGCTCGACGCCGGCGCGCTCGACCCGCTCGGCCGACAGACGCGGGAGCCGGGCGAGCGGGCGCATGAGGAAGCGCAGCGGCCGGTCGCCGTGGACGGCGAGGGCCCAGATCGCCACGGCGAGGAGGGCGGCCATCACCCCGGCGAAGGCGGCGGCCGTGCCGAACCAGCCGACCGGCGGCAGCCAGGGCGCGGCGCAGAAGAAGATGACGAGGATCGAGAGGATGTCGTAGGCGCGCTCGACGACGACCGTCCCGACGATCTCGGCCGGCGGCGTCCCGGCGCGCTGGGTGAGGGCGACCACGCGGGCGGCCTCGCCGGCGCGAGCGGGCATGATGTTGTTGAACAGGTAACCGATCAGCGTGGCCGCGCCGATCGCCCCGAGCGGCGGTCGGCGGCCGGGGGCGAACAGCGAACGCCAGCGGAGCACGCGCATCATCGTGGCCACGACGAAGGCGCCGAAGGCCGGGATCAGCCACCAGTAGTTGCTCGTCCGCAGCGCCCGCCAGGCATCGTCGAAGCGGACGTGGCGCACCGCCAGGAAGATGAAGACGGCGGCGAGGACCAGCGTCAGCGCGTAGCCGATCGCCCGCCCGCGCGAGGCGCTCGGGCGCTTCGGGGCCGCCGGCTGCGGCGCGTCCTCGTGTGCGTGGGCGCCCACGCGACGAGCCTACCAAGCGCGACCCCGCCCGCCGCCGCCGCGCAGCCGTTATGGTCGGGCGGGTGCCGGTCCTCGCCGCCGTCGACACCGCCCCCCTCGCCGTCGCCGGCATCGCCTCGATCGTGCTCGGCTACGGCGGGATCTGGGCGCTCTGGCACTACGTCTTCAGCCCGCGCAACAAGCACGACGACGACCGCGACCGCGAGCGCACGCGGGCCGAGCGGACTCCGCGAGATGACTAGGGCAGGCGGCTGCCGAGGGCGAGCGACGCCGCCCCGGCGCCGGCCAGGAGGATCAGGCTGGCCAGCGCGAAGCCGGTTGTGATGTCCTGCCGCCGGGTGGCGGTCCCCAGCTGGCTGCCGAGCTTCTGGTAGATCGAGTAGAGCGAGCCGGCGTCCTGGGCGGTGAAGGTCTGTCCGTGGGAGGCCTTGGCGATGGCGGCCATCAGCTCGGGATCCGGGGGCGCGGCGAGCGGCGGCCCGAACTGGTTGGGGTTGGGGACGACGGCGTTCGAGGTCCCGAGGGCGACGGTGTAGATCGGGACCTTGGCGGCGGCGGCGGCGCCCGCGACCTGGAGCGGGTCCAGGCCGGCGTTGGCCGAGCCGTCGGACAGGAGCACCATCGCCCCGGGGATCTTCGGCCCCTGGTGCAGGAGCTGGAGGCCGAGCGAGAGGGCGTCGCCGGTGGCGGTGGCGCCGAAGGCCAACTGGGCGTCGACCACGCGGCGGGCGGCGGCGTGATCGAGGCTCGGTGCCTGGACGGCGTCGACGGCGCTGCTGAAGCTCACGACGCCGACGCGGACCTGGCCGGGAATCTTGGCGATGAACGTGTCGGCCGCCCGCTGGGCGGCGACCAGCCGGCTGGGGAGGACGTCGCCGGCATCCATCGAGCCCGAGTGGTCGAGGACGAGCACGATCGACGCCTTCCCGACCGGGACGCGGATGTTCCGCTCCGGGCGGGCCAGGGTGAGGACGAGGGCGGCCAGGGCGGCCAGGAGCACGGCGGCCGGGAGGTGGCGCCGCCAGGGGAAGCCGGCGGCGGCGGCGACGCGCAGCGAGGCGACGGCGGTGAAGCGCACGGCGTAGCGGCGGGCGCGGCGCCGGGCGACCAGGTAGGCGGCCAGGCCGAGCGGGACGAGGAGCAGGCCCAGCAGCCAGGTCGGGGCGGCGAAGCTCATCGCAGGCGGCGCCCGAGCTCGAGCAGCCAATCGCCGTCGGTGGAGAGGACGGCGTGGTCGACGCGGGCGCGCCGCAGGTCGGCCGCGAGCGCGGCCCGCCGGTCGGCCTCGAGCTCGGCGAAGCGGCGCCGCACGCGGGGCGAGGTGTTGACCTCGACCGTCTCGCCGGTCTCGGGGTCGACGACCATCAGCCGCCCGACGGCCGGCAGCTCCCGCTCGCGCGGGTCGCCGACCTCGACGGCGAGGACGGCGTGGCGGGCGCGCAGCGCGGCGAGCGGCCGGTGCCAGGCGTCGTGCTCGCGGAAGTCGGAGATCACGGCGACGAGCCCGGGGGCCCGCGTCGCCAGGCCCACCTCGCGCAGGGCGTGGGCCAGGCCGCTCGGGTCGCGCTGGCCGTCGCGGGCCACGCCGGCGGCGAGGACGCGGCGCAGGGCGAGCATCCCCGGCTTGGCCGAGCGCGGCGGATGGAGCTCGACCGTGCCGTCGCCGAAGGTCACGACGCCGAGGCTGCCGGCCCGCTTGACGGCCAGCCGCCCGAGCACGAGCGCCGCGCCCTCGGCGACGTCGGCCTTCAGCCGCGTGGCCGTCCCGAACGCCATCGACGGCGAGACGTCGAGCACGATCCAGGTGACGTGCGTCCGCTCGGGGACGTGCAGGCGGATGTGGGGCTCCCCGGTCCGGGCCGTCGCCGCGGCGTCGATGTTGCGGACGTCGTCGCCCGGCTCGTAGGTCCGCAGCTGGGCGAGCTCGGTCCCGGCGCCGACGCTCGCGGCGCGCAGGTCGCCCGGCAGCCCGTGGGCGGAGCGGCGGACCAGGCCGAGGCCGAGGCGATCGATCAGCCCCTGCGGCATCGCACCCGGACCCTGGCGCCCGGCCGGGGGCTCGGTGGCGGCGGGCTTCCTCACGCCGCCGCCGCGCGGATGTGGTCGTCGAGGGGAACCGAGACGGTGGCGAGGATCCGGTCGAGGATCCGGTCGGCGGTCATCCCCTCGCTGAGGGCGTCGTAGGAGAGGACGATCCGGTGGCGCAGGACGTCGGGCGCGAGGTCGCGCAGATCGTCGTTGGTGACGTGGCGGCGGCCGCGGAACATGGCCAGGACACGGGCGGCGCGGACGAGGCCGAGGGAGCCGCGCGGGCTGGCGCCGTACTCGATGTAGGGGGCGAGCTCGGGGGCGCCGTAGGCGGCGGGCTCGCGGGTGGCGCTGACCAGGGACACGGCATAGCCGATCGTCTCGCGGTCGACGAGCACGGCGTCGGCCGCGGCGGCGAAGCGGTCGAGGTCGGCGATGTCCAGTCGCTGGGTGACGTTGACCGGCGGCACGAGACTCCGCCCGACGACGGCGGCCTCCTCGCCGAAGGACGGGTAGTCGACGACGATCTTCATCAGGAAGCGGTCGACCTGGGCCTCGGGCAGGGCGTAGGTGCCCTCCGACTCGATCGGGTTCTGGGTGGCCATGACCAGGAACGGCCGGGGCACCGGGAAGGTGGTGCCGCCGATCGTCACCTGCTGCTCCTGCATCACCTCGAGCAGCGCCGACTGGACCTTGGCCGGGGCGCGGTTGATCTCGTCGGCGAGGACGAAGTTGGCGAACACGGGTCCGAGGTCGACGTCGAAGCGGCCGGTGTCGGGCCGGTAGATGCGGGTGCCGACGAGGTCGGCGGGGACGAGGTCGGGGGTGAACTGGATCCGGCTGAAGCTGCCGCCGAGCACCGAGGCCAGGGTCTTGACGGTCAACGTCTTGGCCAGGCCGGGCACGCCCTCGAGCAGGACGTGGCCGCCGGCCAGGAGGCTGACGAGCAGGCGCTCGAGCATCGCGTCCTGGCCGACGATCACCCGCTTGACCTCCGAGAGCGCCTCCTGGATCTCGATGCGTGGATCCTCGGAGAGCCCGAGGTCGATGTTCGTCATGGCGTGGGTCTCCTTAGATGAGTCGGCCGAACCAGAAGAGCGACGCGGCGCTGCCCATGATGAGCAGGGCCAGGCCCGAGCCGATGAAGTAGCCGTTGATCTGGTGCTGCGCGGTGCGCCGGCCGAGGCGGGCGCTGAGGGCCTGGTAGACGGCGCGCAGGCGCGCGGTGTCGGACACGGTGTAGGTCTGGCCGCCGGAGATCTGGGCGATCGCCGCCAGCGCGGCCGGGTCGGGCGGGACGTGGACGTCGGATGTCGTCCCGTTGCGGTGGCGGACGGCGATCGTCCCCGAGTCGGTTCCGAGGGCGACGGTGTAGATCGGGATGTGCAGGCGGGCGGCGTCGCGGGCGGCGGCCGTCGGGTCGACGCCGCTCGTCGTCTTGCCGTCGGAGAGCAGGACGATCGCCGCGGGGGCGCGCCGGCCGCTCGAGGTTCGCAGCTGGCCGAGCACGCCGAGGGCCTCCTCGATCGCGTTGCCGGCGGCCGTGCCCCCGCCGGGCTGGAGGCGGCCGAGGGCGGCGATCGTGTCCAGGTGCCTGGTCGTCGGGGCGCCGAGCACGGTCGGGGTCTGGTTGAACTCCATCACGCCGACGCGCACGGAGGCGGGGACGCCGAGGACGAAGGTGTTGGCCGCGCGCTGGGCCGCCGTCACCCGGTTGGGCGCGATGTCGGTGGCCAGCATCGAGCCGCTGACGTCGGTGGCGAGCATGATCGCCGCGCCGCTGACCGGGACCGAGGCGGCGACGCGGGGGTCGGCGGTGGCGAGCAGGAGGGCGACGATCGCGGCGAGCAGGACCGCCATCGGGAGGTGGCGGCGGGGACCGGGGCGGTGGGGCGTGACCGACGGGGCGAGGGCCGGGGCGGCGAACGCCACGGCGATCGCCCGGCGCTCGCGCTGGCGGACCAGGTACCAGAGGACGGCGAGGGGGACGGCGACGAGCCCGAGCAGGTAGAGCGGTGAAGCGAAGCTCATCGTCGGCTGAAGGTAGGGGCTGCTGGTTAGCAGCCAGTAAAGGTCGGCTGAGGCGTTCAGCAGAATGCGTCGGCGAGGACCTCGACGAGGCCGGGCAGCCCGCGGGGTCCGGCGGCGGCGAAGCGCTGCCAGGCGGGGTCCGGTTGGTCGCTGATCTCGAGCACGCCGGCGAGCTCCTCGACGCAGCCGAGATCCTCGGCGTGGGGCGCGCAGGCGGCGAGGACGTCGGCCAGGAGCTCGCGGACGGGGACCCGGCGGCCGGCCACGGGGTCGATCAGCTCGGCCTCGACGCCGTCGCGGGCGGCGAGGAAGCGGTTCTCGTCGAGGACCTCGCGTGCGCCGACGAGCTCGGCGGCGGCGAAGCCGTCCTCGACCTCGAGGCGGACGAGGCACTGGACGAGGGCGACGAGAGCCGCGCACGGCGCGATCCGCGTCTGGGCGTCCATGATCCGGATCTCGAGCGTCGCAAAGCGGGGCTGGAGGCGGACGTCCCACCAGAGGAACGTCGGCTCGGGGAAGGCGTCGCAGCGCAGGAGCAGGTCGATCGCCTCGACGTAGTCGGCGTAGGCGTCGAAGGCCCGCGGGATGCCGACGCGGGGGAAACCCTGGAAGAGAGGGGTCCGGGCCGAGGCCAGGCCGGTGTCACGGCCCTGCCAGTAGGGCGAGTTGGCCGACAGGGCGAGGAGCAGCGGGACGTGGGCGCGCATCTGGTTGAACGCCCGGACGGCGGCGTCGCGGCCGGGCAGGGCGACGTGGACGTGCAGGGCGAAGGTCGGCTCGCGCCGGGCGAGCTCGCGCATCGAGCCGTGGAGGAGCTGGTAGCGCGCGCCGGCGGAGATCTCCGTCTCGTGCCAGACGGCGAACGGGTGCATGCCGGCGGCGGCGGTCCCGAGGTGCAGCGGCCGAAGCTCGGCGGCCAGCATGGCCCGCAGGCGGCGCAGCTCGTCGATGCCGGCGCCGACGCTTGCGTGGACGCCGGTGCGGAGCTCGAGCGCCGAGCCGTGGGTCTCGGCGCCGACGTGCGCGGCGAGCGGGGCGCTGAGCGCCGGGAGGACGGTGTCGATCTGCGCCGTCAGGGCCCAGTCGCGCGGGTCGAGGAGCATCACCTCCTCCTCGATCCCCACCGTCCACGGCCGGGCGGCGCAGTCGTCGTTCCACCGGGCCCAGACCGGCTCGCCGGCGACCGGCGGGCTGAGGGCCTCAGGCTGCGTCGGCACGCGGCCGGGCGAGGGCGTCGGCGTCGGCGGCGGCGGCGGCGGCGGTGAGGACGAGGCGCGGGCCGGCGGCGTGGGCGCGGGCGGCGGCGACGAGCCAGCGGAAGAGCGCGCGGTGGCGGCGGTGGGCGATCAGCGTCTCGGCGTGCCACTGGACGCCGAGGACGAGTTGCCGGCCGCCCGCCTCGATCGCCTCGACCGTCCCGTCGGGGGCCCAGGCGACAGCGCGCAGGCCGCGTCCGAGCCGATCGATCGCCTGGTGGTGGAACGAGTTGACGGCCAGCCGCCCGGGACCGACGATCGTGGCCAGGAGGCTCGTCGGGTCGATCCGCACGTCGTGGCAGGTCAGCCGGCCCGACGTGGCCTGGCGGTGGAGGATCGAGCCGTCGGTGACTTCGGGCAGGTGCTGGTGGAGGTCGCCGGCGCGGGCCACGTTGAGCGCCTGGGCGCCGCGGCAGATGCCGAGGATCGGGATCCCGCGGCGGTCGGCCGCCCGGGCGAGGGCGACCTCGAAGGCGTCGAGCGCCGGCTCGGTCGGCCCGAGCATGGCGTGGCCGGGAGCCCCGTAGGCGACGGGGTCGAGGTCGGGCCCACCGGAGAGGAGCAGGCCGCAGAGGCTCGAGAGCAGCGCGGGGATGGCCGCGCCGCGCAGGGGCGGCAGGACGACGGGGATCCCGCCGGCCCGCTCGATGGCGTGGAGGTAGGTCAGGCCGAGCGCCATCTCCGGCTGGCCGGGGTCGCCCTCGGGCGTCTGGGTGACGGCCTCGGGGCGGCGCAGCTCGGACGTGGTGACGCCGATCAGGGGCCGGGTCACGCGAGCACCCAGGTGTCCTTGGCGCCGCCGTTCTGCGAGGAGTTGACGACCAGCGCGCCGGCGTCGAAGGCGACGCGGGTCAGGCCGCCGGGGATCACGTCGATCTCCTCGCCGCGAGCCAGGACGAACGGGCGCAGATCGACGTGGCGGGGCTCGAGGCGCCCGTCGCAGACGGTCGGCTGACGGGAGAGGATGACCATCTCCTGCGCAATGTATTGCTCCGGGTCGGCGGCGAGGGCGGCGGCCACGCGGTCGACGTCCTCGGGCCGGGCGTGGGGGCAGACGACGACGCCGACGCCGCCCTGTCCGCCGCGGGGCTTGATCACGAGCTCGGCCACCCGTTCGAGGATCATCGCCAGCTGGTCGGGCTCGCCGGGGTCGTAGGTGGGGACCGACCGCAGCAGCGGTTCCTCGCCGAGGTAGAAGCGGACGATGTCCTCGACGTAGGCGTGGATCAGCTTGTCGTCGGCGACGCCGGTGCCGAAGGCGTTGACCAGCCCGAGACGCCCGGCGCGCCACGGCGCGAGCAGGATCTCGCCGAGCGGGGTGGGCTCGCCGGCCGGGTCGTAGAGGCGGTCGAGGTCGGTGCGGCGGTAGACGACGTCGACGCGGGCCGTCCGCCCGTCGACGCGGGCGAACAGGCGTCCGCCGCGGACGGAGAGGTCCGACGGGACGAGCAGCGGCAGGCCGAGCCGGCGGGCGATCGTCTTGTGCTCGTAGGCGGCGGCATTCTGCGGGCCGTCGCCGAGGACGACGACGACGGGGTCGCCGACGCCGTCGGGGGCGGCGGCGGCGAGCGTCCGCCCCAGCAGGTCGTAGGCCGGATCGAGCGGGCGGACCTCGACCCCGGCCGGCCGGGGCAGGCTCTCGGCGAGGGCGTCGCGGGCGGCGATCGCGTAGGTCAGGCCGGACGGGGTGCGAACGTTGTCCTCGAGCACCTTGAACTCGCCGTCGGGCTCGCGGACGACGTCGAGCCCGGCGACGGGGATCCAGGTCCGCGGGGCGGGGTCGAGGCCGACGAGCGCGGGCTCGAAGTACTCGGCGGTGGCGATGGCCCGGGCGGGGACGACACCGGCCTCGACGATGCGCTGGGCGCCGTAGACGTCGGCGACGAACCGGTTCAGCGCCCGGACGCGCTGGGCCAGGCCGGCGGCGAGCGGCTCCCAGTCGGCGGCGCTGATCACGCGGGGCACGGGATCGACGCGGAACTCCTCGCCGGTCGGGCCCGATCCGAACGTCACCCCGCGGCGGCGCAGGCGCCCGGTGACCTCTTCGGCCAGCTGGACGAGGTCGCGGCCGGCGAGGGCGGCGTCGACCAGGGAGGGGGTGTCCTCGTGGGCCACCACTCCCGGGGGGGGTCGGTCCTCGCTGCTGATGACCGGCATGCTCTGATTATCGGCGTGGCGGCCGGCGCCACGCTTGGACCAGTGTCCAAAACCCGCCCGCCGTGCCTGGACCGGCGGTCGGTTTCGTCAGCGGGTGAGCCGGGCGACGAAGGTCCCCCAGTTGGCGAGCAGCGTTCGCGGACCGGGGATGTCCTCGCCGGCCATCCAGATGTTGCCGGCCTCGTCGGACTCGGCGTAGGAGTAGTCGCCCCAGCGGCACGGCGGGCCGAAGCCTTCGGCGACGTAGCAGGTGAACCCGTCCTCGGGGGCGACACCGGGCCGCACGACGCGCACTGGCCCGGTCGCCCCGGCGGTGCCGAAGGCTACGTAGCCGAAGCTCGGATAGGTGGTGGGGCCGGTCAGGCTGAGGGCGATGACGCCGCGGCCGAGGCGGTTGAGCCCGATGAAGGGATACATCAGGCTCGTGGTGTCGGGCGCGGCGACGTAGCCCTGGTTGGCCACGACGCCGCCGACCTGGCCGGAGACGGTGAAGGGCGCGAGCACGAACCAGGCGACGCCGGTCCGGTTGACCGTCGCGGCGGGGCCGACGCCGGTGCTGAGGGTGGCGTAGAGGAGCCCGTTGACGTAGGTCGGCGCCTGCATGCGGTCGTCGTCGGCGTTGACCGTCGGCAGCGGCTCACCCAGGGCGTCCCCGAGCGGCCGGGGGCCGGGCCGCTGGACCACGGGGATGCCGGCCGGCGGACCGCCGGCGTAGGGCTCGGTGCCCAGCACCTTGGCCGTCAGGCGCAGGGCGGGGGCGGGAGAGTCGAGCGTGTGGGTGTTGGCCAGCGCCCACAGGGCCAGGCGGTGGTCGCTCTTGTTGACGTTCACGTCGAAGGAGCTGAGGAGGTACTCGACGTCGTTGGCGTAGGGGGCGCCCGGCGGGGTCCGGGCCGGCTGGACCGAGGCGATGGCGGAAGGGTTGCCGGCGACGGGCGGGAAGGACATGCCGAGGTTGCCGGCCTGGAGGTGGACGAGGACGGGCAGGGGCGCGGACGGGCTGGCCGCCGCGACCGCCAGGCCGCGCTTGGACACGGCGTAGATCTGGGCCCCGTTGAAGGCGGCCCCGAACGGGGCCAGCGAGTACTCGTTGGTCGAGAAGTAGAAGCCGTTGGCGTCGGCGCCGATGACCGGCTGGTCGCCGAAGCACGGGCAGTCGGGGTGGGCGGGGGTGCCGTTCGTCGCGTCGTCGGTCGCATCGGCGCTGAAGATGCCCCAGGCGCCCGTGGGATCGTTGGTCTGGCTGACGGCCAGGAGCGTCGCCGCGTGGGTGCCGAGGGCTCCGGTGGCCGGGTTGCGATCGATCTCGAGCACGGTGAGATAGAAGCGCTGGGTCTGGACGTCGAAGTAGCAGCGGGGGTCGCTGAGGAACGGGCCGATGACGATCGGGTTCACATGGCGGTTGACGGCGGGCGGAAGGCCGAAGAAGGTGCTGAGGGCGATGGTCGGGATCTCGACGGCGAAGGAGGTCGTGGCGCGAACGGTGAGGGCGTCGTTGACCGTTTCGATCACGTGGCCGTTGCCGACGCACAGGCCCTGGTCGGGCGGCTCGAGGCTCTGCTGGTTGCCGTTGTCGGCCAGGCGCTGGTCGCGGTGGGAGATGCCGTCGAAGCCGGCGACGTTGGTGAGGGGGTCGGCGGTCACCGGGGTCGGGGCGGGGTCGGGGACGGCCGTGGGCCGGCCGCCGACGTCGGACTTCGGGACCTCGAGGCCGCCGATCTCGTAGGGGGCGAGGAGGCCCTGGGCCAGCCCCTGCGGCGAGGGCGAGGCGGCGAGCTGCTGCAGGTCGACGGTGCCCAGGTGGCGCAGCGGGCCCGGCGACGGGGCGGCGGGCGTGAAGGCGGCGGCGCCGGCCAGAGCTGGGGCGCAGAGCTGGGCCGCGACTGCCGCGGCCAGGACGACCATGAGCCGACGGAGCCGACCTCGCACTACGCACCTCCCCAGTTGCGCCGCCTCGAGCGGCGCCCGTTGCCCGTGTCGCAGGTTTACCAGACGGCGCCGAGATGTCAACGGCGCGGGCCGGCCGGCGGTCAGGAGCGTGACGTCCGCGGCCGACCGACCGGCGCCGGGCTGCGCCGGTCCGGCGCCGGGCGCCGCCGCCCGACCCACCGGCGCTCCGGGCGGGGCGCGGCGTCGCGGCGGACCTCGGCCGCGACGCGCATCAGCTCGCGCTGGCGCTCGGCGGCCATGAGCTGGTACAGGAGGGTCACCGTCTACCCCGGCGAGCCGCGGTCCGCAGGATCTCGACCACGCCGAGCGTGGGCACGAAGGGATCGGCGATGGCCCGGCCGTCGGGAACGCGGACGGCGGCCAGGAGGCGGCCGTCGACCTCGGCCAGGAGCAGCGGGCCGCGGGGGACGGGCGCACTGTCGAGGGCGGCCAGGCGACGGACCGGCCCGGCGTCGGCGGCGGCGGAGGGGCGGATCGTCAGGGTGTCGGTGAAGGTGCTCATGGGGAGAACCTTGCCACCCGGTGGCCATAACATCAAATGATCGTTGGACACCTCTGCTATAACATCGGGTAATGCTCGATCTCAACCGTCTGCGCGTTCTGCGCGAGGTCGGCCGCCAGGGCTCGTTCTCGGCGGCGGCCAGCGCGCTGGCCTACACCCAGCCGGCGATCTCCCGCCAGATCGCGACGCTCGAGCGGGAGATGGGGGCGACCCTGGTCGAGCGCAACCCGCGCGGGGTGCGGCTGACCGACGCGGGCGAGGCCCTCGTCGCCCACACCGAGGCGATCCTCTGCCGGCTGGCCGACGCCGAGGCCGAGGTCCGGGCGATCACCGAGCTGCGCGGCGGGCGCCTGCGGATGGCGTCGTTCCCGACGGCCGCGGCCACGCTCGCGCCGCTGGCGGTCGCGGCGTTCCGCCGGGCCCACCCGGACGTCACGCTCAGCATGACCATGGCCGAGCCGGCAGACGCGCTCCCCATGCTCCTCGGTGGCGAGATAGACGTGGCTTTGAGCCTCGACGGCATGGACGACGACCTCACCGCCGGGATCGAGCGGCTGTGGCTCCTCGACGACCCGATGTACATCGCGCTGCCGGCCAGCCATCCGCTGGCCGAGCGGCGGCGGATCCGGCTGACCGACTTCCGCGAGGAGGAGTGGATGCTGGGCACGACCACGCGCTGCCCGGACGCCGCGCTCTTCGCCCGGGCCTGCCGGGCGGCGGGGTTCGAGCCGAAGCTGACCTTCCAGAACGATGACTACGCGGCGATCGCCGGCTTCGTCGCCGCCGGGGTGGGCGTGGCCATGATCCCGGACCTGGCGACGACGAGCATCCGCGACGACATCGTCCTGCGCAGCCTCGGGCCGAACGGCCCGGTCCGGCGAATCGTCGCCGCGACCAAGGCCGGCGGCTACCGGTCGCCGGCGCTGGCCGCGATGCTCGACATCCTGGTCGACGCCAGTGCCTGCTGGCGCGGGCGGGCCACGGCGGCGGCCTAGTGGACCGCTAGATCTCGTCGGGACTGAAGACCGGCGCGCCGAAGCGGATGGCGACGGGATTGAAGAGGGCGGCGAACTGCGCCTTGAAGGCCGTGGCGTTGGCGTTGGCCCGCTGACTGCACGCGACCCCGCAGCTGGCCGCCAGCGTGTCGTAGTTGAGCGACGCCTCCTCGGCGCGCCGCAGGGCGCGGACGGCGGCGACGAGGTCGGGCGGGACCGGGCCGAGGCGGTCGAGCAGCACGAGCACGGCCCGCCGGTTGGCGATCGCCCCGTTGAAGTTGTTGGCCTGGATCGCGGCGCGGCCCTGAGCGGCGACGGCGAGGATGCCGTCGAGCCGGTTCAGCGCGGCGACCTGGGCGGCCCGGTTGCCCGGCTTCGGGTTCGAGCCGCCGGCGGCGAGGACGACGACCACGACCGCGATGGCCACGACCGCGACGGCGGCCAGGACCACGGCCGGGAGCCGGCTGCGGGGCGCCCGCGCGGAGGGGATGGGAGCCGGGGTCGTGGGGGTGGCTTGGGAGCGGTCCTCGGTCGTCGGCCGGGTGGTCGCCGGCTCGGTCACGGCGACCGGCGGGGACGGCGGCGGCGGGGGGGCGACCGGGCGCAGGGTTGGCGGGGGGTCGGGGAGGGATGCGGTCGGAGGCGCGGGCGGGGGGTCGGGGGCGGGTGCGGTCGGAGGCTCGGGCGGGGGGTCGGGGAGGGGCGCGGTGGGCGGCTCGGGCGCCGGGCGGGTCGGCGTGCGGCTGCCGATGGGAGGGCGGGCGGCGCCGAGGGCGATCACCGCCTTGGGATCCTCGAGGTAGTCGGGTGACTGGCCGAGGCGCTCCTTGATCAGCTCGCTGACCAGCGGGATCCGGCTGGAGCCGCCGGCCAGGTAGATCGCCGCCAGGTCCGCCGGCTCGAGGCCGGCGCTGGCGATGGTGCGCTCGAGCTCGGCCACCGTCTCCTCGAGGTCGGGCCGGATCAGGCGGGCGAGCTCGTCGGCGGCCACCGGGAGGTAGGCGTCGACCGGGACGGGGATGCGGACCTCGTAGTCGGGGCTGTCGGACAGGACCTCCTTGGCCAGCCGGGCCTCGCGCTGGAGGGCGAGGTTGGCCTCGCGCCAGGTGTTCCCGGCCGTCTCGCGGTTGGCGGCCGCCCGGCGCAGGGCCCGCCAGTCGTCGGGCGGGAGCTGGGCGCCGAGGTGGCGGTAGAGCAGGTCGTCGAAGTCCTCGCCGCCGAGGTCCTCGCGGCCGCCGGGACGGCCGACGACCTCGAAGCCGCCGTCGTCGGTCCGGCACAGGACGGCGGTGTCGAACGTGCCGCCGCCGAGGTCGTAGACCGCGACGTGCTCGCCGGGGCCGAGCCGCAGGCTGGCGAAGTACGTCGCCGCGGCGACCGGCTCGGGGATGAGGACGGGGTCGAGGAAGCCGGCCTCGGCGGCGGCCCGGCGGAGCTTCTCCAGGCGGACCTCACCCCAGCGGGCCGGGTGGGTCAGGCGGACCTCGGTCGGGCGCTGGCCGCCGCGCAGGCGGGTGGCCTCCGCGGCGACCTTGCGCAGGATCTCGGCGATCGCATCGGTGACCCGGACCTGCTGGTCGCCGAGCTGCATCGCCTCGTCGGCGATCCGGCGCTTGGGCGTGCGCTCCAGGCACCAGGGGGCGCGGGCGGCGAGGTTCTCGACCCGGCGGCCGAGGACGAGCTCGCCGTGAGCGCCGACGGTCCCCTCGCGCCAGAAGACGGCCGAGGGCATCTGCGGGGCACCCTCGAGCGCGACGAGCTGGACGCGGTCCTCGATGCGGATCGCGGCGGCGGTCGAGGTCGTCCCGAAGTCGATGGCGAGGACCCAGTCGGACATCTCAACCGGCATTCTCCCGCGCGGCGAGCTGGCCGGCGATGATCTCGTAGGAGCGAGCGACCGCACGGGCGGCGCGCCGCTCGCGCGGCGAGGCGCCACTCCCGTTCTCGAACGACTTCCACTCCCGGACGCGGGCCCGGGCGGCGGCGGCGAGCTCGGGCGCGCCGGCGGTGGCCGGGCGGCCGAGGCGGGCGGCCAGCGTCCGGCCGGACATCAGCAGCTTCAGCTCGGCCACCATGTCCTCGGGCAGGTCGACCGCGCCGGCGGCGCACTGCTCGAAGGCGTCGATCAGGCCGAGCAGGTGCATCTCCGGCCGCAGGCGCAGCGCCTCGACGCGGTCGCGGATGAGGACGCGCAGCGGGCCGGCGTAGGCGAGCCGATCGAGGGCGGTGAGGGCGCGGTCGGCCTTGAGGGCGTCGGCCCGCTGCTGGAAGCCGGCCACCTGACCGGCGAGAGCCTCGGCTCCGGAGACCTCGCGCAGCCAGCGGACGAGGCCGACGACGGTCAGCGGCTCGGCCGCGGCCAGCTCGAGCGCCCGCCGGACGCCGTGGAGGCCGAGCAGGTCGAGCAGGCGGCGGCGCTGGGCGGCGGGGATCGCGGCCGGCCGGTGCTCGAAGTCGGCCGGCGAGGCGAGCAGGAGCCGGCGGCGGTCGTCGTCCATCAGGGCGAGATCGCGCAGGCCGGCGACGTCGCGGGCGCGCAGCGACCCGGTGTTGGCCGCCTCGGCCAGGAGGCCGGCAAAGGCGACGACGCCGGCGACCCGCGGTCCGAGCTCGGCCGCGGCGGCGGCCGCGCCGTCGACGGTCGCCGACCAGGCGTCGCTGGGCTCCGCGCCGCGGGCGGGATCGTCACGGCCGGACCGGGCGGGGGCGGCGGGTGCACCGCGCGCGGCGGGTGCACCGCGATCGGCGGGAGCGGCGGGTGCACTGCGGTCGGCGGGTGCACCGCGGTCGGCGGGGGCACCGCGGTCGGCGGAGCCGTGGAGCACGGCGACGGCGTTGACGGCGGAGGACCGGGGCGGCGGGGCGGTGCCGACCGGGAGCACCCAGGCGTCGGCGTCGGGGGCGTCGGCGGCCGTGGCGACGACGGCGACGGTGAGCACGCGCAGCCCGTCGATCGGGAGCTCGACTTCGATCGCGACGGCGTCGTCGGCGTCGGTCCCGGCCGTCGGCGGGAGGCCGCCGTGGGCGTCGAGATCGAAGTCGCGGCGGGCGCCGTTGGCGCGGACGAGGCGGGCCCGGTCGCGGTCACCGTGGAAGAGGCGGACGTCGAGCGGGTGGACCGGGTCGTGGGGGAGGACGTGGCGGCCGAGAAGGGCGTTGACGACGGCGGCCCGACCGGCCCCCGGGGGGCCGACCACGGCCAGGCAGAGCGGGGCGACGAGGGCGCGGCGAACGGCGTCGAGCTCGGCGGGCAGGTCGCCGGTCGGCTCGACGGCGGCCAGCACGGCGTCGCAGAGCTCGAGGGTGAGGGCCGACAGGCCGCCGCTGATCCCTTCGAGGCTGAAGGGCTCGCGGGGCGGGGCGACCGTGGTGGCGCCGCGGGGGCCGGCCGCGGCCGGGGGGGCGAGCGCGGAGCGGGCGGCTTCGGCGAAGGCGCCGGCCGAAGCGAAGCGTTCTCGCGGGTCGGTGGCCACGGCGCGCCGGACGGCGTCGCGCAGCGCCGGCGGCACGCCGTCGACGCGGGCGAGGTCGGGGCGGCCGCTGCCGCCGAGGAGGTCCCAGAGCAGGCAGCCGAGGGAGAACACGTCGCCGCGGACATCGTCGGCGGGCGGGTTCTGCAGCCGCTCGGGGGCGATGTAGCGGGCGGTTCCGAGAATCTGCTCCTCGTCGGCGGCGGCGGCCGCGACGCCGGCGTCGGCGGTGGCGGCGGCCACGCCGAAGTCGGTCAGGAAGGCGTGGCCGGTGGCTCGGTCGACCATCACGTTGGCCGGCTTGACGTCCCGGTGGATCAGCCCGCGGGCGTGGGCGGCGTCGAGGGCGCCGGCGACCTGCTCGACGAGCTCGACCGCCCGGCCGGGATCGAGCCGGCCGTGGGCGTCGAGCTCGGCCCGCAGCGTCGCGCCGTCGACGAAGCGCATGACGATGAAGAGCACGCCGTCGGCCTCGCCGGCCCAGTGGATCGGGATCACGTTGGGGTGGTCGATCGCCGCGGCGATCGCCATCTCGCGCTCGAAGCGGGCGCGGAAGGCGGGGTCGTCGGACAGCTCCCAGGCGATCACCTTGAGCGCGACCGTTCGTCCGAGCTTGGTCTGACGGGCCCGGTAGACCGTGCCCATCCCGCCTTCGCCGGCCACGGCCTCGATCCGGCATTCGGCGAAGACGTCGCCGAGGGCGACCGGCCGGCGCCGACGGCGGGGGCCGCCGCGGTGGGCGGCGGCCAGGGCGGCGTGACCGAGATCGCCGGCGGTCGGATGGCGGCGATCGGGATCGCGATCGAGCGAGCGCTCGAGCACGGCGTCGAACTCGGCCGCGTAGCCGCCGGTGACGGCGCTCAGACGGGGAGCCGGCTCGTGGACCTTGGCCACGAGCTTGGCCAGGTGGCGCGACGCGGCGAACGGCGGGACGCCGGCGAGCGCATGGAACAGGGTCGAGGCGAGGGCGTAGACGTCGGCGGCCGGCCCGACCTCGAGCGCCCGGGCCTGCTCGGGGGCCATGTAGTCGTAGGTGCCGACGACGATCCCCACCTCGGTGAGGTTGCTCTCCGACTCGACGGGCTTGGCCAGGCCGAAGTCCGTCAGGAAGGCATGGTGGTCGCCGGTGGCCTCCGTGCCGATCAGGATGTTGGCCGGCTTGACGTCGCGGTGGACGAGGCCGAGGGCGTGGGCGGCGTCGAGGGCCGAGGCGACCTGCGTGATGAGCAGGGCGGCCAGCGCCGGCTCGAGCCGGCCGCGGCCGGCGATCAGCTTCTCCATGTCGGTCCCCTCGACCAGGCGCATGACCACGTAGAGCTGGCCGTCGGGCGCCTCGCCGGCGTCATGGACGGCGGCGACGTGGGGATGGTCGACCTGGGCGGCGATCTTCGTCTCCCGCTCGAAGCGGTCGCGGAAGTCGGGATCGTGAGCCTGGGCGGGGGCGATCACCTTGATCGCCCGCTCCTGGCCGAGCCGGAGATGGGTCGCGCGGTAGACGACGCCCATGCCGCCGCGGCCGATCTCGGCGTCGATGCGGTGGCCGGCGAGGACGTCGCCGATGTCGAAGCCCGCCCTGGTCATCGGCCGGCTTGGTCGATCCGGTCGGCCGAGCGCCGTCCGCCTACAGGGACTGGACGACGAGGTAGTAGAAGCAGGCGCCGAAGACGGCGGCCGTGGCCCCCCAGAGGGCGGCCCAGGCGAGAGCCTGGCGCGGGGTCATCTGCGGGCGGCCGACGGCGAAGATGAAGAACCATTCGAGCAGGACGGCGACGATGATGAAGGCGCCGGCGCCGAGGCGGCCGAAGATCGCGCCGACCACGAGCAGGATGACCGGGACGCCGGCGACGGCGCCGGCGGCCGACAGGGTGAAGACGAGCTGCTCGTTGAACGCGTCCCGCTGGAGGGGGACGCGGGGGTCGAAGGCGGCGACGACCTTCTTCTCGGTGGTCTGGCGCTCCACGGGCGGGATCATCGCATGCCGGGCCGGGCGAGGCAGGCCGGACCGGACCGATTCCCGCGCCTCCCGCGGGCGGGAGGGACTAGATTTGGACGGACGATGGCGGTCACCGTCTGCGAGTTGACCCTGGCGCCCGTGAAGGGCATGCGGGCGGTGGCGGTCGATGCCCTCGAGGTCGGGCCGGCTGGGGCGATCGGCGACCGGGCGTTCGTCGTGCTCGAGGCCGACGACCGTCTGGTGGTCACGGCCCGCACGCCGGCGCTGCTCCAGGTCGAGCCGTCGTGGGATCCGATCGTGACGGGCGTGCTCGGCCTGCGCTTCCCGAGCGGCGAATCGGCGGAGGGGGTGCCCGAGGTCGGCGCGGAGGTCACCACCTCCCTCTACGACGGGCGGACCCTCGCCGGCCGGGTCGTCCTCCCGGGGCCGCTGAGCGACGCCCTGTCGATCCACCTCGGGCGGCCGGTCCGGCTGATGGCGGTCGCGGCCGGGGAGACGGCCGCCGACGACTTCCCGGTCACGGTGATGTCGCGCTCGTCGCTGGCCGCGCTCGGGGCTGCGCTGGACGGGCCGCCGTTGGACGGGCGGCGCTTTCGGATGAACGTGACGGTCGCGGGGCTGGAGCCGTGGGAGGAGCACGGCTGGAGCCGGCGCCAGCTCGGCCTCGGGCCGGAGGTCAGGGTGCGAGTGGTCGAGCCGGTGCCGCGCTGCGTGGTGACGACGCGAAATCCGCAGGACGGGACCGTCGACGCGCCGGTGCTGCGGGCGCTGGCCAAGCTGCGGGGCAAGGACGACGCGACCTTCGGCGTCTGGTGCGAGGTGGCGGTGCCCGGGTGCGTGCGCCGGGGAGACCCGGTCTCCGTCGACTGACCGCCCGGGTCAGCGGCGCCGGCGGCCGGTGTCGGGCGGGGGCGCCGGGCGCAGCCGCCCGGCCAGGCGCCGGGCGCGGCGGGCGAGGGTCGGCGGCCCTTGGGCGCGGGCGAGGTCGAGGTCGGCGCCGCAGAGGGCGCAGCCGGCGGCGAAGGCGCTGACGCGCTCGCCGCAGGCGGGGCAGACGTGAGGTCCGGCGGGGCGCATGATCAGAGGATCGCGGACGAAGCTCAGCGCCGGATTAAGCGTGACTCAGGGAATGGTCAGGACCTGGCGGGCGGTGGTCGCCTGGCCGTCGCTGTCCTTCGCCGTGACCGTCACGGTGTAGGTACCGCGCGTGGCGTAGTGGTGAATCACCCATGAGGCGGGCGACCCGGCGCCGTCGCCGAAGCTCCACGCGTAGGTGCGGATGGCGCCGTCGGGGTCGGAGGCGGCGGCGTAGAAGCGGACCGAGGTCGTTCCGGCGTAGACGACGGCCGAGATCGTCACCGTCGGGCTCTCGTCGGTGGGTGTCGTGGTGGCGACGGTGAGCGACTGGGTGGTCGACGCGGTCAGGCCGGAGCTGTCGGTCACGTGGAGGGTGACGGTGTAGGTGCCGGCGGCGGCGTAGGTGTGAGTCGGCTGGGCGCCGGTGGCCGTGGCTCCGTCGCCGAAGCTCCAGCTGTAGGCGGTGATCGTCCCGTCGGGGTCGCTCGACGCCGAGGCGTCGAAGCCGACCGGGCTGCCGGGAGTCGGGCCGGCCGGGCTGCGGGTGAACGAGGCGGTCGGGACCTCGTCCACCGGGGGGGCGGCGCCGGAGCGCTGGAGGCAGCCGCCGGCGGCGTTGCTCCACTCCTCCTGGAGCCAGAAGCCGTGGCCGGAGATCAGCTGGTTGTAGAAGGAGCCGCTCGAGCCGCCGAGGGCGGAGCCGAAGGTGAAGTTGCACTTGTCGCCGTTCTCGTTGCCGGCGGCGTCGTACCAGGCGTTGCCGAGGGGGTCGGTGATCGTCTCGTTGTTCTCGTGGCTGAGGACGTTGAGGGTGGCGTCGGCCGGGTCGCCGGTCGGTCGCTGGCCGGGGTCGCAGCCGGGGACGGCGGCGTAGGGCATGTCGGCGTAGAGGGTGGTGCCGGCGCTGGCGTTGAAGCTCGAGTGGTAGGCGCAGAAGTAGTTGAACGAGCAGGACGAGGTCGTGCTGCCGAAGCAGCTGTCGACGGCGCTGGGGAAGAACACGTAGTAGACGGCGCCGAGGCCGCGCGGATAGTGGTTGGCCGTGACGACGCGGTCGACCTCGGCGGCGATCTGGGCGTCGGTCAGGCAGGGCTGGCCGCCCTGGGAGGGGCAGCCGCTGGTCGGATAGGGCTGCGTGTCGAGGAGCGCGGCGCCGAAGCTGGCGTTGTAGGCGATGTAGTTCCTGGTCGTCCCGGAGACGTCGTAGTACTCGGTGTCGGTCGAATAGACGTTCGACGTCTTGCCGCTGTCGGCGGCGACGCTCGAGAAGTAGCTCTGGATGACCGACTTGTAGGAGGCGGTGGTGGTGTGGCCGGCCGGCTCCCAGAAGATCGCGTAGTTGGCGTCGGAGTGCATCACCGGGCCGCCGTTGTAGGCGAGGGCGCCGGCGGCGCTGCCGGCGTTCGGGGTGGCGGCGGGAGGGGGACCAGCGGTGCGGTGGCCGACGACGCCGAGGAACTTGCCGTGGGGGTTGGCGGCCAGGGCGGACGGCGCGATCACGCCCGCGGTGGCCAGCACGGCGGCGGCCAGGGCGAGGCGGCGGCGGCCGGCGAAGCGGGAGCGAGGCGGTCGCGGCGCCGCCGGCGAGGTCGGCTCGCCGGCCGGACCGACACGCGGACCCGCCCGCTCTGGACCCATCGGCACGCACCGGCCGGACTCTAGCTGGCGCATCCGCGGCCGCGCGCCGGTCGGGGCGCAGGGCCAGCGGCGCCGGTGCCGCCCGACCGGCCGACCGGGGGCTTGAGCTAGAGGCGCCGCTGGAGGAAGCCTCCTGGATGGCAGGTGATCCCGTAGAGCTCGAGATCCCGGCGGACCCGGAAGTCTCCGCCCTGCTCGGTGGCGAGCCAATCGCCCAAGGCGGGCAGCACCCCGCGGGGCCAGTCATCAGCCAACCGCATCTCCTCGATGTCCACGCAACCGTCCTCCACCACGAAGTAGCCGCCGGGCGCCACGAAGGGCGAGAAGCGCTCGAGAGCGGCCCGGGTGGTGTCGTATTCGTGAGCCGAGTCCTCCACCACGAAGCAGCGACCGCCGACCAGCGGCTCGACAGCTTCCAGGAGCTCGGGCTGTCGGACGTCGCCCTCCACCAGGTGGATGGTGCCGGCGTAAGCCGGGTCCGCCTGCCCGAGGGCATGGCGGGCCGGCCCGGCGTCGAGGTCGATGGTCACCACCCTGGTGTCGACGACGAGTCCGTAGGCCTCCAGGACTCGGAGCCGGTCGCGGAACCAGAGGGCGCTGCCCCCGCAGTGGGTTCCGATCTCGATGACGGTGTCTGGGCGGTCCGCCCACAGCAGGTGCTCATACACCCGCAGGTCCTCGGGGAACTTCGACAGCGGCACGCCAGCATAGGAGTCGCTGGTGTGCTGGCGCGCCCGGTCGAGCCAGTAGGACCGCATCCCCTGGTCCAGGTCAATCCGGGTGGGCGCCGGCAGTGCCATCCGTGCTCAGGCCCGTCCGACGATGATCACCCGGTGTCCGTCGACGTACTGGGGGTTGTGCGTCGGGTGCGGGGCCACCACCTCCACGTCCGTGAACCCAGCCACCTGCATGGCCTCTACCAGAGCCGCCAGGTTTGGAATCAGGCTGATGACACCACCATGTGACGCAAGCCGGTTCTCCGCCTGCTCCTCGGAGGGCTCTAGGCGGGCAGCCCAGTGGCCCTTGGCCTGGAGGAACTGATCAGACACACCCCAACCGTGTCGGATCGGCTCGTTGTGGGCGGTGAGCTGCGACTCGACCACGCACAGGCACCGGGTCAGCCGGCGCGCGATCCGCAGCGCGGCGATCGGCTGCTCCATGTGATAGATGAGACCGAGTACGAGGGTGACGTCGAACCGTCCCAGCTGTGCCTCATCGAGATCCAGCACGTCGGCCACGTGCAACTCGAGCCGATCGCCGGAGAGTCCGAAATGGCTGCGGAGCAGCTCGGCCCGGCGGATGTTGCTCTCGCGGATGTCGAGGCCGACGACCCGCTCGGCCCCCCAGTCGAGGAGGTGGTGCGCGAACCAGCCCTCGTTGCAGGCAAGGTCGAGGCCGGTGGCCCCCGGCGAGGCGCCCGCCAGGGCCTCGCGCGCAAACGGCGCGATCATCTCCGCCCTGGTTTGGTGGATGCTCGGCAGCTCGGGGGAGAGAACCGCGGTGGTGAGATCCGGCGTCAGCTGCCACGGATACATCCACCCCACCGGTTCCGCGACCTCCGCCGCGAGGCCGGGGGCCAAGCCTGACGGAAGGGGTCTGGTCACGCCGCAAGGGTATCCCAGGGCCGGCGCAGGGGGCGGCGAAGGGGGGCGCGAGGCCCCGAGTTCCCAAGCCGGACGCGACGTCGGAGATCCCAGGCAGGGCGCCGAGCGCCGAGGTCTGCCCGCCAGGGCGCCACGCCCCCAGGCCTCACCGTCTCGTGGCGGGCCTGATCGCTGGTCAGCGGTACCGGTGGACCTTCACCGTGGTTGAGGCGTGGGCTGCCGGATTGAGCGCGTGCCCGAAGTAGTTGGCCAAGATCTTGTGCGTCCCGGTTCGGACCGCCGTGCCGTAGGCGGGTATAGCAAGCGAGATGGGCGATCCGGGACTCGAACCTGGGACCTCTTCCGTATCAGGCGAACCACCACAGCGGCGCCCGAGCCGCAGATCGCTGGGGTGCTCGGGCTCTGGCGCCATTCACGGCCCGTTGGAGTGGCCCGGGATGGCCGCGGATCGGGAGGTCCGGCCCCGGAACCTCGCCACGCCGCCCTGGCCTCACCGTCTGGGTGGCGGGCCTGAGCGGGTGCCGATCGCTGGTCAGCGGTTACAGGTGGACCGTCAGCGTGGTTGAGGTGTGGGCAGCCGGGTTCAGCGCGTCCCCGGAGTAGTTGGCATAGATCTTATGCGTGCCGGTTCCGACCGCCCTCGGCGTATACGTGGTTGAGCAGCGGGCCTGGTTGCCGCCGATCAGCACCAGCGTGCAGGTCACCGGATTGAAGGTGCCGCTCGAGTTGCTGGCGAAGGTCACCGTTCCGGTCGGGTGACTATACCCCGTGTACGTCGCGTTGCAGGTCACCGACTGCCCGACGCGAACGCTGGGCGGCCCGCATGAGACGGTCAAGCCAGTGGTCACGACAGTCGCCGATTCGTTCAAGTCGTGGCCCAGAAACGGGTCCAATGTGACCGTCGCACCCGTGGCTGGATCAGGCTGGAATCGAAAGGCGGATGTGCCTGAACCCACGTATAAGCAGTTGTCGACCTGGGTGCTCACATAGAAGCCAAGGACGTCACCCGCTCTCGACTGGACGCTGGCCGGAAACGTCTCGAGTCCTGTTCCGGCTAGCGTGACCAGCCCGGTCCTGCCCACCACCATGTAGGAATCGGCGCCAGTGGGTCTCAACACCAAGAAGTCGAGTTGCTGGCCGGCGTTTAACGCCTGCGTCAAGAACCTGAAGCTGCTGACAATGCCGCCGCCAGCCGGCACGACATACCCGGAGTCAGCCAGCACATCGCCGCCAGCGCAGCCGGTGCCCAGACCGTTATGCCCGATCGTTGCCGCCGACGCGTTGCCCGCAAGGGCTCCGGCCAATACCAAAACAAGGCCGGCCAGAGGCCGGCGCCATCCAGAGCGCTCTCTCATCAGTAGCTCCTCGTTGGGTACGTAAAGCGCGTGGCGCCCAGTCCGCTGCCCGCCTGGTGACCCCGGTGGGGCTGCGGGTCAGACTACTCCATCCGGATCGGTCAACGACCCGAGATCGACCGGCGACGGAAGGATTCTCGCCGGCGGCGATCCGCCCGGCGCCCTGCTCCCCGGCGACGAGGCGGTCCCCGCGCTGCCCTCCACCGCGACGGCGACGCGGCAAGCGAGATGGGCGATCCAGGACTCGAACCTGGGACCTCTTCCTTATCAGAGAAGCGCTCTAACCGACTGAGCTAATCGCCCGGATGCGGTGGGCCATTCTAGCGGCCGGGGCGCCGCGCGCCACGTCGGCGATCGCGGTCATCCGGAGGCCCGGGGAGCGGAGGCCGGCGGAAGCCCGGGGAGCGGAGGCCGGCGGAAGCCCGGGGAGCGGAGTCACGCGGAGGCCCGAGGCCGGAGCCCTTCGACGAGGGCGAGGGCGTCCTCGACGGAGGCGAGCTCGATCTCGGCCCGATAGGCCCCGGTCTTCGTCGTCGTGACGCGGACGTCGGCCCCGAGGGCGGAGCCGAGGGCGTCGGCGATCGTCGTGCACGCCTCGTCCTGATCGGGGTGCCGCGTGGCGGGCGACCGCGACGGTGGGGGACCGGCGGGTGCCTCGCCGTTGGCCTCGCGGGCGCGCTGCTCGAGCACGCGGACCGACCAGCCGTCGGCGGCGGCCTGGGTCGCCAGACGGCGCCGGGCCTCGTGGTCGCCGGCCAGGAGCAGCGCCCGTCCGTGGCCCTCGCTGAGGGTGCCGTCCTCGATCAACTCGAGCGCCTCGTCGGGAAGGTCGAGCAGCCGCATCAGGTTCGACACCGCCACCCGCCCGCGGCCGACCCGCAGGCCGACGTCCTCGCGCGTGAGCGAGAGCTCCTCGACCAGGGCGGCGCAGGCGCGGGCCTCCTCGATCGGATTCAGATCCTCGCGGGCCATGTTCTCGATCAGCGCGAGCTCCAGGGCCTCGGCGTCGCCGCGTGGGCGCACCAAGGCCGGAATGCGGTCGAGGCCCGCGAGCTTGGCCGCCCGCCAGCGCCGCTCGCCGGCGATCAGCTCGTAGGTGCCGCCCGCCTTCGGGCGCACGAGCACCGGCTGGAGGACGCCTCGGGCGCCGAGCGAGGACGCCAGGCCGGCGAGGGCCTGCTCGTCGAACCGGCGGCGGGGCTGGCGCGGGTTCGGCCCGATCAGCTCGACCGGGAGCTGGCGGAGCTCGTCGGCGGCCGCGTCGTCGGGGGCCGAGACGGCGAGGATCGCCGACAGGCCGCGGCCGATGCCGCGCGAGCGGGGTCCAGCCGCGCTCATGCGCGATCGCCGCGCTTCTGCCTAGGCAAGCGCGGCGACCTCCTTGGCGAGGGCCACGTAGGCGTCCGAGCCGGCGCAGTAGGGGTCATGGACGGTGATCGGCACGCCGAAGCTCGGCGCCTCGCTGATCCGGACGTTGCGCGGGATGACGGTGTCGAAGAGGAGCTCCGGGAAGTGCGCGCGCACCTCTGCCGCGACGTCGCGGGCCAGCCGAGTCCGGTTGTCGTGCATGGTCAGCAGCATTCCGGCGACCCTCAACCTCGGGTTGAGTTCCCGCTGGACCAGCGCGACCGTGTCGAGCAGCGCCGCGAGGCCCTCGAGGGCGTAGTACTCGGTCTGGACGGGGACGATCAGTCGATCGGCGGCGACGAGCGCGTTGACGGTCAGGGGGCCGAGCGACGGCGGGCAGTCGAGGAGAGCGAAGGCGAAGCGCTCGATGAGCGGCGCCAGGGCGTCGCGCAGCAGCGTCTCCGAGCCGGCGACCCGGGGCAGCTCGACATTTGCCCCGGCCAGACCGGCGCCCGCCGGCATCAGGAAGAGGCGGTCGACCGCCGTGGCGTGGATCGCCTGCGCGGCGTCACAGTCGCCGGCGAGGACGTCGTAGACGCTGGGGCGCAGGCTGCGGGCGGCGCCGAGGCCGACCGTCGCATTCGCCTGGGGATCGATGTCGATCAGCAGCGTCGGATAGCCGGCCTCGGCGATGCACGCCGCCACGTTCACCGCCGTCGTCGTCTTTCCGACCCCGCCCTTCTGGTTGGCCACGGCGAAGACCTTCATTCGGGTGAACCTTACGGTGGCCGTGACTGGTTCGGGCTGCGGTGTCTTTTCGTCGCCGGGCGAACCATTCGGCTCCGACCGATGGCCCGGGCGGTCCGAGTTGGAGGCCAGCGCGGGCGCCGGACCCGCGCCCCGGGAGGACGGCTCCGAAGGGCCGCCTCCGTCGGCCCCGGGACCCTCCGGCCCGGCGGGCTGCGCCGGCGCGGGGAAGCCGGTTGGCTCCCACGTCCATTCGGGTTCCGGGTCGCCGTCGGCGGCCGCGGGCGCGACGGACCCGGCCGAGGCGGTGGAGACACTGCTCGCGCCCGCCGCCCCGCTCGCGCCCGCGGCGCCCTCCGTTTCGGTCGCGACCGGATCCGCGGCCGCCGCCGAAGCGTCGCCGCGGCCCCCAGGTACCACCGCCGGAGCCGCCTCGCCCTGCGCGGCAGGCGCGTCGCCGCGGCCAGGTACCGCCGAAGCCGCCTTACCCGGCCCGGCTGGCGCGTCGCCCGCAGTGGCCCCTTCGGCGGCGGCGTCCGGTGAGGGCAGAGCCTGGCGACGGCCGAACAGCTGCCGGCCGAATGATCTAACGCTCACGTCGAGGCTCCCAGGGGCCGTTTGCTGGCGATTCCCACGCGGCGTGGGAATCGATCGGGTGTCTGCATGACTTTCACGTACAGGTGGAGGTGGTGGCCGACACTCCCAGGATACGGGTCGCTTCGGACCGGATCGTGCGTTTCGAGGCCCAGGGCGACGGCGGCCCGCGCCGCCGCCTCCTCCTGCGCCCGGTCTCGCTGCCCACGCCAGGCGACCAGCGCCCCTCCGACCCGTAACAGCGGCGCCGCGTACTCGCACAGCACCGGCAGGGGGGCCACGGCCCGCGCGGTCACGAGATCTTGGCGGCCGAGGCCCTCGGCCCACGCCTCGGCGCGCGTGGTCACCACGGCGGCGTTCCCGACCCCGCCGGCGGATCGAGCCCGCTCCATGTACTCGCACTTTCGCCGCGCGCTCTCGATGAGCGTGACCGACGCCGCAGGAAGCGCGACGGCGAGTGCCAGCCCGGGGAAGCCGGCCCCAGCGCCGAGGTCCGCGATCGTCGTCGCCGCACGCACCTCCGCGAGGGCGAGCGCCGCCAGCGAGTCGGCGACATGCACGTCGACCGCCTCGCTCGGGCTCGTCACGCGCGTCGGCGCGTAGGGATCGCTGGCGAGGACCTCGAGCAGGCAGCGCAGTTGGCCGCCCTGCGCATCGGTCAGCCCATGACGGCGGCAGACCTCGCCCAGGCGCCGGCCGACCGCGGACGGCGCCGGGCCCGGACTCACGCCCGCGCCTCGGAGCGGGCGATGAAGTCCGCGTACCGCTCCCGCATCGAGGCGAGCCGCTGGGCCGCGTACGCATCGAGGTCGTCGGTCAGCGTCTCCTCGAGCACGGGGAGCACGTCCTCGACGAGCGCGGTGCCCCGAGCCATCCACTGGTAATAGCTGCGGCCGCCATGCCCGTAGGGCCCGTACAACTTGCTGCGGGGAAAGCGGTCGACCAGCCACCGGAAAAGCGCCTCGTGGCGCACGTGCATGCGCAGCGTGATCTGCGGTTGCTTGCCGTCGCCGCCGAAGGATCCCTCACCGATCAGGATGCCGACGACGATCCCCTTCTCGATCGGCGTCAGCGGCGTCACGGCGGTGCCTCCTCGATCCGTCAGCGGCGATGCGGCACTGCCCTTCGCGATCGGCGTCAGCGGCGTCACGGCGGTGGCTTCTCGATCCGTCAGCGGCGATGCGGCACTGCCCTTCGCGATCGGCGTCAGCGGCGTCACGACGCTGCCCTGTTCGATCGGCGTCAGCGGCGGCACTACGCTCCCCTTCTCGATCGGCGTCAGCGGCGACACGCCCGCGATTGTCGCAGTTCGATCCGTCGTCTTGTTTCACCGTCATGAAAAACGTGAAACGCCCGGCGGCGGGCGGAGCTCAGCCGGCGAGGCCTTCGACGACGAGCCGGCGTTCGGGCTCGTCGCCCTCGCTATGGGTCTCGACATCGCCGCGCTCGCGCAGGTACTCGTGCACGAACCGGCGCTCGGCCGCCGACATCGGCTCGAGCGCGACCGGTCGGCCGCTGCGTACGGCATCCTCAGCCGCTCGTTCCGCCTGGGCGCGAAGCGTCTCCTCGCGCCGGTGGCGGTAGCCGGCGGCGTCGACGATCACCCGCGGGCCGCCGCCGCCCCGCAGGACGATCCGCTGCGCCAGGTGCTGGACCGCTTCGATGGTCTGCCCGTGGCGTCCGATGAACCGCCCGAGATCATCGCCCTCGACCGAACCGGTGAGCACGTCGTCGCTCTCGGTGATCACGATCTCGCCGTCGAGATCCATCGCCTCGAGAAGCGTCTCGAGCAGATCCCGCAACTCCTCGGCCGGGTTCAGCTCGTCCTCGCCCACCGCGTCGTCGGTCGTCGTCATCACCGTCGCCGGCCCGATCGCTTCTTCTTCTTGCGCGGCGGCGGGGGCGGGGCCGAGCCACGGGGGCGAGCAGCGGCCGGCGCCTTGGCGTCGCGATCGCCGCTCCCGGTGCCGACGGCCTCCTTGGCCGCGCCGCCCCCCTTTGCGGCGGCGGGTGCACCGCCCCCCTTCGCGGGAGCGGGAGCACCGCCACCCTTGCGACGAGTGGTTGCGCGCGTCGTGGCCGCCGCGGCCGGCGCCTTCTTCGCCGCGCCATCGCCGGACGCCGTCGCCGCGGCAGCGCTCGACGCCTTCGCCGCGCCACCGGTTGACGCCTTCGCCGCGGCAGCGCTCGACGCCTTCGCTCCACCTCCCGCGGCCTTCTTCGCCCCGGTGGCCGCTGGCGGGGCGCCTCCCTTGCCGGCGGCCCCCGGCTTGCTCCGGCCCGGCGCCGGCTTCGCAGCGACGGTGCCCGCCTTGGCCCGGCCGGCCGGCGGCTTGGCCGCCGCGTCGGGTCGGGTGAACAGGCCCTTCAGCGACAGCTTGCCGGCGTCCGACCCGGCCCCGGCCAGGGCCGGGGGCGGGAAGTAGCGGCGAACTGTGAACTGCTGCCCGACGGTCCACAGGTTCGTCGTGATCCAGTACAGGATCAACCCCGCCGGGAAGCTCAGGATGAAGATCGTGAACACGAACGGCAGGCCCAGGGCGATCAGGCGCTGGTTGCGATCGACGGTGGCCGTCGTCATCAGGCTCGATACGAGCTGCGACCCGATGTAGAGCACGATCAGCAGGATCAGCACCCCGCCGGTGGCGCTGGCCGTGACGTCGGGGATGAACAGGAACTTCCCCGATCCGGGTGCCACCGACTGGCAGCTCGTCTTCTGAACCATGGCGTCGGTGATGATGTGGTGCGCCCTGAGCGCATGCCCGCAGATCTGGATCTTCAGGTCGCTGCGCAGCATGTAGAAGAGCGAGAGGAACACCGGGAGCTGCAGGACCAGCGGCAGGCACGACCCGAAGGGGTTGACCTGGTTCTCCTTGTAGAACTTCATCGTCTCCTCGTTGAGCCGCTGCTTGTCGTCCTTGTAGCGGGCCTGCAGCGCCTTGAGCTCGGGCCCGAGCGCCTGCAGCTTCGCCATCGAGGAGAACTGCTTGACGGTCAGCGGCACGAGGGCCGCCCGCACGATGATCGTCAGGCCAATGATGGCCAGGCCCCAGCTACCGCCGGTCACGTTGCCGTGAAGGAAGACCATGATCGCCTTGAACACGCTGATCAGCGGCGAGAAGGCGTCCTGAATGAAGTTGGTGGCGAGGATTGTGGCCATCAGCTTGGAGTGCGTTGGGCCGTGCGGGCGGGATCATGCGCCCGGCGGCGGAAGACGCCCTGCTCCGCGACCGGGTCGAAGCCGCCGTGGCTGAACGGGTTGCAGCGCATCAGCCGCCAGCCGGCGAGGACCGTGCCGCGCAGTATGCCGAACTCCCGCACCGCCTGCGCGGCGTAACGCGAGCACGTCGGCTCGTACTTGCACCGCCGGGGGAGTGCCGGCGAGATCGCCCTCCGGTAGATCTCGATCGGTCCGAGGACGAGCCAGCGCCAGGGCTTCATCGCGCTCCGGCCGGTGCGCGCATGCCGGCTTTGGCCAGGAGCTCGCCCACCGCCTCCGAGACCCCGGCCAGGCCGCGGCTGTCCGCGAGCTCGCGGATGTCGGGCCGCGCCACCACGACGAGGTCGTAGCCCGGCGCCAGGTCCGCCCGCGCCGCGCCGAACGCCTCGCGCAGGAGACGCTTCACCAGGTTGCGGTCGACCGCTCCACCCACCTTGCGCCCGACCGAGAGGCCTAGCCGCGGCGTCTCGTCGCCGCCTCCGCGCGGGAACGAATAGAGCACGAGGTATCGGTTCGCCACCGAACGGCCCTGACGGTATACGCGGTCGAACTCGGCGCTGCGCGACAACCGGCCCGCCGCGCGTCGCGTGCTGGAGGCCTGACGGCGCTCCAACACGCTCAGACCGTCAGGCGCTTGCGGCCCTTCGCGCGCCGCCGCTTGATCGTCGACTGTCCAGCGCGCGTCTGCATACGCGCACGGAAACCGTGGGCACGGGCGCGCTTGCGCTTCTTGGGCTGATATGTCCGCTTCATCAGGCAGGCTCCCTTGCTCGCGGCCCCTCGAGGGCCGCGCCGAAGGCGAAAAGTATAGGGACTCCGGGGTCTGGGACCCCGGCGGCGCCCCGCCGCGATTTTCCCGCCAAATGCGAGCTCATCGCACCGGGCACCGAAATCCCGTTGCTATATTCGCCGCTCCGGGGTCCTCGGCCCCTCTCGCCCGCACCGATGTGTGACCCGCAGGGGAGGCTCTCGCGCGACTTGTCTACGGACCTTGACCATGCCTGGGCCCAGATCCGCCGTGCGCTCGCCGCGGCCGTCGGCGAGCGGACCTACGGCCTCTGGCTCGAGCCCCTGGACTGCGCGGGACTCGACGACGGCGTGCTGCGCCTCACCGGCCCGCAGCAAGTCTGCTGCTGGGCCGCCACCCGGCTCGGACCCGTGCTCGACACGTGCGTCCACGCAGTGCTCGGGGCCGATGTCCGCGTCGAGGTCGACGCCGCCGGGCCCGCCGCAGCCGCCCGGGCCGACCCGTCGCGCCCGCGGCCGGTCGCCGCCGCGTTCAACCCCAAGTACGACTTCGAGCAGTTCGTCATCGGCCCGTCGAACCGCCTGGCCCACGCGGCGGCGCTGGCCGTCGCCGAGCTGCCGGGCCAGGCCTACAACCCGCTCTTCCTCTACGGCCCGCCGGGCCTCGGCAAGACGCACCTGCTCCACGCCATCGGCAACTACGTCCAGGCCTACAGTGCCGGCCTGGAGGTGCGCTACACCACGGTCGAGGCCTTCACCAACGAGTTCGTCTCATCACTCGGCGCCGGCGTCGGCGGCAAGCACGCCTTCAAGGATCGCTTTCGCGGCGTCGACGTCCTCCTGATCGACGACATCCAGTTCCTCGAGCGCAAGGCCCACACCGAACAGGAGCTCTTCCACACCTTCAACGCCCTCTACGAGACCGGAAGTCAGCTCGTGATCACCTCCGATCGCACCCCGGCCGCCCTCGCCCAGCTCGAAGATCGCCTGCGCGAGCGCTTCCAGTCCGGTCTGGTCACCGACATCTGCCGCCCCGACTACGCGACGCGCCTGACGATCTTGCGCAAACGCGCCGCCCACGACGGCCTGGCCATCGCCGACGACCAGGCGCTGGCTCTGATCGCGGCCAGCGTCACCGCCAACGTTCGCGCCCTCGAAGGCGCCCTGATCCGCGTCGTCGCCTACGCGTCCCTCACCGGAGCGCCGCTCACCGGAGCGCTCGCGCAGGAGGTGATCGACCGTCTCGGCCTCCGCAGCCAGCCGGCCGCGACCCCGACGATCGCCACGATTCAGGACGCCGTCTGCGCCCACTTCGCCATCTCCCGCGAAGAGCTCCTTTCTCGCTCGCGCGCCCAGCGCCTGGCCTGGCCGCGACACGTGGCCATGTATCTGGCTCGCGAGTTGACCGAACACTCCCTGCCCCTCATCGGCCGCGAATTCGCAGACCGCGATCACTCCACCGTGCTCAATGCCTGCCGGCGCGCGGCCGAGCGGCTGCAAAGCGACGCCCAGGCCCACAGCGTTGTCGAGCGGTTGACAGCGGACCTCACGGCGCCCGCAGCGTGACCAGCGCACCGCCGCTCCCCACAGCTCTCCACCTCGACCGGCGGGCACCGTCCCCCCGCCCTGCGAGCATACGATGCCTATCCCCATCTCCACAGGCCCTATGACTCCTATCCAAGGCAACAGTCAATCGTGAAGATCTCGCTCTCAACGACGGAGTTCGTCCGCCAGCTGTCCACGGCCGCTCGCGTCGCGTCGACCCGGAGCGCGATCCAGGCCCTGGCCGGCGTCCTCTTGCGCGCCGCGGACGACCGCGTCGAGATGCTGGCCACCGACATGGAGGTTGGCCTCCGCCTCCGACTTGACGCCGCGGTCCAGCGTCCCGGCTCGGTCGTGCTCCCGTCCCGGCTCCTCCTCGACGTAGCGCGCGCGCTGCCCGGCCCCACGGTCACGCTCGAGCTGCGCGACGCCGAGAGCGACGTCGAGATCATCTGCGGACCCAGCAGCTTCCACCTGCGGACGCTCCGCGCCGACGACTTCCCCTCGCTGCCGGAGACCGGCGACGCAGACGACGCCGGCGTCAGTGTCCCGGCGCAGGCGTTCATCGACACGGTGGAGAAGGTTCAACGCTCCGCCTCTCGCGACGAGACCCGCCCCATCCTCACCGGCATCCAGGTCTCGGCCTCCGACTCCGAGCTCCGGATGGTGGCCACCGACTCCTACCGCTTGAGCGTCAAGACGACGAAGCTCGAGAACCCGCTGTCCGAGCCCTTCGACGCCAACGTCCCGGCGCGGGCGCTGCAGGAGCTCTCGCGGATCGCCACCGCGGTCAAGGCCGAAAGCCTGACGGTCACCAAGCGCCCCAACCAGATCATCTTCGAGCTCGACGGCGTCGTCCTCTCCTCGCGTCTGATCGATGGTCAATTCCCGAACTATCGCCAGCTCCTGCCCGAGACCTCCGAGCATGAGCTCCGCGTGGCGCAGGCCGAGCTCTGCGGCGTCGTGCGCCGGATCAGCCTCCTGGCGCTGAAGAACGCCCCGGTGCGCCTGGCCTTCAGCGCGGGCGAGCTGACGGTGTCCGCGCGCACGCCGGACGTAGGCGAGGCGAGCGAGGCCCTGCCGATTCCGTTCCAAGGCGAGCCCTTCGACATCGGCTTCAACCCCGAGTTCCTCCGCGACGGCCTCGAGAGCGTCGACTCCGAGGATCTCGTGTTGAAGCTGACGAGCCCGTTGCGCCCGGGACTGATCGAGTCGGCCGACGACAGCGGCTTCGTCTACCTGGTCATGCCGATCAGGCTGAACGTCTGAGGCGTCGATGCGCGTCACGCGGCTCCGCCTGCGCGACTTCCGTAGCTATGAGACCGCCGAGGTGGAGCTCGGTCCCGGCCTCACCGTGATCCACGGTCCCAACGGCGCGGGCAAGACCAACCTGCTCGAGGCCCTCTACTTCGGCTGCACCGCCCGTTCCTGTCGCACCTCGAACGAGCGCGAGATCGTCCGTTTCGGCGCGCGCGCCGCGCGCGTCGTCGTCGAGGGCGAGGACGGCGACGGCCGCCACGAGCTCGCCGTCGGCTTCCAGACGGGCGACGCCAAGCGGATCACGGCCGACGGAGCGCCGGTCGAGCGTCTGCTCGACACGCCGCACCGGCCGCTGCTCTGCGTCTTCCTGCCCGATCGCCTCGAGCTCGTCAAGGGGGCGCCCGGCCTGCGTCGCGCCCACCTCGACCAGGTCGTCGCCGGGCTCTGGCCGGCGCGGGCCGCAACCCGGCGGGCCTACGCCCAGACCCTCGCGCAGCGCAACGCCCTGATCGCCCGCGTCCGGGCCGGCGGCGGCGGCCGCGACGCCCTCCACGCCTGGAATCTCGAGCTGGCCGGCCACGGTGTCGCGCTGCGTGACGATCGCGCCGCCGCCGTGGCGCTTCTGGAGGAGCCGTTCGCCCGCCACGCCGAGGCGCTCGGCCTGCGTACGCCGGCGAGCCTGGTCTATCGCCCGCGAACGAGTGCCGCCACCCGAGAAGCACTCGCCGCCGAGCTCGCCGAGCGCCTGGCCGTGGATCTGGAGCGTGGCTTCACCACCCACGGTCCGCACCGCGACGAGCTCTTGCTGCGGAGCGCCGCGCGCGATCTGCGCTCCTACGGGTCGCAGGGCGAGCAGCGCCTGGCCCTCCTGGCCGTCCTGCTCGCCGAGCGAGACGTCCTCGCCGCGGCGCGCGACCGGGCGCCGCTGATGCTCCTCGACGACGTGATGAGCGAGCTCGATCCCGGACGGCGGGAGCGACTGGCCCTGGCGCTGCGCGACGGCGGTCAGGCCGTCGTCACCACCACCGACGCCGATCACGTCCCCGGGGCCGGCGCCCCCGGCGTGGCCCGGGTGGCCGTCGCCGACGGGCACGTCCTCTGCGCGCCCGTCGCCGCATGAGACGCAGAGCTCCGCGCCCCCTCGGCGAGGCCCTCGGTGGGCTGCTCGCGCGCCTCGCCCCGGCGAGCACGCTGGCCGCCGTGCAGGCCGTCTGGTCGTCCGCCGTCGGCGAGACCGTGGCCGCCGCCGCCGCACCCGTCTCCGAGCGCGACGGCGTCCTGACCGTCGCCTGCTCCGAGGCGGTCTGGGCGCACGAGCTCGACCTGATGGGGCCGGAGGTCGTCGAGCAGATCAACGCCGCGCTCGGCCGCCCGGCCCTCCGGGCCCTGCGCTGCCGCGCGACGGCCGCGCGCTGACCGCCCGAAGCCCCCGTTATGTACGCCCAATAATGCGATTTTGCAGGTCTTTCCTCCCGCCATGAGGGGTCCTGGAAAGGGGGCCTTGTGGTATCATTCTTCTCACCAGCGACACCCGCCCCGGAACGGCGTCACGCGGACACCGACCGGGGCGTTCTCACGTAATCGGAGGATCCTTGGCAGACCAGAGCAACCGCGGCGCCGCTGACTACGGCGCCGGGGACATCACCGTCCTCGAAGGGCTCGAGGCGGTCCGCAAGCGGCCCGGCATGTACATCGGCTCGACCGGTGTACGGGGCCTGCACCATCTGGTCTACGAGATCGTCGACAACTCCGTCGATGAGGCTCTCGCCGGCTTCGCCAACTCGGTCGAGGTCACGATCCACCCCGACAACTCGGTCACCGTCGGCGACGACGGCCGGGGCATCCCGGTCGGGATCATGGAGAAGGAGGGTCGGCCGGCGGTCGAGGTCGTGTTCACCGTCCTGCACTCCGGCGGCAAGTTCGGCGACGGCGGCGGCTACAAGGTTTCCGGCGGCCTCCACGGCGTCGGCGGGTCGGTGGTCAACGCGCTCTCCGAGCGGCTGTTCGTCGAGATTCGCCGCGACGGCCACGTCTTCCACCAGGAGTACGCCCGCGGCGTCCCCAAGCATCCGCTGGTCACCGGTCCGGCGCTCGAGCCCGGCGCCCCGACCGGGACGACCATCACCTTCCATCCGGATCCCGAGATCTTCGAGACGCTCGAGTTCGACGTCCGGACCCTCGAGGAGCGCCTGCGCGAGACCGCCTTCCTGACCCGTGGGCTGCGCATCACCCTGACCGACGAGCGCGACGCCGGATCGGTGGTCGAGTTCCAGTACGAGGGCGGCATCGAGGACTTCGTCCGCTACCTCAACCAGAACAAGGAGCCGGTCGGGCGCAAGGTCATCTTCTTCGCTGGCGAGAGCGACGAGGGCGCCGTCGAGGTCGCGATGCAGTGGAACGCCTCCTACCAGGAGTCGATCTTCTCCTTCGCCAACAACATCAACACCCACGAGGGCGGCAGCCACCTCAGCGGCTTCCGGTCGGCTCTGACCCGGACGCTCAACCGGTACGCCCGCGACAAGGGCATGCTCAAGGAGAAGGAGGACAACCTTGTCGGCGAGGACGTCCGCGAGGGCCTGACCGCCGTCATCTCGGCCAAGCTCCGCGACCCTCAGTTCGAGGGCCAGACCAAGACCAAGCTCGGCAACCCGGGCATGGCCGGCTTCGTCGAGTCGATCGTCAACGCCGGCCTCTCCGAGTTCCTCGAGGAGAACCCGGCCGAGGCCCGCGCGGTGATCATGAAGTCGGTCCAGGCCCAGCGCGCCCGCGAGGCCGCCCGCAAGGCGCGCGACCTCACCCGGCGCAAGTCGGCGCTCGAGAACTCGACCCTCCCCGGCAAGCTCGCCGACTGCTCGATCAAGGACCCCTCGCTCGCCGAGCTCTTCGTCGTCGAGGGCGACTCGGCCGGCGGCTCGGCCAAGCAGGGCCGCGACCGCAACACCCAGGCGGTCCTGCCGCTGCGCGGAAAGATCCTCAACGTCGAGAAGAGCCGCATCGACAAGGTCCTTCAGAACACCGAGATCCAGGCCCTGATCACCGCGATCGGCACCGGCGTCCGCGACGAGTTCAACATCGAGAACGCCCGGTACCACAAGGTCATCCTGATGAGCGTCGATGGAGACGAGCACGTGCTCGTCCGCGACGGCGACGGCAACGGCGTGCGGATGACGACGATTGGCGAGTTCGTCGACCCTCTCGTCGACGGACTCCCCGCCGACGGGCCACAGGGGCTGGTGCGCTCGCTCTACGGCCGGCTGGGCGACGTTGTGTCCGTGGGTCTCGGCGGGCGGGAGGTCCGCTTCGGCTCGATCAAGGGCGTCGTGCGCCACGCGACCAGGGAACCCCTCTACGAGGTCGCCGCGCTCTACGGGCGGTCGCTGCGCGTCACCGCCAACCACTCGGTCTACGTCTACGAGGGCGGCGAGCTCCGGACCAGACGGGGGGATGAGCTCGCCGTCGGCGACGTCCTCGCCGCGCCGCGCCGCATCTCCCTGGCCCCGACCGCGCCCGCTCGCCTCGACCTCGTGCGCGAGCTCCACCAGGTGCCGGAGGCGGCCCGCCAGGTCTGGCTGCGTGGCGCGGCCGTCCGCGACTGGGGCCGCCAGCGCGTCCTGGTCGAGCACGCCGAAAACGCGCAGCTGACCGAGCCGCGGGTCGACGTCCCGGAGGACGTGCGGCTCGAGCTCGCCGCGCTCCGCCGCGCCAACCGCGTGTCGCAGCGAGCGCTCTGCGACGCGGTGGGAATACGGCAGCCGGTGACGTTCTACGGCTGGGAGAAGGGCACGGCGCGACCGATCCTGTCTCACTTCGAGGCCTATGTCACGGCCGTCGGCGGCGATGTCGAGTCCGTCCGGCGGCGGGTGCAGGTCTGCGAAGGCGCGCTCGAGCGGACGTGGCGGCGCCATTACCGCGCCGCCCCGCGCAACCGCGTCCGCGACGAGGTTCGCCTCAGCGACCTGGACGAACGCGACCTCGAGTTCTTCGACGGGCGCGATGACGTCGCACTCACGCCCGAGCACTACGCCCATCAGCCGCTCCCCCGCTACGTCGCCGTCGACGAGAAGCTGTTGTCGCTCCTGGGCTTCTACCTCGCCGAGGGATGCGTGTCGGCCCGCGGCGGCGTGCGCCTCTCCTTTGGCAACGGGAACCGCCGACTCCTGGGCGAGATGACCGACGCGATGACGTCGGTGTTCGGTATCGCTCCGCGGTTCTACGCCGACTCCAACCGGCCGACGGGTGAGCTCAGGCTCGTCAACCGGGTTGCCGCCCTGGCGTGGGCCCACATCTTCGGGTTCGGCGGCACGACATCGCTGTCCAAGCGGATCCCCGACATCGTCTTCAACGTCAGCGAACCGCTCCGGCTCGCGTTCCTGCGCGGCCTCCTCCTCGCAGACGGGACGGTGACACGGGGCCGCGTGGTTCTGAACACCTCGTCGCGCGACCTGGCTGGCGGGCTTGGCTACCTCCTCTCCTCGCTGGGCGTCGTCGCGTCGACTTCGGTCCGGCATCCCACCGGCGCCGCCGGCGAGCTACGGGGTCTGCCGATCGAACAGAAGCATCCCCATTGGTCGATAACCATCACCGATGCCGCCGATCTCGGCACGCTCGAGGACGCCTGGGCCGATCACCCGGGGGCGGAGACGGTACGCGCGCGGATGTCCAGCGTCCGCCGAGGACCGCGGCGCTATCAGTCGATCTCCGACACGCTCATCGGCCTTCCGGTGACGTCCATCTCGCGGACGGCCGCGACCAACGGCTGCGTCTACGACTTCTCGGTCTGGGGCGATGAGAACTTCATCGCGGGCGGCCTCTGCGCCCACAACACGGACGCCGATGTCGACGGAGCTCACATCAGGACGTTGGTACTCACACTCCTCTTCCGCGAGATGCAGGAGCTGATCGAGGCCGGGTACGTCTACATCGCCAAGCCGCCGCTCTACAAGCTCAAGCAGGGCAGCCGGGAGCGCTACATCGAGAAGGAGTCCGAGCTCGGCGAGATCCTCGTGTTCGACAAGCTCGACAAGTTCACGGTCACCGACCGCCACGGCCGGGAGCTCAAGCTGACCGAGGCCCGCTGGCAGAAGCTGCTGCGGCTGCTGCGCCAGTACGAGGGTTGGTCGTCGTCGCTGCGCGCGGCCCACGGCTCCGATGTCGTCCGCTTCATCGACGAGTGCTCGATCCTCGACGAAGCGGTCGAGGGCTCGGAGGCCGCCGTCGCGCTCCTGAGCCGCCCCGTCACCGGCGACTCCGTCTACCTGGCCGAGCTCGTCAGCGAGGACGAGACCGACCTCCTCGTCCGCGTGACCGAGCGCCGGACGGGCTTCGCCCGGACGCTCAAGCTGCGCCGGAGCCTGTTCGACTCGACCGAGTACCGCCAGCTCGTCCGCGTCCACCAGCAGCTCACCGAGCTGGCCGGGACGCCGGCGTTCAGCGTCCGCCTGGCCGACGCTCACGAGACGCCGGCCTCCTTCGAGGGACTGCGCGACGCCGTGATGAGCATGGTTCAGAAGGGCATCTCGCTCCAGCGGTTCAAGGGTCTCGGCGAGATGAACGCCGAGCAGCTCGCCGAGACGACGATGGACCCGGCGTCGCGCACGCTCTCGCAGGTCAAGATCGAGGACGCGGTCGAAGCCGACCTGATCTTCTCGATGCTGATGGGCGACCAGGTCGAGCCGCGCCGGGCGTTCATCGAGGACAACGCCCGCTCCGTCGTCAACCTCGATGTCTAGGAGGGGTGATCAGCGATGGCCACTGAGATCCTGAGCGGCGGCAACGTCGAGCCGCGGGCGCTCGAGGATGAGATGCGCTCGGCGTACCTCGACTACGCCATGTCGGTGATCATCGGCCGGGCGCTGCCCGACGTCCGCGACGGCCTCAAGCCGGTCCACCGCCGCGTCCTCTTCGGGATGAGCGAGCTCGGCCTGGGCCCGACCCGCGCCCGCGCCAAGTGCGCCCGCATCGTCGGCGAGGTGATGGGCAACTACCACCCCCACGGCGACTCGGCGATCTACGACGCCCTCGTCCGCCTGGCCCAGGACTTCTCGATGCGCTACCCGCTCGTCGACGGCCAGGGCAACTTCGGCTCGGTCGACGACGACCCGGCCGCCGCCATGCGCTACACCGAGGCCCGTCTCGACCGCCTGGCCACCGAGATGCTGCGCGACCTCGACATGGACACGGTCGACTTCGTCCCCAACTACGACGGGCGCAAGCAGGAGCCGACGGTGCTGCCGGCCCGGTTCCCGAACCTCCTGGTCAACGGCTCGTCGGGGATCGCCGTCGGGATGGCGACGAACATCCCGCCGCACAACCTGCGCGAGGTCATCGCGGCCACGATCGCCTACATCGAGAACCCGGGCATCGACGCCGACGAGCTCGCCCGCCACATCAAGGGCCCGGACTTCCCGACCGGGGGCATCATCCTCGGCCGGGCCGGAATCGTCGCCGCCTACGAGACCGGCCGCGGACGCGTCCGGATCCAGGCCCGGGCCCACGTCGAGCCGCTGACCCACGGCAAGGAGGCGATCATCGTCACCGAGCTGCCGTACATGGTCAAGAAGGGCGGCGACGGCGGCCTGATCCAGAAGATCGCGGCCCTGGTGCACGAGAAGAAGATCTCCGAGATCTCCGACCTGCGCGACGAGTCCGACAAGCGCGGCATGCGCCTGGTGATCGAGCTCAAGCGCGACGCCCTGCCCAAGGTCGTGCTCAACAAGCTCTACAAGCACACGTCGATGCAGACGACGTTCGGGGTCAACATGGTCGCCCTGGTCGACGGCGTCCCCAAGACCCTTCCCCTGCGCGACGTGATCCACCACTACGTCGTCCACCAGCGCGAGGTCATCGTCCGCCGGACCAAGCACGAGCTGGCCGAGCGCGAGGCGCGCGCCCACATCCTCGAGGGCCTCCTCATCGCGCTCGAGAACCTCGACGCCGTGATCGAGCTGATCCGCTCCTCGCCCAACCGCGAGCGCGCCCGCGAGCAGCTCGTCGCCCGCTTCGAGCTCACCGTGATCCAGGCCCAGGCGATTCTCGACCTGCGCCTGTCCCAGCTGACCGCGCTCGAGTCCGACCAGATCCGCAAGGAGCACGCCGACACGATGGAGCGCATCGGCGAGCTGCGGGCGATCCTCGGCGACGAGCTCCGCGTCCTGTCGATCATCAAGGAGGAGCTCGAGGAGATCTCCGAGCGCTTCGGCGACGTACGGCGGACGGAGATCTCCGCGTCCGACGACGAGATCGACATCGAGGATCTCATCGCCGATCAGCAGATGGTGATCGCGATCACCCGCTCCGGCTACATCAAGTCGCTGCCGCTGGTGACCTACCGCCAGCAGCACCGCGGCGGCCGGGGGGTCACCGGCATGGACATGAAGGACGGCGACTTCATCGAGCACCTCTTCATCTCCTCGACCCACGACTACCTGCTGTTCTTCACCAACCGCGGCAAGGTCTACCGCTCGAAGGTCTACGAGCTGCCGGAGGCCTCGCGGACGGCCAAGGGCCGGGCCCTGGTCAACATCCTGCCGCTGCGCGAAGGCGAGCGCGTCCAGTCGGTCCTGGCCACCCGCGACTACAACGAGGGGGCCTATCTGATCTTCGCCACGCGCCAGGGCATCGTCAAGAAGACCGAGTTCGGCGCCTACAACACCCCGATCAACGCCGACGGGATCATCGCCATCAACATTCGCCCCGACGACGAGCTCGTCGCCGTGCGGCGCACCTCAGGCGACGACGACATCCTCATGGTCAGCCGCTCCGGCCAGGCCGCCCGCTTCCACGAGGCGCAGATCCGGCCGATGGGACGCGACACCTCGGGGATGAAGGGGATGAACGTCTCCCAGCAGGGCAACCACCTGCTGGCCATGGACGTCGCCCGCGACGACCAGGAGCTCCTCGTCGTCACCGAGAACGGATACGGCAAGCGCACCGCCCTGGCCGACTATCCGCGCAAGGGCCGCGGGACGATGGGCGTCAAGACGATCGCCCTGACCGAGAGCAAGGGCGCGCTGGCCGGCGCCCTCGTCGTGCGTGAGCACGAGGAGCTCGTCTTCATCTCCCACTCCGGCATGGTCCAGCGGACGTCGGTCCGCGGCATCAACCGCTACGGCCGCGGCTCGCAGGGCGTTCGGGTGATGAACCTCAAGGAGGACGACACGGTCAGCGCGATCGCCCTCGTCGCCGAGTCGTCCGCCGACATCGAGGACGCCGACATCGGTGCCGTCGACCCCACGGCGGCCGACTTCGCTGGGGGATCCGTCGACGACGGGCTCGACGGGCCGGGCGCGGACGCCGCGTAGGCCGGCGTTCAGCCGTTCTTCCAGGCGTAGTAGCCGGGCTTCTTGTTGCCCTGCGCGTCGAGCAGTCCGCCGGCGGACGTGGGCGGATCGTCGTACAGGTGGATCCAGCCCAAGGCGTAGATACGCGACCAGCTCCGGGCGATGCGCAGGCCGTCGGTGATCCACTGCGCCTGGACCGCCGGGTCGACATAGAAGTTGAACTCGTTGTCGACCGCCGTCGGGATCGTCCACTCCGAGAGGAACAGTCTGATCTGCGGCCGGCCCCGGCCCAGGTAGCGGTCGATCCAGCCGGCCAGGCGGCCCAGGTCAGAGAAGTCGACCGCCCCCAGCGGTGACGGCGGGTTGGCGAGGTTCGGGGTCGCGAAAGGAGAACGGGTTGTGCCCGTAGAGATCCATCCGCGGCGGCCGACCGTTCGGCAGCCGGAGGTTCTCGATCCAATGGAGCGTGTCGATGTCGCCGGTCGTGAAGGTCATCCCGCCGACCACCAGGTTCCGCCGGCTCGCCGCGCTTGAGCGCGACGTAGGCGGCGTCGAGCATCTGCGCGTACCGGTGGGGCGCCGCCCGCTGGGCCGCGTTGAGCGGCTTCGGCCGGGTCGGCGCGCGACGAGCGGCTGGAAGTCTGACGCGCCGCGTCGGCTCGCCCCAGATCATCCACACGTGGACCGTCGGATAGCGACGGGCCGCGGCGTAAGCGAAGTCGGCGAAGTCGCTGGCGACCGGCGGGGCCCAGTTCGGCGGCCTGACCGCCGTTCGCCCAGCGGCGGCGCGCCGATCAGCTGGACCGCCACGCGCATGCCGCGCCGCGCTGCTGGCGGCCACCGCGGCGCCGAGAGCGGCCGGCCAGACGTAGGCGGGGTCGCGTCGGGTCGCGCGGGTGGCCGGGCTTCGCCCGCGCGGTCGTGGCCCAGTCGAGGCTGGCCTCGAAGAGCTGGACGCCCAGATCCCGGTATATGGGGAAGGCGACGCCGCCGACCGTCCGTCCGCCGGGCCCCACATCGCCTTCAGCCCCCGGGCCGACGCCGCCGCGGCCGGAGCCGCAGATGGCGAGGACGACGGCGGCCGAGACGGTGGCCCTGAGTCGTGGAGGCCGCCTCATCTCCAGCTCCGAACACGGTAATACGCGGTTCGGAGCGCCTTCGTGTGCCGGACGAGGCGGCTGCCCCGGAGGAGCTCGAGGGATTTCCTGGCCTCGTCGCGCTCGGCCGACGCCGCGTCCCGCGCCTGCCCACAGGCGCGGGCGTGCTCACGCTCGGCATCCAGCGCCCGCTCGAGCTCCCCGACCCGGGCTCGCGCGCGCTCCAACTCGAGCGCCGTGCCGAGAGCTTGCGCGGCGAACTCCCCGTCCGGCGTGCCCGTGCCGACGGCAGCGCCGCACCCCGGCCGGCCCAGCGCGGCGAGGAACCGCTCGAGGCGACGGTCGACGACCACCAGCCCCTCGCTCACCGCCTGGTCGAGCTCCACCTGCGAGAGCACGTGCGCCTCGAAGTAGTCGCGCAAACCCCCGGCCCGGTAGATCTCCAGCAGCATGAGCTGGTCACGGCCGTCGCCGTCCTGGCGGTCGCGCAGCTTCTCGTAGCCCTCTCCAATCTGAACCACCTTGCGCTCGAACTGGTCGTAGGAGCGCATCGGCATGTGGAAGATCTCGACGAGTTCGAGCTCGGTCGCGGGCAGCGGCCGCAGCCCGTTGGTGAGCAGCCGGTGATTGCCCGCGGCGATGGCGATGTCCGGGTCCCCCCGATGCGCCACCTTCGACTCGAGCGGAAGCGCGCTGGGGTTGAACGACTGCGCCTCGCGGTAGAGCATGCGCCGAAAGAACGGCTGCCCGTCGACCGGTCGCGGGACGAAGTTGCTGCGTCTCACCTCGACCTGCCCGTACTCCGAAGGGATCGCCACGAACACGTCGCGCAGACTTCCGATACGCGGCCACCAGAACTCGTCCGCATCGTTGTTGATCACCCAGTCAGCTCCGTGTTCGACCGCCGCGATCCGCGCCATCCGCGTCACGCGACGAGCCTGGTCGTGCCCGGGCTCGCGGTCGATGAACACCCGGACGAGGCCCGCTCGGGCGTAGCGCTCGAGGATGCCGGGCGTCCCGTCGGTGGAGTCGTGATCGGTGACGAGCGCGAAGTCGACCCCCTGCGCGAAGTGGAAGTCGAGGTTGGCCTCGAGAAGCTCCTCCTCGTTGCGCACCACGAGCGTCATAACGAGTCTCATCGCTGGCCATACTCTTTCACGGCCAGCCGGGCCACGTCGACGCACCGCCGGCGCAAACCCGCCCCCGATCGCCGGATGTGGCCGCCGCGAAGCGCCCGGCTGCCGCGCCAGCCTCGATGTCGATGCCGGCTCAGGGTGCGCAGCGGACAATCATGCGAAGCCGGCAGGACGCACCCGGCGACGGTCGTGCGCTCGCCGCGACGCACATCCCTCGCGGCGCGTCGCTTAGCATGGCGGGCGTGCCGCCGACATGGCTCGCGCCTGTACCGAAAACCCTGAGCGAACCCAGCCTCCGTCGTCGGACCGAGTGACCGGCGGCGGCGTAGCCCGCTCGCTGGGTCGGTGTCGAGCGTGATCGACGAGCCGGTGGAAGGGCCGCGCGATGTCCGCGTTTCGCTGCGGCGCGGCAGCCGGCTCCTGGGGTGGCGCGCCCTGCAGTACCTCTGCGGCTTCCTGGCGGGTTTGGTGATCGCCCGAACCCTCGGGCCCACGGGCCGCGCTGAATACGCCCTGCCGCTGAACCTCGCCACGATCGGCTGGGTGGCGCTGCACTGCTCGATCGAGTCGGCCTGTGCGCGCATGCTCGCCCGTCGCGAGACGACGATCGACGAGCTCGCCCGGATGTCCTCCGCGGCCTCCCTCGGCCTGGGCCTGTTGACGTTCGCCGTCGTCGCCACCGTCGGCTTGGCCACGCGTCAGTCGCTGTTGGCGGACGCGAGCACGGCGAGCGTTCTTCTCGCGGCCGGAACCGTTCCGGCGGCGATCGGCGGTCAGCTCTATGCCGCGCTGATCTTGCGGGCGGGCCGCGTGAATGCCTACGGAGGCATCCAGGCCCTGTTCGGCCTACTGCAACTGGCGCTTTTGGCCGCAACCGCCACGTTCGCCGACCTCAGCCCGGAGGCGACACTCGCGATCAACCTCGTGACGACCTCCGGGATCACCTTGGCGCTGGCCGTCGTGCTCGTCCGCGTGGTTGGCGCCGCCAACCTCCTTCCGCACACGTCGTGGGATCTGCTCGGGCGGGCCGTCCGCGCCGGCTTGGCCGTTCATGCGGCGTCGATTTCTCTGTTCCTCAACCTGCGCCTCGATCTGCTCCTGGTCGGCGCGCTGCTGAGCAGCGCTCAAGCCGGCGTCTACTCCCTCTCGGCGACCCTGGCCGATGTCGTCGTGGTCGCGACGTCTACGCTCGGGCTCGCGGCGCTGCAGGACCAGACCGACGCCGGAGAGGAAGACGCCACCCGCTACACGCTGGAGTTCGTCCGGCAGAGCACGGCGGTATCGGTGCTGTTCGTTCTCATCGTCTGCGCCGGCTCATATCCGCTGGTTCGGTTTGCCTACGGGCCGGCCTGGACCGGCGCCGTGCTGCCCTTCGCCGTATTGTGTATCGGCGCGGTTGGTCTGGCCGTGGAAGGTCCCGTCCGTACGCTGCTCTTCCGAATGAGCGCCCCGTCGTCCATCTCGGTCGCAGCCCTGGCTGCCGCCCTAGTCAACCTCGTGCTCAACCTCCTCCTGCTCCCTCGACTCGGAATCCTCGGCGCGGCGGCCGCGTCCGCGGTCTCGTACTGGTCGGCCGCCCTGTTCATGCTGCTGTTGCTCCGCCGCCGCACCGGGATCGCGATTCGCGCCGCCTTCGGCCGTCCCCGCCGGGGAGATCTGCTCCATCACCTGATCAACTGCTTGCCATTCGCCCAGCGGCCGGCGCGAGGCGCGTAGCCATGTGCGGCTTGGCGGGCTGGGCTGGCCCCGTTGACGTCGACCAAGCCTGCCTGCGCCGGATGTGCTCAACCCTCGATCATCGCGGGCCTGATTCAAAGGGCGAGTTCACCGCTCCCGGCCGCGTCGGCCTCGGCTTCCGGAGGCTGTCGATCATCGATCTCAAGACCGGCGAGCAGCCCCTGTTCAACGAGTTGCACACGATCGCGGTGACCTGTAACGGCGAGATCTACAACGCGCCCGAACTCGCTGACGGGCTTCGCAGCCGGGGTCACCGGCTGTCAAGCCAGTCTGACGTCGAGGTCATCTCGCATCTGTACGAGGAACGCGGGAGTCGGTTCCTCGAGCAGCTCCAGGGCATGTTCAGCATCGCACTGTGGGATGTCCGCGAGCAGACACTGCTGCTCGCGCGCGATCGCCTCGGCGTCAAGCCCCTCTACTGGGCGGCGGTGGCCGGCGGCCTCGTCTATGCCAGCGAGCCCGCCGCGATCCTGGCCAGCGGTCGCGTCCCGGCCCGCCCCGACCTGTTTGCCCTCGGCCAGTACCAGACCCTGCAGTACGTCCCGCCGCCCCGCACGGGCTTTGAAGGCATCCTCAAGCTCGCTCCGGGCGAGGCTCTGACCTACTGCGACGGACAGATTCGAACTTGGAGGTGGTGGCACCTGCCCTCCGCGCACGGCGCCCCGGCCTGCGACCCTGCCGGGATCGTCGATCAGCTCGACGGTCTGATGCGCAAGGCGACGTCGTCGCGCCTGCGCTCCGACGTAGCCCTCGGCGCGTTCCTGTCCGGCGGCATCGACTCGAGCCTCGTGGTCGCCTACATGGCCGAAGAGCTGTCCCAGGTGCGCACGTTCTCGGTCGATTTCTCGGACGCCGCCTTCAGCGAGGGCGCCCACGCCCGGCGCGTCGCGGAGATATACGGCACCCAGCATGAGGAGTTCCTCGTCGAGCCCGACATCGGCGCCACCCTGGAGTCTGTGGTGCGGCGACTCGGCGAGCCGTTCGCCGACTCCTCGGCGATCCCCAGCTACCTGCTCTCAGAGGTCACCAGCCGCCATGTCACCGTCGCGCTGTCGGGCGACGGCGGTGACGAGGCGTTCGCCGGCTATGAGCGTTATCGCCTCGCCCATGCGGGCGACCGGCTAGAGGTCATGTGTGAGCCGTTGGCCCGGTTCGGGCTACGGGTGGTCCCGGACGGCGCGATGCTCAGGCGGGTCCGGTACGGCCTCCAAGCGATGGCCCGACCCTCCGGGGAACGCTACGCGTACATGATGACACACTTCGTTCCGGCTGACGTAGAGCGGATGACTCTGCCCGGGGCCAAGGCACTGGTATCCGGCTCACAGGACGCGTGGGAGAACGTGCTCGCATTGCCAACCGCGGGTGGGGTCAACCGGTATATGGCACTGGACATCGCCACGTACCTTCCCGGAGATCTGCTGGTCAAGGTCGATCGGATGTCCATGGCTCACTCGCTCGAGGTCCGCTCACCCTTCCTCGACTACCGTGTCCACGAGTTCGCCGCACGACTCCCAGGCGAGATCAAGCTGCGGCACGGGCAGCTGAAATGGCCGCTCAAGGAACTCGCGGCCCGGCGAGGGCTCCCCCAGGATCTCGTCCACCGCCGCAAGCAGGGCTTCGGAGTGCCGATCGGCGCGTGGTTGCGAAACGAGCTGCGCCCCTGGCTACTGGATGTCCTGACGGATCCCCGTACGGTGGGACGTCATTACTTCGCCCAATCGGCGGTCGATGAGTTGATTTCACAGCACGTGAGTGGCTCGGCCGACCATACGAGCCGTCTGTGGAATCTCGTCATGCTCGAGATGTGGCACAGGTGCGCCATCGATGTTTCGGCCTAACGCGATCCCCGCCCGACCGCGCGTCTTGTTCGCCATCGGCGGCCTGTCTCCCGTCGGCGGAAGCGAGTCGCAGGTCGTGGAGGTCATGACCCATCTCCACGGCCGGGCCATCGACGCGACCCTGGTTACGGCGCGGGCGTCGAACAACGGGATCCTGCGGGACCGGCTGGACGAGCTCGGGATCCCGATCGCCACGATTGGGGCGGGCGACGTCCACCGCCTCCTGCACCCCCCGCTGATGGCCGCCCGTTACGCCCGCATCATGGGCCGGATCGAGCCCCACGTCGTCTACCCCTGGCTCGAGGAAACATCACTGTTCCTCGTTCCGTTGGCGCGGTGCCTCGGCGTCCGGTCCGTGGTGGCCCGGCGGAGCATCAGCGGAGCCGAGGTGGAGCGGATCCCGGCCGCCAAGCGCGCGATTCGCGGCGCCGAGGCCATGGCTGATCTCGTCACTGCGAATTCCCAGGCCGTGCTCGATCAAGCGGAGTGGCGCGGGATCGACCGGAGCAAGTTGCGCCTCGTCCGCAATGCCCATCCGGACCTACCCCCGCTCCCGATGCCCGAAGGGCCGCCGGTCATCGGATACCTGGCCAACTTCCGCCCCGGGAAGGGGCACGGCCGGTTCGTCGACGCTCTCGCGCAGCTCCCGCGGGATATCTCCTGGGAGGCACAGCTCGGTGGCGACGGCGTCACCCTCCCATGGGTGCGCGAGCGCGTGGGACAGCTCGGGCTCCACGGCCGCGTCCGCTTCCTCGGGCGCATCGACGACTCTCGGGCCTTTTGGGGTCGATGCCACATCGCCGCCCTCTTCTCCGACCACGAGGGTTCGCCGAACGCGCTCATCGAGGGCGGCTTCGCCGGTCGGCCGATCGTTGCCACCCGGGTGGGCGGCATCCCGGAGATCGTCGAGGACGGAGTCGGCTGGCTGGTCGGCCTCGGAAACGATCCGACCACGCGGACCATCTTCACCCGGCTCCTGACGGATCCGGCGCTCTGCCGCGAAACTGGCTGGCGCGCCCATCGGCACGTCAGCCGGCGCTTCAGCATGCGGGAGAGCGTCGACGGCCATCTTGCCGTGATCGAGGAGGCCCTTGCCGCCTAGGCCTCGGATCGAGCCACTCGCGCTGGCGGTCATCGTCGGCGCTGCGGGGGTCGGGCCCTTCTGGCAGACGTACTCCACCCAGTCGCTGGCCGGCGTCACCCTCGGACGGGCGGCGCTGCTGGCGCTGGCGCTGGCCACGGCAGTGCTGCTGTTCCGGCGGGCGCCCCGGGGTGCCCCGCCGCCGGGACTCATCCTGTTCCTCGCCGGGCTCGGCGGTCTGTGGGTCGTCATGACCCTCAGCGCCGCCACCCGTGGCTGCTTCTGCGCCGGCTCCTGGTACGGGTACACCGAGCTCGCCTCGCTGGCCGCCCTCCTGGCCATTTGCGCTGCCGTGGCGCCGCGCCTGCGGATGCCGCTGCTGCTGGCTGCCCTGGTCGGCTCGACCGTCTGCGCGCTGCTCGGTCTCCTATCCATCGTGGACATCCGTCAGTCCGCGGTCCCCCCGATGCCGTTCGCCGGCCGGATCGGCGGGCCTTTCGGGAATCCCAACTATCTCGGGTTCTCGATCGCCGTCGGTGTCCCGATCGCTGCCGTTCTGCTCATAAGGGGCAACAAGCGGCAGCGCGCCGTCGCCGTCTTGGGCCTCGCGGCGATGACCCTGGCCGTCGCCATGACCTATTCCCGCGGAGCCATACTCGCCTCCGCCGCCGGTACGCTCGTCGCCGTGGCGCTCCTCCCGGCGCGACGGCGCAGGCAGTTCACCGTTCTGGTCGGCGGCGCCGCCGCCGCGGCGCTGGCCGCGGTCCTCGGCTACTCGAGCTTCGATCAGGCGCGAACCAACGCTGACCTGTCCGCTGTGCGCCCGGCCGCGGCCGCGCGCGATCGCAGCGGATGGGACGGCAACGCGCGCGGCCTGATCAGCGCCGGCCCCGCCACGCTGCGCAATCCGGCCCCGGGCGTCCTGATGGCGTCCACCGGTACCGCGGGCCGCGGCCTGAGCCTCGATCTCGGACGCGTGCCCCGCGGCGCGTTCCGCAGGGTGAGCTTCGAGGTGAGATCCAGCGCCCGGCATGTGCCGATCGGGTTCGCCCTCGAAGACGACCGGCTCGGCTTGTCGCCTTCGGTCGGGCACGCTACCGTCTCGGCGCGCTGGCGTCGCTTCAGTCTCGCCTGGACGCCGAGCCAGGATGCGACCGCGGCGCGGTTCTACCTGTGGCAGGCGGCGGCGGCCCCGGATCTAGAGATCCGTCGCCTCACGATCCGAACCCCGGCACAGCTGCGGGCCGCGAACCTGACCCTCCAGGGGCCAGTCGTGCGCCTGGACGCAGCGGCGAGCGCCCGGATCGAGCGTCGCTACATCGACGCCCGACTCTCGGTGGCGCGACTGGCCATCGACGCTTTCAAGAGCGCTCCCCTCGTGGGGATCGGCTGGCAGCGGTTCGCCGGCTACGCCAGCGCGCGCGCTCCGCTGGGCTCCATGGCCACCCATGACGAGTATCTCCGGATCGCCGCCGAGCTGGGAATTGCCGGCATCGTCCCCTTCCTTCTGGTCGTGTTCGCTGTCGGAGCCGGAGCCCGGTCGGCGATCAGGCGCGGCGTCGATGCCGCCGTCGTCGGCGGCATCGTGACTGCCGGCGTCGGGTTGCTGTTCGTCAACGGCCTCGTCACACCGGCCGCGTCAACGGCCCTCGCCGTCGTCGCGGCCCTCGCCGCAGCGAGTACTCCCTGGTCTGCCGGCGCTGGGTCCCATTCGACATGACCGGGACGCAGCGCCCCGCTTCCCGTAGCGAGGCGCGATTCGCCTTCGGCGCAAACTGGCTGCGCTTCTTGGAGACGATCGACGACGCGCGCATCGACGAGGCCGTCCGCTCCATGCGGGACTTTCTCGGGACCGACGACCTCCAAGGACAGACCGTGCTCGACCTCGGCTCGGGCAGCGGCCTCTTTTCGCTCGCCGCCACACGCCTCGGCGCCGACCGGGTGCGCTCCGTCGATTTCGATCCGCAGAGCGTGGCGTGCACAGACGAGGTGCGGCGGCGGTTCGCCGACCCGGCGGTGAGGTGGACCGTGACGCGTGGTGACGCCACTGACGCCGCCTTCATGCACGATCTCGGCGTGTTCGACGTCGTCTACTCCTGGGGCGTACTCCACCACACCGGACAGATGTGGAACGCTCTCGAGCTTGCCTGCCGAGCGGTCAAGCCCCGCGGACGGCTGTTCATCTCGATCTACAACGACCAAGGTCTCCGCAGCCGCCTCTGGCGAGCCGTCAAGCGCGGCTACGGGCGGCTGCCGACGAGCGCTCGACCCGCCTACGCCGTCGTCGTGATGCTCCCGCGGGAGCTCCTGTTGCTGGCCTTCAACACCGCCGCGGGAAACCCGGGGGCCTACGTCCGCAGCTGGACCCAGTACAAGCGGCAGCGAGGCATGAGCCGGTGGCACGACCTGATCGACTGGGTGGGTGGCTATCCCTTCGAGGTGGCCACCCCGGCCGAGGTGTTCGACTTCTGCCGCCGTCGGGGTTTCGTGCTGGAGCGTCTCCGGACCGCCGGAGGCGGTCTCGGCTGCAATCAGTTCATGTTCGTCCGCGAAACGTGACCGCCCGTCGGCCGTTCCCGGGTCGCCGGCAACGGGCGACGACGTGATCGCATGGCGTTCGCATTGCGAGCCCCCGCCTACCCCGTGACGCCGGCGACCGATGAGGGGCGGGCTCAGGGGCGCATCGCGGTCGCGGTTCTCGTCGTGCTCGGGCTGGGCTCGGGACTCAGCCCCTTCCTCTCGGACTACTACGACGCCACGAGTTGGGTGCCGATCGGACTCGGCCTCGTGGTCCTCGCCGCGGTGGCGCTGATCGCGCGCCCCGAGCGCCTGCGGGGCGCCGGCGCGCTCGCCATCGGGGGTCTGCTGGGGCTGGGGGCATGGTCGCTGGCTTCAACGGCCTGGGCCGAGTCCGTCGAGAACGCCATCGTCGACGGCGATCGCCTCCTCGTCTACGGAGCCCTGCTCGTCCTGCTCGTGACCCTGCTGCCGGACGAGCGTCGGTCTGCCTTCTTGCTGGGCGCGGCCGGTGCCGGCGTCCTGGCCGTCGCCCTGTCGGTGCTCGCCCGGCTTCTCGGCGGCCACCCGGGGTCGCTGTTCGCGCTCGGGCGGCTGAGCGAGCCGCTGGGGTACGTGAACGGAGAGGGGTGCCTGTTTGTGATCGGCCTGTGGCTCTGCTGGTCTGTCGCTGAGCGGGAACGACCCGCGGTGGCCGGCGCCGGCGCCGGCGCCGCGACGCTGATGGCCTGCCTGGCGTTGCTCTCCCAGTCGCGAGGCACCGCCCTGGCCCTGGCCGCCTCCGTGCTGGCCGTCGTGCTCGTCGCCCCGGACCGGCGCCGTCGGCTGCTCGGTCTGACGCTCGTTGCCGTCGGCGTCGCGCTCGCGCGCGGCCCGCTGCTCGCCGTCTACCACCACGATGGAACCGCGGGCGTGCCCGTGGGGGTGGCCCACGCGGCCGGATGGGCGGCGCTGCTCGCCTCCCTCGGCGTCGGCGCTGTCTGGACGGCCGCGTCGTCGGCCCAGAGACGGCTCATCGCCGCGCGACCCGAGCGCGCCGTGAGCCTGCGCCGAGCCGGGTCGGTGGCGCTGGCGGCGCTCGCGCTGGTCGGCGCCACTGTGGTCGTCGCCAGCGCTCCGCGCATCGGGCGCAGTGTCACTGCGCAGTGGCGCGCGTTCACCCATCTGGCGCCGGGGACAACGGCCGGTGGAGCCGCCGCGGCCGATACGTCGCAATCACGGCTCCTCTCGGGCGCCGGCAACCGCTACGACTACTGGCGAATCGCGTGGGACGTGTGGCGCAGCCATCCGATCATCGGCGTCGGTGCCGGCAACTACAGCCGTTTCTACTTCGTGGCCCGCGCGACCGACGAGGACATCCTCCAGCCCCACTCGCTCGAGCTGCAGGTTCTCGCGGAACTCGGCCTGATCGGCGCCGCGCTGCTCGCCGCCTTCCTGGCCGGTCTCGCCGCGAGCGTACGGAGCATGCGCCGCGGGGCGCGGGAGTCAAGCCTTACGCGCGCATTGTTGGTCGCGGCGCTCGGCGCTGTGGTCGCCTGGCTGGTGCAGACGAGCGTCGATTGGATGCATCTCCTGCCCGGTCTCACGGCGATCGTGCTCGCGGCGATGGCGGTCGTCCTGGCCGGCGGGCGCATAGCCGGGCGGTCCCGCGAGCGCGGCGTGGGAGTCGAACTCCGGATCCCGCCGGCCCGTCCCTCTCGCTGGGCGCCGCCCCGTTTGCTGAGGCCGCTCCGTGCCGTGGTCGTATTCGCCGTGCTCGCATTGGCAGGCGGAAGCCTCGCCCGCCAAGGGCTCGCCGACCGCTTCCGAGCCCGTGCGGCGCGCGCGGTGGCCACCGATCCATCGGTGGCGGTCCGGGAGGCCAACAGCTCGCTGGGCTTCGACGCTGCCGCCGTGACCACCTACTACGTGAAGGCGGCCGCGCTCGCCCGCCTCGACGAGGCGGTGGCCGCGAGAGCAGCCCTGACCACGGCCTTGGCCCGCGAGCCGCAGAACTTCGTCACCTTGACCCTGCTCGGAGATATCGCCTCGCGCCGGGGCCTGTGGCGAGCAGCTCGGGCCGACTACGCCCGCGCCCACCGCCTCAACCCGCGGGACCGATCGCTGGCCAGCCTGATGATCAACCCGCGCGCGAGCGTTCCCTAGCCGCTACGTTCAAGGCCATGAGGCCGTTCCGCGCGATAGTCCTGACCTTGTGCCTGCTCGCGCTCGGCGGCCCGCCGGGAGCGTCCGCCGCTCAGCCAGCCCAGATATCGCCCGGCGTGTTCGCCGATCCGAACTCCCCGGCGGGCAAGGAATATGCGCTGCAGCTCCAGTCAGCGCGCAACACCGGATCCTCCACACCGAATACCTCCTCTCGCTCACCGACGTTGTTCGGGAGTGGCATCAAGTCGGTCACGCCGCCGCCGGCCCCGACCCCCGCCCGTCCCGTGCGTCCCCGAGCGCGGCGCCCGGTGCGGCTCGCGCCCCACTCCGCAGTCGGCCGCAAGCCCGCACTCCCGGGGGCGAGATCTGCCGTCCCGGCCACCGCGGGATCCGCGTCGACGGCCACGGAGTCAGGTGCCGGCACGCTGGCGCTGGCGGGCGGCGCGGTGATGATCCTCGCGGCGGGCCTGGTCGGAGGCATCCTGCTCCGCCGGAGTCGACCAGGCGAGACGACCACCGGGCCGACGAGCTGACTCGGCGTCAGCCTCGACCTCGTCCCCGCCTTCCGCTACTCTTTTCCCTACCAGCGAAAGGAGGTGGTCCTAACATTGGTTGACAGTACTTTCGGGACTCTGGAGGTGGCCGGCCCCTAGGTCGGAGCAGTCGGCTGGACCCGCCTAGCGGAATCCAACCCGGACCACCGCCGCACCGGCAGCCGGAGCTTGTCCCCCCGGCCCGCCTGGTTCCTCGTGCCCATCCGGGCGCCGGGAAGGGCAATGCCGTAGCGGCTTGTGTCCAGCACAGAATCAACGCGAGGGGCGCCCGTCGAGGCGCCCTTCGTGCGTCTACGCCCAGTCGCGGCGCCAGCGTGCGTGTCGGTCGCGCCATCGACGCCGCGCGCGGCAGGCCCGCCGGCTTGGCCGCCGCTCCCGGCGTCGCACGCGGCGGGTACGCCGGTTGGCCGCGGCTCCCTACGCCGCGTGCGGCAGGTACGCGAGCCAGGCGGTCGGGATCGTCGGGCTCGAGACGTGGATGAAGATCTCCGCGTGCGGCACCCGCGGCGCCCGCCGCGGATGCATGCCCGCCTGCGCCGGCATCCGGTCGCCCTTGCGCCGGTTGCACGGCGCGCACGAGGCGACGATGTTCTCCCAGTCCGACGGGCCGCCCTTCGACCGCGGGATCACGTGGTCGACCGTCAGGTTCGACCGCGCCCCGCAGTACTGGCAGCTCCAGTCGTCGCGCGCGAACACCGCCCGCCGGGTGATCTTTCGCCGGTGCGCGTCGCGCGGCACGTGGACGTAGGTGATCAGCCGGATCACCGTCGGCCGGGCGATCGCCGTCGTCTCCGAATGGAGCGCCCACCGCCCGTGCTCGAGCACCTCCGCCTTCTCCTTGAGGAGCAGGACCACCGCCCGGCGCACCGTGCAGACGTTGATCGGCTCGAACGTCGCGTTCAGCACGAGCACCCGGCCACCCACCACTGCGCTCGGCAGCGGTGTCGATCCGCGCCACTGGTGCTCGTCTTGTGGCGCGGACCCCAGTGGTGCTGGCGGGACCGCGGTGGCCATCTGTCTGGCCGCGGAGTCTAGCTGCCGCGACCCGAGAAACGGGTCAACGTCCGGCCGGCCGGCCGGCGACGGCGTAGGAGCCGAGCACCCGCACCGTCTGGCAATGCTCGCCCAGCCGCTCGATCGCCGCCGCCACCGCCGCTGCCCCCGCCGCGCCCTCGAGGTCGGCGAAGAACATGTAGTGCCCGAGACCCAGCCGGTGCGGCCGCGACTCGATCCGCGTCAGGTTGACCCCCCGCTCGGAGAACTCCGACAGGCAGCGCACGAGCCATCCCGGCGTCTCGTCGCCTGCCCCCCAGAACACCAGGGACGTCTTCGCCGGACCGGCCGCCGCCGCCGCCGCCGTCGCCCCCGGACGGCCGTCGTCGCGGACGGCCAGCCACACGAACCGCGTCTCGTTGCCCTCGGCGTCGTCCACCCCGTCGAGCAGGACCTCGCCCCCGTAGAGCTCGGCCGCCAGCTGGTTGCCGAGCGCCGCGTCCCTCCCCGTCCCACCCGCGTCGATCGCCACGCTGCGGACCGCCTCCGCCGTCGAGCTCGTCGCCACGACCCGGGCGTGCCCCAGCCGCGTGCGCAGGAACCGCGCGCACTGGGCGTTGGCCTGCGGATGGGAGTAGACCGTCTCGATCGCCTCGATCGCCACGCCCGGCCGGGCGATCAGGCAGTTGCGGATGGCCAGGACCGTCTCGCCGACGATCTCCACGTCGGCCGCGTCGGTGGCCAGGGCGTCGAGCGTCACGTCGACCGACCCCTCGAGCGAGTTCTCGATCGGCACCAGCGCCCGGTCGACCGTCCGCTCGTGGACGGCCATCACCGTGTCGTAGATCGTCGCCGCCGGGATCAGCCGCGCCCCGGCCGGCACGCCCGCCTCGAGCAGCGCCTGGTGGCACCACGTCCCCTCGGGACCGAGATAGCCGATCCGCAGGCTCCCCGGCCCCGCCGCCTCGGCTGCTCACAGGTGGCTGCTCCCGCTGCCGCCCAGGGCCAGCCGTACGGCCTCCTGCTCCTCCGGCGACAGCTCGAGCTCGCTCTGGCCCGCGTGGACCTGCTTGGCGTAGATCCGCGCCTGGTCGCGGTGGTGGATCGACGAGAGCACGATGCCCGACCGACTGTCGTCGAGCAGGGCGATCGACAGCGACTGGCGGCCCGACATCTCGTTGTAGGCGTCGTAGCGGACCAGCGCCCGCCGGGCGATCGCCCCCTCCAGCCGCGCCTCCGCCTCCTCCAGACGTCCGTCCAGCGTCACCGCCACGTCCTCCACGTAGGCCCGCAGCGCCGCGAACGCCTGCTCGAGCTCGACGCCGTACTCGACCAGGTCCCGCTCCCCGTGCTCGCCCAGCACCGCCCGCTGGGCCCCGCGCACCCGGCGCAGCTCGACCGCCAGCGCCCCGCACGCGATCAGGGCCACCGCTGCCCCCCCGGCCCCCACCAGGGCGGCGATCCCCTGCGCCGACGCGACCAAGTCCACGCCGTCCACCGTACCGCCGCCGACGGCCCGACGGCCCTCTCAGTGGGTGAAGCTGGCCAGGAACGTCAACGTGTTGTTGCTGAGCGTGGCCTCGCCCGGCACCTTGGCCACGTTGGCCACGATCCGCACGTTCCCGGCCGGCGGCGTCTGCGCCAGCGGGATCAGCACGTCCTGCACGGTGCCCGCCTTGGTGTCGATCGTCTTGGTCACCGGCGCGATCGGCGTCGCCGTCCCCTCGATCGACAGCTTCACCACCACCCCCGTCTCGTCGTTGCTGCCCTGGTTGGCCACCTTCAGGTCGAAGGTCGGGCTCGCCCCCGGAATCTGGTTGACCGTCGTCCCCGGCGTCAGCGCGTTGCCGGCCACCGACACCGACAGCAGGGCGTGGCCGTGGGTCCCCGACTTCGGCGCTCCCGACGCCGTCGTCCCGCCCGAGTTGCCGGTCAGCCGCGCGATCACGACCTGCGGGCTCAGCCAGTCGAGGCTCGGCAGGAACTGGCTCGCCGCGACCGGCGTGTTGATCCCGTGGGCCGACAGCGTCTGGGCGATCAGCGGCGCCACCCTCTGGGCGTAGATCACGTCCGACGCCAGGAGGGCCTCCATCTCCGCGGCGATCGTCTTCGTCGCCTGGTCGGCGCTTCCCGTCCCCAGCGCCGACGGCAGCGCATCGGCGATCTTCTTGACCGCCTCCGCCCGCAGGTCGAGCGCCAGCTCGAGGTCCCGCTGCGCCCCCACCATGTCGCTCGGGACGCTCAGCCCCCGCGCCCGGCTCGCCTCGAGCTGGGCCTGGACGAAGTAGGCCTGGACGGTGGGCGTGATGTCTGTCGGCGTCGTCTTCGTCGGGTTGCTCAGCAGCACGAACAGCGGCGTCGACACGTTGGTCGCCGCGTCGCTGACGATCGAGGTCACCGTGTTGTTGTACGAGCGCAGCGCCGCGTCGCGGCGACTGTTCAGAAAGCTCCGCACGCCGAACACGATCAGGATCAGCACCACCAGCGCGGCCACCGCGGCCACGGCCCGCCGGACCAGGAGGGTCTGGTCGTCGATGGCGCGTGAGCCCGCGGCCGTCGTGCTCCGGCGCGGGCGGGGTGCTCTCTGGGTGCGGGGCTCGCCACCCTCGTCGTCGAACGACAAGAATGAGCTCCTTGCGGGAGGTTTGGTGACTGGACTATTGCGTAGAAGCCCCGATACTGCCCCTCTGCAAGTTTCCCATCACCCGAACCCTCCGGGCAGGGCACCGGCCGCCGGCGGCGAACGCGGGCAGGTGAAGACCGACGCGCCACCCGGCACGCGCGCGCGTCGCCGCGCCGGCTCCGGCCCGCCCGGCCCGCCCGGCCCGTCCGGCCCGTCCGGTCCGCTTGGTGCCTCCGGCGGATCCGGCCGCGACCGGGTGCTCGACCGCTACGTCCTGCTCGACCGCCTCGGTGCCGGCGCCTTCGGCACCGTCTGGCTCGCCCACGACGAGCGCCTCCACCGCGAGGTCGCGATCAAGCGGATCCCCCGCGGCCCCCGCGACGGTCGCGAGGAGCGCCGGCGCGCCGCCCGTGAGGCGCTCGCCGCCGCCCGTCTCAGCCACCCGGCGATCGTCGCCCTCTACGAGGCCGGCGCCGACGCCGACGCCTACTACCTCGTCTCCGAGCCCGTCCACGGCGCGAGCCTCGCCGCCCTCTTCGCCGACGGCGCGATCGCCGACCGCGAGCTCCTCCGCGTCGGCGTCGTCCTCGTCGACGCCCTCGCCCACGCCCACACCCGCGGCATCGTCCACCGCGACGTCAAGCCCCAGAACGTGATCGTCCCCGACGAGACCACCGCCGGCGGCCCGGCCGCCAAGCTGACCGACTTCGGCGTCGCCCTGATGGCCGGCGACCAGCCGCTGACCCGGGCCGGCGAGGTGATCGGCACCTTCGCCTACATGGCCCCCGAGCAGGCCCAGGGCCGTCCGGTCGACGCCCGCGCCGACCTCTACTCGCTCGCCCTGACCGTCTACGAGGGCCTCGCCGGCTTCAACCCCCGCCGCGACCGGATCCCCGGCCGCGGCGGCGCCCTGCGGCCCGACGACCCGGTCGCGCCGCTCGAGCGCACCCGCGGCGACCTTCCCCGCGGCCTCTGCCATGCGATCGACCGCGCCCTCGGCGCCGATCCCGCCCGCCGCGGCTCGCTGGCCGACCTGCGCCTCGCCTTCGCCCAGGCCCTCGCCGGCGAGCTCCCCGCGCCCCGCCGGCGAGCTCCCCGCCGCCGCCGCCCGCCCCTGCGCCTGGTCGCCGGCCCCCGCCGCCCGCGCGCCGTGGCCGGCCTCGCCGGCGCCGCCCTCGTCCTCGCCGCTCTCGCCACCCCCCTCGGCCCGGCCTCGCCGATCTCGGCGCTGTGGGCCGCGGCCGCCGCCGGCGCCGCCATCGCCCTGCTCCCGCGCGGGGCCTGGCTCGCCGCCGGCTTCGCCGGCGTCGCCTGGCTGGTCATCGGCGGCGAGTCGGGCGCCGCCCTCCTGCTCGCCCTGGCCATCGCTCCGGTGCCCTCGCTCCTGCGCCGCGCTCCCTGGGCCTGGTCGGCCCCGGCCCTGGCGCCGGCCCTCGGCGCCGTCGGCCTCGCCGTCGCCTTCCCGGCCCTCGCCGGCCGCGCCGCTGCCGCCTGGCAGCGGGCCGCCCTCGGCGCCCTCGGCTACTGGTGGCTGGCCCTGGCCGAGCCGCTCTACGGCACCCGCCTGCTCCTCGGCCCGGCCGCCGGCTCGGCGCCGCGCGCCGCCTGGGCCGCCTCGCCGCCCGACGCGATCACGCAGGCGCTCCTGCCCGTCCTCGCCAGCCGCGGGATCCTCCTCGCCGGCGTCTGGGCGCTCGCCGCGCTCGCCCTCCCGTGGGTCGTCCGCGGCGTCGGCGCGACCGCCCGCGCCCTCGGCGCGATCGCCTGGGCCACGGTCCTCGTGGCGGCCACGGGCCTCCTCGCCGGCCGGGCCGGACCGCCGGCGACGACGTCGCTGCTCCTCGGCGCGGCGCTGGCCGTCGGCGCCGCCCTGGCGCGCGTCCCCGGCCGGGCGCCCGCCTACCCCGACGTTGCGTAGCATGGCCCTCAGGACTGCGGGCCGGCCGGACACGACGACCGGCCGCCGCGAGCGCCAAGCCGATCCCCATGAGCGTACTCAGGAACCTCGAGACCAAGATCGCCGGCCTCGTCGAGGGGGCCTTCGGTCGCGCCTTCCGCTCGGAGATCAAGCCGGTTGAGCTCGCCCGGCGGCTGACCCGCGAGATGGACGACCACCGGACCGCGTCGCTCGCCCGGATCTACGTCCCCAACGAGTTCGTCGTCTGGCTCGGCCCCGAGGACCGCGCCCACTACGCCGGCCTCGAGCGCGCCGTGATCGACGAGCTCGGCGCCGCCCTGCTCGAGCACACCCGCAGCGAGGGCCTGACCATGGTCGCCCGGCCGGTGATCGAGTTCCGCACCGACGAGCGCCTGGCCCTCGGCGACTGCGGGATCCAGGCCCGCCGGGTGGCCCTGGCCGACGACGAGGATCCCCGCGAGGACCCGCTCCCGGTCCTCCCGCCCGCCCGCGACAGCGGCCACACCATGGTCTTCAGCTCGGCCGAGCGCCTCAAGGAGCCGCTCGCCGCCCAGCGCGCCGTCCGGCGCAACCGCGTGCTCGTGGTCGTGGAGGGCAAGCGCATGCCGGTCGGCCCCGACGGCGCCGTGATCGGTCGCAGCCGCGAATGCGACATCGTGATGACCAGCACCGACGTCTCCCGGCGCCACGCCGAGATCCTGCCCGCCCCTGACGGCTGGGCGATCCGCGACCTCGGCTCGACCAACGGCGTCCGCGTCAACGGCCAGCGCGTGCGCGGCGACGAGCCGATCCACGGCGGCGACACCGTCGAGCTCGGCGCCGCCCGGCTCGAGATCGAGGTCGACTGACCCGCCGATGACCTCGCTCGAGCCCGTCTCCGTCGCCCTGAAGTTCGGTTTCATCGCCATCCTCTACCTCTTCCTGCTCTGGGTCTCCCGCAGCGCCCTGCGCGATCTGCGCGCCGCCCGCGGCCCGCAGACGACGGCCTACGCCGAGGGCACCGGCCTCCACTCGGCGGCGACCGGGATCGCCGCCCCGCGCGACGCCGTCGCCCCCCGCCTCGTCGTCGAGCGGGCGCCCGGCCACACGGCGGGGATGATCTACGACATCGACGACGGCGCCGTCCTCGGCCGCGGCGAGGCCGCCGAGATCCGCCTCGACGACCCGTTCGCCTCGTCGCGCCACGCCCGCGTCTCGCGCCAGGCCGGCGTCGTCGTCCTGGAGGATCTAGGATCGACGAACGGCACCTACCTGAACGAGGAGCTGCTCCACGGCCCCGCGCCGCTGCATCACGGTGACCGGGTGCGCATCGGCGACAGCGAGTTCAGCTACGAGGAGGGGTGATGCTGCGCGTCGTCGAACACCATGCCGCGACCGACACCGGCCGCGAGCGCCGGGCCAACGAGGACTCCTACCTCGCGCGGACACCGATCTTCGTCGTCGCCGACGGCATGGGCGGCGCCCAGGCCGGTGAGGTCGCCTCACGGACCGCGGTCGAGCTCTTCGCCGCCGGTCTCGACGACGACGTCGCGAGCCCCGAGCAGCGCCTCGCCCGCCGCGTACGCGAGGCCAACGAGCGCATCCACGCCCTGTCCCGGGCCGACGCCCAGCGGGCCGGCATGGGCACCACGCTGACCGCCGTCCACGTCGGCGCCGGTGAGATCGCCATCGCCCACGTCGGCGACAGCCGGGCCTACCGCCTGCGCGACGGCGTCCTCGCCATGCTGACCGAGGACCATTCCCTCGTCGCCGAGCTCGTCCGCCAGGGCAAGCTGACCGAGCGCGAGGCCGACGAGCATCCCCAGCGGTCGATCATCACCCGCGCGCTCGGCCCCGAGCCCGAGGTCGAGGTCGACACGCTGACCCACCGCGGCCAGGCCGGCGACATCTACCTGCTGTGCAGCGACGGGCTGACCTCGATGCTGCCCGAGCGGCGCCTGCGGGAGATCCTCTGCGCCGGGCCGACGCTCGCCGACAGCGGCCGCGAGCTGATCGCCGCCGCCAACCACGCCGGCGGGCGCGACAACATCACCGTCGTCCTCTTCCGCCTCGGCGAGGTCGCCGGCGCCGGGGCCCTATCCGTCGATGACGAGCAGCCGACGACGGCCGGCCCGGCCGCGCCCACCGTCGCCCAGGTCCGCCTCGCCCTGGCCGAGGAGCCGCCCCCCACCGTCGTCCCGCCGTCCCCCACCGTCGTCCCGCCGCCCGCCACCGCCGCCCCGCCGGCCGCCACCGTCGCCCCGCCGTCCTCCACTCCGCCCCCGTCCTCCGCCCCGCCCGCGTCGCCGCCGGCGAACCTGCCCCCGGCCGCCGCCGCCCGCCGCCTGCCGCGCGAGCCGCCGCCCCGGCCGCCGGCCCGCCGCCGCCGCCCGGTCGTCGGCCTCCTGCGCGTCCTCTTCGGCCTGGCCGTCGTCCTCGGCCTGGTCGGCGTGGCCGGCTGGGTGGCCAGCCAGTCGGTCTACTTCGTCGGCACCGACGCCGGCGGACGGATCGCGGTGTTCCGCGGCGCCCCCTACGACCTGCCGGGCGGGATCCTCCTCTACCACCCGAACTTCGTCTCGGGCGTGACCGTCGCCGAGCTCAGCCCGGCCGAGCGCAACCGACTGCTCAACCACAAGCTGCGCTCCCACGACGACGCGACCGATCTCGTGCGCAGGCTGGAGCTCGGCCAGCTGACCGCCCAATGAATGGGCCGATCGCGCGCCTGTTCGGCCTCGTGGTCGTGCTCTTCGCCCTGCTGATCGCCTTCACGTCGCGCTGGACGGTGTTCGAAGCCCAGTCGCTGCGCCAGAACCCCAAGAACGCCCGCACCCTGCTCGAGGAGCAGCGCGTCGCCCGCGGCTCGATCCGCGCCGCCGACGGGACGATCCTCGCCCACTCCAGCCGGCGGCCCGACGGCACCTACGTCCGCTCCTATCCGACCGGCTCGCTCTTCTCCCAGGCGATCGGCTACGCCTACACCACCCCCGGTCGCGCGGCGCTCGAGAAGTCCCGCAACGGCGAGCTGACCGGCACGACGGGGACGAGCCAGCTGAACTCGATCATCAACCAGCTCACCGGCCACCGGCGGGTCGGCGACGAGGTCGTCACCACGCTCGACCCCAAGGCCCAGCGCGTCGCCCTCCAGGCGCTCGCCGGCCAGAAGGGGGCGGTGATCGCCCTCGACCCGCGCGACGGCGCGATCAAGGTCTTCGCCGCCCTCCCCGGCTACGACCCCAACCTCGAGGCCACCGCCGCCGGCCGCCGGACCCTGGCCGCCGACCCCAACTCCTCGGTCTTCGACCGCGTCACCCAGGCCGGCTACCTCCCCGGCTCGACGTTCAAGGTGGTGACGGCGATCGCCGCCATCGACAGCGGCCGCTACACGCCGCAGTCGACGGTCGACGGCAGCTCGCCGAAGACGATCTCCGGCGTGCCGCTGATGAACGACTTCAACCAGAGCTACGGCCCGGTCGACCTGACCACCGCCCTGACCAAGTCGATCAACACCGTCTGGGCCCAGGTCGCGGTGTCGCTCGGCAAGTCGACGATGGCCGACTACATGCGTCGGCTCGGCTTCGGTCAGCCGCCGCCGATCGACCTGCCGATCGGCGAGCGCCAGCCGAGCGGCGAGTACCTCCAGCACCAGACCGGCCCGCCCACCCTGCTCGACCCGCGCTCGGACCTGGTCGACGTCGGGCGCATGGGCATCGGCCAGGACAAGCTCAACGTCACCCCGCTCCAGATGGCGATGGTCGCCGCGGCCGTCGCCAACCACGGGACGCTGATGACCCCGCACCTGACCGATCGCGCCGTCGACCAGGACGGACGCGTCGTCGAGACGATCGGCGCCACCCCCTACAGCCAGGTGATGAAGTCCTCCACCGCGGATGCCGTCGGCCAGATGATGGCCCACGTGGTCGAGGAGGGCACCGGCACCGCCGCGGCCCTGCAGGGGATCCAGGTCGCCGGCAAGACGGGGACGGCCGAGGTCGGCAACAGCAAGTCGGTCAACCAGGTCTGGTTCATCGCCTTCGCCCCGCTGGTCAACCCGCGGATCGCGATCGCCGTCACCGTCGAGCGGTCCGCCGGCCAGGGCGGCACCGTCGCCGCGCCGATCGCCAAGCTCGTCCTGCAATCGCTGCTCGGCGGCGGCTAGAGCGAGTGCGGGAGGATCCGGTGCGCGAGCTGGCCGAGGCGACCATGATCGACGAGCGCTACCGCGTGATCTCGCGGATCGGCTCGGGCGGCATGGCCGACGTCTACTGCTGCGAGGACCTCCAGCTCGGCCGCCAGGTCGCGGTCAAGCTGCTCGACCGCCGCAACGCCTCCGACGAGGAGTTCGTCGAGCGCTTCCGCCGCGAGGCGTCGAGCGCCGCGTCGCTCTCCCACCCGAACATCGTCGCCGTGTTCGACCGCGGCGAGTGGGACGGCACCTACTACATCGCGATGGAGTACCTCGCCGGCCGTCAGCTCAAGGCGCTGATTCGCGAGACGGGCGCCCTCGACCCCCTCCGGGCGATCGACATCTCGAGCCAGGTGCTGAGCGCCGCCCGCTTCGCCCACCAGCGCGGGGTCGTCCACCGGGACTTCAAGCCCCACAACGTGATCGTCGACACCGAGGGCCGCGTCAAGGTGACCGACTTCGGCATCGCCCGGGCCGGCGCCTCGGAGATCACCGAGACCGGGTCGATCATCGGCACCGTCCAGTACCTGTCGCCCGAGCAGGCCCAGGGTCAGGCGGTCAGCCCGCGCAGCGACCTCTACTCGGTCGGGGTGATGCTCTACGAGCTCCTCACCGGCCGCCTGCCCTTCGACGGCGAATCGGCGGTGACGATCGCCCTCAAGCAGATCTCCGAGCTGCCGGCGGCTCCGAGCGCCCTGAACCCCGCCGTCTCGCCCGAGCTCGATGCCATCGTCCTGCGCGCCCTGGAGAAGGACCCGGCCGACCGCTTCGCCGACGCCGACGAGTTCCTCGCCGCGCTCGAGGCCGAGCGCGAACGCCTGCGCTGGCCGGTGAGCGACCGCACGGCCGAGTTCGCCGCCGCGGCCGCCGCCGCCGAGGCCCCCGCCGCCGTCGCCGCCGCCGCCGCGGCCGCGCCGCCGACCGCCGCCGCCCCCGTCCCCGCCGAGCCCTACGTCTGGGAGGCCGAGCCCCAGGAGTACCTGCCGCCCGCCGGCCGCCGGCCGCCGCCCTGGCCATGGCTGGCCGGCGGCGCCCTCGCCCTCGCCGCCCTCGCCCTCCTCCTCTACCTCCTCCTCGGGCCCGGGGCCCAGCGCAAGGTGCCGGGCGTCGTCGGTCAGACCGAGGCGGCCGCCCTGACCGCGATCCAGCACGCCGGCTTCACTCCCCTGCCCACCCAGGTCACCACGCCGCGCCCGGTCGGCCTCGTCATCAGCCAGTCGCCGAACCCCGGCGCCAGCGCCCGCAAGGGCTCGGTCGTGCGGATCGCCGTCTCGAGCGGACCGGGCACGGCCACCGTCCCGGCGAACCTGGTCGGCCGCGGCGCCACCACGGCCAAGCGCCGGCTCGTCCAGCTCGGCTTCAATCCGCTCGAGAGCACGTCGCCTTCGACCACGGTGGCGACCGGGCGCGTGATCAGCGTCAGCCCGCAGGCGGGGACGACGCTCCCGCGCGGGAGCAACGTGTCGCTGGAGATCTCGAGCGGACCGCAGCAGGCGACGGTGCTCAGCGTCACCGGCCGGAGCCTGTCCGACGCGACGAGCCTCCTCCAGGCCGCCGGCTTCAAGGTCACCTCGACCGAGACCCAGTCCGCCAAGCCGCCCGGCACGGTGATCGGCCAGTCGCCGGCCGCCGGCGCCCAGGCCCAGATCGGGAGCCTCGTGACCCTGACCGTGGCCAAGGCCCCCGACCAGATCGCCGTGCCGTCGGTGGTCGGCCAGGACGCCACGGCCGCGGCCAAGGCCCTGACGGCGGCCGGCCTGACCGCCACGACCACCGACCAGGCGGTGAGCGACCAGACCAAGGACGGCCAGGTCCTCTCGCAGACCCCGCCGCCGGCGGCCATGGTCAAGAAGGGCACCGCGGTGAACCTCGTCGTCGGCCGCTACACGCCGCCGACCACCACCACCCCGACCACGCCGACGACGACCATTCCGACCACGACGACGCCGACGACGCCGACCCCGCCGTCCGCCTGATGCGGGTCGCGGTCCTCGCCGGCGGGCGCTCGTCGGAGCACGACGTCTCGCGGGCGTCGGCCGCCGGCGTGGGCGACGGCCTGCGCGCGGCCGGGCACGACGTGCAGGCGGTCGAGATCGCCCGCGACGGGCGCTGGACCCACGGCGGCCGGGAGCTCGAGCTCCGGGCCGGCGGCGGGCTCCTCGGCTGCGACGTCGTCTTTCCCGCCCTCCACGGCCCCTACGGCGAGGACGGCGTCGTCCAGGGGCTGCTCGAGTGCCTCGACGTCGCCTACGTCGGCGCCGGCGTGCTCGCCTCGGCGGTGTGCATGGACAAGGTCATGTTCAAGGACCTGATGGGCCACGCCGGCACCCCCCAGGTCGCCTACCGCGCCGTCCGCGACGCCGCCTGGCGGGCCGGGCCGGCGACGGTGCTGGCCGACCTCGATGCGCTCGGCCTGCCCGTGTTCGTCAAGCCCGCCCACCTCGGGTCATCGGTCGGGATCGCCAAGGTCACGGACTCCGGCGATCTGTCCGGCGCCCTCGAGCGAGCCTTCGCCCACGACCCCCTGGCCATCGTCGAGGCCATGGCCGGCGGCCTCGAGGTCGAGTGCTCGATCCTCGGCGGCGAACCGCCCCGGGCGTCGCAGCCCGGGGAGATCGTCCTGTCCGGCGAGTGGTACGACGAGGCGGCCAAGTACGAGCCCGGCGGCATGGAGCTCGTCGTCCCGGCGCGGATCTCCCCCGCCGCCGCCCGGCGGGTGCGCGCCATCGCCACCGCGGCCTTCGACCGCGTCGGGGCGAGCGGCCTGGCCCGGGCCGACTTCTTCGTCGACGGCGAGACGGTCCTCCTCAACGAGCTCAACACCATGCCCGGGTTCACGCAGACCAGCGTCTACGGGAAGCTCTGGACGGCGAGCGGGCTCCCCTACCCCGAGCTCGTCGACGAGCTCTGCCGGCTGGGGGTCGAGCGTCACCGCCGCGAGCGCGGCTACCGCTTCTGAGCGGTCGCGGTCGCGGTCGCGGTCGCGGCCGGTCGTGAGCGGCCGGTCGTGAGCGGCCGGTCGGGGCGAGCGCGACCGGTAAGGGCCGGCTACTGGAAGAGGGTGACCTGGGTCAGCTCGGCGCTGGACTTGCCGGGCGGGAGCTTGGTGATCCAGATCAGGTACTGGCGGAAGGCGTGCCCGGCGGTGTCCAGGCGGATGCTCTGGTCGGAGCCGACCGTCTGGTCGCCGAGATCGATCCGCGTCCAGCCGCGGTCCGACAGCGACTTCGTCGGGTCCTGGCCCAGGTCGCGGACGTTGTCGGCCGCCCAGACCTCGGCCACGAAGCCGGGCGTCGGCGTCTGCAGGTCGACGTAGGCGGCGGCCACGCCCGGGCTCGCGTCGAGCGAGAGGCCGGTGCCCGGGGTGTCGAGGACGCCGCCGTTGTAGATGTAGGTCGACCAGTAGGTGCCGGCGTCGCCGTCGGTGGCCAGCGCCGGCCCGCCGTGGCGGGGGTCGGCGGTGCCGTAGGGGTTGTAGGCGGCGGCGGCGTTCTGGGAGAGCCGCACCGGGGTCGACGCCGCCGGCGGAGAGACGTTGGTCGGCGGCCCGACGCCGCGGTGGGTGTGGTCGAGGGCATAGATGGCGGCGGCCAGGCCGCCGAGCACGAGCGCGGCCACGACCGCCACCAGCCGGCGCGGGTAGCGCAGGCGCAGGGGCAGGCGTCGCTGGGCCGAGCCGGGGAGGGTGCGCAGGACGCTCGTCGCCTCGCCCGAGGAATGCCCTGAGCGGAGGGTCTCGATCGCGAGCACGTCCTCGAGGTCGGCGATCATCGCCGGGGCGTTCGGATAGCGGTCGCGGAGGTCCTTGGCCGTGGCCCGGTCGAGCACCGCGGCCAGGGCGGCCGAGACCTCCTGCCGGCGCTGCTGGACGTCGGGCAGTTCCTCGCGGACGTGCTTCATCGCCACCGCGACCTGGTTCTCGGCCTTGAACGGAACGTCGCCGGTCAGCATCTCGAAGAGCACGACCCCGAGCGCGTAGAGGTCGGACTGGCCGCCGACCCCCTGGCCGAGCGCCTGCTCGGGCGAGACGTAGTCGGTGGTGCCGAGCACCCGCCCGTCCGCGGTCAGGCCCGCCTCGGTCAGCGTCCGGGCGATCCCGAAGTCGGTGATCAGGGCTCGGCCGTCGCGGTCGATCAGGACGTTCTGCGGCTTGACGTCCCGGTGGACGATCTTGCGCTGGTGGGCGGCGTCCAGGGCGCGGGCGATCTCGATCGCGTAGGCCACGGCCTCGGGGATCTCCAGACGGCCGAGCCGGCGGATCCGCTGCTTGAGCGTCTCGCCCTCGACGTACTCGAAGACGATGTACGGCGTCCCGTCGTCCTCGCCGGCGTCGATCACGGTGACGATGTGCGGATGGCTGAGGCGGGCCACCGCTCGCGCCTCCCGGCGGAAGCGCTCGAGCGGGTCCGAGTCGGAGGCGACCTCGCGGTTGAGGACCTTGATCGCCACCTCGCGCTCGAGCAGCGTGTCGAACGCCCGGAAGACCCGGGACATGCCGCCGACGGCGATCTGCTCGTCGAGGCGGTAGCGCCCGCTGAGCAGCGTACCTGTCGGTGTCCTCATGCTCATCCGGCTGGTCGGCGGGGTCGGCTCATGCAGTGGCTCCCCCCTATTGTGCGCCCCCGGCGGACGTTCGTGCCACCAACTACACAGTTCCTTCATCTTGGCCGGCCAACCGGTCGCCTCCCGCGGACCGGCGGTCCCGCTCCGCGGACGAGGGGGCCGCGGCTAACGTGACGGTGGTGAGCGCGACCTGGGGCGTCCACTGCGACCGGCCGAGCGTCGACTTCCTGGCCGGCGGCTTCATCGCCGTCGGCTGGAGCCGGCTCGGCGACCTGCGCCCGGTCGGACCCGACCGCGCCGCGCTGAAGGCGGCGCTGGCCGCCGCCTACCCCGAGGCCGCGCCCCGGGCGATCGCCGTCTGGGCCGGCATGCTGCTCCGCTTCGCCCACGAGATCAGCGCCGGGTGACCTCGTCGTCCACCCCTGCCGCGCCGACGCCACGATCGCCGTCGGCCGCGTGACCGGCGGCTACCGCTTCGACGCGGCGGCCGCCGAGCACCGCCACCGCCGGCCGGTGGCCTGGCGCGACACCGGCCTGCCCCGCGACCTCTTCAGCGGGCCCGCCCTGCGCGAGCTCGGCTCCTCGCTCACCCTGTTTCGCCTCCAGCGCCACGCCGGCGAGTTCGCCCTCCCCGGCGCTCCCCCGGCGGCCCACCCCGCCCCGACCCCGGCCCGCCTCAGCGGCGCACCTCCACCCCGAGCCCCGGGAGCGCGACCACGCCGGCCGCGCCGGTGACCCGGCCGATCGCCCGCGTCCCCGGGTGGTGGGGCGCCAACCGCTCCACCGCCGCCCCAGCCGCGGACGCCGGCACGACGGCGACGAAGCCGCAGCCCATGTTGAACACCCGGTAGGCCTCGGCCCAGCCCAGCCCCCCGGCCAGCTCGCAGATCAGCCGGCAGACCGGCGGCACCGGGAGCGGCACGTCGAGCTCGAAGCCGAGGCCGGCGCCCAGGCGCAGCAGGTTGAGCACGCCGTCGCCCGTGATGTGGGCCAGGCCGTGGACGGGGACGGGGCTGCGCAGGAGGTCGAGCACCGCCCGCACGTAGATCACCGTCGGCTCGAGCAGCGCGTCGGTGACCGTCGCGCCGCCGAGGATCTCCGGCCGGTCGTCCGGCCCCAGCGCGGCCAGGACCCGGCGGGCCAGGGTGTAGCCGTTGGAGTGCAGCCCGCTCGACGGCAGCCCGATCACGATGTCCCCGGGCGCGCAGCGCTCGCCGGTCACCAGCGCGTCGAGGGCCACCGTCCCGAAGCAGGCCCCGCACAGGTCGAAGCCGTGGGGCGACGGGTGGCCGCGGATCAGCTCGGGCAGCACCGCCAGCTCCCCGCCCGGGATCTCGACCCCGGCCAGCTCGGCCCCCCGCTTGAGCCCGACCGCGATCTGGCCCAGCGCCGCCGCGTCGATCCGCTCGACCGCCAGGTAGTCGAGCATGGCGATCGGCTCGGCCCCGACGCAGACGATGTCGTTGACGTTCATGGCCACGCAGTCGATCCCCACCGTGTCCAGGCGGCCGGCCTGCTCGGCCACCACGAGCTTCGACCCGACCCCGTCGGTGCTCAGCGCGATGCCCAGCCCGGGCGCCACCTCGAGCACGCTCGCGTAGTGGCCGCTCCCCAGCACCGACCGCGACGGCCGGCCGATGTCGATGCTCGAGAGCACCGAGACGAGCGCGCCGACGCCCTTCTCGGCCTCGCTCGTGTCGACCCCGGCCGCGGCGTAGGCGTCATCCATCGCGCTGATTCTCGCGCAGACGGCGGATCACCACCGCCGCGAGCGCCGTCCGGTAGGCCGCGTAGGGCAGGAGCGACCGGTCGCGCTCGACCTGGCCGATCAGCCAGCTCGACCCGAGGGTCGAGGCGAAGGCGGCCAGCGCCCCGGCCACGAGGTGCCCGCCCGCCGGCCGCGGCACGCCCCGGCCGCCGCCGGCCGCGACCAGCGGGCGCAGGCGCAGGGCGACGGCGCCGATGATGATCGGCAGGGCGCAGTGGCGCGAGAGCGTGTTTGCGTCCGCCCGGTCGAAGCCCCGAGCCCGGGCCGCCGCCAGCGTCGCCCCGTTGCGCGAGACCCCGGGCATCAGGGCGCACGTCTGGGCCAGGCCGAGGAGGAGCCCGTCGAGGGCGCCCGCCTCCTCGCGCCGGCGGCCCCGACCGCCGAGGACGTCGGCCGCGGCCATCGTCGCCGACCCGAGGAGGAGGCCGGCGGCGATCGTCGGCGGCGTGCCCAGCCGCCGCTCGATCTGGCGCTCGAGCGTGAAGCCGGCCAGCGCCGGCGGGGCGAAGGACAGGGCGATCAGCGCCAGCCGGCGGCCGTCGAGCTCGCGCACGGCGCGGGCGACCTCTTCCCGCTCGGTGATCAGGAGCGCCGCCGCCGTCCCCGCGTGGAGGGCGACCTCGAAGCTCTTGCGCAGCTCCGGGTCGAGCTCCGGATAGGACCAGCCGGCGAGCCACGGGATCAGCGTGATGTGGCCGGAGGAGGAGACCGGCAGCAGCTCGGTCGGTCCGTGGGCCAGCCCGAGGGCGACCGCCTGGCCCAGCGGGAAGGCGGTGGCCGCGGGCTTAGGTGGCTCCATCGGCCGTGGCCATCCGCCGCCGGCGCCGCCACTGGATCACGGCGTAGACGACGGCGCAGAGGACCGCGGCGACGACGACGTAGTCGACGTAGGCGAGGTTGTTCTTCCAGTCGGTCCACTGGCCGCGGACGGCCTGGCCGATCAGGGCCAGGGCCAGCACCCAGGGCACGCAGCCGGCGAAGGTGAGGAGGCTGAAGCGCAGGAGCGGCATCCGGGCGACGCCGGCCGGCAGGGAGATGAAGGTGCGGATCACCGGGAGCAGGCGGCTGAAGAAGATCGACACGTCGCCGTAGCGGGTGAACCAGGCGTCGGCCCGGCGCAGCTGCGCCGGCTTGACGTGGAGCGCCCGGCCGTGCTTCTCGAGCAGCTCGATCCGCCCGAACCAGCCGACGGCGTAGGCGATCCACGAGCCGACGAGGTTGCCGAGCACGCCGGCGGCGACGATGCCGACCAGGGTCAGGTGGTGGCCGCCGGTGGCGGCGGCGTCGGCGACGGCGAAGCCGGCGAAGAGCATGGTCGCCTCGGACGGGATCGGGATGCACGCGCTCTCGAGCGTCATCAGCACGAAGATCGCCGGCAGCCCGCCGCTCTTGATGAAGTCGGTGGCGAAGGTGACGAGGGAATCGGTGATCGAGGCCAGCATCGCGGGCGAAGGGTACCGTTCCCCGCCGGATGCGGGTTTGGGTCGATCTGACGAACAGCCCGCACGTGCTCGTCCTGCGCCCGGTGGTCGATCGCCTGCGGGCCGCCGGCCACGACGTCTCGGTCACCGCCCGCGACTTCGCGCAGACGCTCGACCTGTGCGACCGCTTCGGCCTGGCCTACACGCCGATCGGCCACCACCGGGGCGGGGCGCTCTCGGCCAAGGCCGCCGGCCTGGCCGGGCGCTCGCTGGCCCTGACCCGCTGGGCGGCCGGCCGCCGCTTCGACCTGGCGCTCGGCCACGGCTCCAACGACGTCACCGTGGCCGCCGCGCTGCTGCGCATCCCCTGCTCGACGATGTTCGACTACGAGTGGGCGACGGTCCAGCACAGCGTCAACTGCCGCCTGGCCGGGGCGGTCGTCGTGCCCGAGGCGATTCCGCCCGCGCGCCTGCGCCGCTACGGCGCCGCCGGCAAGCTCCAGCGCTACCCGGGGCTCAAGGAGGAGTACTACCTGGCCGACTTCGAGCCGTCGCCCGCCGTGCTCGACGAGCTCGGCCTCGACCGGCGGGAGCCGATCTTCGTCGTGCGCACGCCGCCGGCCGTGTCGTTGTACCACCGCTTCGAGAACGACCTGTTCGCCGGGGTGCTCGGCCGCCTGCAGGGGACGCAGGCCGTCGTGCTGCCGCGGATCGCCGCCCAGCGGGCCGAGCTGCTGGCGGCCGGCGGCTTCATCGTCCCCGAGCGGGCGGTCGACGCCCAGTCGCTGATCGCGTTCGCCGACCTCGTGATCAGCGCCGGCGGGACGATGAACCGCGAGGCGGTCGCCCTGGGCACGCCGGTCTGGACGACGTTCGAGGGCCGCCTCGGCGCCGTCGACGCCGGGCTGATCGCCGACGGCCGCCTGCGCCGGCTCGCGCGGGTCGAGGAGATCGACCTCGGCCGCCGCGCCGGGGCCGACCGCCCGCCGCGGGTCCGCCGCGACCCGGCGGTGCTCGTCCGCATGCTCGCCGCGCCCCTGGGTTGAGGTGCCGGGGCTTTGGAGCCCGGGTCGCCAGCGCGGCCGGGTGGGCGCCCGGCGGGACGCCGGTCGGCGGGCGGCCCGTTCCGCCCCCGGCGCCCCTACAATGGCGCGGATGCGCCGACGCCTTCGTTCGGCGGCCCTCCCGCTGCACCGCCATTCGCTGCCCCAGCTCGCGGTCGACGGGGCGCTGGTCGCACTCGCGTACTACCTCGGCTTCCAGCTCCGCTTCGACAACGCGCTGACGCCCCGCTACGCCCACCTCTACGCCCGGACGTGGCCGTGGGTCGTGGCCGGGACGCTGCTCGTGCTCGCCCTCAGCCGGGTCTACCAGCGACGCTGGCGCTACGCCGGCCAGCGCGACTACCAGTCGCTGGCCCGGGCGGTCATCGTCGCCACCATCGGCCTGATCGTCGCCGTCGACGTCGTGCGCCCCGTGGTCGTCCGCGGAGCGGCGGTCGGCCTGCCCAACGGGGTCACCGCCCTCTACCTGCTGCTCGCCCTCGCCTTCCTCGGGATCGCCCGGCTGCTCGCCCGCAGCGTCCACGACCGGCCGATCCGCGGGTTCCGCGCCCGCCGGGACGCCCGCGAGGTGCTGATCGTCGGCGCCGGCGACGGCGGCCGGCTCGTCGTGCGGGAGATCCTGCGCAACCCCGGGCTCGGCCTGCGGCCGGTCGGCTTCGTCGACGACGACCCGGCCAAGCGGCGGCTGCGGATCGACGGCGTCCGCGTCCGCGGGACGACGGAGGAGCTGCCGCGGATCCTCGACGAGGCCGAGCCCGGCGAGGTCATCATCGCCATCCCCTCGGCCCCGGGGAGCCTGCGGCGGGCCGTCGTGCGCGCCTGCCGCGAGCGGGGCATCCCCGTCCGCACCCTGCCGACGGTGTTCGAGCTCCTCCAGAGCGGGGAGAACCCGGTGCGCCAGGTCCGCGAGATCCAGGTCGAGGACGTCCTCGGCCGCGAGCCGGTGCGCATGGAGCTCGACCGGGTCGGCGCCTACCTCGAGGGGCAGACCGTGCTGGTGACCGGCGCCGGCGGCTCGATCGGCGGCGAGCTCTGCCGCCAGATCGCCCGCGTCGGGCCGCGCCGCCTCGTCCTCCTCGACCACGCCGAGGACAACCTGTTCTCGATCCTGCGCGAGCTCGAGGACGAGCGCCACGTCCACGCCTCGGTGCTCGCCGGCGTCCTCGCCGACTGCAAGGAGGAGGAGCGGATGCGCGAGGTGTTCGCCGAGTACCGGCCGACCACCGTCTTCCACGCCGCCGCCTACAAGCACGTCGGGCTGATGGAGACCAACCCGGTCGAGGCGATCCGCAACAACTCGATCGCCACGCGGGTCATGGCGACGATCGCCGGTCAGTCCCAGGTCGACGCCTTCGTCCTCGTCTCGACCGACAAGGCGGTCACCCCGGCCACCGTCATGGGCGCCTCCAAGGCGCTGGCCGAGTTCGCGATCGAGGCCGCCCAGCGGCGCTTCGTCCGCACCCGCTTCATGGCCGTCCGCTTCGGCAACGTCCTCGGCTCCTCCGGCAGCGTCGTCCCCATCTTCCGCCGCCAGATCGCCAAGGGCGGCCCGGTCACCGTCACCGACGAGCGCATGACCCGCTACTTCATGACCATCCCCGAGGCCGTCCAGCTCGTGATCCGCTCGGGCTCGCTCGGCGCCGGCGGGGAGGTCTTCGTGCTCGAGATGGGCGAGCCGGTCTCGATCCTCCAGCTCGCCCGCGACATGATCGAGCTCTCGGGCCTCGACCCCGACCGCGACATCGCGATCGAGCTCGTCGGCCGCCGGCCGGGGGAGAAGCTCCACGAGGAGCTGTTCAACCCCTATGAGCAGCCGGAGCCGACCCCGGCCGAGAAGATCGTCCTGGCCCGGCGCGATCCCCTCGACGCAAAGACGGTCGAGCTGATGTTCGACGAGATCGGGCTGCTCGTCCTCGAGGGCGACGCCGCCGGTCTCGCGGCCCGCGTGTCCGAGCTTTCGGCCATGCGTCCGGCCCCGGCCGCCACGGCCGCCCCGCCCGACACGGACCGTAGACTGGCGTCCCGATGAACCCGGCCCTCCCCCTCGCCTTTTCGCTCTCGACCGAGGTCAAGACCGTCGGCGCCTACGCCGGCTTCGCGGCCGTGATCGGGCTGGCCGTGCTCGCGCTGCTCTACTTCGCCCAGGCGCGTGAGCTCCGCCGCCTGAGCGAGTGGGCCGGCCGCGCCCCCGATCGCCCGTCCGCGGCCATGCCCGCCTCGGGCCGCCCGCTCGGTGCGGCGAGCCCCGGGGCGAACCCGGGCCTCGGCGGCGGCGCCCCCGGCGTCGGCCCGGCGACCGCGGCCGCGGGGCTGGCCGGCGCCCGCCCGCCGGCTCCCGGCGGCGGCGGGCCTCCCGGGCCGGCCTCGCCGGCCTCGCCCGCGCTGCCGGCGACCGGCTTCCCGCCGGCGGCGATGCCCGGGCAGCCGCCGCCCGTCCCGATGCCGATGCCGATGCCGATGCCGGCCGCCGGCGCGCCGGCGCGGGCGCGGGCGCGGGCGGGGCGTCGACGGCGGCGCCGGTGCCCGCTCCCGCGGCGGGCGGCGGTGCACCGCTGGGCGCCGGGGGTCCGCCGCCGGCCACCGGCGTCGCGGCGGCGGCACCGCGGCCACCGGGCCCGCCGCCGGGCGTCCCCCGTGCGCCCGGGCCGGGCGCCGCCGCCGCGGCCGGGGCCGCCGGAGCGGCCGCCGCCGGCCGGGCGGCCGCCGGCGTGGCCGACCCGCCCGGGCGCACCGGCGCCCAGCCCCTGTCTCGCCCGCCGGCGCCGTCGCGCCGGGCGCCGGCCTCGGACCGCCGGCCGCCGAGCGGCACCGAGCGTCCGGCGGCCGCGGCCGCGGCGGCGGCGGCGGCGGCCGAGCCCGACCGGCGGCGCGCCGCGGCGCGGCCGTCGAGCCCGGGCCGCGGGCGGGTGCGCCGCCAGCGGCTCGCCCTGGCCGTGGCGGCGGTCGTGCTCCTCGTCGTCGTCGTCGTCTTCGCGGCGTCGAAGCTCTTGCGGCGGCGGCGGCGGCGGGTCGCCGGCCGCGAGGACGCCGTCGGTGGCGCAGCGCGCCCCGGGCGGGAGCACCGGCGGCTCGTCGGCCACGCCGGCGGCGGCGAGCGTGACCGTCCACGTGCTGAACGGGAGCGGCGTGCCCGGATTGGCGCGCAAGATCTCCCAGAAGCTGACGGGCAGCGGCTACGCCAAGGCCAACGTGACGTTCGGGACGGCGCCGGGCGCGCAGAACGCGACGACGACGACCGTCGCCTACGCCGTCGGCGAGCAGGCGGCGGCGCAGGCGGTGGCGGCCAAGATCGGCACCGATCCGGCCGCGGTCACGCCGCTCGACAGCGCCGCGGCCGCGGCCAGCCCGGGCTCTCAGGTCGTCGTGACGGTTGGCAGTGACCTGAAGCAGTGAGCTTCCTCGAGCTGCCCGAGCGCTCGGCGAAGCCGCGCGAGCGGGGCATCACCCATGTGCTCGACCGGGGGCTCTCGCTCGCCGAGGTCGACAGCCTCGTCGAGGTCGCCGGCGGCAGCGTGGACATCGTCAAGCTCGGCTGGGGCACGGCCGTGGTGACCGGCAACCTCCGGCCGAAGCTCGCGCGCTACCGGGCGCACGGCCTGACCGTGATCCTCGGGGGGACGCTGACCGAGGTCGCTCTGCGCCAGGGGCGGATCGACGGCCTGATCGCCTGGCTGCACGAGCTCGGGCTCGACCACGTCGAGGTCTCCGACGGGACGGTCGAGCTCCCGGCGGCGGACAAGCGGGCGCTGATCACCCGGCTGGCCCGGGAGTTCACCGTGCTCTCGGAGGTCGGCTCCAAGGACGCCCAGATGATCATGGCGCCCTACCGCTGGGTCGAGGAGATCGAGGCCGAGCTGGCCGCCGGGGCCTGGAAGGTGATCGCCGAGGCGCGCGAGTCGGGCACGGCCGGGATCTACCGCCCGGACGGCGAGGTGCGGATGGGCCTGATCGACGAGATCGCCCACGCCGTCGACCCCGAGCGGATGGTGTTCGAGGCGCCGCGCCGGGCGCAGCAGGCCTTCTTCCTGCACCGCTTCGGATCGAACTGCAATCTCGGCAACATCGCGCCGGACGACGTCCTCTCGCTCGAGACGCTCCGCCTCGGCCTGCGGTCGGACACCTTCGACCTGGGTCCGGCGGCCGGCTGATGCCGGGCGCGCGCGCCGACCGCTGAGCCGGCCGGGGTCATGGACCAGTCGGGCCCGCCGGGCCTCGCCCGGGCGGTCTTCGCCCTCCTCGTCGTGGCGACGGTCGGAGCGTTCTTCGTCACCCAGCGCCTCAAGCACTCGCCGACGGTGGTGCAGAACCTCCAGGGCTACCTGCTGTTCTCGCCGAGCAGCTCCTACGGCCACACGACGGTCAAGTTCTCCTTCCGGATCAAGCGGGCCGACGAGGTAACGGTGTCGATCGTCGCCCCCAACGGCGACGACATCCGCACGCTGGTCCGCGACCGCCGCCTCGCCGCCTACACCCAATGGGCGGTGCGCTGGGACGGGCGGACCGACGCCGGCCGGCGGGCGCCGGACGGGAGCTACCAGATCCGGGTGCGCCTGCGCGACCAGGGCCGGTCGGTGCTGCTCGCCCGGGCGATCACCCTCGATTCGGCGCCGCCGCGCCCGCGGATCACGGCGATCGTCGCCGCCGGCCTCCCGAGCGCCGCGGGCGGCGGCCCGGCGATCCTGCCGCTCCCGGCGGGGGACGCGCTGCGGATCGACTTCACCCCCGACGACGGGACCCGGCCGAGCCTGGCCGTCTACCGGACCGACGTGGCCCCGGCCCGACTGGTGACGCCTCTGGCCGTGGCGGCGGGGGCGACGAGCACGACGTGGGACGGGACGGTCCACGGCCGGGCGGTCGGACCGGGGACCTACCTGGTGGCGATCCGCGACGTCGACGCGGCCGGGAACGTCGGCTCGACGCCGGTCGGGGCGAGCGACCCCGTCCACCCGGCGGTGACCCCGCTCGTGCTCTCGCCGGCGCCGGCGGCCTCGCCGGGCGCCGTCGTGGCCGGGCACCCGGGGATCACCGTCCGCTACCTCGGCGTCCAGCCGCCGGTCGCACCGGTCGACCAGGGGGCGCCGCTCGTCTTCGGGGTCGACGCCCGGCGGGCCGGCTACGCCTGGAGCGTGACCCGGGTCGGGTCGGTCCGCCCGCGCAAGCAGGCGAACGCGGCGCGGGCGCTCCTGCGCATGCGCCCGCCCGGCGGGATCTCCGGCGTCTACGTGCTGGCCGTGGCCAGCGGCCGCCGGCGGGCGGCCGTCCCGTTCGCCGTCCAGGGGCCGGGGAGCCAGCCGGTGCTGGTCGTGCTGCCGGCGATCACCTGGCTCGGGCGGGATCCGGTCGACGACGACGGCGACGGCCTGCCGAACACCCTCGACGCCGGCGACGCCGTGCGCACCGAGCGCATCTTCCCCGGCGCCGGTGCCGCTGCCGGCGCCGGCCTGCCGGCCGGGTTCGCCGACGGGATCGCCCCGGTCATGGCCTTCCTCGACCGGTCGCACCTGCGCTACGACATCACCACCGACCTGGCGCTCGCCCGGGGGCAGGGGCCGGGCGTCCACGGCCACGCCGGGGTGCTCCTCGTGGGCGACGAGCGCTGGCTGCCGCCGGCCCTGATGGCGCGGCTGCGGGCCTTCGTGCGCGGCGGCGGCCGGCTCGCGTCGCTGGGCGTCGACTCGCTGCGCCGGACGGTCGAGCTCGCCGGCGACGCCCTCGTCCACCCGTCGGGGCCGGCGCCGACCGACGCGTTCGGCGCCCGGCTGTACGGCCTGACGCCGGCGGCCGGTCCGATCACCGACTACCTCGACCGGATCGGCCTGTTCGCCGGCGGCGGCGGCCAGCTCACCGGCTACACGAGCGTCGAGACGACCGAGTCGGTCGGCCCGGGGGCGGAGCTCGTGGCCAGCGCGGTCACCGGCGACGGGCGCCCGGTGGTCGCGGCCGTGCGCATCGGCCGGGGCCTCGAGATCCGGACCGGCCTGCCCCAGCTGGGGGGCCGGCTGGCCGGCGATCCGACGACGGCGGCCCTGATGCGGCGGATATGGGCGCTGCTGTCGGCGTGATCGCGGTCAGCGGAGCCGGCGCCCTGGCCGAGCAGGCGGCCGTCGTCGCGCTGGCCCTGCTCGCCGCCCTGGCCGTGCTGGCCGCCGGCCGGCCGGAGCTCGAGCGGCGGCGGGCGCTGGCCATGCTCGTCGCGCTGGCGGCGACGCCGGTCCTGCTGGCGGCGACGATCTGGGACTCGCCGCAGGTCCGCCCGCTGCGCCAGCACCCGCTCGTCGGGGGCGGGGCCGTGCTGGCCGGGCTGGCCGTCGTCGGCTTGCTGGCCGTGGTGATCGCCCGCCGGCGGGAGGCCCTGCCGCTGCTCGTGGTGGGGACGCTCCCCTTCCGGGTGCCGATCGCGGCGGGCGGCCAGACGTCGAACCTGCTGGTGCCGCTGTACGTGGTCATCGCCGCCGGCGTCGTGGCCTACGTCGTCGGGGCGCTGCGGGGGGGAGAGGCCGGATCCGAGGCCGACGAGCCGCGGGCCGGACGCCTGGAATGGGCGCTGATGGGCCTGATCGTCCTCTACGCCGCGCAGGCGAGCTACTCGCACGACTTCACCAACGCGCTCAAGCAGTGCGTCTTCTTCTACCTCCCGTTCAGCCTCCTCTTCGTCCTGCTGCGGCGCGTGCGGTGGACCCGGCGCCTGCTCCTGGGCTGCCTGGCCGTGCTCGTGGCCCTGGCCGTCGTCTTCGTGCTGATCGGCCTGGTCGAGTACTCGCGGCGGGAGCTCCTGCTCAACCCGAAGGTGATCAGCGCCAACCAGGTCGAGTCGTACTTCCGCGTCAACTCGCTGTTCTTCGACCCGAACATCTACGGGCGCTTCCTGGCCATCGTCATGCTGGCGGTGACCGCGGCGATGCTCGCCAGCGGCCGCCGGCGGGAGATCGTCGCGGCCGCGGCCGTCCTCGCCGTGCTCTGGGGCGGCCTGATGACGAGCATCTCGCAGTCGAGCATCGCCGCCCTGCTCCTCGGCCTGGGCGTGCTCGCCGCCCTGCGCTTCAGCGTCCGGCGAACCCTCGCCGTCGGCCTTGTCGTGCTGGCGGCCGGGGCGGCCTTCGTCCTCGTCGACGGCAGCGCGATCCGGGTCGACCTGAGCAGCTCGAAGAAGGCCGACCAGGCGACGACCGGGCGCTACAACCTGATCCGGGGCGGGATCGACCTCTTCGCCGCGGAGCCGCTGACCGGCTTCGGGCCGGGGTCGTTCCCCCTCGAATATCGGCGCCGCCGGGGGGCCTCGACCGAGAGCGCGGTGTCGGCGTCGCACACGATCCCGGTCACCATCGCCGCCGAGCAGGGGGTGCTCGGCCTGGCGCTCTACCTGCTGGTGCTGGGCGCGGCCGTCGGGCGCCTGTTCGGCCGGGGGGTGCGGGAATCGCCGGCGCGGATGGCGGTCGCCGCCGGCTTCGTCGGGCTCGTCCTCCACACGCTGCTCTACGCCGACTTCCTCGAGGACCCGATCACGTGGACGCTGCTCGGGATCGGGACGGGGCTGGCCGCGGCCGACGCCGGCGTGCGCCACCGCCGCCGGCCGCCGGCCCCCCCGCCGCCGCCGCCCCCGCCGGCGCCGGCGCCCGAGCCGGCGGCCGCGGCCTGAGGCCGTGCTCGCCTACCTCAAGCGCCTGGTCACGGCGGGCGCGGCCTACCAGGCCGGGGATCTGGTCTCGAAGGTCTTCGCGATCTTCACCCTGCCGCTGTACACGCGCTACCTGACCCAGGCGGCCTACGGCGCGGCCGAGGCGCTCCTGACCACGGTCATCCTCGTCTCGATCCTGCTGCGCCTCGGGGTGGGCGAGGCGTTCGTGCGCTTCCACTACGACGACGAGGACCCGGGGCGGCGCGACCGCCTGGCGGCGGGGACGGTGGTCTTCGTCGCCGTGAGCTCGACCGTGGCCGCGGGGGCCGGCCTCGTCGTGGCCGGGCCGCTGTCGCGGGTGGTCCTCGGCTTCCGCGACCCGTGGCTGCTGTCGATCGCCGTGCTCGGCCTGTGGGCGTTCACCAACCTGGAGATCGCCTACTCGCTGCTGCGGGTCGAGGAGCGGGCGCGGACCTACCTGCGGGCGTCGATCGTCAACGTGGTGATCTCGGTGGCGGCGACGTCGTTCCTCGTCGTCGTCGAGCGCCAGGGCGCGCGGGGCCTCCTGGCCGGGAACTTCATCGGCACGACGGTCGTCCTCCTCGGGCTCTGGTCGCTCGAGCGGCGGCGCCTGTTCGCGGCGGCGCGGGCCGGGCGGGCCGGGCGGGCCGGGCGGGCCGGACGCGCGGGGCCGGCGCGGCTGCCGGTGCGGCGGATGCTGGCCTTCGGCCTGCCGACGGTGCCGGTCGACGCGGCGGTGTACGCCCTCCAGGCCGTGGACCGGGCGTATCTCTTCCGGGTCGACAGCCCGGCGGCGGCCGGCCTCTACGCCCTGGCGGTCAAGTTCGGGACGATCGTCTTCGTCGCGGTGCGGGGCTTCCAGTACGCGTGGCCGCCGCTGGCCTACTCGGTCCGCGACGACGCCGAGGCGGCGCGCCTGTACTCGCTGGTCACCACCTACTACGTCCTGGCCACGGGGACGGTGGTGGCCGGGGTGACGCTGCTCGGCCGCTGGCTCGTGCGCCTGCTGGCGGCGCCGTCCTTCTACGGGGCCCACGTCGCCCTGCCGTGGCTGGCCCTGGGCTGGGCCCTCTACGGGCTCTACCTCGTGTTCGTGGTCATCGCCGGGCGGGCGCGGATGACGATCCGCACCCTGCCGGCGGCGGCGCTGGGACTGGCCGTCAACGTCGGCGGACTCGTCGTGCTCGTCCCGGCCCTCGGGATCGCCGGCGCCGGCGTGGCGTTGTGCCTGGCCTACGCGGCGATGATCGCGGCCACCTACCTGCTGACCCGCCGGATCTTCAGCGTCGGCTTCGAGTGGGCCCGGCTGGCTCGCCTGGTGATCGTGCTGGGCGGGATGGCGGTGGCCGGCGAGCTCCTCCTGCCGCGCAGCGGCGTCGTCGGGTTCGCCAGCCGGACGGCGGCGCTGGTGGTGATGCTGCCGCTCCTGGCCGCGACCGGGTTCGTCCGGCGGGCGGAGATCGACGGGGCGCGGGGGCTGATCGACCGGCTGCGCCGCCGCGGCCGCCCCGGCCGCGGAGCGGGGCCGGCGGAGCGTCGCCCGTGATCGGGCGGCGCTCCGCTCGGCATGGCTAGGCGCCGCCGTTGGGTCCGGGGACGTTGAGCGTGCCGCTGGCGTGCAGGGTGGACAGACCGACCGCCGGCTGGACGTCGAAGTTGCAGCCGCCGCCCGGGATGCGCGGGAAGGTGAACGTCTGGGTTCCGGACACGGTGCCCGACCCGCTGGCGTTGACGTAGACGCCCGTTCCGCCCTGGACGGTGAACGTCCCGACGAAGCGGATCGCTCGTGTAGGCCAGGGCGCCGGCGAGGGCGACGGCGGCCACGATCAGCCCGATGTACATCCAGCCGATGTAGGGCGTCCCGCTCATCGTGCCGGGCAGGTCGAGCAGGTGGATCAGGGCGAAGCCGGCGAGGCCGACGGCGGCCACGGCACGGGCGATCCCGTCGCGGACGGCGGCGCGGACGCAGGGGCGATCGAGAATGGGCATGCTGGACTCCTCGGGGCTGGTTTCGGTGGACGCCGGTCGACGTCGGTAGCCAGTGTCGAAGCCGTCGCTCGGAGCTTCCCGGGCGCCGCCTGTGAGGTTCCTGTGAGCGGTCAGCGGGCGAGCTCGGGGTCGGCGGCGACGGCGCGGCGGAGCGCCTCGCGGAAGCCGACCGGGCGCACGTCGAAGAGGGCGGCGCCCGAGGGGTCGGTGACGACGGTCGGCGCGGCGAGCCCCTCGATCAGCGGCCGGGCGACGGCGGCGTCGACCGGCGTCACCAGCCCGATCCACAGCGACGAGAGCCAGGGGGTGAGGAAGGGGACCGGCAGCTTGGGCCGGATCGGAAGGCCGAGGGCCTCGGCCATGCGGTCGAGCATCTCGCCGTAGGAGAGGACGTCGGGGCCGCCGATCTGGATCTCGCGGCCGGCGCTGGCGGCGACGGTGGGGGCGGCGACGAGGTAGGCGAGGAGGTCGTCGATCCCGATCGGCTGGGTGTCGATCGCCAGCCAGGCGGGGGCGATCATGGCCGGCAGGCGCTGGACGAGGTAGCGCAGCGTGCGGTAGGACTCACTGCCCGGGCCGACGACCATGCTCGCCCGGAAGTGGGTCAGCGGCGGGCCGTGCTCGGCGAGCAGGGCGGCGGTGTCGTGGCGGCTGCGCAGGTGGCGCGAGTGGGGCTCGCCGAGGCCGCCGACGTAGACCACGCGGCCGACCCCGTCGGCGCGGACCATCTCGGCGAAGGCGCGGGCGGCGCGCTGCTCGCGGTCGGCGAAGTTGGCGTCGCCGCCGCGGCCCATGGAGTGGATCAGGTAGTAGGCGACGTCGACATCGCGGCCGGCCCCGGCGAGGCTGGCCGGGTCGAGGACGTCGCCGATGCGGACCTCGAAGCCGGCGCGCTCGAGGGCGGCGGCCTTGGCGGGGCTGCGGGCCAGGCAGCGGACCTCGGCGCCGGTGTCGGCCAGGGCGCCGGTCAGGCGTCCGCCGATGAACCCGGTGGCTCCGGTGACGAGCGCGCGCATCGACTACCGCCGGCCCGGCCGGGCGGTGGCCGCGGCGCGGGCGTTGCGCTCGGCGGCGGCCTCGCGCAGGCCGGGGTCGCGCGCCGGGCGGAGGGTGGCGGTGACGTGGCGCCAGTAGCGGCGGGGGTCGTGGCCGGGCAGGGCGAGGGCGGCGAGGGCGCGGGCGGCGTAGGTCGCGGCGGTCAGGCCGCGGACGGCGGCGGCGGCGCGGGGGCCGTGGTGCTTGCGCATGTAGAGGTCGCGGTTGCGCGAGAACTCGACGATCCGCCGGTGGGGGACGCCCCCGGTGGCGAGCTGCTCGTGGTGGACGGCGCGGGCGGCGGGCACGTACAGAGAGTGCCAGCCGCGGTCGTGCAGGCGCCGCTGGAAGTCGACCTCGTCGGAGTAGACGAAGAAGGCCGGGTCCATCCAGTCGACCTCGGCGGCGGCGGCTCGGCGGACGAGGAGGGCCGAGGACTGGGCCCAGTCGACGCGGCGGGTGCGCTCGCCGGTGCTCTGGACCGTGTAGCGGCCGTGGAGGTGGACGGCGGCGGCCAGGGCGGTCGCGACCGACGGGAAGCGCCAGGCGCACGGCTGGGGGCGGCGGTCGGGGCGCAGGAGCGCGGCGCCGGCGGCCGCGGCCCGGGGATCGGCCTCGAGGGCGGCGTGGAGGGCCACGCTGGCGCCGGGGAGGAGCTCGGCGTCCTCGTTGAGCAGCAGGCAGTAGCGGCCGCGGGAGCGGCGCATGAGCTCGCTGTCGTTCTCGGCCTTGCCGCGGCGCAGGGGCAGGGCGATCAGCTCGACGTCCTCGCCGCGGTCGCGGACCGCCGCGGCCGAGCCGTCGTCGGAGCCGTTGTCGAGGACGAGGACCTCGGTCTCGAAGGGCACGGCGGCCCGCTCGCGGGCGATGGCGTCGAGGCAGCGCATGAGCAGGGCGCGCCCGTCGGTGTTGACCACGCAGTAGGAGAGCATCACCGCCACGTGCCTATTGTCCCGTGCCGATGAAGGTCCACGTCGTCGACCCGGCGGCCTACACGCCGCCCTACGACCACGCCCTGTGCGCGGCGCTGGCGGCGGCGGGCGCCGAGGTCGACCTCTACACCAGCCGCTTCGCCTACGGGGCGGTGGCGGCGCCGGCCGGCTACGCCCGCCACGAGCACTTCTACCGCCGGGCGCGGGGTCCGGCGAGCTCGGTCGTGCGCCGGGCGATCAAGCTCGCCGAGCACGGGCCGGACATGTGGCGCTACCGGGGCCTGGCTGCCGCGGCCGACGTCGTCCACTTCCAGTGGCTGGCCGTCCAGCACGTCGACGGCCATCTCCTGCCCCAGGGCCGGCCGCTGGTGGTGACCGCCCACGACGTCCTCCCGCGCGAGCCGCGCCCGGGCCAGCTGGCGGCCCAGCGGCGTCTGTACGACCGCTTCGACGCCATCGTCGTCCACTCCGAGCACGGCCGCCGCCGCCTGGTCGGAGAGCTGGGTCTGACCGGGGAGCGGGTCCACGTGATCCCCCACGGGGCCTTCGCCCACCTGACGGTCGGGGTCGGGGTCGGGGGCGGGAGCGGGGGCGGGGCCGGGTCGGGGGTCGGGGCGGGGGCCGGGGGCGCCGCGCTGCCGGCCGAGCTGACCGGCGCGGGGCGGGGGCCGGTCGTCCTGTGCTTCGGCCTGATCCGGCCGTACAAGGGCGTCGAGGTCCTGCTCGAGGCGTGGGACGGCGGCTGGGCGGCGGAGCTGTGGGTCGTGGGCATGCCCCGCTACGACATCGCCGGTCTGCGGGCGGGGGCGCCGGCCAACGTCCGCTGGGTCGAGCGCTTCGTCGGCGACGACGAGCTGGCGGCGGTCTTCGGTCGGGCGGACGTCGTCGTCCTGCCCTACCGGGAGGCCGATCAGTCGGGCGTCCTGGCCACGGCCCTGGCCTTCGGCAAGGCGGTCGTCCTCAGCGACGTCGGCGGCTTCGCCGAGCTGGGCGTCGGGCGCCTGGTCGCACCGGGGGATGTGGCCGGGCTGCGCGCGTCGCTGGCCGAGCTCATCGGCGATGCGGCGGCGCGGGAGGACCTGGCGGCGGGGGCGCGGGCGGCGGCGGCCGGACCGCTGGGGTGGGCGGCGGTCGCCCGGCGGACGCTCGCGCTGTACGCGTCCCTCCTGGGGTAGGCGGCGACCGGGCCGGCATTCTCATCCGCCGCTCATGTTGGTCGGCCAGACTGCTCGGGTGCGCGTCTTGGTCGTGGAGGACAGCCTGAAGTTGGCGGCCCTGCTGCGACGGGGGCTGCAGGCGGAGGGCGTCGCGGCGGACGTCGCGGTCAAGGGCGAGGATGCCCTGTGGATGGCCGGATCCACGGCGTACGACGCGATCGTCCTCGACGTGATGCTGCCGGGCATCGACGGCCTGGAGACGTGCCGGCGGCTGCGGGCCGATGCCGTCTGGACTCCGGTGCTGATGTTGACCGCCCGCGACGCCATCCGCGACCGGGTGGCCGGGCTCGACGGCGGGGCCGACGACTATCTCACCAAGCCGTTCTCGTTCGCCGAGCTCCTGGCCCGTCTGCGGGCGCTGGCCCGCCGCGGCCCGGTGGAGCGGCCGGCGGTGCTGGAGGTCGGGGCGCTGCGCCTGGACCCGGCGGCACGCCGGACGTGGCGGGGGAGCACCGAGGTGGGCCTCTCGACGAAGGAGTTCGCGCTGCTCGAGGCGTTCATGCGCCATCCGGGCTTCGTGCGCAGCCGCCTGCAGCTGCTGGAGGCGGCATGGGACTACGAGTACGAGAACCGTTCGAATATCGTCGACGTGTACGTGCGCTACCTGCGCGGAAAGATCGACCGGCCGTTCGGGGTGCGGAGCATCGAGACCGTGCGCGGCGCCGGCTACCGCCTGCGGCGCGACGGCGGCGTCCGCGGGTAACGGTGCGCCGCCGGCCGGTTGTCGGCCGGATGCCGATCCGGCTCCGGGTCAGCTTCGCCTTCGCGGTCGTCCTCGCCGTGGTCCTCCTGGGGACCGGGCTGTTCCTCGATCTGCGCTTCGCCGCGGAGATGAACCGGGCGATCGACAGGAGCCTGCGCTCGCGGGCGGGCGACGTGATCGCCCTGGTGCGCCAGGCCGACTCGGGGCTGCGCACGGCCGGTCGCAGCGGCCTGAACACCGACGCGGCGGGCTTCGCCCAGGTCCTGCGGCTGGACGGCTCGATCTTCGACTCCTCGCCGCAGACCGGCGAACGGGCCGTTCTGAGCCGCCGTGAGCTCGCCACGGTGGGCCCGGCCGGGAAGTTCGTCGACGGCGCGACGGTGGCGAGCCTGAAGGGGCCGGTGCGGATCTTCGCCGTGCGCACGCAGGCCCAGGGCGGCGACCTCGTGGTCGCGGTCGGCGCGACCCTGGGCGAGCGCGACCGGGCGCTCGGCAGCCTGCGGGCGCTGCTCCTGACCGGTGGCGCCGGCGCGCTCATCCTCTGCGCGGCCGCCGGGTACCTGGCGATCGCCGGCGCGCTGCGCCCGATCGAGCTGATGCGCCGCCGGGCCGAGGAGATCTCGGCGGCCGTGCCGGGGCCGAGGCTGCCGGTCGCGCGTGGCGACGACGAGGTGGCGCGCCTCGGCGGCACCCTCAACTCGATGCTCGACCGACTGGAGAACGCGCTCCGCCACGAGCGCACGTTCGTGAGCGACGCGAGCCATGAGCTCCGCGGGCCGCTGGCCATCCTCAAGGCCGAGCTCGAGCTCGCGCAGCGCGACCAGCCGACGGTGGAGGCGCTCGAGCGGACGATTCGCTCCGCCGCCGAGGAAACCGATCGCCTGGCGCGGCTCACCGACGATCTGCTCGTCATCGCCCGCGGGGACCAGGGCCAGCTCCCCGTCCATCCCGCCCGCATCGCCACCCGCGAGCTTCTGGGCGCCGTGCGGGACCGGTTCGCCCACCGGGCCCACGGGCGCACCATCGGCGTGTCGGACGGCGGCCCGACCCACGTGCACGTGGACGCGGCGCGGGTCGAGCAGGCCCTCGAGAACCTCGTCGAGAACGCGCTGCGTCACGGCGACGGCGATATCACGCTCTCGGCCGCCGCGCGCGACGGCGCGGTCGAGCTGCACGTCTGCGATGACGGCCCCGGCTTCGCGCCCGAGTTCCTGCCGGACGCCTTCCGCCGCTTCGCGCGCGCCGAGGTCGGCCGCTCGACGGGGGGCGCCGGCCTCGGACTGGCCATCGTGGCCACCATCGCCGCGAGCCACCATGGGGCCGCCCACGCGGCCAACCGCCCGTCCGGCGGCGCCGACGTGTGGATCTCCCTGCCCGGTCTCATCTCCACCTCATCCGCCGGACCTAGCTTGCGGGGGGCATCGCCCTTACCCACCCAAGGAGGCACACCATGCTCAAGCGATTGAAGTTCACCCTCGGCGCAATGGCCGGCCTCGCGGCCCTCGCGCTCGGCGGCGCCACCATCGCCGGCGCGACCGCCAACGCGCCGGCCGGCGCCCCCGCGACGGTCAAAACGCCCGAAGTCGCCGGCGGAGTCGACCGCGACACCATCCAGAGCGGCGACCAGACCACGCCGGACGGGGCGACGGCCAAGGCCGCCCAGGCCGGGGAGTCGACCAGCGCCGCCGGGGAGGCTGCCGCCGGGGAACCGGCCACGGGCGAGACCGCCCCGGCGAGCGACGGCCCGGGCGGTCACGCGGACGAGCCGGGCAACGCCAACGCCAACGTCGAGCAGCAGGGACAGAACTAGCCACCCGACCCGCCCGAGCCGCCCCATCGCGAATGGGGCGGCTCGGCGGTGCTCACTCGGTTCTGGGCCGCACGGGGTGGTCCCTACGGCACCGTCGGCATCACCCCGGCGTTCTCCTGGGCCTCGCGGGCGGCGCTCTCGCCGGCCTCGTGGGCGGCGTTCTCGTTGGAGTGGAACGTCCCGGCCGCCGGCGCGGCGCCGGTCGCGGCGGGGGTGGTCGTGGTGGTGGCGGCGTTGCTCGCGGCGGTGCTGAACACGGTGGCGCCGACGGCGCCGCCGGTGAGCAGCGAGCCGGCGAGTGCGGCGGTGAGGAGTCCTCGGCGTAGCGGCTTCATGGTCATGGGTCCTTTCCGTTCGGGCTCTCGAACCCGGGGCTTGCGGGTCCTGAGCAGCCTGGCCGACGCTGGTGAGACCGGCCTGGGGTCCGCCTGAGCGTTGGCCGGGAGCCGCGGCCCGGCGTGCGGTCGGGGGCGCCGGCGGTCGGGAAGGTCGGGGCCCGGGCGAACGGGGGCCGGCGGGGCTACCGCGCCGGCGGGGCGCCGCGCCGGCGGGCGGACGCCGCCCGCTCGCGCATCCAGTCGCGCAGGTCGCCCGGCAGCTCGGCGGCCTGGAGGGCGGCGGGCAGGAGCTCGGGCTCGCCGAGCAGGGCGCGGGATACGAGCGCGCAGGTCACGCCGTGCGGCGGGCGGCCGGTCACGTCGATCCGGTCGCCGGCGCCGACGTCGCCCGCGCGCACGATCCGCAGGTAGGCGCCCGGCCGGCCGGCGTCGGCGAAGCGCTTGAGAAAGCGCGGGTCGCCCATGCGCAGGCCGAGCTTGAAGCACGGCAGCCGCGGCTGGGCCACCTCGAGCACCGCCGTCCCGAGCGCCCAACGCTCGCCGATCACCGCCTCGGAGATGGGCAGGCCGCGGACGGTCAGGTTCTCGCCGAACGCGCCGGGGCCGAGCGGGGCGGCGAGCTGCGCCTCCCACCATTCGGTGTCCTCGACCCCGTAGGCGTAGACCGCCTTGTCCGGGCCGCCGTGCACGGTCCGGTCCGCCTGGTCGTCGCCGTCCAGGTTCACGCCCCGCACGGCGAGCCGGCCGGCGACCGGCCGCTTCCAGATCGCCGTGAGGACCGTGCCGCCGTCGATCTCGACCGCCCGCGGGACGCCGACGCACACCGCCTCGACCCAGCCTGTGACGGGAACGGCCATGCCCGAAGGGTAGGGCGCTCGCGCGCCGCCGCGGGACGGCTCCGCCACCGGGCGGCCGCACCGATGCAGCGGACGGTCCGCGATCGGCGAGAATCCGCCGGTGCCCGCCGCGAAGACCGTGTTCTGGGCGAGCGCCGGCCTGCTCGTCTACAGCCAGCTCGGCTACCCGGTCGTGCTGCTCGCCTGGGCTCGGGCCCGCCGTCCGGCGGCGCCGCCGCCCCCGTCGTCCCCGGAGCCGTCGCCGCCGGCGGTGTCGCTGATCGTCGCCGCCCACGACGAGGAGGCGGTGATCGGGGCGAAGGTGGCCGACGCCCTGGCGCTCGACTGGCCGCGGGAGCGCCTCGAGGTCGTGGTCGCCTGCGACGGGTGCGGCGACCGGACGGCCGAGCGGGCGCGGGCGGCGGGCGCCGACGTCGTGCTCGAGCTCCCCCGGGGCGGCAAGATCCGCGCCCAGGACGCCGGCGTGGCCGCGGCGCGCGGGGAGCTGCTGGCGTTCTCGGACGCCAACTCGACGTGGGCGCCCGATGCCGTGCGGGCGCTCAGCGCCGCCTTCGCGGCCGACCCGCGCGTCGGCTACGCGTGCGGGCAGGTGACGTTCGTCCGCGACGACGGCGGCGACAACGAGGAGGGGCTCTACTGGCGCTACGAGATGGCGATCCGCCGGCTCGAGTCGGGCCTGCGGTCGATCACGGCCGGCAACGGCGCGATCTACGCGACGCGGCGGGAGTCCTACATCGTGGTCGACCCGGTCATGGGCCACGACCTGAGCTTCCCGTTCAACATGGTCAAGCGGGGTTGGCGGGCGGTCTACGTGCCGGGGGCGAGGGCGCGGGAGAAGATGGTCCCGACCACCCGCGGCGAGTTCGCCCGCAAGCGACGGATGATGAGCCACATGTGGCCGATCGTCCTGCGCGGCGGCATGCTCTCCCCGCGCGGCTACGGTCCGGCCTACGCCGTGATGATCTTCAGCCACCGGATCCTGCGCTACGCGTCGCCGGGACTCCACGTCGGGGTTCTCGGATCGAGCTGGGTGCTGCGGGAGCGCGGTCGGGTCTACGCGACCGCGCTGGCGGCGCAGCTGGCGCTGCTGGCCGCGGCCGGGCTGGCGGGCGCCGTCCCGAGCCGGCCGCTGCGGATCTCCCGCTACTACGTCCTGACCACGGCGTCGCTGGTCCTCGGCCTGTGGGACTGGCTGGCGCACGGGACGAGCGCGGCCTGGGAAGCGGCCGAGGGCACGCGATGACCCGGCGGGCGGTCGACATCGTGGTCAGCGCGGTCGCCCTCGCCGCCGCGTCGCCCGTGCTGGCGCTGGCGGCGCTGGCCATCCGGCTGGAGTCGCCGGGGGGCGCGCTCTACCGCCAGCGGCGGATCGGCCGCGACGGCCGGCCGTTCGAGGTGATCAAGCTGCGGACGATGGTCGACGGGGCCGAGCGGATCGGCGCGGGCTTCGCCGTCGACCACGGCGACGCGCGGATCACCCGGGTCGGAACGCTCCTGCGGCGGACCTCGATCGACGAGCTCCCCAACCTGGTCAACGTCCTCCGCGGCGAGATGTCGCTGATCGGCCCGCGGCCGACGCTGCCCCACCAGGTCGAGGCCTACGACGAGCGCCAGCGCGGCCGCCTGGCCGTGCGGCCGGGGATCACCGGCTGGGCCCAGGTCAACGGCCGGGCGTCGCTGCCCTGGCCCGAGCGGATCGAGCTCGACCTCTACTACATCGAGCACCGGTCGCTCGCCCTCGACCTCGAGATCGTCCGCCGGTCGCTGCGGGTGCTCCTGGCCGGCGAGGGCCTCTACAAGGGCGAGACCGGCGGCTGGCGCCCGTGACCGCGGTGATGATCACCGGGGTCGGGCGCCGCTTTGACATCGTCGCGTCGTTCGCCGCCCACACGACCGTCGTCGCGTGCGAGACGAGCCCGCTCGCCCCGGCCCAGTACGCGGCCCACGTCCGGGCCCGGGTCCCGCCGCTCGACCACCCTGACTACGTCGCCGAGCTGCGACGCCTGTGCGCGCTCCACGACGTCGGCGCGGTGATCCCGCTGATCGACCCCGACATCGAGGTGCTGGCGGCGGCCCGCGAGCGGGGCGAGCTGCCGGCGCTCGTGCCCGACCTGGCGATGGCGCGGGCGACCTTCGACAAGTACGAGACCCACCTCCTGCTCGAGCGGCTCGGCCTGCCGTCGCCGCCGACGTGGCTCCCGGGCGAGCGGGAGGTCGACGGCCGGGTGGTGGTCAAGCCCCGGTGGGGCTCGAACTCGCGCGGCATCCACTTCGCCCGCGACGCGGCCGAGGCCGGCTTCTTCGTCGGCTACGTGGACGAGCCGGTGATCGTGCAGCGGGCGATGGGCGGCCCGGAGTTCTCGATCGACTGCCTCTGCGACCTCGACGGCGTCTGCCTGAACGCCATTCCCCGGTCGATGATCGAGTCGCGCGGGGGCGAGTCGGTCAAGGGGACGGTGCTCGCCGACGCCGACCTGATCGAGCTCGGCCGGGCGGTCGCCGAGGGTGTCGGCGCCCGCGGGGCGTGCATGGTCCAGGCCTTCCGCGACCCCGACCTGGGCCTGCGCGTGACCGATGTCAACGTCCGCTTCGGCGGCGGCTACCCGTCGCACATGTACGGTGCCCTGCCCGGGCAGACCTATCCCGAGCTCGTCGTGCGCCTGGCCCGGGGCGAGCGGATCGAGCCCCACGTCGGCGCGCTCCGCGCCGGGGTCACCTTCGCCCGCTACTACTGGCAGCTCGAGCTCGACGACCGGCTCGAGCCGACCGGCCGGGAGATCGTCGCCGGCGGCCCGCCGCCGCCGCGGCTGGGGGGTGCCGCCGCCGCCGGGGAGTAGCCGGGACACCGTTCCTCGACCCTCGGCGTCTGGCGGCGCCAGCCGGCGGGGGGCCGACGTGCCACCCGCACGCGGGCCGCCACCGGGCGCCGGGATCACCTCCAGCCGCCGGCCCGCCACCGCAGGGGGTTCGGAACGGTCGCCGGGGCCGGCGCGCCCCGACCGGCGGCGTCCGGGCCGGGCAGATGCAAGAATGCACGGAATGGCCGCGCCCTTCGCCCGGTTCCGGGGGCCGTCCGCCCCCACCGGCCAGGCTCCGTCCTGCGCCCACTGCTCGGCGCCGCTCGCCGTGGGCCAGACGTGGTGCCTGGAGTGCGGGACGGCCGCCCCCGGACGCCTCGGTCCCGGGCCGGGCCTGCGGTCGTCGCTCGGCGTGGTCGGGGTGACGCTGCTCCTGGTCACCGGAGCCGTCGCCGCCGCCTACGCCGCCCTGGCCTCCCAGTCCAAGCAGGCGACCGTCCAGACCACGGCCCAGGCGGCGGCCCAGGCCCCGGCCGCCCCGGACGTCGCGGCGGGCACCGTCCCCCCGGCCACCGGCTCGGCGGTCCCGGCCCCGTCCACGGCGGCGCCCGCCATCGCCGTGCCCACCGTGCCGAAGATCCCGGCGGCCACGCCGACCCCGGCCGCGGCCCCCGCGGTGACCACGGCCCCGCCCAAGACGACGACGACCACGACCACCCCGGCCAAGACCAAGGCCAAGACCCCGACGACCACCACCACGGGGTCGCCCGCGCCGGGCGCCGGCGGCCAAGTCGGCCAAGATCCTCCTCGACACGAACGCCGCCAGCGACTACGACCCGTACAGCCTGCCCCTGTCGAGCTTCGGCGACCCGGGCCAGGCAATCGACGGCGACCCGCAGACGGCCTGGAGCTACCGGCTCGACCCGGCCACGCCCGGCAAGACGCTGATCGGCCTGGCGATCAACCTCAACTCGGCCCAGACCGTCCGGTCGGTCACGATCACGACGCCGTCGCCCGGCATGTCGGTCGAGCTCTACGGGGCGAGCACTCCGGACGCGCCGGTGTCGATCAGCGATCCCAACTGGCGCCACCTGGCGACCAAGGGCAGTCTGCCGGCCCAGGCGACGATCAAGCTCAAGACCGGCGGTCGGGCGCTGCGCTACCTGCTGGTCTGGATCACCCACCCCCCGGCGGGCGCCACCAGCGTCGGCATCTCCGAGCTTTCGGTCTCGACTTAGGCGGCCGATCGGCGGGCAAGCCGCTCGTCGAGGAGGCGCGCCGCCTCGGATCTGAGGTGGTCTACCTCGGGGCCGCTCACGCCCCGCCGTCGGAGGGGGGCTCGGGCCGACGGCGGCCTACCTGCTGGCCCGGCGTCCATGTCGCATCGTGCTCGACGACGACCCGGCCCCGGGGGCTTGTCGCGATCTGCACAAGTGTGCGAAATCTTGATGGCCGGCCGCTGATTCTTGACGCGGCCTCCACGGCGGGGGACCGATAGTGGCAGCATGACCCTCACAGGAATCCCCGGCGACGCCCTGGCCGTCGTGCTCGCCGTCGTCGTGTTCGCCCTGCTGCTGCTGCTGCTCGAGGGGCTCGACCGGATATGACCGCCGTGCCGGCCGCCGCGTTCCTCGCCGGGATGAGCGCCGCCGACTGCGTCGGGCTCGTCGTCTCGCTGATCGTCGTCGTCTACCTCCTCTACGCGCTCCTGCGGGGCGAGCGGCTGTGACCGTCGGCGGCTGGGGGCAGATCCTCCTCTTCGTGGCGGTGCTGGTCGCCGTCGCCGTCCCGCTCGGCAACTACATGGCGCGGGTGTACACGGGCGAGGTCACGTTCCTGGGCCCGCTCGAGCGCCTGCTCCACCGGGCCATCCGGGTCGATCCGGCGCGCGAGCAGGACTGGAAGTCCTATGCCCGCAGCCTGATCCTGTTCTCGCTGATCGGCTGGCTCGCCCTCTACCTGATCCTCCGCACCCAGGACATCCACCCGTGGAACACCTACCCGGGGGTGCCGTTCCACTCCGGGACGTGGGATGTGAGCTTCAACACCGCCTCGTCGTTTCTGACCAACACCAACTGGCAGTACTACGCCGGCGAGACGACGATGACCTACCTCAGCCAGATGGCCGGGCTGACCGTGCAGAACTTCCTCTCGGCCGCGGTCGGCATCGTCGTGGCGATCGCCCTGATCCGGGGCATCGCCTCCCGCAGCGGGTCGATCCTCGGCAACTTCTGGGTCGACCTGGTCCGCACGCTGGTCTACGTGCTGGTCCCGATCGCCCTGGTCGCCGCCGTGGTGCTCGTCTCCCAGGGCGTGATCCAGAACCTCAGCCACTACACCCACGCCACCGGTCCGACCGGCCTCCACCAGACGATCGCCCAGGGGCCGATCGCCTCGCAGGAGGCGATCAAGCTCGTCGGGACCAACGGCGGCGGCTTCCTCAACGTCAACTCGGCCGCGCCGTTCGAGAACCCCAACGGCTTCACCAACTTCTTCGAGATGGTCCTCGTCCTGATGATCCCGGCCGGCCTGGTGATCACCTACGGCAGGCTCGTGGGCAGCCGCCGCCAGGGCTACGCGATCCTCGCGACGATGTTCGCGCTGTTCATCGCCGGCGTCGCGGTGGCCTACGCCGCCGAGGCCCACGGCTCGCCCGCCCAGCACGCGGCCGGCCTCCACACGCGGGTCGTCGCCGGGTCCACGGGCGGCAACCTCGAGGGCAAGGAGCAGCGCTTCGGCATCGCCGGGTCGGCCCTCTTCGACGTCGTCACCACCGTCACCAGCTGCGGCGCGGTGAACAGCGCCCTGGAGTCCTACACCGGCCTCGGCGGAGCGATCCCGTTCGCCAACCTCTCGGCGAGCGAGGTGATCTTCGGCGGCGTCGGCACCGGGCTCTACTCGATCCTCCTCTATGTCCTCCTGGCCGTGTTCATCGGCGGCCTGATGGTCGGCCGCACGCCGGAGCTCCTGGGCAAGAAGATCGAGGCCCGGGAGATCAAGCTCGTCGCCCTCGGCCTGCTCGTCACGCCCCTGACCGCGCTCCTGTCGACGGCGCTGGCCACCGCCGACCACGACGGCCGCGCCTCGATCTCCGCCGCCGCGACCGGACCGCAGGGGTTCTCGGAGACCTTCTACGCCTACCTCTCGCAGGCCAACAACAACGGCTCGGCCTTCGCCGGCTACACCGGCTACGTCCAGCCCGGCCCCGGCAACCTCGGGGCCCACGGCGTGCGCTTCGCCGACCTCCTCGGCGGTTTCACGATGATCTTCGCCCGCTACGCGCCGATCCTCTTCGCCCTGGCCGTGGCCGGGGCCCTCGTCGCCAAGCGGGTCGCCCCGGTCGGCCTGGGGACGATGCGCACCGACAACCCGACCTTCGTCGTCCTGCTCCTCGGGGTGATCGTCCTCGTCGGCGCGCTCACCTTCTTTCCGGCCCTGCTCCTCGGCCCGGTCGTCCAGGCCCTGACCGGGCACCTCTACTGATGCGCCGCGACCTCATCACCGGGACGTGCGCCGTGATCGTGCTCACCATCGTCCTCGGGCTCGGCTACCCGCTGCTGGTCACGGGTCTCGCCCAGGTCGCGCTCCCGGCGGCGGCCGACGGCTCGCTGATCAGGACGCCCGCCGGGCGGGTCGTCGGCTCGAGGCTGATCGGCCAGGCGTTCACCGACCCGCAGGGCAGGCCCGACCGCCGCTACTTCCAGACCCGCCCGTCGGCGACCACGCCGGCCGACAACGCGGCCGCGACGACCTTCTCGAACCTCGGGCCGAACAGCGTCGCGACGCTGCGCGCGATCCAAGCCAACATCCAGGCCTACGTCGCGCTCGAGCGGCCCTACGTCCCCGGCCTGAGCGCGGCCGCCGTTCCCGTCGACGCCGCCGACAGCTCGGCCTCGGGCGTCGACCCCGACATCTCGCTGGCCAACGCCCGGATCCAGGCGCACCGCGTGGCCGCCGTGCGCCACCTGCCGCTGGGCCGGGTGATGGGCCTGATCGCCCATTACACCGACGGGCGGACGCTCGGGGTCTTCGGCGAGCCCGGCGTCAACGTGCTCGAACTCGACCTCGCGCTCGATCGATGACCACCGAGCGCCACGCCGTCTCCCTGCTCCAGCGCGACCTCGTCGCCCGCGCGCTGCTCGACAGCCTCGTCAAGCTCGATCCTCGCGTCCAGGTGCGAAACCCGGTGATGTTCGTCGTCGAGGTCGGGTCGGTCATCACCACCGTGGCCTGGCTGATCCAGGCCTTCGGCGGCCGGCCGCTCGGCGGCGGCACCGAGCCCGCCTGGTTCACCCTGGCCATCGCCGCGTGGCTGTGGCTGACCGTCGTCTTCGCCAACCTGGCCGAGGCGTTCGCCGAGGGGCGCGGGCGCGCCCAGGCCGACACGCTGCGGGCGATGCGCCAGGAGACGCAGGCCACGCTGGTCGACGGGACGACCCGGGCGGCCTCCGAGCTCGTCCGGGGCGACGTCGTCGTCGTGGCCGCCGGTGAGCTGATCCCCGGCGACGGTACCGTGGTCGAGGGCATCGCCACCGTCGACGAGTCGGCGATCACCGGCGAGTCGGCCCCGGTGATCAGGGAGTCGGGCGGCGACCGCAGCGCCGTGACGGGCGGCACCCGCGTCACCTCCGACCGCATCGTCGTCGAGATCACCCAGGAGCCGGGACAATCCTTCCTCGAGCGGATGATCCGCCTGGTCGAAGGCGCCGAGCGGCGCAAGACGCCGAACGAGATCGCCCTGAACATCCTCCTGGCCGGTCTGACCCTGATCTTCGTGGTCGTCGTCGCCACGCTGCGGCCGTTCGGCCTCTTCGCGGGGACGAGCATCTCCGAGACGACGTTGATCGCCCTGCTCGTCGCGCTGATCCCGACGACGATCGGCGCGCTCCTGTCGGCGATCGGGATCGCCGGCATCGACCGGCTGGTGCGCCGCAACGTGCTCGCCCTGTCGGGGCGGGCGGTCGAGGCGTCGGGGGACGTCGACGTCCTGCTGCTCGACAAGACGGGGACGATCACGCTGGGCAACCGCCAGGCGGCCGAGTTCATCCCCATGCCCGGGGTGACCGAGGCCGAGCTCGCCGAGGTCGCTCAGCTCGCCTCGCTGGCCGACGAGACGCCGGAGGGCCGGTCGATCGTCGTCCTGGCCAAGACCTACGGGATCCGCGCGCACGAGATGACCGCGAGCCAGGCCGAGTTCGTCGTCTTCACGGCCCAGACTCGGATGAGCGGCGTCAACCTCGACGGCCACCGGCTGCGCAAGGGCGCCGGCGACGCGGTGGTCGCCTACGCCCGCGACGAGGGCGGCCAGGCGCCGCCCGAGCTCCAGCCGGCGCTCGACCGGATCGGCCGGGAGGGCGGAACGCCGCTGGCCGTCTGCCGCGACAGCCAGATCCTCGGCGTCGTCTACCTCAAGGACACGATCAAGGAGGGCATGCGCGAGCGCTTCGACCACCTGCGGGCGATGGGCATCCGCACGGTGATGGTGACCGGCGACAACCGCCTGACCGCGGCCAAGATCGCCGCCGAGTCGGGCGTCGACGACTTCCTGGCCGAGGCCACGCCCGAGGCCAAGCTCGAGCTGATCCGGGCCGAGCAGGCGCAGGGGCGCCTGGTGGCCATGACCGGCGACGGGACCAACGACGCCCCGGCGCTGGCCCAGGCCGACGTCGGCGTGGCCATGAACAGCGGCACCCAGGCCGCCCGCGAGGCCGGCAACATGGTCGACCTCGACTCCAACCCGACGAAGCTGATCGAGATCGTCGAGGTCGGCAAGCAGCTCCTGATCACGCGGGGGGCGCTGACCACCTTCTCGATCGCCAACGACGTGGCCAAGTACTTCGCGATCCTCCCGGCCATCTTCCTCGGCACCTGGGCGGGGGCGCCGGGCCGGCCGGGGCCGCTCGGCGTGCTCAACATCATGTCGCTCGGAGATCCCCGCTCGGCGATCCTCTCGGCGGTGATCTTCAACGCTCTGGTGATCCCCGCCCTGATCCCGCTCGCCCTGCGCGGCGTGCGCTACCGGCCGATCGGGGCGAGCGCGTTGCTGCGCCGCAACCTCCTGGTCTACGGCCTCGGCGGTCTGGTCTCGCCGTTCGTCGGGATCAAGCTGATCGACCTGGTCGTCCACGACCTGCTCGGGGGATAGCCCGGACCCGCGCGATGAACCGACGTGGCCACCACAAGGTCTTCCTGGGCATGGCCGCCGGCGTGGGCAAGACCTACCGGATGCTCGAGGAGGGGCACGAGGATCTGGCCGCCGGGCGCGACGTCGCCGTCGGCGTGCTCGAGACCCACGGCCGGGCGCAGACCGCGCGCCAGGCCGAGGGCCTGGAGATCGTGCCGCGCCGGCTGGTCCGCTACCGGGAGCGCACGCTGTGGGAGATGGACCTCCCGGCCATCCTCCGCCGCCGGCCGGCCGTGGTGCTGATCGACGAGCTCGCCCACACGAACGCGCCGGGCCTCGAGCACGACAAGCGCTTCGAGGACGTCGCGGACGTGCTCGCGGCCGGGATCAACGTTCGCTCGACGGTCAACGTCCAGCACCTCGAGTCGCTCAACGACCAGGTCGCCGAGCTCGCGGGCGTCCGCGTCCACGAGACCGTGCCCGACCAGGTGGTGGCCGACGCCGACGAGGTGGTGATCGTCGACGTCACGCCGGAGGCGCTCCTCGCCCGTCTGCGCGCCGGCCAGATCTACCCGCCCGAGCGGATCGAGCCGGCGCTGAACGGGTTCTTCAAGATCGAGAACCTGACCGCCCTGCGCGAGGTCGCGCTGCGGCAGGTCGCCGAGGACATCGCCCCCCGGCGGGACGATCCGGCGGGCGGCGGACGCCACGACCGTCTGGCCGGCGACGTCCCCCGGGCGGTCGGCGAGCGCCTGCTCGCGCTCGTGCGCCCGGAGCCCGCGGCCCAGCGCCTGATCCGCCGGTCCTGGCGCTCGGCCCAGCGTCTGGGCGCCGAGCTCGAGCTGCTCTGGGTCAAGCGCCCCGGCCGCGCGCCGGGGGAGGAGGACGAGCGTCAGCTGGCGTCGATGCGCCGCCTCGCCTCGGTCCTCGGGGCGACGCTGCTGGTCGAGGAGGGCGACGACGTGGCCCAGACCACGGCGCGGGTGGCCCGGGAGCGCGGCACCACCTACATCCTCATGGGCCCGCCGGCCTCGCGGCGGCGCCTGCGCGAGCCGCTGCCCCAGAAGCTCATGCGCCTGCTCCCGGGCGTCGACGTGCGGATCGTCGCCGACCGCACCCACCGCGAGGCGCCGCCACCCGAGCGGCCATGACGCTCGCGCTGGTCATCGCCGTCGCCCTGGCCGCCGGTGCGGTCGGCGGCTACCTGGCGGCCCGCCGGCGCCGCCGGCTCGCGTCGGTCGGGTCTGGGCGCGTCCATCGCATCCTCCTGCCCTTCACCGGGGCGACGATCTCGCGCCGGGCGCTCGACGCCGCCCTGCGCCTGGCCGGCGCCGAGGGCGCGACCCTGGTGCCGGCCTACCTGGCCACCGTTCCCATGCACCTGCCGCTCGAGGTCCCGATCCAGCGCCAGTGCGAGACGGCGATGCCCCTGCTCGAGGCGATCGAGCAGCGAGCCGCCCGGGCGGCGATCCCGGTCGACGCTCGGATCGAGCGGGGCCGCTCCTACCGGGACGCCCTGCGGCGGATCCTGGCCGAGGAGCGCTTCGACCGGGTCATCGTCTCGGCCACGGCGAGCGAGCACGAGAGCTTCAGCGCCGAGGACATCGTCTGGCTGCTGCATCGCGCGCCGGCGGAGGTGCTGATCCTCCGGCCCGACCCGACCGACACGCGGACGGTCACCCGGGCCTGAGCGGGCGTCGCCAGACGAAGAGGTCGCCGAGCGGCGCGCCGGCGAGGCCGAGGTCGTCGTGGACGGCGGCGCGCACGCCGGGGAACTCGGGATTGTCGTAGTCGTGGAAGGCGACGCAGCCGCCGGGGCTGATGGCGTCGCGCCAGACGCAGAACTCGGCGACCGTCTCGGCCCGGTCGTGGGAGGAGTCGATGAACAGGAGGTCGACCGGCGGCCCACCGGCCGGCGGGCCGACCCGCCCGGGGGCGGCGACCAGCTCGATCCGCCGGCGGGCCGCCGGGCCGAGGAGGTCGAGGTAGTGGGCGCGGCCGGCATAGCCGACCGGGTCATAGGTCCGGACCGTCCGGTCACGGCGGGCCAGGGCCAGGGCGCCCGTGGTCCAACCCATCGCCGTGCCGAGCTCGACGACGTGGCGCGCCGGAGCGGCCAGGGCGAGGAGACGGGCGAGCGAGCCGGGACCCAGCGAGGAGAGGCGCGCCCATTCCTCGTCGCGGCGGTCGGCGAGGAGGCGAGCGCGCAGGAGGAACCAGCCCACGGCGATGGGCAGGACGCGCAGGTCGCGGTGGCTTCGGGCGGCGCGGGCGAAGGCGACTGCGCGGTCGGCGAGGGCGGGCAAGCCAGGATTATGCGCCGCGTGGCATAGGCTAGGCCGGCGCACCACCCCCCGCCCACCATGTCCGCCACCCCCACCGGTCAGCAACGCGACGTCGTCCTCGACCTGCTCAAGCAGCGGACGGCGACCCAGGTGATCCGCGACCCGGCGCTGAATCGCGCGCTGGCCCCGTTCCGCGGCCACCCGCCGACCGCCCTGCTGTGCGGCAACCCGACCTGCAAGCGGCCTTTCCTCTGGTGTGCGGTCGACCCGCTGACCGGGCGCGTGCGCTTCAGCGCGAGCGCGCCGGCGGTCGCCGGTCCACCGGGGGCACGGCGCCGGCCGCCGCCCTTCGATCGCTGGGAGCCCGACGACCACGCCGGCGAGTCGACGGTGCCGCCGGGGGAGCCGATGCTTCGCTGGCGCTTCTTCTGCCCCCGCTGCGAGCGGCCCTGCGTGCTCAGCAACACGCGGATGATCGCGCTGATCGTGCGGGCCCTGGCCAGCGGGCGCGAGGCGATCAGGCCGGCGGCGGAGTAGCCGCGGCGCGGGCCCCGAGCGGCGCCCGCGGCCGCGAGGCGATCAGGCCGGCGGCGGCGTGGCGGCGGCGAGGGCCACGGCGTCGGCGACGATCGCCGCGTGGTCGAAGGCGAGGGGCGGGAGGCTCGCGAGGGCGAACCAGCGGGCGTCCTGCGCGTCGTCGGCGCCGGCCACCGCCCCGGCGTCGGGGTAGCGGGCCAGGTAGGCGCCCGAGACGGTCCAGCCGCGGGGGTCGCGGCCGGGGGCGTCGTAGATGCCGATCAGCCGCAGCTCGCGGGCGCGCAGGCCGGTCTCCTCCGCGAGCTCGCGCCCGGCGGCCGCGCGGGTCGTCTCGCCCTCGTCCACGAAGCCGCCCGGGAGGGCCCAGCCGCCCTGGAACGGCGGCGCCCGACGCTGGACGAGGAGGATCCGGTCGGCGGGATCGCCCGCCAGCGCGACGACGTCGGCGGTGAGCATCGGTCGGGGATGGTCCACCCAGCCCAGCCTACCTCGGACCGACGCGAGCCCGGCCGGCGCGGGGCATAGGATGGCGGCGGGGAGTCGCCGCGGCGGCGAAGCGCGGCCGCGGCGGCGCCGTGAGGCAGATCGACCGAGGAGGCAGGCGTGCGGGAGGCGATGCGGGAGCGACTCGTCCAGGCGACGGTGTTCGTCGGCGAGCGCTTCCTCTGGCAGATCGAGAAGCTGATCGGCCGCGCCTCGCTCGTCGGTGAGGCCACCTTCTTCGACGCCGCGGACTTTCCCTGGGCCCGGCGCCTCGAAGCCGGCTGGCCGGCCATCAGGGCCGAGCTCGATCGCGTGCTCGAGGACCGCGAGGACCTGCCGAACTTCCAGGACATCTCGGTCGACCAGGCGACGATCACCAACGACGACCACTGGAAGACGTTCTTCCTCTACGGCTACGGGTTCAAATCGCCGGCCAACTGCGCCCGCTGCCCGGAGACCGCCCGGCTGTGCGCGGCGATTCCCGGCATGAAGACCGCCTTCTTCTCGATCCTCTCGCCGCGCAAGCACATCGACCACCACCGCGGCCCGTACAAGGGCGTCCTGCGCTACCACCTCGGCCTGCGCATCCCCGAGCCGGCCAGCGGCTGCCGGATCCGCGTCGAGAACGACGTCCGCCACTGGACCGAGGGCGGATCGCTGATCTTCGACGACACCTACGACCACGAGGCGTGGAACGACACCGACGAGGTCCGCGTCGTCCTCTTCGTCGACTTCGTCCGCCCCCTGCGCTTCCCGGCCAGCCTGGTCAACCGGCTCGTCCTCCAGGCCATCGCCTTCTCGCCCTTCATCGGCGACGCCAAGCGCCGCCACCACGACTGGGAGCAGCGCTTCGAGGCGCTGAAGGCCCGCCGCGAGCCGGCCGGCGTCGGCTGATGATATTACCGGCTGGTATTACCGCTTGGTACATTGCCGTCGTGCGCGTGACGAGCAAGGGACAGGTGACGATTCCGCAGCGGGTCAGGGAACGATTGGGCATCACGCCGGGCAGCGAGGTCGATTTCGAGCTCGACGAGCGGGGCGTCCGGCTCGTCCGGTTGAGTCCAGGCTCCGGCCGGGCCATCGCCGGCGGAATGCGCGGTCGGGCGATGGTGACGATGAGCACCGAGGAGATCATGGCTCTCACCCGCGGCGATGGCTGAGGGTCTGGCGCACGGCGTACTCGTCGACAGCAATGTCCTACTCGACATCTTCACCGACGATCCGGCCTGGGCCGGCTGGTCGACGGATCGCCTCGCCGAGGCCTTCGATGCCGGCCCGGTCGTGATCAACCCGCTCGTGTATGCCGAGGTGTCGGTTGCCTTCGAGCGCATCGAGGCGCTGGAGGACGCGCTGCCTGAGCAGCTCGATCGAGAAGATCTTCCGTGGGAGGCGGCATTCCTGGCCGGCAAGTGCTTCGTCGAGTACCGCCGCCGCGGCGGCACGCGGCGATCCCCGTTGCCGGATTTCTACATCGGCGCCCACGCCGCGGTCTCGGGCCGGGCGCTCCTCACGCGCGACGCCAGCCGCTACCGAGCCCTGCTGCCACCGCTCACCCTGATCAGCCCCTGACCGCGGTCGGCGATCTCGCCGCCCGGCCGCCGCCGGCCCGGGTCGCGCCGAGGCCGCGACCGCCGCACGGCGGCTCGGCATCGACGGCAGCGCGCTCAGGCCGTAGCCGCCTCCAGGCGCGCCCGGGCCACGGCGATCGCCTCCGGGTTCTGGTCGACGAGCACGAAGCGGCGGCCCATCGCCCCGGCCACCGCCCCGAGCGTCCCCGACCCGGCGAAGAAGTCCAGGCACCACCCGCCCGGCCGCGACGACGCGCCCACGATCCGCCGCACCACCCCCTCCGGCTTCTGCGTCGGATAGCCCGTCTTCTCGCGCCCGTTGGTCGGGACGATCGTGTGCCACCAGACGTCGGTCGGCAGCTTCCCCCGCGCCGCCTTCTGCGGCCCGACGAGGCCCGGCGCCATGTACGGCTCGCGGTCGGCCGCCGCGCTGTCGAACCAGTAGGCGTCCCGGTCGCGGACGTAGACCAGGATCGTGTCGTGCTTGGACGGCCAGCGCCGCTTCGTCTTGCCGCCGTAGTCGTAGGCCCAGACGATCTCGTTGAGGAAGCACTCCCGCCCGAAGATCCGGTCGAGCTCGACCTTGACGTAGTGGGTCTCGCGCCAGTCGAGGTGGACGTAGAGCGTCCCGTGGACGGCCAGGAGCTCCCGCGCGCGCACGAGGCTCGGCCCCAAGAAGGCCAGGTAGTCGTCGAACGCGTCGGGGTACTCCCTGCGGCCGAGCTCCCGGCGGGCGTAGCCGTGGCCGCCGAAGCCCGGCGTCCCGCCCGCGGCCCGCACCGTCTCGAGCGTCCGCCGCGTCTGCGGCGCGCCGGTGTTGAACGGCGGGTCGACGTAGATCAGGTCGAAGGCCGCCTCCGGCAGCGCCGGCAGGACGGCGGCGCAGTCGGCGCAGATCAGGAGGTCGTCGTCCAGGCGCAGCCGCCCCGGCACCTCGGCCGCGCCCAGGACGATCATCGCCGGCCGCCCGCCCGCCCCGCCGCGGCCCCGCTCGGGCGCCGCGTCCGGCGCCCACCGCTCCCCAGGCCAGGCACGGCTAGAACAGGATCACGCTGCGGATCCCGTCCTGGGCGGCGATCAGCTCAAAGCCGCGGTTGACGTCGTCCAGGCCGATCCGGTGGCTGATGAACGGGTCGACGTCGATCTCCCCCGCCAGGTAGCGGTCGACCAGCGCCGGGACGTCGTCGCGCCCCTTGAGGCCGCCGAACGAGCTGCCGCACACCCGCCGTCCGGTGATCAGGTAGCGCGGGACGATGTCGAGCGTCTCGCCCCGGCCGGCGACCCCGGCCACCGTGCACAGCCCCCAGCCCATCCGGGCCGACTCCACGGCCTGGCGCATGACGGCGACGTTGCCCGTCGCCTCGAAGGTGTAGTCGGCCCCGAAGCCCCCCGTCAGCTCGAGGATCGCCGCCACCGTGTCCGGCCCGCCGACGATCACGTCGGTCGCCCCCTGGCCCCGGGCCAGCTCGAGCCGCTCCGCCGCCAGGTCGACGCAGACGATCCGCTCGGCCCCCTGCAGGCGGCAGCCCGCGACCGCCCCCAGCCCGACCATCCCGGCCCCGAAGACCACGCACGTCGACCCCGGCCGCACGGCGGCCGTCTTCATCGCCGCCCCCAGCCCCGTGGACAGGCCGCACGCGAACAGGCAGGCCCGGTCGAGCGGCGCCTGCGGGTCGATCCGGGCCAGGGCGATCTGCGGCATCACCGTGTACTCGGCGAAGGTCGAGGTCCCCATGAAGTGGCGCAGCGGCTCTCCGCCCCGCGAGAGGCGCGTCGTCCCGTCCGGGAGGTGGCCGCGGTTCTGCTCCTCGCGGATCGCCAGGCAGAGGTTGGTCAGCGGGCTGCGGCAGTGGACGCACTCACCGCACTGGGGCGAGAACAGCGTCACCACGTGGTCGCCCTCGGCCACCAGGCTCACGCCCTCCCCGACCCGCTCGACCACCCCGGCGCCCTCGTGTCCGAGGACCGTCGGCGCGTAGCCCGACGGATCGACCCCCGACGCCGTGTAGACGTCGGTGTGACATACGCCGCACGCCACCAGGCGCACGAGCACCTCGCCCGGCCCCGGCTCGGCCAGCTCGACGTCCTGGACGACCAGCGGCCGGCCGAACTCCTCGAGCACGGCCGCTCGCATCCTCATCGCCGCTGACCCCGGACGATCACCGCCCGAGCATAGCCAAGCCGCCCGACAGCCCGCCGGCGGCGCGCTGGGCACGCGCCGCCGGCATGGGGAGGGCTGCTGGGTCTGGCAAATCGCGCCGGACACGACCCGCGGCACCCGGCCACGGAGATCGGTGTCAACGACGCGGGTGGGTCACACCTCGGTCGAGGTGCCCGACCAGCACGCCTGTCAGGTGCTGATTGCGGATGGTGGGAGCTGATCGGCGGACCGCCCGGCAGGTTCGTCTCACAGTGCGAATGGTGGCGAACCTCGAGCGCCGCCGACAGGGCCGCTCGGGCCAGGATTCCCGGGGGCGGCCTGGACCGGCGGTACTCTCCTTGGCGATGCCCACCTTCCCGCACGCCGGCCAGCGCCTGGCCTTCACCGAGCTCGGCGACGTCGGCGCCGCCCGGGCGACGATCCTGATCCACGGCCTCCTCCTCTCCCAGAAGATGCACATGCCGCTCGCCCGCGCCCTGGCCGATCGCGGCAACCGCGTGATCACCATCGACCTGCTCGGCCACGGCCTGTCCGACCGCCCCGTCGACATGTGGCGCTACTCGATGAACCTCTTTGGCGAGCAGGTGATCGGGCTCATGGACCACCTCGAGCTCGACCAGGCCGTCGTCGCCGGAACCTCGCTCGGGGCCAACGTCGCCCTCGAGGCGGCCGCCCTCGCCCCCGAGCGCCTGCGCGGCATGGTCGTCGAGATGCCCGTCCTCGACGACGCCCTGATCGCCTGCGCCCTGGCCTTCACGCCGGTCATGGTGGCCACCACGCTCGGGCTCCCGCTGACCCGTCCGCTGGCCCGGCTCCTGGCCGCCGTGCCCCGCTTCGGCCTCGGCCTCTGGGGCGACGTCCTGCTCGACTGGCTCAGCCAGGATCCGGCGCCTTCGGGCGCCGTGCTCCAGGGGCTGTTCTTCGGCCGCGTCGCCCCCCACCGCAGCCAGCGCGCCCGGATCGAGACGCCGGCCCTGGTGATCGGCCACCGCAAGGACCCGGTGCACGCCTTCTCCGACGCCGGCATGCTCGCCGAGGAGCTCGTCAACGGCCGCCTGATCGAGGCCAGCTCGATCCTCGAACTCCGCCTCGCCCCCGAGCGGCTGACCGGCGAGATCAGCAGCTTCATCGACGAGTGCTGGCGCCCGCGCCCGGCCGCCCGGGCCCGCCGCTCGACCGGCTCCGGATGACGCGTCCCGTTCCCGGCAGCCGCTAGGCTAGCCCGCGATGTCGAGCCGCATTGAGGAGAAGGAGCGCCGCAAGGCCGAGCGGCTGGCCGCGCAGCGCAAGGCCGAGCAGGCGGCCGCCCGCCGCCGCCGCCTCCAGATGGTCGCCGGCGGCCTGATCGCCCTGGCCATCGTCGTCGTCGTCGCGGTCGCCCTGACCGGCGGCGGCGGGGGCACCTCCGCCGTGAACGCCAACAGCCCCGTCTCCCAGGACATCAAGGGGGTCAAGCTCCCGCCCGTCCAGATCACCGATCTGAAGACCGCCGCCGCCGCCGCCGGCTGCACCCTCCACACCTATCCGATCGAGGGTCGCACCCATGTGACCACCCCGGTCACCTACAAGACCAACCCGCCGACCTCCGGCAACCACAACCCGAGCCCCGCCGCCGACGGCGTCTACGACCCGTCCAACACGCCGGCCAAGGAGAACTTCGTCCACAGCCTCGAGCACGGACGGATCGAGTACCAGTACAAGCCGGGCACGCCGGTGAGCGAGGTCCGCCAGCTCGAGGCCCTGTGGAACGAGTCGGTCCAGGGCATGCCCGGCTACAAGCAGCTGCTCTTCCAGAACAACACCAACATGCCCTTCCAGGTCGCCGCCACCGCCTGGGGCCAGCAGCTCGGCTGCCCCACCTTCACCCCGAAGATCTTCGACGCCCTGCGCGACTTCCGCAACGCCTACCTCGACAAGGGGCCCGAGCAGATCCCGCCCACCTAGGCGGGTCGTTCACTGGACGAAGCGGTAGCCGATGCCCGGGTCGGTGGCCACGTAGCGCGAGCTGCTCTGCGGATCGAGCTTGCGCCGCAGGTTGGCGATGTGGGTGCGCAGGGTCTGGATGTCGTCGGCGTAGGCCGTACCCCACACCAGGGTCAGGAGCGCCCGGTGCGTGAGCAGGCGCCCGCGGTTCTTCACCAGCGCCGCCAGCAGGTCGTACTCGATCGGCGTCAGATGCAGCGGTTCACCGTCGCGGCGCACGGCGTGCGCCGCCAGGTCCACCTCGATCCCGTCGACGGCGATCACCGGCTCGCCCCGCCCGGCGTCCGCCCGGCGCAGGACGGCCTGGAGGCGGGCGACGAGCTCGCGGGCGCTGAACGGCTTGACCAGGTAGTCGTCGGCCCCGGCTTCGAGCGCCGCCACCTTCTGGTCCTCGTTGCCCACCGCCGACAGCATCAGGATCGGCATCGCGCTCCACTCGCGCAGCCCCCGGCAGACTTCGATCCCGTCGCCGTCGGGCAGGAGCAGGTCGAGGATCGCCGCATCCGGCGGGCGGACCGCCGCCGCGTCGAGCGCCTCCTGCCCGGTCGCGGTCAGGACCGGCTCGAAGCCGGCCTCTTTCAGCACGACGCGCACCGCGCGCAGGATCTGCGGCTCGTCGTCGCAGACGAGGATCCGTCGCCGGTCGTTCACGCCGCGCCCGGCCGGCCGGCCGCCGGCGCCGCCACGCCCGGATCGTCCTCGAGCGGGAACTCGACCACGAACGTCGACCCCTGGCCCGGCAGCGACTCGGCCCACACCCGCCCGCCGTTGGCCTCGACGAAGCCGCGGACGATCGCCAGGCCCAGGCCGGAGCCGGTGTGGCCGGCTCGGTTCTCCGCCGTCCGGTAGAAGGCCTCGAACACCCGGTCGAGCTCGCTGCCGGCCAGCCCGGGCCCGCGGTCGACGATCCGGATGACGAGGCGCCGCCCGACCTTGCGCGCCCGCACCGAGACCGGGTGGCCCCCGCTCCAGCGGGCGGCGTTCTCGAGCAGGTTGGCCAGCGCCCGCTCGACCTGGACGGCGTCGGCCCGGATCAGCGGCAGCCCGCGCTCGATGGCCAGGACGAACCCGGCCCGGCCGCCGCGCAGATGGTCGAGCGCCACCTCGATCAGCTCGTCGATCGCGCACCAGTCCCGGCGCGGGACCGCCGCCCCGGCGTGCAGGCGCGAGAGGTCGAGCAGCTTGTCGACCAGGTCGCCCAGCCGCTCGGCCTCGGCCGTGACCGCCGCCGCCAGCTCGGCGCGGACGTCAGGCCCGATGGTCGGCGACGACAGCATCTCCCCGGCGGTCACGATCGCCGTCAGCGGCGTGCGCAGGTCGTGGGAGATCGACCGCAGCAGCGCCGTCTTGATCTCGTCGCTGCGCCGCAACGCCTGGGTCTCGACCACCTCGGCCTGGAGCGCCTCGCGCTCGAGCGCCGCCGCGAGCAGCGCCTCGAGCGAGGGCACGATCCGCTCGGTCGCGCTCCCCGGCCCGGCGCCGGCCGGAACGAGCAGCGTCCCCAGGCGCCCGTCCGGGCCCTCGAGCGGCAGCGCCTGCCGGCGCTCGTCGCCGGCCACGTCCCGCAGCTCGATCGCCGCCGAGGAGAGCTCGAGCGTCTCGGCGAGCCGGCGGGCGACGACCCCCAGCGCCGAGTCGACCGTCTCCCCACCCAGCAGCAGCCGCGCCATCTCGGCCGAGAGGTTTGCCTCCCGGCGGCGCTGGATCGCCTCCCGCGTGCGGCTGCGGGCCAGCGCGGCCAGCGAGCTCGTGACCACGGCGGCGGCCAGCAGCACCCCGAGCGCCACCGCGTCGCGCCCGTCGAAGATCGCGAACCGGCCCACCGGCCGGATGTGGAAGAAGTTGAACGCCCCCGCGCTCAGCACGCTCGTCAGCAAGCCGAGCCGCAGCCCCCACACGGTGGCCACGAGGAGCACGGCCAGCAGGTACAGCACGCCGTCGGCGCTCGGCGCCGAGACTCCGCCCAGCGGATAGATCGCCGCGGTGATGACGGCCACCGAGGCCGCGGCCGCGCCGATCCCCATCCACCAGGGCGGCGGATCGGGATCGAGCAGGTCAGACAGGCGCCAGCGCACCGACTCAGCCTAGCTCCGCGGATTTGCCCGGCGGGCACCGGCGGGCACCGGCGCGCGCCGGGCGGGTGCCGGGCGGGCGGCACCGGCGGTGTCCGGCCGCTCACCACCTTGTAACAAGGGGCTCGCCACCGCGGGCTAGCGTGCCGGACGTGGCGCCTGCGGTCCCAGCCGAGCCCGTTCGCCGGCGCTCACCTCGCCGGCGCCTCCCGCCGCCACCACGCCAACGAAGGACGGAAATGACCTCACCTCCCTCGCGCCGCCGCTCACGGCTGGTCGCCGCCACCGCCGCCGCCGGGCTCCTCGCCGCCGCCGCCACCGCCGCCACCGCCAGCCTGCCCGCCGCGGCTGCGGCCCCGTCGCCCCGCGCCAAGCACGTCCTGCTGCTCTCGATCGACGGATTGCACAACTTCGACCTCGACCGCTACGTCCAGACGCACCCCACCTCCGCCCTCGCCGCGCTCGTCCACGGCGGCCGCGAGTGGACCCGGGCGCAGACCCCGTTCCCGTCGGATTCGTTTCCGGGGATGGCGGCGCTGGTCACCGGGGGCAACCCCAAGTCGACCGGCCTCTACTACGACGACAGCTACAACCGGACGCTTGACCCTCCGGGCACGACGGACTGCGCCCACGCCACGCCGGGCACCGAGGTCGTCTACCAGGAGGCGATCGACAAGGATCCGCACGCGCTCGACGCCGGTCAGGGCCTGCCCGGGCTCCCCGCCTCCATCCTCAGCATGACCGGCAACCCGCTCGAGGTGATCGACCCGGCCAAGCTGCCGGTCGACCCGGCGACCTGCACGCCGGTCCTGCCCCACCAGTACATCGAGGTGAACACCGTCTTCGAGGTCGCGCGGGCGGCCAACCTCCGGACCGCCTGGTCGGACAAGCACCCGGCCCAGGAGGTCCTGAGCGGTCCGTCGGGCACCGGCGTCCAGGACTACTTCACGCCGGAGATCAACAGCGACGCCCCGACCAAGGGCGCGCCGATCGACTGGACGGGCACGAACGCCCTGACCATGCAGTACGACAGCTACAAGGTCCAGGCCGTCCTCAACTGGATCATCGGCAAGAACCACAGCGGCACGGCCACGGTCGGCGTGCCCGCGATCTACGGGATGAACTTCCAGACCGTCTCCACCGCCCAGAAGCTGCCGGTCTCGGGCGGCCTGGCCGGCGGCTACCTGGCGGACGGCGTCACCCCCGGTCCGCTGCTGAGCCGGGCGCTCGACTTCGTCGACGCCAAGGTCGGCGAGATGATGAACCGGATCAAGGCCAACGGCTACGCGTCCTCGACGGCGATCATCCTCTCGGCCAAGCACGGCCAGTCGCCGACGATCCCGGCGCAGCTGACCCGGATCCCCGACGGACCGATCATCGCCGCCCTCGACGCCGCCTGGCAGAACGCCCACCCGGCGGCCAGCAAGCCGCTGGTCGCTCTCGCGACCGACGACGACGGCATGCTGCTCTGGCTCAACGACCGCTCCAACGCGGCGATCGCCTTCACCCAGAGCTTCCTGCTCCATCAGTCGGGGGTCGGCAACGACATCAACTCGAATCCCAAGCCCTACACCCAGTCCGGTCTGACCGCGGTCTACGCCGGGGTCACCGCCGCTCGGCTGTTCGGAGTCGCCGTGGACGAGCCGCGCCACCCCGACGTGGTCGGTGTGGCCCAACCGGGAACCGTGTACACCGGCGGACACAAGAAGATCGCCGAGCACGGCGGGCTCAACCCCCGCGACCTGCTCGTCCCGCTCGTCATCTCGGGGCCGCCGGCCGGCACCCCGGCGGTGATCGACGGCCTGGTCCACACGGTGCAGATCGCGCCGACGATCCTGACGCTGCTCGGACTGGACCCGAACGCGCTGCAGGCCGTGCAGCTCGAGGGCACCCAGGCGCTGCCGCTCGGCTGACCCGCGCCGGACAACGCGCCGGCACGGGGCGAAGGCGTCGGCCGACCGGTCGCCTTCGCCCCGTCCGGGCCGCCGCTCGAGCGCCTAGCGGATCGACGCCGGCGGGTTGAGCAGCGCCCCGGCGGTCAGCATCCGCTCGATCGCCCTGGCCGCCCGCTCGGATGCCTGGGCCATCGCCTCGTCGAGGTGGGCCCCCATCAGGGCCACCGCCGCCGGCGGGTCGCCGGCCAGCAGGGCGTCGAGGATCGCCAGGTGCTGGCGGATGGTGACGGCGATCCGCTCGGCATGGACGAAGTTCTGCATGCGCACGACGCGGATCCGGTCGCCGACGAGCTCGAGCTGCTCGGTGATCGCCGGGTTGCCGGCGGCCTCGGCCAGGCGCAGGTGGAAGTCCTCGTCGATCATCACGACCCCCGGGTCGGGGTCGGGCGGGTGGGCGGCGAGGTCGGTCCAGTCGTCGTGGATCGCCCGCAGCGCCAGCTCGTCGTGGCGTTCGCCGTGGGCGCGCGGGCGCAGCAGCGCGGCCAGCTCGAGGATCCGCCGCAGCTCGTAGAGGTCGCGGATCCCGGCGAGGTTCGGACTGCGCGGGTAGAAGCCGCCCTGCGGCCGGCGGACGACGAGGCCTTCGGACTCCAGGCGCATCAGCGCCTCGCGCACCGGCGTGCGCGACGCGCCGAGCCGCTCGCCCAGGGCGACCTCGCCCAGGCGCTCGTCCAGCGGGTGCTCGCCGAACAGCAGGCCCCGGCGGAGCTCGTCGTAGACCTCGCTGCTGCGCGGCCGCCCGGCCTTCGGGCGCGGCCGTCCGGCGGCGGGGGCGTCGCGCCCGGCGGCCATCAGGCCACCGGCTGGAGGTCGAGCTGGGAGACGTGGGCGCTGACGATCCGCCAGCCGTCCCCGGTGCGCACCCAGGTCTGCGACTGGCGCCCGCAGCGGCCCGACCGGATCCGCCGGAACTCGGCCGACGTGACGGCGACGTCGCGCCCGAACGTCGTGACCACCGAGCGCAGGATCTCCCGCTCGAGGTCGTCGGCCGCGCGCTGGCTGCGGAAGCGCGCGATCTCCTGGTGGCTGTAGAGGTTCTCACCCGCCCCGTAGCGGACGGTGAGCGCGTCGTCCCAGAACAGCTCGTCGAGGACCTCGATGTCGTTGCCGACCAGCGCCGCCTCGTAGCGCTCGAACTGGACGGTCACCTCGGCCACGATCTCCGGCCGGTTCACCTCCACGACATCGCCCCCTCGGCCACCCGGGCCAGCCCCCGCGCCTCGAGCTCCGCCGCCACGTGCAGGAGCTGGTCCTCGCGGTCGTGGCCGCCGATCAGCTGGACCCCGAGCGGGAGCCCGTCGACGGTGGCGACGGGCACGGTCACGACCGGCAGCCCGGCGAAGGAGATCGGCTGCGTGTAGACGCCGAGGTAGGGCTGGGTGAGGACGGTCTCGCCGCCGACGACCGCCTCCCGCTGGCCGACGCGCGGCGCCGGGAACGGCGTCGCCGGGGCCAGCACGACGTCGACCGTCCGGAAGAGCGCGGCCATTCGCGCCCGGAACGCCGTTCGCAGGCGCTGCGCCTGGACGTAGGCCCGCGCCGGCACCAGGGCGCCGGCCAGGAGGCGGTCCCTGGTCATCGGGTCGAAGTCGCCGGGCCGGGTGCGCAGGTCGCCGAGGTGGAGCTCCGCGCCCTCGGTCGCCGTGATCACCATCGCCGCCGCCCGGGCTGCCGCCGCCCCGTCGACCGTCACCCGTCGGGTCACGCCGAGCGCTTCGGCGAGCTCGGCCACGGCGTCCAGGGCGGCGGGGATCCCCCCCCGGGTGAAGTAGTCGCCGGCCACGGCCAGGCGCAGGTCGGCGATCCCGCCCGAAGGCGACGGGGGCGGCGGCGGCCGGCCCGGCGGCCGGGGGCGGCCGTCGAGCACGGCGAAGCTGTCGGCCAGGTCGCGGACGCTCGTGGCCAGGGTCCCGACCGCGTCGAGGGTGTCGCAGAACGGGTACATCCCCGCACAGGAGACCCGGCCGTAGGTCGGCTTGAGGCCGAACACGCCGCAGACGGCGGCGGGTACCCGAACCGAGCCGTTGGTGTCCGAGCCGAGGGTGAGCGGCACGAAGCCGGCGGCCACCGCCGCGCCCGAGCCGCCCGAGGAGCCGCCGGCGACGCGGTCGGTGTCGTGGGGGTTGCGGCACGCGCCGTAGTGGGCGTTCTCGGTCGTGAAGCCGTAGGCGTACTCGTCCATGTTGAGCAATCCGACGAGCACCGCCCCGGCCCGGCACAGCCGGGCCACCGCCTCGGCGTCGTGGCCGGCCGGCGGGTCCTCGGCACTGATCTTGGAGCCGGCGACCGTGACCTCGCCGGCCACGTCGAACAGGTTCTTGACCGCGAAGGGCACGCCGGCCAGGGGCCCCGGGTCGCCGCCCGCGGCCACGACCTCGTCGACCCGCCGGGCCTCGGCGCGAGCGCGGTCGCCGAGCACGCGGGTGAAGCTGTTGATCGCCGCGTCGCCGGCGGCGATCGCCGCGAGCGCCCGCTCGGTGACGGCGAGCGCCGAGCGGCGCCCGGACCGGACGTCCCGGGCGATGGCGTGCCCGTCGGCGTTCACCGGGTCACCGGGTCACCCGCGGCGTCCGGCTCGGCCGCGCCTCCGGTTGGCCGCCTCGACGACCGCGGCCCGGTCGACCAGCACGCCGAGGTGGCGCACCACCGCCGGCCACCAGGCGTCCTCGATCTCGAGGTCGCTCAGGTGGGCCGACGCGCGGGCGTAGGCTTCGAGCTGATCCACGGTGGGCCTCCCGGAACGGCGGTCGCGGTCGAAAACCGGGCGAGGTGGACCGTTCGATCCGGCCCGCCCGTATGTCGACACCACCGTATACAGCCGCGGCGTCGGAAGCGATGGCCCGCCGGTCCACGGCGCTTTGTGCCGGCGGTCCATGGTGCCGGCCGCCGAGCGGTCGTACGTTGTCGCCACCTACGGTCTGTCGACGACGCTGTATACAAGTCCCGGGCCGGCCCCAGAGAAAGGGTCCAATGACCTCCATGCTTGGCCTCGAGCAGGAGCCGGCGCAGGCCGTCGCGGTTCCCGCCGAGCCGTACCCGTTCGAGATGGTCCCGGCCACGACGGCGCTGGTGATCATCGACATGCAGCGCGACTTCCTCGAGCCGGGCGGCTTCGGCGAGGGCCTGGGCAACGACGTCAGCCTGCTCCAGCGCGTCGTCGCCCCGCTGCAGGCGCTCCTGGCCGCCGCCCGGGCGAGCGGGATGCTGGTCATCCACACGCGCGAGGGCCACCGCAGCGACATGAGCGACTGCCCGCCGAGCAAGCGGGCGCGCGGACACCTCGACGTGGGCATCGGCAGCCCCGGCCCGAAGGGGCGGATCCTGATCCGCGGGGAGCTCGGCCACGGGATCGTCGACGAGCTGGCGCCCGCCCCGGGCGAGGTGGTTCTCGACAAGCCGGGCAAGGGCGCCTTCTACGCCACCGACCTCGAGCTGCTGCTGCGCAACCAGGGCATCACCAGCCTGCTCGTCACCGGCGTGACCACGGAGGTCTGCGTCCACACCACCGTCCGCGAGGCCAACGACCGCGGCTTCGAGTGCCTCGTCGTCGCCGACTGCGTCGGCTCCTACTTCCCGGAGTTCCACCAGGTCGGGCTGCGGATGATCGCCGCCCAGGGAGGGATCTTCGGCTGGGTCGCGCCGTCGGCCGCGCTGCTCGCCGCGCTGGCGGGCGGCTCCTACGACGCTCCAGCACTTGCCCACACCGTCAGTCAGGGGGAGTAACGAAATGTCGAGCGCCGCATCAACTCAACGCCGCACCGCCTTCGCCGGGTCCGGCGGGCCGCTGTGGACCCGGGGCGACCTGAACGCCTTCTTCGGCCTCGGCATCAACATGCTGGTCAACGTGCTGGTGATCGCCGGGCTGATGGTCTTCGTCGTCCACCTGAGCCCGCACGACAGCTACCGGGTGATCCTCCCGGCCCTCGGCCTGGAGCTCCTCGTCGGCAACCTCTTCTACTTCGTGCTCGCCCGGCGGCTGGCGCGCAAGGAGGGGCGCGACGACGTCACGGCCCTCCCCTACGGCCCGAGCGTCCCCCACATGTTCATCGTCTCGCTGGTGATCATGCTGCCGATCTACCTGCGCACCCACGATCCGATCAAGGCCTGGGAGGGAGGCATCGCCTGGGCCTTCATCATCGGGGTGATCATCCTCATCGGCGCCTTCGTCGGCCCGACCATCCGCCGCTTCACGCCGCGAGCGGCCCTGCTCGGGACACTGGCCGGCATCTCGATCACCTTCATCTCGATGCGCCCGGCGGCCCAGATGTGGGGCGCCCTGTGGATCGCGCTGCCGACGTTCTTCGTGATCTTCATCGGCTTCGTCGCCGGTGTGCGCCTGCCGCGGAACTTCCCGGTCGGGCTCGCCGCCCTGCTCCTCGGCTCGGCCATCGCCTGGATCGGCGGCTACATGAGCACGGCCGACGTCAGCAACTCGGTGCACGAGATCGCGCTCGGACTGCCGTCGCTGAACCTCACCCACCTCGTCAACGGCCTCAACGGGATCTCACCGCTGCTGGCCACGGCGATCCCGCTCGGCATCTACAACTTCACCGAGGCGATGAGCAACGTGGAGAGCGCGGCCGCCGCCGGCGACAGCTACAACCTCCGCGCCGTCCTCCTCGCCGACGGGACGGGCGCGGTCCTCGGATCGCTGCTCGGGAGCCCGTTCCCGCCGGCGGTCTACATCGGGCACCCCGGCTGGAAGAAGGCGGGCGGACGGATCACCTACTCGCTGGCCACGGGCGTCGGCATCTTCCTGTTCTGCACGATCGGGCTCTTCCCGCTGCTCGGCGCGGTCCTGCCGATCCCGGCCATCGTCCCCATCCTGCTCTACATCGGCCTCGTGATCGGCGCCCAGGCGTTCGCCTCCGTCCCGCGGGCGCACTACGCGGCGATCGTCCTGGCCATCGTGCCCAACGTCGCCCAGTGGGCGTCGGGCCTCGTCGACAGCACGCTCTCGGCGGCGGGGACGACCGCCGCCAAGGTCGGCCTCGCGAACCTCGAGAATGCCGGGGTGATCTACGCGGGCCTCGTGTCGCTCGGTCAGGGGGCGATCCTCGCCGGCATGGTGCTCGGCGCGATCGGGGCGCTGATCATCGACCGCCGCTTCGAGATGGCCGCCGGCTACTGCTTCTTCGGCGCCGGCCTGGCCTTCATCGGGCTGATCCACGGGCCCAAGGTCGGCTGGGCGATCTCGCCGAAGGTCGCCCTCGGCTACGCGATGGCCGGCGCCACGCTGCTGCTGTTCGCCCAGCTCAAGGTCCCGCGCCGGGTGCTCGACCTCGACGATCCCGTCGATGCCGCCGACGCGGCGGCGGCCGCGGCGGCCGCGGCGGCCGCGGTGCCGGCCCCGGCGGCCGGCGGCCGCGACCTCGTCCCCGGGGCGGAGCCGGTGCCCGCTTGAAGAACGACGACCTCGGCATCGGGAGCCTGCTCGCCGCCTACCGCCGCGGCGAGCGGGCTCCGGCCGCGGTCATCCGCGCGGCCCACGCCCGGGCCGAGGAGTATCCCCAGCCGGTCTGGATCACCCTGCTCGACTGGGACGCGGTAGCCGACTACGTCGAGCGCCTGGGCGACGGTGGCCGCGAGCGTCCGCTCTACGGGGTCCCGTTCGCGATCAAGGACAACATCGACCTGGCCGGGACGCTGACCACGGCGGCCTGCCCGGCCTTCGGCTACCTCCCGCGCGCCAGCGCCTTCGTCGTCGCGCGGCTGATCGCCGCCGGGGCGATCCCGCTCGGCAAGACGAACATGGACCAGTTCGCCACCGGCCTGGTCGGGACGCGGACGCCGTACGGGGTCTGCCGCAGCGTCGTCGACGGCCGCTACGCCGCCGGCGGGTCGAGCTCGGGCTCGGCCGTCGCCGTCGCCGCCGGACTGGTCAGCTTCGCCCTCGGCACCGACACCGCCGGGTCGGGCCGCGTCCCGGCGGCGTTCAACGGCATCGTCGGCCTCAAGCCGTCGTTCGGGCGGCTGAGCACCGGCGGCGTCGTGCCCGCCTGCCGGACGCTCGACTGCGTGTCGATCTTCGCCCGTGACGTCGCCGACGCCGGGCTCGTGTTCGCGGCCGCGGCGGCCGTCGACCCGGCCGATCCGTACTCGCGCCACCCGGCCGGCACCCGCCCGGCCGGCACCCGCCCGCCCGCCACCCGCCCGGCCGGCACCTGCCCACCCGGCACCCGCCCGGCCGCCAGCGCCGCCGCCGCCGCGGACGGGCGGCCCCGCCTCGGGGTCCCCGCCCCAGGGCAACTCGACTTCTTTGGCGACGCCGGCGCGGCGGCGGCCTGGTCGGCGGCCGTGGCCCGGGCGCCGGGACGCGGCTTCGACCTGGTCGAGATCGACCTCGCGCCCTACCTGGCGGCGGCGCGGCTCCTCTACGAGGGCCCGTGGGTGGCCGAGCGGGCGGCCGCGGTCGGTGAGTTCGTCGCCGCTCACCCCCACGATGTCGACGCCGTCGTTGCGGCCATCGTCGCCGGCGGCGAGCGCCCGAGCGCGGTCGACGCCTTCCGCGCCGCCTACCGCCTGGCCGAGCTCCGCCGGGCGACGGCGCCGGACTGGGAGCGGATCGACGCCCTCATGCTGCCGACCGCGCCGACGATCTACACGCCGCAGGAGATCGCCGCCGATCCGGTCGGCCTCAACGCCGTGCTCGGCACCTACACGAACTTCGTCAACCTGATGGCGCTCTGCGCCGTCGCCGTGCCCGCGGGGCCCCGGGCCGACGGCCTGCCCTTCGGGGTGTCGCTGATCGCCCCGCGCGACCACGACGAGGACCTCCTGGTTCTGGCCGCCCGCTGGCTGGACGAGCCGCACGACGCGGCCACGACTGGTTCCCCAGGACCGGCGCCCGCGCGCGGCGCGGCCGCGCGCGTCGCGGTGGTGGGCGCCCACCTGCGCGGCCAGCCGCTCAACCCGCGGCTGCTCGAGCTCGGCGCCCGGCTCGAGGTGCTGACGCGAACGGCGCCCGCCTACCGCCTGTACGTCCTGCCCGGCACCCGGCCGCCGAAGCCGGGTCTCGTCCGCGCGGCCGACGGCGACGGAGCGTCGATCGAGGTCGAGGTCTGGCGGCTGCCGGCGGCGGGGCTCGGCCAGCTCGTGGCCGACGTGGCCGCGCCGCTGTCGATCGGCGCCATCGAGCTCGTCGACGGGCCGAGCGTTCCCGGCTTCGTATGCGACTCGGGGGTTTCCCGGACGGCCCGGGAGATCACGGCCTGGGGCGGCTGGCGGCCCTTCCTCGCGGACGAGGCCGAGGCCGGGGCTGGGACCGAGGCCGGGGCTGGGACCGAGGCCGGGACCGGAGCTGAGGCCGGGCCCGGGGCGCACGCGGCGACCGCGGCCACCACCGCGACTTCCTGACGCCGGGCGGCCGGACGGTCAGCGGCGGCTGGCGGTGCGCTGACGCGCGGGCGGCGAGGCGAGGCCGCCGGGGCTTCCGGGGTCGCGCCCGGTGATCCGGGCCCGCTCGAGCTCGCCGACGCCCCAGACGAGGCTCGGCACGGCGGCGAGGCCGCGCGGGCGCTCGAGCTCGAACTCGGCCCGCAGGGCGAGCCCCACCTCGCGTCGCCGTTGGCGCGCCTGGCGCCGACGTTGCCACCAACCGGTCATGGCGGAAATCGTACTGGACCGACGGTCCAGGCAGCCCCGACCATTCGTCGAGTGCGCCCGCCGATCGCCGGACGGTGCGAGGCCGACCCGACCGCCGGTCGCGCCGGACGCCGCGAGGCCGACCTGACCGCCGGTCGCCGGACGCCGGACGGCCTCAACCACCGGTCGAAACCGCCGGGCGATTCTTGGCCCGCCGGTCGTAGCGCCGGGCCGGACAGGATCGGAAGACTGACGACCACAGGGCGCGCCGCCGGGGAAGCGGGGCGGGGCGCCGGGAGCACGACGAGGAGGTGCGCCGGATGTCGAGCGAGGCTGTGCCGAGCGGGAACCCGAAGGTCAAGCGGCGGTTCGCCAAGCTCGTCGAGAACCCGATCCTCGAGGACTACTCGCTCCGGTACGCGCCGAGCACGTTCCGGCGCTGGAGTGAGTATGTGGTGGCGACGGCGGCCCTCGGCGGGATCGCCTACCTCGCCGACTTCGCCATCGGCGCGTCGATCGCGATCACCTACGGCTTCACCAACGCCCTGGTGGCGGTGCTCCTGGCGGCGGTGGTCATCTTCCTGACCTCGGTGCCGATCGCCTACTACTCGGCCAAGTACTCGATCGACATGGACCTCCTGACCCGGGGCGCCGGCTTCGGCTACCTGGGATCGACGATCACCTCGGTCATCTACGCGAGCTTCACCTTCATCTTCTTCGCGCTCGAGGGCTCGATCATGGCCCAGGCGATCCAGAGCGGGTTCGGCATCCCGCTCTGGCTCGGCTACCTCCTGGGCGCCCTCCTCATCATCCCGCTCGTCTGCTTCGGGATGACACTGCTCTCGAAGCTCCAGGTCTGGACCCAGCCGATCTGGCTCGTGCTCATGTTCGCGCCGTTCGTGGCCATCCTGATCAACGACCCCCACCAGTTCGCGGCCTGGACGAACTTCCAGGGCAGCGGCAAGACCGCGAGCTTCAACGGCATCTCGATGGGCCTGGGCGCGGGCATCGCCCTGTCGCTGATCGCGCAGATCGGCGAGCAGGTCGACTATCTGCGCTTCATGCCGACCAAGACCAAGGCCACGGCCCGCCGCTGGTGGATCGCCGTGCTCGCCGCCGGGCCGGGCTGGGTCATCCTCGGGGCGCTCAAGCAGCTCGGGGGCGCCTTCCTCGCCTTCTACGTCGCGCGCAAGGTCGGGCTGACCAAGGCGGGCGAGCCGATCGAGCAGTACCTGGGCGGCTTCGGCAACTTCCTCCCGAGCGGGATCGTCCTCGGCGTGGCCGTGTTCTTCGTCCTCCTGTCCCAGGTCAAGATCAACGTGACCAACGCCTACTCCGGGTCGCTGTCGTGGTCGAACTTCTTCTCGCGCGTGCTCCACTGGCATCCGGGCCGGGTGGTCTGGGTCTTCTTCAACGTCGGCATCGCCCTGACGCTGATGGAGGTCGGGGTCTTCAGCTTCCTGAACACCGTGCTCGGCTTCTACTCGAACGTGGCGATCGCCTGGATCGGGGCGGTGGTGGCCGACCTGGTCATCAACAAGCCGCTCAAGCTCAGCCCGTCGTACATCGAGTTCAAGCGGGCCCACCTCTACGCGATCAACCCGGTCGGCTTCGGGTCAATGCTCGTCGCGTCGGTGATCTCGATCCTCGCCTTCTACGACGCCTTCGGGGCCACCCTGGCCGCCTACTCACCGTTCCTGGCGCTCGGGATCGCCATGGTCCTCTCGCCGCTCCTGGCCGTCGCGACCAAGGGCAAGTACTACATCGCCCGGTCGGACACGCTCGGCGGCGGCGAGGCCCTCGAGGAAGGCGCGGCGGGCGAGACCGAGGTCGACGTCGAGTGCGTGGTCTGCGGCGAGCGCTACGAGCTCCCGGACATGGCCGGCTGCCCGTTCCACGAGGGGGCGATCTGCTCCCTCTGCTGCACCCTCGAAAAGGCTTGCCACGACATGTGCAAGGAGACGCCGACCGACGGCGCCCTGCCCATGGCCGACGTCTCGGTCACCGCGCCGGTGACCTGAGACGAGGGCACCCAAGCGTGTGGGGGCGCCGGCCGGGCCGCCGGTGCCCCCCACACACCATCCTCGAGGGAGGGACATACGTATGCCAGAGGTGATCTTCAGCATCGACCGCGACCTCGGGGTGCCGATGGCCGAGCAGGCGGTGCCCGGCCACAACCGCTGGCACCCGGACATCCCGGCCGTCTGCGCCGTCGATCCGGGCGGCGCCTACCGGGTCGAGTGCAAGGACTGGACCGACGAGCAGATCCACGACAGCGACTCGCCGAGCGACGTGGCGGCGGTCAACCTCGACAAGACGCACATGCTGAGCGGCCCGTTCCACATCCGGGGGGCGCAGCCGGGCGACATCCTCGTCGTCGACATCCTCGACATGGGCCCGTTCGCCGAGCACGAGTGGGGCTACACGGGGATCTTCGCCAAGGGCAACGGCGGCGGCTTCCTGACCGACTACTACCCGGAGGCGGCCAAGGCGATCTGGGACATCGAGGGCATCTTCTGCTCCTCGCGCCACCTGCCGGGCATCCGCTTCGCCGGCCTGTCGCACCCGGGGCTCTTGGGCTGCGCGCCGTCGCACGACCTCCTGGCCGAGTGGAACCGACGCGAGGCCGACCTCGTGGCCCGCAACCCGTCGCGGGTCACCGGCGACCCGATGGGGGACACGCCGCAGGACCCGCCGCTGGCCCTGCTGCCGCTCGAGAAGGACGCCCTCCTGGGGACGCTGGGCGCCGGCGAGTTCGCCCGCGTGGCCAGGGAGGGGGCGCGGACGGTGCCACCGCGCGACCACGGCGGCAACTGCGACATCAAGAACCTCTCCAAGGGCACGCGGATCTACTTCCCGGTCTACGTCGAGGGCGCGCTGTTCTCGATCGGCGACCTCCACTTCAGCCAGGGGGACGGGGAGATCACCTTCTGCGGGGCGATCGAGATGCCCGGCTTCATCGACCTCGGCTTCGACCTGATCAAGGGCGGCGTGGCCAAGTACGGCCTGGCGGCGGCCAACCCCTACGGCAACCCGATCTTCAAGCCGGGGCCGGTCGAGCCCCACTACAGCGAGTACCTGATGTTCGAGGGGATCTGCGTCGAGGACGGGCGCAACTACTACATGGACGCCACCGTCGCCTACCGGCGGGCGGCCCTGAACGCGATCGAGTACCTCAAGCGGGCGATGGGCTACACCGGCGAGCAGGCCTACCTCCTGCTCGGCGCCGCCCCGGTCGAGGGCCGCATCGGCGGGATCGTCGACATCCCGAACTGCGCGGTCAGCCTCGGCATCCCGCTGGCCATCTTCGACCGCGACATCCTCCCCCACTGATGGCCACCTACGGCTACCGCTGCGCCTACTGCGGTCCGTTCGAGACCCGGGCCAACCCGCGCCGGGCCGGGGCGCCGGCGCCGTGCCCGACATGCGGGGAGCTCAGCCCGCGCAGCTACTCGGCCCCGGGCGGGCGCACGCCGCGGCGGGCCCGTCAGCTCGACGGGGTGGGCGCGGCCGGCCGCGCGCGGATCGACCGGGCTCAGGAGGGCGTGCCCCGGGTGGGACCCAAGCCCGACGGCGGAGCTCCCCTGCGCGGCAGACCGGCAGGAACGGGGGGGCCCGGGGGCGGTCGGCCGTGGCAGATCGGGCACTGAGCGCCGCGCGCGGCGACGTGATCGTCGAGAATCCCTTCCGCGGGGCACGAGGCCATGCACCTGACCCCATCCGACACCGAGAAGCTGCTGCTCGCCGTGGCCGGCATGATCGCCCGCGACCGGCGCGACCGCGGCGTGGCCCTCAACTATCCGGAGGCCGTGGCGCTGCTGTCGTGCTGGGTGATCGAGCGCGCCCGCGACGGCGACGCGACGGTGGCCGAGCTGATGCGCGACGGCCGGACCGTCCTCTCGCGGGCCGAGCTGATGGACGGCGTGCCGGAGATGCTCGACGAGGTCCAGGTCGAGGCGACCTTTCGCGACGGCCGCAAGCTGGTGACGATCCACCAGCCGGTCCCATGATCCCGGGCGAGCTCCGGGTGGCGCCGGGGACGATCGACCTCGCCGCCGGGCGGGAGCGGCGGACGCTCGAGGTGCTGAACACGGGCGATCGGCCGATCCAGGTCGGGTCGCACTTCCACTTCGCCGACGTCAACCCGGCGCTGCGCTTCGACCGCCCGGCGGCGGACGGCTTCCGTCTCGACCTTCCGGCGGGGACGTCGATGCGCTTCGAGCCGGGGTTGTCCCGCGAGGTCGTGCTGGTGGCCCTGGCCGGCCGGCGCGCCGTCCCCGGCCTCCAGGTGCGCGAATGAGAGATCGACCGCGAGCGCTACGCCGAGCTCTACGGCCCGACGGTGGGCGACCGCATCCGCCTGGCCGACACCAACCTGTGGATCGAGGTCGAGGAGGATCGCTGCGCGGGCGGGGAGGAGGCGGTCTTCGGCGGGGGCAAGACGATCCGGGAGTCGATGGCCCAGGGGACGACGACCCACGCCGAGGGAGCGCCCGAGCTCGTCATCACCAACGCGGTCGTGCTCGACCACTGGGGCGTGGTCAAGGCCGACGTCGGGATCCGCGACGGGCGGATCGTCGGCCTGGGCAAGGCCGGCAACCCCGACATCATGGACGGGGTACACCCGGCCCTGCGCATCGGCCCGTCGACCGACGTCATCGCCGGCGAGGGGCGGATCCTCACCGCGGCCGGGATCGACTGCCACGTCCACTTCATCAGCCCGACGATCGTCACCGAGGCGCTGGCCAGCGGCATCACCACGTTGATCGGCGGCGGCACCGGGCCGAGCGAGGGGACGAGGGCGACGACGTGCACCCCGAGCCCGTCGAGCCTGGCCATGATGCACCGGGCGCTCGACGGCCAGCCGGTCAACGTGCTCCTGCTCGGCAAGGGCAACACGGTGAGCGCCGAAGGCCTGGCCGAGCAGGCGCTGGCCGGGGCGGGCGGCTTCAAGCTCCACGAGGACTGGGGATCGACGCCGGCGGCGATCGACGCCTGCCTGACCGCCGCCGAGCGCCACGGGCTCCAGGTGGCGATCCACACTGACACCCTCAACGAGGCGGGCTACCTGGAGTCGACGGTGGCGGCGATCGCCGGACGGGGCATCCACGCCTACCACACCGAGGGCGCCGGGGGCGGCCATGCGCCCGACATCATCGCCATCGCCGGCGAGCCCAACGTGCTGCCGTCGTCGACCAACCCGACGCGGCCGCACACGGTCAACACGGTGGCCGAGCACCAGGACATGCTGATCGTCTGCCACCACCTCAACCCGCGCGTGCCCGAGGATCTGGCCTTCGCCGAGAGCCGGATCCGGGCGAGCACGATCGCCGCCGAGGACCTCCTCCACGACCTGGGCGCGATCTCGATCATCGGCTCGGACGCCCAGGCGATGGGGCGGGCGGGCGAGACGATCCTGCGCACCTGGCAGACGGCGCACGCGGCCAAGGCGCGCTACGGGGCGCTGGGCGGCGACGGCCTGGCTGACAATCACCGGGCGCGCCGCTACGTGGCCAAGTACACGATCTGCCCGGCCGTGGCCCACGGCATCGACGCCCACGTGGGGTCGGTCGAGGTGGGCAAGCTCGCCGACCTCGTCCTCTGGGACCCGCGGTTCTTCGCCGTCCGCCCGAGGCTGGTGCTGAAGTCCGGGGCGATCGTTTGGAGCCCGATCGGTGATGCCAACGCCTCGATTCCCACACCGCAGCCGGTGCTCGGCCGGGCGATGTTCGGCGCGGCGCCGACCGCCGCCCCTCACCTGTCCCTGTCCTTCGTCGCGCCGGGCGCCGTGGAGGCGGGTCTGGCCGATCGCCTGGGCCTGGCCCGGCGGCTGGTGGCGGTGGCCGACACGCGCGGGGTGGGCAAGGCGCGACCTGCCGGAGAACGACGCGCTGCCGGAGATCCGGGTCGACCCGGAGACGTTCGTGGTCTCGGTCGACGGCGAGCCGGTCGTCCCGGCGCCGGCGGCCGAGCTGCCCCTGGCTCAGCGCTACTCGCTGTTTTGAGCACCGTGCTCGAGCTGCTGCTGGCCGACGCGCCGGACCCCGAGCGGCGGCTACGCCCACTCGGGCGGCCTCGAGGCGGCGGTCGTCGAGGGCCTCGGGGTGGCCGAGGTCCCGGCCTTCATCCGAGCGCGCCTGCATACGGTCGGGCGCTGCCAGGCGGCGCTCGCGGCGGCGGCGAGCGGCGCGACGGAGCTGGCCGGTCTCCTGCGCCTGGACGCCGAGGCCGCGGCCCGTACCCCGGTGCCCGACCTGCGGACCGCCGACCGGCGACTCGGGATGGCGCTGCTGCGCGTTGCCGCGACGGTCTGGCCCGACGACGGGCTGCTGGCCGCCTACCGGGCGGCGAGCCGCCTGACCCCGAGGCCGGTCGCGCTGGGCGCGGTCGCCCGCGCGGCGGGGCTGGGCGGGTTGGCGGCGGCCCGGCTCAGCCTCTACGAGGACGCGGCCGGGGTGGCGGCGGCGGCGGTCAAGCTCCTGCCGCTCGATGCGGCGCGGGCCACCGCCTGGATCGCCGGCCTGGGCGCCGAGATCGAGGAGCTGGCCGCGGCGGCCGCGGCCGCGACCGCGACGGATCTCCCGAGCACGGCGGCGCCGCTGCTCGACCGCCGGGCGCTCGCCCATGCGGCGCGCGGGGCGCGGCTATTCGCCAGCTGAGCTCGCCTCGCCGGGCGGCTTGACCCGCCGGGCGGCCCGGCCTACACTCGTCGCGCGTGCGAGGGGTAGGGCATGACGTGCGAACGCTCCGCCCCCCCGATCTCGGAGCGAAGGGACGGATGATTGTGGAGGGGCTCAGGCGCGGTAGGAGTTGGCGGGTTGCGGCGGGCGGGTTGGTGGCGTTGTGCTTCGCCGGGTTCACAGGGGTCGCGTCGGCGGCGACCGTCGGGCAGACCGGAAACCCCAACGACAACTTCTACGGGTGCCCGGCCGGCTCCCTGCAGGGTGAGCCGGCCGACGTGGTCCCGGCCGGCGGTGGCACGATCACCAGCTTCTCCTTTTTCTCGACGGCGGCCAACGCGGGCGAGCAGATCGAGTTCCTGGTCCTGCGCCCTGCCGGTGGTACCAGCTACACGGTCGTCGGCAAGCGCGCGGCGACGCTCGCGGGCACCGGCCTGGAGACGTTTCCGGCCAGCATCCCGACCCGGGCCGGCGACATCCTCGGCAGCCACACCCAGACCTTCGTCTACAACTGCGTCTATGACGGGGGCACGATCCTGGCGGGTGGCTCCGTGCCCGACCCGGCGGTCGGCGACGCGGTGAACCTCAGCGACCCCTTCCCGTATCACCTCAACGAGTCGGCGAATCTCGTGCCGACCGGCGTCGCCGTCGCGTGTTCGCCGGCGAGCGTGCGGGCGGGTCGGTCGGTGACGTGCACGGCGACGGTGACCGGGTCGACGCATCCGTCGGGGACGGTCACGTTCGCGAGCAACTCGAGTGGGTCGTTCAGCCCGCCGTCGTGCTCGCTGGTCGTTGATCGGCGGCAACCAGGCGCGGTGCTCGGTGACCTACACGCCGGCGACGGTGGGGACGGGCACCCACACGGTGTACGCCAACTACTCGGGTGACGCGCTGAACCCGCCGAGTCACGCGGCGACCACGATCACCGTGGTCGCCGGGCCGAGCACGACCACGGTCGCGGTTGCGCGCCGAGCACGGTCGGGGTGGGTCAGGCGACGACGTGCACGGTCACGGTGACCGGTCAGAGCCATCCGACGGGGACGGTCAGCTTCGCCAGCAACGGGAGCGGCGCGTTCAGCGCGCCGTCGTGCACGCTGGTCCTGATCGGCGGCAACCAGGCGCGCTGCTCGGTGACCTACACCCCGTCGGCGGTCCCGCCGACCGTCGCAGACGATCTACGCGAACTACTCGGGCGACGCGAACAACTCGCCGAGCCACACCTCGACCACGATCACCGTCCACGTCTAGCCGTCGGCCGCCCCGCCGGGCCCTGCGCGTCGGCGTCGGCGGCCCGGTGGGCACCGGCAAGAGCTCGCTGATCGCCGCGCTGTGCCGGGAGCTGGCCGGCGAGCTCGAGCTCGGCGTCGTGACCAACGACATCTACACCACCGAGGACGCGCGCTTCCTGCGCGAGCAGGGCGTCCTTCCCGCCGGGCGGATCGAGGCGGTGCAGACCGGGTGCTGCCCGCACACGGCGATCCGCGACGACATCTCGATGAACCTCCAGGCCGTCGAGGAGCTCGAGCGCGCGCAGGGGCCGCTGGCCGTGGTCTTCGTGGAGAGCGGCGGTGACAACCTCACCGCCTGCTTCAGCCCGGCGCTGGCCGACACCCAGATCTTCGTCCTCGACTGCGCCGGGGGCGACGACGTGCCCCGCAAGGGCGGACCCGGCGTGGCCCGGGCTGACCTCCTGGTCATCAACAAGGTCGACCTGGCGAGGTACGTGGGCGCCGACGTCGACCTGATGCTGGCCGATGCCGCCCGCCAGCGGGGGGAGCGCCCGACGCTCGCCCTCAGCCTCCGCGACCCGAACGGCGTGGCCGCGCTTGGCACCTGGGTGCGAGGTGAGCTCGACGCCTGGCGGGCGGGCGCGCTGGTCGGCGTCGACCCCGGGCCGCCGGCGCCCCACCACCACCGGTGACGCTCACCGCACCCCGGTCGGCGATCGTCGTCGGGGCGGTGCGGCGCGGGGGCGAGACGGTGGTCACCGAGCTCGGGGGCATCGAGCCGTGGCGCCCGCGCCCGCTGCGCAGCGCGGGGCGCCTGGCCCGGGTGGCGCTCGTGCAGAGCCGGGCGTCGCTCCTGGGTGGCGACGACGTGGCGCTCGAGATCGACGTCGGCGCCGGCGGCTGGCTCGAGGTCGTCGAGCTCGGCGCGACGATCGTCCATCACGCGCGCGGCGGCCCGCCGGCGCGCCTGGTCTCGAGCGTGCGCCTCGGGCCCGACGCCCGGCTCGTCTGGCTCGCGCAGCCGTGCATCGCCGCCGCCGGCTGCCACCTGCGGCGCTCGACGCGGATCGAGCTCGGGGCCGGCGCGGCGGTGCTCGTGGGCGAGGCGTTGGTGCTCGGCCGCAGCGGCGAGGAGCCAGGCCGGGTGCGCGCCCGCATGCGGATCACCCTCGAGGGCCGTCCGGTGATCGACGAGACGCTCGACACCGCTCCGGGGTGGCTCCTGCGCTCGAGCGTGGTGGCCGGCGCGGCCGGGATGATCGACGCGCTGACCCTCGCCGGAGTGCGCGATCCGAGTCCGCCGTCAGGTGCCTTCCAGGCCCACGAGCCGGCCACGCTGTGGCGCGGGCTGGGGCCGGCGCGGGCGGGGCCGGACCGCGACGGCGCGCGCCTCGCCGGGCGCTGGCGCGAGCTGGCTCTCACCGGCGAGTGAGCGCCAGATTCCGTCGTCGATGCGCCGGGAGCCGGGCGTGCCCGTGGCGAGCCGCCTGGATGCGTTGACGGTGCTCCCCGAGGACTGTATTGTGACCACGTCCAAGGCGGGTACGTGCACGAAGAAGGCGGTCCGCATGAGGTTCGCGGGGGGTAACGGAATGTCGAGCGCTCGTCGGCCGCGTCACGCGTCCCGGGCAGCGACGGCGGGTGGTGCTGGAGGCGCCGCCGCTGGGGGTCGAACCCGGATCCGTCGGCGCCTCGCGCTGGCGAGCACCGGCGTGGTCCTGGCTGCGCTGGCCGCCGCGCCGGCGGCCTTTGCCGGCGTCGGCTTCGGCGTCACCCCCACCTTCCCGTCCAACGTCACCGTGGGCCAGACCAATCTACCGGCCTCCCTCCAGATCCTCAACGCGTCGACGCCGCCGGAGAGCGCGGACAACGTCACCATGACCGCGATCGACCTGGTTCCGTCCTGCGGGACCACTTCGTTTGTGGGCAATGGAGACTGCCCCGCCGCCTCGGCCGACCCCGGCGTGTTCGCGCTCAGCGCGACGGCCCGGGGGGAGGCCGGCACCGCCTGCGCCGGGCAGACCTTCACCATCACCCCCATCGACCAGGCCACCGGCCAGGTGACGTTCACGCCGACGGGGGCCCCGGTCGTCGTCACCCCGCCGGCGACGCCCAACTCGGTCTGCCGGATCGACTTCACCTTCGACGTGCTCAAGGCCGCCGACCAAGCCCGCCGGCACATCGCCGCCGAACACGGTGCAGACGGCCCAGATCGGATTCGTCGCGGGCACCTCGCCGGTCAACGGCAATCACCGGCACCGGTAGTGGCTCGAGCACGGTCACCGTCGCCAAAGCGGCGCCCGGGATCACCACGACGGCCACGACGACCGGCGCCGTCGGCTCGACGATCAGCGACACCGCGACCCTCGCCGCAGCCGCGCCACCGGGGCCGGCGCCGACGGGCACGATCACCTTCAGCCTGTACGGACCCCAGGACGCCTCGCCCGCCACGTGCACCGGCCCCGCCGCCTTCACCTCCATGGTCCCCGTCAACTCGGGAACCGGCAACTACACCTCGGCGTCCTTCAACCAGACCGCGCCCGGGACCTACCGCTGGGTGGCCGCCTACAGCGGCGACGCCAACAACGCCCCCGCCACCACCGCCTGCGGCGACGCCGGCGAGACCACCACCGTCACCCAGGCTACCCCGACGTCGACGGCGGTGGCGTGCTCGCCCTCGACGGTCCGGGTGGCGCAGCCGACGGTGTGCACCGCGGTGGTGACCGGCTCGACCACGCCCACCGGCACGGTGAAGTTCGCCAGCAACTCGAGCGGCGCGTTCTCCGCGCCCGGGGCGACGTGCACGCTCGCCGCGCTGAACGCCAGCCAGGCGGGCTGCTCGGTGACCTACACGCCGCGTTCGGTCGGGTCGGGTACCCACAAGATCTACGCCAACTACGCGGGTGACGCGAACAACGCGGCCAGCCACAGCGCGACCACGGTGACGGTGCGCTCGGCGCAGACGACGACGTCGGTCTCGTGCGCGCCGACCGCGGTGGCGGTGGGCGCGGCGACGACGTGCACGGCGATAGTCACGGGCCCCGATCCCACAGGCCTGCCGCCGGGCGTCGTCGCGTTCGCGACCAACGGGAGCGGGGCGTTCAGCTCGACGACGTGCCCGCTGGTGGGCATCTCGCCCAACCAGTCGAGCTGCTCAGTGACCTACACGCCGAGCGCGATCGGTTCGGGGACGCACAAGATCTACGCGGCTTACCCGGGCAGCGGGATCTTCCAGCCCAGCCACGCCAGCACGACGGTCACCGTCACCTGAGCCGCGAGTCTCGGGGACCCGGAGCGTAAGCGCGAGCTAGGCGGCGTTGGTCTTCTTGGGCCGCGCCTTGAGGGCCTCGGCCAGGGCTTCGAGGTCCGCCTCCTTGGCGGCCGCGGTCAGCGCCGCCAGCAGGTCGGCCGGGGCGGCGGCGGCGATGCGCTTGCCCAGCCGCCGCTGGCCGGCGGCCGCCAGCTGGCCGGCCACCCCGACCATTTCGGTCTCGAGGCCGGCCTCGTCGACGGCGGCCAGCAGCGACTCGAGCACCTCGTCGTCGCTCCGGTCGATGAGCTTGGCGATGCTCTGGCGGGGGCCTGTGTCGAGCTCGGTGGAGAAGGCGATCAGCGCCGGCCAGAGCCCCCCTCGTGGGCGGCGGCGACGATGCTCTCGAACAGCTGGCGCCCGAAGGCGGTGGCCAGAGCGGCGACCCGGCGGCGGGCCGCCGCCGGGAGCAGGGGCAGCAGGACCAGCAGCTCGGCCCAGAGCGAGGCCTGGGCGGCGGCGTCGACGATGGTGGCCAGCACCGGGCGGGTCTGGACGGAGAGGAGCTTGGCGAAGCGCTTGCGGCTCTCCGGGCTCATGGCGCGGATGACGGGCAGGACGTCAGACCAGAGGCCGTCGCGCTGAGCGGCCCGGCCATGCTGTTGAGCACCTCGTCGTCCTGGGCGGCCGCAATGTCGCCGAGCACGCCGCGCTGCTCCTCGCTCACGTGGCGCAGGACGTCGAGGGCCTCTGTCCAGAGGCCGGCCTCGCTGGCCGTGGCCATGATCTCCTCGAGCCGCTCGGGGGCGAGGAGCGCGACCAGGGCGCCGAGGTTCTGCTTGGCCTCGATGACAAAGGCCGTCCGCAGGAGGCCCTCGTCGTCGACCACGTCCAGCGCGGCCAGGAGCGCCGCCTTGGACAGGTGACCGACGAAGCCGCCCATGGCGATGTACTCCTCCAGGCCAGAAGCTCGGCGGCGATGGCGGCGACGACCTCGGGCGGCATGGCGCCGATCACCCGGCTGGCCCGGCGCGGATCGAGGTGGAGGCTGAGCTCGGCGAGGAAGGGCACCGGCAGGTGCTTGGCGATGTCGACGGCGCGGTTGGGGTCAAGCAGCCCGGTCACCCGGGCGCAGAGCAGTGCTCCGAACGCCCGTTCGCCGATGGCGGCGCCCAGCTCGGCGGGGATCAGCCGCGTCGCGGCGGCCACGCGCTGAAGCATCTGGCGATCGGCGTCGAACATGACCATGGTCAGCTGCTCGCGCAGGTCCCGAACGTCCTGGCCGTCGAGCTGCTCGAGGTAGCCCAGGTCCTCGGACTCGGCCCCGACCAGCCGGGCCAGCTTGAGCACCTCGACCGAGGCGCTGACCTCTCCGCTCATGAGCTCAGAGGTGGCGGAGCCGGCCCACGGCGCCGCGCACGCGGCCGTGACGGCGGCGGTGTGCTCGGCGAGTCGTCGCCGGCGCGGGCTAGGACCCGGCTGAGGTGGTACGCCGGCCTCAAGCTCTCGTCGAGGAAGGCCGCCACGTCGGCGTTGAAGCGAGCCGGCCGCTCGAGCAGGGGCAGGTGGCCGGTGTCCTCGTAGATCGGCTTGCGCGACCCGGCGATCAGCCACTCGAACTCGGTGGCGTCGCCCACCGGCACCAGGCGATCGTGCTCGCCCCAGATGATCAGCGTCGGGCAAGCGATCTCCCCGAGCCGGTCGCGAATCGGGTAGCGGGTCATGGCGTTGAGCGCCGGGGTGAAGGCCGTCTGGCGGCCGGTGGCCCGGACCACGTCGAGGATCAGGGCCCCCGAGAGCTGCTCGGGGTGGGCCACCACCAGCGACAGGAGCCTGCGGCGCAGCCGGACCCGGCGCACCGGCATGTCGGATCGCACGGCGGCCCAGGCCAGGCCGAAGAAGAGGATGTTCTCCACCATATTGCTGAGCTTACGGCGCTCGGACCGAACGTACTCCATGTTCAGGCCGATGGCCGGAGCCAGACACAGCCGCTCGACCCGGGCCGGGAAGCGATGGCCAGCTCGGCGCCGATGAAGCCGCCCATCGAGTTGCCCACCACCGCGGCGCACTCCACTCCGAGCAGGTTGCACAGCGCGTCGAGGGTGCGCGCGTAGCCGGTGATCGAGATCTCCTGGGCAGGCGCCGGCGAGGCGCCGAACCCGGGAAGGTCCACGGCGATCACGCGATGGTCGCGGGCGAAGAAGCAGATGTTCTCAAGCCAGCTCTGCCAGCACGACAGACCGTGGATGAGCAGCAGCGGCGGCCCGGAGCCGATCTCGACGACGTTGATCCACTGGCCCTCGACGCTGACCCACCGCTGATGTTCAGACCAGTCGACGTCCATCACGCGGAACGCCCCACGGTTCCGTACAGATGGCATCCTTCCTGCGGGCTCGAAGCGACGCTTGCCACCGGCAGCGAATAACCGCCGCGGCGACCGGTCACCCCGGAGTCTGGGAGGTCAGGCGACCGTGTCCGCGTGAGCGGCCGGCCGCCCAGGCGCCGCCGGGGTTCGTCCGCCCCGGGCCAGCGCCGACGGCCACCAGATGCGCCGGTCGAGCTCGATCACGACGGCGGGGACGAGAATCGTCCGCACGAGCAGCGTGTCGAGGAGGACGCCGAAGGCAATCACGAAGCCGATCTCGGTGAAGCTGATCAGCGGCAGCGAGGCCAGGGCCGAGAACGTCCCGGCCAGCACGACGCCGGCCGAGGTGATCACCGGCCCGGTCACCGCCAGCGCCCGCACGACGCCCGCGCGGGTGCTCGACTCGAGCGCCTCCTCGCGCACCCGGGCCATCAGGAAGATGTTGTAGTCGACGCCCAGGGCGACGAGGAAGAGGAAGGTGAAGAGGACGAGCGACGGATCCTCTCCCGGATAGCCGAAGAGGTGGGTGAAGACGAAGGCGCCCGTCCCGAGCGCGGCCCCGTAGGAGAGCAGGACGGTGGCCACGAGCATGGCCGGGGCGAGCAGCGCGCGCAGCAGGACGGCCAGGATCAGGAAGACGACGACCAGGATCATCGGGACGATCACCTTGTTGTCGCGGGTCGCGCTCGCGCGCAGGTCGTATTCCTGAGCGGTCGGTCCCCCGACCAGGACGTTTGCGCCGCCGGCCGCCTTGACCGCCTGGCGCAGCGGCGCCACGAGGTCGAAGGCGCGCTGGCTGGACGGGTTGGCCGCCAGCGTCACCGTGAAGAACGAGTCGCCCGCCCCGCTCTGGGTGGGCCCGACGGCCAGTGGTCCGCGGGCCACGCCCGGGGCTCCGGCCGCGGCCGTCCGCGCTGCCGCCAGCCGGGACGGGTCGGGGACGACCACCTGGACGGGCGCACTCGTCCCGGCCGGAAAGTGGGCCGCGAGGATCGCCTGGCCCTGCTTGGACTCGACCGACCCGCGGAACGAGTTCCCCTGCGTCAGGCCGGTGTTCAGCGAGAACGCGCCCAGGCACATGACCACGAGCACCGCGGTAACGACCAGGGCGATCGACCGGTGGCTGCGCTCGACGCGCCCGGCGATGCGCCTCCAGGCGCCGCGCTGCGCCGGGGCCGCGTCGCCGCTGTAGCGCGGGACGAACGGCCAGAACGCGCGGCGGCCGAAGATGACCAGCAGCGCGGGCAGCAGGGTCAGCCCGCTGAGCATGGCCAGGGCCACGCCCATCGCGGCGATCGGCCCGAGCCCGCGCGTCCCGTTGACCTGGGCGGCCAGCAGGCAGAGAAGGGCGAGGATCACCGTCGAGGCGCTGGCCAGGATCACCGGGCCGGCCCGGCCCAGGGCCACCCGCATGGCCTCGTGGCGGTCCGCGTGGCGGTGGAGCTCCTCGCGGTAGCGGGAGACGATCAGTAGCGCGTAGTCGGTTCCGGCCCCGAAGACGAGCACGGTGAGGATGCCCGCCGACTGGCCGTTGACCGTGACGCCGGCCTGGGTGAGGAGGTAGCCCAGCCCCTCGGAGGCGACCTCGGCGAAGCCGACGGACAGAAGCGGGATGAACCAGAAGATCGGGCTGCGGTAGATCAGCACGAGGAGTACGAAGATCAGCGTCACCGTGACCAGGAGGAGCGTGCCGTTGATGTTCTTGAACACCTGCGCCGCGTCGTAGGAGGCCCCGGCAGGGCCGGCCACGTAGACCTCGAGGCCCGCCGCCGGCCGGTGGACGACGTCACGGATCTGCTTGACCTCGTCGGCCAGCGCCTTGTCGCGGTCGTGCAGGCGCAGGCCGAAGCTCAGCAGGGCGGCCTCGCCGTCGGCCGAGCGCACCGCCCGGGCCGCCGGGACGCCGTCGCGCGGGAGCGCGGCGTCGAGCGTGCGCGCGTCGGCGCTGGCCGTCCGCAGGTCGGCTGTGGTCAGGCCCCCGGTCCGGCGCAAGACGACGACCGCCGCGGTCACCGCGTCGCCGCCGGAGATGCGCTTGACCGCGGCCAGCGCCTTCGAGGACTCGGCGCTCCCCGGCAGGTAGGACGCCGGGTCGTTCTTCTGGGCGTTCTGGAACTCCGACGACGCCGAACCCGAGACCGCGGCGATCCCCAGCCAGACGACGGCGACCAGCCACTTGGCCCGCCGGCCGGCGGGCAGCGTGAACAGCCGCGTCATCCGCCGGAGCCTAACGCCCGCAGCAATTTGGCTTGCAGGAGGCCACTGCGCCCCGCGCGAATCGAGCGGTTGCGCCGTACCCGTGTGTACACTCAGCCCGAGGGCGTGGTCGGTACACGGGCTTGTCCTCGGCCTCCTCCTGTGCCGATCCGGCCGAGACCGAGGTCGTGACCAGAGGCACCGTTGCCCATCGTCACCGTCGCGAGCCTCGCGGCCGGCGGCAAGATCTCCGACGTGGCGACGGTCGGCCCGGCGCCGGCCGGCGCGGCCACGCCGACGGGGACCCGTGACCTTCAACGTCTACGGCCCGGCCGACGCGACCTGCGGCGCGGCCCCCGTGTGCACATCGACCAACGCCCTGAACGCGGCCGGGACGACGGCGACCTCGACGCCGTTCACCGTGACCGCGCCCGGGACCTACCGCTTCGTGGCCGTCTACAGCGGCGACGCGAACTACCCGTCGGCCACCTCAGCCTGCAACGCCGCCAACGAGTCGGCTGAAGGTCGTCACCCAGCCGTGCCCCACACCGGCCAGCCGGTCCACACGCTGACCCGGACCTTCGCGGTGTGCGCCCCGCCCGTCGTCCCCCGCTTCACCGGCTGAGCGACCGGCGCCGCGTCACGGGTTCCGCGTGGCTGCGCAGGGCGCTGGCCCCGACGACCAGGGCGATTCCCAGCAGCTCGAGCGCGCCCGGCAGCTGCCCGAGGATGACGGCGCCGACGAGGGCCGCCGTGGCCGGGAGCAGGGAGAGCAGGAGCGCGAAGCGGGCGCGCGGCAGGCGCACGAGCGCGAGCTGCTCGAGGCCGTAGGGGATCACGCTCGAGAGCACGCCGACGAGGACGCAGGCGCCCAGGCGCCAGACCGAGTCGAAGGCTGGCCCCGCGCTCGTGACTAGGAACGGCGCTGAGGCGGCGGCGCCCAGGATCATCCCGGCGGCCAGGCCGTCCCGCGGGCGCAGGCTCGCATCGGCGGCGACGCGGTGCCCGAGCACGACGTAGAGCGCCCACAGACCGCCGGCGGCCGCCGCTAACGCCACCCCGACCGGCGTCCCGGCCAGGTGGACGTCGGCGAGGAGGAGGACGCCGGCCGCCGCTGCCGCCAGGGCGGCGACGTCGCGGCGGCTGCGCGACCCGAGCGTGGCCACGGCGATCGGCCCCCAGAACTCGATCGCCACCGCCGTGCCCAGCGGCAGTCGGTCGATCGCCAGGTAGAAGCACACGTTCATCCCGGTCAGCGTAAGCCCGAAGGCGCCGGCCAGCGCCAGGCGCCGGGCGCTCCAGCGCGCGCGCCACGGCCGCCGCCAGACGGCCAGCGCCGTCGCCGCGGTGACCACGCGCAGCCAGGCGACGCCCGACGCCGGGACGGCGGCGAACAACAGCACGGCGAACGACGAGCCGATGTACTGGGCAAGCGCCCCGAGGACGAAGAGGCCCTGGGCCGGGACCCGGGCCAGCGCGGCGGCCGGCGGCGGGGCGGTCGCCGGCGCCGAGGCGGCCGGGCCGGCGAGCGGGGCGGGCATGCCTCGAGTCTAGGAGCTGGCGTCCCGCCCTCACCGCCCTCGCCGGGCCCGCCGCCCCCCGGCCGGCGATCCCGCCCGGCCGCCCGCGCGCGCTGCCCGTCGGCCCGGCCCCTCCCCGCCCGGCGTGCGATGCTGGGCGCCCGCCCGCGCCGGCCATCGCCCCGGCCGGCCCCACCCCGACGGAGGGATCGCCCATGACCCTGGAGGAGCGCAGCGTCGACGACAACCTCGCACGGTCGTGCGAGGTGTGCGGCGCCACCCTGACCACCGCCGAGATCGAGGCCTCGCGCGAGGCCGCCGGCCCCTTCCTCTGCGCCGTCCACGCCGCCGAGCAGCTGCCCGTCGAGGACGAGATCGGCTAGCGGCCGCTCACGCCGCCGCCGCCAGCGCCCGGCGAACCCGCTGGGCCGAGACCGGGCCCCGGACCCCGAGCGCCTGGGCGAAGTGGCTGACCCGGAGCTCCTCGAGCATCCAGCCCGCCTCCTCGAGCGCCGCCGGCAACGGGCGCTCGGCCGGCCAGGCCGCCACGCGCGCGGCCAGGGCGCACTCGAGCTCACCGACGGCGCGCATCCGATCGGCGTCCTGGGCGCGCTGGGCCGGCAGCCGCTCGAGGCGGCGCTCGGCCGCCCGCACGTAGCGCACCACATCGGGCAGGCGCCCCGCCCCGGTCGCGGCGGCGAATCCCGGGTGGACGAGGCGCCCGAGTTGGGCGGCGACGTCGAGGCGCGCCGGCGCGAGCCCCGGGTCGGCGGCGAGCGCCTCCAGGCGCCGATGGACGGCGGACCGGGCCTCGAGGATCGCCACCACGTCGGCGAGCACGGCGGCGACGGCGTCGGCCAGCCCGCCGGCCACCCGCTCGCGCAGCGCCACGAAGTCGGCCTCGTTCCAGGCCGGCCCGCCGGCCTGCGCCACCAGGCGGTCGATCGCCGCCGCCGTCGCGTCGTCGATCACCGCCGCCGCCGACCCGTGGGGGGCGCCGGCCACCGTCAGCGCCGCCGCCCCGCTCAGGCCGCGGAGCGCCGCCCGCCCCGGCGAGGGCAGGCCGAGGACGAGGAGGCGCCGCGTCCCGGCGCGCATGGCCACCCGCTGGGCCTCCTCGGTCGGGAGCGCGAGCACGCCGACGGCGTGGCCCTCGTCGATCAACGCCGGGTAGGCCCGCACCGCGTCGGCCGTCCCGGGCAGGGCGACCGTGCGCGGGAGCGTCCCGAGCGTCCACGACCGCAGGCCATGGCGCTCGAGCCCCACCGTCGCCGCCGCCAGCGCGGCCTCCAGACGCGGGCGGAGCGTCGCCCGCAGCCGCTCGAGGTCGATGTCCTGCGCCAGGGGGGCGCCGCTGTCCTCGACGACGCGGAAGGTCATCCGCAGGTGGGCGGGCAGGCGCGAGACGTCCCACGCCTGCGGCGGGACGCGCACGCCGCGCAGCCGCTCGAGCTCGGCCGCCACCGCGTCGCACAGGGCCCCGTCCCGCGGGCGCAGGTTTGCCACCACCTCGGCGGCCAGCGCCGGCACCGGGACGAGCGGCCGACGGAGGTCCTTGGGCAGCGAGCGGATCAGCGCCGTCACGAGCTCCTCGCGCAGCCCGGGCACGAGCCAGTCGAATCCGGCGGGGCGCAGGCGGGCGAGCGCGGCCAGCGGCACCTCGACGGTCACGCCGTCGTCCTCGGCGCCCGGCTCGAAGCGGTAGCTCAGCGGCAGCACGAGCTCGTCCTGGCGCCACTCGCCGGGCAGCAGGCGCGCGTCGAGCGCGCCGGCGGCCGCCGGGTCGACCAGGAGCTCCCGCGTGTAGTCCAGGCGCCGGCGGGCCGGGCCGCGCTGGCGCCCCCACCAGCGCTCGAACGTGGCGGCCGAGACCACGGTGGCCGGGATCCGCTCGTCGTAGAACGCGAACCGCGCCTCGTCGGAGACGAGGATGTTCCGCCGGCGGACACGGTGCTCGAGCGCCTCGACCTCGGCCACCAGGCGGCGGTTGTGGGCCAGGAAGTCGGGCTCGGCGTCCCAGTCGCCGTCGAGCAGCGCCCGGCGGATGAACTGCTCGCGGGCGAACGCCGGGTCGATCCGGTGGTAGGCGATCCGCCGGCCGGCGACCACGGGCAGGCCGTAGAGGGTGGCGCGCTCGGTGGCCATCACCGTCCCCCGCCGCCGGTCCCAGGCCGGGTCGTCGTAGCTGCGCCGCAGCAGGTGCCCGCCCAGCCGTTCGATCCACTCCGGCCGGATCCGCGCCGCCGTGCGGCCCCAGAGACGGCTGGTCTCGACGAGCTCGGCCGCCATCACCCACGCCGGCGGGCGGCGGGCGAGCACCGACCCCGGGAAGAGGGCGAAGCGGGCGCCGCGCGGGCCGTCGTAGTCGCGGCGCGTGGGATTGCGCATGCCCACGTGGGAGAGCAGGCCGCAGAGGAGGGCGAGGTGGATGTGCTCCTCCTCGCCCGGCTCGTGGCCGATCTCCACGCCGGCCGACCGAGCCGCCTGGCGCAGCTGGGCGACGAGGTCCTGCCACTCGCGCACCCGCAGGTAGTGGAGGAACTCGGCCCGGCAGCGCTTGCGGAACTGGCTGCCCGAGAGCGCGCGCTGGCCCTCGGCCAGATGGCGCCAGAGGCGCAGGTAGGTGAGGAAGTCCGAGTCCGGGTCGGCGTAGCGCGCGTGGGCCTCGTCGGCCGCCGGCCGCTCCTCCACCGGGCGCTCGCGCGGATCCTGAATCGACAGCGCCGCCGCGATCACGATCACCTCCTCGGCGCAGCCCAGGCGTCCGGCCTCGAGCACCATCCGGCCCAGCCGCGGGTCGACCGGCAGGCGGGCGAGCCGCCGGCCGAGCGGCGTCAGGCGTCGGTTGTCCGGCGCCGGGCCGGCCGCGAAGGCGCCGAGCTCCTCGAGCAGGGCGATCCCGTCGCGGACCTGCCGGCGGTCGGGTGGGTCGATGAAGCCAAAGTCCTCGACCGCGCCCAGGCCGAGCGACGCCATCTGCAGGAGCACCGAGGCCAGGCTCGTGCGCAGGATCTCCGGCTCGGTGAAGTCGGGCCGCCCGGCGAAGTCCGCCTCGGAGTAGAGGCGGATGCAGATCCCGTCCGACGTGCGTCCGCAGCGTCCCTGGCGCTGGTCGGCCGACGCCTTCGAGACCGGCTCGATCGGCAGCCGCTGGACCTTCAGGCGGCTGCTGTAGCGGCTGATCCGGGCGGTTCCCGGGTCGACCACGGCGCCGATGCCGGGAACGGTCAGCGACGTCTCGGCCACGTTGGTGGCCAGGACGACCCGCCGGGCGCCGTGGGGGGCGAAGACGCGGCGCTGCTCGGCGTGGGACAGGCGCGAGTAGAGCGGGAGCACCTCGATCCGCGGGCCCAGACGCCCGGTCAGGACCTCGGCCGTGTCGCGGATCTCGCGCTCGCCGCTGAGGAAGACGAGCACGTCGCCCGGTCCGTCGCGCAGGAGCTCCTCGACCGCGTCGCCGATCGCCTCGATCGGGTCGCCGGTGCCGGGCGCCTCCCCCGCCTGCGTGTCCTCGTCGTCCTCCTCCTCCGCCGCCGCCGCCGGCGCGCGCGCCCCGCCGAGCGGCCGGTAGCGCACCTCGACCGGGTAGGTCCGGCCGGAGACCTCGACCACCGGCGCGCCGCCGAAGTGGCGGCTGAAGCGGTCGGCGTCGATCGTGGCCGAGGCGATGATCAGCTTGAGGTCGGGGCGCGACGGGAAGAGGCGCCCGAGGTAGCCGAGCAGGAAGTCGATGTTGAGGCTCCGCTCGTGGGCCTCGTCGACGATGATCGTGTCGTAGCGGGCGAGCAGCCGGTCGCGCTGGATCTCGGCCAGGAGAAGCCCGTCGGTGACGAAGCGCACGAGGGTTCCCGGCGCCGAGCGGTCGTTGAAGCGCACGGCGTAGCCGACCGCCTCGCCCAGCGAGACGCCGAGCTCCTCGGCCACGCGCTCAGCTGCCGCCCGGGCGGCCAGCCGCCGCGGCTGGGTGTGGGCGATCTGACCGGCGACGCCCCGGCCGAGCTCGAGGCAGAGCTTGGGCAGCTGGGTCGTCTTGCCCGACCCGGTCTCGCCGGCCACGATCACCACCTGGTGGGCGGCGATCGCGGCCAGCAGGTCCTCGCGCCGGGCACTGACCGGAAGCTGCGGCGGATAGGTGATCACCGGCACGTTGGCCCGCCGGGCGGCGGCGCGGATCTCGGTTGGCGAGGTCATCCTGACCAGCGAGGATAGGCGAGCCGCTGCGCCCGGCCGCGTTGGCGCGGCGTAGGATGAGGTGACGTGGCGTGTGCTCATCCACCGGCTCGGGTCACGCGTGTCCTGGCCGCCCTGGTCGCGACTGCGTCCGCCCTGCTGCTGACTGGCGTCGGCGCTGGCGCCGCGGCGCCGGCGGCCCGCGACTGCGCGCCGCCCAGCTACCCGGCCGCCGGCTACTTCGACCGCGTCACGGTCACCGGGGCGAGCTGTGCCACCGGGAGCCGCGTCGCCCTCGCCTACTACCGCTGCCGCACCCACGCCGGCGACCCGGCCGGCCGCTGCCCGGGCGGCGTGCTCGGCTTCCGCTGCCGCGAGCTGCGCCAGGCGAGCTCGACCCAGATCCAGGCTCGCGTGACCTGCCTGCGCGGCCGCACCCGGGTCGTCCACGTCTACAGCCAGGACCTCCCCGGCTGAACCCCGCCCGCCCGGCCGCGCCCGGGTCGTCCACGTCTACAGCCAGGATCTCCCCGGCTGAACCTCGGCCGCCCGGCCGCCCGGCGACCACCGCTCCCAGGCACCCACCCCGACCGGTGACACACGCCGCGGCGCCGCCGTGCGGTGGCACATGCCCGGCGGCGGTAGAGTCCGCCCGGGGACTGGGTTGACACCGTCAAAAATCACCGGGCCACGGGTGTGGGCCGTAACGGTCGGCCTGCTGGTCGCCGCCGGGGTGACGGTGTTCGACGTGCTCAACTCCGGCACCGTCGTGATCGGGACGGTGGTGCTCGCTCCGTTCGTCGTCTCCCTCCTCACCGGCCCGCGCGATACCGGGCTCGTCGCGGCGGCGGCCGTCGCCCTCGTGCTCGCGAGCCCCGCCTGGAACGGAGACTTCCTCACCGGCGGCTATCTCCTGCGCGTGGCCGTCGTCGCCGTCGGCGGCGTCGTGTCGGTCCTGGCCAGCCGCGCCCACGAGCGGATCGCCGTCGACCGCGCCCGGTTCGCCCTGCTCGCCGCCGTGGCCGAGGTGGCCGACGGGCGCCTGACGCTGGAGGAGACCGCCGACCGGCTGTGCGGGCTGATCGTCCCGGCCTTTGCCGAGCTCTGCGTGCTCGACGCCGTCGGGGACGGCGGGCCGCGCCGCCTGGCCGCCCGGACCGCCGGCCCGGATGCCGCCGCGCTCGAGGCGGCGCTCGCCGACCGCCCGCACGGCGGCCTGGGCGCGCCAGCCGTCGTGGCGCTCCGAGCCCGCGGCCGCGAGGTCGGAGCGCTGACCCTGTTCGCGCCCGGCGGCTACGCCGACGACGAGCTCGCGTTCTTCGCCGTCCTCGCCGGCCGGGTGGCGCTGGCCCTCGACAACGCCGGCCTCTTCACCGAGCTGCGGGCGACCGAGGCCCAGCTGACCACGGCCCTCGGCAGCCTGAGCGAGGCGGTGACGATCCAGGACCCGGGCGGCGGACTCGTGTACGCCAACCAGGCGGCCGCGGCGCTGCTCGGCTACGCGTCGCCGCAGGAGCTGCTCGCCACGGCGCCGACGGCCATCGCCGAGCGCTTCGACTCCTTCCGCGAGGACGGCTCGCCGCTCGACCTCGCCGACCTGCCCGGCCGGCGGGTCCTCCGGGGTGAGGAGCCCGAGCCGCTCGTCGTGCGCGCCGTCGACCGCCGGACGGGCGAAGCGCAGTGGCGCATGACCAAGGCGACCGCCATCCGCGACCCCGCCGGCGCCGTCCAGCTCGTGGTCAACGTCATCACCGACATCACCGCGGCCAAGCGGGCGGAGCTGGCGCAGCGGCTGCTGGCCGACGCCGCCGCCGCGCTCGCGTCGTCGCTCGACTACGAGCGGACCCTCCAGCAGGTCGCCGATCTCGCCGTCCCGGCGCTCGCCGACTGGTGCTCGGTGAGCCTGCCCGACGACCGCGGCGCCCTGCTCACGGTCGCCGTCAGCCACGTCGACCCGGCCAAGGTGGCGTTGGCCCGCGTGCTCGGCGAGCGCTATCCGACGTCGCTCGACGAGCCCGGTGGCGCGGCCGCCGTCTTCCGTGACGGGGTGGCCCGGCGCGTCAACGGGATCACCGACGAGATGCTCGCCGCCGCCGCCCGCGACGCCGATCACCTCGCCGCGGTGCGCGGCCTCGGCATCGCCGCCGCCCTGATCGTCCCGATGATCAGCGGTGGCCGGAGCATCGGCGTGCTCAGCCTGGTCAGCGCCGAGTCCGGGCGGTCGTTCAGCCCCGACGACGCCGTTCTGGCCGGCGAGCTCGCCCGCCGGGCGGCGACCGCCGTCGAGAACGCCCGCCTCTACACCGAGCGCTCGACGATCGCCCGGATCCTCCAGGCCGGCCTGCTCCCCGACGAGCTGCCCGAGCTGCCCGGCTGGCGTACGGCCACCCTCTACCGCCCGGCCGGCGACGAGACCTCGGTCGGCGGCGACTTCTACGAGGCCTTCCGGATCGACGGCGGCTGGATGCTCGTCGTCGGCGACGTGACCGGACGAGGCGCGACGGCCGCCGCCCTGACCGCGCTGATGCGCCACACGCTGCGCACGGCGGCGACGTTGACCGGGTCCCCGGCCCGGGCGCTGGCCAAGCTCAACGACGAGCTCGGCGCCCGGCCCGACCTCGCCCTGTGCACCGCGGTGTGCGTCGTCCTGCGCGAGGACGGCGACGGCGCCCGGGCCGAGATCACCTGTGCCGGCCACCCCCTCCCGCTGCTCATCCGCGACGGTCGGGTCGAGCACGTCGGTCGGTTCGGGGCGCTCCTCGGCGCCTACGCCGGCGAGCAATGGGAGGCGGAGACGATCGCGATCGCGCCCGGCGACGTCCTGCTGCTCTACAGCGACGGCGTGCTCGACACCGTCGGCGCCGAGGATCGCTTCGGGCCCGATCGCCTGACCGGCGCCCTGGCCGGCGCCGCCGGGGCCGAAGCGGCGATCCGCCGCCTCGACGCTGCCCTGGCCGAATTCCAGGTCGGGCGCCAGGCCGACGACACGGCGGTCCTCGCGGTCGAGCGGCTCCCCGTCGGGTCGGCGCTGCCCCACGCCCGGCGGACCGGCGACCGCGCCGCCTGAACCGCGCCGACGTGCGGTTGAATGCGGTGGAGACGCGTAGCTCCGAGGTATTCTTCGTCTCAGTCGGCTTCCCACTGGAGAGAGGAGAGCCCAATGGCAGGCGTCCGCGTCTCGCTTGAGGTCAACGGCACCATTTACGAACGCGAGGTGGAGCCACGGCTCCTGCTCGTCCATTTCCTGCGCGACAACCTCGGTCTGACCGGCACCCACGTCGGGTGCGACACCTCCAACTGCGGCGCCTGCACCGTCCACCTCGACGGCGCGGCTGTGAAGTCGTGCACCGTGCTCGCCGTCCAGGCCGACGGCGCCGCGGTGACGACGATCGAGGGCCTGGGCGCCATCGACGACCTGCACCCGCTCCAGGAGGCCTTCTGGGAGCACCACGGCCTGCAGTGCGGTTACTGCACCCCGGGCATGATCATGGCCGCCGCCGACCTGCTCGAGCGCAACCGCGACCCCTCCGAGGAGGAGGTGCGCCGGGCGCTCGCCGGCAACCTCTGCCGCTGCACCGGCTACCACAACATCGTCAAGGCGGTCCTCGCCGCGGCCCGGGCGCCGCGGTCGGGCGACGCCGAGCCGCCGGCCGCGCCCGGCGACCCGACGGTCCCGGTCGTGGGGGTGGGGGCATGACCGCCACCGAGGGCAACGGCGCCCCCCGCGGGGGCCACGGCTACGTCGGACGGCGCATGCGCCGCAAGGAGGATCCGCCGCTGATCACCGGCCAGGGCGTCTACACCGACGACATGGTCCTCCCCGGCATGCTCCACGCGGCCTTCGTCCGCTCGACCGAGGCCCACGCCCGGATCACCGGGATCGACACCGCGGCCGCGGCCGGCCGGCCCGGCATCCACGCCGTCTTCACCGCCGAGGACCTCGACCTGGCCGCAGGCATGCCGATGGCCTGGGTGCCGCCCGGCGTCGACGTCAACACCCCCGAGCACTGGCCGCTGGCCCGGGGCGAGGTCAAGCACGTCGGCCAGGCCGTGGCCGTCGTCTTCGGCGAGGACAAGTACGCCGTGGTCGACGCCGCTCGCGAGGTCGTCGTCTCCTACGAGTCGCTGCCCGTCGTCGTCGACCCCGAGGCCGCGCTCGCCGACGGGTCGCCGCTCGTCCACGAGGAGTTCGCCACCAACCAGACCCACCAGTGGGGCCTGGGCTCCGAGGACATGGACGTCGCCTGGGAGGAGGCCGACGTGATCGTCGAGCGGCGGATCGTCAACCACCGGACGGCCGGGGCGCCGATCGAGCCCCGGGCCTGCCTGGCCGAGTACCGGGCCGGCTATCTGACCCTGTGGACGACGACCCAGATCCCCCACCTGACGCGGTCGTTCCTGGCCGGGTCGATGCAGATGAGCGAGGACCGTATCCGCGTGGTCGCCCCCGACGTCGGCGGGGCCTTCGGGGTCAAGCTCAACCACTATCCGGAGGAGGCGGTGGCCTGCGCGGCCTCGCGCCGGCTCGGCCGGCCGATCAAGTGGACGGAGACGCGCTCCGAGCACATGGCCACCACCATCCACGGCCGTGACCAGATCGACTACGTGAAGATGGGGCTCAAACGGGACGGGACGATCACCGGGATCCACATCAACCTGATCGCCGACCTCGGTGCCTACTACCTGCTGCTGACGCCGTTCATCCCCTGCTTCACCGCGTTCGTGGCCGGCGGCTGCTACAAGATCGCGCGGGTGCGGACCGACATCACCGGCGTCTTCACCAACAAGTTCCCGACCGACGCCACCCGCGGCGCCGGCCGGCCGGAGGCGACCCACCTGCTCGAGGTGATGGTCGAGCAGGCGGCGGCCGAGCTCGGCCTCTCGCCGATCGAGATCCGCCGGCGGAACTTCATCCCCAAGGAGGACTTCCCGGCCACGGTGGCCGTCGGCGTGGTCTACGACTCGGGCGACTACCACGGGACGCTCGACAAGCTGCTCTCGAAGTTCGACATGGACGAGTTCGAGCGGACGCGCTCGGAGTTGCGCGCGCGCGGCATCTACCGGGGGATCGGCTACTCGACCTACATGGAGATCTGCGGCCTCGCCCCGTCGCGGGTGGTCGGGCCGGGCGGCGTCGGCATCCAGGCCGGCTTCTGGGAGTCGGCGGTCGTCCGCGTCCACCCGTCGGGCTCGGTGACCGTGTTCACCGGGACCTCGCCCCACGGCCAGGGCCTCGACACCGGCATGGCCCAGATCGTGGCCGACCGCCTCGGGACCTCGCCCGACCTGGTCGAGGTCATCCACGGCGACACCAACACCGGTCCCTACGGCATGGGCACCTACGGCTCGCGGTCGCTGTCGGTCGGCGGCGAGGCGGTGGCCCGGGCGGCGGTCAAGGTCCAGGAGAAGGCGAAGAAGATCGTCGCCCACCTGCTCGAGGCGGCGCCGGAGGACATTGAGGTGGAGGGGGAGCGGTTTTCGGTGCGAGGGTCGCCGGGCGCGGGGAAGACCCTGGCCGAGGTGTCGGCCGCCGCTTACATCCCGGAGAACCTGCCGGACGGCATGGAGCCGGGGTTGGAGGAGACGACGTTCTACGACCCGGAGAACTTCGTCTACCCGTTCGGGGCCCACGCCTGCGTGGTCGACGTCGACGTCGAGACCGGGCGGGTCGACGTGGCCCGCTACGTCGCGGTCGACGACTGCGGCCCGGCGATCAACCCGCTGCTGATCGAGGGTCAGGTCCACGGCGGGATCTGCCACGGTCTGGGACAGGCGTTGTACGAGCGCATCCACTACGACTCCGACGGCCAGTTGCTGACCGGGACGTTCGTCGAGTACGCCCTGCCGAGCGCCGCCGACGTGCCGTCGTTCGAGACCGACCGGACCGAGACGCCGTCGCCGAGCAACACGCTCGGGGTCAAGGGGGTCGGCGAGGCGGGGACGATCGCCTGCACGCCGGCGGTGGTCAACGCCGTGGTCGACGCGCTGCGCCCGCTCGGGGTGACGTTCATCAACATGCCGCTGGGCTCCATGCACGTGTGGGAGACGATCGAGGAGGCGCGCTCATGATTCCGGCCGAGTTCGACTACGTGGCGCCCGAGTCGCTCGAGGAGGCGATCGCCGCGCTGGCGGACGGCGGCGAGGACGCCAAGGTGCTGGCCGGCGGCCACTCGCTGCTGCCGCTGATGAAGCTCCGCTTCGCCACGCCGACCCTGCTCGTCGACCTGCGACGGGTGCCGGGGCTGGACGGGGTGACGGTCAACGGCGGCGTGCGGATCGGGGCGATGACCACCCATACCGCGCTCGCCGCCGCCGGACTGGGCCTCGTCAGCGCGGCGGCCGGGCGGATCGCCGACCCGCAGGTGCGAAACCGGGGCACGATCGGCGGGTCGCTGGCGGCGCCGCTCCCGGCGGCCGACCTCCCGGCCGTCGTCCTGGCCCTGGAGGGGACGATCGAGGTGGCGGGGCCGGGCGGCGCGACGCGGTCGATCGCGGCGGCGGACTTCTTCCGCGGCCACATGGACACCGCCCTGGCGGCCGACGAGGTGATCACCGCGATCGCGCTGCCCGCCGTCGAGGGCTGGTCGTTCGGCTATGAGAAGTTCAACCGCCGGGAGGAGGACTGGGCGATGGTCGGCGTGTGCGCGGCGGTCCGGGTGGCCGACGGCGTCTGCGCCGACGTGCGCGTCGGGCTGACCCACATGGGCGACCGGGCCCTGCGGGCGTCGGCCGTCGAGGACGCACTCCGCGGCCAGCCGCTCTCGGCCGAGTCGATCGCCGCCGCCTGCGCCTGCGCCGCCGACGGCTGCTCGCCGCCGAGCGACCTGAACGCGTCGGCCGACTACCGGCGCCACCTGGCGCGGGTCCTGTGCCGGCGGGCGCTGACGGCGGCGGCGGGGTGAGCCTCGAGACGATCGAGGACGTCTCGGAGGCGTTGGTCGGCCAGGGATACCTGGCCGACCAGGCCCTGGCCACGGCGGTCTTCCTGGCCGTCACCCTGGAGACGCCCCTTCTGCTCGAGGGGGAGGCCGGCGTGGGCAAGACCGAGGTGGCCCGGGCGCTGGCCGCGGCGACGGGGGCGCGGCTGATCCGCTTGCAGTGCCACGAGGGGATCGACATCCACCACGCCCTCTACGACTGGGACTACGCCCGGCAGCTGCTGTCGCTGCGGGCGGCCGAGGCGGCCGGGTCGGGGTCGGAGTCGGGGTCGGAGTCGGGGTCGGGCGCGGCGGAGGACCTGTGGTCGCGGCGCTTCCTCCTGCGCCGGCCGCTGCTCGAGGCGTTGGAGGCGCAGGAGCCAGTGGTCCTCCTGATCGACGAGATCGACCGGGCCGACGACGAGTTCGAGGCCTTCCTGCTCGAGCTCCTCTCCGACTTTCAGGTCTCGATCCCGGAGCTCGGGACGGTGGTGGCGGCGCGGCGGCCGGTGGTCGTGCTGACGTCCAACCGGACGCGGGAGCTCCACGATGCGCTGAAGCGGCGCTGCCTCTACCACTGGATCGACTACCCGTCCGTCGAGCGGGAGGTGGCGATCGTCCGGGTCCGGCTGCCGGGCGTGGCCGACGAGGTGGCCCGGCGGGTGTGCGCGGCGGTCGCCCGCCTGCGCGACGTCGACCTCTACAAGCTGCCGGGGATCGGCGAGACGCTGACCTGGGCGCGGGCGCTCGAAGCCGTCGGCGACCTCGACGCGTCGCTGGGGGCGGCGCTGAAGGTGCGCGAGGATCTCGACCGCGTCCGGGCCGAGGGGGTGCTGGCCGGTAGCTGAGCGCTTCGTCGGGCTGCTGGCCGCCGGGATGCGGGCGGGCGGGGCGGCGGTCGGGACCGGCGAGGTCCTCGCCGGGTTGCGGGCGCTGGCGGCGGTGCCGCCGGCCGCGGCCCGGGAGGCGCTCCGGGCGAGCCTGTGCTCCTCGCGCGGCGACCTCGCGGTCTTCGACGCCGTCTGGACGGGATTGGTGGCGGCGGGCGGCGAGTCGGACGGGGTCGACCGCGCGCTGGACGACCTCCTGCGCAGCGCGCGGATGGCGCTGCCCCGGGTCGGCGTCCCGGCCGGCGCGCCGGGGCCGCCGCCCCCGGCGGGACAGGATCCGCTGCCGGCGGCGTGGAGCGCCGAGGAGGTGCTCCTGCGCGGCAAGGACTTCGCCGCCTACACCGCGGCCGAGCGGGCGGCGGCGCGGGCGCTCCTGGCGCGGCTGGCCCGGCGGGGGGCGCGGCGGCGATCGCGCCGGCTGCGCCCGGTCCGGTCGGGGCGCCGGGGCGAGGTGGCCGACCTGCGGGCGACGATGCGCTCGTCGCTGCGCTACGGCGGCGAGCCGATCGAGCGGCGGTGGCGGGCGCCGGCGCCGCGGCTGCGGCCGCTGGTCCTGGTCGTCGACGTGTCGGGGTCGATGGCCCCGTACGCGCGGATGCTCCTGATGTACGTCCAGGCGGCGGTCGCCGCCCGGCGCCGGGTCGAGGCGTTCGCCTTCGGGACGCGGCTGACCCGGATCACCGGCCTGCTCCGGTCGGCCGGGCGCGACCACGACCGGGCGCTGGCCCGGGCCACCGCGTCGGTCGTCGATTTGGGCGGCGGCACGCGGATCGGGGCGGCGCTCGGAGCGCTCAACCGCGAGCACGGCCGGCGGGTCGGGCGGGGGGCGGTGGTCGTCGTGTTGAGCGACGGCTGGGACCGGGGCGAGCCGGAGGTGCTCGGGGCGGAGATGGCCCGGCTGCGGCGCACCGCCCACCGGCTGATCTGGCTGAACCCGCTGGCCGCCGACCCGGCCTACGCGCCGCTGACCCGGGGCATGGTTGCCGCCCTGCCCCACACCGACCACCTGCTGGCCGGAAACTCGATCGCCTCGCTCGAGGCGCTGGCCGCCGTGATGGAGGGGATCGCGCCGTGAGGGTGGCCGGGATCGTCCTGGCCGCGGGGGCGGGGCGGCGCTTCGGCGGGGCCAAGCAGCTGGCCGTGCTCCGCGGCCGGCCGCTCCTGTCCTACGCGCTCGAGGCGGCCTGGGCGGTGCCGGTGCTCGACCCGCTGGTCGTCGTCCTCGGCGCCCACGCCGAGGCGATCCGGTCGTCGGTCGACCTGTCGGGCCTCGAGGTCGTCGAGTGCGCCGACTGGGCGTCGGGCCAGGCGGCGTCGCTGCGGGCGGGGGTGGCGGCGGCGGGCGACGTCGACGCGGCCGTCGTCCTCCTCGGGGACATGCCGTTCGTCACCGGGCAGGTGATCGCCGGGGCGGTCGACCAGCTGTCGGGGCGGTGGGACGCCGTGCGCTGCGTCTACGACGGGCGGCCGGGGCATCCGGTCGTGCTCGGCCGGCGCGTGCTGGCCGAGGTGCCCGGGCTGGCGGGGGACGTCGGGGCGCGTGAGCTCCTGCGGTCCTTCCGGGTGCGCGCGTGGGAGGCCGGACGGCTGTGCGACCCGACCGACATCGACACGCCGGAGCAGCTGGACGGGGTGGCGTAGGATCCGCCCCCCGTCCAGGCGCTCGGCCGGCCAGTGCACCGTTCCTCAAGTCCCTTGGCGTCTGGCGGCGTCTGGACGCGCCTGGCGCCACCCAGCGTCGGCCCCCGTGCCACCAGCACGCGAGCCGCCACCGGGCGCCCCCAGATCACGCCCAGCCGCCCGCCAGCCACCTAAGGGACTATCGGAACGGTGCACTAGAGCGTGGCCAGGTCGCGGACCTGGGTCAGGCGCAGGCTGTTGCCGGACGGGTCGCGGAAGCCGGCGTCGACGCCGTAGGGCCGCTCCTCGGGGGTCTCGGTGAACTCGACGCCCCGGCCCTTCAGCTCCTCGTAGGAGGCCCGGCAGTCGTCGGTGGTCAGGAAGACGGTGCCGGCGAAGCCCTTGGCCACGAGGTCACGGACCTGGTCGGCGGTCGCGGCGTCCATGACCGGCGCGCCGGGGATGGCCATGAGGACGACGGCGAAGTCCGGCTGGCTCGCCGGGCCGACGCTGAGCCAGCGGAAGTTCCCCATCTCGGCGAGCGTCACGTCGGCGCGGACCTCCCAGCCGAGCTTCTCGGTGTAGAAGGCGAGGGCCTCGTCCTGATCGTGGACCCAGAGCTGTGAGTTGGCGATGCTGATCATGTCGATCTCCTGTGGTTCGCAACTGAACGGTCGACGGCGATCCTAGGTTGACGGCGGGCCGTTGTCTTCTCCATACGTGCTGCGTTGCGGGCGCGAGTAGGCGTGGATCACGCAGGCCGGGAGGCGGGCCAGCCGGCTGGCCGGCGGGAACGCCGCGCGGTAGGCGGTCGGCGTCATGCCGTAGGTGCGGGTGAAGCTCGTCGTGAACGATCCGAGGCTCTGGAGGCCGACGGAGAAGCAGACGTCGGCGACCGAGCGGTCGGTCGTGCGCAGGAGGGCGGCGGCCCGCTCGAGGCGGCGGGTGAGGAGGTAGGCGTGGGGCGACTCGCCGAAGGCGGCGCGGAAGCGGCGGCTGAAGTGGGCGCGGGAGAGACCGGCGGCGCGGGCGAGATCGTCGACGTCGAGCGGCTCGAAGTAGCGGGCGTCGGCCAGATCCTTGGCGCGCAGGAGGTGGCGGGCGGTGGGGACGGGGGCCACGAGTCGGGCGGGGTCAGGCGGCGGCGGCGGCGGCGGCGGCGGCGGCGTGGGCGGCGGCGGCGGCGGAGCGGAGAAGTCGCGACGACTGGTCCTCGTCGCGGCGAACGGGTGGCCGTAGCGGTACTGGAACGCCGGGGTGCGGGGAGGGGCGAAGAACGCCGACCGGGGCGCGCCCCACAGCCCGTTCCAGGCGTCCCAGGAGGCGGGGCGGCCGGCGCGCTCGGGCAGCAGCCGCACGCAGCGTCCGGCGCACGCGCCGGCGTCGTTCTCGACCCAGGCGCTGCCGCCGTCGAAGCGGCCGTCGGGGAGGAGGCTGTCCGTCTGGCGGCAGGTTGCGGCGCGGCAGGGCTGCGGGTAGGCGGCGTGGCCGCCGCGGGCCAGGTAGACCCGGACGTGGCGGGCGCCGTCGATGCGGGTGACGGCGGCCGGGTAGCGCCAGGAGCTGGCGTGCGCGGCGAAGTGCACCGACTTGATGCGGCGGCCGGCGGCGTCGACGATGACCGTGACGCCCTCCCAGTCGCCCTCGTGGAGGTCGATGCTGAACGCGTTGTAGCGCAGGAACCACCAGTAGTCGACGGCGATGCGCGTGCGGGTGCGGCTGACGTGGGCGTAGATCAGCGATCGGCCGCCCTCGTCGCAGTCGAGGAGCGTGGGCTTCGACTTGGCGCAGGTGGCGAGATCGAGCGCCTTGGCGTCGCTGCCGTCGGCGTGGATGCCGCGCAGGTCGATGTAGGCGACGGCCGGCGTCAGCTGGCCGATCGAGCGCAGGGGGGTGCACGTGGCGCCGGGGGACGGCACCGGGCAGACCTGGTGGCCGGGCTCGCGCAGGAAGGCATCGACGTCGATCGGCCGCCAGCGCTCGGCCGAGTCGAAGAACAGATGGGGGCGAAAGCGGAGGGCGAGGTCCAGGGAGGAGACGCGGGCGGCCGCGGGCGACGTCGCCGGGAGGGCGGCGAGGAGGCCGATGGCGATGAGGATCGCGGCGGGCGGGCCGGGCGCGGCGGAGGAGCAGCATCGGCCCTGCACGGTACTCGTCCGGCGGCCGGCAGGGCCTTCGTCGGGCGCTCGGCCGGTCAGGCCGTGAGCTCGAGCTCGAGCTCGAGCTCGGGCTCGAGTTCGGCCTGGGCCCGGCGGGCGACGGCCTCATGCCAGTTGACGAACCGGCTGCCGGTGGCCACGGCGTCGGTGACGGCCGGCCGGAGGATCTGCGCGTCGAACGCGGCGAGGCGTTCGTGGCGGAAGCGGTCGATGGCGGCGCCGAGGTCGCCGTCGTGGAGCGAGCCGAGGCTCCAGCGGCGATCGAAGCCGTGCTCGATCGGGGTGATCGCGCCGCTGCTCTCGATCACCAGCGGGTCGATCAGCTCGGCGAAGGTGCGCGGCGCGCCGCACGTGTCGGCGGCGGCGGCGGCGCGGCGCAGGGCGCCGGCGGGGACGGCGTCGAGGTGGACGGCGAGCGAGCTTCCGAAGCGGGCCTGGAGGCGGGCGCATTCGACGACGGCCCACTGGAGCTCGATCTCGTCGGGACGCTGGCCGGGGAGCGAGCGCCCGCGGCCGGCGAGCTCGAGCGGGTGGACCTGGAGCAGGGCCGCGCCCTGGTCGGCCGCGAAGTCGGCGACCCAGTCGAGCTCGTGGAGGTTGTGCATGGTCAGGGTGACGATGAAGCCGAAGCGGATGCCGGCGCCGCGGAGACGAGCGACGCCGCGCGCGGTCCGGGCGAAGCTGCCGCGGCCGCGCATGCGGTCGTGGGAGTCGGGGACGCCGTCGAGGCTGATGGCCAGCAGGTCGACGCTGCGCAGCATGGCGAGCCGGCGTGCGTCGAGGAGGGTCCCGTTGGTCGTCACCGCCGTGGTCATGCCGGCGGCGCGGGCGTGGTCGAGCAGCCGGGGCAGCCCCTTGTAGAGGAGCGGCTCGCCGCCGGAGACGGCGAGCACCCCGTAGCCCTCGGCTGCCGCCGCGGAGATGGCCGCGACGAGCATGTCGACCGGGAGCGCCTCGGCGACGTCGGGTGACGAGGTCGAGTAGCCGTGGGCGCAGCTCAGATTGCAGCGCCGGAGCGGATGCAGCTGGAGCACCGAGGACGAGGGCATGACGGTCAGCTGGGTCCGGAGGCGAACTGCACCTGGACCTGGGTGACGTTGGGGATGCCGAACGGGAAGACGTGGATCTGGCGGACGAGCCCGCCGGCGACCATCTGATCGACGAGGCCGCCGACCGAGCCGGGCTGGGCGTGGAACGTGCCGGTGATCCCTTCGACGGCGGGGATGCCGCGGCGGTGCCAGCCGACGAGATCGATCCCGGGGGCCTCGCCGAGGCCGGCGAGCTGATCGAGATCGGCCTGGGAGATCTGGGTGTCCTGCAACTGGGCAACCCGGTCGGAGCCGCGTGTGCCTTCCATGTCTGCCTCCAGTGGTGTGGATTGTCGAGGGGGAGTCGCCGGGGGCGTCGGTGGCGTCACCGGCGGCTCCGTGGAAATCACGCTAAGCCCGGCGGGGGCCGGTGTCTGTGCGATCGATCACATAGGGGTCGATAATGGCTGCGGGATGCCGGGGCTGAGCCGAAGCGCGGGGCGAGTCGGGATCATCGGGTTCGGACTCTCCGGCCGGGTCTTCCACGCGCCGTTGATCGAGGCGGTCGACGGTCTCGAGCTGGCGGCGATCGTCACCGGCGACCCCGAGCGCCGGGCCCAGGCCGCGGGTGCCCACCCGGCGGCGCGGGTGGTGGCAAGCGTGGACGAGCTGTGGGGCCTGGTCGACCTGGTGGTGGTGGCCGCGCCCAACCGGGCGCATGTCGGGCTCGCCCGGGCGGCGATCGACCGCGGCCTGGCCGTGGTGGTCGACAAGCCGCTCGCGCCGTCGGCCGCCGCGGCCGAGGGCCTGCTCGCGGCGGGCGGCCGGCTGACGGTGTTCCAGAACCGGCGCTGGGACGGCGACTTCCTGACCGCCACCCGGCTCGTGCGGGACGGCACCCTCGGCGGGGTGACGCGCTTGGAGTCCCGGTACGAGCGCTTCCGGCCGTCGGTGTCATTGGAGCGGTGGCGCGAGCGGCCCGACCCGGCCGAGGGCGGGGGCCTCCTGCTCGACTTGGGCGCCCACCTGGTCGACCAGGCGTGCCGGCTCTTCGGGCCGCCGGTGGGGGTCTACGCGGAGATCGACATCCGCCGGCCGGGCGGGCAGGTGGAGGACGACGTGTTCGTCGCCCTGGAGCACGGGGGACGGGAGCGCTCGCACCTGTGGATGAGCTCGACGGCGCCGCTGGCCGGCCCGCGCCTGCGCATCAGCGGCGGGGCGGCGGGCTTCGAGACGTTCGGCCTGGATCCACAGGAGGGGCAGCTGGCGGCCGGCCTGCGTCCGGGGGAAGCCGGGTTCGGGGTGGCGTCGCGACCGGGCCGACTCGTCGACGCCGACGGCGAGCGGGAGATCGCGCTCGAGCCGGGTGCCTACCAGCGCTTCTACGAGCAGGTCCCGGCGTGGCTGGCGGGAGAGGCGCCGGCGCCGGTCGATCCCGTCGACAGTCTCCTGGGCCTGCGCGTAATCGAGGCGGCGCGGCAGAGCGCGGCGACGGGTCGCGTGGTCGGGGTCTCCTGACGAGGAGGCTTGCCGGGGGGTGGGCGGTGGTCTCCGCCGGCTGGGCCGTCACCGCGAGCCAAGTCGCAGGAGTAGTTCCCCGCGCTCGTCACGGCAGGCGCCCGTGACGACACTCAGGTGATCGTCGGCGACCCGCCGGGCTCGGCACTCACCGGCGAGGGCCCGCAGATCGCGCCATGTGCCACCGGCTCGGGATGCGTGACTGACACTGGCTCCGTGGCGATCAGCTCGAGGCCGGCGAAGGGAACCGGACCGCCCAGGCGTGCGCGCCGTCGCGGGCGGCGGCTCATGGAGGTGCCTCAGCGGGCGGCCCTGCGTCCGGTGCTCTCGAGCGCGACACGCTCCGGGCCGATCGATGAAGCCGAGGCCGCGGATGCTCAATGACAAGGCGCCGCACTGGGAGGCGAGTCGACGCTGCGGATCCCCGCGACTGGGCACAAGTGGGCACAAAGGGGGTCGAAGCCGACCAGGATGATGGCGAAGCCTCGCGTCCAAAACAAAACGACAAAAACCCCGCTTGCGGGGCTTTTGTCGATCGATCGATCGATGGAGCTAGCCGGGCTCGAACCGGCGACCTCCTGGGTGCGATCCAGGCGCTCTCCCAGCTGAGCTATAGCCCCGCGGTGGGCCGTGCTGCGGCCTCTGGGGCCCAGTCTAGACCGCGCGGGCGCTCGGCGGACCCGTCGCTCGGCTCAGCCGTTCGGCCAGTGGCGCCGATGTTCTCCAGGCGTGCGGCAGTACTCTCCTGTGGAAGGCCCGAGATGAGCTTTCGCAACCGCCTGACGCTGTTCTTCGTCGTCATCGTCATCGTGCCGATGCTCGCGGTTGCCGTGATCCTCTATCTGCTGATCGCCGACAGCATCAGCAGCCGGAACAACTCGAGCGTAGGCGCGTCGCAGAGCGCGGTGGTCGGCGCCTACCACCAGGCCCAGGCCGGTGCCCGGGTGCGGGCGGCGGTGGACCAGGTCAGGCGGGATCCGGTGTTCATCCCGGCCCTCGTCAGCGGCGATCTGGCGGGGGCGCAGCGGCGGGCCGCGATCCTCGTCAAGCGGGACGGGATCGTCCGGCTGGCGGTGTTCAGCCACGGTCGGGCGCTCGTCGACGCCGGAAGCACCGACGCGGTGGCGCCGGACTTCCGCCTGATCCGGACGAGCACGGGCCGGACGGTGGGCACGCTCGAGATCTCGCGCCAGTCGGCCGGCTCGTTCGCCCGGGCGGCGAGTCGGTTGACCGGAGTCGACGTCGTCGTGCGGAGCGGGTCGACGATCCTGGCGGCCAGCGACAAGGCCGGGCAAGGGCTGGCGCGCGCGTTGACCGGACGGTCCGGCGAGCTCGTCCAAGGCCGAGACGTGAGCGTGTCCGGGTCCACCTACCGCGTGGCGTCGTTCGGCGCGGCGAACTTCGACGATCGTCCGCTGAACGTGGCCGTGCTGCTGCAGAGCGACGTGGCGGCGGCGATCGGGCAGAGTCGCCTGGTCGTCGGGACCGTGCTCGGCGGGTTCCTCGCCCTGGCGCTGGCGTTCGCCCTGCTCGTGTCGCGCTCCCTCCAGCGGCGCCTCGTGAGCTTTCTCGAGGCGGCTCGGCGCTTCGGGTCGGGGGACTTCGCCACGCGGGTTCCGGTCGTCGGCCGGGACGAGTTCGCGGCTCTGGGCGAGGAGTTCAACAACATGGCCAGCCAGCTCGAGAGCCGGCTCGAGGAGCTCCGCCAGCAGCGGGTGCGCCTCGAGCAGTCGCTCCAGCGCCTGGGCGATGCGTTCGCGTCGAACCTCGACCGCAACGCCCTGCTCGAGGTCGTCCTGCGCTCGGCGGTCGACGGGGCCGGGGCTCGGGCGGGTCGCGCGGCTTCGCTGAGCGGTCCCAACGGGGAGCTCCAGGAGGCGGCGAAGGTCGGCCCGACCGCGGAGTTCGAACGGGCGCTTCGGGCGGCCGAGGAGGGCGCCGTGCGGTCGGGCAACTCGGGGTCGGGAACGGCCGGCACGGCGAGTGCCCTGGCCCATGTGCTGCGCGGATCCGAGGGCGGCGACCGGATCCTCGGCGTGATCTCCGTTGCGCGGCCGGAGCGGCCGTTCGACCGGGGCGAGCGGGATCTCGTCGCCTACCTGGCGCGGCAGGCGGGCGTGTCGATGGACAACGTCGGCCTCCACGAGCAGGTCCAGCGCCAAGCGGTGACCGACGAGCTGACCGGCCTCTTCAACCACCGGCGGTTCGTCGAGGCGCTGGAGGCCGAGGCCGAGCGGGCACGACGCTTCGACCAATCGGTCGGTCTCGTGATGGTGGACCTCGACAACTTCAAGGCGGTCAACGACACCTACGGCCATCAGCAGGGCGACCAGGTCCTGCGGTCGGTGGCCGCCCTGATGCGCAACTACTCGCGCGAGATCGACTCGCCGGCCCGCTACGGGGGCGAGGAGCTGGCGGTGGTGCTGCCGCAGACCGACCTCGACGGCGCCTACCAGCTGGCCGAGCGTTTGCGGGCCGGGATCGCCGAGCTCGACATCCCGATGGTGGGCCGATCCGGAACGATGCAGGTGACCGCGAGCCTCGGAGTGGCGGCGCTGCCGCGGAACGCCCAGGACCCGGAACGCCTGATCGCGGCGGCCGACGCGGCCCTCTACGCGGCCAAGCGCGGCGGCAAGAACAAGACCATCCGTGCCGACTAGGGCCGGCGGCCGTTAGGCTTTGCGTTGATGGGACTGCTCGATGACGCGATCCGCGAGCACCTGGAGCTCAAGCGGCGGGCCGGGGCCGACGCGATGGATGTCGCGCGCCAGGAGCGCGAGGCTCTCGGCGCCGGCGGTCGCTCGGATCCCCTGGCCATGCCCCCGCCGGAGGAGGACGATCCGTATGCGGAGGTCTCCTTCGCGACCCCCGCGCCGGTCGGCCACTACGAAGGACCGTACGACGACGAGCCGGGCGACGACGAGGACTACTACTACGAGGACGAGGAGGAGGCGCACGTGCCACCCCCCGCCGTGACCTCCGCGCCGCCGCCGCCGGCCCAGGCCGCTCCCCCGCCGCCACCACCGCCGGTCCCCGTCCCGGCTCCGCCGCAGCCGCCAGCCGCCGGCGCCACCGGCAGGGCCGGCGACCGAGGAATTCCGGCTCCCACCCGCCGAGGCCGAGTCGCCGGACGTGCTCGAGCAGACCCCCGACTTCCTGCAGGAGACGCCCGAGCACGACCGCCTCTGGTTCGAGCAGGCGCCGCCGCAGGAGTTCGACTTCGACAAGTAGGGTCCCGGCTAGACTCGTTGGCCCTGGGGCCATAGCTCAGCTGGGAGAGCGCCTGCTTTGCAAGCAGGAGGTCACCGGTTCGATCCCGGTTGGCTCCACTCAGAAAGCGCCTGTAAACCAGGCGCTTTTTCTGTTCTCCGGCAGCTCGGCGGCGGCCAATGTCGCGATTGGTCATCAACTTTGGTCATCAGACAAGACGTATGGTCGTCGCCAGTCCGCCATTCATCCGACACCGCGGAGAACGGCGAGCTCGAGAGAGAGCCTGAGGGCGGGACTGGGCAGGGCCTAAAACCCCGGGCAGCGAGGCGCATCCCGCAGAAGCGACCCTCATAACCCGAAGGTCGCGGGTTCGAATCCCGCCCCCGCTACTAGGAAAAGGTCCGCATTTGCGGGCCTTTTCTGTGTACGCCCGGCATGGGCGGCAGCTTGGGGGTGGAAGTCCCCCGTTGAGGAGATGATCCCGAGACAAGCCAAGGGCAACTGCGTCGCCGCGAGGCGGGGTGGGAAGGAAGCCGGAGGCGAACCCGTGGCCCGAGGGACACGAACCGCATCTGAGGCGGGTCGGTCTAGTCAAGTCGTCTGTAGTGGTGTAACGCGTTGGCGCTCGTCGGCTGGGGCGTTGTGGCTCAGGCGGGGTTGAGCTCGATCACCTCTTTTTGGTCTTTCTCGGTCGGGACTTCGCCGGTCGGGTCGGTGTTGAGGATGAGGGCCATCGATTCGGCGGAGAGGTAGCGGCGGGTGACGAGCCATTCGTCGTTCTGTTCGATGAGGAGCGCGCCGGCGAGGCGGATCGCGGAGGCGTCGTTGGGGAAGATGCCGACGACGTCGCTGCGGCGGCCGATCTCGCGATTGACGCGCTCGAAGGGGTTCGTGGACCTGAGCTTGGTCCAGTGATCGCGGGGCAGGGCGTAGAAAGCGATCAGGTCTTCTTCGGCGTCTTCGAGCAGCCCGCAGACCTTCGGCGCGACCGATTGGAGCCGGCCGATGACTTGGGTGACGCGCTCGCGCGCCTGGTCGTGGTTCTCGGCGTTGAAGACCTCGCGCAGCGCCGCGTTGATGATGCCGCGCTGGTCGCGGCGGCAGTGCTGGTCCATGTCCCTGACGAAATGGACTGTGCAGCGCTGCCACGGACATGCGAGGACGCGGGCGATCGCCGCTTTCAGTCCCTCGTGGGCGTCTGAGATCACGAGGCTCACTCCTTGGAGGCCGCGACGCTTGAGCCGCAGCAGGAACTCGCGCCAGAACGCGCCGGACTCAACTTCGCCGAGATCAAGGTCGAGGACCTCACGCACGCCGGTCTCATGCACGGCGTAGGCGATCACGATCGCTTTCGAGACGACACGGCCCTGGTCGCGGACCTTGACGTGCTTGGCGTCCAGCCACAGGTAGGGGTAGGCGCCCTCCAGCGGCCGCGACCGGAACGCCTCGACCTGCCCGTCAAGGCCCTTGCACAGCGCCGACACGCGGTCCTTGGTCATGCCGCCGATGCCGAGCTGCTCAACGAGCCGGTCAACCTTCCGCGTCGATACGCCGTTGACGTAGGCCTCCATCACGACCGCGACGATCGCCTGCTCTGAGCGGCGGCGCGGCTCAAGAAACGACGGGAAGTACGAGGGGCCTTGGCGCTTCTTGGGGATCAACAGCTCAAGCTCGCCGACCCTGGTCTCCCACGACCGCGGGCGATAGCCGTTGCGATGCGTGACCCTGCCGGCGCTGACTTCGCCCAGGCCGGCACCGATCTCCCCCGTGATCTCGCCCTCCATCAGTTCACGCGCGATCAAAGCGACCGCTTCGCGCACGAAATCGCCGTGCTCACCCGCAAGCACGCCGGCAACGACATCGGCAACCGTCATCCTGTTCTCGACCATCGTGGTGCTCCTTCTCATCGACTCTTGGTGGAGCCAACGAGCTTGGACGCCACGGTGGTCAGAACCGCCAAAGACACCCAGATCCCGGCAACCAAACCCCTTGGCCGCCAACACCAAAGCCCGCAGAACGCCTCCCAGAGCCTCGATCCAGATCCCGGCGCCCCGCGATCCGTCTCCCGCGGCCCGTTACACCACTTCTACCGACATGACCGTCGGTCTGGGCGAGCCAGCACGATATGGCAAAGCCCGTGGTCATCAAGAGGCCGGCACGTAAATGCGGCGGGCGTGCGGGGAAGGTTGCCGTTCTTATCCGGGTGGCGTATCCGGGGCCCATGTGCATCGAGATCGCCTGGAGCCTGGCGGCGCGCTCGCCGACGACCGGCCCGGGGTCCCCCGGCTCTGGTCGGGCGTCCGGCGTCGCGGCAGGCGCTTGGACCTGGATCGCGGTCGTTTCTGGGTTCTGGGAGTCCGGGGCTGGCGGGTCGTCGGCCAGTTCCGGGTCGAGTTCGGCGAAGAACTCGTCAGCCGCGGCGGCGCCGGCGCCCGCTGTGCCACACCACGCGGCGGCGCTGGTGATCAACGACGAGGGTGAGGTAGCGGTGCTGTTTGCGCCACGACACCTCATCGATCCCGATCTCGTAGAGATCGTCCAGGCGCCCGGGGTCGAGCTCCTCATCGCAGACCCGTTTGACGATCCGCCCGACGGTGCGCCAGTCGATCCGCGTCAGGCGCTTGACTGTCGTCTTGTCGGTGCGGGTCGCCAGCCACGCGACGAGGCCCTCAAAGTCCCGGGTGAAGTCCGAGTCCGGGCGGGCGAACGGGACGCCCTCGGCGAGCACGCCGTGGTCCGGGCAATCCACGCGCCGCCGCCGGGCGCGGATCTCAAGGCACCACGTCCCGAGATCCAGATGACGCCATGCCGAGTCGACCGGACGCGTATCGCGCCGCGCCCGCGTGGAGTAGCCGCATTTCGGGCAGACCAGTCGCTCGCGGCGCAGCGCGACCCACACGACGACCTTGCCCGGCTCGAACTCGACCGCCTTGACCCACACGCCGTCAAGACGCAGAAGCCTGGAAAATGCCGCAGTGACGCGCATGTCGTCCTCCCTTGCAAGCCGCTTGACCTTCGAACAGCCAGCAGCCTGCCGGACGAGGACGACGGCGCGTCGCTAACCCGTGCGCAACTTGCGAAGACTTCTCAGCCCGAGAAAGACCTGCTCAATCGCAGAACACGCCGGCCGCGTGACCACATTCATGCCAAGAGCCCCGACAAAGCATTCGCGTCGCGGAGGTGACTGGGGCGGGTCTGCGTACGCTGCTCAGCGGGCCGGCGAAACGGCCGGTGGAATATGCTCCACGCCGTGTCTTGGTCGTGTTCCTCGACACGCTCGCGCAGGACGGCGATCTCCGCCAGCAACCCCAACACCAACGCCACCGCGGGCTCCCCGCCCGCTCGGGCGATCCGTTCGGCGTCCTCGACCCGCACAACGACAACATTCCGTGCGCCGAGAAGGAATCCTTCGGATCACCCCGACCCCACCTGAACGCCTACCGCGGCGGTGCTCGTCGTGATGGACGCCGGCCTTTGCGCCAGCGACACCGCTGGGAGGTTCGTGTCAATGGGCGCGTTCGCCATGAACGCCCGGACGAACTCGGCCAGGGGGCGGGACGACTCGAGTCATCCCGCCCGCGGCGGCTCCGGCTCTCAGCTGACGATGACCGTTCCGTGCATGAACGGATGGATCAGGCAGATGTAGTTGTAGGTGCCCGGCGTGGTGAACGTGATCCGGTTCGCCGGGGGGTTTGGCGTGTTCTTGTCTTGATCGAGCACCCCCGTGCTGACGAATCCGTTTCCATGAGAGGTCGGACCGAGCGCGATCGGCGCCGGCGGCGGATCGCTCGGGAAGAGCGCCAGCGGATCGACGACCGGGCTGTTGAACGAGGCAGCTAACTTCGCGAGATAGCCGTTCCTCGACGTGTCGCCGAAACTGGCGGTATGTACCTCGCGCGTGTGTGCCGACATCGAGAACGTCACCGTCGTGCCGGCCGTCACGCGCAGCGTGCTCGGGAACATCGCGAACACCTCGACGCCGTGCGAGTCGGACGCGCCGAGCTGAACCGCCGCGCTCGACACTGTCGTCTTGTCGAGTCGCCTCGCCGAGGCCGTCGACTGCGCCACCTGCTTAGCCAACGCACGGGCATCGCTCGCGGCCGACGGCACCCTGGCGCGGGTCGGCAGCACCTTGACGGTGCCCTGCATCCCGTAGTGGATGTCGCAGAAGTAGCGATACGTACCTGCCCTGGTGAACTTGACTGCGAACGGCTTGGGCGGTCCGAGCGGCGCACCCGAATCCACGCGCTGCGACCCGTCGTAGACGCGGCCTCCGATCGGCGTACCCAGGGCCGGGTTGAAGTTGGGCGTCGGCAAGCCGTTAAACCACAACGGGTTCCCCGCCGCATCCTTGGACCCGGTCACGGGATGAGCCGGGTCGGCGATGAACGTCGGCAGGTCCCCAGCGGCCCGCCCTGGCAGGTCAATCGTGTGGAAGCCGAGCGACATCCCGACCCATCGAACGGTGTCGCCCTGGTGAATCGTGACGTTGCCGGTGAAGAAGGCATTCACGCCCGCCCCAGCGCTCTTCTGCAGCGTCTTCTGAAACGCGAGCGGCCCCCCCGCGTAGACCGTCTTCGTGCTCGCGACTGCGACGCTCGGCACCAGAATCGCCGCCGCCGCGGCACCTGTCACGATCCGCCCAAGCTTACGTAACACGCTGCCCCCTCCTTCGATCTCGTACGCGACGCCCTCCAACAGAGGGTGTCGACTCTACCAGCCAGGGCCCGCCAATCGCAACCCGGTCGCCCAATCGACTCTGTATCGCCATCGGCGTCGGGATCGCCTGCGATTCACCGCCGCGACGACCACGGGCTGCGCGGCAGCGTTGACTCTGCCCGTGGCTCAGGTTAGGGTCGCGAGCCCGGCCGCGAAAGGACGCACGATGTCTAATCTGCGGTCGTGGCGAACGCGCGCTCGCCCGACTTCCGCAGTTGGTGGGCGCACGGATCGTCGGGAATCGCCCGTGGTTGTTGGGGTTTTGGGACTTTGTGCAGTTTGTGCGCGTGTGCCCACGCTCCGGGGCGCGCTGGCGGGGGGTGCGCGGGAGGTCTGACCGGCGGTTAGGCGGGCTGGAGCGCGGTGATCCGGGGCGGCGCGGGGATGTCGGCGGCGGTGAGGACCTGCTGCTGGGTGGGGGTGATGCGGGTGGTCTGCTGGAGCGTGCCGGTGGGTCCCGCCTGCGGAGACGCCTCCTCGCAGGCGATAGCGGACGGGTGGCCCCCGGGTATGGGTGCTTCGGACGCGCGGTCGACCGGTCCGCCTGGACGGCAGAACGTGAAGCTGCAGAGTCGTTGGGGGCCGCCCTCGCCATCCCAAGCGCTCTTGCTTGGCTCGTCCGAGGCGAGGGTGCGCGGAGGAGAGGCCGTTGGTCGCGCTCGCGGATAGGGAGAGCTGCGGGCGAACCAAACCATCCCTGCGACGCGCATCTCGTCGGGTAGAGGATACGCTCCGTCGTGGTGCCCGACGCGTAGCGAAAGTCGAGAAAGGACCATTTTGACGACGGATGAGAAGGCCCAGACGCACGGCCCGGGGGTTTCGCCGGAGCCGCTGATGCAGATGATTCAGGGGATGCAGGTCACGGCGATCTTGCAGGCCGCGCAGCAGCTCGGCGTGTTCGACCGGATCGCCGACGGCGCCGATAAGGTCGACTCGATCGCTGCGGCCGCCGGCGCGGACGAGCGGGGCACGCGCATCCTGTTGAACGCGCTGGCGGCGCTCGATCTACTGGAGACCACGGGCGACACCTATGCGCTCTCGCCGCTCGCGGACGCGTTTCTCGTTTCCAGTCGCCAGTCCTACCTCGGCGGGATGCTGAACATCATGGCCGGAGCCTGGTCGTGGGTTGCCTTCCCCCGTCTCGCAGACGCCGTCCGCGGCGGGGGAACGATCCTCGAGCAGCACGCCGACACCCCGGGCCACGAGTTCTGGGAGGCGTTCGCGCCGTCGAGCGTCGGCATAACTGCCCCGGCGGCGCACGCGCTCGCCGACATTCTCGGACCCTGGGCGACCGGCCGCGACAGCCTCGAGGTCCTTGACATCGCGTGCGGAAGCGGGCTCTACTCGCTCACGCTGGCCGCACAACAGCCCGCCGCCCGAACCACGCTTCAAGACTGGGAAAACGTGCTGGAACTGACGCGCACCAATGTCGAGACGATGGGCTTATCCGAGCGAACCAGCTATGTCCAGGGAGACGTCTTTGAAGTCCCGCTCGGCGGGCCGTACGACCTGATTATCGCCAGCCACATCTTTCACCACTTCTCAGAGGCCCGTTGCCTGAAATTACTAGGTCGTCTCTACGACGCCCTGAAGCCCGGCGGCCGGCTGGCGATAAACGACTTCGTCGCGGTCGGACCCCGCCCCGCCGAGGAGCCCTTCCCGTTCCTGTTCTCGATCATCATGCTCAGCTGGACGCGCGAGGGAGAGGCCTACTCGCTGAAAACCTACGAGCGACTGCTCACCCAAGCCGGCTTCAGCCGGCCCGAGGCGCACCCGAGCACGGGCATGCCCAGCACGTTCCTTATCGCTGATCGTGTCCAATAAGACCTGCCTCGGTGCTAACGAATCGCAGGTCCGGTCGTCTCGCGCGAGGCATCGCCCGCTCGCCCGCTCCCCTCTGGACAAGAGCCGGGACTCCGGTCGGCCGCGCGCGAGTGTCGTTGGTCCACAAGAGTGGAAGCGTACCGGCCGCTCGCTGTCGCCGAACGCGACCTCGCAAATCGTCTCCAAGCGGAAGTGAGATCCCGAGAGCCGAGAGCCGGCCTTCAGGCGGATAGCGATGCGTGGCCGCCGGGTGTGGCTCGTAGGGGCGGACGCGGCGGTCGACCGGCACGCGCACTGGGCTGGACGTGAAGCTATCCGGCCGGCGCCGTTCCACTCTACTGGTGGCGGAGACCTTCCACCACCACCGACGCTACGCTGGGCGCGGTTCGTCGCTCACCGAGAATCGACGTCGCGGCGCTCTCGCGCTTCCGCGCGTTGCTGGGCCACTCGTGTCTGCTCAAGGCCTCGACGGCGCAGCGCTGACGGTGGCGACCCCGGGGTCGCCACCGACGGCGAAGGACGCCAATCGGAATCGACCGGCGAGGAGCATCGCGGTCCGCGGTCAGTCTCGCACGCGCAGGCGAGCGAGTTCTACGTGCTCCATCCCGACATACGCGTGCGCCAGCAGATCAGCTCGTGATCCGCGGCCCGCAGCAGATCATCCGAAACGACGCCCGACTTCGCCAGCCGGGCGACGCGGTGGGTTGGCCCACGGCTCATCGCCAGATCATGTCCAGGCTGGAGCAGAGGGCAGCGCCTGGCACTTGCGCGGGACCTACGGATCGGGCGCACCTGCTCCCGCGGCGAACCAACCAGTCGTCGCGCAGCACCGTCGACAGGCCTCGCAAGGCACACACCGCGGCGGTCGTCGACGCCGGTCGGCGGGGTGGCCAGATCATCGGGAGGTGGGTAGTGGGTTCTTGGTGGCGATGACTTCGAGGTATTCGGCGGCGGCGAGCAGCGTTCCGTCGGTGGCGCGGTTGTACCGGTCGAAGTCGGCGGCCATCTCGGCTGCGAACCGGTCTTCCTCGGCCTGCGTGGCGAGGGTGGCGAAGGCGGCGCGGACGGGCGCGAGGTGCTCGCGGTAGAGTTCAACGAGCGCTTCGGGTGAGGCGGCGGACATGTCGGTGGTGCGGGGGTTGATGCGCAGCTCGCTGATCTGGTCGGCGAAGAGCTCGCGCAGGCGCTGGGGCTCTCCCCACGCGGTCGACGGCCACGCGTCGGCGGGTGGGGCGAGGCGCGTGCGCAGGATGACGAGGTTGGTGCCGACGAGGCCGCCCGGGGTCCAGTTGGCCATCGCGACGCGTCCGCCGGGGCGACAGACCCGCAGCAGCTCGTGCGCGGTCTTGGTTTGGTCGGCGGCGAACATCGCGCCGAAGGTAGAGATCACGACGTCGAATGAGTTGGCGGAGAACGGCAGGGCTTGGGCGTCGGCGACCTGGGTCTGGAGGGAGAGCCCTTCGACCTCCGCGCGTCGCTTCGCGACCTCGAGCATTGCGGGCACGAAGTCGGTGGCGGTCACTCGGGCGCCGCGGGCGGCAGCGGCGAGCGCGGCGTTGCCGGTTCCGGCGGCGACGTCGAGCACATGTTGGCCGTGGTGAACGTCAGCGGCGCGGCAGAGGCGCTCGCCGACGATGCGGTGGGCGCAGGCGACACGTTGGAAGTCTCCCTGGCCCCAGACGGCGCGTCGCTGCTGGGAGAGTTCGGCCAGGATGTCGGGGACGTCGGCGGTCGGTTCGTGGTCGAGCTGGTCAATAGCGTGCTGTGGCATGACGATCTCCCTCCCCGTGACTACATAGCGTAGATAGTGAATAGAAGGGTAGGGTAGGGAAATGTCGGAGGATGTCAAGCCCCCCCGTCGCTACACCTCGCCGCGCCGCGCCGAGCAGGCCGAGGCGACCCGGATCGCGATCCTCGACGCCGCCGAGGAGCTCTTTGCCAGCGATGGCTACAGCGCCACCTCAGTCCAGTCGATCGCCCACCGGGCGAGGGTCGCGCTGAAGACCGTGTACTTGGCCCACGGCAACAAACGGGCGCTTCTGCTGGCGCTGTGGAACCGCCGCATCCGCGGCGACCAAGAGCCAGTGCCAGTAGCCGAGCGTCCGTGGTATCGCGAAGTGCTCGAGGAGTCCGACCCGCACCGCCAGATCAAGCTGATCGCCCGCAACTCCCGCGAAGTCAAGGACCGCGCCGGAGCCGTCATGGAAATCGTGCGCGCCGCCGCGGCCAGCGATCCCGAGATCGCCCAGCTGTGGCAGCGCATGCAGCAGGAGTTCCACGCCAACCAGCGCCACCTCATCGAGCAGCTCCAACGCACCAAAGGACTGCGGCCAGACCTCGACCCCGACCGGGCCACCGACATTCTCTGGACCCTCAACAGCCCAGCCGTCTACCAACTTCTCGTCGGCGATCGCCGCTGGAGCCCGGAGCACTACGAAACTTGGCTCGCGGAAACCCTCACTCAACAACTCCTTCGACGCCTCGACTGACGATGACCGCCCGTCCGAAACCAATGGTGAGTACCGCCTTCCCCATGAAGGCAGCAGCGACGCCCACAAGGGGCGCTGCGAACCGCACCGACGTTCGCATCCTGGACGAGGCTCGCTCCCTATGGACATCCTGAGGAATGACGCCCCCTTGTCCGCCGAACCGGTCGCAGCACCGCCGGGGCGCGCGCCCGCTGCGGACGACCTGCGAGTCTGATCTGACGAGCCACGACGCCGGCGCGCCTGCTTCGTCAGCAAGAAGCAAGCGTCCGACACGGGAGCGTCCGCGCTCTCGGACATCGTCCAGGGATGTCGTCCTCCGGGGTCCCGGTTGCGGCAGGTGCCGTCAGCAGCGCCCGCCGGAACCCCTCGGCAAGGATCGCGCAGAGCGATTCCAGGAGCTTGACGTCGGCTGCCGTGAACCACGGCTGTCCCTCGTTGCGCAGCAGCCCGACCGATCCCCAGTAGGTCCCGTTCAGCACCAGCGAGCCTCGCAGCTCGTCGCCGATTCCATAGGCTGCGTGCGAGCGGTGGCGGGTGCTGCGGTCGAGATGGCCGTGGGTAGCGATGCTCGTGCTCCCCGCCAGCCTGCCGCTGCGCGCCAGGAACCACCACTGGTTGACGTCATCGATCACATACTCGTGCTCAGCCAGCCACGTTCCGGAACACGCGACGTTCTGGTTGAGGCTGCCGGTGAACATCACCGTGCCCGGATCGACCGAGTGCCAGCAGCTGCGGGTCGAACTCGATCTGTTTGGCGAGCAGATCGGTGGCCGCAGTCGCGAACGAGATCCAGTCCCTGTCGAGGGCGACCAGCTCGGCCACCTGATCACCGACGCGGTTAGCCAGCTCCATTGCGGGAGCGTACGCCCACCGGAAGGCCATGGCGACCCCCGGATTTCTGGGAGTCGCACCCCAGCGATCTGGGATTGCCAGATGACCACCGCAGCGCCGATCCTGATAGTCCACAACAGATCGGAGGATCAGATGGCGATTGTTGAAGTTCCTGCTGCGAACGAGCCAGGCCTGGGCGTCGATCCCGGCCCGATCTTCCAACTCGCGACCGGGTTCATGGCGGCTAAGCACCTGTTCGCGGCCAGCGAACTAGGCCTGTTCGAAGCGCTCGGCGACGGCCCCGCGACGCTTCAGCAGCTCGCTGCCCGCTGCGGTCTGACGACCCGTGCCGCTCGCATCAGCGCCGACGCGATGGTCGCGCTGTGGCTACTGCAGCGCGGCGGCGACAGCTACCGCAACGGGGCGGTCGCGCAAGCTTTCTTGAGCGGCTCGAACCCCGGTGACATGCGGCCCGCTGGTGCGGTTTTGGGACAAGGTCAGCTACCCGCAGTGGGAGTCGCTGGCGGATGTACTGGCGACCGGCCCCACCAAGGAGCTGAGCGATGCCGCGGGCGAGCTGCAGGAGATCGCACAGGCGGGGATTGAAGCGGCGACCGCCGGGCCGCTGCGAGCGCTGGTCGCGACGGTCGACTTCTCCGGTTACGGGCATCTGCTCGACGTAGGTGGCGGCAGCGGCAGCTGCTCGATCGCGGTTGCAGCCGCCAATCCGCACCTGCGGGCGACGGTGGTCGATCTCGCGACGGTCGCGCCGATCGCCCGGGAGCGGATCGCCCACGCTGGGCTCAGCGACCGGATCGACGTGGCCGTCGGCGATGCGCTGAACGGACCTCTCCCGACCGGTCATGACGTGGCGGTCGTGGCCAACCTGATCCATTACTTCGCGCCCGAGGAAAACGAGTCGCTGCTGCGGACGATTCGGACCGCCTCGGCGCCCGGAAGCCGGCTCCTGATCGCCGACTTCTGGACCAACGCGACGCACACCGAACCGGTGATGGCGGCACTGATGGCGGGCGAGGTCGCCGCTCACATCGCGCACGGCGACGTCTACAGCCTGGACGAAGGCCGCGCATGGCTGGCGCGGACCGGCTGGCAATTCAGGGCTCCTCGCTGAATCGTGTGGGTATCGTCGGAGTCGGCCGCGAGCGCCGGGCTTCTTCTTCGTCGATGATTGGAGCCTCGCTTGCACGATTCGGACCTCTTCCAGCAAGCCCTTGGCCTGCAGGAGCCGTGGAGCGTTGTCGGCGTCAACTTCGACGGCGAGGCGCGGCGGCTGGAGCTGGTCTTGGACTTCGCGAAAGGCGCCCGGTTCGCGTGCCCGGAGTGCGATCGAGCGGACTGCAAGGTGCACGACACCGAGCAGAAGACGTGGCGGCATCTCGATTTCTTTCAGCATCAGGCGTTTCTGAGCGCCCGGGTGCCGAGGGTTCGTTGCCCGGAGCACGGCGTGCATCAGGTCAAGGTCGCTTGGGCGCGCCCAGGATCAGGATTCACGCTGTTGTTCGAGGCGTTGACGATGGCGCTGTGCGCGCAGATGCCGATCCGGGCGGTCGCCGCGCTGGTCGGTGAGCACGACACGAGGGTCTGGCGGATCGTCCATCACTACGTCGACCAGGCGCTGGAGCGGCAGGATCTCAGCGGGGTTGAGCGGGTCGGTGTTGACGATACGAGCTTCCGTCGCGGCCAGAGCTACGTCACGCTGTTCGCCGATCTTGATGAGCGGCGCTGCGTGTTCGCCACGCCGGGCCGGGACGCCGCGACCGTTGAGCGGTTCGCCCAAGACCTCCGGGCGCATGGTGGCCATCCGGACCAGGTCACCGAGGTCTGCCAGGACATGAGCGAGGCGTACCTCCTCGGGGTGCTTGAGCAGCTGCAGGAGGCCGAGATCACGTTCGATCGCTATCACGTGAAGGCGCAGCTCAACGCCGCCGTCGATGAGGTCCGCAAGGCCGAGCGCCTCGAGCACGGCGAGACGCTGAAGCGCTCGCGCTACCTGTGGCTCAAGCGGCCCGGGAACCTCAACGAGAAGCAGCGCGGCCGCCTCGACGATCTCCTCAAGCTCTCGCTGAAGACCGGCCGCGCGTACAACTGGGCACTGCGCTTCGAACACGTCTACGAACTCGACAGACAGCAAGCCGGCCCTTACCTGCGGCGCTGGATCGCCGGCGCCGTCCGCTCCCGCCTACAGCCGATCATTGACTTCGCGCACATGGTCGAAGATCACTGGCCGGGTGTGCTGCGCTGGTTCGAGAGCCACGTCAGCAACGGCCTCCTCGAGGGCCTCAACTCCCTCGTCCAGACCGCCAAACGCCGCGCCCGCGGCTACCGCTCCACCCGAAACTACATCGCGATGATCTATCTCACCGTCGGGAAACTCGACATGGGCCTACCCACGTGAAATAGCGAGGAGCCCAATTCAGGCTCTCTCGGTATGGATGTGGTCAGTGTCAGCCTGCGTAGTGCTCGTGTGGCGGCTGTAGGTCGATCGGTCCGCAGGTCAGCAGGACGAGGGCGAGTGCGGCCTGCGCGGAGTGGAAGCCGTAGGCGCGGCGGGTGATCAGGCGGACCTTGTTGTTGAGTGCTTCGGTGCGGCCTTGGGTGATGCCGAGACGGATCGCGGCGAGGATGCCGTCGCGGTGCTTCTTGATCGTTTGGCCGAGGCGAACGAACGGGTCGAGGCGGCTGCGGGCGGCGCGGCTGAGGAACCGGTCGATCAGGATCGTGACGTCCTCGAGGGTGAGGCCGGCCGCGAAGATGCCGCGCAGGGCTTCCTTGAGGGTGTAGGCGCGCCATGGCTTGCCGCCCGCTGTCTTGAGTTTGCGGTGGGTAGCGGCTTGCTTCTCGGTGAGGTTCTCGGGATTCTTCAGGAGCGCCCAGCGGGCGTCCTTGAAGCGTTTCGCGGCGTCCTGGTCGCCGAGCTGGCGCAGTTCGTTCCAGTATTCTCGGCGGACTTCGTCGACCGCCTTGTTGGCGAGCGCCACGACATGGAACGGATCGATGCAGATCACGGCCTGCGGGGCGTGCTCGCGCGCTGACTTGGCGTACCCGGCACCCATGTCCATGCTGATCGCTTTGAGGCGGGCGGCGCGCTCGCCGACGACCGGGTCCGGGTCAACTGGTTGGGGCGCGACGGGCCGTGGCTCGAGCGGCTGCGCCTGGATCTCTGGTGGTTCTGCTGGTTCTGGCGCGGGAGGGCCTGGGCCCTGGTCGGGGTCGAGTTCGGCGAAGAACGCGTTAGCGGCAGCAGCGCCGGCGCCGGCGGTGCCCCAGACGACGCGGCGGCGCTGGTGATCGACGACGAGGGTGAGGTAGCGGTGCTGCTTGCGCCACGACACCTCGTCCACGCCGATCTCGTAGAGCTCGCTGAGACGATCGGGGTTGAGCTCATCGGTGCAGACCCGTTCGATGATCCGCCCGACGGTGCCCCAGTCGACGCGCGAGAGCCGCTTGACCGTGGTCTTGTCGGTCCGGGTCGCCAGCCACGCGACCAACGCTTCGAAGTCGCGCGTGAACCCAGAGTCCGCGCGGGCGAATGGGACGCCCTCGGCGCGGACGCCGTGCTCGGGGCAATCCAGGCGCCGGCGCCTGGCGTGGATCTCAAGCCGCCAGGTCCCGAGATCCAGGTGGCGCCACACCGAGTTGACCGGCCGGGTATCTCGCCGTGCCCGCGTCGAGTGGCCGCACAGCGGGCACAACAGCCGCTGGCGCCGCAGCGCGACCTCGACGACCACCCGGTCCGGCTCGAACCGGACCGCCCTCACCCACACGCCCTCAAGACGCAGAAGCCTGGAAAATGCCGCGTTGACGCGCACGTCGTCCTCCCTTGCCGGCCGCTTGACCTTCGAACAGCCAGCAGCCTGCCGGACGAGGACGGCGGCGCGTCGCTACCCGCCCGCAACCTCCGAAGACTTCAAACCGGCCCGAAAGCCCTGCTCAACCGCGCAGAAGCGGAGCTGAGCTGACCACATTCACCCTCGGAGCCCCGCAATTCATCGAGCACCGACCGCTGGCCGGCCCCTTCTCGCTGGTCGTCGCCGAGGCGGCGTAGTTGTTCCTGGCCGCGGGTTTTGTGACCCCGCCGGTGCGTACGCAGCGGTGCGCGCATCTACTTCCTAGGACGGCATCGGGAGGGAGGGCACGCGCCCGGATCACTCAGAATGTCGGGAGTAGCCGGGAGCGACCCGCTCGTCGCCAAGAGCAGGCCAGAGACGCGCCCAGGCCGCACGCGTCCCGAGCCACTGGCGAGCATCCATCCGCCGTGCTCGCCGCGATCGCATTCGCCGTCGCGCCGGCCGATGCCGCGCCATCGCGTTGGCGACGACTCGGTGGCGACTGCCCCAGCCGAGCGTGCTGGCGGCGCGATCGCTTCTCATGGCGACATGCGCGCTTCTGGCGAGGAGCGGGGCGGACGGCGTCGACCGTGGGGAGCCCTGCTTCGCGCTTGCCGCGGGTATCAGTGCCGCGCGGCCCCCCGAGCGACCGGGGAGCGCGTTCGGACCCGTTCGCCGGTCTGGTGGCCCCGAGAGTTAGCGGATGAACCAGCCGGTGCCGCCGATCGGCACCTGCGCGTGGATCCGCGGGAAGTTCTGGTCGAAGAACAGCTTCGCGGTCAGCTGCGAGCGATTGGAGACCTCGAGCTTGGCGAACACGTTCTTCACGTGGTCATCGACCGTGTGCTGCGAGACGATTAGCTGCTGCGCGATCTCGGCGCGGCTGTAGCCGACTGCCAGTAGCCGCACGACTTGGCGCTCGCGAGCCGTCAGACCGTAGGCATCGGCGACCAGGTCGGCGATCTCGGTCGGCCGGGCCGGCTCGACGATCACCGACACGTTTCCCCCCGCTTCCCCGAACTGCTCGGCGTGGAGCGTGATCCAGCGGCCGCCGCGGGTGCGCAGGCGGGACCGGACCGGCGCCCCCGGTTTGGCACGAGCGCGGGTTGCCGCGGTCATCACCGCATAGGGGATGCCGTGTACCCGGTCGACGCCGTCGATGATCTCGCTGAACCAGCGTTCAGCGGTCGGCGTGGCGTGAATCGGCGCGAGCTGCGCGTCGAGCAGTACCAGGCCCGGGCCGTCGAGAGCATCACTGTGCTCGATCTCTGAGAGCACGAGCTCGCGCCGGACCGCGGCGGCGACCTCGCGCGTGGCCCGCTCGACGAGCTGGAGCTCGGCGTCGCTGAAGTCTTCCGCATCGGCGGCGCGGAACATGATCACGGCCCCCCAGGTGCCGGATTCGGTCCGGAACGTTGCGCGCAGCTCGTGCTTGAGACCCGACGGAGCGATCACCTCCGTGTAGCGCCGGCTGCGCTCCAGATCGCCGCCGGTCGCCCGCGCCAGCGTCGCCACCGGGCTGGGGCTGCGGGCGATCGTGGGCAGCGCGTTGAAGTCCTCGCCGCTCGCCTCGATCTGGACGAGTTGCGGGACCCGGTTGGGTGCGACGCCCTCGTCGTGGTAGCCGCCGGTGCTCATCACCAGCGCCGGGTCGACCGTCAGCACACACCACGCGTCGAAGCCGATCGCGTTCCGCAGACGGCCGGCGACGGCCTTCTCGAGCGGCACCGCGCCTGAGGTCTTGCGGCAGTCGTCGGCGATCTGCTCGCTCAGTCGCTCTGCGCTCACCCGTCCCACGGCACCGCCCAGTATCGCGCGACGACGCCGAGTTGCAAACCCCCGGAAACGGGGGTAGCGCCAGTGGTCGCGGGCGATCAGTGTCCCGGGCATGACGACGCTCGACACCAGCCTTGGCGGCTTCCGCGGACAGCTGATCCGCCCGGCCGACAAGGAGTACGAAGAGGCCCGCTGGGCCTGGAACAAGGCGATCGACCGGCGGCCGGCGTTGATCGCCCGCTGCCGCTGCACCACCGACGTGGTCGCAGCCGTCCGCTTCGGGGTGCGGCACGGATTGGAGCTTGCCGTGCGCGGCGGCGGGCACAGCGTGCCCGGCCACTCGACCTGCGAGGGCGGCCTGGTGATCGACCTCGGCCCGATGAAGGGGATCCGCGTCGATGCCGCAAAGCGGATCGTAGAGGTTGAGCCGGGGGTGCTCTGGCGGGAACTGGACAGCGCTTGCGAGGCGGTCGGCCTCGGCGTGCCGGGCGGGGAGATCTCGGACACCGGTGTCGCCGGGCTGACGTTGGGCGGCGGCATCGGCTGGCTCTCGCGTGAGTACGGGCTGACGTGCGACAACCTGCTCGGGGTTGAGCTGGTACTGGCCAGCGGGTCCGTCGTGTCCGTCGAGGACGCGTCAGACCCTGAGCTGATGTGGGGCCTGCGGGGCGGTGGCGGCAACTTCGGGATCGTCACTCGCTTCACGTTCCGCCTGAACCCGGTGACGACGCCGATGTTCGGCGGCATGGCGATGTATCCGTTGGACGCGGCCGCAGAAGGGCTCGGCGTGTTCTTCGAGCTCGCCGAGGGGGCACCGGACCCGCTCGGGCTCGACGCGGCGCTGATCGTCGCGCCGCCCGAGCCGTTCGTGCCGGCGGCGATGCGGGGACGGCCGGCACTGGCGTTGGCGGCCGCCTACAACGGCCCGCTGGCCGAAGGCGAGCGGCTTATCCGGCCGCTGCGGACGTTCACGACGCCGGCGGTCGACGAGTTCGGACCAATCCCCTACACCGCGCTGCAATCGATGATCGACCCGGCGATCCCGCCGAACGTACCCTCGTACGCCCGCTCGGAGTGGCTCGGGGAACTCGACGCGAACGCGATCGAGCAGCTCGTCGCATCCGCCGAGGCGATGACCTCGCCGATCTCGCAGGTGCTGATCCGGGTGATGGGTGGCGCGATCTCCCGCGTCGCGGCCGACGCCACCGCGTTCCGGTTCCGCGAGGTCAAGTACATGCACGCCGCGATCTCGCTGTGGTTCGATCGCGATGACCCCGGCGAGCAGCACCGCGCCTGGACCCGGGAGTCATTCGAGCGGATCCGTCCCTGGTCAGCCGGGGGCGGCTACGTCAATCACCTCGACGTCGACGAAGGCAACGTGCGCATCCGACAGGCCTACGGAGCCGAGACCTGGGCCAAGCTCGTCGCCCTCAAGCGCCGGCTCGACCCCGACAACATCCTTCACCTCAACCAGAACGTGCCGCCTACCGGCTGACACGGAACCAGCGCCAGGCAACCGAGCGGTCGTGCTCGACGGCGTCGTGAAAACGCCGGTTGCCGCTTCCACCGCAGGACTCGCGTCTCTCGGTGTCATTCGTCTGACCTGCTCAGCGCGGCATGGAGGGGGCGCCGCGACCACCAGGCGATGACATTGACGTCGGTTTCCGCCCGGCGGCCGGCCAACGCTTGGGATCGCCCCAGCCACTGTCGAGACTGTCCGGCTCGATCCAGAGCTCCAGCGCGAGCTGCTCGAGCGCGCCCGATCCGAGGGCACCACCACCTCCGAGCTGATCCGCGAAGCTCTCCGCCGATACCTCCACGCCGCCTGAACCGGCTCACCCTCCGCTGGCGAAACTCAGGTGCGCCCATCCCGGCGCGGGACCTGCATCGTTGCGCGAGAGGTATCGGCGCGGGTCGGTCGCACGTGCGCGGCTGCCGCTCGCGTCGGATGGTGAGTGGCAGTCCGGCGTTGCGGCGCAGACGCACCTCGTCGTGCTGGCGAGCCCGAGCGGTGATCGCCCAGGGCTCGTCGTAGCGTCGCAGGACCGGTCGGCCGAATGGCGACACTCGTCGGTTGCGAGATACTGATGCGCGGTGTCGCCGAGCCCCGCGTGGCGACCGTGTAATCGATCGTCGGAGGGAGGACAGGTTGTCAACCGAGGAGAACAAGGCTCTCGTCCGCAGGTTCTACGAGGAGATCGACAAGGGGAACCTGGAAGCGATGGATGAGTTCGTGGCCGAGGATTACATCGACCACAGCCCTCCTCCGTTCCCTCTTCCCCCTGGTCGGGAGGGGCTCAAGGACGCGTTCAAGCTATTCTGGGAGGCAACGACCGGACGTCACGAGATCGAGGACCAGATCGCCGAGGGAGATAAGGTCGTCACGCGTCTCGCCGCGTACGGCAAACATGAAGGTGACCTCCCAGGAGCCCCTAGAACAGGCAACGACATGAAGATGACCGCGGTGGCAATCCATCGCATCGCGGATGGCAAGCTGGTCGAGAAATGGTCGAACAAGGACGAGGTCGCGCTCTTGCAGCAAATCGGGATCATCCCGCCGATGGAGCACAGCTAACCCGTAGACGACCGCTCATGCTCAAGCGGTCGCGGAGGCGTACCGACGTGGCGCTAGCGCTAACCCGGATCGTGCATGAGTCGAGCGGAGGGGCGGTTTGTGGCGGTTGTGCGGTGCAGCGTGGTGGTCGACGGCGCTCGCGGTGTCGGAGCCGTGGTGGCGGCGGGTCGCGTGGCGATTTCGCGAGAGGCCGGGCGTGGTTGGGCGCGGGGATGATCGCGGCGTGAGCGTCGTGTCGTGAGCGGGGTCTTCGCGGGGGCGCCCGGCGGGCCGGGTTAGCTTGGGAGTGCTTGGAGGCGCGCGAACGCGGCGGCGAGTTCCCGGGCCCAGGGCCATGAGCCCTGGATGCGCAGGGTGCGGCGGGCGTGGAACGCGAGGCGGGCGGCGACGTGCAGCAGCCGGTGGCGCAGCCGTTTCGGTTCGGCTTTGGCGAGCTCGCCGTCAAGGCAGATCAGCCTGCGTCCAGGTGAGCAGGTCCTGGGCGATCAGCGAGGTCTCGAGCCAGGTCTGGTTGTGGTCGAAGGCGTGGTGCGGGAGGTTGCGCATGCCGGTGTCCTTGCCGGCGCGGATCGAGTCCTCGACGCGGGCGCGGCCGCGGTGGCGCAGCTCCAGGGCGGCGATGTCCTCGCCGGTCTGGTCGGTGAGGAAGCACGTGTGCCGGTAGCCGTGCTCGTCGAAGATCGTGAACTGCGCGCCGGGGTGCGGGCGCTCGCGCCGGCACGATCAGCCGCGTCGCCCTCGGGCCACGCGGACAGGTCGAGATGGTCGGTCAGCTCGGCGACCCACGCGCCGTTGCGATCCTCGCCGTCGGCGTCGATCGCCTGCGTCCACGCGGTTTCGGGCAGCTCGAGGATCGCGTGGCGGACCGTCTCGCCCAGCTCGTAGCCGACCGAGAACCGGATCCCGGCGTCGCGGCAGTCGCTGGTGAACGCGTGCGTGCAACCGCCGATATCCGCCCGCACCAGCATCTCGCGCTCGAGGTCCTCGTCGGGCAACTGCTCGAGCGCCATGCCCAGCACCGTGAAGTGATCGGCGGCGGTGTTCGAGCCGGCGTTCCCCGGCCGCAGGATCGCGGCGAGCGCTTCGCCGGTCTCATCCAGCCAGCAGCCGAGCGGATGAAACCCGAACCCGTGCTTGTAGTTCCCGGCCGCCAGCTCCTTCTCCGAATGCGCGGTCAACAAGCGTCGCGTCGATGTTCAGCGTGATCGTCGCCGGCCGGGCGCCCGCGTCCCACACCCGCGCCCTGGCCATAGCCCGCGCCACCCGAACCCGCGGCCAGCAGCTGCTCGTCAACCGACTTCAGCACCCGGTGCGTCGTCGTCTCCGACGCCCTCGCGCCGAACAGCCGCTCCTGCCCCTCGAACGCGGCCATGTCCGTCACGCAATCACCGCCGTCGGCGAGCATCACCGCCACGTCGCGGAGCACCCGTCCCGGATCGTGCACGGAGCGCCGCTCCCGCGTCGGCGCCAACGCCTGCGACAGCGCGCCGGTCAGCCCCGACCGGTCGGCCAGCTCGACCAGCAACGCCACGCCCGCGTGCGAGACCAACCCCTCGCCGTCCGCCGTGACTTCTACCCTTCCAAGCGCAGTCGTAGGCTTCACCAACTGGGTGTCCTCCTGGGTCGGGATCGAGACTTCAGCAATCCCGATTCTCACGGCCCGGGAGGACGTTCCGGCGCCGCGCCTCAGGCGCTTACCGGCGCATCCAGGCTAACGAGGCCGGCGCCCAACACCGGTCAAACTCTAGGCAGGAAGCAGCAGCAAGTCCGTGTAGCCATCCTTGTGTTTGCCGCGGTAGTAACCGGGAATCAGACGCACTTCCGAGGTCGGCCTCGGATCGTGATCCCTGCTGAAGTCAATCATCGAAGTGAACCGCGTTGCGATGATCTCATTGATGTGGTCAAGAGTCCCTGTCTCGGCGAGCTTACTCGGCCAATATTCGATGAGCACAGGGACTCCGGCCGCGATGATTCGACTGGCCCCCGCCAGTACGGCTGCCTCGTAACCTTGGACGTCGATCCAGACTAGTGCCACGTTGGCGAGATCCCAAGCGTGGCGCTGTGCCATGGCGTCAAGTGTCGTCGCCCGAACTGTGCTGTTCGAAAGTGATGAATCAGTGGCGACGCAACTATTACCCGCGTGGCGTGACGAGCTGATGAACGGCAGGTCCCCATCCCGGTCAGACAACGCGAGTTCGTACGTGCAGACCTTCGCCTCGAGTCCGTTGGCAATCACGGTTTGCCTGAGAAGCCGGTAACTCTCCGGGCTCGGCTCGAACGCGTGCACGCGCTGAGCACCAAACTCCGTGATCATCGGAACGGTCGTCGTACCGAGATTTGCGCCGACTTCGATCACATCATGCCCGGCGATCGTTGCGCCCGCATATTCCGCGAGTAGCCTCTCCGCATGGTCTAAGGTTCCAAGACCAAACGGTCCTGAGACGAAGGTGACGAGTGAGACGTCGCGATCGGCGGTCGAGAGGATGAACCGGCCGCTAGGCCAGTCGGCTTCTACGCAAGGCGTAAAGTGCTCGGCGGCCCGAAAGAAGGCCTCCCTCGATAGCTCCACTCGGATCCCATGTCGGCTGGCTGGTTCGCTCGCATAGCGGCGCGCCTCGGCCAGTATCCGATGGGATAGAGCTCGCACGGTCGACATTGGTGGTCAGGGGCGGGGCGCCGTGGTGGCCCGTTTCCCCATGCCCCTTTCAGTTCCGTGCATGCCGTTCTTCCCCGCCGAGCTTGTTATGATCATTGTCGCAGGGCTGATGCGGGGCTTGGGAGAGTGATTCTGGTCTCCCGACATCACTGGTCGTTCGGGTGAAGTGGCGGCGGGGAGTGTTATGAGATCGGCTTCCCAGCGGAGCCAGTTGCGCTGGCGGCGAGGCCAGCCTGTCCGGTGTCGGTCCATGCGAGTAGCCTACTGAGTGGACCGCGGACAGGCCGCGTGAGGCTTTGGCGGACTCCGACGGTGATCGTTGGCCGTCACCTCGTATCGTGGTCGACCACTAGCCCTCCCGGCACCTCAACGACCCCAACGACGGCCGCCCAATCGCGACGCAGCCTTCAACCGCCCGCCGCACCCGACCACCGGACCGCCGCCAGCTCGCCGGCGACGCCAGCCCAACTACGCTTCCCCACGAAACCCGTCAACCACAAGCCCTGTCTTCGTGGAACCCGGTCCAGCTCACCTGGCGTCGTTTGAGCGCCAGACGCGCGTAGGCCCACCAGCGGTCGAACTTGACGATCGGCTGGGTGTAGCCCTGCAGTGTCCGGGCGTGCTGTTCGTGCTGCCGGGGTGGATCCCGAAGATCGTTGACAGCGGTGCTCGGTTACCCGGCCATCACCGGCAGCTCCCGAACTTGGTGGCGCGACGCGACTCCAACCGCGACGCGCTCCCCGGGCGCCATGGATGCCCGCACCCGCACGCCACCGGCCAATACTCGACCATCTCATCAACCGCCCACGCCGGCAGCGACGGCCGACCGCTGCCCTCATGACCCATTCTGGCCGCCCTGTTTCTGGCAACGATCCTCCCGGCTTCGGTCGCCTCCGCCGGTTCCCGGCAGATCCCGCCCGCCCCACCGCGGCCCTCGGCCTCGCCCTCCAGAGCCGGGAAGTACACTCGGGCGGTGACGGGCAGACAAACCCCGGCTCGTGCGGGGCCGGTACCATGCCGCGCTGCCCGTGGGCGTGGGACCCTCCGCAGAGTAGACCCGACTCGCGTTCGGACGAGGCCCTGTCGCCCATACCGATGACGCGCGCGGGCCGGGCCGACACCGGCCGCCGCCTGCGGATGGCCCTCCGCGCACCCGGTGACCACCGCCGCGGCTCATCTGGGTCGCCCGTGCCCTGGCCAGGCCCAGCGGCCATCGTCTCGACCTTTCCTCCCCGGCGTGACGGCATCGCCACCTACGCCGCCCAGTACGGAGCAGCCATGGAGCCCGCGCCGCTGCGGATCGGGGACGAGGCATCCCGGGCCGACGTCAACATCCGCTTTGGGCTACTTCGCACACCGTGGCAGATCCTCCGCCGCACGTCGCCTCTCACGGCCGTGCACGTCATGTGGCACCCGATCTTCTATGTGCCACCGGCGCGGCCCCTGCGGGCCGCGGTCTATCTACTATGGGGCCTCTTGGGACTCCGGCGACACCTGGTCGTCGTCGTCCACGAACCCGAGCCTTCGCTCGCGGGGATTCAGCGCTGGTGTCAACGGTGGTTCTGGCACAGCGTCTCCGAGGTGCTCTTCCACAGCCGAGCAGAACGCGAGGTCTTCGTCCGGACGGTCGGGGAAACGGACAGCGCACGTTTGGGCCTCATCAACCACCACGCAGCGTTTCGCGCAGCCATTCAGGCCACCCAGGAGGAGGCTCAGGCGCAACTAGGGATCAGCCCGGGAAGGCACCTCGCCCTCTGCATCGGCTTCTTAGGACCCCACAAGGGGTTTGACCGCGCCGTCGGCGCCTTCGCCAGGGCCGGGCTCGGGCCCGACGCCCACCTCTACATCGTGGGCTCCGTTCTCCAGGCGTCCCCCGACCTCGACCGGTACGTCGCGAAGCTGCGCAGTCAAGCGTCGCCGCTGGCAAACGTCACCCTGCTCGAGCGCTACGTGACGGACGAGGAATTCGATCTGTGGCTCCTGGCCAGCGATGTCGTCATCCTTCCCTACCGGACGATCTCGTCGTCGAGCGTCGCCGCCCGCGCCCGGATTCTCGGTCGTCCCGTGATCGCCACCAGGGCGGGCGGGCTGGCCGAGCAGCTCCAGGACGGGACGGTGCTAGTCGACAATGACGACGAACTGGCTGAGGCCCTCGCGTCGCACTTCCCTCACCGCTGACCCGACGGTCTCAGCCGCGGACGGTCGCCGGGTTGCCGACGATCATCATCCCCCGGCCCGTGCCCTCAAAGGATTTCGTCACCACCGCGCCAGCACCGACCGTAGCGCCGGTGGGGATCGTACAGTGGACGATGGTGACCCGCGCGCCGGTGTAAACGCCGTCCTCGACGACCAGGACCCGCGGCTCCAGGCTCGGCGAGCCGTCCGCGATGAACTGCGAGTGGCTCCAAAAATGTGAGTCGCGCCCGCCGACGACACAGTCGCGACCAATGGTGATACGACCACAGACGTCAAAGAAGTGACGGCTCATTATGAGCGAGCGGTCCCCCAGCGAGAACGTCCGGTCGGGAAAGTCAGTGCTCCGAGGACGTCCGAAGAAGTCATTGAGATGCTTGACGTACGCTCCCCGGCCGACCTCGAAACGGCCGAGGTTCCGCACGACGTTGAGGTGGCCGATGACCGCCCCCGGTCCGAGGATGACGTGTTCCGCGTGGAGATAGGAGAGGCCAACGCGGGCACTCGCAGCCACCTCCCAGCCCAACCACCGGTAGATCTCGTGCTTGAGCCGCTGCGGGAGGAGCACCGCCAGCGCGCAGGTCAGCTCGCGACGGGACAGGGAAGGCATCAGTGCCGGGGCAGGAAGCGCCCGCAAACACCGCTCAGCTGTCGCGTAAACCCGGGGGGCTGCGACGGTGCGCAAACCGCCCCCGGCGTATCGCCTTGCCTCGACATTTCGGTGCAGGATACAGACCGGGTCGGTCGCGCGCGCGACCGAAAGGGGGCGGCGGATGACTCGCGTCGGCGCGGCAGGTCGGCCCCGCCGCCCGGCCGCCGGCAGGCGGGCCGCCCGTCGCGGCGACCAGCGGGCAAGGACTTGCGAGCACCGTGGCCGGACGTCATGGCGCGCTGCTAGGGTGGCGCGGCATCTCGACTTGCCACCTGATCAGTCGCCCGGCCGCGCGGTCGGCGCATGCTCGCCCGGCTCGCCGGCCCGAGGTCCCCGCGGGCGCGGCCGCAAACGTGGGAGCCGTCCGGGTTCGATCGACGGGGGATGTCCGGTGACACCGACAGTGTTCTGGCGATCGAACGATCACCCGCTGTGAAGCCGCTCCGCATCGCCCACTTTCACAGCACGTTGCCCGAGCCCGGCCGCAAGGTCGGCGGCGTAGAGGTATTTGTCCACCGACTCGCCAATCGGCTCGTCGATCGCGGCCACCTGGTGACAATGTTCACGTTCGGCGCGGGCCCGGCCGATGCGCGGTACGGGCTCGCCAGCCTGGGTCCGGCGTGGCTCGCGGCCAATCGAGCCGCGCGCCTCGCGCTGGCGCCGCTGGTCCTCAACCGACTTCCCCAAGCCGGGTGGGACGTGCTTCACCTCCATGGCGACGACTGGTTCATGGCTCGCCGGCGGCGTCCCACCGTTCGGACCTTCTATGGCTCGGCACTGCTCGAGGCGCGGACCGCCACCAGCCTGCGACGGCAGGTCACACAAGCCGTCGTGTACCCGCTGGAGACCCTCTCCTCCCGGCTGGCCACCCTCAGCTTTGACATTGGATCGGCGCTGCCCAGCGGGTACCGGACCCACGGATCGCTCATGTTGGCGGTCGGAGACCCTCCAGGCTCGCCGCCCGCTCGCACCGGACATCCCACCGTCCTGTTCGTGGGTACGTGGGCGGGACGCAAGCGAGGCGCGTTTCTCGCCGAACGCTTTGTTGCGGAGGTGCTGCCGCGCCACCCGAGCGCCAGACTGCTCATGGTCAGCGAGCGGTGCGAGCCGCGACCCGGGGTCACCTGGATCCAATTTCCGTCAGACGAAGAGCTCTCGCATCTTTATGGCTCGGCATGGCTCTTCTGCATGCCGAGCACCTACGAGGGCTTCGGGCTGCCCTATCTCGAGGCGATGGCCCACGGCCTCCCGGTGGTCGCCACGCCCAACCCTGGAGCACGGCTCGTCCTCGAGGACGGGGCCGGAGTCCTCTCCGCGGACGAGGACCTCGGCGGGACGCTGGTGGCCCTCTTGGACGACGAGGACGCCCGCGCGCGTCTGGAGGCCCGTGGGCGGATCCGCGCGCTGGACTTCTCGTGGAACCGCGTCATCGGCGAACACGAGAGCGCCTACGAGCGAGCAATCGCGGCCTTCCGTGATCGCTGGTGAGAACGCCGCGCGAATCGAGGCGGCGATGCTCACGGCCGGTCGGTGGCCAGTGCGAACCCGGCCGGGCGCCCGGCGTAGACTCGACGTTGGTGCGTAGCGGCGAGCCTCCTTTCCCCGCCGAGCCCGCGAAGGTCGTGATGCTCGGTCAGGGATGGTTCCCCGACCAAGTCGGTGGGCTCGACCGATACTTCCGCTGCCTGCTCGAGCACCAGCCCGAGGCTCGCGGCATCGTCGTCGGACCGGTCAGCGGCCCGGCGGACCGGGTCCTCGCGGTATCCCGCCACGACGCGCCGCTGCTCAGGCGGCTGGTCGCGTTCGGTGCCGCCGCGCGTCGCGAGGCCCGTGACGCGGAGGTACTCGACGCCCATTTCGCGCTCTACGCGCTGCTGCCCCTCCTCTCTCGACGCGTGCGCAAACTGCCGGCCGTCGTCCATTTCCAGGGCCCCTGGGCGGACGAGAACGTCGCCCAAGGCGACCCTTCGCGGCTGCGCCGGAGAATGCGGCGCGGGCTCGAGCGACTCGTGTACCGGCACGCCGCGAGGATCGTCGTGCTGAGCTCGGCGTACCGCCGCCTCCTCGTCGAGCGCTACCGCGTGTCGCCGTGGTGCGTTCGGGTCGAGCCACCCGGAGTCGACCTCGAGCACTTCTCACCCGGCAATCGTGCCATCGCCGAAGCACGGCTAGGGCTCGGAGCGTCTCCGTTCGTCGCCGTCTGCGTGCGGAGATTGGTGCCCCGGATGGGTCTCGACGTCCTGATCGACGCCTGGGCCCGCGCGCTCCCCGCCCTCCCGGCCGGAGCGCGGCTACTGGTCGCCGGGGAGGGCCCGCTCGCCGGCGAGCTCGAGCGGCTGGTCGCACGCGAGGGACTCTCGCAATCCGTCGATTTGCTCGGACACGTCGACGACGACGGCCTGGTCGACCTGTTCCGCGCGGGCGATGTAGGCATCGTGCCCACCCGTTCCTTTGAGGGGTTCGGGCTCGTGGTCATCGAGGCCGCTGCCTGCGGCACGCCGACGATCGTGACTCGAGTCGGCGGCCTCCCGGAGGCGATCGCCGGCCTGGATTCCTCGCTGGGCGTCCCGGCCGGCGATGCCGCCGCACTCGCGGCCCGCATCAGGCAAGCGGCCGGCTCTGGCGGGCTCCCGACGCGCGGGGCGACCCGCAAGTTCGCCGAGCGCCACTCCTGGTGCGGCGTCGCCGACCGCATCCGCGCGGTCGAGCGCGAGGCGCTAAGGCCCACCCCGGCCGATCGGCCGATCCGCGTCGTCTACCTCGACCACGTGGCCCAACTGTCGGGCGGCGAGATCGCTCTGCTGCGCCTGGTTCCCCACCTGACCGAGATCGACCCCCACGTGATCCTGGCCGAGGACGGCCCCTTCGCCGACGCGCTGGTTGAGGCGGGAATCTCGACCGAGGTGCTCCCGCTCGCCCAGCGAGCGGGCGCGCTGCGCAGAGGGAGCGTGACGCCCAGGACCCTCCCGCCCCGGGTCGTCCTCGTGTCCGCGGCCTACGTTCTGCGACTGGCGCTCTACCTGCGCCGCATCCGTCCGGACATCGTGCACACCAACTCGCTCAAGGCCGGCGTGTACGGCTCGATCGCCGCGCGGCTCGCCGGCATCCCCGCCGTGTGGCACGTGCGCGACCGGATCGCGCCCGACTACCTGCCGCGCAGCGCCGTCTGGGCCGTCCGGACGATGACGCGAAGGCTCCCGGAGGCGGTGATCGCCAACTCGCAGGCGACGCTGGACACGCTCGGTGCGCGCGGGCGGCGGCGTATACACGCGGTCATACCCGAAGCGATCATCGCCCCCACCGGTCCCGGTCCGCGCGCCCCGCGCCCCCTCACCGTGGGCATGGTCGGGCGGTTGGCGCCGTGGAAGGGTCAGGCGCTCTTCCTGCGGGCGTTCGCCGACGCGTTCCCCGAAGGCGACGCCCGCTGCGTCCTCGTGGGAGCTCCGATGTTCGGCGAGGACGAATACGAGCGGGAGCTCCACCGGCTCGTGGAGGAACTCGGGCTCGGCACGCGAGCCGAGTTCCGCGGGTTCCGCAGCGACATCTGGTCGGAACTCGCGCGCATGGATCTCCTCGTGCACGCGTCGCTCATCCCCGAGCCGTTCGGCCAGGTGATCCTCGAGGGCATGGCGGCCCAGCTCCCGGTCCTCGCCGCGGGGGCCGGCGGTCCGGCGGACCTGATCCGCCACGACGTCAACGGCCTGCTCTATCCGATGGGCGACCAGCCAGCCTTGGGGGAGGCGCTGCGCAGCCTCGCGGGCGATCGGCAACGACAGCTTCGACTGATCGAGGGTGGGCTCGCAACCGCCGCTCATCACCATCCGGAGCTGCTCGCCGCGCGCATGCAGCAGTTGTACCGCGACGTCATCGACCAGGCGAAGAAGCCGCGATGAGCCGCGGAGCTCACCGCCCTCCTCCCCCCCGGGGTCCCGGTGCGCCGGCCCGCCGGCGCAGTCCGGCCCGGATCTCCTCGGTCAGCCGCCCCTTGAAGGCGGCCGGGGAGTAGCGGCGAGCCGCTCGGGCGATCTCCTCCGGCGGGGCGTTGACGCGGTCGCAGCGCTCGAGCGCCTCGATGAAGCTCTCGGCGGACGGTTCCTCGAACAGGGCACCGCTGAAGCCCTCGGTGACCGTCTCCAGAGCGCCGCCGGCGGCGAATGCGACAACCGGCTTGCCGGCGGCCTGCGCCTCGACGGGGGTGATTCCGAAGTCCTCGATCCCCGGCAAGCAGAGCGCGCGGCACGATTCCATCAGCTCGACGACGCTGGCGTCGTCGAGATTGCCGTGAAACGCCACCGTCGGGCCGGCCATCGCGCGCAGCGGCTCGAGCTCCGGACCGCCTCCGACTACATCCAAGCCGATCCCGAGTCTCGTCGCTGCCGCGACGACGATGTCGATGCGCTTGTAGGCCATCAGTCGAGACACTACGAGCAGCCTCTCGCCGCGCGGCCGCGCCGTGAAGCGGTCGACGCTGACAGGAGGTGATACGACTGGCGCGTCGATTCCGTAGACCGCGGCGATCCGCGCGCGGATCGTCTGGCTGTTCGCGATGTAGAGGTCCGCCCGCCGCGCCGCCGCCACGTCGAGCGAGCGCAACTGCGTGCGCACCGGGCGGAACGCGGCCTGCTTCAGCGAGGAGGCCCCCAGGTACGCGTCGCCCCACAGCCAGCGGGCCGGCGTGTGGCAATAGACGACGTGGAAGCTCCTTGCTGAGCTCCGCACCATGTGGGCCCAACCACTCGAGCTGGAGACGACGACGTCGGCGTCGAGCGACCCGAGGCGGTTGAAGGCCAGGGGATAGAGTGGGAGCAGAGCGCGAAACCGGCGATCCACGGGCACACGGTCGAGGAACGAACACCGCACGTCGTGGTGTCGGAACTCCGGAAAAGTCGACTCGGCCCGGTACAGCGACGTGTAGATCGGGGCGCGTCGGCCACATGCCGGCGAGCTCGAGGACCACTCGCTCCGCGCCGCCCCGCTGGTTGAGATAGTCGTGGGCGATGACGACCGAGCCGAGGTCGGCCGCCGCCGCGGTCAATGCTCCTATCCGGGTCACTCGGCGGGCACGGCGTCAGATACTAGAACCTGTGGGCCGAGACTCGCCGCCATGACCCCGGCGCGTCGGCGAGGGGCCCGGGGCTCGATAGGGGGCCGGGCAGCCGCGGCTGAGCGGAGCGAAGGTCGGCGAGCACGGGCCCGTACTCGCCGGAGATGGGCAGCGGCGCGACCGCCGCGTCGGCGGGCCAGCTCTCGGGCGAGTCGCCGAGAAAACGCTGCTCGGTGGTGGTCACCGTCATCTCGTGCGGGTTCAACGACATCGCCTTGCGCGCTGCCGGCCGCGGGTCGCCTCCGGCCGCGGCGAGCACCACCGCGAGTCCGTAGCGCGGCTCCCAGCTCCTTGGGTCGGCCCGGACGGCCCTCCTCATCTCGGCTACCGCCGCCGCCAGCTGGCCGCCAGCCGCGTCGCAGTAGGCGACCATCTCGCGAGAGTCGCGGCGGAAGGACAGGGGCAAGAGCGAGCTGCTCGCCGCGCGCGAGGCCGCCCGGCAGTCGTTTCGGTCGAACGCCGCGAGACTGGCGTCCCGGTGGTGTTGCGAGACTTCCAGGAGGGTGGACGGGATGGCGAGGGCGAGGACCAGGACGCCCAGCAGCGGGCGGCGGCGCCCGCCGACGGCGGGGTGGTGGCGCCCGACTACGGCCCCGGTGAGGACGAAGATCGGCAGCGTCACGGCGGGCATCTCCCAGTCCCAATCGACGCCGGCATGGAGCGCCCAGGCCAGCGTCACCGCGAAGGCAACCGCGTAGAGCGTCCGCTCCGATCCGCGCATCAGCAGGGCGATCGACAGCCAGCAATCCGAGCACGATGCAGATGAGTAGTCCGCATCCGATGATTCCCAGCTCCCCGAGGTTTTCCAGGTATACCGAGTGCGCGTCGAACACCTGCCGGGCCTGCAGGTTGGAGGCTGGCCGGTGGGCAGCCCACACCAGCGCGTAGGTGCCGGCGCCCGTTCCCGTCAGCGGCTTACGCTCGAATTCGTCCACCGCCACCCGCCAGAGCTGGACCCGCCCGTCGGATCCGGGATCCGTCAAGCGGTGGCCGATCGCGGCACTCGGGCGCGGCGGCGAGCTGCGAGCGAACCCGGCGTACCAACTGCCCGGCAAGCCTGAGGCACCGATGGCGAGCGTCGCCAGGCCGAGCACGCTCAGCGATGCCACCCACGGCAGGCGCGCGCGGGTTCCAGACGCCGAACCGCGGTCCCCCCGACGGAGGAGGCGGCGATCCAGCGCCTCGAATCGCCAGCGCGCCCAGGCCGCCGCCAGCGCGCACGCGGCGACGACCGCCGCGGTGCGGTGGCCCTGACCGGCGTTGCCACCGGGCGCGATGGTGAGCGAGTCGACGAACGAGTACGCGAGCAGGTGGGCCCTGTAGACCGCGATCACCGCGACCGCCGTGGTGGGAACGAGCGCCACCGCCACGCTCGGCAGGAGACGCGGACGGGCGACCAGCAGGAAGGCGACGAGGCCCACCACCCCGCACGCGATCGCACCGCGCGAGTACGTCATGAGGAGGGTCGCGGCCAGCAGCGGGACGGCCAGTGCGCCCAGCGTCCTGACCACTCGCGGCTCCCGGTCGTCGCACGTGAGCCCCAGGCAGAGCAGGCCGCCGACCGCCGCCACCATCCCGAGGGCGTTCTGGTAGGTGAGCGGGTAGCTGACCCGGTCGGTGTCGAGGGTCGCGGCGATCGGCCAGAGCCTGGGCAGGACGCGGCTGAGGAAGGCGCCGAGACATACGACGGACGCGCCGAGGGCGAGTCCGCGAACCACCCACCTCACGTCGCGCGAGCTACGGACCCCGCCGGCGAACAGGACGAAGCCCAGACCGTAGACGAGCACGAGGTTCGTCTCCGTCATCGCGCGCTCGGGCGCCCCCGACCAGGCGGCGGAAGCCAGTACCCAGATGGCGTAGGCGGCGAAGGCGAGGGTGATCGCCACCTGAAGCCGACCGCGTGGGCCGCCGCCGGACCCCAGAACGAGCCTGACGCCGAGGATCAGCGCGAAGACCACGACCACCAGGGAGGTCGGCCCCGGGAAGAATCCCCCAGCGTGGTAGGAGAGGTAGACGAGGGCGGCGCCGGGGACAAGCGTCAGCCCGCGCGGGGGAATCCGTCCCAGGGCCGGCGTGACGTTCGGGCTGCGGCGGGTGCGACGCCTCTCGTAGAGGAGCAGCGAGCCGAACAGGATCAGAAGCCCCGATCCAACCCCGAGGCCTCCGGCGCCGAAGCCGACATAGAGCATGATCGCGGCGCCCAGCGCCAGCGCCAGAGTGCTTGAGCGGCCGCCGATGGCTAGAGCCTAGAAGAACGCCCCCACGGAGCTGGCTCAACGGCTACGCGTCGGCCCTGCGCCGGGCGAGCGAGGTTCGCCGCGGGGAGCCGTCGCTGCTCGGCCCCCCGTCGCCCGGCCGGTATCTCTACCTCGTCAACTGGTCGCTCTGGGGCAATCGCAAGATCATGGCCCGCACCCTCCCGGTGATCGTCGGGCGGCGCGGCCAGCAGCTCAGCGCTCAGGCGCCGGCATCGATGATCGGAACGTCGTAGCGCCCGAGGCGCTGGTCCGCACTCAACAAGGTCAAGCCCTCAATCCGCGCCTGAGACACGAGGAGCCGGTCGAACGGGTCGCGATGGTGCATCGGGAGGTTGGCCACCTCGAGGCCATGCGCCGGGGCGAGGCCAAGGATGCGTAAGCCGGCGCGTGCTACGTGGTCCTCGAGGTCGTCAGGGACCACCAGCTTGCCGATCGCGGCCTTGACGCCGATCTCCGCAAACGACACGACGCTGAAGAGCAACTCGCTCGCACCCACGATGGCCTCCCGCGCCCGGATCCCGACGGCCCCCGCGGAACCGAGCTCCCAGAGGACGACGTGCGTGTCGAGCAGGAGCCTCATCCTGGCGCTTCGAACAGCTCGTCAAGCTCCTCCTCGGAGAACTCGAAGTCCTCGCCGATCGAGATCTGCCCGGCCAGGGACCCGCGGGAGGCAAGAAACCGAGCGCCGACTTCGGTCACTGGGTCGATGCGAACGAGCCGCGCGACCGGGACGCCGTTGCGGGCGATCTCGACCTCCGCACCCCGCTCCACCTCGGCCAGCAGCTTGGACAGGTTCGTCTTCGCCTGGCCGACGTTGACGCGCATCACGCGATTGTAGCCAGCTTGGCCAAGCTTGACCAACGAAGTTCCGACCGGACAACGTTCGCCGCGGTCCGGGGTGATCGGCCCTCGGTTCGGTGCGACAGCCGGGCGACGTTCGCTGCGTGGAGGCGCCGCTGCTCGGCCCCCCGGCGGACCAGCGGAAGCGCCGCGCCGACCGGGATCCGCGCGCAGACCCTCGACGTAGGCCCGGTCCTCCCGCAGGATCGCCGCCGCCCGCACGCCTTCGAGCACCTCGCCGTGGCCGGGAACCACCCACGCGGCGGCCTCGACCAGCGGCTCGAGTCGGGCCAGCGTGGCCAGATAGCCGTCGATCGACCCCTCGACGATCGGGATCTCCACCGGCGAGAGGTAGTCCCCGCAGATCAGCACCGAGGCCCACGGGACCCACACCGCCATCCCGTCGATCCGTGTGGCCGTCCGCCGGCCGAAGCTCGAGCTCGCCGCTGCCCAGCCCGCAGAATCCGGGCACCGGAAGCGGCTCCACCTGACCGAGAGCGAGCGGCGACGGCCGCTCTACGTAGTGGCGCTCGTCGAAGTCGCGCAGGCTCCGCTGGGCCGCCGCCGGCTCGGCCCGCAGGCGGGCCGCCGTCGTCTCCGCCACGCCGAGCGACGCGCCCGGGAAGGCGAGGCGCCCGAGCAGGTGGTCCCAGTCGCCGTGGGTGGCCAGGAGGCCGCTGAACGGGAAGCCGGCCTGCTCGAGGAGGACCGGGAGCGCCTCGAGCTCGTCGGGGTAGACCGGCGAGTCGATCACGAACGCCTCCTCGCCCGAGCGGACCACCGTGCAGGTCGTCTGCCAGACCCGGCTGGTCAGGACGAGGACGTCGGCGTGGAGGCCGACGACCCGCACCTCAGCGGCTCACGCGATGCCGAGGAGCTTGGCCGCCTCCCGGAGGTTCGGCACCTCGGCGGTCGGCTTCTTCTGGCCCGGCTCGAGGGTCTCCTTCTTGCGGTTGACCCAGATCACCGGGACCTTGGCCTTCAGGCACGGCTCGACGTCGTGGTAGTAGCTCGAGGCGATGTGGACCCAGCCCTTCTTCCCCCCGACCCGCCGGGCGCACTCGGTGAAGTGGGCCGGCTCGGGCTTGTAGGCCCGGACCTGCTGGGCGGTGACCACGAGGTCGAAGTCCGACTGGATGTGGCGCCGGGTCTGGCCGAGGAGCTTGTCGTCGATGTTGGCGATCAGGCCGAGGCTGTACTTCTTGCCGAGCTTCTCGAGCTGGACCCGCGTCTCCTTGAACGGCGCCCACCGCTGGACCGACTCGGGGAGGAAGCCCGAACGCGACGGCTCGAGCGGCCAGCCGAGGCGCTTGGAGATCTCGACCGCCGTCCGGCGCAGGACCTCGGCGTAGAGCTCGTAGGAGCCCGACTGGATCTCCCGCTCGATCTCGTGGAACATCGGGATCAGCTCGTCGCGGGTGATCGTGAAGCCGTCGCGCTGGGCCTCGGCGGCGAACGCGTCCCAGATGCCCGTCTCCCAGTCGATCAGGGTTCCGTAGACATCGAAGGTGACGAAGGTCGGCTTGGCGGGAAGGGGCATGGGTCGGGGGTCAGTCCTTTATAGGCGTGGCGCTGGGACGCATGGATTATGAACCTCCTTTAGAGTCCGCGCCCGGCCGATGGACCTTCTCGAGTACCAGGGCAAGCAGCTCCTGGCCCGCCACGGAATCCCGATTCAGCCAGGGCGGGCCGCCCGGACGGTGGACGAGGCGGTCGCCGCGGCCGAGGAGTTCGGCTATCCGAGCGTGCTCAAGGCCCAGGTGCTCGTCGGCGGCCGGGGGAAGGCCGGGGGGATCAAGGTGGCCGCCGACGTCGACGAGGCGCGCGAGCGGGCGACCGCGATCCTCGGCATGGACATCCGCGGCTTCACCGTCCACGAGGTCTGGGTCGGCCGGGCGATGGAGATCGCCGAGGAGTACTACGCCTCGGTCGTCTTCGACCGGAGCGCCAAGGCGCCCCTGATCATGCTCTCGACCCGGGGCGGCGTCGACATCGAGACGGTGGCCGCCGAGGACCCGGGCGCCGTCCACACCGTCCACGTCGACCCGCTCGTCGGCTTCCAGCCCCACCACGGCCGGCAGCTCGTCTTCGCCGCCGGCGTCGCCCCCGACCTCCGGGCCGGGATCGTCGCCTTCCTCGCCAGCCTGTATGAGACCTTCGTGGCCGAGGAGGCGCTCCTCGTCGAGGTCAATCCCCTCGTCGTCACCCCCGACCGGGAGCTCCACGCCCTCGACGCCAAGGTCACCCTCGACGAGAACGCCCTCTTCCGCCACCCGGAGAACGCCGCCCTGCGCGACGTGGCCAACGAGGATCCCCAGGAGCTGATGGCCCGCCAGCGGGGGTTGACCTACGTCAAGCTCGACGGGGACGTCGGGATCCTCGGCAACGGCGCCGGCCTCGTGATGTCGACGCTCGACCTCGTCGTCCAGAACGGCGGGGCCCCGGCCAACTTCCTCGACGCCGGCGGCGGGTCCAAGGCCGAGGCGATCACCGCGGCCGTCGAGGTGATCCTCTCGAACCCGAAGGTCCGGGCCGTCCTCTTCAACATCTTCGGCGGGATCACCCGCTGCGACGAGGTCGCCCGCGGGCTGATCGAGGCGTTCGCCCAGGTCCGCCCGGACGTCCCCTTCGTCGTGCGCCTCGACGGGACCAACGGGGCCGAGGGCCGGGCCCTCCTCGCGGCGGCCGCCCTCCCCAACGTCCACACGGCGGCCTCGATGGACGCGGCCGCCGAGCTCGTCGTCGAGCTCGCCCGGGCCTACGTTCCGCCGCGAGGGGGCCCGGTGAGCGTGATCGTCGACGCGAGCACCCGCCTCTGCGTGTCGGGGATCACCGGGAGCGAGGGCCGCTTCCACTCGCTGAACAACCGCCGCTACGGGACCGACGTCGTCGCCGGCGTCACCCCGGGCAAGGGCGGCCAGGACGTCGAGGGCATCCCCGTGTTCGACACCTTCGGCCGCGCGGTCGCCGAGACCGGGGCGAACACGGCGATGATCTTCGTCCCCGCCCGCAACGCCTGCGACTCGATCCTCGAGGCGGCCGACGCCGGGATCCGGGTGATCATCGCGATCACCGAGGGGATCCCGGCCCACGACGAGCTCCGCGTCTACACCCACCTCCACCGGACCCCGGGGATGCGCCTGATCGGGCCCAACTGCCCGGGCGTCCTCTCCCCCGGCAAGGCCAACGTCGGGATCATCCCGGCCGCCTTCTTCCGGCCCGGGAACGTCGGGGTCGTCTCCCGCTCCGGGACCCTGACCTACCAGGTCGGCAGCGAGCTGGCCGAGCGCGGCCTCGGCAACTCGACGATCGTCGGGATCGGCGGCGACCCGGTCCCCGGGTCGAGCTTCGTCGACATCCTCGAGCTCTTCGAGGCCGACCCGGAGACCGAGCTGATCGTGATGAGCGGGGAGATCGGCGGCGACGCCGAGGAGCAGGCGGCCGAGTACATCGCCGCCTCGCGTGCGCAAGCCGGTCGTCGCCTACATCGCCGGCTTCGCCGCGCCCCCCGGCAAGACGATGGGGCACGCCGGGGCGATCGTCTCCGGCTCGCACGGGACGGCGGCGGCGAAGGCCTTGGCGCTCGAGGCGGTCGGGGTGCGGGTCGGGCGCACGCCGACCGAGGTGGCGGACATCGCCCAGGAGATCCTCGGGGGTTGAGCTGGCGTGCCGGGCATGGGGAGTAGAGACCGGCTGAGGGAACAGGCCAAGCTGACCCTCGCCAGCGCCGGGCTCCGCGTCGCGACCCGCCTCTACTCGCGCCACTACGTCGGCCTGGACTACCCGCCGAACCACGGGAACGAGCCCCGCTGGACCGCCGCGAAGCCACATCGAGCCCTGTGCGCGCTGCTCGGCGACGGTGAAGACCGCTACGTCCAGGCCCTCGGGCTGATCCGCGCCCACGACGGCGACCTCTGCTCATTCCCGGTGCGCGCAACCGATCCGCGGGAGCCGTCGCTCATCAATGATTACCTGCCGGGGCTGGACACCGCCGCGATCTACACCTTCATTCGAGAACGAAAGCCGGCGCACTACGTCGAGGTCGGCTCAGGCAACTCGACCAAGGTCGCCGCCCGGGCCAAGCGCGACGGTGACCTGGCCACCCTCATCACGTCGATCGATCCGTATCCGCGCGACGAGATCGACGTGCTCTGCGACACGGTCATCCGCCGGCCGCTCGAACAAGCGGCGCTCGAGCGCTTCTCCGGGCTCGAAGCCGGGGACGTCGTCTTCTTCGACGGGTCGCACAGCGTCTTCATGGGCAACGACGTGACCGTGTTCTTCCTCGAGGTGCTGCCCGCCCTTCCGGCTGGTGTACTCGTCGGCATCCACGACATCTACCTGCCGTTCGACTACCCGGAGCCCTTCGCGGGGCGGTACTACACCGAGCAGTACATGCTCGCGGCATACCTCCTCGGGCGTCCCGCAGTCGAGGTCGTGCTCCCCGCCCATTACGCGATGGGAACGCCCGCGCTCGCCGATGTCGTGGCCGGGATGTGGGACCGGCCGGGACTCGGCGACGTGCAGCGGCACGGCGTGGCGTTCTGGTTGGAGACGCGATGAGCTGAAATGAACCTCGCCCGGCTCTTCGACGGGCCGGCGGATCTGGCTGAACGCATCGAGGGGCACTTGTCGGCTTCGGGCTTCGGCGATTCGTGCTCAACATCGCGACGCTCGAACGAGCACTTCCGGGCGGTCCGGTCGCCGGCCGGCAGCCAGGCCTGCCACCACCTCCCGGGCGATGGTTGAGCCGGCCACGCTCGATAAGCTCCCGCCCATGACTCCGCCCTCCATCTCCTTCGCCCGGGGCGCTCCGTCGCTCGACATCGTCGACGTCGACGGGCTGGCCGCGGCCGCCGCGCAGGCGTTCGCCAAAGACCCGGGCGGGGCCACGGCGTACGGGACGTCGATCGGCTACGTGCCGCTGCGCCGGTGGATCGCCGAGCGCCACGGGGTCGAGGAGAACCAGGTCCTCGTCACCAACGGGTCGATGCAGGCCGACGCCTTCCTCTTCGACGAGCTCGTCGCGGCCGGGGACGAGGTCGTGGTCGAGCGCCCGACCTACGACCGGACGCTCCTCGCCCTCGGCCAGCGCGGGGCGAAGATCCACGCGGTCGAGCTCGAGGCGGACGGGATCGACACCGATGCCCTGGCTCGGCTCCTCGCCGGGGGGACCCGGCCGTCCCTGGCCCACATCATCCCGACCTTCCAGAACCCGGCGGGGTACACGCTGTCGCTGGCCAAGCGCGAGCAGCTCCTCACCCTCGCCGCGGCCCACGGGTTCACCATCTTCGAGGACGACCCGTACGTGTCGCTGCGCTTCAGCGGGGAGACCGTCCCGTCGATGCTCTCCCTCGATCAGGGCGGCCACGTCGTCTACGCCAGCTCCTTCTCGAAGACCGTCTGCCCGGGGATCCGAGTCGGGTACCTGGTCGGGGAGCCGTCGCTGATCGGGCGGATCGCCAAGCGGGCGACGAGCACCTACATCTCCCCGAACATGGTGGCCCAGGCGATCGTCCACCAGTTCTGCCTCTCGGGCGCCCTCGACCGGTCGATCGAGACGGTCAAGGCGGCCCTGGCCGAGCGGGCCGAGACCCTGGCGAGCGCGCTCGAGCGCGAGCTCCCGGGGGCGAGCTTCGTCAGGCCCGAGGGCGGCTACTTCATGTGGGTCACCCTCCCACCCGGTCTCGACGCGGCGGCGATGGTGGCGGCGTGCGCCGAGCGCGGGGTCGCCGTCCTGCCGGGCACCGACTTCATGGTCGACGGCGGCCAGGACGCCCTGCGCCTCGCCTACTCCGGGGTCACCCCGGCCCAGATCGAGGACGCCGTCGCGCGGATCGGCGAGGCGGCCAAGGCGCTCGAGGGCGCCGGCGTCTGACGGCGCGTGCCCGGTCTCGACCCGGCCGGACCGGAGCGAGGTTGGGTGTACAGTCTGCGACGGGCGCTGGACGGTGCCTGAACGTGGTCCACGCGGAAGTGACGTCGAGAGGGCGTCGGCAGCCGAAGCGAGGCGCGGGTGGCGTTGCCGCTGACCTCGCGGGTCGAGGTCGTTGAGCAAGGGGACATCATGGGGTTCATTTCACGCTTCGACGGTGGAGGCACGGGTCGGCGAGGTCTAGCCGCGTTCGTCGCGGCGGCGGCGGTGGGGCTCACGGCCCCGGGCGGGGCAGCGGCGACGCCGGTGGCGAGCGGAGTCACCGGGTACACGATCTCGGTCGGGGCATCGACGGCGATCACGCCGGGCCAGTCGGTCGCGGCCGACGCCTTCTGCCGGCCGGGGAAGGTCGTGCTCGGCGGGGGCGTGAGCGCGCACAGCCCGCTGACCTTCATCCGGTCGTCGTATCCGCTCGACGCGAGAACCTGGCAGATCGTGGCCACCGACACGGGAACCGAGACCTACACCGAGCACTTCACGCCGTACGTGATCTGCGTCGACGCGTCCTCGGTGCCCGGCTACCACCAGGTGCAGACCGGGCCGCTCCCGGTCGGACCGAACACGTACTACGGGGCGAACATCGCCGCCGGTGACGCCTACTGCGCGCCGGGCGAGGTCGTCGTCGGCGGCGGCGTGCGCAGCCACTTCCCGACCACGCTCCTGACCGTCTCCCGGCCGACGACCGACCAGCGGGCCTGGGAGGTCTTCGTCCACATGGTCAACCCGCCGTCCTACGGCGGCGAGTCCTACCAGGTGTCGGCGGTCTGCATCCCGAGCGGTGACGTCAGCAGCTACGAGATCGACACGGCGGCCGTCGGGGCCTACGGGACGGTCTTCTCGATGCCGACGGGCGGGGGCTCGGCCCTCTTCAACACGGCGGGCTCCGGGTACTGCGGCGCCGGCGAGCTGGCGGTGGCCGGCGGGGCGACCAACCACGACCAGGCGAATGGCTTCATCAGCTCGGTGCTCCCGTCCTCGGACGGGAAGTACTGGCTGGCGACGGCCACCGACGTGAATCCGCCGAGCTACGGGGAGTCGTTCTACCCGAACGCCGTCTGCGTGGCCGCGACCACCTGACCGCGGACGGGGCTCGTGGCGGCGACGCCGCGAGCCCCGTCCTGGCGCTCAGCGCCCGTAGCGGTCCTTGCCGAGCACGAGCTGCTCGGGGAGGGCGACCCGGGGCGGCGGAGAGGGGTCGGCCAGGACGGAGACGGTCTCGGCGACGCTCCGGGTGACGGTGCAGCTCCCGCCGTCGAAGCCGAGGACGACCTCCTCGGCGCCGGTGGACGAGAGGGTGCCCTCGAGCCCGGGCTCGATCCCCGACTGCTTGAGGTAGTGGAGGAGATCCTCGGCCTCGTTCTCGAAGCGGAGGACCTGGACCCGGGCGCCGACCTCGACGTCGGCCAGGGGAACCCCGGCGATCCGGGCGCCGACGACGATCGGATGGCCGTGGGGACAGGTGCGGACGTCGCCGATCGCGGCGAGCATGTACTCCTCGAGCATCGGCGACATCGCGTGCTCGAGCCGCTCGGCCTCCTCGTGGACCTCGTCCCACGGAATGCCGAGGACGTCGGTCAGGAAGCGCTCGATCAGCCGGTGGCGGCGGACGACCTCCTCGGCGTGCTGGGCCCCGGAGGCGGTGAAGCTGATCGCCTTGTCCTGGGCCCGGGTGATGTACCCGTCGCGTTCGAGCCGGCCGACCATCTCGTGGACGGTCGGGGCCGAGAGCTGCATCGCCCGGGCGACGTTGGCCCCGGTCATCGGGAGGCCGGCCTCGCTGAGCCAGAACAGGGTCTGGAGGTACTCCTCCTCGGCCACGGTCGCCTGCTCGCCGGTCATCCGCGGATCCTACCGGCGAGCTCCGGGCTCATTCGCCGAGGCGCACGTCGCGAGCCTGGTGGGGGCGAGTTGGACGAGGAGGACGGCGCGCTTGTCGCCGGGCTCGTGCCAGCCGGCGGCGATCCGCTCGATCCAGGCCTCGGGCGCGTCGAGCCGCTTGGCGTAGGTGAGGCCGCGCCGGTGGCTCAGAGGCTCCCGGAGGGAGCGAGCCATTCCGAGGCGAAGGTGAGGGCGGTCATCTCGACGAGGAGGTCGTAGTCACGGTCGTAGTGGAGCACGCCGGCGCCGTGGGTGTGGGCGCAGCCGGCGATCAGGAGGTCGATCGGCGAGGCGCTGCGCTGGTGGCCGCGGTGGGCGAGGTCGCGCTGGGCGGCCCGCGCGGCGGTCTCGCTTTCGGCGTCGATGACGAGGCGAGGCAACTGGAGGAGATCGGAGAGGATCTCGTCGTGATGGGCTCCGGTGCGGGCCGACCAGCCGGCTTCGAGCAGGAACGGCGTGGAGACGGCGAGCTCGCCGGCCTCGATCAGGGCGGCGATCTCCTCGCGGCGATCGTCGGCCAGCGCCGCCGAGTCGAGCCGGGCCCAGGCCGAGTTGTCGAGCAGGAGCACGCCGCGGCTAGAGCTCGCGCCCGAGCCGCTTGACGCGATCGGCCGCCTCGGGATCCTGGTCGAGGACGCGCTGGCGGACGCGCCCGGCGAGGCGCGCCCGAGCGGCCTGGGTCGAGGACGACTCTTGCCGCAACCGGTCGAGCCGCGCGCGTGCCCCCTCCTCGAGCAGGCCGCCGAGGTCCGGACGCCGGCCCTCGAGCCCGGCGACCTCGTCGAGGAGGGCCGCGCGCTCAGGCGTGAGGGTGATCATCTGGCGTGGATGACGGGTTGGCACCCGTCCGAGGGTATCACCGTGTTGCACCCGGGATGCGGTGGATGGTCACGCGGGGCCCTCCCGGTCAGGAGCGGATGTCGCGGCGCTCGAACCCGGCGACGGCCACGACGAGGAGCAGGGTGCCGAGGACGGCGAGCACGCCGAGATCGGCGAGATCGACCCCGCGGGTCAGGGGGTCGTGCCCGGAGTAGTAGTGGAAGAAGGTGAGGTAGCGCAGCCAGGAGATCGCGTGGACGAGGGGGGCGAAGCCGTTGACGAGGAACATCGCCCCGGCGACGGCGCCGGTGACTCCGACGGCCAGCGTCCGCTCGCCGGTCGAGGCGCCGATGGCGAGGGCGAGGGCGCCGAAGCCGAGGCCGAGGAAGACGAGGTGAAGCGCCTGGGCGGCGATGTCGCCGGCCCCGAGGCCGCCCCCGGCGAGGGCGACGCCGCCGACCAGGCCGGCGAAGGTGGCGATCCCGAGGCCGGCGGCGGCGGCGGCGAGGGCGGCGGCCTTGGCCAGGAGCAGCCGGGATCGGGGGACCGGGTGGGCGAGGAGGAGCCCGGTGACCCGGGCCTGCTCCTCCCCGGCCGTCGTGGCCGCGGCGCCGGTGATGGCGACGCCGGCGACGATCACCGGGCCGAGGATCGAGACGATCTCGCTCTTCATCCAGCCGGCGATGGTCGCGTAGTTGGCGCCGCCGAGGAGGTCGGCGACGCCCTTGGGGAGGTTGAGCTTGCCGATCGTCCCCCCGAGCGACGGGAAGAGGGCGCCGACGCCGAGGCACATGACGATCATCGACCCGGCGGCAGCGAGGACGACCCGGGCGCGGAGGCGGAGCTCCATTGCGAACGCGGCCCGGGTCACGCCCCGGCCGCCTGGAAGTAGCTGAGGAAGATCTCCTCGAGGTCGTCCTCGCGGCTGCGGATCTCGACGACCTCGAACCGAGCCGCGGCCTTGACCAGGGCGTCGGCGGACCCCTCGAAGGCGACCCGGACGGTGTCTCCGGTCGCCTCGACGTGCCGGACGCCGGGCAGCGCCCGGAAGGCGTCGAGAGGGGGCGGCGCCGCGAACTCGATGTCGAGCCGCCGGACGGCGACCGACCGGAGGTGGGCGAGCGTGTCGACGACGACGAGCCGACCGGCCCGGAGGATGGCGATCCGGTCGGCGACCCGGTCGACCTCGGAGAGGGTGTGCGAGGAGAGGAACACCGTCCGTCCGGCGGCGCGGACCTCGGCCAGGAGCTCGTGGAAGTGCTTCTGGACGAGGGGGTCGAGCCCGGCGATCGGCTCGTCGAGGATCAGGAGCTCCGGCTCGTGCATGAAGGCCTGGATCAGCCCGACCTTCTGCCGGTTGCCGGTCGAGAGGTCCTCGAGCGGGCGGTCGAGCTGGGCGTCGAAGCGCTCGGCCAGGGCGGTGACCTGAGCCGGGTCGACGCCGCCGTGGAGGCGGGCGAGGTAGTCGAGCATGGCCCGGCCGGTGAGCTTCGGGTACATGCCGAAGTCGCCGGCGAGGAAGCCGACGCGGCGGCGGAGCTCGAGGCTCTGGCCGACGATGTCGAGGCCGAGGACCCGAGCATCGCCGGCGGTCGGGCGGGAGAGGCCGACGAGCGTGCGCATGGTCGTGGTCTTGCCCGACCCGTTCGGACCGAGGAACCCGAAGATCTCCCCGGGCCGGATCTCGAGATCGAGGTCGAAGACGCCGTGGCCGGAGCCGTAGTCCTTGGTCAGGCCGTGCGTCTCGATCGCCGACGGGGTCATCGGAGGGAGCCGGGCATCGCGGTCAAGTAGACCACGAACGACGCGGCACGGCCGGCGCCACGTTCACCTCGTCGGTAGACGCCTCGCCGGGGTGAGGTGTGGCTGGTCGACTTCGGCGAGCCGGTCGGGCGCGAGCAGTCGGGGCGCAGGCCGGCGGTCGTTGGGTCGGCGCCCGCCGCGGCCACCTTCCAGATCGGCCGGGCGCTTGGCTTCCTCTCGACCTCTGACTCGGAGCGCGGGTCAGAGACCGCCGGGTGGAGCCAGGCGGTCGGGATCGTGCGTAACCAGCGCTCGGCGTAGGCTCCGGTCGTGGCCCTCCCCCTCACCCCGCCGGTCCTCCCCCAGCTCGCCCGGCCGGCGGCGTCGCTCCCGGAGGGCGAGGGGTACGCGTACGAGCCGAAGTACGACGGCTTCCGGGCGATCGTCTTCGTCGACGGGGCGCAGGCGATCGTCCAGTCGCGCAACGGCAAGCCGCTGACCCGGTACTTTCCGGAGCTCGCCTTCCCGGCCGGCCGGTACGTTCTCGACGGGGAGATCGTGATCCACGGGAAGGAGGGGGGCGAGGAGTTCAACCTCCTCGGCCAGCGGATCCACCCGGCGGCCTCGCGGGTCGCCCGCCTGGCCGTGGAGACGCCGGCCACCTACATCGCGTTCGACGTGCTGGCCGAGGACGACGATGTACTTTTGGAGCTGCCCTGGCGGGAGCGGCGGGACCGTCTGGAAGCCCGGGACCTCGGTTCGGCCGAGCTGACTCCGGTGGTCGGGACGGCGGCGGCGGCGGCGGACTGGCTGCGCACGGCGGAGGGGGTGATCGCCAAGGACGTCGAGGCCCCGTACCGGCCGGGCGAGCGGAAGGGGATGGTCAAGGTCAAGCGGGTCCGGACGCTCGATGCCGTGGTCATGGGCTGGCGGCCGGGCAAGGCCGAGGGCACGGTCGGTGCCTTGATCCTCGGGGCGTATGACCAGGCGGGGCGGCTCCGAGAGGTCGGACACTCATCCGGGTTCACGGCGACGGAGAAGCGCGCCCTCGTCGGCCGGCTCGCCCCGTTCGAGACCGGTCAGCGCGGCTCGGGCGAGCCGTCCCGGTGGTCCGGGGGCCGCGACCTCGAGTGGATCGCCATGCGCCCGGAGCTCGTCGTCGAGGTGCGGTTCGACCATGCCTCCGACGGGCGCATCCGCCACGGGGCGAAGGTCGTGCGCTGGCGCGAGGACAAGCCGCCCCAGGCCTGCACGACCGACCAGCTCGAGCAGTAGCCGACGGGCCTACCCGGGCCCGACGGCCTCGACCCGGCAGGTCGGACCGGTCGCGGCGGCCAGCCGCCGGTCGGCGGTGAGCAGGGTCGCGTCGAGCGCCTCGGCGAGGGCCACGTACATCGCATCCCACCCGCGGACCGTGTCCCGGAGCTCCCAGGCCCGGCCGAGGAGGAAGCGGTGGCCGTGGCGCTCGCCCGGCCATGCTTGGAGGTCCTCGACCGCCTGGGCCGCGGCCGTCGGGTCCAGGCGACCGCGGAGGTGCTCGCGCCGGATCACGCCGAACACCTCGACGTCCACGACGTGCGGGGCCGCCTGATCGACCTCGGCCGCCAGCCGTTCGCGGATCTGGTCGGCCCCGGGCGCTCCGATCACCACCTCGCACAGGCAGGAGGCGTCAACGACCAACATCGGGCCAGGCGCCCCGCTGCTCGTCGAGCGCCGCGAGGATGTCCGTCCGGTCGACGGGCGAGGACCGGCGCCGGGTGCGCGCGAGCCAGGTCTCGACGCTTGGCCGGGCGGCGAGCCGGTGGGCTTCGCCGCGCAGCAGCTCGGGGACGCTGATCCCGGTCTCGGCCGCGCGCCGGGTCAGGGCGGCATAGACGTCGTCGTCGAGATCGCGGATCTGGACGCTCTTGGGCACCAACCGACCCTAGCATGCGATTCGCATCGCAACATGCAATCTTGCATGCCAAGCCGAGCCGGGAACGCCGGCGGCAAGCCGTGACGCGGCAAACGGGCGGGGGCGCGGGGCGTAGACTCGCGGGTATGCAGAGACGACCGTTTGGGACTCTGGTGGTGGTCTTGGCGTCCGGCCTAGCGTTGTCGGGCCCTGCTCATGCGACGGATGCGTTCACGTTGGACACGAGCCCTGACAGCTTCGCCGGGGAGGCGGTCAACGCGGCCGGGACGGGGTTCTTCGCCTGGGAGCACAGGCCGCCGGCTGGTGATGACACGACGATGTTCTGCCGGGTGGCGCGCGGCGGGACGTGCGGGAAGCCGATCGTCCTGCCCGCGGCGCCGCTGAATCCGGCGCCGTTTGACTCCGCGCAGGTGTCGGCGGCGTTCCCGGTCCTCGGAGGCGGGTCGACGGTGTACGTCGTGGGGGCGCGGTTTCTCGCGCAGGATGTCGTGGTGTGGACCTCAAGCGACGGCGGCCAGTCGTTTGGGCCGGCGGTCCAGGTAGCGCAGTCGGGCGCCTATCGCGGCAGCAACCCGTCCGAGGTGCTGGCCGCCGGCGCCGGGTTTGACGTGTCATCCCACAACCCGGGCCTGTTCTTCCTCGGGGTGCCGGCGACCGGCGCGGGGCCGGCGTCGGGCGCCGACCTGGCGCCGCTGCCGCTGACCACCGCCGGCTCGACCCTCGGCCTGGCGGGCGGCGGGCCGTTCGCCAACCCGGTCGAGGCGTTCACGCTGCTCAACGGCGCGACACCGTCCACGATCGACTTCACCCGCTACACCGGCGGCCCGGGCGGTGCCGGCGATCCGAACGACCCCGCGAGCTGGAGCGCCCCGGCCGTGGTCACCACCGGGGTGCTGCCGAGTCTCGCGGGCGGCCCGAGCGGCCTGTTTCTGGCCTCCCAGGACTACGACGCGACCGGGCGCGACCCGCGCGTCGACGTGCGCCGCTACACCGGCTCCGGGTTCGGGGCGCCGGTGACGGTGCAGAACGACACGCCGACCGACAACGCAGGGCGTCTGTTTCAGACGCCGGGTGGGCGGCTGCTCGTCGCCTGGCGCGGTCCGGAACGGCCCGACGGGGTCAGCACCATCCGGCTGTACGTCTCAGGTGACCGCGGAGCGTCATTCACGGCGGTCGGGGACGTCGCGGCCGGCACGCCGAACTACGTCATCGGCGTGGACTCGATCCGCCTGGCCGCCGCCGATGACGGCCAGGGGTTCGTGAGCTTCCTCGACCAGGGCGGCGGCACCCAGACGCTGCGCGTTGCCGACCTCACCCCGGCGACCTCGAGGACGGCGCCACCCCCACCGCCGGTCCTCGGTCGATCGGTCGACGCGACCACGGTCAGCGGCACCGTGTACGTGCTGCTCCCGGGAACCGGGCACGTCGCCCACGCGAGCGCCGCCAAGGGCACCGGGTTCGTGCCGCTCACCCAGGCGCGTCAGCTCCCGGTCGGCACCATCTTCGACACCACCGCCGGGGCGGTGCGTCTCACCAGCGCGACCGCCCGGCGCGGGCAGGTGCAGACCGGGAACTTCACCGCTGGCCTGTTCAGCGTTCTGCAGAATCGGCGTGAGCGCGGCGTGACCGAGCTGCGCCTCGTCGATCCAGGCAGCACGAGCAAGACGTGCGTGCGCGTGGGCAAAGCCCACACGGCGGCCAAGCGGACCCTGCCGCAGACCGTGCTGACCCTGCTGCGCGCGACCGCTAACGGCCGTTTTCGCACCCGGGGGCGCTATAGCTCGGCCACCGTCCGCGGCACGATCTGGACGACCACCGACCGCTGCGACGGAACGCTGACGACCGTCCAGCGCGGCGTAGTCGCCGTGACCGACTTCCGTCGCCGCCGCCTGATCGTGCTGCGCGCCGGCCGCAGCTACCTCGCCCCGGCGCCCTGATTCTGCCTGCCGCACTCGGGGGACCGAGTGCCGCACTCGGGGGACC
>CAWCIT010000015.1:0-290838 GCA_963795745.1 uncultured Solirubrobacterales bacterium
CACCTCGATCTCGGCCATGCGCACCACCGAGGCGACGCCGGCGGTCAGGTCGACGATCTCGCCGCCGCCGGCGGTGCTCAGGCGCAGGAGGCCGCTGTGGATGGCCATCAGGCGCCGACGAGCCGGCGAAAGCGGCGCTTTCCGACCCGCAGCACGCGCCCGTCGAGCCTGTCCGCGGCCACGTCGACCTGCTCGACGACCTCCCCGTCGAGCTGGACCCCACCCTGCGCGAGCAGGCGCCGGGCGTCCGACCGGGAGACGCCGAAGGCGTCGGCGATCAGCGCCGGCAGGTGGACCGTCCCGTCGGCGGCCGCGAAGCGCGCCTCCTCGATCTCGTCGGGCTGGCCGCCCCGGCCGCCCAGCACGCGGTCGAACTCGGCCTCCGCCCGGTCGGCCGCCGCCGCCGTGTGAAAGCGCGCGACCAGCTCCCGCGCGAGCAGCCGCTTGGCATCGCGCGGCGCGAGCTCCGGCGGCGGCGGATGGCCGAGCAGCAGCCGGAACCACTGGTCGAGCGCGCCGTCCGGAATGCTCAGCGTCTTGCCGTAGATCTCTCCCGGCGGCTCGGTCACGCCGATCTGGTTGCCCAGCGACTTCGACATCTTGCGCACGCCGTCGGTCCCGACGAGGATCGGCATGGTCACGATCGCCTGCTCCGGCACCCCGTAGGCGCGCTGGATGTCGCGGCCGAGCAGGAGGTTGAACTTCTGGTCGGTCCCTCCGAGCTCGACGTCGGCCGCGACGGCGACGGAGTCGTACCCCTGCATCAGCGGATACAGGAGCTCGAGCATCGAGATCGGCGCCTGGGCCGCCCGCCGCTTGGCGAAGTCGTCGCGCTCGAGCAGCGCACCGACCGTCGTCGTCCGCAGCAGGGCGAAGAGCTCGTGCATCGACATGTCCAGCCACTCGCCGTTGAAGCGCACCTCCGTCCGCTCGCGGTCGAGCACCTTGAACGCCTGCTCCTGGAATGTCCTCGCGTTCGCCTCGATCTCCGCCGCCGACAGCTGCGGCCGCGTGTCCGACCGCCCGCTCGGATCGCCGACCCGCGCCGTGTAGTCGCCGATGATCAGGACCACCCGGTGGCCGGCGTCCTGGAAGGCCCGCAGCTTGCCGAGCACCACCGTGTGGCCGAGGTGGATGTCCGGCGCGGTCGGGTCTATCCCGAGCTTCACCCGCAGCGGACGGCCGAGCTCCAGCTTGCGCCTGAGGCCCTCCGCCGGCAGGCAGTCGACCGCGTCGCGCGCGAGCTGCTCGGCTTGATCTGTCGCTCGGACGATGACGCGGATGCTAGAGTCTGCGCCCGAGGTGGGGGCGCACGCCGCCGTGTCTTCACCCTTCCACCAGGCCGCCCTGCGGCCGCCGACACCGGTCCCGTCTGGGGCCCGCCGCGCCTGCCCATGAGCGAGGACGACCGCCGCCACCCGTACGAGGATGCGCCGACCGACGGCTACGCCGACGACGGGCGAACCCACCGAAACGGCGCTCACGGCAACGGGCACCGGCCGCCCGACGCCGACGCGTCGGCCGAGCTCGATCCCGGGGCCGGCCCCCACGCCGACGACGACTACCACGCCGGCCACAGCCACCCGGCCGACTACGACCCGTCCGCCGGCTACGACCCCCCCGCCGGCTACGATCCCGACGCCGGCTACCACCCGCCCGCCGGCTCCCAGGCCGACGCCGGCTACCACCCCGACGCCGGCCACGCCCCGCCCGCCGGCTACCACCCCGACGCCGGCTACCACCCCGACGCCGGCTACCACCCCGACGCCGGCTACCACCCCGACGCCGGCTACCACCCCGACGCCGGCTACCACCCCGACGCCGGCTACCACCCGCCCGCCGACTACGACCCCGACGCCGGCTACCACCCCGACGCCGGCTACCACCCCCCCGCCGGCCACCGCCACGACGCCGGTCACGACCCCCCCGCCGGCCGCGAGGCCGGCTACGGCTACCCGGCGGCCCAAGACGGCCACTGGACCGGCGAGGACGGGGCCGGCGCGTCGGGCGCGGCCGTCCGCGGCGAGTACCCGGCCGCGGACGAGCCCGGCTACGGCTACTACGACGAGCAGCGGCCCGCCGAGCTCGGTGCCGCGCCTGGCGACGAAGTCCGCCCGACGCCCTACGCCGTCGGCACCGCCTACGCCCCGGTCGACGGGCCGGACTCGTCCGTCGACGGCACCCTCACGAGCAACGGGGGCCCCAACGGCGGGCCCCCGGTCGACGGCCGCGGCCGGCGGCGCAAGCCGCGGCTGAAGAAGCTTCGCCTGCTCGTCGTCCTGCTTCCCCTCGCCCTCCTGGCGATCGTCTCGGCCGTGTTCGGGATGATCATGGCCATCGCCTCCGACCTCCCGGCGCTCGAGAACCGGGCCGAATACCGGGCGGCCAAGAACTCGATCCTCCTCGACATCAACGGCAGGCAGATCGGCGTGCTGACCGGCCAGGACAACCGGATCCTCGTCAACAGCGCCGACATCCCGTTCATGATGAAGCGGGCGATGATCGCCGTCGAGGACCAGCGCTTCTACACCAACTCCGGCATCGACCTCAAGGGCATCGCCCGCGCCTTCGTCGCCGACATCTTCAAGCAGCGGGCCGCCCAGGGCGCCTCGACGATCACCCAGCAGTTCGTCAAGAACGCCCTCCGCGCCCAGAACAAGCGCACGGTGTTCGAGAAGCTCCGCGAGGCCGCCCTCGCCTACCACCTCACGCGCAAATGGACGAAGGACAAGATCCTCACCGAGTACCTCAACTCGATCTACTTCGGCAACGGCGCCTACGGGATCGAGTCGGCCGCCCGCACCTACTTCGGCCACGATTCGACGACCAGCCAGTTCAACTGCGGGACCACCGGCCAGCCGCTCTGCGTCCACGGCCTCGTCGCCCCCGAGGAGGCCGCCCTCCTCGCCGGCGTCGTCGCCTCGCCGAGCGCCTACGACCCCATCGCCCACCCGCGGGCGGCGCGGCTGCGGCGCAACCTCGTGCTCGCCGACATGTACAAGCAGGGCTACCTCCCCTACGCCGAGTACCAGGACGCCATCACCAAGGCGCTCCCCGCCCGCGCGAACATCATTCCCCCCCAGGAGAAGGTGATCGAGCCCGGCGTCGCCTACTTCACCACCTGGGTCAAGCAGCAGCTCGTCGACCGCTACCACGTGCCCGAGGCCTTCGACGGCGGCCTCGTCGTCCACACCACCCTCGACTACGACCTCCAGCAGAAGGCCGAGCAGGCGGTCGCCGGCTACCTTCCCGGCCCGGACGGCCCGTCGGCGGCCATGGTCGTGATCGACAACGCCACCGGCGAGGTCCGCGCCCTGGTCGGCGGACGCGACTTCAACACCTCGCCGTTCAACCTGGCCACCCAGGGCCAGCGCCAGCCGGGATCGGCGTTCAAGGCCTTCGTCCTCGCCCAGGCGCTCAAGGAGGGGATCTCCCCCGACTCGGTCTGGCCGTCGCAGAAGGTGAGCTTCGTCGTCCCCGGCACCCGCGGCCACGAGCACTTCGTGGTCAACAACTACGAGGGCGCCTACGCCGGCTCCCGCAGCCTCACCGACGCCACGACCGTCTCCGACAACTCCGTCTACGCCCAGGTCGGGATCAAGGCCGGGACGCCGAAGATCGCCGCCCTGGCCAAGGCCGCCGGCATCCGCACGCCCGTCTCGACCAACTACGCGATCGTCCTCGGCGGCCTCCACACCGGGGTCACCCCGCTCGACATGGCCCACGCCTACGAGACGATCGCCCACGACGGCCAGCGCGTCGACGGCACGCTCGGCCCGCCGAGCGGCCCGGTCGGCATCCACTCGGTCGACGTCCCCGGCCAGAGCCACCCCGACCGCAACCGGATCCTCCTGCGCCGGGCGATCCCGTCCGACGTCGACCAGACCGAGCAGTCGATCCTCCACACCGTCGTCACCTCCGGCACCGGCAAGGCGGCCGACTTCGGCACCTGGGCCGCCGGCAAGACCGGGACGACCGAGAACTACGGCGACGCCTGGTTCGTCGGCTTCACCCACGGCGACGCCACCCACCCCGGCCTGACCGTCGCCGTCTGGGTCGGCTACCCCGACCGCCTGCGGTCGATGAGCACCGACTTCAACGGCTCCCCCGTCGCCGGCGGCACCTTCCCGGCCCTGATCTGGCACGACTTCATGGTCGCCGCGGCCGGCGTCTACGACACCCGCGCGGCCCAGCGGGCGGCCCGCACCGGCCAGACCCTGACGACCACGACGGACACCACGACGACCGCCTCGCCGGCGAGCAGCGGCCCGAGCTCGACCGGGCCGGCCGCGACGACCGGCAACGGCGGCGCGACGGCCAACCCGAGCCCGAGCCGAGGCGGCGGCGCCACCGGGAGCGTGACCGGAACGGCCCCGGCCACCCCGGCGCCGGCCACCGCGACTCCCAACCCGACGCAGGCCGCGCCGGTCAACCCCACCCCGACCCCGGCGACCCCGCCGCCGTCCACGCCCAGCCCGGGAGCCGCTCCGGCCAACCCCCCGTCCGGCGGCGGCGCCGGGGCCAGCGGCGGCGCCCAGGGCCCGAGCGGTTAGCCGGACCGTCGGCGGCCGCGGCCGCGACCGGCGGCGCCCCGGGGCCCCCCGAGCGGCTAGCCGGACGTCGGCGGCCGCGGCCGCGACACGCACGGGTGGCCCGAGACGCAGAAGCGCCACGGCAGCTCGACCGCCCGGGTGATCCCGATCCGCCGGCTCGCGGTCACGACCGCCGCCCGCCCGCCCGCCGGCCCCAGCTCGATCCGCACCGGCCCGGCCGCCAGGTCGCCGCCGTTGCGCTCGAGGCCGATCCCCAGCGCCTGGGTGAGCTTGCCCGGTCCCGAGCACAGGTCGCCCAGACGCTCGAGGCCGCGCCGCTCGCGCATGAGGTCGATGCCCTCGATCGGCTCGAGCGCCCGGATCAGCGCCGCCGCGCCGACCCCCTCCGCCTCGGCGACCGCGTTGAGGAGGAAGTGGATGCCGTAGGAGCGGTAGACGTAGGCGCGGCCCGGCGGACCGAACAGCGTCGCCGTCCGCGGCGTCAGGCCGGCGAACGCGTGGCAGGCCGGCTCCGAGTCGTGGTAGGCCTCGGTCTCGACGATGACCCCGGCGCACGCCCCGTGGCGCACGACGCAGCCGATCAGGTCGCGCGCGACCTCGAGCACCGGCCGGTCGTAGAAGGCGGGCCCCAGGGTCACGCCTCGCCGGCGAGCGCCGCCCGCGCCCCGACGAGCTGCTCGCGCACCCGCGCCAGGGCCGTGCCCCCCTCGGAGACCTTCGACTCCAGCCACGAGCTCTCGGCCAGCACGGCGTAGTACTCCTCGTCGAGCAGCTCCGACTCGCCGGCGAGCTCGGCCGGCGTCAGCGCCGACAGCGTCCGGCCCGACTCCTCGGCCCGCCGCACCAGCCCGCCGACGATCCCGTGGGCCTCGCGGAACGGCATGCCCCGGCGGACGAGGAGGTCGGCGACGTCCACCGCGGCGATCATCTCGTCGCTCGCCGACGCCGCCAGCCGCGCCCGGTCGAACACCGCGCCGGCGAGCATCCCCCGGGCCGCCGACAGGCACAGCTCGAGCGTGTCGGCCGCGTCGAACAGGTGCTCCTTGTCCTCCTGAAGATCCTTGTTGTAGGTCAGGGGGAGGCCATGGAGCACGCCATGCATGGCGGCCAGGTGGCCGGCGACGCGCGGCGCCTTGGCCCGCAAGAGCTCGGCCGCGTCGGGGTTGCGCTTCTGCGGCATGATCGACGACCCCGAGCTCCAGGCGTCGGGCAGCGCGCAGAAGGCGAACTCCTGGCTCGACCAGATCACGAGCTCGGCCCCCAGGCGCGACAGGTGCGTGGTCGCCGTCGCCGCCGCGGCCAGGAAGTCGAGCACGAAGTCGCGGTCGGCCACCGCGTCGATCGAGTTCGCCGCCACCCCGTCGAAGCCGAGCTCCGCCGCCACCATCGCCCGGTCGGTCGCGAAGTTCACGCCGGCCAGGGCCCCGGCCCCGAGCGGCAGCAGGCGGCACGCCTCGAGCACCCCGGCGAACCGGCGCCGGTCGCGCTCGGCCATCCAGAAGTAGGCCAGCAGGTGATGGCCGAGGTAGACCGGCTGGGCTCGCTGCAGGTGGGTGTAGCCCGGCATCGCCCAGTCGACGTGCCGCTCGGCCAGCGCGACCAGCGTCTCCATCAGCGCGGTCAGTCCCGCCCGCGCCCGCTCGGCCTGCTCGCGCGTGTAGAGGATCATGTCGGTCGCCACCTGGTCGTTGCGTGACCGCGCCGTGTGGACCCGCCCGCCCACCGGCCCGATCAGCTCGGTCAGGCGCCGCTCGACTGCCATATGGATGTCCTCGTCGCCGTCGGCGAACGGGAAGCGCCCGCCGGCCAGCTCCTCGGCCACGGCGTCCAGGCCGGCGAGCAGGGCCTCGCCGTCCGCCGCGGCGATGATCCCGCTCGCCGCCAGCATCCGCGCGTGGGCCCGCGACTGGGCGATGTCCTGCGGCCACAGCCGCCGGTCGAAGCCGAGCGATGTGTTCATCCGCTGGAAGTCCGGATGCTGGGGCTCGCGGAATCGGCTCATCGTGCCGGCAGTCTAGGAGGCCGCGCCCGCCCCGGTCCCCGCCCCACGTCCCCCGCGCCCCCACCGACGCCGGCTTGTTTTCTCCAACTGGACGTATATTATCGCCCTTAGGGAGCGTTTATTTCCACGAGCGGAGGAGAAGCAACATGACGCAAGGAAAGAGCCTGGGCCAGCTTGCGGCCCTGGCCATCGGCCTCGCCTACGCGGTCGGCGGCGTGATCGGCTTCGCCGTCACCGGATTCGCCCATCCGGTCTCGCAGTTCGGCCACAACTTCCTCGGTCTCACGCTGAACCCGTTCCAGGATCTGATCCACCTCGCCATCGGCCTGCTCCTCATCTGGTCCGCGACCAAGGACACGGCGATCACCGAGGGCGTCCTCCTCGGCGTCGGCGGCGTCTACATCGTCGCCGGGATCACCGGGCTGATCTACGCCCACATCCCCGTGCTCACGATCACGACGTCCGGCAACGCCGACAACTACCTCCATCTGATCACCGGAGCCACGGCGATCCTCGCCTCGATCCTCTCGGCCTCGGCCACGGGTCGCAGCCGGCGAAGCGCCTACTGATCCTCGGGCCGCCGGCGCTGGTCGCGGGTCGCACGACCCGCGACCCGTCCGGCGCCGGTAATCCGTCGGCGGTGCGGCTTCGTAGGACCCGGGAGTGATCGTGAACGTCTTCGAGCTGATCGCCGACCCCGTCCGCCTGGCCATCGTGCGCAAGTTGGCCGACCGCGGCAGCGCCCCGCTCGGCGAGATCGCCGACCTGGCCGGCGTCCATGTCAACACCGTGCGCAACCACATCGGCGAGCTCGAGGCCAACGGCGTCGTCGAGCGCGAGCCGGCGACCCCCGACGGGCCCGGCCGCCCCCAGCTCCGCTACCGCCTGCGCAGCGGCTGGCACCTGCCGAGCAGCGACCTGGGCGGCCTCAGCGAGCTGCTCACCGCCTTCGTCGTGCGCCTCGATCCCACCGTCGACGTCGTGCGCGACTTCGCCCGCCAGTGGGGTCGCGCCCAGAGCGGCCGGCTCGGCGGCGATCCGGTCGGCGCCCTCCCCCGCCTGCTCGAGCGGCTCGGCTTCGACGCCGCGGTCACCGAGCGCGAGGTGCGCCTGCGCTCGTGTCCCTGCTCGCTCGTCTCGCCCGACCACCCCGAGCTCATCTGCCGCCTCGTCGGCGCCGCGATCGACGGCGTCGTCGAGGCCAGCCCCCGCCGTCAGCGGGTCGGCGCCGCCGAGCACGACCCGGTCCGGCGGACGTGCACGATCCAGCTCGTCGACCGCCCCCGGCGGCGGACGATGATCCCCACGCCGCTCACCCGCCGCCGCGTTCCCGCCCCGGACGCCTGAGCTCAGCGGCTCAGGTCGATCACCGGCGTCGGCGCCGCGATCGGGTCCGCCGCCTCGATCGGCACGATCGCCGTGCCGAGACCGAAGAACTCGATCACGTGGCTCCCCCAACCATGACTCTGCTCGCGGAGCTGGACGCCGACGATGCCCTCGGCCCCGAGCGCCTCCGCCTCGGTCTGCATCCGCTCCATCGCCAGCTCCCGCGCGTCGTACATCGCCTGGGTGAAGTTCGGCATCTCGACGTTGCGCCCGGTCATCTTGAAGGCCTGGCGCATCGCCTGGTGGGCGACGTGGTAGACGCAGCTGCCCATCACCATGCCCACCGGCCGGTGCCCGGTGCGCAGCAGCGTCCAGAAGTCCTGGCCTGAGAGGTCGCTGGTGAACGGCCGCCCGTTCGGCGCCCGGTGCAGCACGCCCTCCCGGTGCTTGATCGCCGTGCCCACGGCGATGAACTCGGCCATGTTCTCGCCCCATGCGTAGCGGTTGATCTCCAGGCGCACCCCGACGATCCCGTCCGCCCCGAGCTGGTCGGCCTCCTCCTCCATCCGCGTCATCGCCAGGTTGCGCGCTTCGTACATCGCCTGGGAGAGCACGGTCAGCTCCATGCTCTGGCGGTAGCCCGCCACCTGCAGGCCGACGTGGTAGATCGAGCTGCCGACCACGAAGCCCACCGGGTCGAAGCCCGCCTCGCGGACGACCATGAACTCGTTGACGCTGAGGTCGGAGGTGAAGAGGCCCCGCTTGTTCTGGGCCAGGCGGCCCCGCCCCGCCTCGGGCACGCCCTCGAGCGAGCCGGCGTGATACTCGCCGGCCGCCGCCTCCCCCGCCGTCGGCGCCGCGGCCGCCTCGGTCGAGGCCGCCGGGCCCGGCGTCTCGGCCGGGTCCTCGTCATGCTTGCGGTCGAACAGTCCCATCAAGTCTCCTCTGGTTGGTCAGCCCAGCAGCCGCTCGAGCTCCGTGCGCGCCCGGGCGGTCTCGCCCCCCGACGCGTCGAGCTCCTCGGTCAGGGCGCGCAGCCACTCACCGAGCTCGAGCGCCTCGCGCTTGATCGAGATGCCGCCGACGATCTTCTGGCGCCAGCAGGCCAAGCGGCCCCCGTCGGCCTCCAGGCAGAAGCGCGACCCCAGGTTCACCTCGACCTCGCTCACCCGCTTCTCGCGGGACAGCGGCCGCCGCGCGCGCCGCCGCACCCTCGTGCGGCCGGGCAGCGTGCTCTCGAGCTTCGCCGCCAGTACCTCGACGACCGTCTCGAGTTCCGCCGCGTCGGCCCGCAGGCCGGCCGCACTCAGGTCGAAATCGCCCGACGCCACGCCGCCGAGGATACTCGACGGCCACCGCCCCACCCCCACTAGGACCGGCGCGCCGCGACCGCCTCCCGCTCGCCGAGGACGAGGATCGCGCCCTCGCCGGTCGTGTAGGCCTCCTCTCCGTGCTGGACGATGTCCATGCCGAGCGCCTGGTCGCGCTCGGTCGCCCGCAGCGACGTCACCAGGCCGAGCAGCCGCAGGATCACGAAGGTCACGGCGAAGGCGTAGACGGGCGCGGCGAGCACGGCCGCCGCCTGATAGGCGAGCTGGGCCGGATGGCCGTAGAGAAGCCCATCGGACACGCCGTTCCACCCCCGTTGGGCGAAGAAACCGATGAAGAGGATCCCGGTCAGGCCGGCCAGCCCGTGGGCCGCCAGCACGTCGAGCGTCTCGTCCAGGCGCGTCCGCGGACGCCAGACGATCAGCGCGTAGCTCGGCAGCGCCGCGATCGCCCCGAGCAGCATCGCCCAGATCGGGCTGACGAAGCCCGCCGCCGGCGTGATCCCGACGCAGCCGACGACGATCGCCGTCGCCGCCCCGATCGCCGTGGCCCGACCTCCTCGCGCCAGGTCGAGCCCGAACCAGACGACCAGCGTGCACGCCGGCGCCAGCAGCGTGTTGGTGAAGGCGAGGACGCCGGCGTTCCCCGTCGAGTAGCCGCTCCCGCCGTTGAAGCCGAACCAGCCGAACCAGAGCAGGCCGGCCCCGAGCAGCGCATAGATCGCGTTGTGCGGCAGGAGCGCCTGGCGGCCGTAGTCGCGCCGGGTCCCGACGACCATCGCCGCGGCCAGGGCCGAGAAGCCCGAGCACATCTCGACCGGCACGCCGCCGGCGAAGTCGAGCGTCCCCAGCTGCGCCAGCCAGCCGCCGCCCCAGACCTGGTGGGCGAGCACCGGGTAGACGAAGACCGACCACAGGGTGATGAAGGCCATGAACGGCCCGAACCGCATCCGCTCGACCACCGCCCCGGCCAGGAGCGCCGCCGTGATGATGCAGAACGCCGCCTCGAAGGCGAAGAACAGCAGGTGCGGGATCGCCGTTCCCGCCCGCGGTCCGAAGCCGACGTGCTGGAGGAACGCGTAGTGCAGGCCGCCGACCAGGCCGTTGCCTCGGTCGAAGGCCAGCGAATAGCCGACGAGCGCCCAGCTGACCGTCACCACACCCAGGGCGGCCACCGTCATCATGAACGTGTTCAGCGCGTTCTTGGCCCGCACCAGCCCGGCGTAGAACAGGCCGAGGGCCGGCGTCATCATCAGGACGAGCGCCGTGGCCGCGAGCATCCACGCCGTGTCCCCCGCGCTGATCGCCCCGCCCAGGGCGGTCGCGATCACCCGTCCACCGGGGTCACGGCGCCGACGTCGGTCTCGCCGGTGCGGATCCGCACCGCCTGTTCGAGCGGGACGACGAAGATCTTGCCGTCGCCGACCTCGCCCGTCCGCGCCCCGGCGCACAGCGCCTCGACCGTCGGCTCGACGAACTCGTCGCTCACCGCCACCTCGAAGCGGATCTTCTCCGACAACGCCATCTTGACCGTCGTCCCCCGGTAGGTCTCGACCCGCTGGAGCTCGCCCCCGTGGCCCTGGACCCGCGTCATCGACAGTCCTCGCACGTCGGCCCGGTAAAGGGCCTCGAGCACATCGTTGGTCTTCTCCGGTCGGATGATGCCGATCACGAGTTTCATGCCCGCTCCTCTCCTCGACGGAAGGACGCCCGGCGAAGGCCCGACTGCGACCGCTCGCCCCGTCCCTGTCCCGGCCGCTTCCCGGGCAGCCGCGGCGAGCCTACCAGCGCCCCCGCCGCCGGCGCAGGACCTGCTCAGGCGACGGGCGCACGCCCGAGCACGCCGGCCAGCGCCCCGGCCACCCGCTCGACCTGGCCGTCGGTCATCTCCGGGAAGAAGGGCAGCGCCAGCGATCGGGCGGCCACGTCCTCGCAGATCGGGAACTCGCCCTCCCGGTGGCCGAAGGCCTCGCGGTAGTAGCTCATCAGATGGATCGCCGGCAGGTACGGCTTCGACTGGATCCCCTGGCTCCCGAGGCCCCGGATCGTCGCGTCGCGGTCGACCCCCCGCGGCAGCTGGACGACGAACACGAACCATCCCCGGACCGCCCCGCCGCCGTCCGGGCACGGCAGGTCGAGCTCCTCGATCCCGTCCAGCGCCTCCCGGTAGCGCCCGGCCACCCGTGCCCGGGCCGCGAGCATCCCGTCGAGGCGGTCGAGCTGGGCCCGGCCGATCGCGCAGGCGACGTCCGACAGGCGATAGTTGAAGCCCAGCCGGTCGTGGTCGAGCCAGGCCATGTTCGGCGCCCGGCCCTGGTTGCGCTCGGAGTCGATCCGCTCCTTCACCGCCCCCGAGGCGGTGGTGACCATCCCCCCCTCGCCGGTGGTCAGCTGCTTGTTGGCGTAGAAGCCGAAGACCGCCGGGTGCCCGCGCGCGCCGACCGCGACGCCGTCCGCGTAGCGGGCGCCGAGCGCCTCGCACGCGTCCTCGACGATCGGCAGCCCCAGCGCCTCGAGGGGCTCCATCGCGCACGGCCAGCCGAAGATGTGCACGGGCAGGAGCGCCCGCGTGCGGTCCGTCACCGCCGCCGCCGCCGCCGCCGGGTCGAGCGTCAGCGTTGCCCGGTCGATGTCGGCGAACACCGGCCGCGCCCGCTCGTAGACCGCCGCGTTGGCCGACGCCACGAACGAGAACGGGCTCGTCACCACCTCGTCGCCGTCGCCCACCCCCACCGCCCTCAGCGCCAGATGAAGCCCGGCCGTGCCGCTCGAGACGGCGCTCGCGTGCGCCGCGCCCACGTGCCGCGCGAACTGCTCCTCAAAAGCCCCGAGGCGGGGACCGAGCGACAGCTGCCCCGAGCGCAGCACCTCGAGCACGGCCTCCTCCTCCGCCCGCCCGATGACCGGCCGGGCCAGCGGGATCGGGCCGTCGTCAGTGCTCACGCGCGACCGGCTCGCTCGCCGTCCGGCCCCGGAGCATCCCGTGCTCGATCGAGTCGAGCAGGGCGTCCCAAGACGCCTCGATCAGGTTCTCCGAGACCCCGATCGAACCCCACACGTCATGACCGTCGGACGCGTCGATCAGCACCCGCGTGATCGCGTCCGTCCCCTTCGACTCGTCGAGGATGCGGACCTTGTAGTTGACGAGGTCGATGTCGTGGAGGTGGGGGTGGAACTCGCCGAGCACCGCCCGCAGCGCCACGTCCAGCGCGTTGACCGGCCCGTGGCCCTCGGCCGTGCGCACGAAGCGCTCTCCGTCCACCCAGATCTTGATCGTCGCCTGCGTGTCGACCGTTCCGTCGCCGTGCTTCTCGACGATCACCCGCCACGACTCCAGGCGGAACAGCGGCTCGTAGTCGCCCGCTTCCCGGCGCATCAGCAGGTCGAGCGACGCGTCCGCCGCCTCGAACTGGAAGCCGTCGTGCTCGAGCGCCTTGACCCGTTCGAGCACCCGGCCGGCCACGGCGTCGTCCAGCTCGAGGCCCGCCGCCCGCGCCTTCTCGCGCACGGTCGCCCGCCCCGCCAGCTCGGACATCAGGATCTCCCGCTCGTTGCCCACGAGCGCCGGATCGACATGCTCGAAGGTGGCCGCGTCCGCCCGCACCCCGGCCGCGTGCAGGCCCCCCTTGTGGGCAAAGGCGTTGCGGCCCACGTACGGCTGGTTGGGGTTCGGTGTCACGTTCAGCAGCTCGTCGACGAAGTGCGCGGTCTCGGTCAGGCGAGCGAGCTGCGCGTCGGACAGGCAGCGCAGGCCGAGCTTGAGCTGGAGGTTGGCGATGATCGACACGAGGTTGGCGTTGCCCGTCCGCTCGCCGCACCCGTTCATCGTCGCCTGGACCTGCGTCGCCCCGAGCTCGACCGCGGCGAGCGTGTTGGCCACGCCGCACTCGGCGTCGTTGTGCGCGTGGATCCCGATGCGCAGGCTCCCGTCCAGCGTGCCCACGGCGTCGCGCGTGGCCAGCGCCACCTGCGACGGCAGCGACGACCCGTTGGTGTCGCACAGGACCACCGTCTCCGCCCCCGCCTCGGCCGCCGCCCGCAGGCACGCCCGCGCGTAGACCGTGTCGGCCCGCCAGCCGTCGAAGAAGTGCTCGGCGTCGTAGATCACCCGCTTGCCCTGCCCGACCAGGAAGGCGATCGACTCGCGGATCATCCGCAGGTTCTCCTCCCGGTCCACCTTGACCACCTTCTCGAGGTGGAGGGTCCACGTCTTGCCGACCAGCGTGCACACCCCCGCGCCGCAGTCGGCCAGGACCCGCAGCCCCGGGTCGTCCTCGGCCCTCATGCCCCGCCGCCGGGTCATGCCGAAGGCGGCGATGCCCGCCTGGCGGAAGGTCTCGCCGGCCAGCAGGTCGAACAGCTCGCGCTCCTTCGGGTTCGACGCCGGGAAGCCGGCCTCGATCAGGTGGATGCCGAGCTCGTCGAGCCGGTGGGCGACGCGGAGCTTCTCCTGCGCCGAGAGCGACATGCCCTCGCCCTGCATGCCGTCCCGCAGGGTGGCGTCGTATAGCTGGATCGTCTTCAAGGTCTTCCTCTCGTGCGGCGAAGGGGGTCGGGTGCGGGGACGGCCGCCGGCGCGCTCAGCCGGCCGCCCCGGTAATTCGCCCGCCGATGACCCGCGTCCGCCGCCGCCGCATCAGGCTCCTGCCGCTCCCCGCTCGGCCGCCGGGGCCGCCGTCGCCGGGACGACGATGTCCAGCCACTCCCGGTAGCGGTCGCTGCGACCGTGGAGGGCATCCTCGAACGCGTTCTGCAGCACCCTGGTGATCTCGCCCGGCTCGCCCCGGCCGATCTCGTGGTCGTCGACCTCGCGGACCGGAACCAGCTCGGCCGCCGTCCCGCTCAGGAACACCTCGTCGGCCAGGTAGAGCTCGGCCCGGGCGATGTCGCGCTCGACCACCTCGTAGCCCAGATCCCGGGCGATGACGATGATCGACTTGCGGTTGATCCCGTCGAGGATCGACGCCGTCTGCGGCGGCGTGACGATCCGCCCGTCGCGCACGACGTAGATGTTCTCGCCCGACCCCTCGCACACGTGGCCGTGGTCGTCGAGGAGGATCGCCTCGTCGTAGCCGGCCTTGACCGACTCGACCTTGGCCAGGACGCTGTTGAGGTACTGGCCCGACGCCTTGGCGTGGGGGATCAGCGAATCGGGGCTGATCCGCCGCCAGGAGGAGATCTTCGCCCGAATCCCCGCCTGCTTGCTCTCCTCCCCCAGGTAGGCGCCCCACTCCCAGAGGGCGATCGCCACCTCGACCGGGAGGTCGAGCGGGTTGAGGCCGAGCTGTCCGTAGCCGCGATAGACGAGCGGGCGGATGTAGCAAGACCGCAGGCCGTTGCGGCCGATCAGCTCGTGGGTGACCTCGCGCAACTGCTCGGTCGTGTACGGCATCGGCATGTAGTAGAGCTTGGCCGACCGCGCCAGCCGGTCGAGGTGGTCCTGATGGCGGAAGACCGCCGGGCCATGCTCGGTCTCGTAGCAGCGGATCCCCTCGAACACGCCGGTGCCGTAGTGGAGGCCGTGCGTCAGCACGTGAACCTTGGCGTCCTCCCAGGCGACGAACTCCCCGTTCAGCCAGATGAGGTCCGCTTGGTTCACGACGCTTGCCTTTCTAGAGGTTGGCCAGCACGGCCCGCGATGCCTCCTCGGTGGTGGCCTCGCCGCCGAGGTCGCGGGTGCGCAGACCGGCCTGGAGCGCCCGGTCCACCGCGGATTCTACTGACGCCGCCTCCGCTTCCAAGCCGAGGCCGTGGCGCAGGAGCATGGCCGCCGACAGGAACATCGCCAGCGGGTTGGCGATCCCCTGGCCGGCGATGTCCGGCGCCGACCCGTGGACCGGCTCGAACAGGCCCGGCCCGTCGGCTCCGAGCGACGCGCTCGGAAGCATCCCGATCGAGCCCGTGATCATCGCCGCCTCGTCGCTGAGGATGTCGCCGAACATGTTCTCGGTGACGATGACCTCGAAGTGCCGGGGCGCGGCGATCAGCTGCATCGCCGCGTTGTCGACCAGCACGTGCTCGAGCTCGATGTTGGGGAACTCCTCGCTGTGGACCCGGCGGACGACCTCCCGCCACAGGCGCGACGTCTCGAGCACGTTGGCCTTGTCGACGCTCGAGACCCGCGACTTCGCCGCCCCGAACGCGACCCGGGCGATCCGCTCGATCTCGTGGACGCTGTACTCGCAGACGTCGCTCGCTCGGTCGGCCGTCCGCGTCTTGGCGCCGAAGTAGATCCCCCCGGTCAGCTCGCGCACGACGAGCAGGTCGGTTCCCTCGATCCGCTCCCGCCGCAGCGGGCTCGCGTCGTAGAGGGCCGGGAACGGGCGCACCGGGCGCAGGTTGGCGTAGAGGCCGAGCCCCTTGCGCAGGCCGAGGAGCCCCTGCTCCGGCCGGGGCTTCGCCGGGTCGGTGGTGTCCCACTTCGGTCCGCCCACCGCCGCCAGCAGGACCGCGTCCGCGCGCCGGCAGGCGGCGAGCACCTCGTCGGTCAGCGCCGCCCCGTGGGCGTCGATCGACGCCCCCCCGAAGACGTGCTCCTCGAACTCGAACTCCCCGACCGCCCGGAGGAGCTCCTGCGCCGGAGCGAGGATCTCCGGGCCGATCCCGTCGCCGGGGAGGGTGACGATGTGGTGGGCCATGGCCGTGGACCCTACTGCGGGTTTGCCCCCTGCCCCCGCCCGCGGCCCGGCCCGAGGGTTGCCCCGGCTCGACCGGCGCGGCGTCAACCGGAGGTGTTGCAGAGGATGCCGGGATCCACTTCGCTCACCACCTGGACGGTCAACTGCCATCGCGCCTCCCCGTCCCCGTAGGCGGCGACGTGGATCTCCAGCGCGTCCTGGAGCACCCAGCCCTTCTCGACGCTGAACCAGCCATTGCTGCCGTTGGTGACCAGGGCCTCGAGCTTGAAGTAGGAGACGAAGCTGCCCGCCTCCATCGGCGGACTGGGAGGCACGACGAAGTCGAAGCCGCCGCCGTCGTGCAGCACCCCGGACTGCTGATCGAGGATGACCTCGCTGTTGGGCAGACCCGGCGTGCCCACCTCGAGCGCCCAGGTCGGCTTGAGCACCGTGTTGTCGATCTGGGTGTTGAAGTAGGCGGCCACCGACGGGTCGGTGGCGTCCCGATTGACGCCGGCGAAGTACACGGCCGTCGCCGTGCCGTTCAGGAGCGGCGCCACCTGGGCGCCGGTTCCGGCATCGATCAACAACTGGAGGGCCGCGCTCGCGCTCGACTCCACGTTGCCGCGCTCGACGTTGAGCTGCATGAGGGCGCCGACGCTCTCCGGGAACCAGTCCGCCCCGTCCTGGATCACCACGTTCACCGGCGCCGGGCGCGATGTCGCCGGCCGGCGCGGGGATCAGAGCGCGGTCGTCACCGGCCCCGAGCGCTCGCGCCCGGCCTCGTAGGCGGCGATGCGCTCGTCCTGGGCCAGCGTGAGCGCGATGTCGTCGAGCCCGTTCAGCAGCCGGTGGCGCAGGTCACCCTCGATCTCGAAGGGGACGGTGCGCCCGGCGAAGCGCACCACGCACGCCTCGAGGTCGACCTCGGCCACGCCGGCGGCCGCCATCGCCCGGATGTCGTCCTCCCCGAGCACGACCGGCAGCAGCCCGACCTTGGTGCTGTTGGAGTAGAAGATGTCGGCGAAGCTCGGGGCCACGACCGCCCGGAAGCCGTAGTCCTCGAGCGCCCACGGGGCATGCTCGCGCGAGGACCCGCAGCCGAAGTTACGCCCGGTGGCCAGGATCGGGTTGGCCGGCAGGTCCCAGTCCGGCGCCTTGGCCCAGTCGTAGAAGAGGAACTCCCCGAAGCCGGTCCGCTCGATCCGCTTGAGGAACTGCTTGGGGATGATCTGATCGGTGTCGACGTCGTTGCGGTCGAGGTGGCTCACGCCGCCGCTGATGACCTTGATCGGCTCCATGTGCTCAGCTCTCCCAATCGCGGATGTCGACGAAGTGACCGGCGATCGCCGCCGCCGCGGCCATCTCCGGCGAGACGAGGTGCGTGCGGCCGCCCCGTCCCTGGCGGCCCTCGAAGTTGCGGTTCGACGTCGACGCGCACCGCTCGCCGTCGGCCAGGATGTCCGGGTTCATGCCCAGGCACATCGAGCAGCCCGCGGTCCGCCAGTCGAACCCGGCGGCCCGGAACACCTCGTCGAGGCCCTCCGCCTCGGCCTGGGCGCTGACCTGCTGGGAGCCGGGGACGACCATGGCGTTGACGTGCGCCGCCACCCGGCGGCCCTCGACCACGGCCGCCGCCGCCCGCAGGTCGCCGATCCGCGAGTTCGTGCACGACCCGATGAAGACCCGGTCGAGGACGATGTCCTGCATCGGGGTGCCCGGCTCGAGGGCCATGTAGCGCAGGGCCCGCTCGGTCGCCTCGCGGTCGCCCGGCTCGTCGAAGTCCTCGGGCGCCGGCACCGTCCCGGCCACGCCGACCACCATTCCCGGCGTCGTCCCCCACGTGACCTGCGGCGAGAGCGCCGCCGCGTCGACCACGACCGTCCGGTCGAACGCGGCCCCGTCGTCGCTGCGCAGGTCACCCCAGCCGGCGATCGCCGCCTCCAGGGCGGCCGGCGAACCGGGCCGGGCGGTGCGCTCGAACCAGTCGAAGGTGACGTGGTCCGGCGCCACCATGCCGGCCCGGCCGCCGGCCTCGATCGTCATGTTGCAGACCGTCATTCGCCCCTCCATCGACAGGGCGGCGATCGCCGGCCCGGCGAACTCGACGACGTGGCCGACGGCGCCCGACACGCCGATCTGGCCGATCGTCCCGAGGATCAGGTCCTTGGCCGTGACCCCGAAGCCCAGCTCGCCGTCGTAGCGGATGAGCATCGACTTCGGCTTCGGCTGGGCCAGGCACTGGGTGGCCAGGACGTGCTCGACCTCGCTCGTCCCGATGCCGAAGGCCAGGGCCCCGAACGCCCCGTGGGTCGCCGTGTGCGAGTCGCCGCAGACGATCGTCATCCCCGGCTGGGTCACGCCCAGCTCGGGGCCGATCACGTGGACGATGCCCTGCCGGTCGGAGCCCAGCGAGTACACCGGGACGCCGAACTCGGCGCAGTTGCGCTCGAGCGTCTCGACCTGGACCCGCGAGAGCTGGTCGCGGATCCGCGCCGCCACCGGCGTGCCGTCGGTCGGGACGTTGTGGTCGGCCGTGGCCAGCGTCCGGTCCGGCCGGCGCAGCCGCCGTCCGGCCAGGCGCAGCCCGTCGAAGGCCTGGGGACTGGTGACCTCGTGGACGAGGTGGAGGTCGATGAAGAGCAGGCCGGGCGCCACCTCGTGGGCCGACCAGATCTTCTCGAGCAGCGTCTTGGCCATCGGAATCTCCTCTCGTCTCGTCTCGTGCGTAGGTGGTTGCGTAGGTACGTGCGTGCGTCCGGGCGGGCGGGCGGCGTCAGCTGCGGCGCAGCCCGGCGGCCAGGACGGCCAGGAGGCGCGCCTCCTCGGGCCCGGGGTTCTCGAAGTGGTGGGGCAGGTCGGCGTCGAAGGTCACGCAGTCGCCGTGCTCGAGCTCGTGGCGCTGGCCGTCGCAGACGAGGACCACTCGCCCCTGCTCGACGAGCGCCGTCTCGCGGCTGCCCGGTTCGTGCATCGGCGGATCCTCGGGCCCACCGGTGGCCGCCCCCGGCGCCAGCGTGTGGCGGGAGAGCTCAGCCCGCTGACCCGGGAGCGGTGCGCTCAACAGCTCGTAGCGGTGCCCCCGCCGGGCGTTGCCCTGCGGCCGGCGGTCGCTCGCCCGGACCACGGTCACCGCGCCGTCCTCGTCGAGGCGCAGGAGCTGGGACAGGCGCAGCTCGAGCCCGTGCGCGATCCGCGCGGCGACGTGGAGCGTCGGGCTCGTCTCCCCCCGCTCGACCTGCGAGAGCATCGGCGCGCTGACGCCCGACCGGGCGGCCAGCTCGCGCAGCGACAGGCCCATCGCGTCGCGCAGGGCCCGAACGCGCGGCCCGACGGTGCTCGCCTGCTGGAGATCGCGGTCGGGCATCGCCATACGTACGTACGTTATCACGTACGCGGGTGCTCAGTGACGCTCGAGGCGCGCGAGCAGGAACGGGCTCTCGGCGCCGGCACCCATGGCGCTGTCTCGCAGCGCCGCGATCGAAGCCGTGCGCAGGTCCGCCCACTGATCCGGCTCGAGCTGCTCGCGGGCGGCGATCCACATCGGGTGCAGCCGCTCCCAGCGCTCCCAGATCTCCTCCGGCCGGGCCTCGTCGTGGGCCAGATGGTGCTCGGTGACCTCGACCTGGCCGTAGCGGCCGAGCAGGGCCACGATCGCGGCCGGATCGCCCCAGTTCGCCGGCGGCGCCCCGGCCGGTGGGCGCCCGCGCGCGAGCGCCCGGCGCATCAGGGACGACGGCGGCGAACATCGGCCCGCGCGGCGGCCAGGTGGTGATCGCCACCCGCCCGCCGGGGCGAACGACCCGAGCGATCTCGCTCGCCGCCGCGTCACCCGGGCGGGCGAAGATGACCCCGAACACCGAGACGGCCGCGTCGAACTGGCCGTCGTCGAACGGGAGTCGGGCCGCGTCGCCCCGGATGAACTCGGCGCCCGGAAGGCGCTCGCGCGCGACCTCGAGCAGCCGCGGCGAGGAGTCGAGGCCCGTCACGATCGCGCCGGCCCGTCGCGCCGCCAGCGCGGCGTTGCCCGTCCCGCAGGCCACGTCGAGCACGTGTTCGCCGCCGGTGAGGCCAAGCGCGCAGACCGCGAGCTCGGACGCCGGGGCGAGCTGCGCCGCCGTGTCCTCGTAGCAGCCGATCCCCCACTCGTCCACGTCTGGAGGTGTCGCGTCAGCGGCGGGCATGGAAGACGGCGCGGCCCTGGGCCACGCTGCCCAGCGGCCGCGCGTGGTTCTCCGCCAGGAACCGGACGAACGCCGGTGTCCGGCGCGCCATCCGGGCCAGGCGATAGGGCCATGAGTCCGGCGTGACGACGCGCACGTCGCTGAAGCCGACGGTGTGCAGCATCGCGATCACGGCCTCCGGGTTGGGCCCCCACCAGTTGGTCGGGTCCCAGCCGACCTCCGTCCCCGGGTAGAAGGCCATCGCCGGCCGGCGCGTCCACGTCAGGTCGACGTGGGTCTCCACGATGAGCTGGTCGGCGGTGACGCTCGCGGCCCGCTCCAGCGCGAGGAGCGGGTGGCGCATGTGGTAGAGCACGCCGAGAAAGAGCACGAGGTCGAACCGGCCGCCGATCCGCTCGGGCGAGAGGTCCATGACGTCCAGCTCGACGTCCTCGACCTTCGAGCCGATCACCCGGCGCGCCAGATCGAAGCCGTCCTTGGTGCTCCAGTTCTCGCCGTTCCACGCGAAGCTGTCGGCGGCCAGCACGCGGGCGGCGCCGCGGCGCTCGCATTCGAACGAGAAGAACCCGTCCCAGGCGCCGATGTCGAGCACGGTCTTCCCGGCCAGGCTCGCCGGGATCCGCAGGATGTCCAGCCGCTCGTGGGTCGGGTCGGACCCCGGCGTCGTCAGCCCGGGAGCGAGCTCGATCGTGTGGAACCACTTGATCGCCTCGATCTCCTCGCGCAGGGCGCGATCGGCGGACGACCTGGTGTCTACCGGGATCACGCGGCGGAGCGTAGCGGCCGACGAGGACCAGGCGCCCCAGCTCGCACGACGGCACCGGCCGCGCCGCCGGCAGCGGCGGTTACGCTCCGACGGACCATGGCCGCCGGCCCGTTCACCCGCCCCGACATCCTCGTGCTCGGAGCCGGCGGCACGCTCGGCGAGGCGTGGATGACCGGCGTGCTCGCCGGGATCGAGGACGCCGGCGGGCTCGACCTGCGCGAAACCGAGAGCTTCGTCGGGACCTCGGCCGGCGCGATCGTCGCCGTCCGCCTCGCCGCCGGACGCCGGCCCCGCCGGCCGCCCCGGCGCACCGGCGTCGCCCCCGCCCCCGCCGCCGCTCGCGCCGAGACCGAGGCCGAGGCCGAGGCCGAGGTCGAGGTCGAGGCCGAGGCAGGGGGCCCCGTCCTCGGCGGACCCAGCCTCGCCGGACGGGCCGAGCGGCTGGCCGCCCGCCTGCTCGCGCCCGCCTCCGGTCCGGTCATCCGCCTCGAGCGCATGCCCGGCGGCCTGGCCCGCAGCGGCGCGCTCGCGCTCCTGCCGGCCGGCTCCCACTCGACGGCCGACATCGAGCGCGCGGTCGACCGGCTCGCCGCCCGCTTCGACGGACGCCTGCGCGTCGCCGCGGTCGAGCGCCGCTCCGGCCGGCGCGTCGTGTTCGGTGCGCCCGGCGCCCCGGCCGCGCCCGTCGGGCGGGCCGTCGCCGCCTCGTGCGCCATTCCCGGCTACTTCCGACCGGTGCGCGTCGGTCGCCGCGACTACGTCGACGGGGCCGCCTGGAGCCTGACCAACCTCGACGCCGCCCCGGCCGGCCGGCGCACCGAGATCCTCTGCCTGAACCCGACGGCCGGCCTGCCGCTCGACACCGCCAGCCCCCTCGGCCTCCTGCGGGCGGCGCTCGTCAGCCGCCAGCTGCTCGAGGCCGCCTGGCTCCACGCCCGCGGCGCCCGCCTGCGGGCGGTCGGCCCGCGCGGACCCGCGGCCCGGCTGATGGCGCCCGACCTGATGGACGGCGCCCGCCGCGCCGCCGTCCTGCGGGCCGGCTACGCCCAGGGCCTCGCCCTGGCCTGAGCGCCGACGTCAGCCGCCGACCAGCAGGGTGGCCGGCCGGCCGCGGCCGAGGGCCAGCGAGCTCAGCATCTGCGGGGTCACCGCCACCGGCGCCGCGAGCGCCCGGTAGCGAAGCGCGACGAAGGTGGCGTGACGCTCGGCGAACGGCCCGGCGAAGCCGGCGATTCCCGGCTGGCCCGGCGGGATCGCCGGCGGCCGCAGGGGCGCGCCGACACCGCGCGGCGCCAGCCCGATCACCTCGACCCAGCGCACCGCCGCCCCGGCCGCGACCATCGGCCGGCTCGACCGGAGGTAGTAGCCGAGCGGCCCATGACCGGAGGCCGGGGTCACCAGGACCGCCGCCGCCCCCGACCCCACCGGCACCGTTCGCGCCGCCGCCCGCCAGTCGTCGCGCTGGTAGCGGCCGTCGAGGTCGATCCCGACCGTGGCCGCCAGGCCGACCGCGCACAGGCCGGCGACCAGCGCCGGACCCGCCCGGCCGCCGCCGCGGGCCCCGACCGCTCCGGCCGCCAACGCCACGGCCGCCGGCACCCAGGCGCCGATCAGGTTGCGGGTGATGACATAGTCGAGACCGGCCAGCGCCAGCCCGACCGGCAGGACCAGCGCCCCGGCGGCGACGGCGCCCAGGCGCAGCGCCGCCGCCCGCCCCGAGCCGCCGCGCCCCCCGGTGAAGGCGACCCAGATCAGGCCGGCGAGGATCAGGCCGGCCGCCACGCTCAGCGCCACCTGGCCGGGAGCGTCATACCCGACGACCAGCTGCTTGGCCGCCTGGGCCAGCCGCGTGGCCAGCGGGCTCGCCGCGATGAAGCCGGCGTTGTTCTGAGCGCGCTGGTGGAGGGCGAGGGGGGCGAGGGCGAGGCCGACCAGCCCGACCCCGGCCAGGGCCGGCCAGGAAGATCGCGCCCCGCGGGCATGCACCAGCCAGACGACCTCCCCGGCGATCACGAACGCGGCGAAGTAGTGGGTGGCCAGGGCCAGGGCGCAGATCGCCGCCCAGACCGCCAGTGCCCGGCGGGGCGCGCCCGGCGTGGCGGCGGCGGCCAGGGCCCACACGCTGGCCGCGCACAGGAGGACGAGCAGGGCGTAGGCGCGGGCCTCCTGCGAGTACCAGATCAGCAGGGGGCTGAACCCGGTCAGCGCCGCCGCCGCCAGGCCGGCCGCCCGCCCCGACCAGCGGGCGGCGGCCGCGTAGACCACGGGCACGGCGAGCGTGCCGCAGAGCGCCGACAGCGACCGCAGCCCGACCTCGCCGGTCCCGAACGCCCGCGTCCACAGCCAGGCCACGACGTAGTAGAGCGGCGGCGTCGACTCCCCGTCGGGCAGGGCCCGGAGCATCGCGCCGAGGCCCATCCGCATCAGCCGGCCAGTCGCCGCCTCGTCGAACCAGAAGCTCTGCTGGCCGAGCGTGGCAAAGCGGATGGCCGCCGCCGCGAGGCCGAGCCCGACCAGCGGCGCCGGCCGCCCGACTCGACCCCGGCCCACGCCCGGCGCGGACCTACGGCGTCCGGGCGAGGGCGCCGGCCGGCTCGAGCGCGGCCGCGTCGGCGGCCAGCCGCGACCGGCGCAGGCCGGTCGAGACCGCCCGCACGTAGGCCCGGGCGGCCGCCTCGATGATGTCGGTGGCCACGCCCTGACCCGAAGCCGACCGGCCGTCGAGCTCGATCACGACCGAGACCTCGCCGAGCGCGTCCTGTCCCTCGGTCACGGCATCGACGCGGAACTCCCGCAGCCGGGCATCGACCCCGGTCGCCGCGTTGATCGCCCGGAAGACCGCGTCGACCGGGCCGTCGCCGGTGAACTCCCCGCCGACGACGTCCCCGTCCGGCGTCGAGATCGAGACGCGGGCGTGGGGCGGGCGCGTCGACGACGCCTCGACCGTGTAGGACTCGAACCCGTAGCCGGCGACCTCGCTGCGCAGCTCGTCGGTCACGAGCGCCTCGAGATCCATCGCCGTGACCTGCTTCTTGCGGTCGGCGAGATCCTTGAAGCGCTTGAACGCCGTGTTCAGCGCGGCGCCGTCGACCTCGTAGCCCAGCTCCTCGAGCGCCTGCTTGAGCGCGTGGCGGCCCGAGTGCTTGCCCAGGACGATCGAGTTCGCCTCCAGGCCGACCGTCGTCGCGTCCATGATCTCGTAGGTCGTCCGCTCCTTGAGCACCCCGTCCTGATGGATGCCCGACTCGTGGGCGAAGGCGTTGCGCCCGACGATCGCCTTGTTCGGCTGGACGACGTAGCCGGTGAGGCGGGAGACGAGGCGGCTCGTCCGGGCCAGCTCGCGCGTGTTGACCGCCGTCGGCAGGCCGATCGCCGCCGCCCGCGTGTGGAGCAGCATGACGATCTCCTCGAGCGACGCGTTGCCCGCCCGCTCGCCGAGCCCGTTGATCGCGCATTCGACCTGACGGGCCCCGGCCAGCACGCCGGCGAACGAGTTGGCCACGGCCAGCCCCAGGTCGTCGTGGCAGTGGACCGAGAGGACGACGTCGCGCAGGGCCGGCACCAGCCCGTAGAGCTCGGCCAGCCAGCCGGTGAACTCGTTCGGCATCGTGTAGCCGACGGTGTCGGGGATGTTGATCGTCGTCGCCCCCTCGTCGATCGCCGCGGCGACGACCTCCGCGGTGAAGGCGACCTCCGACCGGGTGGCGTCCATCGGCGAGAACTCGACGTCCTCGACGTAACCGCGGGCGTGGGCCACCGCCGCCCGCGCCTGCCCGAGCACGTCGGCCCGGGTCGTGCGCAGCTGGTGGACGATGTGGATGTCCGACGTCGAGATGAACGTGTGGATGCGCGGCCGCTCCGCGTCGCGGACCGCGTTCCACGCGGCGTCGATGTCGGCGACGTGCGTTCGGGCCAGGCCGCAGATGACCGGCCCCTCGACCTGCCGGGCGATCGCCTGGACCGCCTCGAAGTCCCCGGGCGACGCGATCGGGAAGCCGGCCTCGATGATGTCGACGCCGAGCCGGGCGAGCTGCTGCGCGATCTCGAGCTTCTCGGCCGCGTTCAGCGAGATGCCGGGCGACTGCTCGCCGTCGCGCAGCGTCGTGTCGAAGATCAGTACTCGGTTGGGATCCGTCGGGGTCATGGTTCCTCGCTAGCTGGTTCGTCCTTCGGCGTTCTTCTCAGATGGGTTTGCGGCTACGCGGCCGCCACGCATTAATCCCCCTTGCGGGGGAGGAGAAGAAGGAGCGAGGACAGCGGGAACGACATCTGCGCCGCAGCCTAGCAGGGCCGGCGCCGGCGCTCAACCGTCCTGTTGACCCCGCATCCGGCGCGCCGCCGCCCCGCCCCGGCCGCCCCGGCGCGCCCCCTGACCGCCCGCGCGCGGGCCGGTGGCGCCGCCGCCGAAGACGCCGGGGTCGACGGGTCCGGCGCAGGCGACGCACGGGCCGGGGAGGACGCCGGCGGCCAGCCGGGTCAGGTCGGCTCGGCTGACCGCCGCGACCCAGCGCAGGTAGCCCAGCGGGTCGACGTCCTCGTCGCCGTACTCCATCAGCGCCTCGAGCGCGTGGCTCGTGCGCCCACCGATCGAGTCGAGGTTCAGCGTCTCCGCGCCGAGCGCGTAGGCTCCGGCCCGGTCGGCCGCCTCGGCCGTCGGCCCCCGCCGCCGCAGGTCGGCGACGATCCCGTCGATCAGCTCGTAGGCCTCGGCCACGCGACCGGCCGGGAGGCTGAGGTCGACCTCCAGCGCCGTGAGCCCGCCCGGGTACCCCCAGACCCACCCGTCGATCGCGTAGCAGAGGTTCCGCTCCTCGCGCAGCTCATCCGCCAGGCGGGAGCCCATCGGCCCGCCGATCAGCGTCGAGAAGACGTCGGCCGCCGCGCGGTCGGCCAGCGCCGCGAGGTCGAGGCCGTCGACCGCGTAGACCACCCGCAGGTGCGCGACCTCGCTCTCGCGCTGCTCGGTCTCGACGCGCCGCGCGAACGCCGGGATCGGCGGCGGCGGCGGCGGCACCGGGCGCGCCGGGATCCGCTCGAGCAGCTCGCTGACCCGGGCGCGGTCGACGTGCTCGAGGTTCCCGGCGATGATCGCCGCCCCCTGGCCGGGACACCACTGCCGCGCCCGGAACCCGTCGAGGTCGGCCGCCGTCAGCCGCTCGACGTCGGCCGCCCGCCCGGTGATCCGCTCGCCCAGCCGGTGGTCGCCGAACAGGGCCGCCGCCAGGCGATCCTCGGCCGCGCTCACCGGGTCCTCGTCGGCGTCGGCGATCTCCTGGAGGACGACGTCGCGCTCGCCGTCGAGCAGTGCCGGGTCCAGCCGCGGACGGCCGCAGAGGTCGGCCAGGAGCTCGGCCACGGCCATCGCCGACTCGGCCCGCACGACCGCGTAGAACTCGACGTAGTCGCCGCCGGTCGACGCGTTCAGCTCGGTCCCCAGCCGCTCGGCCGCCCGGTTGAGCTCGCGGGCGGTCGGGTGGCCGGCCGTCCCCTTGAACGCCATGTGCTCGAGCAGGTGAGCCGCGCCGACCTCGCCCGGCCGCTCGTGGCGGGAGCCCGCCGGAAAGGCGATCGAGATCGACGTGGCCAGGCGCCCGGCCACCGGCAGCTCGATCACGCGCATGCCGCCGCCCGGCCGCTCAGAGGCGCGCGGACGTCGCCCGGGCGACGAGCAGCGCGAGCAGCCGCTGCTCGTCGGCCGCCGCGAACGGGTGCAGGACTCCGAGCGCGGTCAGGCTGACCTCGGCCGGGCCGACCCGGAAACCGAACTCGTCGACCCAGAAGGAGATGCGCACGCCGTGGACGTCGGCGGTGACCTTGATCCGCAGCCCGAAGCTCCCGCCGGTGCCCGGCGCCGGGTGCGGCAGCATCGAGAGCACCGCCCGCCCGAAGGTCACGCCCTTGGCGTTCATGCCGCGCAGGAGCTGGTTCACGCCAGCGGCCAGGCAGCGCCGGCCGCGGGCGCTGCGCACCGCCGCGAGGTCCCGGACGGCGAGCGCCGACGCCGGCAGCACGCCGACGTTCGAGCTGACCTCCTCGGCGGCGATCCCGCCCGCGCCCATCGCCTTGAAGTCGCGGGAGTCGATGTTGACCACGGCACGGCGCGGATCGACGCCGCCGGCGCACCGGGCCGTCGTCACCCCCAGGCTCTTGTCGGCCGGCGTGGAATGCGCGACCGAGCCGACGAAGCCCGGCACGTCGGCGGCGGTCAGGTTGACGGCCGTCGCGAAGGCCCGGGCCCGCGCCTTGGTCGGCGCCGCCGCGACCGCGGCCGTCAGCCCGCCGACCGGGACGACGACCAGGAGGCAGGTCCAGACCAGGCAGGACCGGGTCCGACCGCGGGCGGCGCAGAGCAGGGACACCCCGCCGATGCTACCGCGGCCGCCGGCGGCGCCGCCATCGACGGCGCCCGGGCCGCCTGGCGCCTGGAGCGCCCCCCGACCGACGCGAGGCTAGAGCGCGACGCTCCGCCCGCTGACCCAGCCGTCGGTGGAGACGATCTCGCCGAGGACATCGGCCGGGACCGGCTCGCGGGTGGTGACGACCATCGCCGCCAGGTCGTCGGGCAGCTCGGCCGGCTGCCCGGGCGGCTGGCGGCCGACGGCGGCCGAGTCGATGTTGATCGCGTGGGCGCCGAGGACGGTCCCGACCCGACCGAGCATGCCGGGCAGGTCGCGGTAGCGGAAGACGGTGACGTTGGGCTCGAGCTCGATCGTGAAGCGCTGGCCCCAGACCTCGACCAGGTGCGGCGACTGCTGGGGCCCCATGCCGGTCCCGGCCACCACGACCCGCTCGCCGCCGGCGACGATCGTCACCCGGATCAGCTCGTTGAAGTCCTCGGCTTCGGAGACCGTCTTCTCCTCGACCACGATCCCCCGCTCGGCGGCGAGGGCCGGCGCGTTGACGAAGTTGACCGGCTCCTCGGTGTGGCCGCGGAGCGCCCCCTGGAGCACGGCGCTCGTCAACAGGCGCGTGTCGTACTCGGCGATCCGCCCGAAGAACGCGGCCTCGACCCGCTCGAGCGAGCTCCCCTCGGCCAGGCCCATGGCCAGGCGGCCGAGCTGGGAGGCGAGCGGCAGGAACGGCCGCAGGACGGCCATGTCCTCGGCGCCGATCGACGGGATGTTGACCGCCGTGGAGACGACGCCGCCGGTCAGCGCCGCCACCACCTGCTCGGCGCTCTGGCGGCCGGCGCGGTCGGTCGCCTCGGCGGTCGAGGCGCCGAGGTGGGGCGTGACGATCACGTTCGGGTAGCCGGTGAACAGCGGGTAGTCGGTGATCGGCTCGGACGGGAAGACGTCGAGGGCCGCGCCGCCGACCTTGCCCGAGTCGAGCGCCTCCCGGAGCGCGTCGTCGTCGATCAGCCCGCCGCGGGCGACGTTGATGACGCGCACGCCGTCCTTCATCGCGGCGAAGGCCCAGGCGTCGAGGAAGCCCCGGGTGTCGGCGTTCTGGGGCAGGTGGATGGTCACGAAGTCGGCGCGCGCGTAGAGGTCGGTCGTGCTCTCGACCTTCTCGACCCCGACCTCCCGGTAGCGCTCGGAGGAGATGAAGGGGTCGAAGGCGATCACGTGCATGCCGAAGCCGCGGGCCCGGGTGGCGACGAGCTGGCCGATGCGCCCGAAGCCGACCACGCCGAGCGTCTTCTCGTAGAGCTCGACGCCCGAGAACCTCGACCGCTCCCACCGACCGGCGGTCAGCGACGCGTGGGCCTGGGGGATGTTGCGGGCGAGGGCAAGGAGCAGGGCGAGGGTGTGCTCGGCCGCGGTCACGACGTTCGACTGGGGGGCGTTGGCGACCACGATCCCCCGCTTGGTCGCGGCGTCGACATCGACGTTGTCGACCCCGACCCCGGCCCGGCCGATCACCCGCAGCGACTCGCCGCGGCCGATCAGCTCGGCGGTGAGCTGGGTGGCCGAGCGGATCAGGATGCCGTGGAACGGGGCCAGCCGGTCGGCGAGCTCCTCGACCGTCCAGTCGAAGCCGGTCTCGACGTCGAAGTGCTCGCGCAGCAGCGCCACGCCCGAGTCGCCGACGTCCTCGCGGACGAGGACCCGCAGCCGCTCGGCGCCGGTCACGCCGACCGCTCGACGATCCAGTCGATGCAGGCGGTGAGGGCCTCGACGTCGGCGGTCTCGATGGACGGGAACATCCCGACGCGGAGCTGGTTGGCGCCGACGCCCCGGTAGGGGTCGACGTCGACGATGCCGTTGGCCCGCAGCGTCGACGCCAGTGCCTTGGCATCGACCGCCGCGTCGAACTCGATCGTCCCGACCACGGCCGAGCGCAGGGCCGGATCGCCGACGAACGGCGTGGCGAACGTCGACGCCTCGGCCCAGGCGTACAGGTGCTCGGAGGAGGCGCGCGACCGCGCGCAGCAGCCGTCGAGGCCACCGCGGGCGAGCATCCACTCGATCTGGTCGACGAGGAGGAAGAGCGTCGCCACGGCCGGGGTGTTGTTGGTCTCGTCCTTGGCGCTCGAGGCCAGCGCCGTGGCCAGCGACAGCGAGGCGGGGATGTGGCGGTCCGACGCGTCGAGCGCGGCGATCCGCTCCCGCGCCGCCGGGCTGAGCATGGCGATCCACAGGCCCCCGTCGGAGGCGAAGCACTTCTGCGGGGCGAAGTAGTAGGCGTCGACCTCGGCCAGGTCGACCGGCAGGCCGCCGGCGCCGGAGGTGGCGTCGATCAGGACGAGGGCCCCGTCGGACGAGGCGGGGCGCACCACCGGCAGACTGACGCCGGTCGAGGTCTCGTTCTGGGCCCAGGCGACGACGTCGGCCCCGGCCAGGGCGACGCCGGCCGGGTCCGGCGCATCGCCCGGGTCGGCCCGCAGGACGATCGGCTCGTCGAGGAACGGCGCGGCCGCGGTCGCCTGCGAGAACTTCTTCGAAAAGGCGCCGTAGACGAGGTGGAGCGCCCGCCGGTCGACGAGGCCGAAGACGGCGGCGTCCCAGAACGTCGTCGTCCCGCCGTTGCCCAGGGCGACGGCGTAGCCGTCGGGCATCGCGAAGAGCTCGGCCAGCCCGCTGCGGACGCGGCCGACCAGCGACTTGACCGGCGGCTGGCGGTGCGAGGTCCCCATCACCGCGGTGCCGGTCGCCGCCAGGTGGGCGAGCTGCTCGGGTCGCACCTTCGACGGACCGCAGCCGAAGCGCCCATCGGCGGGGCGAAGGGCGCGGGGGACGACGAGCGGGGTGACGTTGTTCACAGCCGGCGGGCGGGGGCGCAGCTTCAGAAGCTGGGCTTGATCCAGTCCATGTGCGAGCGCAGCTCCTGGCCGGTGCTCTCCACCTGCGTGTGGGCCTGCTCCTCGCGCATGCGGCGGAAGTTCTCCTGGCCGGCGCGATTCTCGGCGATCCACTCGCGGGCGAAGTCGCCCGACTGGATCTCGGCGAGGATCGCCTTCATCGCCGCCCGCGTCTCGTCGGTGATCACGCGCTTGCCCCGGGTGTAGTCGCCGTACTCGGCGGTGTTGGAGATCGAGTAGCGCATCCCGGCGAGCCCCTTCTCGTACATCAGGTCGACGATCAGCTTGAGCTCGTGCAGACACTCGAAGTAGGCCATCTGCGGGTCGTAGCCGGCGTCGACCAGCGTCTCGAAGCCGGCTTGGACGAGCTCGGAGGCGCCGCCGCAGAGGACGGCCTGCTCGCCGAAGAGGTCGGTTTCGGTCTCGTCCTTGAACGTCGTCTCGATCACGCCGCCGCGGGTGCAGCCGATGCCCTTGGCGTAGGCCAGGGCGAGTGCCTTGGCGTGGCCGGTCGCGTCCTGGGCGACGGCGACGAGGCCGGGCACGCCCGAGCCCTCGGTGAACTGGCGGCGGACGAGGTGGCCGGGCCCCTTGGGCGCGACGAGGGCGACGTCGACGCCGGGCGGCGGCTCGACCTCGCCGTAGTGGACCGAGAAGCCGTGGCTGAAGAGCAGGAGGTTGCCGGGGGCGACGCCGTCGCGGACATCCGCTTCGAAGACCTGGCGGTGGAGCTCGTCGGGGGCGAGGATCATCACCACGTCGCCGCGGCTGGCGGCGTCGACGATGGGCAGCACCTCGAGCCCCTGCTCGCGCGCCTTCTCGACCGACGGCGACTCGTCCCGCAGGCCGACGACGACATCGACCCCCGAATCCTTGAGGTTGAGCGCGTGGGCGTGGCCCTGGGAGCCGTAGCCGATGATGGCGACGGTCTTGCCGTCGAGCAGGCCGAGGTCGGCGTCGTCGTCGTAGAACATGCCGTGCAGGCTACTGAATCCCTTATGGCCTCCGCCCTTCGGGCTCCGGCGAGGAAGGCGTGGCCGGCGCGCATCGGCGCCCCGGCGGCGCGAAGCTTTTACGTCAGCCTTCGGTCGCCGTTAGGTAGGCCTGAGGGCCGGTGGCAATACTGCTCGAGCGACACCCCGCAGAGCAGTTCCCCCTCCCAGGCAGGACCCAGCTGACGCCCCGCGCCCCCGGGGCGTCAGCCCTTTAAGCGGGCAGGAGGGTCTCCGTGCGGCGACTCCCGGGAGGCCGGCGGTGGCGAGCCCGCCGGCTCCGGACGCGCGCGCGCCGGTCCGGGCGGCGGCGCCGCCGCGGCCGATTCACGCCTCGGCGGCGGCGACCAGCGTCCGCGCCGGCACGAGCAGGCTGCCGTCCGGCTGCGCGTAGGCGCCAACCGCCTGCTCGACCTCCGCGCGCACGGCGGCGGCGACGTCGGCATCGGCCCCGGCCATCGCCTGGCGCGCGAGCATCGACATGGCCAGGTGGCCGTCCCACCAGGTCGCGAAGTCGGGGTCGGGGCGCAGGAGGTCGACCGCGTCGAGCTCGATGTCGGTGAAGCCCGCCTCCTCGAGCAGCTCGCCGACCCGGTCGGGGTCGGCGAGGGCGAACGGTCCCGGCTCGTCGGCGGCCGGCGCCGCGAGCAGCCCGTGGCCGATCAGGGCGTCCCGCGGGATCCGCGCCCACGGGTTGGCCTCGATGCGGTCCCAGACGGCGAGGGCCAGGCGGCCGCCGGGAGCCAGCACCCGCCGCGTCTCGCGCAGGCCGGCGGCCGGGTCGGCCATCAGCATGTAGCCCCACCGGCAGATCACGGCGTCGACCGCCGCCAGCGGCAGATCGATCGCCTCGCCGTCGAGGAGCTTGAACTCGACGTTGGCCAGACCGAGCTCGGCCGCCCGGGTGCGCGCCGCCGTGAGCATCGGGCCGGACCGGTCCGAGGAGATCAGCCGGCCGCCGGGGAGGATCAGCTCGGCGGCGAGGAAGCCGGTGTCTCCGGTCCCGGCCGCCAGCTCGAGCACCCGGTGCCCCGGCTGGAGGCGCAGCGCGTCGACCAGCCAGGTCGAGACCGCCCGGCTCGTCTCGCGCATCCAGCGGTCACGCTGCTCCCAGCCGGCGGCGGCCGCGTCCCACATCGCCCGGCTGCTGCGCCGGTGCTCCTCGGCGTCCATCTGGCCGGCGACTGTAGCGCCTTGGGACCAGTTGGTCGCGGTCGCCATCGCGGTCGCCTCTCGCGCTCGGACGTGCGACGGCGACCACTAGGCTGGGCGCGTGTCCGGCGCCCGGGGCGATCGCGAGCACCGCGTCCAGCTCGTGGCCTGGAGGGAGGCCGGCGCGGTCGACCTGGGCGACGGTCCGCTCGTGCTCGTCGCCGACGCGCTCGCCGACGCGCTCCCGGCCCACCTGGCCGCCCCCGCGGAGCTCGCCCGCGCCCAGCGCCTGCGCCTGGAGGCGAGCCGCCGGGAGTACCTCGGCGCCCGGGCGGTCCTGCGCGCGTTCCTCGCTCCCCGCGTGGGCCTCGAGCCGGCGGCGATCCGCTTCGCGGCGCCCGACGGCGGCAAGCCGCGCCTGCTCGACCCCCAGTGCGCCGGCATCGACGTCAGCCTCTCCCACTCCGGCGGCCGCATCGCCTGCGCCTTCCTGCGGGCCGGGTCGATCGGCGTGGACATCGAGCCGCTCGGCCGCCGCCACCGCGGCCTGGGCGCCGTCGCCCGGCGGACCGCCTCCCCGGCCGAGCGCGAGGCGCTCGCCGGCGCGTCGCCCGCCGCCGCCCAGCGCCTCTTCCTGCGCGCCTTCACCCGCCGCGAGGCGGTGCTCAAGGCCGCCGGCCTCGGCCTCTGGGGGGCGGCCGGCTTCGACGTGCTGCGCCCGACGCCCGCCGGCGCCGAGGACGTCTCGCCCGTCGGGCTCGCCGGGCGCCGGTGGACGTGCGAGTCGCTCGCGGCGGCGGGCGACGTCGAGCTCGCCGTGGCCTACGCGATGGACTGAAGCTCGCCCCGGACGAGCTTGCCCGACCGCGTCCGCGGCAGCGCCGCCGACGACGACGAACTCCTTGGGCACCTTGAACGCCGCCAGCCGCTCCCCGCAGTGGCGGCGCAGGGCCGCGTCGCCCGGCGCCGCCCGGCCGGGGCGCAGGACCACGAGCGCGCGGATCGCCTCCCCCCACTCGGGGTCGGGGACCCCGAGCACCGCGGCCTCGGCGACGGCCGCGTGCTCGACCAGGACCGCCTCGACCTCGGTCGGCGCGACGTTCTCGCCGCCGCTGACGATGGTGTCCGCCCGGCGCCCGGTGACCCGCAGGCGCCCGTCGACCAGCTCGCCGAGGTCGCCGGTGGCCAGCCACGGCCCGGCGGCCGGCGCCACCGTCGGGCCGCAGACCTGGATCTCCCCGTCGTGGATGCGCACGCGGGTGCAGAAGAGGGGCGGCCCGGCGTCCGCCCGGCCGTCGCCCGGCGCCTGCGTGGTCACCTGCGAGCACGCCTCGCTGCACCCGTAGGTCTGGCTGACCGGGATGCCGGCGGCGAGCGCCCGGGCGGCCAGCGCCGGCGCCAGCGGCGCCCCGCCGACCAGCGCGCAGCGCAGGTCGGGCGGCCGGGCCAGGCCGGCGTCGAGCAGGCGGGCGAGCGTGGTCGGCACGAGCGAGACCACCGTGATCCCGTCGTGCTCGAGGGCCGCCCGCACCGCCTCGGTGTCGAAGCCCGGGTGGACGACGGCCGTCGTGGCGTAGATCGCGCTGCGCACGAGGATCGACAGCCCGCCGACGTGGGCGAGCGGCAACGGGCACAGCCACCGCTCGGCCGGGTCCAGGCCGAGGGCCGCCGCCGACCCGAGCGCGCTCCACAACAGGTTCCCGTAGGTGAGGGCGACCGGCCGTGGCGGCCCGGTCGTGCCCGAGGTGTGGATGATCACCGCCGCCGCCCCCAGGTCGTGATCCCCGATCGCCGGCCGCGCTGGCCGGCCGCCGCTCCCCAGCGGACGATCGATCACCGTGCCCGCCCCCGCACAGACCAGCGCCCGCTCGCGCGGCGCCAGGCGCGCGTCGACCGGGACGGCCACCGACCCGGCCAGCAGGCAGGCGTGGAGGGCCACGGCGAAGTCGAGGCCCGGCGGCAGGGCGATCGCCACGCGCTCGCCGGCCGGGACCTCGGCCCGCGCCGCGGCGTCCAGGAGCTCGGCGTAGGTCAAGGACCCGGTCGGCGACGCCACCGCCGTACGGTCGGGCCGGGCGGCGGCGGCGCGGCCCAGCCAGGACGGAACTCGCATGCCGGGAACGGTAGCCTTGCGCCCCGACCCGCAACCCCGAGGAGGCCCAGAGCCGTGCCCGACGCGTGGATCCCGGCCGGCGAGTACTCGGACATCCGCTACGAGCACTCGAGCCCGGTGGCCGGCATCGCCAAGATCACGATCGACCGCCCCGAGGTGCGCAACGCCTTCCGGCCGAAGACGGTGATCGAGCTCTCCGACGCCTTCAACCGCGCCCGGGAGGATCTCTCGGTCGGGGTGATCATCCTCACCGGTGAGGGCCCCCACGCCTTCTGCTCGGGCGGCGACCAGCGCGCCCGCGGCGACACCGGCTACGTCGAGGAGGGCGCCGCCGTCGGGCGCTTCCACGTCACCGACCTCCACGTCCAGATCCGCCGCACGCCGAAGCCCGTGGTGGCGATGGTGGCCGGCTACGCCGTCGGCGGCGGCCAGGTCCTCCACGTCGTCTGCGACCTGACGATCGCCGCCGAGAACGCCCGCTTCGGGCAGACCGGCCCCCGCGTCGGCTCCTTCGACGGCGGCTTCGGCGCCAGCCTCCTCGCCCGCCAGATCGGCCAGAAGCGGGCTAAGGAGATCTGGTTCCTCTGCCGCCAGTACGACGCCCACCGGGCCTACGAGATGGGCCTGGTCAACGCCGTCGTCCCGCTCGAGCGGCTGGAGGAGGAGACGGTCGCCTGGTGCCGCGAGATGCTCGCCCTCTCCCCCTTCGCCCTGCGCCTGCTCAAGGCCAGCTTCAACGCCGAGGAGGACGGGCTGGCCGGCATCCAGCAGCTCGCCCACGACGCCAACCTGCTGTTCTACGGCTCGGCCGAGGCGGCCGAGGGGCGCGACGCCTACCGTGAGAAGCGGGCGCCCGACTTCGACCGGTTTCCCCGGCGGCCCTAGCCGGTGCCCGCGGCCGTGCCCGCCGCCGCCACCCGCCCGTCCGGCGTGCGCATCTGGCTGATGGCCTCGCGGCCGCGGACGCTCCCGGCCGCCGTCGCCCCCGTCCTCGTCGGGACCTCGTTCGCCGTCGAGCAGGGCGTCTTCCACGTCCTGGCCTTCGCCTGCGCCCTGCTCGGGTCGGTCTTCATCCAGATCGGGACCAACCTGGCCAACGACTACTCCGACGCCCGCCGCGGCACCGACACCGACGACCGCCTGGGGCCGGTGCGGGTCACCGCCGGCGGCCTGGCGCCGCCCCGCCAGGTGCTCCTCGCCACCTACGTGACGTTCGGCCTGGCCGTCGTGTGCGGCATCTATCTCGTCGTCGTCGCCGGACCCGAGCTGCTCCTCGTCGGCGTCGCGTCGATCCTGGCCGGCGTCCTCTACACCGGCGGGCCGCGCCCCTACGGCTACGAGGGACTCGGCGAGATCTTCGTCTTCGTCTTCTTCGGCGTGGTCGCCGTCGTCGGCTCCTACTACGTCCAGATCCAGCGGCTGCCCTGGGAGGCGTTCGCCCTGTCGGTCCCCGTCGGGCTCCTGGCCGCCGCCGTGCTCGTGGTCAACAACGTCCGCGACCTCGAGACCGATCGCCGTGCCGGCAAGAAGACGCTCGCCGTCCGCCTCGGCCGCGACCGCACCCGCGCCCTCTACGCGGCGATGGTCGCCCTCGCCTTTCTGGTCGCGCCCGTCGCCTGGCTGGCCGGGTCGCTCGGCCCGTGGCTCCTCCTGACCTGGCTGGCCGCGCCCGTGGCCGTGCCGGTGGTGCGCACGGTCAGCGAGCGCACCGACGGCCCGTCGCTCAACGGGGCGCTGGCCGGGACCGGGATGCTCCTGCTCGTGTTCTGCCTGCTCCTCTCCGCGGGCGTCCTCGCCAGCGGATGATCGTCGCGCTCGAGCGGGTCGAGCTGCGCCTGGCCGCCGCCGTGCGCACCTCCTACGGCGAGCTCCGCGGCCGCGAGCTGATCGAGCTGCGCCTGACCGATGCCGACGGGCTCGTCGGCCGGGGCGAGGCGGCACCGCTCGAGCGCTACGACGGCGTCTCGCTCGAGGATGTCCGCGCCGCCCTCGTCGCCTACCGCCCGGCCCTGGAGGCGGCCGGGCCGGACACGGCGCCCGGCGATCTGCTCGCCGCCTGCCGGCGGCGCGTCGACCTCCCGCAGGCGCTCGCCGCCGTCGACCTCGCCCTCTGGGACCTCGCCGGCCGGCGGGTCGGCCGGCCGGTGTGCGAGCTCCTGTCTGACGCCCCGGCGGCGACGATCGAGGTCAACGCCACGATCACCGCCTCCGACCGGCGGGGCGCGGCCACCGCCGCCGCGGCCGCCGCGGCCGCCGGCTACCGCTGTGTCAAGCTGAAGGTCGGGATCGCCGACGACGCCGGCCGCGTCGCCGCCGTCCGGGCGGCGGTCGGACCCGACGTCGCCGTGCGCCTCGACGCCAACGGCGCCTGGAGCCTCGAGGAGGCCCAGCGGATGATCGAGGCCCTCGCCCCCGCCGGGCTCGAGCTCGTCGAGGAGCCGGTCCGCGGGCTGGCCGCGACGCGGACGCTCCGTGACCGGGTCGCCGTCCGCGTGGCGATAGACGAGACGGCCGCCCTGGCCGGGGCCCTGGGCGCCGGCGTGGCCGACGCCGTCTGCCTGAAGATCTCCCGCTGCGGCGGCATCAGCGGCCTCCTGGCCGCCGCCGCCCTCGTCCGGGCCTCGGGCGCCGACGTCTACCTCGCTTCGACCTTCGACGGCCCGCTCGGGATCGCCGCCGGACTCCACGCCGCCGCCGCTCTCGCCCCGCTGCCCCCGTGCGGCCTGGCCACGCTCGGCTTGTTCGCCGACGTCGACGCCGGCCCCTTCGCGGTCGTCGGCGGGGCGATCGCCGTGCCCCGGGGGCCCGGCCTGCTCGGCTGACGTTTGGGCCGCCCGCGGCCGGGACACGCTCTCGAGACGTGACCGGCACCGCGGCCGCACCGCTCGTCGTCCCCGGCCCCCGCCGCCGGCTGCTCCGGGTCGCCCTCGCGGCCGCGCTCGCCGTGCTCGCCGGGGCCGGCCCCGCTCTGGCGCTGACCATCCAGGGGCCGGGCGCCGCCGCCGTCGAGGGCACGCCGTTCACCGGCCCGGTGGCGAGCTTCACCGACACGTCCACCGTCGGCTGCCCCGCCGTGACCGGCTACGCCGCCAGCGTGGTCTGGGCCGACGGGAGCACCGCGCCGGCCACCGTCGCCACGCCGGTCGCCGGCGTGCTGAGCTGCACCTACCCGCTGGTCGCCTCCCACACCTTCGCCGAGGAGGGCTCTGAGCCCGTGGCCGTCACCGTCTCCCCGGCGACCGGCGTCCCGGTCACGGCGACCGTGCCGGCCGCCGTGTCCGACGCCCCGCTCGCCGCCGCCGGAGCGTCCCTGGCGGCCACGGTGGGGACCCCGCTCGCCGGCGCCGTGGCCACCTTCACCGACGCTGGCGCCGGAGCCGGAGCCGGCAGCCGGAGCCGGCCACACGGCCGAGGTGAGCTGGGGCGACGGGTCGCCGCCGACCGCGCCGACGATCGCCGCCGACCCGGCGGGCGGTGGCTTCACCGTCGTGGCCACCCACACCTACGATCGGCCGGGAACGTTCGCGACGATGGTGTACGTCGCCGACGACGGCGGCAGCACCGCCTCGGCGGGCGGCGTGATCACCGTCACCGCCGCCGCCGCGGCGCCGGCGGCCGCGGCCCCGGCCGCTCCCGCCCCGCCGGCCACCAGTCAGGCGCCGCCGCTGGTCGGCCTGTCGGCCCCGCGCCTGGCCGGTCCGCGCACGATCAGCCTGCGCCTGGCCTGCCCGGCGTCGGCCCCGCGCTGCCGCGGCGTCGCCCGGATCGTCACCCGCATCGCCCGGTCGGCGCCGGTGCGCGCCGGGACGACGCTCGGCTCGACCCTGTTCGTGCTCGCCCCGGGCGAGTCGCGGACGCTGAGCATCCCGGTGGCGACCCGCCTGCGCCGGGCCCTGCGCCGAGCGCGGGCCGCCCGCGTCGGCGGGGTGGCGATCGCCTTCGCCGTCGGCGGACACGACGCGGCGGCGACCGGGCCGTCCGCGGTCATCCTCACCGCCGGCCTCGCCCGCTGAACCCCCCAGGGCGCGGGTGCGGCGCATCCGTGGCCGGGGCCGCCCTCGGTTGAGCGTCACATCCCTCCGGCGGCGATGGCCCGGGCCACGGCCCGCGGCGCCTCCCAGAGCAGGCCGTGGCCGGCGCCCGGCACCACTTCGAGCTCGGCGGCGGGCAGCCGCGCGACCAGGCGCCGGCCGAGCGCGGCGAACTTCGCGTCGCGCGCGCCGACCACGATCCGGGCCGGCATCGCCAACTCGCCCAGCCGGTCCCAGACCGGGTCCATCGCGCCGGTTCCCAGGCCGCGCAGGGCGGCGGCCAGGCCGGCCGGCGCGTTGCGCAGCTGGTCGGCGGCCGCCGCCCGGCGTGCCGGCTCGGGCTCCCCGGCGAACAGCGGCTGCGCCCGCCAACGGCGCACGAACTCGGCGAGCGGCTCCGCTTCCAGCTGCGCGGCGAGCGCCTCGTCGGCCCGCCGGCGCCGGGCCCGATCGGCCGCGTTCTGGAGCCCGGCGGTGGTCGAGACGAGCACGAGCCGGGTCACCCGGCGCGGGTGGGCGAGCGCCAGCTGGAGGGCGATCCGACCGCCGAGCGAGTAGCCGCACAGGGCGAAGCGGTCCGGCGCCCGCCGGGCCAGGTCGGCCACGCAGGTCGCGAAGTCGATCGGGCGCTCCGACGCGGCGGCGCCGTGGCCGGGAAGGTCGGGGACCACCGGGCGGTAGCGTTGGGCCGGCAGGGCGGCGATCACGGCGTCGTAGGCGCGATGCGTTCCGCTGAACCCGTGGAGCAGGAGCAGATCCTCGGCCACCCCCCCATCTTGACCGCCTCCGCCACCGACGCCCATGTCCTCCTCGCCGCCTTTGTCGACGAGCTCGTCCGCTGCGGCCTGACCGACGCCTGCACGTCGCCCGGCTCGCGGTCGACGCCGCTCGTCCTGGCGTTGGCCCGCGAGCCCCGCCTGCGCGCCCACTCCCACGTCGACGAGCGCTGTGCCGGCTTCTTCGCCCTCGGCCTGGCCAAGGCCACCGGCCGACCGGCGGCCGTGACCTGCACGTCGGGCACCGCCGCCGCCAACCTCCTCCCGGCGGTGATCGAGGCCCACGAGGCGCGGGTCCCGCTGATCGTGCTCACCGCCGACCGGCCGCCCGAGCTGCGCGACGTCGGCGCCGGTCAGACGATCGACCAGATCAAGCTCTACGGCGACGCCGTCCGCTGGTTCGTCGAGGTCGGCACCCACGACGCCGACCCCGGCCGGGTGCGCTGGATGCGGGGGCTGGCCTGCCGCGCCTACTGGACCGCCTGCGGCGAGCGGCCCGGGCCGGTCCACCTCAACTGGCCGCTGCGCGAACCGCTGATTCCCGCCGCCCCGCCGCCCCCGCCGGCGGCCGGCCGGTCCGGCGGGCGCCCCTGGGTCGCGCGCGGGCGCCGGGGCGGCCCGCCGGCACTCGAGCTGGCCGACGGGGCGCGGGGAGTGGTCGTCGCCGGCCGCGTCGACGCCGGTCTGAGCCCGACGATCCCGGCCTTCGCCGCCCGTGCCGGCTACCCCCTGCTGGCCGATCCGCTGTCCGGCGCCCGGAGCGGGCCGGCGGCGATCGCCCACTACGACGCGCTCCTGCGCGCCCCCGGCTTCGACCCGGAGCCCGAGCTCGTGATCCGGGTGGGCGACCTCCCAACCTCGAAGCCCCTGCGCGCCTGGCTGGCCGCCCACCACGGCGCCCGTCAGATCGCGATCACGCCCGACGGCTCCTGGCAGGACCCGGACAACCTCGTCGTCGAGGTGATCCCCGGCGAGGCCCGGGCGGTGCTGGGCGGCGCGCGGCCGGCCCCGGCGCCGGAGGCCTGGCTGGCCGGCTGGCGCGCGGCCGACGACCGGGCGGCGGCGGCGCTCGACGCCGTCCTCGGCGACGAGCTCAGCGAACCGGCGGTCGCCCGGTCGCTCGGCCGCTGGCTCGACCGCGGGACGACGCTGTTCGTGGCCGCGTCGATGCCGATCCGCGACGTCGAGAGCTTCTGGCCGGCGCGCGCGGACGGGCCGCGCGTCCTGTCCAACCGCGGGGCCAACGGCATCGACGGGACGATCTCGAGCGCCTTCGGCGTCGCGGCGGCCGGCGCCGGGCCGGTCGTCCTGCTGATCGGCGACGTCGCCCTGGCCCACGACATCGGCGGTCTGCTCGCCGCGACGCGTCTCGGCCTGGCGCTGACCATCGTGCTGCTCGACAACGGCGGCGGCGGGATCTTCGACTTCCTCCCGGTGTCCGGCGAGCGCGACGTCTTCGAGCGCCACGTCGCCACCCCGACCGGCCTCGACTTCGGCCGGGCGGCCGCGCTCTACGGTCTCGCCCACGTCCGCGCGACCGACCTGGCCGGGCTGCGCCGGGCGCTCGGGGCCGCAATCGGCGATCCGCAGTCGACGCTCGTCGAGGTCCGGACCGACCGCGCCGAGAACGTCCGCCTGCACGCCCGCCTCGCGGACGCGGTCAGCCGCGTGGTCGCCTGACGGCGCTCCCGGCTCGTGGTCGCCGGGCTCAGCCGGGGCCGGCGATCGCCGCCTCCCGCCGCCGCCGGCGCACGGGCCGGACGGCCGCCCACCCGAGACCGGCGACGATGACCACGGGCACCAGGCCGGCCAGCGCGACGACGAGCACGGCGAAGACGGCCTCGAGCACGCCGAGGGCGTCGTCGAGCGCGGCCCCCGGGCCCCAGCCCGACCGGCCGGCGCCGCCGCCCGCCGACTGCTGACTCTCGGCGATGGTCACGCTCACGTGGGAGAACTGCCCGCGCGTCAACAGCGCCTGGAGCTGGGCCTCGTCGGAGGCGATCCGCCCGCCGACCAGGGCGAGCCGGGCGCGGAGGCTGGCGAGCTCGTTGGCCGTCGTCGCCCGGGCAAGCTGGCGCAGCAGCGCCTGACGCTCGGCCCGCGTCTGCGCGAGACGGTCGCGGGCCGCGCCGGTCGGGTCGGTGATGTCGAGCGCGTTCTGCGTCCGGGCGCTGACGTGGGCGAGCGCGGACAGGGCCGCCAGGGTGCGGTCGAGCGCGGCGCTCGGCACCTGGAGCTCGAGGCTGGCCTGGCTCGAGCCCTGGTCGTCGAGCGCCACCTGCGAGCTCTCCACGATCCCGCCCAACCGGTCGGTGGCGGCGATCGCCCGGTCGGTCACCGCCTGGACCTGCCCGCGCGGAGCGAGGAGTCCGAGCGTGGCGTCGCGGGCCACCACCCGAGCCCCGCCGCTCGGCGAACCCAGGGCCGGCACGATCGGGGTCGGGACCGGGCCCGGGGTTTGGGCCGGGGCCGGGGCCGTGGTCGCCGTCGAGCTCGGGGTCGGCGCGGCAGGAACGCGGCCCGCGCTGGCCTTCCCACCCGCCGCGGCGCCCGTCGCCGCGCCGCCCGGTGCCGGGGTCTGGATCGCCGGGCCGCCGCTGGCCGGCGACCGGGGCGCCGCGTCCTGGATCCTCCCGGCCGTGCCGCCGCCGCCGGACGCCGGCCGACCGGCCGACGCGACGACGACGACGGCGATCGCCGCGGCGACGGCGGCCGTTGCGCCGAGACCGGTCAGCCACCGGCCTCCGAGACCGGTCAGCCACCGGCCGGCGCCCACGCGGCCCGCGGTCCGGGCCAGCCGGCCGGCGCGGCCGGTCCCCTCCGCGGCGGAGCCGGCTTCCCCGGCCTGCGGCGCGGGGGCCGCCCGGCGGGGGAAGCCGGCGGCGACCCGGGCGTCGAGCTCGGCGGCGAAGTCCGGAGGCAGCGGCGGGCGGTCGTCGCGCACGGCGACGACGAGGGCCCAGAGCCCCGTCTCGTCCTCGGCCCGGCCGGCCGGGTCGCCGAGCAGGCGGTCGAGGGCGGCGAGCTCCCGCTCCTGGTCCTCGCTCAGCCCGTCGGACCTGGCCTCAGGCCGCCACATCGCACACCTCCCGCAGTCGTTCGAGCGCCCGGCAGAGCCGCGTCCCGGCGTTGGTCACGCTGCAGCCGAGCACCTTGGCCAGCTCGGCGTTCGTGAGCTGGGCGTGAAACTTGAGCAGGATCAGCTCGCGCTGGCGGGGATCGAGCTGCTCCAAGCCGTCGCGGACGGCGTCGCGCCGGGCCCGCCGGTCCTCGTCCTCGTCGACGACCGGCGGCTCGAAGGGCAGGTCGCCGAGCAGGGCGGCGGACCGCCGCCGGCGGCGCAGCTCGTCGAGGGCGGCGTTGCGGGCGATCGTGAACAACCAGGCCCGCCCGCTGCCCCGGCCGGGGTTGAACATCGCCCGGCGGCGGTAGGCCCGCTCGAAGGCGAGGGCGGTGACGTCCTCGGCGGCCGCCCGGTCGCGCAGGAGCGAGGCGACGTAGGCGTGGATGTCGGCCGCACTGGACCGGTAGAGGTCCTCGAACCAGCCGGCGTCGACCGCCGCCGCCGCGGGCGGCGCCGCCATCGCCCTGATCATCGGGCTGCGCCTGCGCAAATCGGCCTCATGACCAGACTACGACGCCGGCGGCCGATCATCACACCGGCTCGCCCGGCGCCGCCGGCGACGGCGACAACTCAGCCGGAGAGCACGGGCAGCAGGGCCTGGAGCTTGATCTCGGTCTCGGCCAGCTCGGAGGCGGGGTCGGAGTCGGCGACCACCCCGACGCCGGCGTAGCAGCGGGCGAGCCGGCCCTCGACGAGGGCGCAGCGCAGGGCGACGCAGAACTCGCCGTCCTCGTTGGCGTCGGTCCAGCCCACCGGGCCGGCGTACCAGCCGCGGTCGATGCCCTCCAGGGCCGGGATCAGCCGGGCGGCGACGGCGTGGGGCTCGCCGCCGACGGCCGGCGTCGGGTGCAGCAGCCCGGCCAACTCGATCGCCCCGACCGGCCGGCGCAGCTGGGCCCGCACCGGCGTGGCCAGGTGCTGGATGTTGGCGATGGCCACGACCACGGGCTCGGGCGCCTTGGTCACCCAGACCGAGTGCGGGGCCAGGGCGGCCTCGATCCGCCGGGTGACGATCTCCTGCTCGGCGCGGTCCTTGGCCGAGTGGAGCAGCTGCTCGCCGAGGTGGTCGTCGACCGCCGGGTCGGCGCTGCGCCGCGTCGAACCGGCCAGGGCGAGCGTGCTCGCCCGCATCCCCTCGCGCCGGATCAGGAGCTCGGGGCTGGCGGCGACGAAGGCGGCCTCGCCCCGCCCGGCGCAGAAGACGTAGCAGGCGCCGAACGCCTCGCGCAGAACCCCGAACACGGCGGCGACGTCGTGGGCGCGCGGCGCGTGCACGTCGACCTCGCGGGCGAGGACGACCTTCTCGAGCTCGCCGGCCCGGATCCGCTCGACCGCACGGCCGACCGCCGACTCATAGTGCTCCGGAGCCATCGCCCCGGCCACCCGATACCGCCCCAGAGGATGGGGATCGAGCAGCGGGAGCGGGTCCTCGCGGAGCTCGCCCAGACGTCGCTCGACCTCGGCCGCGACCGCCGCCGGGTCGTCGTCGGCGCGGACGACGGCGGCCACGGTGATCCGCACGTCGTCCCCCCGGCGGGCCAGGGCCACCGCGGGCACGACCAGCGAGGCCGGAGCGAAGTCCGTCCACTGGGGCGAGGCGCCGCCGTCCGGGGCGAAGGCGAAGCCGCCGCAGGCGATCAGGCCGCTCCCGGCCGGCTCGTCCGGCGGGTCGGCCAGGGCCCCGCCGGCCAGCGCGCGCCAGCGGGCGGCCACCCGCGGGAAGCGGCCGGGGCCGCGGTCCTCGAGCACGGCGGCAGCGCCGATGGCCGCCACCGCCGTCCGCTGGCGGTCGGGCTGCTCGAAGCAGAACCACGGCTCCCCGGGCCGGCGCGAGGCGATCGCCACCGCGCTCGGATCGACGTCCGCGGGCAGGCTCCAGGTCAGACCGACCAGGCACTCACCGCCTGCCTGCCCCCCGCCATGGGGGGTGCCCTTCAGGGTGCGGCGGCCCGCCCGCCGCACGCCGCGCGCCAGGCGCTCGGCGAGCAGGGCCGGATCGGGCAGGCCGAAGCGCGCGGCCCGGCCGGTGGCCGTCGAGCGCACCGCGCCGGCTCAGGTCTCCCCGCGACCGCGGGCGATGGCGATCTCGCCGGTGCGCATCATCTCGATCAGGCCGTACGGCCGGACCATCCGCTCGAACGCCTCGATCTTCTCGGTCGTCCCGGTGATCTCGAGAATCACCGACCGCTTGGTGATGTCGACGACCCGGCCGCGGAAGATGTCACAGAACTGCATGACCTCTCCCCGATGCGGACCGTCGACGGCGACCTTGAACAGGGCCAGCTCGCGCGCGACCGTCTCGGTCGGCTCGAGGTCGCGGATCTTCAGCACGTTGATCAGCTTGTGGAGCTGCTTGGTCACCTGGTCGATCGGGTGGAGCGCCCCGTCCACGGTCAACGTGATCCGGGAGATCTGGTCGTTGTCGGTCGGACCGACCGACAGGGTCTCGATGTTGAAGCCCCGCCGGGCGAACAGGCCCGCCACGCGGGTCAGGACACCCGGCTTGTTCTCGACCAGGATCGACAGGACATGCTTGCGGCCGGTGCGCAGCCCGCTGACCGCCTCGAGATCCTCCAGGCTGAGGAGCTGCTCCTTGGTTCCCGGATCGCCCATCCGTTCAGCCCACCATGTTCCGGGCGGCCTGGCCCGGGGCGATCATCGGGTAGGTGTTCTCCTCGCGGGTGACCCGCACGTCGACCACCACCGGCCCCGGCGTCTCGATCGCCCGACGCATGTCGTCGACCAGGGTGTGCTTGCTCTCGAAGCGCAGGCCGGTCGCCCCGTAGGCCTCGGCGAGCTTGACGAAGTCGGGGAAGGAACCCATGTCGACCTGGCTGTAGCGGCGATCCCAGAAGAGCTCCTGCCACTGGCGGACCATGCCGAGGTAGCCGTTGTTCATGATGAAGACCTTGACCGGGATGGCGTTCTCGGCGCAGGTCGCCAGCTCCTGGGCGTTCATCTGGATCGACCCGTCGCCGGAGATGCAGCAGACGAGCTGGTCGGGACAGCCGACCTGGGCGCCCATGGCGGCCGGTAGGCCGAAGCCCATCGTCCCCAGGCCGCCCGAGTTGATCCACCGACGCGGCTTGGTGAAGTGGTAGTACTGGGCCGCCCACATCTGGTGCTGGCCGACGTCGGAGGTGATGATCGCGTCCCCGCCGGTGGCCTCGTAGAGGGCCTGGATCATGTACTGGGGCTTGATCTCGCCGTCGGTCGAGTCGTCGTAGCGGAGCGGATGGAGCTCCTGCCAGCCGCCGATCCGCCGCCACCACTCCTCGAAGCGCGACGGGTCGGTCGCCAGCGACCGGTACTCCGCCGCCAGGCGCGGAAGGATGTTCTTGGCGTCGCCGACGATCGGGATGTGGGCCGGCAGGTTCTTGGAGATCTCGGCCGGGTCGATGTCGATGTGGATGAACTTCGCCCGCGGGGCGAACTCCGACAGCTTGCCGGTGATCCGGTCGTCGAAGCGGGCGCCGACCGCGCAGATCAGGTCGGCCTCGTCCATCGCGTAGTTGGCCGACCGGGTCCCGTGCATGCCGAGCATGCCCAGCCACTGCGGATGGCCGGCCGGAAACCCTCCCAGGCCCATCAGGGTGCACGTCACCGGAAAGCGGTCGGCGGTGGCGAAGTCGATCAGCTCGGCCGCCGCGTTGGCGTTGATCACGCCGCCGCCGGCGTAGATCACCGGCCGCCGGGCGCTGGCCAGCGCCTTGGCCGCCTGGCGGATCTGCTTCTGGTTGCCCTCGGTCGTCGGCTGGTAGCCGGGCAGGCGCACGTCGGTCACCCGCTCGTAGGGGATGTCGGCCCGCGAGAGGTCGGTCGGGATGTCGACCACAACCGGCCCCGGGCGCCCGGTCCGCGCGATGTGGAACGCCTCGTGGATGGCCCGCGGGATCTCCAGGGGATGGCGGATCATGATCGAGTGCTTGACCGCCGGCATCGTGATGCCGATCGTGTCGGCCTCCTGGAAGCCGTCGGTCCCCAGCAGGTCGGTGCGGACCTGGCCGGTGATGAACACCACCGGCACCGAGTCCATCATCGCGTCCATGATCGGCGTGACCAGGTTGGTCGCCCCCGGCCCCGAGGTGCCCAGCGAGACGCCGACCCGGCCCGTCGCCTTGGCGTAGCCCTCGGCCGCGTGGCCGCCGCCGGCCTCGTGGCGGACGAGGACATGCTTGATCCCGGCGTCGTAGAACGCGTCGTAGGTGGGGAGGTTGGCGCCGCCGGGCAGGCCGAAGACGACGTCGACCCCCTCGGCCTTCAGGCACTCCATCAGGGCTTCTACTGCGCGCATGGGACGGGGGCCTTCCTTCGCATCCGGCGACGACAACGGGGGCTGGCGCGGCCAGCCGGACTGTTCAGGATAGCGGCTGGGCCGGCGCCGGGCGCGGCGCTACAGCCGGGCCTGGACCCGGAGCGCCGACGTCGGGGCGATGATCTCCGACGCGTCGGGAAATTCGAGCTCGTGCCCGCAGCGGGTGCAGATCGCGTCGTAGACGCGCGTCGACCGCTGGCAGCCTGGGCAGCGCCGCAGCGGCTCCTCGGTCTCGTAGCGGTAGGCGATCGCCGTGATCAGCCCGACGAACGGGACGACGGCCGAGATGAGGAACCAGACGAAGAACGAGCTGCCCTTGTGGCGGCCGACGAGGCCCCCGGCGACGCCGAAGCAGAACGCGATGACGATGTAGGCCACGGCCTGCTCAGAGGAGGACGTTGAGCGCCCAGATGAGGGCGATGATGGCCACGACGACGAGGATCACCCCGACGATGGCGACCGCGATCCCGATCAGGATGTGGAGCAGGATCCAGCCGGCGGCCAAGAGCACGAGCACCGCGATCACGCGGGTGCCGAGGGACGCTCTCGCGGGCGGTTCCTTGTTCATCGTCCAAGCATAGAGATCGTCCCCGACCGTCCGCCCGGTTCGACGCTCGGACCCCCCGCCGCGCGGCCGCCGGGCCCGGACCGCCGGCCCGCCGGCGCGGCCGCCGGGCCCGCGCCGCCGGGCGGCTCCCGGTCAGGCGGGGCGCGCCGCCTCGGCGGGGCCGGTGCGGGTGACCCGGGCGACGTGGCGGACCGGGAGGAGCGTCAACGTGTATCGGCGCACCGTCGGTCGGGCGTCCGTCCCGTCGGGATGCGGGATCTGCGGAAAGAGCAGCAGGCGCGGCGGCGACGTCAGGGAAATCGGGCTCATACGCGGATGGTGGCAGCGGCGAGCCGCGAAGTCATCGGCCAGTGGGCCAACTTCCGCCCGGCTGACCTGGACCGCCGGGCGAGAGCGCGGCGGCCAGGGCCGGGCGCATCGGCGGGTCCAGACGCCGGCGCACCCGCCAGCGGGCGCCGGCGAAGGCGAGGTTCGCCACCGTCGCGAAGCCGCGCTCGTCGGCCCGGAGGGCGAGCAGCAGGTGGGCCACCCGGTCGCCGGCCGGGAGGTCGGGGTCGGTGACGCGGACGCAGTAGCAGTGGACGCGGCGGCCCCCGGGCGGCACGAGCAGGGCGCCGGCCTCACCGACCAGCCAGACGCCGAGGCGTCCGCGCTCGAGCAGGAGACCCGTCTCCCGGTAGAGGTCCCGGGCCCGGTGGTCGACCAGGTCGCCGAGCAGGCCGAGGGCGCGAGCCTCGGCGGCGGCCGCGGCCCGCGGCCGCGGGCGAACGACGTTGGCCCCCCGCCGGGCGTAGAGCTCGGGGATGACCCAGGCGTGAGCCAGTGCCATCACGGCCACCGGGGCCGACAGCGGCTGGAGGGCCATGAGCCCGGCGGCCGCCCCGACGAAGGGGACGGTGTGGGCGGCCGTGCAGAGCGTCCAGCGCCGGGCCGACCGGCGGAGCTCCGTCTCGTCCACGAGCCGCCGCCAGTGGACGCCGCCCAGCTCCGGGAGCGCCTCGCCGCGTGGGGCGGCCGCTGGCGACCCCACGGCGATGGCCGTGCCCGCGCCGCCGCCGCCGGCGGCACCGGCGGGCGCGCCGGGCGCCGGCTCGCTAGCCACCCGCGATCGGCAGCCGCAGGATCACGAGATCCGCGTCGACGGGCAGTTCGCGCACCTGCTCGGCGTGGCCCTCGCCGGTCGAGACCATGCCGAAGTAGCCACGGTCGAGCTCGCGGCGGAACGCCGCGACCGCCGCGTCCACCGCCGCCGGGTCGGCGGCCGTCCACTCGGCCAGCGTCGTATGGCCGGTCTGATCCATGCGGACGAGTCTTGACATCGGGACCTCCTGGGGTTGGCGCCTACCGTTGATGCTACCGGCGTCGACCGGGGGTCGAAAGCGCCTCAGGCCGCCCCGGCCACCGGTTGGATCGGGGGCCGGGCCGGGCCGGGGCGGCGGCCAGCCCGCGCCGGAGCGTCTCGTAGACCGTCAGGCCCTCGGCGGCCACCCTGCTCGTGAAGTCGCGGTTGAGGATGGTCAGCTGCGAGCCGGCGATGCCCGGCCGATGAGCTGCTCCTCCTGCTCGTTCATCCGACGAACACAGCGCGCCGCTCGGCCCTCGCCGGCGTCAGCAAGGTGGTGTGGGTCGGCGTGTGCTCAGGTGCCGAGCTGCTCGTGCACGAGGCGCGTCACCTCGCCGCCGTCGGCGCGGCCCTTGGTCTCGCGCATGACCTGACCGATGATCGCGCCGATCGCCTTGCCGTTGCCGGCCCGGATCTTGGCCGCGGCGTCGGGATTGGCGGCGATCGCGCCGGCGACCACGGCGGCCAGCTGGTCGGTGTCGGCCAGGGCGCCCAGGCCGCGGTCGGCCACGATCGCCCGGGGCTCCCCGCCCCGGTCGATGAGCACCTCGAGCACGTCCTTGGCCGCCTTCTGGGTGACCTCGCGGGCGGCGACGAGGTCGACGAGGTCAGCCAGGGCCCGCGGCGTCAGGGGCGAGTCGGCGGGGTCGCGGTCGCCGAGATGGCGCACCAGCTCGCCGGTCACCCAGTTGGCGAGCGGCTGGGCGCGGTCGGTGTGCTCGAGCGCCGCTTCGAAGAAGTCGCCGAGCTCGGTGCGGAAGCCGAGCTGGTGGGCGCTCTCGGCGCTGAGGCCGGCGCTCGCCTGGAGGCGCGCCGCCCGGGCGGCCGGGAGCTCGGGCATCGCCGCGCGAGCCGCGTCGAGCATCGCCGTGGTGATGGCGATCGGGATCAGGTCGGGCTCGGGGAAGTAGCGGTAGTCGTGCGCCTCCTCCTTGGAGCGCAGCGACGTGATCCGGTCGGTCGCCGGGTCGTAGTGGAGCGTCTCCTGCTCGACCGACCCCCCGCCCTCGATGATCGCCCGCTGGCGCGCGATCTCGGCGTGAACCCCCCGCTCGAGGAAGCGGAAGGAGTTCATGTTCTTGAGCTCGGTCTTCGTCCCGAGGACGTCGGTCCCCACCGGTCGCACCGAGACGTTGGCGTCACAGCGCAGCGACCCCTCGTCCATGTTGACGTCGCTGACCCCGAGGCGGCGGAGCGTCGCCCGCAGCAGGCCCAACCAGTCGCGCGCCTGCTCGGGCGAGCGGACGTCGGGCTCGGTGACGATCTCGACCAGCGGCGTGCCGCCGCGGTTGAAGTCGACGACGCTCTCCTGCGACCCGTGGATCCGCCCGCCGCCACCGGCGTGGATGAGCTTGGCGGCGTCCTCCTCGAGGTGGACGCGATGGATGCGCACGCCGGCGAGCTCGCCCCCCAGGCAGAGGGGCTCGTCGTACTGGGAGATCTGGTAGCCCTTGGGCAGGTCGGGATAGAAGTAGTTCTTGCGGTGGAAGATCGACCGGGGGGCGAGCTCGGAGCCGAGGGCCATCCCGATCATCAGGCCGAAGTGGATCGCCCGGGCGTTGATCGTCGGCAGCGTGCCGGGCAGGCCGAGGCACACCGGGCACGTCCGCGTGTTCGCCGGCTCGCCGAAGGACAGCGCGCACGAGCAGAACATCTTCGTGCGCGTCAGCAGCTGGACGTGGATCTCCAACCCGATCACCGGCTCGAGGTCGACGCTCACCCCAGCCGCCGCCCCGACCCCGTCCCCGGCCCCGCCCCCGGCCCCGGCCCCGGCCCCGGCGGTCATCCGCGCACCCGGCTCGCATCGAAGGCGAGCCCCCGCTCGAGCGCGTGGGCGGCCCCGAGGATCCGGTTCTCGCTGAACGCGGGCCCGGCGATCTGGAAGCCGACGGGCAGCGGTGGTCCGCCGTCGGGCGGCGCGGCCAGGCCGTTGGGGATCGAGATCGCCGGGATCCCGGCCAGCGACATGGGCACGGTGCAGAAGTCGTTGAGGTACATGGCCAGCGGATCGGCGGTCTTGGCGCCGAGCTCGAAGGCGACGGACGGGCTGGTCGGGGTGACGATGAAGTCGAAGCGGGTGAAGGCATCGCGGAAGTCGCCGGAGATCTTGGTGCGCACGCGTTGGGCGCGGCCGTAGTAGGCGTCGTAGTAGCCGCTCGAGAGGGCGTAGGTGCCGAGCATGATGCGCCGCTTGACCTCGTCGCCGAAGCCGGCCGCCCGGGTCGCGGTGTACATCGAGACGAGGTCGGCGGCGCCGGCCGCCCGGTGGCCGTAGCGGACGCCGTCGTAGCGGGCGAGGTTGGACGAGGCCTCAGCCGGGGCGAGGACGTAGTAGGCCGAGAGCCCGTGGGCGGCGTGGGGCAGCGTGCACCGCTCGACGGTGGCGCCGAGCGACCGGGCGAGGTCGAGCGTGGCCTCGAAGGCGGCGAGGACGCCGGGCTCGATGCCGTCTCCGGCGAGCTCGTCGGGCACGCCCAGGCGGATGCCGTCGAGGTCGACCTGGTCGGGCAGGGCGATCTCGCCGGGGTAGCGCAGCGACGTCGAGTCGCAGGCGTCGCGCTCGCCGACCATGTGGCGCAGGAGCAGGGCGGCGTCGGTCACGTCGCGGGCGAACGGCCCGGCCTGGTCGAGCGAGGAGGCGAAGGCGATCATGCCGTAGCGGGAGACGGCGCCGTAGGTCGGCTTGAGCCCGACGATCCCGCAGAGGGCGGCGGGCTGGCGGATCGACCCGCCGGTGTCGGTGCCGAGGGCCCAGGGGGCGAGGCCGGCGGCGACGGCCACGGCGCTGCCGCCGGAGGATCCGCCCGGCACGCGGCGGCGGTCCCAGGGGTTCAAGGACGGCCCGAAGGCCGAGTTCTCGCACGAGGAGCCCATCGCGAACTCGTCCTGGTTGGTCTTGCCGAGCAGGGTCGCGCCGGCGGCGGCGAGACGGTCGACGACGGTCGCCGTGTAGGGCGGGCAGTAGCCCTCGAGGATGCGCGACCCGGCCTGGCTGGGGACGCCGGCGGTGCAGAACAGGTCTTTGACGGCGAGGGGCACGCCGCCGAGCGGGCTGCCGGCGGCCACCGGCGGGGGCGCGTCGGCGACCCAGGTGAACGCGCCGAGGTCGTCGGCGGCGGCCCGGGCCCGGTAGGCCTCGAACAGGTCGCGGGCGTCGAGCTCGCCGGCGGCCAGGCGCCGGGAGGCGTCGAGCGCCGAGAGGCCGACCAGCTCGGCGGCGGTCATGCCTGGGGGCTCGGCACGGCGAAGCCGTCGTCGGTGACGGCCGGCGCGCGGGCGAGCACGACCTCGCGCGGGAGCGACGGGCGCGGCTCGTCGGGGCGCAGGGCGTTGCTGATCTCGACGACGTGGGAGGTGGGCGGCACGCCGTCGAGGTCGAGCTCGTCGATCTTCTCGATGTGCTCGAGCACCTTGCCGAGCTCGCCCGTCATCCGCTCGACCTCGGCGTCGGTCAGGGCGAGGCGGGCCAGGCGGGCGACGTGGAGGACGGCGGCGCGGTCGATCATGGCTGGAGCTTGACCGAGACGCCGCGGGCCGGCCGCTCGTCGTTGATCGAGCTCCAGCCGGCCACCGTCACCAGGAGGCTGGCCGCCAGGCCGACCCAGATGCCGGCGCAGGTCTCGAGCGCGCCGGCGGGCGCAAACAGCAGTCGCAGCCCGACGCAGGCGGTGGCGAGGAGGCCGAGGACGAGCGTCCAGACGGCGAGCGCGACCGGAAGGGCGGGCGACGGGCGGGTCAGCGCCGCCCAGGTCAGCCCGACGGCCACGAGGACGGCCGGGGCGATCAGGAAGCCGATCACCGTGAACGCGCTCCAGGCGTCGAGGTTCCCGGACGGGAAGCGGTACCAGGGCAGGAAGAGCGCGACTCCGAGGAGGAGCCCGCTGGGGGCGGCGAGCAGCTCGCCGAGGCGCAGACGTCGAAGGGCCATCGGCCGGGAAGCCTAACGAGGCGGCGCGGCGCGCTGGGCGCGGGCGGCGGCGAGGGTGTTGCGCAGCAGGCAGGCGATCGTCATCGGGCCGACGCCGCCCGGCACGGGCGTGATCGCCCGGGCGATGGCGGCTACCTCGTCGAAGGCGACGTCGCCGGCCAGGCCGTCGGCGAGCCGGTTCATGCCGACGTCGATGACCACGGCGCCGGGCTTGACCCAGTCGCCGCGCACCATCCGCGGCCGGCCGACCGCGGCGATCAGGATGTCGGCCCGCGCGCAGACGGCGGCCAGGTCGCGCGTGCGGGAGTGGCACATGGTGACGGTGGCGTCGGCGGCGAGCAGGAGCTGGCCCATCGGCTTGCCGAACAGGTTCGACCGGCCGATCACCACCGCCTCGGCGCCGTCGAGGCGGGTCTCGACGCTGGCCAGCAGGTCGAGGACCCCGGTCGGCGTGCACGGCCGCAGGCCGGGCGAGCCCTGGGAGAGGAGCCCGGCGTTGACCGGCGTCAGGCCGTCGACATCCTTGGCCGGGTCGATCAGCGCGGTCAGCGTCGGCCCGTGGAGGGGGGCGGGTACCGGCAGCTGGAGGAGGATGCCGCTGACCGCGGGGTCGGCGCCCAGGCGGGCGAGGAGGTCGGCGAGCTCGTCGTGGGAGGTGCCGGCGGGCCGGCGATGGTCGAAGGCGGCGATCCCGACCTCGGCGCAGGCTCGCTGCTTGGCCGCGACGTAGACGGCCGACCCGGGATCCTCGCCGACGAGCACGGTGGCCAGGCCCGGCGGTGTCCCGGCCCCCGCGGCGTTGTACTCGGCCACGCCGGCGGCGACGTCGGCCCGGACGGCCGCGGCCACGGCGCGGCCGTCGATCACCTGGGCGGTCACCGGCGCGTCACGGGGGCCTCGGCGATCAGCCGCTTCTCCTGGCCGGAGGCGAAGCGGACGAGGAACGTGCCGCCGGCGGGGTCGGTGCCGGTGACCACGCCTTCGCCGAAGGCGGCGTGGACGACGTCGTCGCCGATCCGGAAGGCGAGCGGCGGCGCCGGGGCCCGGCCGGCCGCCCCGGCGCCGGCCGCCGCGGCCCACGTGCCCCCGCCCGCCGCCGCGGCCCACGTCGTCTGGCGGCCGGGGGAGCCGCGACGGGGCGGGGCGTCGGCCCGCTCGTCGGTCAGGGCGGCCGGCACCTCGTCGAGGAAGCGGCTGCGCAGGCCGAAGCCCTGGTTGCCGAACAGCGTGCGCCGGCGGGCGTAGGTCAGGTAGAGGTCGCGCATGGCCCGGGTCAACCCGACGTAGCAGAGGCGGCGCTCCTCCTCGAGCGAGCCTTCGTCGAGCGCCCGCGAGTGGGGGAAGACGCCCTCCTCGCAGCCGATGATGAAGACGATCGGGTACTCGAGGCCCTTGGCGTTGTGGAGCGTCATCAGGGTGATCAGGCCGTCGTCGTCCTGGCGGGCGTCCCCGTCGGCGACGAGGGCGACCTGCTGGAGGAAGACGTCGAGCGTGGCCTCGCCGGGATCGGCGCCGGCCTCGAACTCCCGGGCGACGCCGACGAGCTCCTCGAGGTTCTCGAGGCGGCCCTGGGCTTCGAAGGTCCGCTCGGCCTCGAGCGCCTCGATGTAGCCGGACTGGTGGAGGGTGGCCTCGAGCAGGTCGGCGACGCCGGCGCCGCCTTCGGCCCGCTGGCGCAGCTCGGCCATCGTGTCCATGAAGCGGCCGATGGCGGTCACCGCCGCCTTGCCGAGCCCGGGCACGGCGGCGGGGGTGGCGGCGGCGTCCCAGACGCTGACGTCGAGCGTCTGGGCGTGGCTGAGGACCCGGGAGAGCGACGTCTGGCCGATGCCGCGGCGGGGGGAGTTGGCCACGCGGACGAACGCGACCTCGTCGGCGGGGTTGCCCAGGAGGGATAGATAGGCGACGGCGTCCTTGATCTCGGCCCGCTCGTAGAACTTGGTCCCGCCGATCACCTGGTAGGGAATCTCGGCCCGGACGAGCGTGTCCTCGAGCACGCGCGACTGGGCGTTGGTCCGGTAGAAGACGGCGATCTCCGACCGGCTGACCCCCTCGTCGACCATGCGCTCGATCTCACCGAGCACGTAGCGGGCCTCGGCGTGCTCGTCGGCGAGGACGCGCAGGCGGATCGGGTCGCCGTCGCCGAGGTCGGTCCACAGCGCCTTCTTCATGGCGCCGCGGTTGTTGGCGATGACGGCGTTGGCGGCGGAGAGGATGGTCTGGGTCGAGCGGTAGTTCTGCTCGAGCTTGACCACGTGGGCGTCGGGGAAGTCGTCGCAGAAGTCGAGGATGTTGCGGACGTCGGCGCCGCGGAAGCCGTAGATCGACTGGGAGTCGTCGCCGACCACGGCGAGGTTGCGATGGCCGGCGGGCGCGCCCTCCTCGGCCCGGGCGCCGGCCCCGGCCAGCAGCGTGAGCCAGCGGTACTGGGCGTGGTTGGTGTCCTGGTACTCGTCGACGAGGACGTGGCGGAAGGCGGCCTGGTAGCGGTCGCGGACCTCGGGGAAGGCGCGCAGGAGATCGACCGACCGGAAGAGGAGGTCGTCGAAGTCCATCGCGTTGTTGCGCACGAGCTGGCGCTGATAGCGGTCGTAGGCGTCGGCGACGGTCTGCTCGAAGAGGGAGCCGACGAGCTCGCGGTAGTCGGCCGGCGCGCGCAGGCGGTTCTTGGCGTCGGAGATCTGGTTGTGGACGCCGGCCGGGGCGAAGCGCTTGGGGTCGACGCCGAGATCGTCCAGGCAGCGCTTGACCAGGCGGCGGGAGTCGGCCTGGTCGTAGATCGTGAACTGCCGGGTGTAGCCGAGCCGGTCGCCGTCGGCCCGGAGCATGCGGCTGCAGGCGGCGTGGAAGGTCATCACCCACATCCCGCGGGTGCTCCGCCCGAGCAGCAGCTCGACCCGCTCGCGCATCTCCTGGGCGGCCTTGTTGGTGAAGGTGATGGCGAGCAGCTCGTCGGCGCGGGCGCGGCCGCTGTGGACGAGATAGGCGATGCGATGGGTCAGGACCCGGGTCTTGCCGCTGCCGGCTCCGGCGAGGATCAGGAGCGGCCCGTCGCCGTGGGTCACGGCGTCGCGCTGGGGCGGATTGAGGCCGTCGAGCAGCGCCTCGATCCGCTCGTCCTGAATCGTGTCGGCCATCAGACTGAGCATAGAGCCGGCCCCGGCGGCCATATGCTCGGGGGATGGGACTCTGCGAGGAGGTGCGCCGCCACTGCGCCGGGGTGGCCGGCGAGGCGCGCTGGGTGTCGATCGACGCCGCGGCCGTGGCCGCGTTCGATGGGGAGGGCTTGGGAGCGGTGGACGCCGGCCGGGCGCCGGGCGGCGGGGAAGGACCGGGGGCGCCGACGGCCGGGCTGGACCCCGAGCTCCACTACCTGGAGGGCCCGCCGGAGACGGTGGCCGCCTACGTGCTGACGCTCGACACGATCAACTTCGGGTCGGGCTGGTTTCCGACCCTGCGCAAGCGGCCGGGGCGCAGCGGCTACGAGACGGTGGCCGGGGCGCTGACCGACCGCTTCCGGCGGCAGGGCCGGTGGAGCAACGCCGAGCTGCGGACACTCGGGGCGCAGGAGCTGGCGGGGGTGCTGGGCCAGGCGGCCGACCACGAGCTGATCGGGCTCTGGGCGCAGGCGCTGCGCGGGCTGGGCCGGTTCCTGGGCGGGCGCGAGCCGCTCGCGGTGGTGGCGGCGGCCGGCGGGAGCGCCGAGCGGCTGGCCGAGCTCCTGGCCGGCGGGATGGCGATGTTCGCCGACGTCGGCTTCTACAAGCGGGCGCAGATCACCGCGTCCGACCTGGCGCTCTCGGGGGCGGCGGCGTTCGACGACCTCGACCGGCTGACGATCTTCGCCGACAACGTCGTGCCGCACGTGCTGCGCTGCGACGGCGTGCTGCGCTACGACGCCGGCCTGGCCGAGCGGATCGACGCTGGGCGCCTGCTCGGTCCGGGGCCGGCCGAGCGGGAGATCCGGGCCTGCGCGGTGCACGCGTGCGAGCTCCTGTCGGCGCGCCTGCGGGTCGCGCCGGCCGTGCTCGACCAGGCGCTGTGGAACCGCGGGCGGGGAGCGGCCTATAAGGCGCGGCCGCGCCACCGATGCCGGTGCATCTGGTACTAGTGCGGGCGCCTAGCCGCCGGCGGGGTTGCGGCCCTTGACCGTCCGCAGGGGCCGCACGTCGGCGGCGGTCGGGGACCTCGCCGGCTCGCCGGCGAGCTCGGCGAGGGCGCGCTCGAGCGAGCCGATCCGGCTGGCCAGCCCCTTGAAGGCGTCGGCCACGGGGTCGGGCAGGTGGATCCAGTCGGCGTCGGGCCCCTCGGGGCGGCGGCCGGCGACGCGCACCGGGTGGCCGGGGTTGCCGACCACGGTCGTGTTGGGCGGGACGTCGTGGACGATCACGCTGTTGGCGCCGACCTTGGCGCCGTGGCCGACGGTGATCGGGCCGAGGAGCTTGGCGCCGGAGCCGATCGTGACGTTGTCCTCTACCGTCGGGTGGCGCTTGCCGCAGGAGAAGCCGGTGCCGCCGAGGGTGACGCCCTGGTAGAGGGTGACGTTGTCTCCGACCTCGGCGGTCTCGCCGATGACGACGCCGGCGCCGTGGTCGATGAAGAGGCCCTCGCCGAGCTGGGCGGCCGGGTGGATCTCGATCCCGGTGGCGGCGCGCGAGAGCATGGCGATCGTCCGGGGGACGACGGGGATGCCGGCGCCGTGGAGGCCGTGGGCGATGCGGTGGGCGAGGATGGCCTGGATCCCGGGCCAGGTGGCGAGGAGCTCGACCTGGCCGACGCCGCGGGCGGCCGGGTCGCGGTCGCGGGCGGCGGCGAGATCGCGGCGGACCTCGCCGGCGACGCGGGTGAGCGTTCCGAGACCGAGCATGGCCTCAGAGGTTAGGGCACCTCACCGGCGGCGGTTGGCGGTGCCGGCGAGCTGACGCAGGTCGGCGTCGGACGGGGCGAAGAACGGCGTGGAGACGTAGCGCTCGCCGGAGTCGGCGAGGATGGTGACGAGGTTCTTGCCGCGGGAGGCCGGCCGGCGGGCGACCTCGAGCGCGGCCCAGAGGGCGGCGCCGGCGGAGATGCCGACCAGCAGGCCCTCGCGGCGGGCGGCGAGGCGGGCGGTGTCGAGGGCGTCCTCGTCGGTGACGGTGATCACCTCGTCGATCTGCTCGCGGGCGAGCACGGGCGGGATGAAGCCGGCGCCGATGCCCTGGATGCGGTGGGCGCCGGGCCGACCGCCGCTGAGGACGGGCGAGGAGGCGGGCTCGACGGCGATGATCTGGCACTTGGGCTTGGCTCGGCGGAGGGCCTGGCCGACGCCGGTGATCGTGCCGCCGGTGCCGACGCCGGCGACGAGGATGTCGGCGGCGCCGCCGAGGGCCTCGATGATCTCGGGGCCGGTGGTCAGCCGGTGGGCCTGGGGGTTGGCCGGGTTGGAGAACTGGTCGGGCAGGAAGTGGTGGGGCTGCTCGGCGAGGGCGCGGGCGGCGTCGACGGCCTCGTTCATCCCGCCCATCGACTCGATCGTCTCGACGCGGGCGCCGTACATGCGCAGGAGCGCGGCCCGCTCGCGGCTCATGCCCTGGGGCAGGGTGAGGACGAGGTCGTAGCCCTTGGCGGCGCAGACGAAGGCGAGGGCGATGCCGGTGTTGCCGCTGGTCGCCTCGACGATCGTCGTGCGGCCGGGCTGGATCCGGCCGCCGCGCTCGGCGGTCTCGATCATGGCGACGCCGATCCGGTCCTTGACGCTGCCGCCGGGATTGAACGACTCGAGCTTGGCGTAGACCTTGGCGAGGTGGTCTGAGTCGACCATCCGGGTCAGCTGGACCATCGGCGTGCGGCCGACATGCCCGGCAATGTTGATCGGAATTCCCGCCACGGTGTCAATGTAGTGCAGACGCCGCCGCCACCACCGGGAAAGCCGCGGAGCGGACGCTGCGCCGGAGCGGGAACGGCGGCGGCGGCGCTGGGCGGAGAGGCGCTCGGCGGCGGCGGCGGCGCGGCGGAGCTCGCCGCCGCCCATGATCGAGAAGACGGTCAGCTCGACCGGATCGCCGGCGAGCTCGGGGCGGGAAGGTCGAGGTCGCGGCCGCCATCACGGTGATCACCGGGCCGCCGGCGGGCCAGGCGTCAGCGGGCGCGGCGGTCGGCGTCGGACGCCCGCGGCGGCGCGTCCGCGTCAGCCGGCTTCGTGCTCGTAGCGCTGGCTCCAGAGGTCGAGGTCGGCGGACGGCTCGGGCACGGTGATGTCGAGGCCCTCCTCGAGGGCGAGGGCGGCGACCTCGGAGGCGCCGTGGATCATGCCGGCCTCGAGCGCCTTGGTCAGGGCGGTGGTGATGGCCAGGCGATCCTTGCCGCTGACCTCGCCGTCCATCCGATCCCAGAGCTCGGCCGCGACCGGGGCCATGAGGTGGATCAGGCCCATCAGCAGATCGCCGCTTCCCTCACCGGGCGAACAGCAGTCTCCGGTATCGCGCATTCTCGTCTCCTCGGGGTTGGTTCGGGCGGTGGCCCCGTAGCCTACGGGCGACGGTCCAGGGCAGCGTCGTGGGGGGGCGACCGGCCCGGCGGAGGGGGCGCTCACCGTCGGGCGGGTGCGTAGGGGGCGGCTACCCGCACCCCCAGACACCGGCTAGCCCCCCTTTCCCGGCTGCGGTTAGGTGCGAAGCTCATCGCGCGACGGGAACGCGGCCGGAGAGGGGGACAGCCGCGGCCCGTCGATTTTCAGCGACAGCCTTGAAGGAGATCCTCCCGAGGGTGGGGGCCCCCCGGAGGGTCTCCTTCTGCCGCCCGGTAGCGAGGGCTCACGCCGGCGTCTGCGAGAGGAACGCGTCGAGCAGCGTCGCCGCCTCGGCCTCGCTGCCGCCCATCAGGTAGCCCGTACCGGTCGAGCGTGATCGGCCCGGTGGCGCGGTTCTAGATGTAGTACATCGCCGTGCCGGTCTCCTGGGCCTCGCGCTGGACGACGTCGGCGATCGTCGTCTCGCCCAGGATTTGGCGGGCGGCCTGGGCGGCGTCGGCGAAGATGCCGTCGGAGCCGGCGCCGAGCGCGCCGTCGAGGAGCTCGACGATCTCGAGCACGGTCACCGTGGACGGGTCGCGGGCGAAGCTGTAGCCGCCCTTGACCCCCCGCTGGGAGCGCAGGACGCCGGCCCGGCGCAGGACGGCGAAGAGCTGCTCGAGGAACTGGACGGGAATGTCGCGTCGGCGGGCCAGCTCGCCGAGGGAGACCGGCGCCGCCGTCCCGCAGCGGCTCAGCTCGGCCAGCGCCTGGACCGCGTACGGGGACTTGCTCGTGATCGACAGCACCGACTGATCGTATCCGGGCCGCAGGCGTCAACCCGCCGGCGCCGCGAGCGCTCAGAGCCAGCCGTCGTCGGTGGCGGTCAGGACGGCCCGGGCCCGGCCGCCGGCGTCAACCCGCCGGCGCCGGCGAGCGGCTCAGAGCCAGCCCTTCTCGGTTGCGGTCAGGACGGCCTGGGCGCGGTCGACGGCGCCGAGCTTGCCGTAGACGTTGTGCAGGTGGGTTCGGACCGTGCTCGTCGACAGCTGGAGCTCATGGGCGATCTGCTTGTAGACCTTGCCCTCGGCCAGCCGCCGCAGGACGTCCATCTCGCGGTTGGACAGCGGGCACGGCTCCATCGCCCGCCGGCGGTGGCCGGTCCCGTCGTTCGGCAGGTCGAACATCACCGCCCGCAGCTGGCGCGGACCGATCCCGAGGTTGCGAGCCGCCTTGAGCATCTCCGCCGGCGAGACCGCCCCGTCGAGGGCGTAGTGGGCGAGCATGTCGGCGATGCGCACGATGGCCGCCTCGCCCGTCGCGTCGTCGGCGTGGTGGCGCTCGATCGCCGAGGCGATCGCCTTCGGCAGGCCCCACCGCCGGGCGAGCACGCCGCCGACGAGCGCGTGGTCGACGCCGAGCTCCCGCCGCTCGGCCCGGATGCGCTCCTCCGGGGTCCGGGCCTCGCGCAGGGTCTGGTTGGGATAGCCGGAGTAGGCGTGCATCAGGACGAGCTTGCCGATGTCGTGGAGGAGCGCCGTGACCATCAGCCGCTCGCGCGGCTCGTAGCCGATCTCGCTGGCCAGCCGGTCGGCCGCCGTTCGCGTGGCGAGGCCGTGCAGCCGGACGCGCTCGGGCGCGCCCTCCCAGACCGCCGTCCGCTCGAAGAAGTCGAACGTCCGCGCCTGCCGGGCGATCTCCGAGACCGTCTCCGGGCTCAGCACGTTGACCGCGTCGATGATGCTCTCGACGCTCGCCCGGCGCTTGGAGGCCAGGTTGTTGGCGACCCGCAGGACGGCGACGACGAGCGCGATGTCCGACTCGACGGCGGCCACCAGGTCGGACACGTTGACGCGCTCGCCGGAGACCACGGTCAGCAGCCGGTTGCGCGACTCGGCCAGGGCTGGGAACTCCTCGAGCGCCTCGAAGGCCGCGGTGAGCCGGCGGCCGTGGCCCTCGCCCGGGCGCTCGGAGCCGATCACGCGCGGACCCGACATCCGCGGGTTGATGCTACGTACAGCACGGGGGGAAGGCATGCGTAAGTCTTCTCTCTCTCGCTTCGGGCCATGTCCCAGCGGACTGCCTCACGGGGCGCGCAATCGTTCTGAATCACGTATCGGCAACTGAGTGGTCCGAACTTGAGCCGGGCCCGCCGCGCAGCCCGCCGGCGTCCCGCCCGCGCGCCGGCCCGTCCGCCGCCGACAGCGCCCGATCGATCCGGTCGAGCGCCTCGGCCCGACCGAGCAGGGCCACGGTCTCGAAGATCCCCGGCGAGACCGGGCGACCGGCCAGCGCCACGCGCAGGGGCTGGAAGACGGCCGTGGGCTTGACCGCCCGGCGGTCGACCACCTCGCGCAGGACGCGCTCGATCGTCGGGACGTCGAACGGCTCGGCCGCGGCGAGCGCCGCCCGCACGTCGCCGAGCACGGCCCGCCCGTCCGGCCCGAGCCAGCGCTCGCGCGCCGCCGGGTCGTCAGCCGGCCCGTCGAAGACGAAGCCGGCGAGGGGCCAGAAGTCGGCGAGCGTCTGGAGCTTGTCCTGGCTGATCGCCACCGCCCCGGCCAGGCCGCGGCGGCCGGTGAACGCCTCGAGGCGCCGCGTGAGCTCGTCCGCCTCGAGGGCGCGCAGGTAGCGGCCGTTCATCCAGCGCAGCTTCTGCACGTCGAACTGGGCCGGGTTGCGCTGGACCCGGGTGATGTCGAACTGCGCGATCAGCTCCGCCGTGTCGATCAGCGTCTCGTCGTGGCCGGCGCCCCAGCCGAGCAGGGCGACGTAGTTGCGCACCGCCTCCGGCAGGTAGCCGGCGTCGCGCAGCTCCTGGACCGACGCCGCGCCGTGGCGCTTGGACAGCTTCTTGCCGTCTGGCCCGTGGAGCAGGGGAAGATGGGCGTAGAGCGGCGGCGACACGCCGAGAGCCCCGAAGACGAGCAGCTGCTTGGCCGTGTTCGTCAGGTGGTCGTTGCCCCGGACGACGTGGGTGATCCGGCTGTCGAGGTCGTCCACGGCGACGGCCAGGTTGTAGAGCGGCGTGCCGTCGGCCCGGGCGATCAGCGGGTCGTCGAGGGCGGCGTTGGGCGAGCTGACGTCACCGAGGACGAGGTCGTGGACGACGGTCGCGCCCCCGTCGGGCACCCGCAGGCGCACGGCACCGGCCTCCTGCGCCTCACCGCGGAAGCCGCGGTCGTCGCCGTGGACGCGCTTGTAGGCCTTGACGTCGTCGGCGGTCGCCGTCGACCGGTAGGCCTGCCCGGAGGCCAACAGCCGGTCGACCACCTCCCGGTGGCGCTCGGCCCGCTCGGACTGGTAGATCGGCCCCTCGTCCCAGTCGAGCTCGAGCCAGCGCAGGGCGTCGAGGATCTGGGCGACGTTCTCCGGGGTCGATCGCTCGCGGTCGGTATCTTCGATCCGCAGCACGAGGCAGCCGCCGGCGCCGCGCGCGAGCAGCCAGTTGAACAGCGCCGTGCGCGCGCCGCCGATGTGGAGCGCGCCGGTCGGGGAAGGAGCGAAGCGAAGTCGCATGAGCGCGTCGAAGCGTACGTGGTGCCCGAGCAGGCCGCGGGCGCCCGCGGGCCGGACGCCGTGACCGGCCCCCGGATCGGCGGGCACGTCTCGCAGGCCGGCGGCCTGTGGAAGGCGGTCGAGCGGGGCGTGGCGCTCGGCGCCGAGGCGATCCAGATCTTCAACCAGTCGCCGCGGGCGTGGCGGCCGACCAACTACACCGACGAGGACTACGCCCGCTTCCGCGAGGCGCTGGCCGCGAGCCCGATCACGTCGGTCCTGATCCACGCCGTCTACCTGCTCAACTGCGCCTCCGAGGACGAGGAGATTCTCGAGAAGTCGCGGGCGGCGCTGATCCACGCCCTGCGCGTCGGCGACGCGATCGGCGCCGACGCCGTCGTCCTGCACCCGGGGTCGGCCAAGCAGGGCGCCGTCGGCCCGGCGATCGAGCGGGCCGGCCGCGTCTTCGCCCAGGCCCTCGCCGAATCCGATCGCTGCCGCCTCGATCTCGAGAACACGGCCGGCACCGGGGGTACCCTGGGGCGGTCGTTCGCCGAGCTGGCCTCCCTGCGCGAGGCGGCCGGGCGCCCCCCGCGGCTCGGGCTCTGCCTCGACTCCTGCCATCTGCTCGCCTCCGGCTACGAGATCCGCGGCGACCGGGCGCTCGCCGAGGTGCTCGACGACTGCGAGCGGACGGTCGGAACCGGGTTGATCGGCTCCCTGCACCTCAACGACTCGGTGAACCCCCTCGGCTCCAACCGCGACCGCCACGCCAACCTCGGTGACGGCGAGCTCGGCCTCGACGGCTGCCGCGCGTTCGTACGCGCCGGCCGCTTCGCCGGACTGCCCTGCGTGCTCGAGACCCCCGGGCCGGATCGCTCGGGCCCGAGCGCCGCCGAGGTCGCGCTGGCCATCTCGCTCCGCGACGACGATCCGCCCGGCTAGTGCGTGGTTCCCGGGTGGAGGTCGTCGATCCACTCCACCGGCTCGGGGTCGGGCTCGACGTCGGCCAGCTCGAGGTTGACCACGACCGGCTCCTGCCCGCTTCGGACCATCACGCAGGCCAGCGGCTCCTGCGGACTGCCGTTGAGCTCCTGGTGGGGCACGTACGGCGGGACGTAGATGAAGTCGCCCGGCCCGGCGCACGCCTCGTACTCGAGCCGCTCGCCCCAGCGCATCCGCGCCCGGCCGCTGACCACGTAGATCACGCTCTCGACCGGCCCGTGGTGGTGGGGTCCGGTCCGGGCGTCGGGGTCGATCACCACCGTCCCCGCCCAGAGCTTCGTCGCGCCGCCCCGGGCCGCCGTGATCGCCGCCGCCCGCGACATGCCCGGCGTCTGCGGGGTGTTCGGGTCGAGCTCCCCCGCCCGGACCACCCGCACCCCCCCGGTCCGCCAGTCCCGGCCTCCCCCGCCTCCGCCGTCGTCGCCCCCGCCGCCCCGGCCCTCGCCCCCGCCGCCGCCGCCGCGGTCCCCGCCTTCGCCGTCGCCCAGGCGCCCGCCGCCGCCGCCCGGTCCGCCGCCGCCCGGGCCGCCGCCCCCGCCGCCGCCCGGGCCGCCGCCCCCGCCGCCGTCCGCGCTGGGCGGGCTCATGCGACGAGCCGGGCCGGGCCGCCGAGCAGGTGCTCGAGCTCGGCCCGCAGGCCGGCGCTCGGGTCGACGCGGTACTCGGCGCCCAGGCGGACGCGACGGTCGGCCGAGAGCTCGAGCACCACCTCCGACTCGCCGGGGAAGGTGGACAGCAGGTGGCGCAGGTCGATCAGCGCGTCGCCCGAGAGCCGCTGCGCCTCGACCTGGATGTGCAGGAGCCGCGGGAGAGCCTCGGCCACCACCGCCGCGCGCGCCCGCGCTATCGCGCCGGCGTCGGGGCAAAAGGGCTCGACCGACTGGGCGACGACGCAGCTCTGACCCTCCTTGTGGTCGACCCGGCCGCGGACGAGGACGATGGCGTCGACCGCCAGGTTTCCCTCCAGCTTCTCCAGCGACCCGCCGAACACGAGGATCTCGACCGTCCCCTCTAGGTCGTCGAGGGTCGCGAACATCATCTCCGTCCCCGCCCGCGTGCGGATCTTGCGGGCGGCGGTGATGATCCCGCCGACCGTGACCCAGTCCTTGTCGCGGCGGTCGGGGATCGACGCCAGCGGGCAGTCGACCGCCTGGTGGAGCGCCTCGCGCACGCGCTTGAGCGGATGCTCGGAGATGAACAGGCCGATCGCCTCCTTCTCGGCGGCCAGCAGGTCGGCCTGCTCGAACTCGACGGGCGAGATCGGCGGCCGCCCGGCGGCCCGGGCCGACGCCCCCCCGCCTGCGGCCGCCCCCCCGGGCGGGCCTCCGAGGTCGAAGATCGACGCCTGCCCGATGAGCAGATCCTGCTGGGCCTTCTGGCCTGCGCCCTGGGCCTGCTCGAGCACGAGCAGCATGCCCCGGCGGGAGGCCCCGGTCGAGCCGAACGCCCCGCACTTGATCAGCGCCTCGATCGCCTTCTTGTTGACGGCGCGGCAGTCGACGCGCTCGCAGAAGTCCCACAGCGACGTGAAGTCGCCGCCGTCCTCGCGGGCTCGCTTGATCGCCTCGACCGCCTGGTAGCCGACGCCCTTGACCGCGTCGAGACCGAAGCGGATCTTGCGTTCGACGACCGTGAACTCGTGGTCTGAGAGGTTGACGTCGGGCGGGAGGATCTCGATCCCCATGTCCTCGCACCGGGCCACGAAGAACGGCACCTTGTCCTTGGTCGACATCACCGACGAGATCAGCGCCGCCATGTACTCGGCCGGATAGTTGGCCTTCAGCCAGGCCGTCCGGTAGGCGATCAGCCCGTAGCAGGCCGCGTGCGAGCGGTTGAAGCTGTAGTCGGCCGACTTCTCGTTCGTCGTCCAGAGGAACTCGATCACCTGCTCGCTGGTCCCGCTCGCCCGGCAGCCGGCGACGAACTCGGGCTTCAGCTGCGCCATCGCCACGCGGTTCTTCTTGCCGATCGCCTTGCGCAGGTCGTCGGCCTTGGCCCCGGAGAACCCGGCGATCGTCGTGGCGATCCGCATCGACTGCTCCTGGTAGAGGATCACCCCCTTCGAGGACTCGAGGATCGGGGCGAGGCGGTCGTCGACGTAGGCCACCGACTCGGGGTTGCGCTTGCCCCGCGCGTAGGTCGCGATCTGGTCGATCGCCCCCGGCCGGTAGAGGGCGTTGAGGGCCACGAGGTCGTCGAACTCGTCGGGGCGCACCTTCTTCAGCGCCTCGCGCATCCCCTCCGACTCGAACTGGAACACCCCGACCGAGTCGCCGCGGGCCAGCATCTCGTAGGTCGCCGCGTCGTCGAGCGGGAGGTTGGTCATGTCCGGGCGGTCGCCGGTCGACCGCTCGATGATGTCGAGGGCGTCCTCGATCACGTCGAGGTTGCGCAGGCCGAGGAAGTCCATCTTCAGCAGGCCGAGCTCCTCGACCGGCTTCATCGAGAACTGGGTGACCATCCGGTACTGGCGCTCCCCCCGCTCGTCGGTCCCGCCGTCGGCCAGCTGCAGCGGGACGATGTCGGTCAGCGGCCGGTCGGCGATGACGACCGCGGCGGCGTGGATCGACGAGTTGCGCACGATCCCCTCGAGGCCCTTGGCCACGTCGATGATCTGCCGGGCCACGGCGTCGTCGTCGTAGACGATCCGCAGCGGCTGCCCCGCGGCCAGGCAGTCCTCAAACGACGGCGGCCGGCCCATGATCGGGTCGGGGATCAGCTTGGCCAGGCGGTCGCCGACGCCGTAGTCGTGGCCGAGCACGCGCGCCGCGTCGCGGGTCGCCGCCCGGGGGAACATCTTGCCGAAGGTGACGATCTGGGCCACCGACTCCTTGCCGTACTTGGCGATCACGTACTGCATCACCTTCTCCCGGCCGCGGACCGAGAAGTCGATGTCGATGTCCGGCATCGACACCCGCTCGGGGTTGAGGAAGCGCTCGAACAGGAGGTCGTAGGCGAGCGGGTCGACATCGGTGATGCGCAGGCTGTAGGAGACGATCGACCCGGCGGCCGAGCCTCGGCCGGGGCCGACGGCGACGCCGTTGGCCTTGGCGTAGGCGACGAAGTCCCAGACGATGAGGAAGTAGGAGTTGAAGCCCATCCGGTCGATCACCTCGAGCTCGAGCTCGACCCGCTCGAGCGCCGCCGCCGGCACCGGGTCGCCGTAGCGCTCGCGCAGCCCGGTCTCGACCCGGGCCCGCAGGAACGACCGGTCGGTCTCCCCGTCGGGCACCGGGTAGCGGGGAATCAGCGCGCGGCCGAGCTCGATCTCGACCTGGCAGCGGGCGGCGATCTCGAGCGTCGACTCGAGCGCCTCCGGCCAGGCGGCGAAGGCGGCCGTCATCTCGCCGTTGTCCTTGAGGTAGAACTCGTTGGTCTCGAAGGTCATCTTCGGCTCGGCGAGCGTGCTCTTGGTCTGCACGCACAGCAGCGCCGCGTGGTTGTCGTAGTCCTCGCGCCGCAGGTAATGGACGTCGGCGGTCGCGGTCAGCGGCCGCCCGAGCTCCCGGGCGATGCGGACGATCTCCTCGTTGCAGCGGTCCTGCACGGCCAGGCCGTTGCGCTGCACCTCGAAGAACACGTTCTCCGCCCCGAAGACCCCGAGCAGCTCGTCGGCGTGGGCCCGCGCCTCGCCCAGGCGCCCGTCGGCGATGCGCTGGCAGAAGCGCGAGGCCAGGCAGCCGGTCAGGGCGATGATGCCCTCGCCGTAGCGCTCGACCTGGCGCAGGTCGACGGTCGGGCGCCCCCGGTTGAGCCCCTCGAGAAAGCCGGCGGAGGACAGCTTGACCAGGTTGCGGTAGCCCTGGTCGGTCGACGCGAGCAGGGTCAGGTGGTTGCGCTCGACGCGCCCCCGCGTCGCCGCCTCGTGGTCGTCGACCAGATAGACCTCGCAGCCGACGATCGGCTTGATCCCGTGCCGCTGGCACGCCTGGTAGAGCTCGATCGCCCCGTTCATCACGCCGTGGTCGGTCAGCCCGAGCGCCGGCTGGTCGAACGCCGCGGCCCGCTCGGCCAGGGCGTCGATCTTGCACGCCCCGTCGAGCAGCGAGTACTCGGAGTGGACGTGGAGGTGGGCGCAGGCGGGCGTCGACATGACTCGTCCCGGATCCTAGGCGCCCCGACGGACGGCACCCCGGCCCCGATCCCGCTCGTTGCGGCCCCGACCGGTCAGGCGATCTTCGGGCCGAACGCCCACTTGGGCATCGGCGACAGGCCGCCCTTGGCGATCGCCAGCTCGGTGTCGCTCGACCGGCGCGTCATCGCGTAGGGCGGCATCGCCCACACCTGGTAGCCGATCGTCCCGTAGTGGATCCGCAGGAAGGCGGTCAGGTCGCCGCGGTGCGCCTCGCAGGCGTAGCGGCGCGGCCCGAGCGGGCCGCCCCCGTGCCACACCAGCCACATTCCCGGCAGCGCGTCGAGGTACTCGCCGAAGATCAGCTCGCGCAGCTGGCCCTCGAGCGTCACCTGCGTCTGCTCGTCAGGCGCGGCGCTGCAGAACTGGCACTTGAAGCGGACGAAGACCGGCAAGGCTTGAGTCCTCGGATACGGGCCCGACGGCGGGCGGGGACGGTCGCCACCGAGACACTAGCGCGGCCGAGCCCGGGCGTCGAGGGGTCCGCCCCACCTCGGACGCTAGGCTACCCGGCCGATGACCGAACCACCGCTCCACACCTCCACCTATGAAGCCGACCCGGCCCACGTCCACCGGGTGCTCCTGCTCTACTCCGGCGGCCTCGACACCAGCGTGATGCTGAAGTGGATCCAGGACGAGTACGGCGCCGAAGTCGTGGCCCTGACCGTCAACCTCGGCCAGCCCGGCGAGGACTACGAGGTCGTCCGCGGCAAGGCCCTGCAGATCGGCGCCGTCGAGTGCCACGTGGTGGACGCCCGCGAGGAGTTCGCCCGTGATTTTGTCGCCCCGGCGATCAAGGCCAACGCCCTCTACGGCGGCGGCTATCCCCTCTTCACCGCGCTCGGCCGGCCGCTGATCGCCAAGCTCGCCGTCGAGTACGCCCGCCGCCACGGCTGCGACACGATCGCCCACGGCTGCACCGGCAAGGGCAACGACCAGGTGCGAATCGACGCCACCGTCGCCACCCTGGCGCCCGAGCTGCGCGTGATCGCCCCGGTGCGCAGCTGGCGCATGGGTCGCGAGGAGGAGATCGCCTACGCCCGCGAGCACGGCATCCCGGTCAAGGGCGGGACGGAGGCCGTCCCCTACTCGATCGACGACAACCTCTGGGGCCGCTCGTCGGAGGGGCGCTGGATCGAGGATCTCAACCACGCCCCGGAGGACGACGTCTTCCAGCTCGTCACCCGCCCGGAGGTGGCGCCCGACGAGTCGTGCGTGCTCGAGCTCGGGTTCGAGCGCGGCCTGCCCGTCTCACTCGACGGCGAGCGGCTCGAGCTCGTCGACCTGCTGGGGCGGGTCGCCGCCGTCGCCGCCGCCCACGGCGTCGGCATCGTCGACCACCTCGAGGACCGCATCGTCGGGCTCAAGGTCCGCGACATCTACGAGGTCCCGGCGGCCGCGGTCATCCTCCCCGCCCATCAGGAGCTCGAGAAGCTCGTCTCGACCATCCACCAGAACCAGTTCAAGGCCGGCCTCGACCGCCAGTGGGCCTACCTGGTCTACGCCGGCCTCTGGTGGGAGCCGCTGCGCGCGGACCTCGATGCCTACATGGAGTCGGTCAACGCCCAGGTCACGGGCACGATCGGCGTGAAGCTCTACAAGGGCCACGCCCGGGTGGTCACGCGGTCCTCGCCGAACGCCGTCTACGACCAGGCGCTCGCCTCCTTCGGCGCGTCGGGCGGCCTCTTCTCCCAGTCGGCGTCGCCCGGCTTCATCGAGCTCTGGTCGCTCCAGTCGCGCATGGCCTGGCGCCTGCGCAACCCTGCCTGAGGACGCGCCCGCAGCGGGGTGCCCATGGGCGGGACGGGACTGTCGGTCGGCTCAGCGCGAACCGATGGCTCCGAGCCGGCGGTGGCCGGCGGCCTCGCTCGGCGCCACCCGGCAGTAGGGGCACGGCTCCTCCCAGCGGGTCAGCTCCTCGCCGTCCTCCTCGGTCACCAGGGCCGTCACGTAGTCCTTCCCGCACGAGCCGCAGATCCGCAGCTCGGTCGGTATGAATGCGGTCATCTTCCACTCCCGTGATCGTGTGTCAATACCTTTAGCAGACGCATCGGACGGAGCGCGCTCGAGCTGAACCCCCGGCCCGCGCGTTCCGCCCCCTCGCAGGTGTGTTCGCGGCCGCGGGCGCCGCGGATTACCGCGGCGGCGCGGCGGGCGCTCAGACGACGCTGCGCAGCGGCCCGGGGACCACGCCGGAGACCGCCGTCTCGGCGAGCATCTCCCCGAGCAGGGGGGCGAACTTGAACAGGTTGTTGCCGAAGCAGATGGTGGCGTTCGGCCGCGCCCAGACCCCGAGGTCGTCGCCGCCGGCCAGGAGCGGCGTGCGCTGGAAGGTGCAGCGGAGCTCGGCCACCGGCTCGGGGTCGAGGGCCGGCATCCGCTCGGCGACGTGGGCGCGCAGTCGCAGGTAGCTCAGATGCGAGGCCTCGTCGGCGCTGACCGCGTCGGTCGGGTAGTCGGTGTCCCCGGAGAGCCCGACCGCGTAGCGGCCGCTCGAGCCGACGACGAGGCCGTAGACGTGCTCGGGTCCCCCGTGGTCGAGCAGGCAGGCCGGCCGGCGGGACGGGTCGCGCAGGGGGAAGGCGAAGCGGCTGTGGCGGTAGAAGGTCGCCTTGAGGTCGAGGCCGAGCTGGGCGGCCAGGGCCGGCGTCCCCTCGCCGGCGCAGACCACCACGTGGTCGGTCGAGGCGATCCCGTCGGCCGTGATCAGGTCGAGCCCGCCCGGTCGGCGGGCGACGATCTCGAGGCGGCCGGTCCTGCGCACCGGCTCGGTCGCCCCCGCCAGGTGGCTCATGATCGCCCCGGCGCAGATGTTGCCGGCGGCCGGGTCGTGAAGGACGGGCTCGCCCGGGCGCAGGGCCACGCCGACCTGGTCGGCGACGGCGGCTGCGTCGAGCTGCGCGGAGTCGAGCCCGGCGCTCTCGAGGTGGCCGCGCATGGCCGCGACGCCGTCGCCGATCACCACGGCCCCGTGGTCGCCGATCAGCTCGCGCCCGAGCGTCGCCTCCCAGGCCGCCCAGCCGGCCCGCGCCCGCCGGGCCAGCCCGGTCATCCGCTCGGTGGAGTGGGCCAGACGGAAGATGCGGACCGGCCCCTTCGACTGGCCGCCGCCCGGCTCGCCGGCCTCGAGGCAGACGACGTCGACGCCGCGCTCGCGCAGGGCGAGCGTCGCCGCCATGCCGATGACGCCCGCGCCGACCACCGTGATCCGTGGGCCCGCCATGGTGCCACCCTACCCGCCCGGGCGGCCGGCCGACCGCCGATATGATGGAGCCATGGCGATCGTCATCCTCCGCGGCCCGCTCCAGAAGCTCGCCGGCGGCGACTCCGAGCACGAGGTCGCCGGCGCGAAGGTGACCGATCTGCTCGAGGAGCTCGAGCGCACGTACGACGCCCTCGAGGGGTGGATCCTCGACGAGCGCGGCGTCCTGCGCCGCCACATCAACGTGTTCGTCAACGGCGAGCGCGTCAAGCAGGAGTCGGCGGTCGCCCCGGGCGACCGGGTCGAGATCCTGCCCGCCATCTCCGGCGGCTGACTCGCCGTGACCGAGCTGCTGGTCGGGACCCGCAAGGGCCTGTTCGTCCTCGACGGGGCGCCCGGCGGGGAATTCGCCGTCCGCCGGCGGGCCTTCGTCGGCGAGCCGGTCGAGTACGCGATCCGTGACCCGCGCAGCAGGCGTCTCCTGGTGGCCGTGACCTCTCCTTTCTGGGGCCCGCGCATCTGGTACACCGATGACCTCGAGGCAGACGACTGGCGTCCGGCGGCCGGCGTTGGCCTCCCCCGCGGCGGCGACCAGGCGCTCGCCCGGATCTGGGTGATCACGCCGGCCGGCGACGGCGACGGCGACGGCGACGGCGCGGACGGGCGCCTGTGGGCCGGCGGCGACCCGGGCGTGCTGTTCGAGAGCCGCGACCACGGCGCGAGCTGGGAGCTCAACCGCCCGCTCTGGGAGCACCCGACCCGACCGGGCTGGCAGCGCGACTCCGGCGGCCTGTCGGTCCACTCGATCGCCCCCTGGCCCGGCGACCCCGACCGGCTCGCCCTCGCCATCTCGGCCGCCGGCGTCTGGCTGACCGACGACGGCGGCGCCAGCTGGCGCCACGGGAACCGGGGCATCGTGGCCGACTACCTGCCCGCGGAGGCTCGGGCCGGCGCGATCAGCTTGTGCGTCCACCATCTCGAGCGGGCGCCCCGGCGGCCCGAGCGCCTGTTCATGCAGTTCCACGGCGGCGTCTACCGGTCCGACGACGGCGGCGAGTCGTGGATCGACATCGCCGGCGGCCTGCCCTCGGACTTCGGCTTCCCGATCGTCGTCGACCCGGCCGATCCCGACAGCGCCTACGTGATCCCCGTGGCCACCGCCGACCGGGTCACCCTCGACGGCCGGGTGCTGGTCTGGGAGACGCGCGACGCCGGCGGGAGCTGGACGCCCCACGGCGACGGGCTGCCCCAGCGCGACGCCTACCTCCAGATCCTCCGCCAGTGCTTCGACCGGACGGGCGAGGGCTCCGGCCTCGAGCTCTACTTCGGCTCGACCTCGGGCGAGGTGTTCGGCTCGGCCGACGCCGGCGCCAGCTGGTTCACCGTCGCCCGGCGGCTACCGGCGATCAGCTCGGTCCGCGTCGGCTGACTCGGCGGGCGCCGTCATCCGGAAGGTGAACATCTTGGCCGCGTCGATCCGCGCGTACTGGACGCCGGAGTCGAGGAACGCCTCCCACTCCTCGCCGTACCGGGGGACGTAGATCCCGAGCACGGTCGCCCGGAAGTCCGCCTGCTCGGCGGCGGCCACGTCGATCATCGTCGCCCGGCCGTGGACGGTGACGGCGAGCTCCTCACCCGGCAGGTGGGTCGCGCTGACCTGCGGCCGGCGGCGGATGTGGCGAAAGCGGACCGAATGCGGCGAGGACCCGAAGTGGAAGGCGCCGCGATAGAAGATGCCGTCGACCGGGCCGACGATCGGCCGGCCGTCGGCCGTCACCGTGGCCAGCGCGAGCAGGCGCATGCCGGTCAGCCGGTCGGCCACCTCCCGGGCGTCGAGGCGCCGCTCGTCGGTGATGATGCCGCGCAGGTGCGGCCCGGCCGCGGCGTGGCTTTCGTCCAGCACGGCCTGGAGGGCGGCGATGTCCGCGGCGGTCTCGCGCACCGGGCCAGGCTACCGGTACCGCGCCGCCCGCGGGCTCTAGCGGGCGGCGGCGGCGACCGCCGCGTCGAAGGTGGCGAGGAGGAGGTCGCGGAGCTCGCGGCGGGACAGGTCGCCGTGCTCGACCCAGTCGAGGACCGCCGCGTCGACGCCGCCGAGCCAGCCGGCGACGGCCGTGCGCAGCGCCGGGGGCGCCGGCCGGCCGCCCCCGACGCGGTCGAGGATCCGCGCGAGCGTGCGCGCCCGGAAGTCCTCGACCAGCTCCCGGGCGACGGGGAGCGTGGCCGCGCTGCGCATGAGCTTCGACCAGGCCTGGGCGTGGGTCTCGATCCAGGCGAGGTAGGCGTCGAGCCGGATGGCCAGCTCCTCGGCCGGGGCGCCGTCCCCGGTCGGCCCGATCAGGCGCCCGAGCTCCTGCGCCTGCGACCGGACGGCCGCCTTGAAGAGCTCGGTCTTGCTGGGGAAGTAGTGGTAGAGCAGGGGCTTGGAGATCCCGGCCGCCGCCGCGATCTGGCGCATCGAGATCTCGTCGAACGCGTGCTCGGCGAACAGGGCGCTCCCGGCCGCGATCAACGCGCGCCGGCGGTCGGCGACCGGCAGGCGGGTGTAGGTCATCGCGCCCCGCCGGACGTCAGGCCGGGACGGCGCCGCCGCCGGCGGCGCAGGGCGAAGGTCACCCGGATCGCCTCGAGGCTGATGCGCAGGCTCATCTTCGAGGCGCCGGCCACCCGCTCGGAGAAGACGAACGGCACCTCCTCGATCCGGCGGCCGCCGACGAACGCCAGCTGGGTGCTCTCCACCTGGAAGGCGTAGCCGGCGCTCAGCATGTCCTCGAGGCCGAGGGCGGCCAGGCAGTCGGCCCGCCAGAGCTTGAAGCCGCCGCTCAGGTCGCTGAACGGCAGGCCGAGCGCCCGGCGCGCCGCCCGGCACCCGGCCCGGCTCAGCAGGAGCCGGGCGGCGCTCCAGCCGTCGGTCCCCCCGCCCGGCATGTAGCGCGAGCCGAGCACGAGGTCGGCGTCCCGGTCGACCAGCACCCGGCGCAGCTCGGCGAGCTTCTCCGGCGGATGGGAGAGGTCGCCGTCCATCTGGCCGATCACGGCGTAGCCACGGTCCAGGCCCCAGGCGAAGCCGGCCCGGTAGGCCATCCCGAGCCCGTCCTTCTCGGCGCGGTGGACGACGTGCATCCACGGGCGGTCGGCGGCCAGGGCATCGGCGAGCTCGCCGGTCCCGTCGGGCGAGCTGTCGTCGACGACGAGGAGGTCGAAGCCGGCGGCGGCCGCGGCGGCGGCGAAGCGGGCGACGAACAGGGGCAGGGCCTGGCGCTCGTCGTAGGTCGGGACGACGACGAGCGACCGCCCGCCCGCGGGCAGGCTCGTTCGGGTCGGCGGCCGGCCGACGCTCGCTGCCTTGGCGGCGGCGCCGACGACGGCGGCGGCGGCGGCGCGTCGGTCGAGGACGAGCGCAGCCACCTCGGCGACGGCCACGGCGAGCAGCTCGCCGGCCAGGGACACGATCCGCAGGCCGAGGGCGAGGACGACTGCCGGGCCGGGACCGACGACCGGCGTCAGGGCGACGGCGAGCGCCGCGTCGCGCGGGCCGAGGCCGCCGGGCAGGAGCGGCGTGAGCACGCCGACGACCCAGGCGAGGGCGAACGCCCCGAGCAGGACGAGGCCCGCCGGCGCCGCCCGCGGGCCGAGCAGCGCCCCGGCCAGGATCCACGCGCCGAGCCCGGTCGCCGCCCAGCCGGCGCCGTCGAGCGCGACCATCGCGGCCAGCGTCCGTCCGCGCAGCGGCCCGGCGACGGCCGCCCCCCGGCGCGAGAGCCAGCGGGCGACCCGGGGGTCGACGAGGAGGCGGCGGGCGAGGAGCCCGGAGGCGGCGCAGCCGGCGGCCAGGATCCAGGCCAGGACCGACGGGCGCACGCCGGCGGCGAGGCTCGCCGCCAGGGCGACGACCGCTCCGGCGGTGACAGCAGCGATCTGCTCGTAGGCGCTCGCGGTCAGGATCTGCGACGTGGTCGCTCCGAGGCGGGCGCGCTCGCGCACGCGGTAGACGAAGCCGACGGCCCCGGTCGGCTCGTAGCGCAAGAGGTAGGACCGGGCCCAGACGCGCAGGGTGCCGACGGCCGGGGCGTCGGCCCCCAGCCGGCGCAGGGCGACGCGCAGGCTGAGAGCCTGGGCGAGCGGGGCCAGGGCCATCAGCACCGCCGCGCCGGCCAGGGCCACCGGGTCGACCGACCAGTCGACCGCGGCCAGCGCCGGCCGGTCGCCGGCCAGGCTGAGGCCGAGCCCGGCCAGGAGGGCCAGGCCGGCGAGGAGCCGGAAGTGGTCGCGCGCCCACCGACCCGCCGATCTCGCCGCCTGCCTGTACGCATCCATGTCCGTCGCCTCCGAGCATCGAGAGCCTGTTGACCGCCGGTCAACAAGACCCCGCGGGGGCGATCTGGTTACGCCCACGAGCGCTCCTGTGCCCGGAGCGGAGGGACGTCTGACCGCCGTGCCTTCCCGTGGCGACGGCGAGCAGCCTCCTCGCCAGCCGCCGCACGCTCTGCAACCCGCCGGTACGATGGGCACCCACTCTCACCATCACGGAGGCTCGATGAAGCGCCGGTCGCCGCTCTGTTTGGCCCTGCTTGTCGCCGCGCTCGCGGCCGCCGCCCCGAGCCTCGCCGGCGAGGGGGCGAGCGCATCGACCCGGGCCCCCGCCCGCGAGGCAGGCCGCCCCACGGTGGTCTGCGTGGTCCCGGACGTCAGCAACCTGCCCCTCGGCGTGGCAGCGAGCAAGCTGCGCCAGGCGCACTGCCGGCTCGGTCATGTGGCCAGGAAGCGCATGCCGGGGACCCAGGTCACGCACGTCATCGCCCAGTCACCCGCGCCGAACACGCTGCTGCCACGCGGTGGCGCGGTCGCCGTCACGCTCGCCGTGCGCACCGTCACGGGCTGTGCCCGGGGCTATCACCCGACGCCCTACGGCTGCCGGCCGAACTACTGACGGGCCCGCGGCGCCCTCCCGCTCTTTCGTGCCCCCGCGGTCCGCCTGATCTTCGGACAGGACACCCCATGAGCGGACACGCCGACCGCCGCCCCTCGACCGAGATGTTCGAGCCGGACAGCTGGGACGAGCGGTACTCGGGCGAGGAGAAAATCTGGGGCGGCGCGCCCAACGCACAGCTCGTCGCCGAGGCGTCACGGCTTGCACCAGGCCGTGCCCTTGATGTCGGCTGCGGCGAGGGCGGCGACGTCATCTGGCTGGCACGCCACGGATGGAGGGTGACCGGCGCGGATTTCTCCACCAACGGGCTCGCCCGCGCCGCACAACACGCCACGCAGGCAGGCGTTGCCGACCAAGTCGATTGGTGGCGGGTCGACGCCCGGCACTTCGCCGCCCAAGGACGTGCCTTCGACCTGGTCACCACGCATTTTCTCCATCCACCCGAGGACGGAATGCTCGATGTGACCCGTCGCCTAGCCGCCGCGGTCGCGCCCGACGGATACCTGCTCATCGTCGGCCACGCCCCGCCGTCTGGGGCGCTCGTTCCCGCGACCGATCACCGCCGCAAGGCGATGTACCTCGCCGACCAGCTACTCCCCGGCCTCTCGGATGCCTTTGTGGTGGAGCGTTGCGCGGGCCTGGATGTACACAAGGACTAGGTAGTGGCGTGCGTGCGGGTGCTGGGCGAGGACGGCGAGCGGCGGCAGGAAACGCGAAGCTTCCGCACGAGCACGCAAGGGCTGTTGGTGCTGCTGGACTGGCTGCGCAGCTGGGGCGTCACGCGCGTCGGGATGGAGTAGACTGGCGTCTATTGGCGGCCATCTATTACGTGCTGGAGGACTACTTCGACTGCTGGCTGCTCAACGCACGGCATCTTCGCAACGTCCACGGCTGCAAGACGGATGTCAAGGACGCCGAGTGGATCTGCCAGTTGGTCGAGCACGGCCTGGTGAGGGCGAGCTTCGTGCCGCCGCGGGAGATCAGCGAGCTGCGCGACCTCGTGCGCTACGCAAGGCGCAGATCGAGGAACGCACGCGCGAGGTGCAGCGCCTGGACAAGGTTCTACAGGATGCCGGGATCAAGCTGTCGTCGGTCGCCTCAAGGGTGCTCGGGGTATCGGGCCGCGCGATGCTCGATGCGCTCTGCTCCGGCACCGACGACACAGAGGTCCTCGCGGAGCTCGCGAAGGGCCGGCTGCGGGTCAAGCTGCCGGCGCTGCGCGAAGCGCTCGAGGGCTGCTACACCGGCCACCACGCGCTGATCGTCTCGCAGATCCTCGCCCACGTCGACTTCCTCGACGAGTCGATCGAGACGCTGTCTGAGCGAGTTGACGTGGTGATCGCCCCTTTCGCGGAGAAGGTGGCGCTGCTGACACGATCCCCGGCGTGGACAAGCGCACCGCCGAACTCCTACTCGCCGAGATCGGCCCGGACATGGCGCAGTTCCCCACCCACCGCCATCTCGCGTCGTGGGCGGGCATGTGCCCGGGCCAGAACGAGTCGGCCGGCAAGCGCGGCTCAGGCAAGACGCGCAAGGGCTCGAAGTGGCTGCGCTCCGGGATCGTAGGCCGTCGTGGTCGAGCAGCGGCCGCAGACAGTGATTCGCGACGCCAGGACGTTCATCGTTCACGACTCCACCCTGCTCGCGCACCGTCAGGTCTAGGAGCACCAACTCCGCATCCGCGTGCGCCCGCCACCGCCGGCCCGCGCCGCGCCGTCAGCCGGATCCGCCAACGATCAGCCGGTGCTCGAGCGCGAACATGGCCGCCCCGGCGCGCGTGCGCCGATCGATCTTGTCGTAGACGTGGGCGACGTGGTGGCCGACGGTCCGCGCCGACACCACGAGCTCGGCGGCGATCTGCTTGTTGGTCAGGCCCCGCGCCAGGAGGCCGAGAACCTCGACCTCGCGCGCCGTGAGCCCGCACGGCGCCGCCTCACGCCGCTCCCGCCGGTGGCCCGCCGCCTCGAGCACGGCCTCCGTCGCCTCCCGGCACAGACCGCCCGCCCGGGCGTCCGCCCGGAGCTCGGCCGCGGCGGCCGCCGCGGCCATCGCCGGCCGGTGGGGCCGGGCCGAGGTCATCGCCACGTAGGCGTCGGCGCAGGCCAGCAGCCGCATCGGCGCGGTCAGCCCGTCGCCGCCGACGCCCCGGTGGTAGCCGGTCCCGTCGACCCGCTCGTGGTGGGCCCCGGCCAGCGTCGCCAGGCCGCCGAAGGCCGGCGTCCGGGCGAGGATCCGCTCGGTGTAGTAGCTGTGCAGGCGCACCCGCTCCCGCTGGGCGGTCCCGAGGGCCCCCGGCTTGTCCCAGATGCCGTTCGGCACCGCCACGCGACCGAGGTCATGCAGGAGCGCCGCCAGGCGCAGCTCCGCCATCCCGTCCGGTCCGACCGCCCGGACGACGAGGTCGGCGACGGCGGTCGAGTGGCCGAGCGTCCACGGCGACTTCAGATCGCCGAAGTCAGCGATCGCCGCCGCCAGGTCGGGGAGGTCCTCGCGCGCGACCCGCGGCGCCGGCCCCGGCTCGGCCGCCTGGGCGAGCTCAAGCATGTCGACGCCGTCCAGACCGCCGAGGATCTCTCCCGCCGCCCGCTCGAACGCCGCGGCGACGCCCGGATCGAAGTGGCGTCCGGCTCGCCGCCGGGCCACCTCCCGCGCCGCGCTGGTCCCGCTCGTGCGGTCGACGATCTCGACCACGTCGGCCAGATGGGCGACGCGGGCGGGGATGCAGATGTCCTCGCCCTGCAGGCCGGCCGGCGCCCCGTAGCCGTCCCACCGCTCGTAGACCTGGTCGAGCCCGGTCTGCACCGACGCCGCCAGCCCGAGGCGGCGGGCCAGCGTCGTCGCCACCTCGCACGCCGCCCGCCCCGACTCGCGCCCGAGCCGGCGCCCCTCGCGCAGGAACCATTCGATCGTCCGCTCGGCGGCCGCGTCCGCCGCCCACGAGCGCACCCGCTCGGACGCGGCCCGGGCCCAGGCGACCGGATCGGCGACATCGAGGATCTGGACCATCCCGGCCACCGCCCGGTCGTCGCCGCCGAACAGCGCGGCCGTCTCGTGAGCGTTGGCCGTGCAGCCCATCGACCGCAGCAGGGCGACGTAGTAGGCGTCTGAGAGATCCTGGCGGCCCAGGCCCAGCTCCATCCCCAGGCGGCTGGCGATCACCGCGTTGCGCAGCGACTTCTCCAGCGGCTGGTCGTGGCCGACGTCGCTGGCCAGCGAGACGGCGGCCAGCACCGCCGACAGGCGGATCGTCGCGGGGGATCCGCTCACCGGCCAGGACGACGCCACCCGCCGAGCCTATCCCCTCCCGAATAGGTCATCCGACCGATGTGGCGCCCGGCGGCCGGGGCTACTTTCGACAGGCCAGACCAGTCCCGAAACCACGACATCCAAGGGGTCAACCATGCCAGTCGCAGTAGTGCTCGACTTCGCCGGCGGAACGCTCGACCAGTACGACCAGGTGATCGAGAAGATGGGCTTCGCGCCCGGGGGCCCGGGAGCTCCCGGGGGGCTGTTCCACTGGGTCACCGCGACCGAGGACGGCCTGCGCGTGACCGACGTCTGGGCGACCGAGGAGGAGTTCCAGCGCTTCGCCGCCGATCAGATCGGCCCGATCACCCACGCCGTCGGCGTGCCCGGTCCGCCCACGGTGACCGTCCACCCCGTCCACAACCACCTGACCGCCGGCTGACGCGGCCGAATCGCGCCGGGCGGCCCGAGTCAAGGCCCGGGCCGCCCCGGCGCGTCACTCCCGCTCGCGGACGTAGACCCGGAGCGTCGTCCACTCCCCCTTCAGCCACTCGGTCTCCCCCGGCGCCGGCTGCCGGCGAAAGCCGGCGCGTTCGAAGACCCGGCGGGCCGCCTCGTTGCGCTCGTGAGGGGTCGGCCGCCCGCAGCGGGCGCAACACGAGCGTCGCGTGCCGATCTCCCCACCCGGCGGGAAGCCACCGCCGTCAGCCCCCGAGCAGGCTCCGGATCCGGTCGAGCGCCTCGTCGACCTCCGGCGGCTCGACGGTCAGCGCCGGCAGCAGCCGCAGCGTCGCCGGACCAGTGGCGTTGATCACCAGCCGCTCCTCGAGCAGCGCCCGCCGGGCGATGCGCGGGGCGTCGACGTCGACGTCGAAGCCGATCATCAGCCCCCGGCCGCGGACGGCCACCACGTGGGGCAGCTCGGCCAGCGCCTCCCGCAGCCGCTCGCCGAGCTCCCGGCCGCGCGCCAGGAGCGCGTCGTCGAAGACGACGTCGAGCACCGCATGGGCGGCCGCGCAGACGGTCGGCCCGCCCGGGAAGGTCGAGCCGTGGTCGCCGGGCGCGAACGTCTCCGCCAGCCGCGGCCCGGTGATCATCGCCCCGATCGGCAGCCCCCCGCCGAGGGCCTTCGCCGTCGTCAGGAGGTCGGGCACGACGCCCGACTGCTGGTAGGCCCACGGCGTCCCCGTCCGGCCGAGGCCGGTCTGGACCTCGTCGAAGATCAGCGCCGCCCCGTGCTCGTCGCACAGCCGGCGCGCCGCGACCAGGACCTCGTCGGCCAGCGGATGGACCCCGGTCTCCCCCTGGATCGGCTCGAGGATCACCGCCGCCGTGCCGTCGTCGACCACCGCCGCCAGCGCCTCGACGGTCGCCCCCACGGCGAGGAAGCCGCCGACCAGCGGCGCGAACGGCGCCTGCTTGGCCTCCTGCGGCGTCGCCGACAGCGCCCCGTAGGTCCGCCCGTGGAAGGCGCCGTGGACCGAGACGATCGTCCCGCCCTGCTTGGCCTTGCGCGCGCACTTGAGCGCCGCCTCGACCGCCTCGGCGCCCGAGTTGGCGAAGAACACGCCGCCGCCCAGCGAGCTCTCCGACAGGCGCCGGGCCAGCCTCGACATCGGCTCGGTGTAGTAGAGGTTGCCGACGTGCAGCAGCCGTCCGGCCTGCTCGCGGATCGCCGCCACCACCGCCGGGTGGCAGTGGCCGACGCTCGAGACGGAGATCCCGGTGAGGAAGTCGAGGTATTCGTTCCCCTCGTCGTCCCACAGGCGGCTCCCCTCCCCGCGGACGAACTCGACCGGGAAGCGTGCGTAGTTGGCCGTCAGCCAGTCGTCCGCCCAGTCGACGCTGCTCCCCGGCAGGCTGGTCATGGCTCCGGCGAGACCTTGGTGCCGATCCCGGCGTCGGTGAACAGCTCGAGCAGCAGCGAGTGCGGGACCCGTCCGTCGACGATGTGGGCCGCCCCGACGCCGCCGCGGACCGCCTCGACGCAGGCCTCGAGTTTCGGCCGCATGCCCCCGCCGATCCCGTCGAGGGCCGCGGCGACCTCGTCGGCCGTGGTCTGGCCGATCAGGCTGTCGGGGTCGTGGGCGTCGCGCAGCCAGCCGGCGACATCGGTCAGGAAGACGACCTTGTGCGCCTTCATCGACCGCGCGACGGCCGCGGCCGCCGGGTCGGCGTTGACGTTGTAGGACTGGCCGCGGGCGTCGGCGCCGACCGACGCGACGACCGGGATGTAGTCCTGGGCGATGTGGCGGATGACGTCGACGTCGACCCGCTCGATCTCGCCGACGAAGCCGATGTCCTCCCCGCCGGGCGCGCTGCGCCGGCGCACCCGGAAGAGCGATCCGTCGTCGCCGCACAAGCCGACCGCCGGCTGGCCGTGGCGGTTCAGACGCAGGACGATGTCCTTGTTGAGCTTGCCGACCAGCACCATCTTGGCGATCTCGACGGTCGCCGCGTCGGACACGCGCAGGCCGCCGACGAAGCTGACCTCCATCCCCAGCCGCTCCATGTAGGAGGTGATCTCCGGGCCGCCGCCGTGGACGACGATCGGGTTCATGCCGACGTACTTGAGCAGGACGACGTCGCGGGCGAACTCCTCGCACAGCTCCGGATCCTCCATCGCCGCCCCGCCGTACTTGATCACGATCGTCCGCCCGTGGAACTCACGGATGTAGGGCAGCGCCTCGAGGAGGGTGCCGACGTCCCTCATGTCGTGTACTCGGCGTTGATCTTCACGTAGCCGTAGGAGAGATCGGAGAAGAAGACCTCGGTCTCCGCGCCCTCGCCCGGCAGACGGACCTCGTACTCGACCTCCGCGCCCTCGACCGCCCGGCGCAGGGCCGCCACGTCGTAGGCGACGGCCGCCCCGTCGGCGCACACCGTGACCCCCTCGATGGCGATGTCGAAGGCCAGCGGCGCCGCGCCCGCCATCGCCCCGCCCACCGCCTGGGCGATCCGCCCCCAATTGGGGTCGGCGCCGAACAGGGCGGTCTTGACGAGCGGCGAGTTGGCCACCGCCCGGGCCACCCGCTCGACGTCCTCGATCTCGCCGCCGCGGACGACGATCCGCCCGACCCGCCGCGCGCCCTCGCCGTCGGCCACCACGAGCAGCGCCAGCTGGCGCAGCAACGCGTCCAGCGCCTCGCCGAAGCGCAGCTCGTCCTCGGACTCCGCCTCGACGGTGACCCCGCTCGCGCCCGAGGCCAGGAAGATCACCGTGTCGTTGGTCGACAGCTGCCCGTCGACCGAGATCCGGTCGAACGACCGCTTGACCGTCACCCCGAGCAGGAGGTCGGCCGTCTCGGCCGAGATGGCGGCGTCGGTCTCGATGAAGCAGAGCATGGTCGCGAAGCTCGGCGAGATCATGCCCGCCCCCTTGCACTGGCCGCTCAGGCGCACGACGCCCGACGGCAGCTCGACCTCGAGCGCGGCGTGCTTGTCGATCACGTCGGTGGTCCGGATCGCCGCGGCGAAGTCGGCGGCCCCGCCGGCCCGCAGGCCGGCGCTCGCCTCGCGCAGTCCCTTGACGACGAGCTGGCCCGGGAGGACGACGCCGATCACGCCGGTCGACGCGACCGCGACCTGGTCGACCGCGACCCCGGCGACCATCGCCCCGGCGCCCTGGACGCGGGCGGCCTCGTCAAGCCCGCGCCGCCCGGTCGCGGCATTGGCCCCACCCGAGTTGGCCACGACCGCCCGCAGAGCGTCGAGGCGGCAGCGGCTCTGGCAGACGAGGACGGGCGCCGCGAGCACCGCCGAGCGGCAGAAGCGCGCCGCGCTGACCGTGTCCGGCGCGTCGCAGACGAGCAGGCCGAGGTCGAGCTCGCCGGCGGCCTTCAACCCGCAGGCCACCCCGGCCGCCCGGAACCCGGCCGGCAGCTCGGCCGCCGGGTCGAGCTCGCGGACGTGGGCCGGCGGCTCGCACCAGCGCGAGGTGAAGAACGGGCTCACGCCTCGAGCCCCCGGGTCTCGTCGAGACCGAACATCAGGTTGAGGTTCTGCACGGCCTGGCCCGAGGTGCCCTTCCAGAGGTTGTCGATCGCCGCGAACACGAACAGCTTGCCCGTCCGGTCGTCGGCCTGCGCGTAGACGCGGCAGAGGTTGGTCTCGCGCACATCGCGAACCCCCGGCGGCCGGTCGGCCAGCTCGACGAACGGCTCGTCAGCGTAGCGGTCGGCGTAGAGGCGGCGGAGCTCCCCCGCGTCGACCGGCCGCGTCGGCGTGACGTAGCAGGACACGAGCTCGCCCTGGTCGAGCGGCAGCAGATGCGGCGTGAAGGCGGCGATCACCGGGGCGCCGAGCCGGCCGAGCTCCTGGTCGAGCTCCGGCATGTGCCGGTGGGCGCCCACCCCGTAGGGCACGACGTTCTCGGTGACGGCGACGAAGTGGGTCTTGTCGGTCGGCTCGCGTCCCGCCCCCGAGACCCCCGACTTGGCGTCGATGACGACGTCACCGATCAGGCCGGCCTCGGCCAGCGGCGCCAGGGCGAGGATCACGGCCGTCGGGTAGCAGCCCGGACAGGCGACGAGGTCGGCGGCGGCCAGCTGCGACCGGTAGAGCTCGGGCAGCCCGTACACGGCGCGGGCGATCAGGTCCGGATGGAGATGCTTCCCATACCAGCGCTCGTAGACCGCCCGGTCGCGCAGGCGGAAGTCGGCGCTCAGGTCGACGACGCGGACCCCGCGCTCGAGGAACGCCGCGGCCACCGGCGCCGAGGCCCCGTGCGGGTAGGCGATCACCGCGGCGTCGACCGAGCCGTGGCGGTCGAGATCGAGCTCCTCCAGGGCCAGGCCGACGCGGTGGCGCGGGTAGACGTCGTCCACCCGGCGGCCCTGGTGCGACCGCGCGGTCACCGCCGCCAGCTCGAAGTCCGGGTGGCGCCGCAGGAGCTGGGCGGCCAGGGCGCCGGCGAAGCCCGTGGCCCCGGCGACGATCACGCTAGGCACGGAGCTCACCCCCCAGCTCGGCGGCCAACGCCGTGGTGATCGCCGCCCGCCAGGCGGCGACGTCCGCGTCGGTCAGCGTCCGGTCGCGGGCGCGGAACATTAGATGGAGCGACAGCGACGTCCGCCCGGCCCCGATCTGCGCCCCGCGGTAGACGTCGAAGACCGAGACCTCGGCCAGCGCCGGGCCTCCGTGGGCGCGCACCACCCGCTCGACCGCCCCGGCGCCGACGCCGTCGTCGACGATCACCGACAGGTCCTGGAGCACGGCCGGATGCTCGCCGAACGGCTCGAACACGACGACCGGCGGCGCGGCCGCGGCGACGGCGTCGAGGTTGATCGTGAACACCGCCGTCTGCCCGAGATCCCAGGCCGCCGCGACCAGGGGATGGAGCTCCCCGACGAACCCGACCCGCCGCTGCTCGCCGCCGTCCAGCAGGAGCGACGCGCTGCGCCCCGGGTGCAGGAAGGGCCAGGTCGTCCGGGCGACCGACCAGTCGACGCGCAGGCCGTCCAGCACGGCCCCGGCGAGGCCCTTGGCCGCGAAGAAGTCCGCCGGCGGCGGCGCCCCCGACCGCCAGGACCAGGCGCCGAGCGCCCCCGTGACCAGGCCGCCGATCGCATGGTGCTCGTCGGCCGGCGCCGGGCCCCCCCGGTAGCCGGGGTCGCCGGCGGGGGCGGCCTCCCGGTGGGCCCGGTAGACGGTCCCCGACTCGAAGATCCCGAGCGCCGCGTTGCCGCGGGCGACGTTGTGGCGGGCGATGTCCAGGAGCGAGCCGAGCAGCGTCGGGCGCATCACCGACTGGGCCTCGGAGAACGGGTTCTCGAGCGCCACCACCCGGGTCATCGGGTGGCCGGCCGGCAGCCGCAGCCGGTCGAGCAGCGCCGGATCGGCAAAGGACCAGCCGACCACCTCGTCGAGGCCCCGGCCGGCGAGGATGTCCTCGGCCCGCCGCCGCGCCCGCTGGCCGGCGGTCAGGCGGCCGGCGGCCCGCAGCGGCGGCAGCGTGGCCGGCAGCCGGTCGACCCCGTCGATCCGCGCCACCTCCTCGATCAGGTCGACCTCCCGGGTGACGTCCGAGCGCCGGAACGACGGGACGCTGACGGCGAGGACCCCGTCGCCCGCCGCGGCCACGCCGAAGCCGAGCGACGCGAGGATCTCGGCCGACCGTTCCGGGCCGATCGGCGCTCCGAGCAGGCCGCGCAGGCGGTCGGGGTCCAGGCGCACCACCGCCGGCGGCGGGCCCGGCCCGCCGACGTCGATCGTCCCGGGCAGCAGCCGCGCGCCGCACAACTCGACGAGCAGGGTGCTGGCCAGCGCCAGCGCCTCGGCCGCCGCCTCCGGCTCGAGCCCCTTCTCGAAGCGACCCGACGCCTCGCTGCGCAGCCCGAGCCGCAGCGAGCTGCGCTGGATGTTGGCGCCGACCCAGGTCGCCGCCTCGAGCAGGATCCGGGTCGTCGCGGGCGCGACCTCCGACCGCGCGCCGCCCATGATCCCGGCGATCGACGTCGGCCCGTCGTCGTCGCAGATGACGACCGTCTCGGCGTCCAGGCGCCGCTCCTGGCCGTCGAGCGTCCGCACCGGCTCGCCGTCGGCCGCCCGGCGGACGATGAGGCGCCGTCCGGCGACCCGGTCGAGGTCGAAGGCGTGGAGGGGCTCGCCGCAGACGAGCATCGCGTAGTTGGTCACGTCGACGACGTTGCTGATCGGGCGCATCCCCGCGGCCAGGAGGGCCGCCTTCAGCCAGGGCGGCGACGGACCGACGCGGACGGCCTCGAAGGCCCGGGCCATGAACCGTGGGCACAGGTCCGGGCAGTCGACGACGACGGCGGCCGCGTCGAGCCGGCCGGCCGACCCCGGGTCCTCGGCCCACGGCGGCGGCGCCAGCGGCGCGCCCGTCGACGCGTGGACCTCGCGGGCGATCCCGTAGACGCCCAGGCAGTCCGGCCGGTTGGGCGTGATCTCGAACTCGATCACGTCGGTCCCGAGCGGCAGCACCTCCTCCAGCGGGGTGCCCGGCCGCGCTGGCGAGTCGAGCTCCAAGATCCCATCATGCTCAACGCCGATCGCCAGCTCCGCCTCCGAGAGGATCATCCCCTCGCTGACCACCCCGCGGAGCTTGGCCCGCCGGAGCTTCGTGCCGTCGGGGAGGATCGCCCCCGGCCGGGCGACGGCCACGGTCTGCCCGGCGGCGACGTTCGGCGCGCCGCAGACGATCGTCGCCGGCTCGCCGTCACCGACGTCGACCGTGCACACGCGCAGGCGGTCGGCGTTCGGGTGGGGCACGGCCGCGAGCACCCTCCCGACGACGAAGCCGGTCGGGTCGGCCACGCCGTGGTGCAAGACGCGCTCGTCCTTGGTGCCGGTCATCGTCAGCCGGGCGGCGAGCTCGGCGGTCGAGAGCGGCGGGTCGCTGAAGCGGCGCAGGAGGCGCAGGGGGACGAGCACGGTCAGAACTGCCGGGCGAAGCGGCGGTCGTTGTCGTAGAAGAGGCGCAGGTCGGGGACGCCGTGCTTGAGCATGGCGATCCGCTCGATCCCCAGGCCGAAGGCGAAGCCCTGGACGCGGTCCGGGTCATACACGCCGGCGTCGCCGCGCAGGGCGCCGACCTGGGCGAACACGTTCGGGTCGACCATCCCCGCCCCCAGGACCTCGAGCCAGCCCGAGCCCTTGCACAGCGAGCACCGTGACCCGTCACGCCGCCAGCCGCCGTCGCACGCGAAGCACGAGACGTCGACCTCGACGCTCGGCTCGGTGAACGGGAAGAAGTGCGGGCGCAGGAGCACCCGGCGCGCGTCGCCGAAGATCGCCCGGGCGAAGGCCAGCAGCGTGCCCTTGAGGTCGGCGAGGGTGATCCCCTCGTCCACGGCCAGCCCCTCGATCTGGTGGAACTGGGGCGTGTGGGTGGCGTCGCTGTCGCGCCGGTAGACCCGCCCGGGGACGATCACGTAGAGCGGCGGCGGCCGCTCCTCCATCACTCGCACCTGCATCGGCGAGGTGTGTGTCCGCAGGACGACGTCGCCGTCGACGTAGAAGGTGTCGCTCGGTGCCCGCGCCGGGTGGGTCGGCGCGTGGTTGAGGGCGTCGAAGTTGTAGTGGACGAGCTCGATCTCCGGACCCTCGACGAGGGAGAAGCCGAGGCCGAGGAAGACGTCCTCGATCTCCCGGCGCGTCTGGGTCAGCAGGTGCAGGCGCCCGGTCGGCTGGGGCGGGTCGCCGGGCAGCGTGACGTCGACCCGGTCGGCGAGGAGCCGGCGGTCGAGCTCGGCGGCGCTCAGCACCGCCTCCCGCGCGGCGATCAGCTCCTCGAGCGCCCGCCGCGCCGCGTTGGCGCTGCGCCCCACCTCAGCCCGCTCGGACGGGTCGAGGCCGGCCACGCCGCGCAGGAGCTGCGGCAGCTCGGCCTTGCGCCCGAGGTAGCGCACCCGAAGCGCCTCGAGCTCGCGCGGGTCGCCGGCGGCGGCGATGGCGGCCTCGGCCTCGCCGCGCACGGCGGCGATTCGCTCGGTCGCGCTCATCGGGGGGCCATCCTAGGGGGCCGGCAGACCTCGTAGAGCCCGATCGTCGCGGCCATCGCCGCGTTCAGCGAGTCGCCGGCCGCGAGCGGGATCGCGCAGACCCGGTCGCAGGCGGCGAGCACGGCCGGGCCGAGCCCGTCGCGCTCGGACCCGACGAGGAGGGTCAGCTCCGCCGGGAACGGCCCGCCCAGCGGCTCGGACGCCGCCCCGTCGAGGCCGATCAGCTCGCCCGGCAGGTCGGCCGCCGTCGCCCGGGCGAGCGCCACCGCGAAGATCGCCCCCATGCTCGCGCGGACCGCCTTCGGCCCGTACGGGTCGGCGCAGCCGGGGCCGACGGCGACCGACGCCGCCCCGAAGGCGTGGACGGCGCGGATGATCGTCCCGACGTTGCCGGGGTCGCCCACCCCGTGGAGGTAGACGCAGACCGGCCCCGACGGGGCCGGCGCCCAGCGCTGCTCGTACACGGCGATGGCGCGGGCGCCCGACCCGAGCGCCGACGCGGCGGCCAGGAGCCGGGGCTCGACGTCGACCCAGCCGTCCGGGGCCGGTTCGACGAGCCCGGCCGGGCGCAGGCCGATGACCGGCGCCCAGCCGGCGGCGGCGGCCGCGGCGTGGAGATCCTCGCCCTCGGCGACGAAGCGGCCCGCGCGGGCGCGCCCGGCCGGCCGGGCCAGGCGGCGGAGCTCCTTGAGGTGCTGGTTGTCGGGGGAGGTGATCATAAAAAAGGGCGCCGTCCTCGAAGGATGCGGCGCCCGGGAGGTTCGTCGGTCGGCGGTGCGGTCAGGCAGCCGACGCCTCGCGGGCGGCCTCGGCGAATCGGCGGAAGGTCTCGGGGTCGCGGACGGCGATGTCGGCCAGGACCTTGCGGTCGAGCTCGATGCCGGCGAGGGCGAGGCCGTGGATGAAGGTCGAGTAGCTCATGTCGTTGAGGCGGGCGGCCGCGTTGATGCGGGTGATCCACAGGCGGCGGAAGTCGCGCTTGCGGTTGCGCCGGTCACGGTAGGCGTAGGCGTCCGCCTTCATGAGCGCTTCCTTCGCGCGCTTGTAGTTCGAGTTCGCCTCGCCGCGGAAGCCCTTGGTCCGCTCGAGCGTCGCCCGGCGCTTCTTCTTGGCGGCGACCGACCGCTTGACCCGCGTCACTTGCCCACCCCGAGCAGCTTCTTGACGCGCGGGGCGTCATGGTCGGAGAGGATCGCCGGCTGACCGAGCGTGCGCTTGCGCTTGGGCGACTTCTTGCCGAGGATGTGGCTCGTGAACGCGTGGTGGCCGCGGACCTTGCCGGTGCCGGTCACCTTGAAGCGCTTCTTCGCGCCGGAATGGGTCTTCATCTTGGGCATCGCGGCACCCTAGGTTAGCGGGCGCGGCGGCGGGACGCCGGCCGCCGGCGGGTCAGCCGGACTTCGGCGTCGCCTCGGCCAGCGCCGGCGAGTCGTCCGGCGCCTGGCGATCGCCGCGCGGCGGCAGATCGGCCATAGCCTCGCTCTGGGCCTTCGGACGCGCCTTCTTGGGAGCGCTGGCCGCCGCCACCGGCGTGGCCGGCGCGCCATTGGTCGATGCGCCCGCGGCCGGCGCTGTCACTTCGGCGGGGGTCGCCGCGGCCGGGACGGTCACCGGCTCCGGCGCGGTCGCGTCAGGCGCGGTCGCGGCGTCCGACGCCTCGACCGCCGGGTCGGCGTCGTCGCTCGGCTTGGCGTCGTCGAACTGCCCGGCCAGGACCGCCTTCGACGGCCCGAGCATCATCGTCATGTTGCGCCCGTCCTGGATCGGCCGCTGCTCGACGATGGCCAGCTCGGCCAGCTCGTCGGCCAGGCGGTCGAGGATCATCACGCCCCGCTCCGGGTGGGTGACCTCGCGCCCGCGGAACATGATCGTGACCTTGACCTTGTCCTTGTGCTTGAGGAACCGCTCGATGTGGCCCTTCTTGGTGTCGTAGTCGTGCTGGGCGATCTTCGGGCGAAACTTGATCTCGCGGATCGTGATCTGCTGCTGGTGCTTGCGCGCCTGCTTGACCTTCTGGGCCTGCTCGTACTTGTATTTCGAGTAGTCGAGCACGCGGCACACCGGCGGCTTGGCCTCGGGCGCGACCTCGACGAGGTCGAGGTCGCGATTCTGGGCGTAGCGCAGCGCGTCGTCGATCTTGAGCACGCCGATCTGCGCGCCGTCCTCACCGATCAGGCGAACTTCGGGTACGCGGATACGCTCGTTGATCCGGGTCGTGTCGCGTTCGGGCGGACGACGATCGAACCGACGGGGAACCGGCACTAGGCTACGTCCCGTTCAGCCATCCGCGTACGCGGGCTCGCGGAGTCGGGCATCAATGAGGCCGCGAGCGCGTCAAGCGGTGCGGGCGCGCTGCGTGGTGGATGTCGCTGAGGCCAAGATGCCCCAGTATAGCCGGGATCGACGACGCCGGGGAAATTCTCTCGGGGCGGACCCGCTCGCGCCGCCGCCGCCACCGCGAACGTTGCGGTCGCGGGCTCGGCGGCCGCGGCCGGCGGGGGGCGGGCCCGAGGGTCTGACCGTTACACCCTTGGGGGGTGACAGCCGCCGGCGCCGGTGAGGTGGTCACGGTCAGTGATTTCCTCACCACCATCACCACTGCCCGCCGCTCCGTTTCGGTGCCCCCCTTTCGCGCTACTGTGCCGATGGGGGTTGTTGGAACACGACCGCCGGCGGGGAGCGCCGGTGCACCCACCTCGAACCACGGGGCAGCCTGACCGCTGCCGTCAATACGCCCAGGAGGCCCACCATCATGCTCAAAGCGATTCGGTCGGCCCAGCGCCGCACCGCGCTGGTCGCCGCCGCCGGTCTGATCGCCGCGATCGGCGCCGCCGCGCCGACCGGCGCGCTGGCGGCCGCGCTCAAGACCACCGGCTTCGCCGCCGACCTCCCCACGGGCTTCGTCGCCATCAACGTGTCTCACGACGGGCGCCAGGTCACGACAGCGGACGTCGCCTACACCACGAAGTGCACCGACAACACCTCCTTCACCGACTGGGACGGCTTCAAGCGGGTCCCGATCTCCTCGACGGGCGCCTTCAAGGCGAGCTTCGACACCGGCCCGCAGATGAGCACCTCGGTGCCCGGCGCCACCGGCCAGCTCGCCGGCCAGCTCGCCGGCAGGCTGAACAAGAAGCACACGCAGATCAAGGGCACCGCCCGCTTCCTCGTCTCGATCAAGAGGGCCGACGGGACCACGGGGACCTGCGACACCGGGGTGATCAGCTTCACCGCCCGGGACTGACCCTCGGGCGCTCGCTCCGGTCGCCGGCCGGCTTGGTCAGCAGGTGCCGGACGCTCCGGGCAGAGACCGCGCGAACAGCTCCTGCGCCCGGAGGGTGAGCGGGCCCGGGGCGCTCAGCGGGCGGCCGTCGATGCTGGCGATGGGGACGACCTCGGCCCCGGTGCCGGTGAGGAAGGCCTCGTCGGCCGTCCAGGCGTCGGCCGGCACCAGCGGCGCCTCGGCGACCGCCAGGTTGTCGGCCGCGAGCAGGGCGATCACATGGTCGCGGGTGATGCCGCGCAGGCCGCCGGCGCTGACCGGCGGCGTGCGGATGACCCCGCCGCTGACCAGGAACACGTTGTCGGCCGAGCATTCGGCGATCTCCCCGGCCGCGTTGAGGAGCAGCGCCTCGTGCGCCCCGCGGGCGCGGGCCTCGACCGCGGCGAGCACCGACGTCAGGTAGTTGAGCGACTTCACCTGCGGCGGCAGCGCGTCCGCCGCCGCCCGGCGCAGGCTCGCGGTGATCACGGTGACGCCGCCGGCGTAGAGCTCGACCGGGTAGATCTGGAGCGGCGCGGCGATCAGGACGACGGTCGGCCGCGGGCACGTGTGGGGCGAGACGCCCAGCGCCCCCGGGCCGCGGGTGACGATCAGCCGCAGGTAGCCGCTCGGCCCGTCGAAGCGGGCGATCGCCTCCCGGCACAGCGCCTCGAGCTCGTCGTCGGCCAGTGGGACGTCGAGCAGCAGGCACCGGGCCGAGGCCCGCAGGCGGCGCAGGTGGGCGGCGAGGAGGAATGGCTCGCCGGCGTAGAAGCGGATGCCCTCGAAGACGCCGTCGCCGTAGAGCAGGCCGTGGTCGAGCACCGAGACCGACGCCGTCGCCGCGTCGGCATGCCAGCGGCCGTCGATCCAGGCGATGGCGGCGGCGCTCATGACGCGATAACTTACTGAACGAACAAACAGTTGTCATGTCCGACCTTCCCGCCGCCGTCCGCCGCCGCGACTCGGCCGCCTCGCGGCGGGCGATCCTCGACGCCGCCGAGGAGCTCTTCGCCGCCCGCGGGTTCGATCGGGCCAGCCTCCAGGCGATCGGGCGCCGGGCCGGGGTCTCGACCGCGCTGCCGGCCTACTTCTACGCCGGCAAGGAGGGGCTCTACCGAGCGGTGATGGACCGGCTCCTGGCCGACCGCGAGGCCCGACTCGGCCCGGTGGCCGCGGCCGCCGTGGCCGCGCTGGAGGCCGGCCGCGGCCGGCGGGCGGCGCTCGAGATCCTCGTCGGCGGCTACGTCGACTTCCTGCGCGCGCGCCCGGCCCTGGTGCGCCTGATGGGCCGCGAGGCGCTCGACGGCGGCCGGCGCCTGGGACCGGCCCCGCGCCACTCGCTCGCCGTGGCCGAGGGGCTCGGCCGGCTGGCGGGAGCGCCGCGGACGGGCCCGGGACCGCCGGTCGACCCGGACCAGCTCCTGATCACCCTCGTCGCCCTGTGCTTCTTCCCGATCGAGCACAACGACACGATGCTCGCGGCGATGGGCCTCGACGCCATGACCGACGCCTTCGCCGCCACCCGCACCGGCCACGTCGTCGACGTCCTCATGCGCGTGCTCGACGGCTAGCTGAGGTGAGCCTCGAACCAGTCGAGCATCCGCGACCAGGCATCGGTCGCCGACGCGGCGTGATAGGCGTCGCGGTCGTCGCAGTTGAACCCGTGGCCGGCTCCCGGGTAGAGGTGGAGCGCGGTCGGGACCGCCGCCTGGGCCGCCGCCTCGCCCAGCGCCCGCGCCTCCTCGACGGGGATGCCCCCGTCCTCCTCGCCGTAGAAGCCGGCCCACGGCGTGCGCAGCCCCGGCGCCAGCTCGACGAGCGGCGGGTAGCCGAAGCGGCCTTCGCGGACGCCGCCGCCGTAGAAGCTCGCCGCCGCCCCGAGGGCCAGGCGGACACCGGTGGCCAGGGCCACGGTGCCGCCCATGCAGAAGCCGACGATCGCCAGCCGGCGGTCGTCGTCGTCGCCTCCGCCGAGCCCCTCGCCGCGGAGGAAGTCGAGCGCGCCGTCGACGTCGTTGGCCAGCCCGTCGGCGCTCAGCGCCCCCATGTGCGGCCGCACGGCGGCGATGTCGCCGTAGGCGATCACCGGGTCGCCGGTGCGGTGGAAGAGGTGCGGGGCCACGGCGAGATAGCCGTGGCCGGCCAGGCGGTCGGCGATCGAGGCGATGTGGGGCGTGATCCCGAACGCCTCCTGGACCACGACCACCCCGCCCCGCGGCGGCCCGGCGGGAGCGGCGACGGTGAGGGGCAGCGGCCCGTCCGGGGTGCTGAGCTCGCGCGCGGCGGTCATCACGGCGACCTCAGCCCGCCGGCGCGCTCGCGCGACTGCGCCGCGATCCGGGCGACCAGCTCGTCGACCGGAAGGCTGCCGAGGTCGCCGCCGTGGCGCTCGCGCACGGCCACGGTGCCGTCGGCCGCCTCGCGCTCGCCGACGACCAGCATGTAGGGGATCTTGCGCAGCTCGGCCTCGCGGATCTTGCGCCCGATCGACTCCGTGCGGTCGTCGATCTCGACCCGGACCCCCCCGGCCCGGAGGGCGTCGCGCACGCCGTGGGCCACCGCGACGAAGCGGTCGGAGATGGGCAGGACGATCGCCTGGACCGGGGTCAGCCAGACCGGGAACTCGCCGGCGTAGTGCTCGGTGAGGATGCCGATGAAGCGCTCGAAGGTGCCCATCAGCGCGCGGTGGATGACCACCGGCCGGTGCTCGGCGTTGTCGGCTCCGGTGTAGGTCATGTCGAAGCGCTCGGGGTTCCCGTAGTCGAGCTGGACGGTCCCGAGCTGCCACGAGCGCCCGATCGCATCGGTCATGTGGAGGTCGATCTTCGGGCCGTAGAAGGCGCCGTCGCCGGCGTTGACCCGGTAGGCCATGCCCCGGCTGTCGAGCGCCCGGACGAGCTCGCCCTCGGCCCGGTCCCAGAGGGCGTCGTCGCCGAGCCGGTTCTCCGGCCGGGTCGAGAGCTCGAGCTCGGGGGTGAAGCCGAACATCCGGTAGATCTCGAAGCCCATGTCCAGGCAGCCGGCCACCTCGTCCTGGATCTGATCCTCGGTGCACATGATGTGGGCGTCGTCCTGGGTGAAGTGGCGCACGCGCAGCAGCCCGTGAAGGGTGCCCGACGGCTCGTTGCGGTGCAGGAGCCCCGGCTCGGCGTAGCGGACCGGCAGATCGCGGTAGGAGTGGCGCTGGGACTTGTAGAGGAGGAAGTGACCCGGGCAGTTCATCGGCTTGATGGCCAGCTGGCGATCCTCCGACTGGGTGACGAACATGTGCTCCCGGTACTTGTCCCAGTGGCCGGAGATCCGCCAGAGCTCGGCGTCGTAGAGCTGCGGCGTCTTGACCTCCTGGTAGCCGTGCGCGGCCGTCAGCTCGCGCGAGACCCCGAGCAGCGTGTTGTAGAGCGTCGTCCCGTTCGGCAGCCAGAAGGCCGAGCCGGGCGAGAGCTCGTTGAAGTGGAAGAGGCCGAGCTCCCGGCCGAGCTTGCGGTGGTCCCGGGCCCGGGCCTGCTCGAGCCGGTCGAGGTGGGCGGCGAGGTCCTCCCCGCTGAAGAAGGCCGTCCCGTAGACGCGGGTCAGCATCGTCCGCGTCGAGTCGCCGCGCCAGTAGGCGCCGGCGACCGACTGGAGCTTGAACGCCTTGACCGTCTTGGTGCTCGGGGCGTGCGGCCCGCGGCAGAGGTCGGTGAACGGGCCGTTGGTGTAGAGCGAGACCGTCTCGAGCGGCGCGGCCGGGTCGGCGGCGGCCACGAGGTCGTCGATCAGCTCGACCTTGTACGGCTGATCGAGCGCGGCGAACCGGGCGCGGGCCTCGGCCGGCGTCACCTCCTCGCGGACGAAGCTTTCCGCCGCCTTCACGTGCTGGCGCATTCGCGCCTCGATCGCCGGAAAGTCGGCCGCCGAGACGGCCACGCCGGCGGGGAACTCGAAGTCGTAGTAGAAGCCCTGCTCGATCGGCGGCCCGATCGAGATCTTCACCCCCGGGTAGAGCTCGGTCACCGCCGCGGCCAGGACGTGGGCCGCGTCGTGGCGGATCAGCTGGAGCGCCTGGTCGCCGGTGGACGCGGTGACGATCGCGATCTCGGCCCCGTCGTCGAGCGGCCGGGCGAGGTCGCGCAGGTCGCCGCCGACATCGATGGCCAGCGCCGCCCGGGCCAGGCCCGGGCCGATCGCTGCGGCCGCGTCGAGCCCGGTCGCCTCGTCGGCGAGCTCGAGGGCCTTGCCGTCGGGCAGGGTCACGCGGATCGACATCCGGCGATGCTATCGACGCGCCGGGGCCCGACCGCCGCCCGGTGGTTTCGAGGTTCGCCCGATCGGCAATACACCGTGGGTGGCCGTGCGTGAGATCCACTGGCTGGGCGAAGCCGAGGAGAAGGACTTCGCCGCGGCGGGCAGCTTCCTGAGCATGCTCGTCAGGCCGGGCGTCCTGCCCGGCGTGCTGGCCGACCTGCGGGACGCGCCGGCCTGGCACTGGGCGGCCAAGGACATCCTCCGGGCGGCCGGCCTTCCGCCGCTGAAGCCCAAGCGCAGCGCCGAGGCGGCGGCGGCGCTGGCCAAGATCCGCGCCGGCGAGCCGATCTCGCCGGTCCTCCTGGTCGGCGGCCTGCGTGAGTACCTGGTCATCGCCGACGGATATCACCGCGTCTCGGCGGCCCACCGCATCCTCGAGGACGCGACCGTCCCGGGCAGGCTGCTCTGGCTCTCCTGAGCGAGCCGACCGGCCGCCGCGAGCGCGACGAGCTCTGGGTCAGCCGCTTCGACGACACCGCGCTCGAGGGCCGACGCCTCTTCGCCGAGGCGCTCGGCACCTTCATGCTCGTCCTCGCCGGCGCCGGCGCCCCGGTCGTGGATGCCGTCAGCCACGGGCGGATCGGACGGGTCGCCGAGGTGGCCGCGCCGGGCCTGACCGTGCTCGCGGTGATCCTCTTCATGGGCGCCGTATCCGGGGCGCACCTCAACCCGGTGGTCAGCCTCGCCTTCGCCGCCCGCGGCGACTTCCCCTGGCGGCGGGTGCCCGGCTACGTCGCCGCCCAGCTCGCCGGCGCCGTCCTGGCCGTCCTCTTCCTGCTCGCGGTCCTCGGACGGGCCGGCCGGCTCGGGGCCACCGTCCCGGGCGCCGGGGTCGGCGACTGCGGGGCGCTGGCCATCGAGCTGGTCCTCACGGTCGGCCTGGTGAGCACCGTGCTGGGCACGGCGTCGCGGGCGCAGAACCTCGGGCCGATCTCGGCGCTCGGGGTCGCGGCCTACATCGTCCTCGCCGGCCTGTGGTCGAGTCCGGTCTCCGGCGCCTCGATGAACCCGGCGCGGTCATTGGCCCCCGACCTCGTCCTCGGCGATCTCTCCCATCTGTGGGTCTACCTGGTCGGGCCGGCGGCGGGGGCGTTTGTCGCGGTGGCCATCGCCCGCGTCCTCCGCGGTCCGGGGGGCGGCGACCCGCAGGCCAGCCGGGCCGCCCAGGGGTCCTCCTGAGTCCTTCCGGGCGGCGCGGGGCCGCCCGGGAGACATCGGTCGGCGAGACGGCTAGCGGCGGGTGCCGCTCTTGACGTTCTCGCCGTAGGTGAAGCGTCCCTTCGGCTTGGCTGCGGTCAGCTGCTCGCGCCAGTCGGCCGGCAGGGTCCAGCTCGCGGCCGGCGGGGCCGCGGGGGCCTGCTGCTGGGGCTGCTGTGACTGCGGCTGACCGGAGCTCTTCTTACGGAACAGGGCCATGAGCGACCAACCTCTCTCTCTCTCGTCTGGATACGGTGACGGGCCGCCGACTCGTGCCGGCCGGCTCGCGATTTGTAGCTCGCGCGGCATGTGTCGTCAACCCCTCGCCGGCGCGGTTTCGCGGGTCGGCGCGGCGCGGCGCGTTCGGCGATTGGCCGCCCCCAGGTTCGGGCACTACGGCTCGACGCATCCCTCGACGCAGGAGGTTCGCTGCCGCCTTGCCGCGCAACCGCTGTCATATCGACGCATCGCCGCGGCGCGTCTTCGCCGTGCTCGCCGACCCGCGCTCCTACGCCTATTGGGTCGTCGGCTCGCGCCGGATCCGCGACGCCGACGACGATTGGCCGGCGGTCGGCAGCGCCTTTCACCACGCGGTCGGGGTGGGGCCGCTCCAGATCAAGGACCACACCGTGGTCGAGGCGGTCCGGCCGCCGCGGCTGCTTCAGATCAAGGCCAAGGCCCGGCCGTTGGGGACGGCGCGGGTCACGCTCGAGCTGCGCCGGCGCGGGCGCGGCACCGAGGTGACCATGACCGAGGAGCCGGGCGACCTGGCGACGACGCTCGTGTTCAACCCCCTGACCCGCCTCCTCGTCCGGGGGCGCAACGAATGGTCGCTCGAACGGCTCAAGGACCTGGCCGAGGGGAGCGTCGAGATCCCGGATGAGGACCGGCCGTCTCGCTGGAGCTTCCGCCGCCGGCCGGCGCCGGCCGGCGGCCCCCGGTGAGCCGCCGGACGGCGCCATCCCCGCCGGCGCGATGACGGCCGAGGCGATCGTCATCGGCTCGGGGCCGAACGGCCTCGTGGCGGCCAACCTCCTCGCCGACGCCGGCCTCGACGTGCTCGTGCTCGAAGCGGCGCCCGGGCCCGGCGGCAGCGTCCGCTCGGCCGAGCTGATCGAGCCCGGGTTCGCCCACGACGTGTTCTCGTCCTTCTATCCGCTGGCGGCCGCGTCGCCGCACATCCAGGACCTCGAGCTCGAGCGCCACGGCTTGGACTGGGTGCGCAGCCCGACGGTCGTCGCCCATCCCGCCCGCGACGGGACCTGCCCCGTCCTCTCGACCGAGCTCGACCGGACCGCCGCGTCGCTCGAGCGCTTCGCCGCCGGCGACGGCGACGCCTGGCGCGAGCTCTACCGCCTGTGGGAGCGGGTCGGCGAGCACCTCCTCGGCACCCTGTTCGACCCGTTTCCGCCCGTGCGCTCCGGCCTGCGGCTCGCCGGTCGGCTGGGTCCGCGCGAGCTCGTCGCCTTCATCCGCTTCTCCCTGCTCACCGTCCGCCGGATGGGCGAGGAGAGCTTCCGCGGCGAAGGCGGCCGGCGGCTGCTCGCCGGTAGCGCCCTCCACGCCGACCTCGGCCCCGACACCCCGCCGAGCGGCACCTACGGCTGGGTGCTCAGCGGCCTCGGCCAGCAGCTCGGCTTCCCCGTCCCCCGCGGCGGAGCCGGCGAGCTGACGCGGGCGCTGGTCGCTCGCCTCGTCGACCGGGGCGGACGCATCGAGTTCGGCCAGGAGGTGGCCGCGATCGCCGTCCGCCGCGGCCGGGCCACCGGTGTGCGGACCGTCGGCGGCGAGGACTTCGGCGCCCGGCGGGCGGTGCTCGCCGACGTCGGCGCCCCGCAGCTCTATCTGCGCCTGGTCGGCGAGGAGCTCCTCCCCGGCCGGCTGCTGGCCGGACTGCGGCGCTTCGAGTACGACAGCTCGACGGTCAAGGTCGACTGGTCGCTCGACCGGCCGATTCCCTGGGCGGCGCCGGCGGCGCGCGAGGCCGGGACGCTCCACGTCGGCGACGACGTCGACGCCCTGGCCAAGCACTCCGACGAGCTCGCCCGCGGGCTCGTCCCGGCCGAGCCGTATCTCGTCATGGGCCAGTACGCGCACTTCGACGCGACCCGGTCGCCGGCCGGGACCGACACGGCCTGGGCCTATACGCACGTGCCCCAGCACATCGCCGGCGACGCCGGCGGCGAGGCCATCAGCGGGCGCTGGGACGCGGCGGACACCGAGCGCATCGCCGAGCGGATCGAGGCCGAGGTCGAGGCGCTCGCCCCCGGCTTTCGCGACCTGATCCGCGGCCGGCACGTCCTCACCCCGCCGGTGATGGAGGCGGCCAACGCCAACCTCGTCGGCGGGGCGATCAACGGCGGCACCTCGCGGCTGCACCAGCAGTTCGTCTTTCGCCCGACGCCGGGCCTGGCCGGGCCCCACACGCCGATCAAGCGGCTCTTCCTCGCCTCGGCGTCGGCCCATCCCGGGGGCGGGGTCCACGGAACATGCGGGGCGAACGCCGCCCGCGCCGCCCTCGGCCTGCGCCACGGCCAGATCAAGCTGGCGGCGACGGGACCGCTGGCGCGGGCCCTCCAGCGCTGACGCCCAGCCCGGCGGCGGCAGGGGGGCGCGCGGCAGGGGCGCCGTGGCGGCGGCGGCGGCGCAGCGCGGCGCCTTCGACGGCGACCAGCGCGACGGCGACCGGGACGGTGGCCGGCAGCTCGGGGACGGCCAGGAAGAGCAGGTCGAAGACGAGGGCCAGTCCGGCGCTGAGCGCCGCCGCCCGCCGCCGAGCCGTCCGGTCGCCGGCGAGGAGCGCGCCGAGGGCCGCGGCGATGAACAGGTCGCCGTAGCCCATCTGGGCCGAGCCGAAGAGGACGCTCTGGAGCTGCGGCAGCCCGGCGGCCGGGGCCGCGGCGTTGAGGATCTGGTTGGGGGCCTGGAGCAGGTCGGCGGCGACCAGGGCGGCATCGACGACGGCCATGGCCACGATCCCGACCTTCAGCCACCGGGCCGGAGCGACGGCGGCGAGGAGCGCGCCGAGGGTCACGCAGCTGAGCGCCGTCAGGAGCAGGGCGGCGGCCTCGCCGGGCAGCGACCGGCGCAGGGCCCAGGCGACGGCGAAGAGGGGGACGACGGCCAGGGCGCGGGCGGGCGTCCCGCCGCGGGCCGCCCGCCCGAGACCGACGGCGGCGAGGACGGGGACGCCGACCAGCGCGAGGTAGGTCAGCCCGTCGGCCGTGCGCGTCGTGGCGCCGATCGCGGCCACGACGGCTCCGACCGACAGCGCCGGGATCAGCGCCCACCAGCGGCTGCGCAGGCGTTCGAGGAGCGGGAACGGCCACCCGGCCGGGGCGAGCACGAGCGCGCCCTGGGCGAGCGAGAGGCAGGCGATCGAGACCCAGAACGGCAGGGCGGGCCTCGGGGGCGCTAGTGCCCCGCGGCAGCGGTCCCGACGGCGAGCGCGGCGTCGAGCGGCGGGTCGACCGGGCGGCCGAGACGCCAGAGCGCGTCGTTGCCGAGAGCCGTGCGGGTGACCGCGCCGGCGCAGGCGAGCTCGACCAGCGCCTGCTCGGTGCGGGTGCGATCGGGCGCGTCGAGGCCCCCGGTCATCACCGCGGCGACCTCCTGCGTGGTCAGGCCGAGGGGGAAGCGCTCGAGCGCGGGCAGGGGATCCTCGGGTGGGGGCGTGCGGTCGAGCGTCGGGTCGAGGTTGGCGAGGATCACGTCGTAGGCCTCGATCGGCTGGAAGCCGCCCGCCTCGAGCCGGCGGCCGTCGCGGTCGAAGATCAGCGACGGCGCCGTGTAGCGGACGGCGCCGTCGGTCTCGGCCGCCTTGCCCTGAAACTCGGTCGGGCTGCCGGCGGCCGTCCGCGCCTCGGCGCGGTCACGCTCGTAGGCGGCGGTGACCTCGGGCGAGTCGAGGGCGGCGACCACGGCCGCGACGTCGAGCCCTTCCACGCGGGCGAGCGCCCGGCGGAGGTCGTCGTCGTCGTCGAACACGACGGAGTCGGTGAAGTTGCCGAACTGGAGCGCGCGGAAGGCGGCGTACTCGAGCTCCGGCGCCCGCAGGCGAGTGGCCACGAGCGCCCGGCAGGCCCGGGCCGTCGCCGAGATGCGGCCTCGCGGCTCGGTCGAGAAGGGCATGCCGAACCGGTCGCGGAACATCATGTAGCCGTGCGCCTGGCGCACCGGCGTGTAGCCGCGGTCGAGGTACTGGCCGGCGTCCTCGGTCAGGCCGATGGTCACCAGGCGCCAGCGCAGCTGGTCGCCGTAGCGCCACTGAAGCGCGGCCAGGGCCGGGCTGGCCGAGTAGGCCCAGGGGCAGCCGGGATCGGTGAAGTGGGTGGTCTCGATCGGCATACCCGGAGGGTAGCGCCTCGCATCCGTGCGCCCGCCGGGCTGGGCACTACCGTGTAGTGGGTGGACTCGCTCCGCGGCAAGCTGCTGATCGCCTCCCCCACGTTGATCGACCCGAACTTCGCGCGGACGGTCGTCCTCGTCGCCGCCCACGACCGCGACGGCGCGCTCGGCCTCGTCCTCAACCGCCCGTCCGAGCTCCTCGTGTCCCAGGCCGTCGCGCGGCTCGACGCCGTCTGCGGCGGCTATGAGCGCCTCCACGTCGGCGGGCCGGTCGAACCGGGCGCGGTGATGGTCCTCGCCGAGTTCGACGACCGGTCGCTGGCCGCCCTGCTGATCGACGGCGACCTCGGCCTGCCGAACATCGACACCCCGGCCGAGGCCATGGTCGGCGGCGTGCGGCGCGCCCGCTGCTTCGCCGGCCACTCCGGCTGGGGCCCGGGCCAGCTCGACGCCGAGCTCGAGCAGGAGGCGTGGATCGTCGAGGCGTGCGCGCCCGAGGACCCGTGGATCGAGGCCGGGGCCGAGCTCTGGAGCCGCGTGCTCGAGCGCAAGGGCGGCGAGTACGCCCTCGTCGCGCGGATGCCACTCGATCCGTCCGTCAACTAGTGGTCGGTCTCGGAAATAGCTTGAGTGTCTGGCGAGTGGCTGGGCGTGATCTGGGGGCGCCCGGTGTCCGCGTGCGTGCTGGTGGCACGTGCGCGGACGCCGGGTGGCGCCAGGCGCGTCCAGACGCCGCCAGACGCCAAGGTATTTGCGAGACAGACCACTCGTGGCTCAGCTCAGCTCGGCGATCGTCTCCATGGTCAGGTCCGCGGCCCGCGGGATGGCCGCCTTGATCGTCTCGCTCAGGACCATGTCCATCTCGTCGACGTGCTCCACGACGAGCTCGGGCTCGCAGGCGAGCACGACGACCCGGTCGGGCAGCGAGCCGCTGACCTGCTTGACGAAGCGGAGCACCGCGGTCGGATTCATGCCGTGGAGGTCGAGCTGGGCCCCGGCGGCGATCTGGCGGTCGATCTCCTCCTCGTCGGGCTCGATCGTGTAGAGCGTCCCCGGCGGGTGGCCCTGGCGGGCGATGTCGATCAGGATCAACGCGTCGTAGCCGGCCATCACCTCGTAGGCCAGGTTCAGGCCGCCCGTCCCGAAGTCGATCACCGTCACGCCCTTGGGCATCTCGCGCCCGAGCAGGACCTTGGCCACCGCCGGGCCGAAGCCGTCGTCCTGGAGCCACTGGTTGCCGACGGCGGCGACGAGGATCCGCTTCTCGGCGTCACGCGGCGGCTCGGGCGTCCCGGCGCCGGGCGCGACGGGGGTGATCTCGGTCATGGAACCTCCAGCTCGTGGGCGAACAGGAAGACTACGCGGCCCGGTCGCCGGTCAGCCGTCGAGCGCGGCGGCGAGCGGGCCGAGCCGGCGGATCAGGCGCAGCGACCGCGCCCGGGCGAGGATCGCGGTCCGCTGCCCGGCCGGCAGTCCGGCGGCGAGAGGGGCGAGGCGCTCGTGGAGGCCGGGGCCCAGCCCGGCGACGAGCCGCAGCCCGACGCTCAGCAGCCCGGTCGCGATGACGTGGTCGACCAGGCCGCCGACGGTGTCGTCGATCCCGACGTCGAGCGCGCGGGCGGCCATCGCGCGCAGCTGCGGCGGTCGCAGCGTGGCGGCGACGGCGACGATCTCCGACCAGACGACGGCCCGGGCGTCGGCGGGCAGGAGCGCCGACAGCGGGAGCAGGTCGAGCCAGAGGTCGTCGACGGCCGCCGCCCGGACGATCTCGACGAGGACGGCCGGCGCCTGGAGCGACCGCAGGCGCGCGAAGCGCTCGCGCCCGGCCGGGCTCATGTGCCGCGTGACGGGGAGCACCACGTCCCAGAGGCCGTCGCGCTGGGCGGTGGCGACCATGCCGTCGAGCACCTCGTCGGGCTCGAGCGCCGCGAGGTCGGCCAGCGCTCCGGCGCGCGCGGTCGACACGCGGGTGAGGAGGTCGAGCGCCTGCGGCCAGAGGTCGGCGGCGGTGGCCGCGCGGATCGCGCTGCGTGCGCGCTCCTCGGCGAGCAGGCCGACGACGTGGTCGAGCCGGTCCTTGGCCTCGACGAAGTAGGAGATCCACAGGAGCGAGGCGTCGTCGATCACGCCGAAGCAGGCGACGATCGCCGCGTCCGTCATGAACCCGACGAAGCGCCCCATCGCGATGTACTCGCGGCGCACGGTGAGCTCGGCGGCGACCTCGGCGATCCGGTGGGGCGGGAGCGCGGCGATCAGGTCCCGCGCCCGGCGCGGGTCGAGTTGGGCGGCGAGGTCGGCGACGAACGTCGTCGGCAGGCGCATCGCGATCTCGACCGCCAGGCGCGTGTCGAGCAGCCCGGCGACCCGCGCGCACAGGAGCGGGCCGAAGGCGTGCTCGGCGATGAAGGTCGTCAGCGCGACCGGCGGCAGCCGGCTGGCCAGGGCCACGCGGTGGAAGCGATGGCCGTCGGCGGCGTAGAGCGAGTCGGTCGCCCGCTCCCGCAGCAGGCGCACGTCGGCCGGCTCGAGCGCCTCCAGGTAGGCGAGGCGCTCGACCGGCGTGTCGAGCAGGCGGGCGAGCTTCATCACCTCGGCGTGACCCTCGAGCGTCACCCGATCAGCACCTTGCGCACGACCACCCGCAGCGGCCAGGGGATGAAGCGCAGCGCCCGGTCGATCGAATGGTCGAGGGCGGTCGCCTGGCGGGCGTGCGCCTCGTCGACGGCCGCGGCGAGGTCGGTGAGCTGCTCGTCCTCGAGCGCCCACAGCCGCTCGGGCAGGGGTTCGTCGAGTCGGGCGCGCAGGGCGTGGCGGGGATCGTCGGGCATCGCGGCCCCCGACCGTCTCGTCGAGGGCCGGCGATTCTAGGCTAAGCGGCGGCGCCCGCCGCGGGGCGGGAGGCCCGGAAGCTGACCTCCTGCCCCGGCCGCAGCTGTCCGGCGGCCGGGAGGTCGCGGCTGGCGAGGACCGCGATCACCGGGTAGCCGCCGGTGGTCGGATGGTCACAGAGGAGGAGGATCGGGCGGCCGTTCGGCGGCACCTGGAGGGCGCCGGCGACCAGGCCCTCGGACTTGAGCTCGCCGTCGCGGCGGCGCTCGAGCCGCGGACCGACGAGGCGCACGCCGACGCGGTTGGACGTGTCGCTGACCGTGTACGGGCTGCCGGTCAGGCGGTCGCGGGCCGCCGCCGTGAACCAGTCGGCCCGCGGCCCGAAGATGAGGCTCAGGGTCGGCGCGGCCACCGGCGCGGCGACCGGCGCGACATCGACGTCGGGCTGCGCCTGCGGGCTCGGTCCGACGGCGAGCCGGTCGCCGGCCCGCAGCGGGCGGGGCCCGAGACCGGTGAGGAGGTCGGTGGCGGCGCTGCCGAGGGTGAGCGCGCAGGCCAAGCCGCCGCGCACGGCCACGTAGGTCCGCAGGCCGTCGAGCGCGGGGCCGACGATCAGCGTCTCGCCCGCCCGCAGGTAGACGGGCGCGTTCATGGCCAGCGGGCGCCCGCCGGCGCGGGCGTCGACGCTGGCGCCGGTGAGGGCGACGACCGCCGGGACGGTGAGCCGCAGCTTCGGGCCGACGAGCGTGGTTTCGAGCGCCGCGGCCGCCTCCGGGTTGGCCACCAGCCGGTTGGCCAGGCGCAGCGAGCGCGTGTCGGCGGCACCCGAGCGCGGCACGCCGAGGTGGGCCCAGCCGGGGCGGCCGAGATCCTGGACGGTGGTCAGGGCGCCGGGATCGATCACCTCGATCATCGCGGCTCGAACACCACGTGGTCGCCGGCCTCGAGCAGCGCCGGCGGTTGGCGGTCGGGGTCGAAGAGGACGGCGTCGGTGTGGCCGAGGAGGTGCCAGCCGCCCGGTCCGCTCGTCGGGTAGACGGCGGTGTAGGTGCTGGCGACGGCGACCGATCCGGCCGGCACGCGCGGGCGGGGCTCGTCGCGGCGGGGGAGGTGGAGGCGGGGGTCGCCGCCGGTCATGTAGGCGAAGCCGGGGGCGAAGCCCATGAAGGCGACGACGTAGCGGGCGCGGCTGTGGAGCTCGATCACGGCGTCGACGTCGACGCCGACCGCGGCGGCCACGGCCGCGAGATCCTCGCCGTCGTAGCGCACGGGAAGCGTGACCTGCCGGGGGTCGGCCGCCGCCGCCGGGCGCAGGTCGAGCGCCGCGAGCTGGCGCTGGAGGTCGGCGATGGCCGGCGGTCGCTCGCCGGCCCAGCGCAGGAGGAGCGTCTCCTCGCCGGGGACGACGTCCTCGACCTGGTCGCCGAAGCGGTCGCGCACGGCGGCGGCGAGGACGTGCACCGCGTGGTTGCCGGCGAGCTCGACCAGGTAGCCGCGGTCGCCGCAGGCGAGCACGGTCGGCTCCGGCTCCGAGCCGATCATGCGAACGCCCGGATCTCGAAGCCGAGGGCCTCGAGCCGAGCGCGCAGAGCGCGGGCCAGCTCGGCTGCTCCCGGGGTGTCGCTGTGGAGGCATAGCGAGGCGACGGCCAGCGAGATCCGCTGACCGTCGTCGGCGAGGACGGCCTGGTGGGTGGCGATCTCCTGCGCCTGGGCGACGGCCTCGGCCAGCGCGAGCAGGCTGCCCGGCTGATCGCGCGCGAGGAGCCGACGGTCGGGGAGGTAGGCGCGATCGGCGAAGCCCTCAGCCACCGGCTCGAGGCCGCGGGCGGCGGCGGCGGCGAGCAGCGCCGAGTCGGGCGGGCCGAGCACGGCGAGGCGGGAGTCGACGGCAGCCGCGCCGTCGGCGACGGCGGCCGCGGCCCGCGGGTCGGCGATGCAGCGGCTGTAGAGGGCGCCGTGCGGCTTGACGTAGGCGACGCGACCGCCGGCGACGGCGGCGCAGGCGCTGAGGGCGCCGAGCTGGTAGACGGTCTCGTCGCGGAGCCGGTCGGGGTCGACATCGAGCTCGCGGCGCCCGAAGCCGGGGCGGTCGTCGTAGCCGACGTGGGCGCCGATGCTCACGCCGCGGGCCACGGCAGCGGCGCAGACCGCGCGCATCGTCGAGGCGTCGCCGGCGTGGAAGCCGCAGGCGACGTTGGCGCTGCTGACCGCGTCGAGGATCGCCTCGTCGGTTGCGCGGGCGTCGGCCCCGGCGCCTTCGCCGAGGTCGGCGTTCAGGTCGATCTGCGGCATGCCGGCCGGCGGGGCGCGGACGTGGTCGCGCGTCCGCGGTCGGCCGGGCGCGACGCCGCGGCGCGGCTCAGTGGCCCACCCAGCATTCGATGCAGTCCTCGCAGGCGCGGGGCCAGTTCTCGAGCGACCACAGGGCGCCGATCGGGGTCAGCATGTGGAAGCCGGCGTGGCCGCAGTAGTAGCAGCGGGTCAGGTCGGCGGGCATGCCGCTCGCCGTGTGCGTGGTCAGGAGCTCGTCGAGCGACCGGGGGATCTCCCGCTCGGCGATGTAGCGGTAGTCGTAGTCGTCGTACTCGTGCGGCGGCAGACCGGGCACGTCGCCGAGCGTCCAGGGCGGCGGATCGTGACGGGCGTTGGTCAGGTCGAGGAGCTGGCCCTTGACGTCGATGCCGATGCCGGCGAGCCGAACCGAGTCGCGGCTGTCGGGGTCGCTGCCGGTGCCGACGGCCGCGAGCTGCCAGCCGAGGGGACCGTGCAGGATGACGGTCTCGTTGACGCCCCCGCCGATCAGCTTCGAGCGGCGCCGGACCTCGGGCGAGCCGAGCCGGGTCACGCCGGGATTCCCAGCGGCGTTCATGCGGGGCACGAAGGTGGCGATCATCGCGTTGATCTGGTCGACGAGCTTGAGGTAGAGCCGCTTCTCGTGGTCGCGGCGGTGCTGGCGCTCGAGCTCGCGGCAGCCGCTGGCGCAGACCCAGCCGCCACCGTAGGCGTTGCCGTGCTCGCGGCACAGGTAGCTGCCGCAATCGTCGCAGCGCCCGACGGCGTAGATGCCACAGTGGCAGCTGAAGGAGGCGACCTGATCCATCCCACCGATCCTACCTAGCCCGGCCGGCGACCGCCAGGGACCGCGCCGGATCGCGCTGCCGCCCCCGCCGCCGGACCACTAGGCGCCGGAGAAGCCCCAGAAGGCGATGCCGGTGATGATCGTCATGGCGATCCCGCCGATGATGCAGCCGATGATGAAGGCGGCCAGGACGGTCAGCGGGGTGCTGTCGATGTCGATGACGGTGGCGTCTCGCTCGCGGTGGGGCGCCGGCGGCGGATCGACGCGGGGCGCCGGACGACCGGAGGTCAGCTCGGGGTGCTCGGCCCGCCAGCGCTCGATCATCGCCTGCGGCGACTCCGGCGCGACCCGGGGCGGCGGCGGGGGCGGCGGCACGAGGCGCGGCCGAGCCGGCGCCGGCGAGGCGGACCCGCCGTTGACGAGCTCGGGGTGCTCGGCCTTCCAGCGCTCGAGGAGCTCGCTGGCTTCGGAGGCCTGGCTCGCCATGGTCTAGAGCTCCTTGTTGGCAGGACGGGGCTGGAGGCAGCGGCCACTCATCACCGCAGATCGTACCCGGCGCCCGCCTGCGCCGAGCCGCGGATTTGCGGTCCCGCGGAAATCGTCGGGGTCAGACCGCGGCGCGGGCCGGACCGGCCGGGCGGCGAGTGGGCGATACTGGGCTCGAACCAGTGACCTCCGCCTTGTCGAGGCGGCGCTCTCCCAGCTGAGCTAATCGCCCTGGGAGACGCAAGCCTAGCAACGGTCGCCGGGAGGCAGCGGCTAGGCTAGGCGGGTTCCGGCGACGTGGCGGAGTGGTTACGCAACGGCCTGCAAAGCCGTGTACATCGGTTCGATTCCGATCGTCGCCTCTGGAGAAGCGCCCGGAAATCGGGGCCTTTGGCTACCGGACCAAGGCGCCTGGGGGCTGGTCGCGCGCGGTCTTGCGAGAAACCGCTCCCGAGGTGTCCGGCGAACCTCTGCCGGGGTGGGTATGCGCCTCGTGGGCCCGGCGGATCCGCGAACCGGAGCGGCAGCGAGGCCGATCAGCGGACGTGGATCCTGCGAGCCGGCAAGCCGGGCGGCGTCTTCTACGCGCTAACCGGCGCAGCAAAGCCTGCCCGGATCTTGCAGGATCAGGATTTTCCTTTACTGATTTGGTAAGATCGTAAAGCGATGAGCAGGGTTTCGAGCAAGCACCAGGTCACGATCCCCGTTGATGTGCTCCGCCAGGCCGGCCTCGCCGCCGGCGACGATGTCGTGATCCGGGGGGCCGGGAAGGGGCGCATCGAGGTCGAGCGGGCGCGGGATCTTGTCGACCGCTACGCCGGCAGCCTCCCCCCCGGCACCTATCCCCCCGGCCACCTGGACGAGCTCCGCGGCGAGTGGCCCGAGTAGCCCTCGACGCCGACGTCCTGATCGCCTTCCTCGACGCCGCGGACTCCCAACATCAGGCGGCCGTCGAGCTCCTCCGGCCGCGACTCGCCGCCGGCGACCGGATCCTGCTGAGCGCCAGCGTCTACGCCGAGATCATGGTCCGCCCGCTCCAACGCGGAACCCAGGCCACCGTCGACGAGTTTCTCGACGCGATCAACGCCATCGTCGTCCCGATCGACCGCGCGCTCGCCCGCCGGGCGGCGGGCCTGCGCGCCGAACACCACGGCCTGCGCCTCCCCGACGCCCTCTCCCTCGCGGCCGCGCTCGCCAACGACGCCGCCCTCCTCACCCTCGACGTACGGGTCTCCCGCCGCCTCCCCTGAAGGCATCCGATGGACCTCGGCCTGATCGCCCTGATCTTCACCGCCGCCCTTCTCGGGCCGGCGCTGTCGCTGCTCGCTCGCGGCGCGATCCCCGTCGTCGTCGGCCAGCTCCTCGCCGGCGTCATCCTCGGCCGCACCGCCCTGCACATCGTCGACCCGGCCCAGCCCGACCTCGCCCTCCTCTACGACCTCGGCTTCGCCACGCTCATGTTCACCGTCGGCATGCACGTCCCCCTCCACGACCAACGCCTGCGCGCCGCCCTGCGCAGCGGCCTCCTCGCCGTGGCCGCCGCCGTGCCGATCTCCCTCGCCGCCGGCCTCCTCGCCCACCTGCTCGGCGGCGGGCCGACCCTGATCTACACCGTCGTGATCGTCTCCTCCTCCGCCGCCGTCGCCCTCCCGGTGATCGACGAGAGTCGGCTCAGCAGCCCACCCGTGCTCACCGCGATGGCCTGGATCACCATCGCCGACATCCTCGCCACCGTCGCCATCCCCCTCGCCATCACCCCCGCCCGCGCCGCCCACGCCGCGCTCGGCGCCCTGATCGTCGCCGGCCTCGTCGCCGCCGTCTTCCTCGTCGGCCACCGTCTCCGCCGCCTCCCCCTGGTCAAGCGGATCCGCAAGGAGGGCAAGCGGCGCCAGTGGGCGATCGACCTGCGGCTCGCCGTGATCGTCCTCGTCAGCCTCTCCTACGCCGCCGAGCAGGTCGGCGCCAGCCTCCTCGTCGCCGGCTTCGGCACCGGCCTCGTCGTCGCCGCCATCGGCGGACCCAAGCGCCTCTCCCAGGAGGTGCTCGGCCTCGGCCAAGGGTTCCTCGTCCCCCTGTTCTTCGTCCTCCTCGGCGCCAGGCTCGACCTCCGCGCCCTGGCCAGCGACCACCGGGCGGTGATCCTCGCCGCCGTGCTCGCCACGCTGGCGATCCTCGCCCACGTCCTCGTCAGCCTGCTCATCCGCGCCCCCGCCGCCGTCGGCCTCCTGGCCAGCGCCCAGATGGGCGTCCCCGCCGCCGTCATCGCCCTCGGCCTCCCCGCCCATGCGATCACCCAGGGCCAGGCCTCGGCGATCTTCTGCGCCGCGCTGGCCTCGATCGCCGCCTGCGCCGCCGGCGCCCAACTCCTGCGGCCGGCTCGCCCCGCCGTCCCCGCCACCCCGTCGAGCCGCCGGCGCCGACGCCCGACCCCTCGGCCGCGCCGGCGACCACCGCTCCAAAGTGACCCCATCGCCTCGCCGTCCGGTCCCGCCTATGCTCAGCCGATGGTCGCCATCGCCTGGCTCGACATGCCCGCGCCCCACGACTACCGCGCGGCCGAGGACTACCTGCGGCTCGTGCTCGATGCCAAGCGCGCCGAGCGCGCCGTCCACGCCCTGCGCCACGTCAAGCACACCCACCCCTGGAAGGCGAAGGACATCCTCCGCGCCGCCGGGCTCGAGCCGCTGCCGGCCGACAACGAGGGCGTCGCCGCCAAGCTCGTCGCGCTCCGCGCCGGCCGGCCGCTCGCGCCCGTCCTCCTCGTCCAGCGCGACGACGGCCCCCTGATCGTCGCCGACGGCTACCACCGGGTCAGCGCGGCCCATCTCCAGGACGAGAGCGCCAACGTGCCGGCGGTCGAGGCCGGCGTCTAACCGACCGTGAAGGCGAAGCGCCCGACCGTGACGCCGCCGTTCGCCGGCGCGCACGCCCCGTTCCCCGGGCACGACGGCGTGCTCTCCAGCAGCACCGCGCCCCGGTAGCCGCCCCGGCACCAACCACCCTTCCCCGGGCGCAGCGTCAGGCTCACCCGCGTCCCGACGCCGCCCTGGTCGACCGCCGGCGGCGCCCCCTCCCCGCAGCCTGCGGCCAGCGGCCCGCCCGACCGGGCGTCCAGTCGGATCCCGTACCGCGTGGTTACCCCCCCGTGGACCCCGAGGTTCGCCCGGACCACCAGTCCGACCGTGAACACCGTGCTCGGCGTCCCGCGCGCCGGCGCCACGACCAACGCCACCGGCCCGGACGGGGCCCCCGTCCGCGGCGGACCGCCACCCGGCGGGACGGCCAGGCCGCCCGAATGGCGGATCCCGCCGCGCGTGAAGTAGATCCACGTCCGCAGCCCCGCCGCCGCGTAGACGACCGCGTTGTGCTTGACCGCGACCGTCGACCGCGCTCCGCCGGCCCGGATCAGCACGACGTCGCTGACGCCGTCGGGGAGGAACAGGGCCACCCGGTCGAGCCGGTCGAGCGACGCCGCGATCGGCGCCACCACCCCGGCGACGGCGGCGCTGGCCACCGAGTCGCAGCCGCCGCTCGCGCTGCCCGAGCCGTTGGCCGCGACCCGCGTCGAGTAGGACACGCACAGCTGCGCGTTGTGGACGTAGGCGTAGAGCGTCCCCAGCGGTCCGGCGTAGGCCAGCCGGCTGAGCGTCGGCTTGACGCCGCCGGTCGCCTGGCCGACCGGGATCTCGTCGCCCCGGCGCTCGGGCCGGCGCAGGACGCCGAACGCCGCCGCCGCCCGCGCCGCCGCCGCCCGCGCCGCCTCCGGCGACACCGACTTCGCCTGGATCCCGGTCGGGCCGCTCGATCCGCACCCGGCCAGCGCCACGGCGGCGAGCAGCCCGACGACCAGCCGCCGCCGCATCAGGCGATGCTCTGCTGGTAGACGGTGAACCCGATCGCCGCGCAGATCGCCGCCACGATCCAGAAGCGGAGGATGATCGTCGTCTCCGACCAGGCCATCAGCTCGAAATGGTGGTGGATCGGCGCCATCAGGAGCACCCGCTTGCGAAAGGCCTGGAACGAGAAGACCTGAATGGCCACCGACAGGGCCTCGACCACGAAGATGCCGCCGATCAGCACGAGCAGGATCTCGGTCTTGGTCATCACCGCCAGCCCGGCGATCGCCCCGCCGAGGCCGAGCGACCCCGTGTCGCCCATGAAGATCGCCGCCGGGAACGCGTTGAACCAGAGGAAGCCGACGCACGCCCCGACCAGGCAGCCGGCCAGGAGCGCCAGATCTCGCTGGCCGGTGGTGATGAACGTGATCCCGATGTACGCGAGCAGGACGATCGCCGCGCACCCCGCCGCCAGGCCGTCGAGGCCGTCGGTCAGGTTGACCCCGCTCGTGGTGCCCGCCACCACGAGGTAGATCATGACCGGGTAGAAGACGCCCAGGTCGATCTGGTAGTCGACGAACCGCAGGCGCAGCGTGTCCGGCAGGTGCGCCTGCCGCGTCGCCACCCACCACAGGCCGAGCGAGATTGCGATCTGGACGAGGAGCTTCGTCCGCGCCGTCAGCCCCAGCGACCGCCGCTTGACGATCTTCGTGTAGTCGTCGGCGAAGCCCAGCAGCGCGCAGGCGACCGCCGCCCCGAACACGCCGAGCGACCGCGGGTCGTAGTCGGAGAGGATCAGGAACGGCGCGGCGATCGCCGTGAACATGATGATCCCGCCCATCGTCGGCGTTCCCGCCTTCTCGTGGTGGCCCTGCGGGCCGTCCTCGCGGATGTGCTGGCCGAACTCCCGCCGCCGCAGGAAGGAGATGAACTTCGGGCTCAGGAAGATGCAGATCAGGAGCGCGCACGTCCCGCCGATCAGGATCCTGCCCATCCCCATCAGGCGGACACGAGCGCGTCGGCCACGAGCTCGAGCCCCACGCCGCGCGATCCCTTGATCAGGACCGTGTCGCCCGCCCGCACCAGGCCCGGCACGATCCGTGCCGCCTCTCCGGCGTCGCGCGCGTGGCGATGCTCGGCGGCGAAGCCCTCGGCCGCCAGCGCCGCCCGCGCGCCGACCGTCACCAGCACGTCGACCCCCGCCGCCGCCGCCTGCCTCCCCAGCTCGCGGTGGAAGCGCGGCTCGTCCCGGCCCAGCTCGAGCATGTCGCCGAGCACCGCCACCCGCCGGCCCCGGGCGGTCAGCTTGAGCTCTTCGAGGGCGGCGCGCATCGACATCGGGTTCGCGTTGTAGCAGTCATCGACGACGGTCACCCCGCCGGGTAGGGCGATCCGCTCCCCCCGGCCTTCGCTGAAGGCCACCGCCAGGCGCCCCGCCGGCGCCACGCCGAGCGCCCGCGCCGCCCCCACCGCCGCCAGCAGGTCGACGAGCAGATGCGCCGCCCGGAACCCCGGCTCGAAGGCCAGCGGCGCCCCCCCGCCCGCGGCGATGGTGACGCCCGACGCGTCGGCCCCGATCAGGCTGATGTCGCCCCCGGCGCCGAAGCGGACGATCTCGACGTCCGACCGCAGGTGCGGATCGAGGAGCCGCTCGCCCGCCGGGATCACCGCCGTCGCCCCCGGCTCGAGCCCGGCGATGACCTCCGCCTTGGCCGCCGCCACCGCCTCCAGCGACCCGAGCAGCTCCAGGTGGGCCGGTCCCACGTTGACGATCACCCCGACGTCCGGCTCGCAGATCTCGACCAGCCGCGCGATCTGGCCCGGTCCCCGCATGGCCAGCTCGAGCACCACCGCCTCCGTGCCCGCCGCCGCCCGCAGGATGCTCAGCGGCAGGCCGATCTCCGTGTTCAGGTTGCCCGGGCTCGCCACGGTGACGAGCTCCTGCCCGAGCACCGCGGCCAGGATGTCCTTGGTCGACGTCTTCCCCGTCGACCCGGTGATCGCCACCACCCGCGCCCCGAGCTCCCGCCGCCACGCCTGCGCCAGCGACTGGAGCCCGGCCAGCGGGTCCCCCGCCACGAGCACGGCGCCGTCGCCCGGCGCCGGCGCCGCATGCTCCGGGCCGACCAGGACCCCCCACGCCCCGGCCGCGAGCGCCGCCGCCGCGAACGCGCCCCCGTCCTGCCGGGCCCCCGCCAGGCCGACGAAGAGGTCGCCGGGGCCTGCCTCGCGCGAGTCGACCACCGCGCGCCGCGGGCCGCCCGTCCCGGCCCCCGCCTGCGGCGCCCGCGCGACCCGCGCCCCCGCCGCCGCCGCCACCCGCTCGGCGTCCCAGCCGATCATCGCCGGCCCGGCGCCGCCGCCGTCCGCGCCGCCGCCACGCGCCCGCGAAGCGCCGCCCGCGCGACCGCCACGTCGTCGAACGGCAGCTTGCGCCCGCCGGCGAACTCCTGCCCCTGCTCGTGCCCCTTGCCGGCGATGACCACGACGTCGCCCGGGCCGGCCAGCTCGATGCCCCGGGCGATCGCCGCCCTCCGGTCGACGAGCGCCTCGACGATCCCCGCCCCGCGGCGGCGGGCGGCGGCGGGGCCGGGGCCGGCGGGGGCGGCGGGGGCGGCGGCGGCGGGGGCGGCGGGGGCGGCGGCGGGCCGGCGGCGCCGGCGGGGCCGGGGCCGGCGGGGGCGCCGCGTCGGGCGAGTCCGGCCCCCGTGCCGGCGAGAACGTCGGCGACGATCGCCGCCGGCTCCTCCGAGCGGGGGTTGTCGGAGGTGACGATCACCGCGTCGGCGAGGTCGGCGGCGATCCGCCCCATCCGCGGCCGCTTGCCCCGGTCGCGGTCGCCGCCGCAGCCGAACACGCAGATCAGCCGCCCGTCGGTGAGCGACCGGGCGGCGCTCAGGACGTTCTCGAGCGAGTCGGGGGTGTGGGCGTAGTCGACGAGCACCGCGAACGGCTGGCCTTCGTCGACCGGCTGGAAGCGGCCGGGCGCCGGCTCGACGTCGGGCAGCGCGTCGGCGATCACGCCGAGCGGGACGCCGAGCCGGTGGACGGCGGCGACCGCGCCGAGCACGTTGGCCACGTTGAAGGCGCCCGGCAGGGGCGAGCGCAGCTCGCGTTCGCCGTCGGGCGAGCACAGGACGAAACGGGCGCCGGCGCTCGTGAAGCTGACCGCCCGCGCCGTGTAGTCGGCCTCGGCATCGACGGCGAAGGTGACCGCCCGCGGGAACTCGGCCGCCAGCCGCCGACCGTAGGCGTCACCGATGTTGACCACCGCCACCCCCGGGTCGAGCTCGAAGAGGCGCCGCTTGGCCAGGAAGTAGTCCTCCATCGTCGGATGGAAGTCGAGGTGGTCCTGGGTCAGGTTCGTGAAGATGGCCGCGGCAAAATGGACCGCGTCGGCCCGGTGGAGCGCCAGGGCGTGGGAGGAGACCTCGACGGCGCACGCCCGGTCCCCGGCGGCCAGCATCTCGGCGAAGGCCGCCTGGAGGTCGACCGCCTCGGGCGTCGTCCGCGCCGCTGTTCGGTCGGATCCGCCGATCACCGACTTGACCGTGCCGATGAGCGCGCACGGCTCGCCGGCAGCCTCGAGCAGTGCCCGCACGAGGAACGCCGTCGTCGTCTTGCCGTTGGTCCCGGTGACCCCGACGACCCGCAGCCGAGCGGTCGGGTCGCCGTAGAACCGAGCCGCCAGCGGGCCCATCGCCGCCCGGACGCTCGGCACCAGGAGCTCGGGGACGCCAAGGTCGAGTGGCCGCTCGACCACGAGGGCGACCGCGCCGGCGGCCACGGCCGCCGCCGCGAACTCATGCCCGTCGCGGTCGAAGCCCGGGACGCAGAGGAAAACCGACCCCGGTCTGACGCACCGGCTGTCATAGGCCAGGCCGGTCACCACGACGGCGCCGGCGTCCGTGCGCTCGCCGGTCAGCTCATCCAGGCGCATGCCCCGCCAGTCTATGGCCCGGGGCGGGGCTCAACCCGGCGGGATCTTCAGGTACGGCAGGAGGAAGGACATGATCTTGCCGAACGCCGGCGCCGCGACCTGGCCGCCGGAGTAGCTGCCTCCCTGGGGCTCGTCGACGACCACCGCGACCAGCACCTTCGGGTCGCGCGCCGGCGCGAAGCCGACGAACGAGGCGACGAAGCGGGTGTTCGAGTAGCCGCCGCGGATGGCGACGTTGGCCGTGCCCGTCTTGCCCGCCAGGGCGTAGCCGTGGATCACGACTTCACTGGCCGTCCCCCCCGGGGCCAGCACCCCCTCGAGCATCTGGCGGACCTCGGCCGCGACGATCGGGTCCAGTAGGCGCTGGCCCGGCGGCGTGGCCGTCGCGTGGCCGCCGATCGCCGCGACGATGTGCGGCGGGCGCAGGATGCCACCGTTGGCGATCGCCGCATAGGCGGTCGCCAGCTGCAGTGCCGTCACCGATTCGCCCTGGCCGATCGGCAGGTTGCCCATCGAGGCGCCCGAGTACTGCGCGAGGGTGGGCACGATGCCGCGCTCCTCGGCCGCCAGGCCGGAGCCGGTCCGGCGGCCGAAGCCGAATCGCCGCACCCAGGCGTCGAAGCGCTGGGGGCCGAGGAGCTGGCCGATCTCGATCGCCCCGATGTTGCTCGACTGGGCGAGGATCTGCGCCGTGGACAGCGTGACCGGACCGCGAGCCTCGGCGTCGTGGATCGTCCGGTCGTAGAAGGTCAGCGCCGACGGCAGGTAGAAGAGCTTCTCCGGCGTCACCAGCCCGTCCTCCAGGGCCGCGGCCACGGTGACGATCTTGAACGTCGAGCCCGGCTCGTAGGTCATGGCGACGGCGTGGTTCTGGCTGGCCCAGCCCGGCGCCCCGCCGACGTCGTTGGCGTTCACCCGCGGCCAGTTGGCCATGGCCAGGATCGCGTTCGTCCGCGGGTCCATCACGATCGCCGTGGCCTGCTTCGGCTGGAAGCTCGCCCCGACCTGACCGAGCGTGTCCTCGACATGACTCTGGATCGCCGCGTCGAGCGTCAGACCGATCGAGCGCCCGGCCCGAGCCGGCTTGGTGTCCTGAATCGAGATCGGCGTCCCCAGCGCGTCGCTGACCACGTTGCGCACGCCGTCCCTGCCGCGCAGGATCGCGTCCTGCGAGTACTCGAGCCCCGACAGGCCCTGCCCGTCGATCCCGACCGTGCCCAGCACCTGCGACGCCAGCGCGTCGTTCGGGTAGCTCCGCCGGCCGGCCGGCGTCACCGCGATGCCCGGCAGGCCGAGCCGGGCGACCGCCCGCGCCTGGGCGTCGGGCAGCTGGCGGGCCAGGTAGACGAAGCCGCTCGCGCGGTCGAGCTTGGCCGCCAGCACCGGGCTGGTCGTGCCCAGCAACGGCGCCAGCAGTCCGGCCACCGCGACGGGGTCCCTGACCAGGTACGGCGTCGCCGAGATGTCGTCGGCCGGCACCGAGACGGCGAGGTCGAGGCCGGTCCGGTCGTAGATCGTCCCGCGCGCGGCCGGCACCTTGACCGTGCGGAGCTGCTCGGAGACCGCCGCCTGACGGAGCATCCCCGCCTGGATCACCCCGAGGTACAGGCTGCGCCCGGCCCCGAGCAGGAGCAGGACGACGAAGAGCGCGAACAGCTTGCCGATACGGCGCTCGATCGGCGCCATCATGGCCCCCCGGCGCCGGCGGTCGCGGCCACTACTGGCCCGCGGCGGCCACGGCGCCCCCGGCGCCGCTCGCCGCCGGCCCGGTGGCTGCCACGGCTCCGGTCGCGGTCGCGGTCGCGGTCGCGGACGAGCCGGTCGAGGTCGCGGGCGAGTCGGTCGCGGTCGCGGTCGAGCCGGTCGAGCCGGTCGAGCTCGGCGTCCCGGCGCCACCCGCCGCGACACCGGTCGCGGTTGACGAGGACGGTGTGGTCTGGTTCGTCGACTGCCCCGCCCCCGCGTTCGCCGCCGTCCCGGAGGTGGTCCCGGTGGACGGCGCCGCCGGCCCGGCCGCCGCCGCCGGTCCGGTGGAGACGGCGCCGGTCGACGGGATGGCCTGCCCGGCTGCGGTCGGCGTGCCGCTCGAGGCCGAGGAGGCGGACGTCGCGGCCGGGGCCGTCATCGTCGCCACGGCCCGGCCGGCGTCGCCGGTGCCGGCCGTCAGGTAGCGGACGTCGCCGGCGGGCGGGTAGACCATGCCCGCCTGCCCGGACGTCGAGCGCGACAGCGCGCTGGCCCGCAGCTGGGAGACGGCGACCGCGATGAGCGAGTTCTCGCGCTGGAGGGCGGCCGCCCGCTGGACCGAGCGCCCGATGCCGGCGTTCAGGTTGAGCAGGGTGACCTGCATGGCGACGATCCCGATCAGCGCGAAGGCGACGATCCCGATCCAGGCGCGGCCGCGGATCAGCCGATCGAGCAGGGCGTGGTCGACGATCCGCTGGAGCGGCGGGGCGACGGTCGCCGGTGGCGCCGGGCGCCGGGCGGGGCCGGAGACGCGGCGCGGTCCCGCCGGCGGGCGGCGGCGCGCCGGGGCCGGGGCCGGGGCCGGAGTGCGGGCGGGCGCGTGGGCGCCGCCGGCGGCCCGGGGGTTGGCGACCAGCGGGCTGGCGGCGGGGGCCGGCGGGGTCACGAGCCGTCCTCGTCGAGCTTGCGCGCCGCCCGCAGGCGGGCACTGGCGGCGCGCGGGTTCGCCGCGACCTCGCCGGCCGACGGGGCGATCGCCCGGCGATGGAGGAGCTCGGCCTCGGCCACGCGGCCACAGCCGCAGACCGGCATCTGCGGCGGGCAGATGCAGCCCTGGGCGCGGGCGACGAGGAAGCGCTTGACGCGGCGATCCTCGAGCGAGTGGAAGGAGATCCCGGCGAGGCGGCCGCCGGGCGCGAGCAGCCGCCAGGCGAGCGGCAGGGCCTCGTCGAGCTGGCCGAGCTCGTCGTTGACGGCGATCCGCAGGGCCTGGAAGCTCCGCTTGGCCGGATGGCCGCCGGCGAAGCGGGCGGGCGCCGGAACCGCGGCCTTGATCACCTCGACGAGCGCGAGCGTCCCGGTGAGCGGCGCCCGGTCGCGGGCGGCGACGATGCGCCGGGCGATCTGGCCGCTGTAGCGCTCCTCGCCGAACTCCCGCAGCACGCCGGCCAGGCGGCGCTCGTCCCAGGTGTTGACGATCTCCCGGGCGGTCAGCTCCTGACCGGGATCCATCCGCATGTCGAGCGGCGCGTCGTAGGAGTAGGAGAAGCCGCGCTCCCAGGTGTCGACCTGCATCGAGGACATCCCGAGGTCGAAGTAGACGTGGTCGGCGCGGACCCCTTCGGCGGCGAGCCGCGCCAGCCCGTCGACGAAGCTCGCGCGGATGAAGCGGGTCGCGCAGGGGACGTCGCGGGTCAGCACGTCGAAGCGCTCGGCGGCCGCCGGGTCGCGGTCGATGGCGATCAGCGTTCCCGTCGCGCCCAGCCGGTCGGCCACGAGCCGGGCGTGGCCGCCGCCGCCGAACGTGCAGTCGACCGCCAGCTGGCCCGGAGCCGGATCGAGCATCTCGATCAGCTCGCCGGCCAGCACCGGGACGTGGGCGGCGGTCATGTCAAGCAGGATGGCCAAGTTGCGCGGTGATTCGTTTGACGGCGGCGGCCAGGGTCCCGTTGTGCTCGCTCCAGGCCGCCCGGTCCCACACCTCGAGGCACTCGCCGGCGCCGGTGACGACGACTTCCTTGCCGAGCCCGGTCTGCTCGAGCAGCCTCACCGGCACCCCCGCCCGCCCGGCACTGTCGAGCTCGATCTCGTGGGAGTTGGAGTTGTAGAAGCGGTTGACCGTCGCGTACTCGTCCGAGAGAGGATGGAAGCTCGAGAGGATCCCGGCCACGTAGGCGTCGAACTGGTCGGGACGCCAGACGGAGATGCAGCTCGCGGTGTCGTGGCGCAGGGCGAGCACCAGGCCGTCGGCGAACGTCGCCCGGAAGCGCGCCGGGATCGTGAGCCGGTTCTTGACGTCGAGCGTGTAGTCAAAGGTTCCGCGGAAGGCCATCGTGCGTGTCCAAGAAGGTCGAACCGAGGTGGAGGAGTGGGAGGAGCCCCTCCACCCCGGTTCGGTGGCGCCGAAGCTACCCCACTTTCCTCCACTGCGCAACCCTCTTTGCACACTCTCCCCCACATCCCCGCACCATAACTCCCTTTCGAGGCCGATCGGCCAGCATTTCCGGGCGCCTGCGGCCGGCGGTCGCGCGGGCGTCGGCACGGCCGCGGCCGCACGGCGTCATTCATCCCCGTCTGCTGGGCAGGGTCTTGCACGACGCCGCGGCCGCGACGACGACCGCCCCGGCGCGCGGCCGGGCGTCGGAGATGTCGATGAGCCGGCCGGGGCGGGCGGGGGCGAGCCGCGGGGGCGGCCGCCCGCCGCCGCGGACGCGACGGCGGCCGAGCCGGCGGGCACGCTGGCAGGCCCTGGGGACGGCAGTCAGGCCGGCGGGCGCGCGGGGCCGACCCCGACGCGCCCGCCGTGACCGGTGTCAGGCGATGGGCACCGCGGCGAGGCTGGTGAACGCGTCCTCGTCGTTGGCTATCGGGGCGTTGGCCGCCGGCCCGGTGCAGACCGCCGGCGGAGCCGTCGGCGTGGCGGTCCCGGGACAGACGAACAGGTCCGGGCTGCGCGTGTCCGACCAGAGCGGATGGGCGACGTCGAGGGCGGCGAGGCCCGAGTAGTCGCCGAGGAACAGTCCGCTGAACTGCGTCGGCGGCGGCATCGAGGATCCGGTCACCCGCAGCGTGCCGAAGCGCACCAGGTCGCGCGAGCCGGAGACGCTGATATCGGAGGAGCCGGTCGTCTCGTCGGTCCCGTACTGGCGGTCGTAGTAGGACACCGCGAGGCTCCCCGTCCGGGTGAACGCGGCCCACTGCCAGAACTGGTCGGTGGTCGCCTGGGCCGGGGCCTGGGTGACCGTGGTCAGGGTCCGCGGATCGGCGTGCGTGCCCGTGAAGCTCGCGCCGCCGTCGCTGGACGTGCTCACGAGGATGTCGTTGTTGCACGCGCCCGGCGTCTTGACCCCCAGGTAGAGCGGGTTGTCAAAGGCGCTGAACCCGGCCGGCCGGCAGCCGTTGGCCTCGTTGGAGTGGGCGTTGATGTAGGAGCCGAACGTGACCACGACCTGGCGCGGGTTGCTCGGGTTGACCGCCCCCACCGGGTAGTTCGTGGCCCGGAAGAACGAGTTGCTGGTCGCCCCCTTCTCGGGTACGCATGCGCGCGTTGGGTCAAGCCCGCCCTGGTAGGCCGGGCAGTCGGGCAACTCGTAGTAGTCGGAGACCTTGACCGGGGCCGAGAACGTGTTGCCGCCGTCGGTCGACTTGGAGATCAGCATCTGCCAGCGGTTGTCGCCCGCCACCGGCGCGTCGCCGCCGCCCCCGTCGCCGGGCTTGACGATCTGGCTGTTGAAGTTGGCGTAGGTGACGTAGAGGGCGCCGTCAGGTCCGGTGAACGGCTGGGAGAACTGGTTCTCGTTGCAGTTGCCGTTCGGCGTGCCCGACATGTGGGTGTTGGTGCAGAGCGGGCTGGTCGCGCTGACCAGGTGCCGCGGGCTGAAGTGCTCGCCGTAGTCGGAGGAGTGAACCTCCCAGATGTAGGAGCTGCCGTCAGCGGCGAACTCCGTCCAGCTCACATAGATGCGGTCCTGGAACGGGCTGCCGACGTGGTTGTCGACGGTGAGGAGCTGCTTGTCCTCGAAGGCGGGGATGCCGCTGCCCGACAGGTCGGAGCTCTCGGCCACCGGCCGGCCCGGGAAGTTCCAGGAGGCGCCGTGGTTCTGGGTCGAGCGGAACACGTAGAACGCGCTCGAGAGGTCGGGGTTCGTGCTCGGCGGAGCGCCGCGGTTGAACACCTGGCAGGACAGATAGGCGTTGCCCTTGGTGTCCCAGGCGACCGACGTGTCCCCTCCGGCCTGCCAGTACTGGCGGGTGATCCCGGACGCCGGCGTCGCGAAGGTCGGGAGGGCGCGGGTGAAGCTCATCGGAACGCTCGTGTCCTGCCACGTGGTGCCGGCGTCGACGCTGAAGGACGCACCGCACTGGCCGTCGCCGCGACGGTAGTCGTTGTAGCTGGCCACGAGATGGGTCGGCTGACCTGGATCCTGGGCGATCGAGGTCTCGTTCTGAGCCTGGGCCCGGCCCTGGAGGTCGGAGTCGGTCAGGTTGAGGCAGTTCTGGTTGACCTTGACGTTCCCGCCGAGGGTCTGGGAGCACTGCCCGGTGCCGAGCGGCACGTAGTTGGCGAGGGCGCCGGCCGGGGCCGGCAGGAGCGAGGCGGCTGCCGGGCGGGCCGACGTGGCGGCGCCCTGGCTCGAGAGCTCGCTGGACACAAAGCCCGAGATGATGCGCCGCTGGATCGCGTTGAGGCGGCCGTAGTTGAGCGCCCCGGCGACGGTCGTCGTCGCCCCCAGCGCGACGAGGACGCTCGTGAGGATCGCGCCCGCGACGGCGATTCCGATGATCCGCTGCTTCATGTCCGCCCTCCCACCTTCTGGGCCGGCCCGGCACGAACTCGACCGGGCGGCCTCCCCGATTGTCACGAATGACACACCCTACCGGGTGTGGCGGACCCCAAGGGGCTCGCCGCCCAGTCTAAGGATGAAATAAACCGTGCAGATCGGGGGGGGCGGCAGGAATCGCGCTTATGATGCCGACGGCCCGACCGGGCTCCCTATGGACACTGCCCGCCGCGGAAACTACAACTCTGGTGACGACTTCGTGCTGGAGTACGGGGAGCTGCGCTTCACGTTCAACGAGCGCGACTTCCGCGAGCGCTGCGAGCAGGCGGCGCTGCGGCTGGGATTCGTCGCCGGGCGCCTGGACGAGGCCGAGCGCGAGGATCTCGTGAACCTGGCGGTCAACGGCGAGATCCAGGACCCGACCTCGGCGCTCGGCGAGCACGTCAACGACTGCTGGCCGGAGCTCGTCGGACCGGCCGAGCGCTCGCTCGTCCACTGGCTGCGCCGGCTCGTGTTCCGCGGGGCCTGGCTCGATCAGCGGGTCAACGAGGGCGAGCTCGAGGTCTCCTTCTGCGAGCAGACTCACAACTTCGCCTACGTTCAGCCCGACCGCGGCCGCGAGCCGATCGAGCTCGCCCCCGAGCCGTCCTGGGGGCGGGTGGCCTACCGGCCGTAGCGCCGCGCCCGCCCCGCCCGGCGGGGCCGCGCCGGGGCCGCACGCCCCTCGCCGGGGCCGCCCCGCCCCGTGCCGGGGCCGCGCCGCGGCGCGGCGCGGCGGCCCCTACGCCTTCGAGCGGGCCTTGGCGATCGCCTGGTAGCCGTCGAGGCCGACCAGGAGCTCGGCCCGAAGGGTGCCGCTGGCGATCGGGTCGATCGCCGGGAGGTGACCGCGGGCGACGCGGGCGGCGTCGAAGCAGACGACCGTCGTCTCGCCGCCGTAGGGCCGCTCGGCGGTGGCGATCACCGTCAGCGAGCCGCCGTCGCGGACGTTTCGCCCGGCGGCCAGCGCACGGCGGGCGACCGGCGAGTGCAGGCCGTCGAACGTGTCGATCAGGAGCACGGCGTCGCCGCCGCGAGCGGCGATGCGCCGCCCGCGCTCGACCGCCTGCTCGACCGCGCTGGCCTGGGCCTCGGCCGCGGCGGCGAAGCTGAGCCCGCTGACGGTGGCGATCGAGGAGTCCTTCCACTCGCTGAGCTCCTCGGGGCGGATGCCGACGAGCAGGACCTCGAGCTCGAGGTCCTCGAACCCGGCCAGGGCGCCGGCCAGGCGCTTGACCGCCTCGGTCTTGCCCGACCGGGCCGCTCCGGCGAGGATCACCCGCGAGCCGCGGCCGATCGGCGCGTAGAAGCCGATCGCGGCGAGGGTCGGATCCTCGTCGCCGAGCGGCAGCACGACCGTCGGGAAGTCGGCGTCGAGGTCCTCGAGGCGCGTCCCCCGGACGGCCTCGTCGGCGGCCACGCCGTTGATCGTCGCCACCCGGATCAGCGACGGGTGACGCTCGGAGCGGCGGGCCCGGCGGACCGGTCCGCCGACGCGGTCGCCGGCGACGAGCTCGCAGCGACGGGCCTGGGCGGCGGAGATGTAGACGTCGTCGTCGGAGGCGTCGGGCGGTGAGACCCGCAGGAAGCCGGAGCCGTTGGCCAGGAGCTCGACGACCCCTTCGACCGTGCTCGACTCATCGGCGCTGGCGCTCGCCACCGGCTCGTCGTCGACGGCGGGCGGCGCCGGACGCGGCTCCTCGGCCTCACGGCGGGCGCGACTGGCCCGGCGGGCGCGCGGCGCGCGGGGGGCGGGCTCGACTTCGTCGGCCGGGGCCGCCGGCTCGTCGACGGCGTCGGCGGACTCCGACTTGCCCTCGGCGGCCGCGGTCGACGCGGTGGCGGCGGTGCGGCGCCGGCGCGGCGCCCGCGCCGGGCGGACCGGGGCGGCGACGGCCGCGTCGTCGTCCTCCTCGCCCCCCTGCCGGGCGAGGATGGCGTCGGCGAGATCGGCCTTGCGCAGACGGCGGAAGCCGTCGATGCCGAGCGTCGAGGCCAGGGCGTGAAGGTCGGCGAGCGGGCTGGCGTCGAGCGCGGAGCGGGTGAGAACGGGCATGTGATTCCTCCGGAAACGGGTGGAAGGCGTCCCGCGGCGTTGAGACAGCCGCCGGCACCCTGGTCGACGCCGAGGATCGGCGCGCGTGGACTGCAGAGCTTAGACGCTGGCCGGGGACCCGGTCGGTCCGCCGGCGCCGGCCGCGTCCCCGGCGAGCGCCTTCTCGCCCCAGAAGCTCGCGAACGGGTTGGCGTTGAAGTTGCCGATCGGGCGGTAGCCGGCCGATTCGTAGAGGTGCCGGGCGTGCGGCTGGGCCGGGCCGGTGTCCAGGCGCGCCACCTGGTAGCCGAGCTCCCGGGCGGCGTCCTCGAGCGCGGCGAGCAGCAGGCGGGCCACGCCGCGGCCGCGGGCGTCGGGGACCACGTACATCCGCTTGATCTCACAGGCCCCGTCCGGCAGGCCCTTGACGCCGCCGCAGCAGACGGGCCGGGCGCCGTCGTAGCCGAGCAGGAACGCCCCGGTCGGAGGGCTCATCTCGGTGGGCGTGGCCGTCGGCGCGCCGGGCACGTCGATCCGCCCGTAGAGCGGCTCCATCTCGTCGATCATGGCCGCGACGAGCCCGGCGGCCGGCGGCCGGTCGGCGGCTGTCGGGACGAAATCCAAGGCCCCCGAGGATATGGGGTCGTCGGCGGCGACCGGCCCCGGCCGCGGCCGCGGCCTCACCCCGCGGCGATGTCGGCGTCTACGGTGGAGGGATGGACATCGACGCCCCCAACCCCCGGGCCTCGCGCCGGCGCTCGTGCGGCGAGCTCAGCCGCGCCGTGCGCGGCGGCCGGAGGATCGCCGAGTCGCTGCGCGCGCTCGACCTCGGTGTGCTGCGCGCCGACGAGGATCGCCTCCTGGCGGCCGAGCTCGGCCGGTTCCTCGTGCGCCGGTGCGAGAGCCAGCACGCCGGCTGGAGGGTGCTCCGCCAGGTCCTGCTCGACGGCGGGGCCGAGATCCCGTGGGAGCGGTGCGCCCGCCTGGCCTACGGGGCGACGGCCGGACGGGTGCTCGAGGACTGCGCCGGGCCGGGCCGCACGCCGCTGCTGCGCGTCCAGCACGCCGCGGCCGAGGAGCGGGCGCGGGCGCTCACCGGCCACGCCGACGCGGCCGGCATCCTCGGGCGCCTGGAGATCGACCTCGCCGGCGCCGCGACCGGGCCGATGGCGTGGGAGCGGGCCCTGGTCGGCGCCGTCACCGCCCGGTCGCGCGACCAGGCGATCGGGCTCCTGGCGGCCGGCGTCGGCGGGGTCGCGCCGGTCCCGGAGCCACGCGCCGGCGGCTGAGCCGAGCCGGTAGGCTCGTGCCCGTGACCGAGCCTGAGACGTTTCCCGAGCCCGACCAGATGCGGGCGGGCGCGGCTGAGCTGATCGGCATCGTGCGCCGGCAGCTGCCGATGCGCTTCTACGCCGGCGAGACGTGGTGGGCGATCTTCGGATCGGCATCGCTCGTGCGGATGTGCGACACCGTGGAGAGCCTGCTCGACCTGATGGCCGCCCGGCAGGACGCCGACGCCCAGGGCCTCCTGCAGTCGCTCTACGAGCAGGTCGTGGCCTTCGCCTGGATCGCCGTCAACCCCGACGAGCGCCACCAACGGTGGATCGACGACGCCGGCGCCCAGATGTTCGAGCTCCACGGCGAGGGGCTGGCCTTCGGCGAGACCGTCCTGACCGAGGACGAGGTCGCGGTCGCCGAGCAGGCCGAGCGCCTGCCGTCGATGATCGAGCGGGCGGCCGAGGTCGACGAGCACTGGGGCGACTGGCTGGCGATGGCGGACGAGCTGTCGCTGCGCCGGCTGTACCTGACGATCTACCGGGTCGGCAGCGGAACGACGCTCGAGTCCTACATCACCCCCAAGGAGCGGCGGATCATCGTCGACCGGGCGCGGCCCCACACGCTGCGCTGGTACGCGCTGGCCGCCCCGCTCCTCGCCGTCGCCCTGATCGTCGCGTCGCAGCGCTTCGTCTGGCTCGACGACGACGAGGTCCGCGCGATCAACGCCCGGGCCACCGCGGTCGCCGGGGCCTGAGCAGACCGATGGTCTGCTTCCCGTGCTCGGTGGCCAAGCGCGACGTCGAGCTGCGCCTGGCCGCGGAGGGGGCGCCGGTCGAGGAGATCGTCGCCAAGGCGTCGGCCACCCTCTGCGCGATGTGCGCGGCCGAGCGCGACGAAGAGGCAGAAGTCACGGAAGCCTGAGCGCCGCCCGCGCGCCCGGCGGCGGCGCCGGAACGAGCTCGCCGGTCAGGCCGGCGGCTGCCAGCGCAGCTCGTCGGCGAGGACGGCGTCGGCCGGCAGGTCGACCTCGCCGCGGAGGGCGGCCCGGACGGCGAGGAAGTCGGCGGCGGCGGCGATGTCGTGCATGCGAAAGATCTGGGCACCGGCGTCGAGGCCGTGGGCGAGGGCGGCCAGCGACCCAGCCAGGCGGTCCGCCGGGCGGCGACCGGTGAGGGCGCCGACGAAGTCCTTGCGGCTGATGGCCATCAGCACGGGCCGGCCGAGCTCGTGCAGCCGTCCGGCGCCCCGCAGCAGGGCGATCGTCTGGGCCGGCGTCTTGGTGAAGTCGGGACCCGGGTCGACGATCAGGCGCTCGAAGGCCACGCCCCGGGCGCAGGCGAGCTCGATCCGCTCGGCGAGGAAGGCGAGCACGTCGGCGAGGACGTCGGCGTAGCGGCCTGGGTCCTGGAGGCGGACCTTGGGGGCGGCGCGGGTGTGCATCAGGATCAGCCCGGCGCCGGTGGCGGCGCAGACGTCGGCGAGCTCGGGATCGCGCAGGCCGCTGACGTCGTTGACGAGGGCGGCGCCGGCGGCGATCGCCGCGGCCGCGACCGCCGGCTTGTAGGTCTCGATCGAGACGACGGCGCCGAGCTCGCCGACCAGCCGCTCGATCAGCGGCACGACCCGGTCGATCTCCTCGCCCGCGGTGACCGGCGGGCGATTGGTCGTCGCCGACTCGCCGCCGACGTCGACGATCGTCGCCCCGGCGGCGATGAGCTCGCCGGCCAGCGCCACCCGCGCGTCGAGCGTGGGATAGCGTCCGGCGTCGGAGAAGGAGTCGGGCGTCGCGTTGACGACGCCCATCAGCCAGACCGACCGGCCGAGCGCGAGGCGCCGGTCGCCGGCGATCAGCTCGAGCACCGGCGCGGGCGGACGCTGCCCGTCGTGGTGGTCGCCCACGCGTCTCAGCCGATGGTCAGGGCCCGCCGCAGCAGGGCGCGGTGGCCGACGCGGTCGATCACGGTCACGCCGACGACGTAGTGCCCGGCCCGGCGGTAGCGGTGGCGCGTGCGAGCGCCGGCGGCGCGGCTGCCGTCGCCGTAGTCGACGACGACGCGGAGCGATGCCGGCGGCCGAGCGGGCGGCGACGGCGAAGCCGATCGGGACCACGGCGCGGAGAGCGCCGGTCAGCGACAGGCTGATCGACGCCGGGCGCGCGGCGATGCGCAGCGTGCGGACCGCGGCCGGCGTCTGCTGGCCGAGACCGTCGGTGGCGATGACCTGCCACTGGTGGACGCCGTCGCTCAGCGGCGCCGCCAGCCGCAGGCCGGTGGCCGCGGTGGTGGCGATCGGCCGGCCGTCGACGCGGACGACGTAGCTGACCGGGCCGAAGCCCGGCCGGGAGGTCGTCCACCGCAGGAGCGGGCGGGCGTCGGCCACGAAGCGGTCGGTGGTCAGGCCGGCGAGCGGGCCGGGCGGCGCGGCCACGGCGGCCACCGACAGGACGAGGGCGCCCGGCGCACCCTGGAGGAAGGCGACGATGACGTCGCCGCCGCGGTCGGCCTGGATCGACAGGCCGCCGGCCGCGAGGACCGGCCCGAGCTCCGGTCGCGAGAGGGTGACTTCGCCGGCGGGTACGGCCCGGTCGAACAGCCGGCCCTGAAGCGTCCCCTGGGCGGCGGCGTAGGCGACCAGGCCCTGCCCGGCGTGGGTGGCGGCGGCGACGGGGGCCGGTGCCGGGGCGGCGGCGAGGGCGTCGACCGCCTGGCCCGGGCCGAACCCGCCGGCGGCCAGGGTCGAGCCGACGACGGTCGCGCCGCCGGCGCCGGCGGTGGTCGGGGTGGCGGCCAGCCCGTCGCCGAACCCGTCGATGGCGAGACTCGGCGCGCCGGCGCCGCCGCCGCCGTCGATCGGCTGAATCGCACCGAGCTGCGAGCCGATCAGGGGACGCACGACCGCGCGCTCGACCGGGCCGAACGCCTGGCGCATGGCGACCCAGGCGTAGCTCGAGTCGTCCTGGATGCCGACGTCGGGTGTGTCGGCCGACCCTCCGGCCTGGCCGCCGAGCTGGCCGGCGCCGACGTCGCTGACGACGCTGCCGACGTGGAGGCCGTAGACGCGGCGGGCGAGCACGTGGGTCAGCCCGTCGCTGCCGTCCTCCCCCCAGACGACGAGCCCGGTGGCGTCGGCGGCGACGGCGACGCGCGGCCGCCGCAGCGGACCCGCGCCGGGGGCGCCGGCGGGCCGGGCGTCGAGTGGGTCGGGCAGGCCGAGGAAAACGCTGGCGCTCCGGTCGAGGCGGGCCGCGCGGACCTCGCCGGCCGGGTCGGAGTAGGCGAGGTAGGCGGTGCCGCTGAGGCCCATCGACAGCGCCGGGTCGCCGGCCGCCGCGGCGATCGGCTGGGCCGGGCCGAAGGCGGCGCCGCGCCCGGTGCGGACGGTGGCGTAGAGGCCGGCGCCGCTGCGGAAGGCGACGGCGACCCGACCGCCGGCGGCGGCGGCCACGACCGGCTGGTCGGCGGGGCCGGCGAGCCCCGGATCGACGCGGACCGGGACGCCCCAGGCGCCGTCGGTGAGCAGGGCGACGAAGACATGGGGAGCGCCGCCGTCGCGGCGCAGGTAGGCGACGGCGCCACCGTGGTCGGCGGCGAGGGCGACGCCTCCGAGGGCGATGAGGTCGGGGCTCGGGCCGTCGATCGGCGCGCCGGGGACGACGGCGGCGGCGGCCGGCATGGCCGCGGAGCCAGCCCAGGCACAGAGGCAGGCGCCGGCGCCCAGCCGGGCGAGCACGGCGCGGACGGGCGACCTGGGACGGCGGCGGGGCACGGGCGGGAAAGCTATTGCGTCCGGCCGTCAGTCGGACTCGACGACGATGCCCTCGTCGCGGGCCTCCTGCGCGAACCGCGCGACCTCGGCCGCGGCGCGGGCGGCGTCCCAGCCGAGCTCGGGCGCGAGGGCGGCGGCCACCCGGTCGGCCGGCGGCCCGGCGAGGCCGCGGGCGGCCAGGACGCCGAGCCGCGTCCGGCGGAGCATGACGTCGCCGACCGTGGCCGCCTGCTCGCGGCGGGCGGCCTGGACGACCTCGGCCAGGAGATCGGGCTGACCGTCGACGATCGGGCCGGCGAGCTCGGGGCGGTCGGCGGCGATCCGCAGGACCTCGATCGCCGCGTAGCCGTAGCGGTCGGCGAGGGCGGCGTAGGCGCCGGCGGCGACGCCGGGAACGCGCGGGAGGTCGTCGGGGTCGATCGCTTGGCCGAGCGGGATCTCGTGGGTCCGGCACGGAGCGTCGAGGACGTCGCGCAGGACGATCCGATCGACGGTCATCTTGGCCATCCGCCGCCAGGTGGTGAGCTTGCCGCCGGTGATCGTGATCATCCCGCTCGAGGTCTCATACAGCTCGGCCTTGCGGGAGATGTCGACCGACTTCTTGGCGTCGCCGGTGGAGATCAGCGGGCGGACGCCGGCGTAGGCGCCGGAGATGTCGGCCGGCGCGAACCCGGTGCCGAAGAAGCGGTTGACGGCGTCGAGCAGGTACCCGACGTCGTCGGACGAAGGCCGGATCCGGTCGAGCGGGCCGTCGTAGTTGTTGTCGGTGGTGCCGATCAGGGCCCGGCCGAGCCACGGCAGCGCGAAGATCGTGCGACCGCCCCCGGCCGGCACGATCGCTCCGGCCTTGAGCGGGAGAGCGCGCTGGTCGAGGGTGATGTGGGTCCCGCGGCTCGGCCGGATCTGCGGCACCTCGGCCTCGCTCTGGAGCTCGCCCGGACGCAGCTGGTCAGCCCAGACGCCGGTGGCGTTGACGACGTTGTCCGCGCGGACGACCAGGTCCTCGCCGGTGGCGCCGTCACGGGCGCGGACGCCGACGGCACGGCCGTGATGCTCGACGAGCTCGGTCACGCGCAGGCGATTGGCCAGGACGGCGCCGAAGCGCTCGGCCTCGCCGAGGACCGTCAGGACGAGGCGGACGTCGTCGGTCTGGCAGTCGTAGAAGAGGTAGCCCGACGTCGGCTCGCGGCCGGCCAGCGCCGGGAGGAGATCGAGGACCTCGGCGCCGGTGATCATCCGGTGGCGCTCGGGGCTCCAGCTCGCGTCGGGGCGGCCGTCCTCCTCGCCGCCCCGCGCCCGGCGGCCGCGACGGGCGCGGCGCCGCTCGACCGACATCACGTCGTAGAGGTTGAGGCCGACGCCGACCAGCCGGTCGGGGTGGGCGCCGTCGAAGGCGGCGACCACGAGCGGGAGGGGGCGGACGAGGTGGGGGGCGAGGGCGACGAGGAGCTGGCGCTCGAGCAGCGCCTCGCGGACGAGGCCGAGGTCGAAGTTCTGGAGGTAGCGCAGGCCGCCGTGGACGAGCTTGCTCGAGCGGCTCGACGTCCCCGAGGCGAAGTCGCGCTGCTCGAGCAGGGCGACGCTGTAGCCGCGGGTCGCGGCGTCGAGGGCGACGCCGGCGCCGGTGATGCCGCCGCCGACCACGACGACGTCGAAGCTCTCGCCGGCCAGCGCCTCGAGCGCCGCTGATCGCGCAATCATCGCCGGCAGTCTCCCAGACCGGCGCCCGGCCTCCGCCGCCGGACGGCGCCGGCGCGGCGGCGGGTCCGCGGCGGTCGAGCAACGGCCGAGCCGGCCGGCGGCCGGATAGATTCACCCCGCCGCGCCGGCGACCGATCCGGCGCGTCCGTGATGCCTGACGCCGCCAAGACCCTCCTGCGCCCCCTCTGCGCGATCACCGCGACGCTGGTGCTCGCGTCGGCGGCCCCCGGAGCCGGGGCGGCGGCGTCCGGCGGGTTCACGGCACCCGACGACCCGGCCGTGCCGGCGTTGATCTCGAGCCTGCGCGGCTGCGTCGACCAGCTGGCCGCGGCCGACCGCCGTGTGCTCGCGCTGCGGGCCGGTCTCGGCGGCCACGCGCCCCAGAGCACCGCCCAGGTGGCGGCGGCGCTCGGAGTCGCGCCGGCCGCCGCGAGCGCGGCCGAGGTCGGGGCGATCCGCAAGCTCGAGGCGGTCCGCCGGCGCGGCGCCTGCCAGGTCCAGGCGGCGGGCGCCCCGGCCGCCTCGGCCCCGGCCCCGGCCCCGGCGACCCAGGCCCAGGCCAAGCCGGCGGCGCCCAGGACGACGGCCAGGACGGCGAAGTCGTCGGGCGCGTCGACCACGAGCCTGCTCGAGGTGGCCGTCCCGGCGCTCCTCGTGCTCGCGTTCATCGCCGGGATCTGGCTCGAGACGCACCGCCGGCCGCGCGGTCGCTAGCGTAGGTCGAGCATGGCGTCGGAATCCCGCCACATCGGCGTGCCGATCGACCGGCCGAGCGACGAGGTCTACGCGTACGCGTCGAACCCGGCGCACCTGCCGCAGTGGGCGGCCGGCCTCAGCGGATCGATCGAGCTGGTCGACGGCCGCTGGGTCGCGGAGTCGCCCATGGGCCGGGTGGTCGTGAGCTTCGCGGCGGCCAACGACCACGGGATCCTCGACCACGACGTTCGACTGCCGTCGGGCGAGACGGTCTACAACCCGATGCGGGTGATCGCCGACGGTCCGGGCTGCGAGGTGGTGTTCACGGTGCGCCGCCGGCCGGAGATGACGGCGGCGGAGTTCGCGGCCGACGCGGCGGCGGTGACGGCGGACCTGACCCGGCTCAAGCGCGTGCTCGAGGCGGCCGGCGGTCAGAGCTGAGTCAGCTCGGCCGTGATCTCGGCGACGCCGGACTTGGCGTCGGCGAAGAGCATCGACGTCTTCGGGTCGTAGTAGAGCTCGTTCTCGATCCCGGCGAAGCCGGGGTTCATCGAGCGCTTGATCACGATCACCGAATGGGAGTCTGAGACCTCGAGGATCGGCATGCCGTAGATCGGCGACGAGGCGGTGTTCTTGGCCGCCGGGTTGGTCACGTCGTTGGCACCGATCACCAGCGAGACGTCGGTCCGGGAGAACTCGGGGTTGATGTCGTCCATCTCGCGCAGCTGCTCGTAGGGGACGTCGGCCTCGGCCAGGAGCACGTTCATGTGCCCGGGCATGCGGCCGGCGACCGGGTGGATCGCGTACTTGACCTCGACGCCCCGCTTCTCGAGCTCCTTGGCCAGCTCGCGCACGGCGTGCTGGGCCTGGGCGACGGCCATGCCGTAGCCGGGGACGATCACCACGAGGCGGGCGTAGTTGAGCTGGATCGCCGCGTCGGCCGGGCTCGTCGAGCGGACCGTCCCCGCGTGCTCGCCGGCGCCCGAGGCGCCCTCGATGGCGCCGCCGCCGCCGAACCCGCCGGCGACGATGGCCGGGATCGAGCGGTTCATGGCGTGGGCCATGAGGTTGGTCAGGATCGAGCCGGACGCGCCGACGATCATGCCGGCGACGATCAGGGCCGTGTTGTCGAGGGCGACGCCGGTGGCCGCGGCCGAGAGCCCGGTCAGGGCGTTGAGCAGGGAGATCACCACCGGCATGTCGGCGCCGCCGATGGGCAGGACGACGGCGTTGCCGAGGAGGGCGGCGAGGAGGAGCATGACCACGAACACGAGGCCCGAGTGGGAGCCGGCGGCGATGACCGCCGCGCAGGCGACGGCGCCGGCGAAGAGCAGCGCGTTGACCGGCTGCTGGAGGCGGCCGAGGGTGATCGGCCGGCCGGGCAGGAGGGCCTGGAGCTTGGCGAAGGCGATGTTCGAGCCCCAGAAGGAGACCGAGCCGACGATCGCGGCGAAGAGCGAGAAGATCGCCACGTAGAGCGGGATCGCGGCCGCACCGCCGGCGGTGTGGGCGTAGCCGCCGGAGTTGCGGAACTCGGCCCAGGCGACGAGCGCGACGGCGCCGCCGCCGACCCCGTTGAACAGGGCGACCATCTGCGGCATCGCGGTCATCTTCACCTGGCGGGCGGCCGGGACGCCGACGGCGGTGCCGATGACCACGCCGAGCACGATCAGCCCCCAGTTGCCGATCTGCCTGTCGAGCAGGGTGGCGATGACGGCGATCGCCATCCCGACCGCGGCGATCCGGTTGCCGCGGACGGCGGTCGCCGGCCCGGTCAGCCCGGACAGGCCGTAGATGAAGAGGCCGAAGGCGACGATGTAGAGGACGGCGATGAAGTTCGCGTCCTGGAAGAAGCTGGCCAGGATCATCGGTCGGCCCCGGGCTCGGGATCAGGTTTTGGAGCGGCCTCGCCCGGCGGCGGCGGGGCGGCGGGGTCGCCGGCGGGTGGCGGCGCGGCCGGGTCCGCGGGGCCGGCGTCGTCCGGCGGCGCGGCCGGCGCGGCGGGCTCGGCGTCGGTCGGCGGCGCGGCCGGGGCGGCCATCGGCTCGCCGGGCGGCTTGGGCTCGGGCTTGTCCTCGACCTGCTTGGGCGGCTCGGGCTTGCGCTTGAACATGCCGAGCATGCGGTCGGTGACCAGGAAGCCGCCGACGACGTTGATCGTGCCGAAGGCGATGGCGATGACGAGGATCACCTTGTTGAACAGGCCGTTGGCCGAGAGGCCGATGACGAGGAGGCCGGCGAGGACGACGATGCCGTGGATCGCGTTGGTGCCGCTCATCAGCGGCGTGTGCAGGGTGTTCGGGACCTTGGAGATGACCGAGAAGCCGACGAAGCCGGCGAGGACGAGGATGGCGAGGTTGGTGATCAGCATCAGCCGGCGGCCTCGACGACGGCGCGGGCGCGGTCGTGGACGATCTCGCCGTCGCGGACGATGCAGGCGCCGGCGATGATCGCGTCGTCCCAGTCGAGGGCGAGCTGGCCGTCGTCGTCGAGGAAGAGCTCGATCAGGGCCTGGACGTTGCGGGCGTAGAGCTGGGAGGCGTGCTCGGGCATCTCGGCCGGGAGGTTGAGGGGGCTCGCGATGGTGACGTCGTGCTTGATCACCGTCTGGCCGGGCTCGGTCAGCTCGCAGTTGCCGCCGGCCTCGCCGGCCATGTCGACGATCACGCTGCCGGCCTTCATCCCCTCGACCGCCTCGGCGGTGACCAGGCGGGGGGCGGGACGGCCGGGGACGAGGGCGGTGGTGATGACGACGTCGAAGGTCTTGATCGCGTCGGTCAGGGCCTGCTGCTGGCGCTGCTTCTCGTCGTCGGTCAGCTCGCGGGCGTAGCCGCCCTCGCCGGCGGCGTCGATCCCGAGGTCGAGCCACTTGGCGCCGAGCGACTGGACCTGCTCGGCGACCTCGGGGCGGACGTCGTAGCCGGTGGTCTGGGCGCCGAGGCGGCGGGCGGTGGCCAGCGCCTGGAGCCCGGCGACGCCGACGCCGAGGACGAGGACCTTGGCCGGGGGGATCGTCCCGGCGGCGGTCATCAGCATCGGGTAGAAGCGGCCCATCTTCTCGGCGCCCATCAGGGCGGCGCGGTAGCCGGCGACGTTGCTCTGGCTGGAGAGGGCGTCCATCGACTGGGCGCGGGAGATCCGGGGGATGGCCTCCATGGCGAAGGCGGTGGCCCCGGCGTCGGCCAGGGCCTTGGTGGTGGCCGGGCTGGTCAGGGGAGCGAGGAAGCCGACGAGGAGGCTGCCCCGGCCGAGCTGGGCGATCTCCGGCGCCGTCGGCGGGGCGACCTTGACGACGACGTCGGCCTTCCAGACGGCGGCGGCGTCGGCGATCTTGGCGCCGGCGGCCTCGTACAGGGCGTCGGGGATGATCGCCCGCGTCCCGGCGCCGGCCTCGACCAGGACCTCGAGGCCGCGGCCGGTGAGCTTGCGCACGACCTCGGGGACGAGCGCCACCCGGCGCTCGCCGTCCCCCGTCTCGCTCGGCACACCCAGGATCACGGCCGAGAGCCTAGACGGTTGTCCGCCGCCGCCACCGGGCGGCCGATCTCGACGCCGGTCGGGGCTCGCTCGCCCGGGCCAGGGGCCGCCCGTGAGCTTCGACTGCCCGCCGTTCCGGCGGCCGGGCGGGCTCGCACACGCTCCGAGCGTGACCGCGCTCGATCTTGGCGTCGACAGGCAGCTCGATGAACGCCACTTCCGGGCGCTGCGGCCGCTCGCCGGAGGCACGGCGTTTCGACTGCTCCCCCACGACCTTTGACGGGTCACCGATCGTAGTTGGCGATCGCCCGCAGCGACAGCGTGGTCAGGAGCCCCGTCAGCCCGACGATCACCGCGGCGCAGTAGCCGAGCTTGTCCCAGCTCCAGCCCTCGATGACCAGGGAGCGCAGGCCGTCGATCACGTAGCTCACCGGGTTCAGGCGGGCGAGGGTCTCCATCACCGGGGTCAGGCGGTCGAAGGGGACGAAGTTCGGGGTCAGGAAGAGCAGCGGGAAGAAGAGCAGGAAGCTCGTGTTCGTCGCCTGCACGTTGCGCGTGCGCAGGGCGACGAGGATCCCGAAGCCGGCGTAGCCGACGCCGAACAGGGCCGACAGCAAGATGAGCACGACGGCGCCGAGGACGCCGCTCTGCATGTGGGCGCCGAAGGCCAGGCCGGCGAGGAGGACGACGGTCGAGCCGAGCACGCCGCGGACGAGGTCGGCCGACAGTCGGCCGAAGATGATCGACGACCGGCGGATCGGCGCGGCCAGCAGCTTGTCGAAGTAGCCGAGGTCGATCTCGGTGACCAGGGCCAGGCCGGAGCTGGCCGTGGCCACGGCGAACATCAGCGAGACCGGCAGCTGGAAGGCGACGTAGCCCTGACCGCGCAGGAAGGGCGTCGTCGAGGGAAACGTCTTCGAGACCTGGCCGATGTTGACGGCCAGGAAGAACAGCGGGATGAACAGCGCCGGGATCGTGGCCTCCGGGTAGCGGGCGATCTCGCGCACCGACCGCCGGGCCAGGAGCAGTACCTCGTTCATGCCGCCACCTCCTCCTCGACGGCGGCGGCACCTTCGAGCCGCCGGCCGGTTGCCTTCAGGAACACGTCGTCCAGCGACGGACGCGAGACGGTGATCGCCCCGACCTCGACGCCGGCGGCTTCGAGCCGGCGGACGATCTCGGTGATCGAGCCGGCGCCGTTCTCGACGTAGAGGGCGAGGCCGTCGGCCTCGGCCATGACCCGCTCGAGCCCGGCCAGCCCGGCCACGGCGCGCTCGGTGGCGGCGGCGTCGGCTCCGGCGAGCGCGAGGGTGACCACGTCGTGGCCCATCTGGGCCTTGAGCTGGGCCGGCGTGCCCTCCGCGACGATCGCGCCGGCGTCGATGATGGCCAGCCGGTCGCAGAGCTGGTCGGCCTCCTCGAGGTACTGGGTGGTGAGGAAGATCGTCGTCCCCGACGCGTTGATCCGGCGGACCTCCTCCCAGATCGTCCGCCGCGACGACGGGTCGAGGCCGGTGGTCGGCTCGTCGAGGAAGAGGACGTCCGGCGAGTGGACGAGCGCGCTGGCCAGGTCGAGCCGGCGCTTCATTCCGCCCGAGTAGGTCTTCGTCCGGCGGTCGGCCGCGTCGGTCAGGCCGACGAGCTCGAGCAGCTCGACCGCCCGCTCCCGGGCGCGGTCGCGCGAAATGCCGTAGAGGCCGCACTGGAGCTCGAGCAGCTCCCGCCCGCTCTGGACCGGGTCGAGGCCGATCTCCTGCAGGGCCACGCCGATCCGCCGCCGGACGTCGGCCGCGCCGGCGACGACGTCGATGCCGGCGACCGACGCCGTGCCGTCGGTCGGCGGCAGCAGCGTGCACAGCATCCGGACCATCGTCGTCTTGCCGGCGCCGTTGGGCCCGAGGAAGCCGAACACCTCGCCCTCGGCGACGCGGAGGTCGACCCCGCGCACGGCCTCCACCCCGCCCTTGAACGTCCGCTTGAGCCCCCGCGTCTCGATCGCCAGGCCGCCGCCGCCATCGTCAAGCATCACCACGCCACCACCTCCGGTTCATCCTTCGCTCGGCGGCCATCCTAGGTCGCCCGGCCGGGTCCGTCTTCTCCAAACGTGCGCACCATGATCCCCGCCATTGCGGTCAGATCCTGGCCGCTTGGGGGAGGATCGTCCTCCGGGTGGCCGATCCGACGTCTCGCATCCTGCGGCTCCTGTCGCTGCTCCAGACCCACCGGTTCTGGTCGGGTCTCGAGCTGGCCGATCGCCTCGAGGTGAGCCCCCGCACCCTGCGGCGCGACATCGACCGGATCCGCCAGCTCGGCTATCCGGTCAAGGCGTCGCGGGGGATCGCCGGCGGCTACCAGCTCCAGGCCGGGGCGAGCCTCGCCGCCTGGCTCGAGCGCACGCGGGAGCGGATCGACCGCGCCCTATCGCCGCTGAACTGACGGCCATGCTGCTAGATTGCAGGCATGCCCGTGGCCATAACCGTGAGAAACGTCCCCGACGCCGTCCGTGACGAGCTCGCCGCCCGGGCGGCCGGTTCGGGCCGGTCGCTCCAGGAGTACCTGCTCGCCGCGCTCGTCGCGCTCGCGTCGCGTCCGACCGTCGAGCAGGTGGTCGCCCGGGCGCGAGACCGAGCCCGCCTGACCGGGACCGAGCTGCCGCCCACGGCCATCCTGGCCGACCGCGACGCCGACCGGCGTTGACCGAACCCGCCCGGACGGTGGTGATCGACTCCTCGGCGCTCGTCGCCCTGCTGGCCGACGCCGGCCCGGCCGGGGCCTGGGTCGCCGAGGCCATCGCCGCAGCCACGCTCGCCGCGCCATCCGTCGCGCCGTTCGAGGCGGCGAACATCCTCCGCCGGCAGGCCGCCGCCGGAGCGATCGACCACACCCAGGCGACCCTGGCCCACGCCGACCTCATCGCCCTCCCGATCGAGCTCTGGCCCTACGCGCCTCTGGCTGAGCGCGCCTGGGAGCTGCGCCGGAACGTCACGATCTACGACGCGGCGTACGTCGCCCTCGCCGAGCTCCTCGCGGCCGCGGTCGTGACGCTCGACGCCCGCCTCGCCCGAGCGCCCGGGCCTCGCTGCCCGGTGCTCGCCTACGCCGCGGCCTGACCTACCGGATCGGGAACGGCCGCTCGGCCAGGCCGGTCAGGGCCTGGGCGGTGACCCACACGGGCGACTGGGTGCTCGTCGGCGAGTAGCGGACGGCCCCGCCGGCGCCGGTCAGCGACCGTAGGTAGCCGAGCGCCGACCCCCGCCGCAGGCGCCCCGGGTCGCGCCCGGCGGCGACGAGGCCCTGGATGGCCCAGGCTGTCGACTGGGCGTTGGAGGCGCCGGCCGGCGTCAGCGGGAAGCCGCCGTCCGGGTTCTGCTCCGCCGCGAGGAAGGCCGCCGCCCGCGCCACCGCCCGGCCGCCCCGCCGGGCGCCGCCGGCCACGAGCCCCTGCAGCGCCGCCGCCGTGTCGTCGATCCCGCTGGTCGAGCCCCGCCCGGCGAAGTTGAAGCCGCCGTCGGCGTTCTGCTGGCGGGCCAGCCAGCCGAGGGCGTGACGCACGTGGCGATCGCCGGCGGGCCGGCCGGCCGCCCGCAGGGCGAGGATCCCGAAGGCGGTGAGGTTGACCAGGTGCCCGAATGACCCGTCCGCCCCCTGCGCGCCGGCCAGCCGGCTGACAAGCGACCGCGGCGGGCGGACGTGGGCGGCGCCGAGGGCGACGACCGTCCGCTCGACGTCGCCCGTCCCCGTCAGGCCGCCCGTGTGGCTGAGCATGTAGGCGACCGGCGAGTGGCCGCCGCGCGCCACCCGGCGCGGATCGCGCCCGGCCGCGGCCAGGCCGACCACGGCCCACGACGTGTAGAGCTGGGTCGACGGCTGCCCCGGGGCCGCGCCGAAGCCGCCGTCGGCGTTCTCCGCGGCCACGAGGTAGCCGACCTCCCGGGCCAGCGGCCCGGCGGCCAGGGCCATCGGCGCCAGCAGCGCGAGGACGAGCACGGCCCCGACCAGCGGCACCCAGCGGACCTCCAGGCGGGCGCGAAACCGCAGCAGGGCGCGGACGAAGGCCGGGCCGAAGGCCAGGCAGAAGGCGACGTTGCCGATCACGTGGGCCGCGTCGAACGGCAGCGCCGACCCCGAGATCACCAGGTAGTGGTCGACCGTCAGGTCGCCGCTGAACGTGATCCAGGTCGAGAAGTTGAGGATCAGGCCGAAGACGACTCCGGCCAGGCCGCAGGCCGCCGCCAACCCGACCCGGCCCGCCCGCCGGCCGGTCAGGCGACCGAGCCCGGCCCCGCCGAGGCCGATCACCCCCCAGGCCAGCATCTGCCACGGCGTCCACGTCCCCTGACCGAAGAAGAAGTTCGACGCCAGGGCCCCGACCGACCCCACGGCGAAGCCGGCCGCCCCGCCGAGGACGTAGCCGGCCAGGAGGACGATGTCGGTCATCGGCTTGATGTCGGGCACGGCGGCGAAGGCGACCCGGCCGACGGCGGCCAGACCGGCCAACGTGGCGACCAGGGCCACGGTCCGGGCCGGCGGCCGCGACCGCTCGTACCAGACGAACCCGCCGGCCAGGGCGAGGCCGAGCAGCACCAGCGAGGCGAGCTGCCAGCCGACGATCATGCGAGCTCCAGGCGCAGCCGACCGCGCCGCCGGCGCAGGAGGGCCGCGCCGTCCTCGGGCAGGAGCGCCCCGCCCCCGAGGATGCGGGCGGTCTCGGTCGCGAAGTACCAGCCGCCGCTCAGGATCTCGCCCACCCCACCGTCGGCGATCACCCGCCCGTCGGCCAGCAGCACGACCCGGCGGGCGAACGAGGCGGCGAACTCGGCGTCGTGGGTGGCCACGATCACGGCCGCTCCGCCGGCGGCGAACTCCGCGAGCCTCGAGGCGAGCTCGCCCTTCGCCGCCCGGTCCATGCCGCGGGTCGGCTCGTCGAGGCAGACCACCGCCGGCGCGTCGCCGCCGGCCACGATGGCCAGAGCCAGGCGCTGGCGCTCGCCGCCGCTCAGGTCGCGCGGATGGCGGTCGCGCTGGCCGCCGAGACCGGCCGCGGCCAGCGCCGCCGCCGGCAGTTCGTCGCCGACGCGCTCGGCCAGGAAGTAGTCGCCCGGGTTCTGGAGCAGCAGCGCCACCCGCCCGGCCCGCTCGACGCGGCCGCGGGTCGGCCGGGCGAGCCCGTGGGCGTGGCGCAGGAGCGTCGACTTGCCGGCGCCGTTTCGCCCCATCAGCGCCACCGTCTCCCCGGCCGCGACCGCCAGGTCGACGCCGCGCAGGATGGCCGGCCCGCCCGAGATCTCGTGCCAGACGCCGGCGAAGCGCAGCGCCGCGGGCTCGCGACGGTCCCGCCGTCCGCGGGGGGATGCTGGGGAGCGGTGGTTGCCGACGGCGGCCGGCGCGGCGTCGGACAGGAGGCCATGGAGGCGGAGCGTGGCCCGGGCGTCCTTGACCCCGGCCGGCGCCGGCTCGAGGCCGGCACCCGCGAACAGGCGGGCCCCGGGCGTCTGGAGCGCCGGCGCCGCCCGCGCCGCCCAGGCGAGGAACGCCGGCGGCGAAGCGTCACAGGCGAGCCGGCCGCCGGCCAGGACGAGCACCCGGTCGGCCGCCGACAGGCAGCGCTCGAGGCGGTGCTCGATCATCACCACGGCCGTCCCCCACTGCTCGTTCAGTCGCCGCAGCAGCGAGATCAGCTCGTCGCCGGCGACGGGGTCGAGCTGGGAGGTCGGCTCGTCGAGCAGGACGAGCTCCGGCCGGCCGGCGAGGGCGGCGGCCAGGGCGACGCGCTGGAGCTCGCCGCCGCTCAGCTCCCGCGTCGTGCGCTCGAGCAGCCGCTCGATGCCGAGCGCCAGCGCCGCCTCCTCGACCCCGCGGGCGACGGCGTCCTGCGAATGGCCGCGGTTCTCCAGGGGAAAGGCGAGCTCCGCCCGGACCGTGCCCATCAGGATCTGGGTCTCCGGGTCCTGGAACAGGGTCCCGGCCACCGCGGCCACGTCCGCCGGCCCGTGCTCCCGGGTGTCGAGACCGCCGACCGTCACCCGCCCGGCGAACGTCCCGCCGTGGAAGTGGGGCACCAGGCCGCAGGCCGCCCGCAGCAGGGTCGACTTGCCGCCGGCCGAGAGGCCGGCGACGACGGCGAACTCGCCGGCCTCGAGCTCGAAGCTGACGTCGCGCAGGGACGGCTCGGCCGCTTCCGGATAGGTGTAGGTGACGGCGTCGAAGGCGAGCACGCTCACCGGTCGATCCCCCGGCGGGCGAGGAACGGGGCGAGGGCGACGAGGACGAGCGTCGCGGCCAGCGCGAACTCGCCGGGACCGAGGGCGACGGTGACGGTCGTGTCGGCGTCGAACGCGGCCAGGCCGCCCAGGCGGGCGCCGACGGCGAGGCCGGCAAGACCGAGGCCGGCGGCGGTGAAGGCGAGATCGTGGCGCGACCACGCCCGCCGGCGGCGGGGCGGGCGGCCGCCGAGGGCGTAGCCGCGGACCTCGAGCGTGGCCGCGACGTCGAGCGCCCGGTCCAGGGCCCCGGTGGCCACCGCGCGGACGATGGCCAGCCGCCGGCGCCGGACGGCGGCCGGCCGGCAGCGGACGGCGTCGGCCAGACGGCGGCCGTCGGCCTCGAGCAGCGGCACCAGCCGCGTGGCCAGGGCGGCGGTCAGCGCCGACCGGGCGGAGATGCGGCGAAACCCCCGCAGCAGGTCGTCGGGATTGACCGTGGCCGTACCGAGGACCGCCACGAAGACCGCCAGGACAAGCTGCAGGCCCAACACCGCTCCATAGGCCAGAGCCTCTAACGTGATGTCGATCTGTCCGAGCGGCGGCAGCTCGCCCAGGCGGGCGACCACGGTCAGCCCGTTGCGGCTGATCACCGCGTTCAGCGCGGCGATGGCCAGGACGAGGACGAGCATCGGCAGGACGGCCCGGCGCACGTCGGCGGCGACGCCGGCCAGGCGGGCGGCCGCGAGCACGGCGGCGAGGACGGCGACGAGCTCCAGCGGGTGGACGAGGACGAGGACGCAGAGGACGAGCCCGGCGCAGTACGTGGCCCCGGCCGCGGCCCGCGCCGCGTGGAGCGGGCTCGCCCGGCGGCGGTAGGCCAGGGTCAGGCCGCCGGTCATCGTCCGGCGACCGGGAGGGGGATGCCGACGTCGTGGGAGACGGCGACGGCGAAGCGGTCGTGGAGGGTGCCCGGCTCGAAGGCCAGGGTGGCCGCGGCGACTCCGGCGTCGTCGGTCCCGGTGACGATCCACACCGGCGGGGCCTCGCCGAGGCGGGTCGCCGCGACGAGGCCGCTGCCGGGGCCGAGGGTCTGGACGGCGGCGCCGCGGGCGTCGAGCAGGGCGATCGACCGGCCGTCGGCGGCGACGCGGGCGTAGACGCCGCTCGTCCCCGGGCCGGCCTCCAGGCGCCGGGCCGCAACGTCGTCGCGCATCCGCGGCCACGTCCCGACGAGCACGCGCAGCGACTGGTCCTTCTCGGCCAGGCCGAGGCCGCCGCGGGCGGCGGGGATTCCCAGGCCGGTCAGGTCGTGGGAGATCCGGTTGCACGACGGGCTCGCCGGGTCGATGCACTCGATCCGCACGGGCAGGCGCTTGCCGCCGGTGCCGTGGAGGAACGGCTCCGGGAAGGCGCCGACGACGGCCGGGATGCTGAGCGCCGCGCCCCAGTCGTGGCGGTCCCACCAGACGTGGTCGCCGGCGTTCAGCGTGGTCGACGCCGCGCCCTTGGCCGCCTCGATCCCGTTGACGTAGTAGAACCAGTCGACCGGCCGGCCGGCGGCCTGGCCGCCGGCGAGACCGTCGATCGAGGCGACGAAGCCGCCGCCGAACGTGGTCGTGACCTTGGCGTTGCGCTCGGTCAGGCGCATCGCCGTGTCCGACCCGTGGATGGATGGGGCGGCGGCCTCGAGGAGGCTCGTGGCGCCGAAGTCGCGGGTCACGGTGAGCTGCACGCCGGCCGGCGTGCCCCCGGCGCCGAGTCCGCAGCCGCCGATCCCGAGGCCGGAGGCGACGGCGGCGGCGGCGGCGAGGACACGGCGTGTCCTATTCCACACGGAAGACGATTCGGTTGCGCCCGGGAGCCGGGGCATCCCGGTTGCCGGCCCCGTCGGTGGCCGCGACGTCGACGGTGTAGCGGCCCCTGGCCAGCCGCGCCGGCATCAGGTAGGAGAACGTCCCGCCGCGGCCGATCGAGAAGAACGGCGCGTAGGCGATCCCGCAGTGCGCCGAGACCCACCGCCGGCGGGTCGCGGCGAACGCCTCGCAACGGCCGTGGCTGACGACGCGGGTCAGGCGCAGGCGGACGTCGCGCAGGCCGGACGGGTCGGGGTCGACGTGGCCGGCGATCGTCCGCGGACCGTGGCCGTGGGCGAAGCGGGTGTTCTCGGCGACGGCCAGGTGGCCGGTGGGCGGCGTCCGGTCGGCCGTCCCGCAGAGGCCGTCGTCGCCGCGATGGACGCAGGGCGGCGGCGTCGCAGCGGGGGTCGTGGCCGGCGGCGGGGTCGGCGTCGTCCCGGGCGGGGCGGTCGTCCCGCAGTTGCCGTCGTTGCCGTCGTGGACGCACACGGTGTGCGGCTCCGAGCGGACCGAGTTGGCGGCGGTGGCGCGCAGGGTGAACGTGCCGGTGGTCGCGAAGGTCAGGCTGGCCGTGCCGGCCGCCCCGGTCGTGGCCGAGACGCCGCCGCCGGAGACGGTGGCCCCGACGGCCGCTGACGGCTTGCCGTCGGCGTTGGCGTAGGAAGTGACGGTGACGGTCGCCACGGAGCCCTTCTGCACCACGGCCGGCGGGGCGGTCATGGTGAGCACGTTCGGCGAGACGAAGCCGGCCGGGCAGGCGCCGAAGCAGTCGGGAAAGAAGAGGATCTGGTCGCCGGCGCTCAACTGCTGGCCGCAGATCCCGGTCTGGGCCGGGGCGTTGTCGGACCAGAAGCTCCAGTAGCTCCCGTCGGCGGCGCCGGTCGGGTGGACCTCGCCGGCGATCGCGGTGACGAAGTAGTCGCCGAAGCCGGCGTTGAACGTCCCGGCCCAGCCGGAGGTGCCGCCGGCCAGGGTGGCCAGGTCGAGCGCCGCGGCGGCGCTGGTGCCCGGGCAGGCGGCGGTCTTGCCGACCGGCGTGTAGGCGCCGTTCGTGGTGGCGACCAGGGTCGGGGGCAGCAGCGTCGCGGTCGACCCCTCGACCCGGACGGTCACCGGGCCGGGCGCGGCCTGGGCGCCGGTGGCGGTCACGACGAGCGTGGCGAGGACGACAGCTCCGACTACGGACGGCGGGAGGAACCTGCGCATGCAGCCACCCCTTTCCACGAGGGCTATCTGGCTTGGGGCCGGAGGCAGGTGTCCTGGCTCACGGATGCCGGCCGGAGCGCGCGGGTGCGGATCGCGGCGGGGCGACTTCCGTTCACAGTGGCGGGTCCACGCCGGATTCGCACCGGGCTTCCCCTGACCACCGACCGTTGTCAGGCGCCATCCTAGCCGTCTGCGAGACTCGCGGCATGACCGTGAATCTGACGAGGATCTACACGAAGCTCGGCGACGGTGGCGAGACCCACCTCGGCGACATGAGCCGGGTGGCGAAGACCCATCCGCGGATCGAGGCCTACGGGGCGGTCGACGAGCTGAACGCCCAGATCGGGGTGGCGCTGGCGACGCCGGGGATGCCCGACGCGTACGCCGCCTGGCTGCGGACGGTGCAGAACGATCTCTTCGACGTCGGCGCCGACCTCTGCGTGCCGCCGGGCGGCGACCGCGAGCGGCTGCGGGTGGCGCCCGAGCAGGTCGCCTGGCTCGAGCGGGCGTGCGACGAGGTCAACGACGGGCTGGCCCCGCTGAAGTCGTTCGTCCTGCCGGGCGGGACGGCGGCCGCGGCCCAGCTCCACGTCTGCCGGACGGTCTGCCGGCGCGCGGAGCGGCGGACGATCGCCCTGGGCGAGGAGGCCGGCCGGGAGGTGGTCCGTTACCTCAACCGCCTGTCGGACCTGCTGTTCATCCTCGCCCGCGGCGCCAACGGCCCGGACGAGCCGCTCTGGGAGCCGGGCCGCTCGCGCGCACCCGACTGAGTCGGGTCGCTCACGGCGAACCGCGGTGGGAGCCGGGCCGGTCGCGGGCACCCGCTGAGTCGAGTCGCTCAGCGGCGCAGGGCGACGGCCATGGCCGTGGCCTGCATGGCGGCGAGGCCGGCGATGGCCAGGGCGCCGGCGACGAACGAGAGGTGGGCGGCGCCGTAGGTCTCGACGAGGCGGCCGCGGACGGCGAGGACGGCGACGGCGGCGCCGAAGCTGGCGGCCAGGAGGGCGGCCGGGGCGAGCAGACCGGCCCGGGCGGTCGTGCGCCCGACGCGGCCGAGCGCGGGGCGGCCGCTGGGCTCGGGCCAGCGGGCCTCGGCCCACCAGAGGACCGCCAGGGCGAGGGCGACCCAGCCGCCGGCGACGAGGAAGCCGCCGAGCACGTCGCTGGGGAAATGCCAGCCGAGGACGAGGATCGAGTAGCTGACGCCGACGGCGAGGCCGGTGCCGAGAAGGGCGACGAGCGGCCGCAGCACGGGCGAAGCGACGAGGACGGCACAGAGGGCGACCGTCATCGCCGCGGTGGCGTGGCCGCTCGGCCAGGACTCGATGCCGGTGAGGCCGCCGCCGCTCAGCCATTCCGAGCTGCGGGGATGGCCGACGAGGGGCTTCAGCAGCTCGGTGGTCGCGCTGGCGGCGAACATGGCCAGTGGGACGGCGAGGGCGACGCGGCGACGGCCGCGCAAGAGGGCTACGGCGACGAACAGGGCGGCGAAGACCGCGTACTTGACCGGGTCGACGCTGTGGACGAGGACGGTGGCCAGCTGGCTGACCCGGGTGTGGCCGCTGAGGGCGGCGAAGGCCTGGAGGGTGGCAGCGTCGTGGGCCTGGGCGGCGGGGAGGATGAGGGCGACGGCGCCGGTCACCATCAAGCCGCCGAGGCAGAGGAGAGCGGCGAGGAGGGCGTTGGCCGGGCGGTGGCGCATCCGGGCGAGAGTAGCCGCGGGCGCTTAGCGGCGACTAAGCGGTCGCTCGTCGTGAGCGCGATCCCTAAGGGGCGACGAGCCCGAGGGCGGTCCGGTCGGCGGCGCTCAGCGGCGCCCGGGCGGCGATCAGCCGGCGGGCGTCGTCGAGGTCGGCCGGCCGCCCGACGGTCAGGGCGGCGCGGAGGCGGCCGTCGCCGAGGTAGAAGATGGTGAAGGCGCCGCCGTCGATCGAGCCGCGGACGACCTCCTCGTCCCAGGCGTGAGCCGGACCGACGTACTCGAGCGCGGCCCAGTCGGCGAGATCGGAGAAGAAGTAGGGCACGGTGTCGTGAGGCCGGCGGTCGGGGCCGACCATGTTGGCGGCGGCGGTCCGGGCCTGGGCGGCGGCGACGTCCTCGTGCTCGATCCGCATCACCCGGCCGTGGATGACCGAGTCGTACTCGCAGATGTCGCCGGCGGCGTAGACGCCGGGCATGCTCGTCTCGAGCTCGGCGGTGGTCCGGACGCCGCCGAGGGCGCCGAGCTCGAGGCCGGACCGGCGGGCGAGCATGACGTCGGGGAGGGCGCCGACGCCGCAGACGACGGCATCGGCGTCGATCGTCCGCCCGCCCTTGGTGACCACCCGCTCGATCCGGTCGGTCCCCTCGAAGCGTTCGACCTCGTCGGCGCCGACGATGTCGACGCCGTGGTCCTCGAGCACCCGCTGGAGGAAGCCGCCGGCGCGGCGGCCGAAGTGGCGCTCGAGCGTCAGCTCCTCCTGCATGACGATCGTGCATTGCTTGCCCAGGACGGTGAGCGAGGCGGCGACCTCGCAGCCGATGTAGGAGCCGCCGACGAGGACGACCCGTTCGGCGTGCTCGACGTCGCGGCGGATCGCGTCGGCGTTGGCCCGAGCCCGGAGGTAGTGGATCCCGTCGAGGTCGGTGCCGTCGACCTGGAGGCGGCGGACCATCGCGCCGGTGGCGATCAGGCCGGTCTGGAACTCGACGGTCTCCTTGTTCGACAGCTTGGCCGTCCGGGTCGCCGGGTCGATCTCGGTGACGCTGGTCCGGGTCATCAGCTCGACGTCGTGGTCGGCCCACCAGTCGGCCGGATGGATCAGCGTCTGCGCATGGGTCTCGCGCCCCTGGAGGTAGCCCTTGGACAGGGGCGGCCGGTGGTAGGGCGGGTCGAGCTCGCGGCCGACCAGGAGGATCGAGCCGCTGGCCCCGGCTTCGCGCAGGGCGGCGGCGGCGGTGGCGCCGGCGATGCCGCCGCCGACGAGGAGGTGCTCGACGCGGCGATCGGCCATCGCGGGGAGCGTAGTGGGTCGTCTGCTAACCGGTCTCGGCGAGGCCGGTGATCGTCCAGCCGGACGGCCGGCGGCGCAGGGCGAGAGCGATGGCGTAGACGGCGGGGCCGTCGGCGATCACGGCCAGAGCCCGGGCGCGTCCGGGTCGGGCGGGCGCCAGGCGGAGGCTCGCAAGACGGGGGTCGGCGGCGGCGAGGACGGCGGCGGCCGGCCGGGGATGGAGGGCGTCGATCTGCCGGCGGAGAGCCGGGCTGAGGTCGGGCAGGTCGGCGGCCGCCAGCCGGCCGTAGACGAACGCGGCGTAGGCGACGACGAAGCGGCGGCTGACGGTGGCCGGTCCGGGCGGCGGAGGCGACGCGGTGGGCGGTGGCCGGCGGGCCGGGCTCGACGGCCGACCAGGGGCCGCGCCGGTGACGACGACAACCGGCGCCGCCCGGGCGCCCGGGGCGGGGGCCGCGCCGCCACGAGCCGGCGACCGGCCGAGGAGGATCGGCGTGAGGGCGGCGGCGACGGCGACCAGGCCGGCGAGGAGGCGGCCGACGGTCACAGGCCGGGCGGATGTCGGGCGACGAAGCCGTCGGTCGACCGGGTGGCCGGCCGCCAGCGGGGTCCCGCCTGGTCGAAGCGGCCGTCGCCGGCTTGGGGGCTCGTGTCGAGCCGGATGCCGGCCACGTACATGAAGGTGTGGCCGGGGTTGGCGAAGACGGTGACCCAGAGACCGCCACCGGGATCGCCGAAGCCCTCGAGCGTCGAGGAGTCCTCGGGCGCGGCGAGGTAGCCGGCGCCGTGGAGCGACCAGCTGACGCTGCTCGAGCAGTCGTAGCCGTCAGCCGGGCGGAAGTCGGCGTGGCCGCCGCCGTAGACGTAGGGCTTGCCGATCAGCTGGTTGCCGGCGGCGATCATCGCCCGGACCGCCGGCGGGGCTCCGGCCGGTGCGGCGGCGAGCCCGTCCGGGCGGATCGCCGCCCGGTCGCCCGGGGCCAGCGGGACGGCGCCGCTGTCGGCGCACTGGGTCACCGGGGAGAGCGCGGCACCAGCGGAGTCGGCAGGGGCGGGGCCGGCCGCCGTCGCCGGGGCGGCGGAGGCGGGGGCGGGGCCGGCGGCAGTCGCCGGGGCGGCGGAGGCGGGGGCGGGGCCGGCGGTAGTCGCCGGGGCGGCGGAGGCGGCCGTCGGCCGAGCAGTGACGGCGGCGTGGACGCCGGCCGGTGCCGGCGGAGGGCCGAGCTGCTGGGGCGGCGGGCACGGCTCGCAGGCGACGGGCACCGCCGACGCGGCGGCAGTCGGATGGGGATATGCGAGCGGAGCGAGGGCCGACGCCGGCGGGCCGGCTGCGAGATAGGCGGAGGCGGCCGCGGCCACCGATTGCCAGTAGCCGAGCGTCGATGGCGAGCGGGCGTTGCCGGGTCCGCCGTTATAGGCCCGGACCGCCTGCTCCCAGTCGGCGGGAGCACCGAGGGCGCCGAGGTAGCGGGCGGCGGCGGCGATCGCGTCGGCCGGGTCGTACGGGTCGCGCCGGCCGTCGTGGTTGGCGTCCACCCCGAACACGGCCCAGGTCGCCGGCTCGAACTGCATCCAGCCGACCGCGCCGGCCGAGGAGGTCGACAGGTCGCGACCGAAGTCGGTCTCGACCCGGTTCACGGCGGCCAGCCAGGCCCAGCCGTCGGGCCCGAGCCGGTAGGTCGCGGCGGCCTGCACGTAGAACGCGACCAGGCCGCTCGGGATCTCGCGCCGCGCGGCCGGGGAGACCGCCACCGCGCCAGCCCGGCCGGCCTGGCCGCACGTCGCGGCGCTCGCCCCGGCGCCGACCGCGAGACGAGCGGCCGCGGCCAGGAGCACCAGGAGCAGGAGGCCGGCGATGGGGGCGGCGGCGAGGGCGAGGCGGTGGGGGCGCACGGTCAACGGCGGGGGCGCACGGTCGAGGCGGGGCGCACGGTCAACGGGGGCGGCGGTCGCGGTCAACGGGGGCGGCGGTCGCGGTCACCGTCCGGTCGGCGACCGAGATCGAGCTCGCGCTCAGGGCGGTGGCCTCCGTCGCGGTCGGAGCGGCGGCGACGGTCGAAGTCGCCATAGCCGGAGCCGGCGCGCCCGAACTGCCGCTCGCGCCGGCTCTGATGCCGCCGCGCCGGCCGGGGGTCGTCGGCCTTGGCCTGCCGTGAGCGCCGGGCGCGGGCCGCGCGGCGGCGGGCGCGGTCGGCCGCTTCGGCCGGCGTGAGGCGGGCGGCCGCCTTGGCCCATTCGCGCCGCTGCTCGAGCTCGCGGTCGATCTTCAGCGCCGCCCGCCGGCGCTCGGGGGCGGACAGCCGGTCGTACTCGCCGGGGCCGAGGCCGACCAGGCTGGCGAGGCCGGGGTAGTCGCGCCGTCCGACGCGGCGGTCCTTGGCGGCGGCGACGAGCGGGCGCAGTTCGGCCTCCCGATCGAGCAGGTCGGCCCGGCGCGCTCGCTGGTCCTCGTCGTGGACGAGGCCGGTCCGCCGGCGCCGCTCCTCACCGGCGGGCACCGCCGCCCGCGCCTGGGCGAGCTCGGCCTCGCCGGCCTGGACGTCCGCCTCGATGTCGGCCTGGCGCCGCTGGAGGGACAGGGTGCGCCGGCGATCGCCGGCTGCGGCCGCCGCCCGGCGCTGGCGCTGGATGCGGTCCCGGCGGGTGCGCAGCTCGCCGAGGCGGAGCTCGGTGGCCGGCGCCGCGGCGACGACGGCCTGCGCTGCCTGGTGGTCGCGATCGAGCGTCCGGGCCACCTGGCCCGCCAGGTCGGCCCGGCGGTCGACGGTGCGCCGGCGGCGTGCGTGGGCGATCACGCGCTCGGGCAGGTGACGCAGCCGCTCGCCTCCCCGGCGGGCCAGGCCGCCGAACTGGCGGGCGGGCGGCGCGGCGAGCTTCAGCGCCTGCCGGGTGGCGAACAGCTTGTTGGCCAGCGACGAGCGGTGGTTCGGCTCGCCCCGCTCGTGGATCACGTTCTCGAGCACCCGGTGGCGGTGGTTGAACACGAGCCACCAGAAGCAGACGATGAGGATCCACTGCGTCCACCAGCCGAGGCCGCCGAGGTCGGAGAGGATGCGGACGATCAGGAGGACGACGCCGAGGAAGACCGAGTAGATGAGCTTGGCCACGACCGCGCCGAGGAGACGCAGCGACCACCGGCGGAACGCATCGCGGCCGCCGTCGCCGAACGCCGGGGCCAGGACGGCGACCGGGGCGAGCAGGAGATACACGAGGGCGAGGAGCGCCGCGCCGATCAGACGCATGCAGATGAACCCGATCAGCGCGAACATGCCGGTGGCGCCGATCCCGATCAGGAGCAGGCCGCCGACCCGGGCCGCGGTTCCCTTCTCGGTGCGGAACTCGGCCTGTGGGCCGGTGTCGGCCGAGCACGAGGTCGCCGTGTCGGAGCCGCAGAGGACGGCCAGCAGCGACGGGTTGGCGGCGTCGGCGTTGATCGAGTTCCGGCGCGGCCCGTTGCTCGGGAGGGCGAGGAAGAGGTCGCCGTTGGTCCGCGCCCGGGAGACCGCGACCGCCTCGGCGGCGGCCTGACGCCGCTCGGCCGGGCTCGACGCCGCCGCGCGGTCGTGGGCGACGACCGCGCCGGCCGCGGCGACGAGCCGCGGATCGAGGCGGCCCGGCTCGCGGCACCAGGCGACGTCGCCGAACTCGAGGTAGCACCACGGCCCGGTGACCGCGACGGCGAACAGCGGCCGCAGGGCGTCGTCGAGGCTCCGCAGCGGATGCCCCGGGTCGCCGGTGGCCGCGGCGCCGAGCACGCCGAGGCTCGCCTGGTTGGCCCACCGGCTCGCCTGCCCGACGGTGGCCTGCGGAGCGGCGATCACCCAGAGGCCGCCGGCCGTCATCGCCAGCAGGAGCACGACCTGGCCGAGCGTCTCGACCACCCGTCGGCGGACGATGCCGTTGTAGACGGCGGCGACGGCGGCGACGGCCAGGATCGGGGCCAGCCACGGTGTCGTCAGGGCGTCGCGCATCGATTGCAGGCCGCGTGTGACCGACCTGAACGTCCCCGCCCCGAGCAGGTCGATCGAGAAGCACCATTCGAGCCCGACCACGGCGACGTCGGTCAGCCAGACGAGGGCCATCCAGACCGGCTTGAGCAGCAGGTTCTCGATCAGGTTCTCCGCCGTCTCGCCGAGCAGGCCGGTGTCGATGTGGACGTCGAACTGGTAGTTCTCGAGCGGGGCCGACGCGACGGCGACTCCCGAGGCCGCGCAATCGGCCCGAGCGGTCGCCGAAAGCTGGGCGCGAAGCGTCGGATCGCGGCAGGCCGGGCTGCCGAGGCCGTTGGCCACGAGCGGCCCTGGGCCGGCGAGCGAGCCGACGCGGGCGTTCGGATCGCCGAGGAGGCTCGGCCCGGACGGGGCGGCGGACCCCGCGCCCGCCGGCGCCGGCGCCGGCGCCGCCGGCGCACCGGCGGGACCCACCGGCACCGCGGACCCCGTGCTCGCCGCCGGCGCACCGGCGGGACCCACCCGGACCGCGGTGCCCGTCCCCGCCGCCGGCGCACCGGCGGGACCCACCCGGACCGCGGTGCCCGTCCCCGCCGCCGGCGCACCGGCGGGACCCACCCGGACCGCGGTGCCGGTCCCCGCCGCCGGCGCACCGGCGGGACCCACCCGGACCGCGGTGCCCGTCCCCGCCGCCGGCGCACCGGCGGGACCCACCCGGACCGCGGAGCCGGGCCCTGCCGGCGGCGGGGTGGGCGGACGGGCCGCGCCGGCGGCGGAGCCGGGGCCGGCCAGCACGAGCCCCGCCACGGCCGCGGCGGCCGCGGCCCACCCGGCTGCGCCTCGGCCCCGGTCATCGCCGGCTCGCATCGGCCTGGGCCCGCGGTGTGGTCGAGAGCGCGCGCAGCAGCCACGGCGCCACCACGTCGATCTGGACCGCCTCGACGCGGCCGCGATGGTCGCGCAGCAGGCAGCGTCCGGCATCGAACTCGAGCAGCCGCTGCCGCAGCGCCTGATCGTCGGGGTCGAGGTCGAGCAGGGTCAGCGCCCGCGCCGCCTCGGCCTCGCTGCGCAGGCCAAAGACGAACGTCGCGCCGATCAGGTTCTCGAGTGAGTCGCGGCCGTCGAGCAGGGTGTCACTGACCAGCTGGGTCGAGATGATCGGCACCGCCAGCTCCGACCGCCCCATCCGCTGGAGCGAGGCGAGCAGCATCCGGCCGACCGGGTCGCCCAGCAGGCGCCAGCCTTCGTCGAAGCTGAACAGCTTGAGTCGATGACGCTCGGCGGCCATCAGCCGCATCGCGAACATCGCGATCAGCCGGACGATCTGCTCGCCGACGCGCTCGGCCACCGAGTAGTCGCCGCGGGCCGTGCCCGCCTGCGGGCCCGGCAGATCCCGAATCGGGATGTAGGTCACCTGGCGGGCGCCGACCGCCGCCACGCGGACGTCGGGGTCGGCGAACCCGAGCTGGGTGAGGCCGGCCCGGGCGTAGACGGCCAGCGTCTTGGCCACCTGACGGTCGACGTCGTCGCCGGCCGACAGCGCGCGGACGACCTCGAAGCACGTCGGCTCCGCCGCCGCCCGGATGACGCCGTCGACCGCCTTGACGACGGCCGTCTCCCACGCGGCCTCCGACCGGGCCGGCAGCAGGTCGCAGAGGAAGGACACGGCCGCGTCGTGGCGCATGTGGAGCGGGGCCACCCGCAGCGGGTCGAGCATCCCCCGCAGGGCTCGCTCCGGCCGCAGGGCGACCGTCTCGACGTGGCCCGCCACATCGTCGAGCCGGTGCAGCCGGTGGTCGCCCTTCGGGTCGCAGTCGATGATCCGCGCGCCGAGCAGAAAGCCCTCGTAGAGGAGCTTCTGGTCGAGCGTCGTCTTGCCCGAGCCGAGTGCCCCGAGGCTGAGGATGGCGGCGTTGCGGTCGGTGTCGGAGCCCTCCCGGAGGTTGAAGCGCACCGGCTGGCGCGACCCGCTCAGCGTGTGGCCGAGATAGAAGCCCCGCCGCGATCCGACCGCGTGGGTGGCGATCGGCATCATCGCCGCCACCTGCTCGGCGCTCAGCACGTCGTCGTAGCCCCGGACCCGGGTCCGCTGGCCCGGCAGATGCTGGAGGAACAGCTCGAGCTGGTCGCCGATCGGCCGGTGGAGTCGCACCTCGCCGTAGGCCCGCCGGCATCGCTCGACCCGGCGCTCGAGCTCGGCCTCCTCGTCGGCCCCGACGGCGATCGCCAGCGTCGCCCGTAGCAGCGGCGGCCGGCTGGCCGACTGCAGGTAGGCGAGAAGGTCGCGCGCCTCCTGCGTGCGGTCATAGCCCCGGTCGCTGATGCCCTGGTCGCCGTCGGCCTCGGCCCGGACGATCTGGTCGGCGTCCTGGACGCGCCGGCGAACGAGCCGCAGCGCGAGCTCGTTCGGCAGGTAGCGGGCGTTCAGCGTCAGGTCGATCGCGAACGGCAGCGACTCCGGCGGCGCGAACATGAGCTCGAGCCGGCCGCCCGGGAACTCGGCCCGCTCGGGCAGGGCCCCGACGACGAGCTGGGCCTGCCAGCTCGTTCCCGTCTCCGCCTCGACCCGGAGGCTTCGTCCCCGGTTCTCGACATAGCCATCCAGCCAGCGCAGGACGTCGGCCTCCAGCGGCGCCAGCACCGCCTGTCCGTTGCGCTCGAACACGAGCGCCTGCGGTTCGTGCAGGCCGTCGACCACCGGTTCGGCCGTCCCGCGGCAGAACCCCCGGCGCAGGAGCCACTGGACCTCCACCGTCCGCGCCGGCCGGGCGTCGATGAAGCCGGCGATCCGGGCGTGGGCCTCGTCGGCCCGGACGCGCAGCCGCTCGAGCTCGCCCACGGCCAGCACCCGTCGGTCCGACCAGGCCAGCGCCTCCCGCGCGGCGGCGACGAGCTCGCGCGGCGAGCGCTCGAGCACCCCCGACACGTACGCGCCGACGTCCTGCTCCGGCGCCTCCAGGCTGACGGCCAGATAGACGGCAGCCATCGCCCGGCCGACGTCGCCGAGACCGGCCCGGTGCTCGGCCACATAGCGGGCGTGGGCGTCCGCGTGCGGCCCCGCGTAGCCGTCCTCCAGCTCCGCGGCGTAGCCGTCGACGTCCCACGCCCGCGCCACCCGGATCAGCTGGAAGTCCGCCTCGGCCGCCTCGACGGCGGCCAGGAGCCGACCGAAGATCTCACGCTTACGCTCCGCCGACAGCGCCGCGTAGGACGACGGCCCCAGCGCGAACAGGGCCCACGGTCCGCTCGACCCGAGCAGGCAGTTGCCGTAGACGAACGAGATCGGCTGGCGCATCCGGCTCGCCCGGTCAGGCGGCCGGGCCCGTACGCGTCTCGATCACCGCTCCGGCCGCCAGCTCGAGCGCCGCCGGACGCAGCAGCGGTCTCCCGGCGCCGTCCGGGTGCACGGTGATATCCGCCCGGCGCCCCGCCGGCCGCCAGCGCGAGCGTGGCCAGTCCGCCCGCTCGTGGGCGCAGCAGACGAGCACGGCACCCGGACCGCGGTAGCGCAGGCGGCGCAGGCGCCCGTCGGACCCGTCGGGGATGAGGACTACCGGTCCCGGTCGCCAGCGCGCGCCCGGCGCCGGCACCCGGCCGAGGCGAGCCGTGTGCCGCGGCCCGACCCGGTAGGACGCCAGGGCCCACGCCGCCAGATGAAACGGCCGCCCTTCGATGCGGGTGATCGTGGCCAACGCCGCCACCACGGTCGGCAGGCCCAGATAGCGGACCGGCCACGGCAGCGGACCGAGCACCAGGCGCACCGGCGGCAGGCGGTCCGCGAGCAGCGTGACCACGATCAACACCGCCGCGTAGGCGATCCCCCGGATCGGGACGCCGCCCGGGTTCAGCCGGACCGTGTCGATCCGGTAGACGCGCCGCTCGAGCTCGAACACCCCGCGGTAGGAGCGGACGTCCATCAGGCTCCGCCGAAGAGCATCGACACCGTCTGCTGAAGCACGGTGATCCCGGTCGGACTCGCCAGCAGGATCGCGACCAGCCCGATCGCCAGCGCCCCGATGGCCTCCTTGAAGTCACGTTTGAACGCCAACACGATCGCCGCCACCGCCAGCGCCAGCCCGATCAAGCTGAACGCGACCTTGCGTCCCGTGTCCCCCGCCCGACTCGCCGCCGCCTCGAGCGACGAGCCGCCCGAGCTCGAGACGGGGCTGGCCGTGACCGAGCCGCCGGCGACCGACGCCGCCACCGCCGCCGGCGGCGGCACCGCCGCGAGCAGGAGGAGCGACGACGCCGCCACCACCGCCCACCGCCGGACCCTCCGGATTCGTCCGTCCATCGCCACGCTTCCTCCTATGTCCGCGGATCGGTTTGGATCGCGCCGACCAGCCACCGCCCGCCCGCGCTCTGGAGGTCGAGTTGGTAGGTCAGCGTGTAGGTGGTCCCGGCCGGGTCGTGGGCGCCGACCGTCGCCAGCACGCCGCCGGCCCGGCCGACCCGCAGGTCACCCAGCCGGTCGAGGGTCAGGGGCTCCGCCGGCGTGGCCACCACCGAGCCCGGCGCCAGGTCGGCGGCCAGGTTCTGCGCCGACCCGGCGAGATAGTTGCGCAGCGCCCGCCCCACCACGGTCGTGACGCCCGGGTCGGTCACCGCGCCGCCGGCGCCGGCGTCCAGGGCGCCGGCCGCGGCAACGAGCGGCGCACCGACCAGCGCCGGGTAACGGCCGAGGCGCAGCTCCCCCGCGCCGTCCCGCACGACATCGACCGACAGGTACGCCGGCTGCGGACCCCCCGTGTCGGCGGCCACCGTGTAGACGTGCTCGCCCGGACCGGCCGACCGGGCCTGCACGACCTCGGCCCACGCCACCCGCTGCGTCGAGCGGGGCGACGGCCCGAGGCCGATGTCGGGGTCGATCGCCGCCCCGACGAAGCCCGCCAGCCCCTGCTGGTGAGCGGCCGGAGCCGCCTGGTCCCAGGTCAGGTAGCGGCGAGCGAACAGCGTGGCGAAGCCCTCGGCCCCGCGATCGTCGGCGACCACCACGGCCGCCGCCGCCCGCGCCGGCCGCGGCGGAGCGATCGCGAAGCGTGCCGTCGTCGCGAGGCCCACGCCGGCGGCCAGACAGACGACCCATCGGGTCAGGCCCGCCGAAAGTCGCAGCCGCCGCAGCGACCGGGTCTCGAGCCGGACGCCGGCTCGCGCCAGGTCGCTCATCGCTCGAAGCCGAACTCGGGCGCCACCGGCGCCGCCCCCGCCGGGCGCGTTGGCACCGACGCCACCGGCCTGACCGACCGCACCGGTCTTTCCTGGCCTGCCCGCGGCCCGTCCCCGGGCGTCGTCGGCGCCGTCCGGCCTCCACGGGGCGCCGGCGAGCGCCCCGCCACCAAGACCGAGGCCGTCGAGTCGCCGCGGCGAACCGACGGCAGGCCCGTCGGCGACGTCGACGCGGTCGAGCCGCCGCGGCGAACCGACGGAGACGACGCTGTCGGGCCTCTCCGGCGGGCCGGCGGCCCGGTCGGGACCGCCCCGCGTGCCGGCGGCCCACCCGCGCGCGCGGGCGCCGCCGCGCGCCGGCGCCGTGGCAGGCGCGAGGGGAACGTCACCGGGCGCGCCGCGGACGTGGGCGCCGGGGGTTCGTTCGGGGCCGCGCTGGCCGCGATCACCGTCGGGGCCGCCAGCGACGCCACGGCCACCGCATGCGCGGCGCCCGCCCGCCGCGCGGGACGCTGGCCGCCACCGGGACCACCGCTCCGCACCCCCCCGCTCCCGGCCAGCAGCACGCCTCCGAGCCGCGCGAGCACCACGGCCAACACGAGCGCCCCGGCGCAGGTCGCGGCCGCCCGCCAGCCGACGCCCCGGCGGGCCGGCGCGTCGATCGGCTCGGCCGGCGCGTCGATCGGTTCGCCCGGCGCGTCGACATAGGCGGTGCCGAAGAGGAGGTCCTCCTCGTCGAGCACCCGATAGACGGCGGTCGGCCGGCGGCGCATCACCGGCCGCCGCCGGTCAAGAGGGGTGCGCGGCCGCCCGCCGCCCAGGCGGCGTCGCGATCCCAAAGGCGGCCGCGCCGGGCGCCGTTCCTTGCCGCGACCCGGAGGGGACGGATCGCGCGGGCGCCGGGGGAGACGCACCTCAGGTGGGGATCGGGAGTGGTCATGGTGTGCCTCACAGGCCCACTCCGACCACCCGACCCGTCCCGGGACACCCCCCCGGCCGCTCGCCCCCTCAGCGCTCGAAGCCGGCGAACTCGCTGTGAGCTTGCGACGACGCCGCGCGGGCGGCCGGCGACGGCGGCGGGCTCGGCGCCGCCGACAGCGTCGGCGGTGGGCTGGCCGACCCCGACCCCGACCCCGACAGCGGCGGCGGCGCGGTCGTGGTCGCGATCCGGGCCACCCCAGGCTGGAACTCCCGCCGGGCGACCGCCGCCGCCAAGGCACCCGTGGCCGGCCGGCTCGGCCCAAATGTCGGCGCCGGCGCCGCGTGGAACGCGGCGACGGTCGCGCCCGCCCGCGTCGCCGGCGCCGTCGCCGCAACCGCCTGGGCGACATGGCGTACGGCCGGCCGCCCGTGATGATGAGCGCCGCCGCCGACCGGCAGGCCGCCGATCCCCGGAGCGCAGATCGCATAGCCGCCGGCCAGACAGGCGGCGGCCACGCCGAGCTTGACCGCACCCGCGCCGGCCGCCCCCCCGCCGGCCACGCCGGCCGCCCCGGCCTCGGTCGGCACCCGCCCGGCCAGCGCGCCGACCATCCGCCGCAGCGCCAGCGCGAGGCCGCCGACCTTGGCCAGGAGGCCGGCGTTGGCCACGACCGGCGCCGGGAGCAGGGCGGCGACTTGGCGCGAGGCCCGATCGAGCGCTCGCAACTGGCTGGCGCAGGCGCTGCAGTTCGCCAGATGAGCCGCCGCCCGCCGCGCCTGCTCGTCGGTGGCCGCCCGCGACCCGTAGGCCAGGACGTCGGGCTCCAGGCGCCGGCAGCGGTCGCCGAGCTCGTACTCGGCGACCAGCGCCCGCAGCCGCGTCCGCGCCCGCTGGGCCACCTTGCGGAACTTCTCGTGCGTCCAGCCGTAGCGGCGGCAGAACTCGGCGCAGTCCAGGCCGAGGCTGATCTGGCAGGCGAGGACCAGGCGCTGGTCGTGGCTGAGCTCGGCGGCGACCTCGCGCAGCCGGCGAACCTCGATCCGACCGGCGACCTGGCGCACCACCTCGGCCGTCCGGTCCTCCAGCTCACCGGCTCCGTCATCCGGCGCGTCGACCGCCACCGCCCGGGCGATCGCCGCCTCGATCGGGCTGCGCCCGCCGATCGCCCGCCGGCGGTCGTCGATCCGGGAGGAGAACTTCTGCTCGAGGGCGTGGACGATGTGGTCGGGGCTCGCGAACGGATCCCGCTGCGCCCGGGTGACCAGCTCGAGCGTCGCCTGGCTGTAGCAGTCCTCGAGGTCCTCCCAGCGCAGCCGCCGCCGGTTGACCCGCAGCAGCCGGTCGCGACGGGCGGCGGCCACCCGCGCCACCGCCTCCACCGGATCTCCCCTCCCGAGCGCCATCTTCTCCCCGTCCGACGGGGACGGCGCAACCGGGACGGTCAGTTCACGGATCGACACGAGAAGGGCGGCCTTCGACGCGGCCGAGTCTAGCGCCGCCACCGCCGGCGGGGCAGACGAGACGGTCGAGGACCCGGACGGCGTAGACTGAGCCGACCTCGCCCCTCGAGCGCCCATGACCGGACCCCGCCCCGAGATCTCCGAGCGCCCGCCGAGCCCGTTCTCGGTCAAGGTCACCGGCGGTGGCGGCCGGGCCCTGATCGCCGCCGTCGCCGGCGATGTCGACATCGCCACGGCCAACGACATGAGCGCGGCGGTCATCGCCGCCCTCGAGGATCACCCCCGTGCCGCCGTGATCCTCGACTTCAGCAACGTCGGCTTCATGGACTCGAGCGGCCTGCGGGCGGTCCTGGACATCTCCCGCCGGCTCGACCTCGGCGACGCCGGCCTCGTGCTCCTGAACCCGAACCGGCCGGTGCGCAAGCTCCTCTCCCTCGCGGGACTCGACGAGCGCATGGCCGTGGCCACGACGCTCGACGAGGCCGAATCCATTCTCGCCGGCGCGGCGGGCGCGTAGCGGCCGGCCGGCTCAGCGGCGGCGTCCGGCCCGCCGCCTGGCGAACGCCACCCCGGCCAGGCGGCGTCCGAGCAGCGGCAGGCGCATCGCCGCGACCAGCCGCTTGAGCTCGGCCCGTTCGGCCGGCGACAGGCTCGACGGGCGCAGGCGCGAGCGCATCGCCAGCTCGCTCGCCCGGGCGCGCTCGGCCGCCGGGATCGACAGCCAATGCTCGCGCACGGCCAGCGCCACCTGGTAGGCGGTGAAGGCCAGCCCGACCCGCTCGACCGCCCGCCTCACGGCGCCCACCGGACGCACCGTGCCCGAAGGGCGGACCAGGCTGGCGGGCGGGGCATGCCCGGGTTATACCCGAGTCGGCGACGGCCCGAACGCCGGGTCGTCCGGGCGGCGTCGGCTGGAGCGGGGGACCGAGGAATCGAACCTCGAGCAAGGGTTTTGGAGACCCCTATGTTGCCGTTACACCAGTCCCCCGAGGCCTCCAAGATACTGCGGCCCCGCCGCCGCGCGGATCCCCCGGCGGCGAGCCGCGCCGTTTCAGGCGGCGCGCCGGCGGTGAGGACCCGACCCGGCGAAGACGGTCGGCGGCGGCATCGTCTGGCTGTCGCCGATCCGGCGCAGCGCCCGGCGGGTCGAGGCGATCGCCGTGTCGATGACCGCCCCGCGCCGATCGCGGGCCATCAGGTTGACGCCCATCACGGCGAGGTCGGCGCCGCCCGGCTGGATCAGCAGGACCTCGGTCCCCTGGTCGCGCAGCTTGCGCGCCTCGCTGCCGAGTCGGCGCCCGGCGGCCGCGCGCAGGTTCGCGGCCACCCGCTCGGCCGGGGTCCGCGCGGCGATCCGCGCCCGCGTCGACATCGGGTTCAGGCAGACGACGAGGTCGAGCTCCTCGTCGGCCAGGAGGTCGAGGTTCGAGACCGAGTGGATCCCCCCGTCGACATAGCGGCGGCGGCCGATGGTCACCGGGTGGTAGAAGGCCGGGATCGCGCACGACGCGGCGACCGCCTGACCGACCCGGGCGGCCGGGGCGCTGGGCGAGCCGAAGGCCACCCGCCGCCCGGTCGAGTAGTCGCAGCCGACCGCCCAGAAGCTCGGATGCTCGGGCCATTCGTCGGGCACGAAGTGCTCGACGAGCTCACGGATCGGGTCGGTTCGCACCATGCCCCGCGGGAGCCAGCCGCTCAGCATGGCCGCCGGCGAGTAGCTGCGCGGGTGGCGCAGCGTCGCCAGACCCAGCCGCCACGAGCCTGGGCCGATCTGGGGCAGGGTCAGCCGGTACTCCGCTCCCGGCGAACGGTCGGCGATCTCGTCGGCCAGGCGCTCGACCTCGGCGACGTCGCGCGGATCGGCCCGCGTCTCGCCGCTCGCGTAGCCGGCCATCAGCGCCGGCGAGACGCCGGCGGCGCTGAGCGCGCCGATCACCGAGCCGGCCGAGGTCCCGACGATCCGGTCGGCCGTCCGCGGTGTCCAGCCGGTCTCGTCCTCGAGCGCCTCGAGCGCGCCGATCAGCCAGGCGGCACCCACCACCCCGCCCGCTCCCAGAACCAGGCCGACCCGCATGCCGATTGGACGCCTCCTCGAAAGGTCTCGCTGCTTCGCGGTCTGCCCGCGCTCCCGGGCTCCCTACCCGGAGTGGAGGGGGCGCAGCATAGTGTCGGCGCCGGTCGGCCGCGACTTGACCGGCCGGCGGCCGGGCGGACGGCAGTTCGCCCTGCATCTGGTGCTCGAATCCGGCGGCGCCGGTATGGTGAACGTGCGCGGAGCTCCGCCCCGCGCGGCAGCACCTGGGAAGTGGTTAGGCAGACGAGGAGCCCGTGGCGCACGCCATCAGATCGATCATCCCCGCCCGGGCCGGGCGGCCCGCGAGGTCCACGCGGCTCGCCGGCCCGGCCGCCCGTCGACGCCGCTGGGGCCCGCGCCCGTGAGCATCAGCCCGGCCGACCTCCTCCACTCCAGCGACGCCGACCCGCTCGCCCTGGTCGACGCCGCCGACCCGGCGATCGCCGCCCGCTCACCGCTCCAGCTCTTCTGGCGGCGCCTGCGGCGCGATCGGGTCTCGATGGTCGCCTTCGGCGTGATCGTCCTGATCGCCGTGCTCGCCATCCTCGCCCCGCTGGTCGTCTCGCTCGCCGGCGTTCCCGGTCCCAACGTCCAGAACGCCAACCTCACCGACGCCTTCGGCGTCCCCTTCGGCCCGAGCTCGGCCCACCCGTTCGGCGTCGACGACCTCGGCCGCGACGTCCTCGCCCGCACCGTCTACGGCGCTCGCGTCTCGCTCGAGGTCGGCATCCTGGCCACCGCGATCGCCGTCGTCGTCGGGACCGTCGTCGGCCTGCTGGCCGGCTTCTACCGCGGCTGGGTCGACACCCTGCTCTCCCGCTTCGTCGACGTCATCCTCTCCTTCCCGATCCTGCTGCTCGCCCTCGGGCTCGCCTCGGCCTGCCAGCTCGGCAACGGCTGCCTCGGCGGGCTGGTCAAGCCCGGCCTGACCACCGTCATCATCGTGATCGCCCTGATCAACTGGACCTACATCGCCCGGATCGTCCGCGGCCAGGTCCTGACCCTGCGCGAGAAGGAGTTCGTCGAGGCCGCCCGCTCCCTCGGCGCGTCGAACCGGCGGATCATCTTCCGCGAGCTCCTGCCCAACCTGGTCGCCCCGATCATCGTCTTCTCGAGCCTCCTGATCCCCCAGAACATCCTCTTCGAGTCGGCGCTCTCCTTCCTCGGCGTCGGCGTCAGCGCGCCGACCTCGAGCTGGGGCGACATGATCGCCAAGGCCAGCGCCAACTTCGACACCGCCTGGTGGTACATGCTCTTCCCCGGCGTCGCCCTCCTGATCACCGTGCTGGCGTTCAACCTCCTCGGCGACGGGTTCCAGGACGCGCTCAACCCGAAGGACTCCCGATGAAGCGCCCACCCCGAACCAAAGGATCGACGATGGCCAGAATCCCGAGAACCGCGCTCGCCGTGGGAACCGCCGCGCTGTTCTCGGCGGCTCTCGCCGCCTGCGGATCGACGACCAACTCGACGACGGGCCCGGCGACCGCCAACTCCAACCCGGCCAACGCCAACAACGGCGCCGGCGGCAAGCACGGCGGCACCCTCAACGTGCTCACCAACGAGGACTCCTCCCACCTCGATCCCGGCCTCGCCTACTTCACGATCGACTACGAGTTCACCTACGCCACGCAGCGGCCGCTCTACTCCTACCTGCCCAACAACGCGACCACCCCCGTGCCCGACCTCGCCTCCGGCCCGCCGCAGATCTCCGCCGACAACAAGACGGTCACCGTCCACATCCGCCCCGGCGTCCACTTCAGCCCGCCCGTCAATCGCGAGGTGACCTCGGCCGACGTGGCCTACGCCATCTCCCGCGGCTTCAACCCCCATATCGCCAACCCCTACGCCGGCGTCTACTTCGGCGACATCGTCGGCGCGGCCACGGCCAACGGCGGCCTGATCCCGGGCATCAAGACGCCCGACAAGTACACGCTCGTGGTCACCCTGGACAAGCCGGTCGGCGGCCTCGTGGCCGAGGCGTTCGTCCTTCCCCTCACCGCCCCCGTCCCGCCCGAGTACGCCAAGAAGTACGACGCGCACGCACCGTCGGACTACGGCAACTATCAGGTGGCGACCGGCCCCTACCGCTTCCCGGCCGACGCCACCGGCAACGTCATCGGCACCGGCTACCAGCCGGGCAAGAAGATCGTGCTGGTGCGCAACCCGAACTGGTCGGCGGCCACCGACTTCCGGCCGGCCTACGTCGACCGCGTCAACTGGTCGATCGGCGTGACCCCCGAGGTCGCCGGCCGCCAGACGCTGACCGGCAGCCACGTCGTCGACGGCGACACCCCGGCCTCGACGGTGGTCAAGCTCGCCTACCAGCGCTACCGGTCGCAGATCTTCTTCAGCCCCGGCTCGGGCAACCGCTACGTGGCGCTCAACACGGCGGTCGCCCCGTTCAACAACATCAACCTCCGCAAGGCGGTGTTCGCCGCACTGAACCGCAAGCAGATGGGGACCGTCCGCGGCGGGTCGCTCGTGGCCACCGCGGCCACCCACTTCATCTACCCGGGCACGCCCGGCTTCGACGAGGCCGGCGGCCTCGCCGGCCCCGGCTACGACTTCACGACCTCGCCGACCGGCAACATGGCCGTGGCCGCCTCCTACATGAAGAAGGCCGGCTATCCGACCGGCCGCTACACCGGCAAGGCGGTCACCGTCGTCGGGTCGACCGGCAACCCGGCCGACCAGGACGCCGAGATCGTCAACCAGACGCTCCAGAACCTCGGCTTCACGACGAACTTCAAGCTCGTCGACCAGTCGGTGATGTACACGAAGTTCTGCGGCACGCCCAAGCTCGAGGTCAACGTCTGCCCGAACGTCGGCTGGGCCCGCGACTTCGCCGACCCGCAGACGATTCTCGCGCCGACCTTCGAGGGCTCGGCGATCACCCAGACCAACAACCAGAACTGGTCGCAGCTCAACGATCCGGCGATCAACGCGGCGATGGAGAAGGCCAAGCTGGTCAGCGGGACGGCCGCCCGGGCCCAGGCCTGGGGCAAGATCGACGACATGATCACCGCCACCGCCGCCTCCATCCCCTGGTCCTGGGACAACCAGGCCAACGTCTACGCCAAGGACGTGTCGTGCGTCAACGACCTGTTCAACACCGGCCCCTGCGACTTCAGCTTCTCCTCGCTGAAGTGACCGGGCCGGCCGGCGACGGCCGAGGCACCGACCGGTGAGGCGCGTGGCCGGCGCGTGCCTCACCGTCGGGCTCTCGTCCGCCGGCGCCCGCGTCGACGCCGAAATCGTCACCGGCCCGCGCGACTTGGGCTTCGCGGGCCGGCGGTAGGCGCCTGATGGGCCGCTACATCATCCGGCGTCTGCTGTGGGCGGTCGTGCTCGTCGTGCTCGTCATCGCCCTGACCTTCGCCATCTTCTACCTCCTGCCGTCGGCCGATCCGGCCCAGCTGCGGGCCGGGCGCAACGCCACCGCCCAGAACATCGCCGCGATCCGCCACAACCTCGGCCTCGACAAACCGATCTACGTCCAGTTCTGGGACTACGTCAAGGCGCTCGTCCTCCACTTCGACCTCGGCTACAGCTACCAGAGCGACGCCCCGGTCAAGAGCCTGATCCTCGACCGCCTCCCGGCCACGATCTCGATGACCGTCGGGGCGGTCGTGGTCTGGATCCTGGTGGGGATACCGATCGGGATCATCTCGGCCGTCAAGCGCCGCACGCTGCTCGACCGGGTGGCGATGACCGGCGCCCTGATCGGCGTGTCGGTGCCGGTGTTCTGGCTCGGCCTCGTCCTCCTCTACCTGTTCGCCTCCGACATCGGCAGGTTCCCCCTCCTGCCCGGCGCCAACACCTACGTCGGCATCACCACCGACCCGGGACGGTGGTTCACCTCGCTGATCATGCCCTGGTTCGTCCTCGCCGCCAGCTCGGCGGCGATCTACGCCCGCCTGCTGCGCGGCAGCCTGATCGAGACCATGCAGGAGGACTACATCCGCACGGCCCGCGCCAAGGGCCTGCTCGAGCGGACCGTCGTCCTGCGCCACGGGGTGCGCTCGGCCCTGACCCCGCTCGTCACCGTCCTCGGCCTCGACATCGGCGTCCTCCTCGGCGGGTCGCTCCTGACCGAGACCGTCTTCGACGTCCCCGGCATCGGGCGCCTCAACTACGACGCGATCGGCCACAGCGACTACCCGATCATTCAGGGGACGGTCCTGCTCGCCGCGATCTTCATCATCCTCGCGAACATCGTCGTCGACATCGTCTACGCCTACCTCGACCCGCGGGTGCGCTACTCGTGAGCACCGGGCCGCCGCTCCTCTCGGTCGAGGATCTCCGCGTCGAGTTCGCCACCGACGACGGGATCGTCCACGCCGTCGACGGGGTCTCCTATCAGGTCGACCGCGGCCGGACGCTGGGGATCGTCGGCGAGTCGGGGTCGGGCAAGAGCGTCGGGGCGGGCACGATCCTCGGCCTGACGCGCGCGGCCAACGCGACGATCAGCGGGCGGATCCTCTTCGAGGGGCGCGACCTCGTCACCCTGCCGGCCGAGGACATGCGCCACGTCCGCGGCAACGAGATCGCGATGATCTTCCAGGATCCGCTCTCGTCGATGCACCCCTTCTTTCGCCTCGGCGCCCAGCTCGGCGAGGCGATCCGCGTGCACCGCGACGTCAGCAAGGCCGCGGCCCGCGCCCGGTCGATCGAGCTGCTCGAGCTCGTCGGCATCCCCGACCCCCAGGGCCGGATCGACGCCTACCCGCACGAGCTGTCCGGCGGCATGCGCCAGCGGGCGATGATCGCCATGGCCCTGGCCAACGAGCCGAAGCTCCTGATCGCCGACGAGCCGACGACGGCGCTCGACGTGACCGTCCAGGCCCAGATCCTCGGTCTGATGGAGCGCCTGCGCGACGAGCTCGGCATGGCGATCGTCCTGATCACCCACGATCTCGGCGTGGTCGCCGAGATGGCCGACGAGATCGTCGTGATGTACGCCGGGCGGATCGTCGAGCACGCCGCGACGACGCAGCTCTTCGACTCGCCCCAGCATCCCTACACCTGGGGCCTCCTGAAGTCGATCCCGTCGCTCGACGGCGACCCCTCGACCCCGTTGATCCCGATTCCCGGACGCCCGCCCAGCTTGATCAAGCGCCCGCCCGGATGCCACTTCCACCCGCGCTGCGCCTACGCCCAGCCCGAGCACGCCCGCGTCGACCCGCGGCTCGTGCCCGTCGCCGGCGAGCCCGGCCACCAGGTCGCCTGCCTGCTCGACGCCCAGGCGCGCCGGCAAGCCTGGTCCGCCGCGCGCATCGGCGCCGTCCCGACGGCCGCGGTCAGCGCCGCCGGCGAAGAGGGATCCGGATGAGCCCGGCCGAGCCGGCCGCCGCTCCCCTGCTCGAGGCCCGGGCGCTCGTCAAGCACTTCCCGATCACCCGCGGGATCGTGTTCCAGAAGCAGGTCGGCGCCGTCCAGGCCGTCGACGGCGTCAGCTTCGAGGTCCGGCGCGGCGAGACGCTCGGCATCGTCGGCGAGAGCGGCTGCGGCAAGAGCACGACCGCGCGCCTGATCACGCGCCTGCTCGACCCCACCAGCGGCGAGGTCCACTTCGACGGCCGCGACGTGACCCACGTCAAGGGCCGGGAGCTGAAGGCCCTGCGCCGGGAGATGCAGATCATCTTCCAGGATCCCTACTCGTCCTTGAACCCCCGCAAGACGGTCGGCTCGATCATCGCCGAGCCGCTCGTCATCCACGGCCTCGCGTCGGGCAGCGGCGAGCGCAAGCGCCGCGTCCAGGAGCTGATGGAGACGGTCGGCCTCAACCCCGAGCACTACAACCGCTACTCCCACGAGTTCTCCGGCGGCCAGCGCCAGCGCATCGGCGTCGCCCGGGCGCTCGCCCTCTCGCCGCGGCTGATCATCGCCGACGAGCCGGTCTCCGCCCTCGACGTCTCGATCCAGGCCCAGATTCTGAACCTCCTGCGCGACCTCCAGCGCGACCTCGACCTCACGCTGATCCTGATCGCCCACGACCTCAGCGTCATCCGTCAGATGTGCAGCCGCGTCGTCGTCATGTACCTGGGCAAGGTGGCCGAGGCCGCGCCCAACGCCTCGCTCTACGGGTTCCCCCGCCACCCCTACACCGGCGCGCTGCTCGCCGCCGTCCCGATCGCCGACCCCCACCACCGCCGGCGGCGCCAGCTCCTCTCCGGGGACGTACCCAACCCCAGCGATCCGCCCCGCGCCTGCCGCTTCCACACCCGCTGCCCCAAGGCCCAGGATCTCTGCCACGAGGAGGAGCCGCCGCTCGCCGACCAGGGCAACGGCACGCTCGCCGCCTGCCACTTCCCGCTCACGCGGGCGGAGGCCGATCTGCGCCTCCCGGCCAGCCTGGCGTCCGGGCGAGGCGCCCAGCCCGCCGCCGGCGGCCGCTGACCTGGCCCCGGTCGGGACCCCCGGAGAGCGGGCCGGGCCCCGCGGAGCCGTCAGCGCGTCGGCGTCGGCGCCCGCAGGACGACCGGGCGCCCGCTCGGCGGGGCCTTGGCCCCGGCGGGAACCTCTCCGCGGGCCGCCAGGTCGCCGAGGATGAGGTCGCGCAGGGTGGCGACGACGAGCGGGTCGAACTGGCTGCCGGCGCAGCGCTCGAGCTCGGCCAGCGCCTCCGCGGGCGAGCGCGCCGGCCGGTAGGGGCGGTCGGTGGTCATCGCGCTGTAGGAGTCGCACGCGGTGACGATCCGCGCCTCGAGCGGGATCTCCTCGCCGGCCAGGCCGTCCGGGTAGCCCTCGCCGTCGTAGCGCTCGTGCGAGGCGCGGACGATCCGCCCGACCTCGACGAGGGCGCCGCCGACCTGGCAGAGCATCGCCTCGCCGTCGATCGTGTGCCGGCGGACGATCGTCCACTCCTCGTCGTCGAGCGGCCCCCGCTTGGTGATGATCCGCTTCGGCACGCGGATCTTGCCGACGTCGTGGAGCAGCGCCGCGAACTCCACCACCCGCCGACGCGTCGCGTCCAGGCGCAGCGCGTCGGCGACGGCCAGCGACAGCTCGAGCACGCCGCGGCTGTGCTCGCCGGTGTAGAAGTCGTCGGCCTCGACGACGTCGGCCAGGAGCAGCGCCGTGCCGCGGTAGGCCGAGCTCAGGGTCAGCACCTGGTCGAGGCGCTCGTGCCGCTCGCGGGCGAACAACCCGAGCAGCCCGGTCAGCGGCAGCACCAGCAGCACGAGGCCCGGCTGACCGACCGATGACGCGGCGATGGACAGGCCGACCGTCGACAGGGCGAGGTCGACACCGAAGGTCCAGACCATCGGCGGGAGCTGGTCGCGCGGCTTGATCCCCTCGGCATACCAGCAGCGCCCGACGGTCAGCGCCGAGTCGAACGCCACCTGGGCGCCGAACGCCGCCAGGTAGAGCGGCCACCGCGACCAGGAGAACGCCGGCGACCCGGCCGCGATCAGCACCAGCGCCGGCCCCAGCGAGTAGCAGCAGTCGCCGAGCACGGCGATCAGGAGCGGCGGGGCGATCCGCCCGCGGGCGACGTCCGGGAGCTTGGCGGTCACCAGGGCCACCGCCACCACCGCCGGGACGAGCGGCGTCGGCAAAACGAAGAGCATCGGGACGAAGACGAGCTGGGTCGGGTAGGCCCAGACGCTGCCGACCGGGAAGCGGACGCTGGCGGCGGCGACGTAGAGGACGATCGCCAGGGCAGCCGTCGGCAGCGAGAAGTCGGTCTTCTCGGGGGCGAGCAGGGCGAGGCCGCCCGCCCCGGCGATGAAGACGAGCGCGGCGAGGCCGTGGGTCAGGACCTCGTGTCGGATCGGCTTGCGGCGGCTCTGCCGCGTCTGAGCGGCGATCAGCAGCGCTTCCGCCTCGGGACTCTCGTATGAGTCGATGTCCATCGGTTCAGTCCAAGCCTCGCCCGATCATACCGGCGGTCCTGGCGGCAGCGGGCGATGGACGGCCGGGCGACACGGCGGCGGGGTCGGCCGCCGCCGGCCCCGCTGGTCCTGCGAGCGGTCGGCCCGGCTCAGTGGAAACCGTGCGGATCGACGTAGACATCGTCGATCTGGGAGCTGCCCACCAACGCGGTGAAGCGCAGGGCGACCGCCGCCGTGCCGCCGGAGAGGGCGCCCGGGACGGCCGAGCCGGTGATCATCGGCAGCGTCGGCGCCCAGTTGCCGTCGAAGCCGGCCACCCCGACCGGAATCGTCATCTGGCCCAGCGACGTCTTGTAGACGACCGACACGGCGACGACCGAGCCGGGGCTGGCGCTGCGGGCGAAGAAGCGGAAGGTCGGGTAGGCGGCGTTGACGCACGTCGCCGGAGACTGGGCGCTCGACCCGGCGGGCAGCGAGAGGGAGTCCGATCCGACCGTCCCGGTCACGCCGGCCGGCTCGCTCCCGGCGACCACCGCCGCCGACCCGCTCAGCGACCAGCCGGCCATCGAGCCCTCGAAGTCGCCGCCCGGGACGAGCTTGTACTGGCTGGGATCGGCCCACGGGGCGAACGGCTGGCTCAGGGCCGAGCCGTCGCAAGCGCCCAGGCCGATGACGTCCGCCTGCGCGACGGCGGGGAGCGAGGCGGCGCCGAACGCGGCGGCGCCGAGCACAGCCGACGCGGCGAAACCGCGCAGGCGACGACAGACAGACACGCTCATGGCGAGCTCCTTGGAAGAGATAAGACCGATGCGCCCGCCGGCCCGAGCAGAGCCGCCCAGGCGACCCTCCCGGCCGACCCCGGATCGCAGAACCAGCGGCAGGCGTTGATCTCATCGTCAACTTGGCGGCGCGCCTAAACCCATGGAGGAGGCCGACCGACGAATGTTCGATTTTCCCCCGTCCACCGGCTCGGCCCGCCCGATCCCCGCGACGACCAACGGGCGCGGCGACCCCGCCCGTCGGGCTAGGGATCGGGGTCGCTGGGCGTCTCGAAGGCGCCGTCGATCAGCTCGACCCGGTAGCCGTCCGGGTCGACGACGAAGCAGATCCTGACCTCGGCCCTCCCCCCCGGGTGGTAGGGCGCCCGCTCGGGGGCGATGCCTGCGGCGGCGAGGCGGTCGAGCATGGCGTCGAGGTCACCGACGGCCAGGGCGACGTGGCCGTAGCCGTCCCCCAGGTCGTACGGCTCGACGCGATCCTCGTTGACCCGCAGCTCGAGCACGTCGCTGTCGCCCGGCAGGCCGAGGTAGACGTTGTAGGCGCGGTCGAGCTGGAGGCGCCCGCGCCGCTCGAACCCGAGCGCCGCGTAGAACCGCAGCGACGCGTCGATGTCCCGGACGCGGACGTTGGCGTGGACGAACCGCACCGAGCCCGCCGGCGGCCCCGTCATCGGCCGCCCGCCGCCGCGGCTGCCGCCGCGGCTGGCGGCGTCCAGCGGCCGCGGAGCACCACGACGACGGCGCCGGCCAGCGCGACCAGGGCGATCAGGACGTAGGCGTCGGCCGCCAGCAGCTGCACGAAGTCGAGGTGGAGCTCGGCGTGGAGGGGCCCCGGATGCGGGTGGGGCACCCAATGGATGAGCTGCGAGTAGCCGATCGCCGCGGCCAGGCCCGCCGCGGCCAGCGTCCACCGGCGGCCCGCGCGATCGCGGCGCACGGCGAAGAGCAGCAGCACCGGGATGGCCAGCACCCAGTGGTGCGACCAGGAGATCGGCGACACCAGGAGGCCGGTCAGGGCGCACAGCGAGAACCCGCCGGCGTCGTCACCGCGCCGCCCGGCGCGCGCGGCCAGGGCGAGCCCGACCGCGCCGACGACGACCGCTGTCCCCAGCCACCAGGTGCCGACGTCGAGGGTGTGCAGGACGCGGGCGAAGGCGCCGCGCAGGGTCTGGTTGGCCGCGTTCTCGATCCGCCCGACCCGACCGGCATCGGCGAACGCGCCGCCCCAGTAGTCAGCGGCCGCCTGGGGGGCGACGGCGAAGCCGGCGGCCACGGTGGCCGCGAACGCCGCCAGCGAGACCGCGGCCGCCCGGTAGCGGCGGGTGGCCAGCAGGTAGACCGCGAACAGGCCGGGCGTCAGCTTGAGGCCGGTGGCCAGGCCGATCGCGACGCCCTTCGTCCGTGCCGAGTCCGGTCGGGCCAGGTCGCCGAGGACGAGGGCGGCGATCACGAGGTTGATCTGCCCGTAGCCGAGCGTCGACCACACCGGCTCGAGCCAGATCGCCGCGCCGGCGGCGACGAGCGCGAGCCGCGTCGCCTGCTCGCCGCTCAGCATCGCGCCGACGGGAGCCAGGCGCAGGGCGAAGCGCAGGACCACGGGCAGGAGCGCGATGTTGACCGCGGTGACGATCGGCTCGAGCACGCCGACCGGCGCGAGCGTCAGCGGCGTGAAGGCGACCGCTGCGAACGGCGGATAGGTGAAGTCGAGGAAGCCGAGGAAATGCAGGTGGTAGAGGCGCGTCCCGTCGAGCAGCGCCTGGCCGCCGCCGCGGTAGACCTCGAGGTCGACGAAGGACCAGCCCCAGGCCAGCGGGCTGGCCAGGAAGACGGCGACCGAGCACGCAAAGAGCGCCAGCGCCAGGCGGCGGCCCGGGAGCCGGCCGCCGAGCCCGGACCCCCGCCCGGGTCGCCGGTCGGGTCGCCGGTCGGGCCGCCGGCGACCGGCCATGCGGTCGCGGCGGCGCGGGTCAGGCTGGCCATGCCCGGTAGCCAACCACAGGCGCGGCCCGGTCGACCCGCCGTCGCCGCGGGACCCTGGCCGACCGGCGAGACCCGCTCCAAGAACTCAGGTCGCGCAGGCGACCGGACCACTTGGCCGCGCGGCCGAGCCCGGCTCCTGACCCGGCTGGGCCTGCGGCGCCGGCGGGACCGGATACGGGGCGACGAGCGTCGCCTCCAGGCTCTTGAGGCTGGTCGTCGCATCGGTCAGGAGGCTGAGCGGCGCGCTCGTGGCGCAGCTGCTCAGCAGCACCCGGGTGTCGAGCAGCGACGGTTGGGGCAGCGCCGGGACCGAGGCGTCCGGCCGGACGAAGTTGAACGCCGTGGTCAGGTCGCCGGTGACCGACCGGCGCCAGGCGCTCAGGTTGGGAACCTCGACGCCGAAGCGGGCCTCGAGGAACCGCAGCACCGACGTGTGGTCGAAGGTGTCCGAGCAGACGAACCCGCCCCGGCTGAACGGCGAGACGACGAGCATCGGCACGCGGAAGCCGAGGCCGACCGGTCCGGCCGTCCCGCCGGCGTCCGCCGGCAGCGGGCTGACCGTGAGGTACTCGCCCGCCGTCCCCGGCGGCGGCGTCGGCGGCCGGACGTGGTCGAAGAAGCCGCCGTTCTCGTCGTGGGTGATGAACAGGGCCGTCTTGGCCCAGACGGCCGGGTTCCCGGTCAGGGCGGCGACCACCTGCGCCGAGATCGCCTCGCCGAACTCGACCGGCGCCGGCGGGTGCTCGCTGGCCAGGAGGGGCGCGAGGATCCACGAGACCTGGGGCAGCGTCCCGAGCAGGGCGTCGAGCTCGAAGGTCCCGGGAAACGACGGGACCAGCGCGTTGGCGAGGAGGCCCGGGTTCTGGAGGTAGTTCTTGAAGTAGGGCAACACGTTGTCGCCGTAGCTGCCGTCGGCCGACCCGTAGACCTTCCAGCTCACTCCGTGCGCCGAGAGCTGCTCGGGCATCGTCGTCCACGTCAGCGTCCCGAAGCGCTCGACCCGGGTCGTGCTCGTCGACAGGATCGGGCCCCCGGCCCGACCGCCGGGATCGAGCGTGCCGGTCATCGCGTAGAGCCGGTTGGAGTCGGTCGGGCCGAGCACCGAGCAGTGGTAGGTGTCGCAGATCGTGAAGGCGTCGGCCAGTGCGTAGTAGAACTCGAGGTCGCGGCGGGTGTAGTAGCCCATCGTCAGCGGCGCGTTGGCCGGTCCGTCGGCCGCCTCGTGACCGGTGAGGAAGCCGTCGAGTCCGCCGCCGTCCCAGTAGGTGTGCTGGGGGCCCCAGCTGTGACTGATGTCGTTGGTGCACTCGCCGTTCTGGTAGCTGTCGATACGGAACGGCCGCAGGTGGCCGCCATAGCCCGGCCTGGTGAATCCCGGCTGCGCGAAGGCGGTCAGGCCGCTGCCGTCGTGCAGATGCGGCACCCGCCGGTCGGCGAAGCCGCGCACCCCGCGGTAGCTGCCGAAGTAGTGATCGAAGGAGCGGTTCTCCTGGATCAGGATGACCACGTGCTCGATGTCCTGCAGACGCCCGCACGCCGGCGCCGCCGCCAGGGCTCGGGCGATCCCCGGGTCGGCGAGGAGGCCGCCGGCGCCGAGCGCGGCGGCGCCGCGGGCACCCGCTCGCAGCAGCTCACGTCGCGTCAGCGGGCGGGGCGCGCCCGCATCGGGCTCCATGCCGAGCATTCTGCCCCATCCGGACGGGCCGGTCGTCGACGTCTGGTGAACTGCGACAGCGCTCGCGCGCCCGGACTAGCTCGAGGTCAGCGTGTCCCGCAGTCGCGCAAACGGCCCGTCGCTGGGGTCGGGCAGGAGCCGCACGACGCCCTGGACCTCGCGAGCGATCGAGGCGAGCGCCGGGCGCATGCCGTGGACCTCGGCCTCGACGGCGCGCATCCGCGTGTTCAGGTCGTCGCGCAGCCCCTGCATCCGGTCCTCGATCGTCGTCTCGAGCCCGGTGAGCTCCTCGACCTGTCCCTCGAGGCGCGCGACCGCGGCGCTCAGGCCGTCGAGCGCCACCAGCAGGTCGCCGGCCCGCCCGTCGATCGACGGCAGATGCCGCCCGGCCGTTCGCTCGAGGGCCAGTACGCTGCGCGAGAGCGCCGCGACGTCCGTGGCCACCCGCCCGGGCAGGCGCACGGGCAAGAGCAGGACGTCGAGCGCCGCGTGCGGCGAGCCCCGTCGGGGGTCCTGGGTCATAGATCGGCTCCTTGCCTTGGCGGGCGAGCGCGGCGCCCGCCCGCCAGCGCGGACTCAGCTCAGTAGTAGTGGCGCCGGCCGCCGACCGCGCGCCCCATGCTGCCGAGGATGGCAAGGATCAACCCGACGACAATCACGATGATGCCGACGAACCAGAGGACCGCCAGCTTGGGAAGGAGCACGGCGGCGAGGAGCAGGATGATGCCGAAGACGATCATGAGTCAGCGGCCTTTCTAAGCCCGAGGGAGGGCTCTTGGGTGGGAGTTCCGAGAAGCGCTCTAATCGTCGCGGCCCGTGCTCCGTGCGTTACACGATACTCCTCGCGCCGGCCGCGCCGGGATGGGCGTCGACCGGCGCGGCGAAAGGCAAGTCGTCGCGATCGATCTCCGCCCGCGCCTTGCGCATGCCGAGCCGCATCCGACCCTTGACCGTCCCGAGCGGCAGCTCCAACCGCGCGGCGATCTCGAGGTGGGTCAGCCCGCCGAAGAAGGCGAGTACCACGACCTCACGCTGGAGGGCCGGCAGGCCGCGCAGCGTCGCCCGCAGCCGGCCGGCACGATCAAGCCGAGCGGCGTCGTCCTCCACTGATCCGGGCGCGGCGACGAGGTCGAGCGCGTCCTGCGATTCCCGCAGGGCAACGATTCGGCGGTTGCGGCGGTGGACGTCCATGCTGCGGTTGTGGACCAGCGCGAAGAGCCAGGTCTGGATGCTGCCCCGGCCACAGTCGAACGCCGCGCGCGAGCGCCAGAGATCGACGAACGCGTCCTGCGCCGCCTCCTCGGCGCCCTCGCTCGTGTCGCAGAGAACCCGCGCGCGGCCGGAGATCCGGGCGTGGTAGCGGGCGTAGAGCTCGTCGAAGGCGTCGCGATCGTCGATCTGCACGAGGCGCATGACGTCCTCGTCGGACTGCGCCGACCAGCGTGATGCCGCGGCGAGCATCATCGGGCGTCGGCCGGTCGACCGACGGCCGGATCGAGGAAGAACAGCTCGCACGCGATTCCCGGCGTGTTCGCATCGGCGCTCAGGAACGCGATCACCTTTCGCTCGGTGAGACGCTCGATCACGGCGGTGAACTCGTCCTGCGTCGCGGTCTGGAAGCAGACGGCGCCGTCGGTCACGAGCTCGCTCGCGCCGGACGCGCCGAGACCGGTCTCCGCGCGGGTGAGGATGTCCTCGAGCACGCACACGACGATGTCGTCGTTCAGATAGGTGGTCGCCGTCGCCCGGTCATGGCCGTAGAAGTCGCGGTAGAGGCCGACCATCGCGGCCGAGATCGCACCCGTGAGAGCGGCGCCGCTCGTCGGACCGTTCACGATCCCAGCCTCGAGGCCCCGGCCTTGGGCGATAATGGGGTCGTCGTCGTGCCGGCCACCGCGGCGCGCGTCGGCAAACAGGTGCCTCGGTTGGGCATCGCCCCTCCCTGACCATCCGCTGGCCGTCAGAGGAGTTCCGAGCCCACGCTCCAGTCGTCGCGGCCCGTAACTCCGTCTGCCATTCATGTTACCCCCGCCGACGCCCGGCCAGGTTAGCGTCGGTTAATCGACTCGGCGCCGATCGGCCGGGAGTCACAGGGCGTGGCGGCACGGCGATCGACTGTGCCATCCCCGTCTTACACCCATGCCTCGATCCTACGAAGCCAGGCCGGCGCGAGCCGGGGCACCCGACGGGCGCCCCGCGGAACGTGTCCCGTGTCCGGGCACCTCCAGAACCCGGTGACCGAGCACGGGCGGCCGTCGGCGGCGACCGTGGCGAAGTCGTACCCGGTCGCGACCGGCTCGCCACGGGCCTTGTCCACGAGGTGCCAGGCGAAGCGCACGCGGTCGCCGTGGGGGTCGGGCCTGTCGACGAACCCGAAGCGGCCACTGCCAAAGCGAGCGGGCGGCTGAGGGTCGAGCGCGACCGCCACATCGCGCGGCGAGCGTCAGCCCACCGGATCCACACCCGCCACCATGAGGCGTAGCCCTGGGGGCTAAAGCGTAGGCGCGCGCCGGCGACAGTTGGGAGGACTCGCCGGTGTCCCCGCACTGCCCGCTGGCGGGCGCGTTGCAGGCGTCGCCGGCGTAGCTCGCCAGCCAGCGGTAGATGCCGACGGGGGTCGCGGTGAACGGGGCCGAGGAATAGGTGCCGTTGCCCGCCACCGTCGCCGTCGACGTCGCCAGCGGCGTGGTGCAGGTCGGGTCGGCGGGTCCGTAGAGGTTGAAGGTGATCGTCGCCGCCGGCGCGTTGCCGCCCGACGGGATCGCCGTGTCGGAGATCTGTCCGCCGGTGACCACCGCCGGCGGGGCGACGGCCGTGGTCAGCGATGGCCTGGCCGTGATGATGGCCGACTCGCCGGGGTCACCGCAGGCCCCGCTGACCGGGGCGTTGGTCGCGTCGCCACCGTAGCTGGCGATCCGCCGGTAGGTCCCCGGGGTGTGGCCGGTGAAGCTGGCCGACTGGTAGGTCCCGTCTTCCGATACCGTCGCGGTCGACGTCGCCACCGCCGAGCCGCAACTCGGGTCGGCGGGCCCGAAGACCTTGAAAGTGATCGTTCCCGTCGGCGAGGAGCCGCCCGTCAGGGTCGCCGCGTCGGTGACCCGCGGACGACCCGCCGCCACCGACGCCGTCGTCGTCAGCGAGGGCGCGACCGTCGTCACGGCGACCGATTCGCCGGCGGTCGCGCACGCGCCGTTGACCCGTGAGTTGCCCGGGTCGCCGCTATAGCTCGCCACCCATTGATAGGTCCCGGCCGCGGTGGCGGTGAACGCCGCGGACGGGTAGCTGCCGTCGCCCGACACCATCGCCGTGGAGGTGGCCAGCGACGTCGCACCGCGGTGTCGCCGGGCCCGTAAGGTTGAAGGTGATCGTTCCGGTCGGCGCGACGCCGCCGGACAACGTCGCGGTGTCGGAGATCTGGCCACCGACCGGGACCGACGCCGAGGCCTGCGTCGCCAGCGTCGGGCCGGCGGGCGCGGGCGGCGTGGCACACATCGCGTAGCCGTGGAGGTTCATGTGATTTCCGGCCGGGAGGTTCTGGCCGCCGGCTTGGAGCAGCGCCGTCCACGTTGCGGGATTGACCGCCCCGTTGGCCACCTCGGTGGCGCCGGTCGTGTCGGTCGCCGGGTAGCTGCCGCGCATGTGGTAGCCGTGCTGGGGCTCGAGGCCGCTCGTCGGCCCGACCGTCTCCTCGACGCCGTAGCCGCCGCCGATGAGCCTCGTCCCGGCGCGGCAGGTGGCCGCGGCGGTGGTGAGCGTCGACCCGGTCTGGGCGTCGGGCCCGGCGACGTCGACGCGGGCGACTTGGACCGGCGGGCTGGCGAGGTTGGCCGAGCACAACGCGTAGGCGGTCACCGTGTCGGTCGGGGAGGCGATGCCGGCGGCTCCGTAGGCGGTCCACGAGGTCGCGCTCGTCGAGCCGTCGGCGGCGGCGACGCCGGAGGAGTCCGACGGGAAGCTGGCCACGGGCTTGAGGTTGCCGTTGTTGCCGGCGGTGCCGTTGTCGACCTGATCGGGAGTGGTCGTCACCGTCAGCGTCGGCGGGTTGACCTGCTGGGTCGCGTTGGCCCCGGTCGTGCTGAGCGCCTTGACCACGGTGTGGACGGTGCCGGCGGTCGCGCAGAGCGCGAACGTCGACGCCTGATCGCCGGCCTCGGCCACGCCGGTGAAGTTGGCGAGGGTCAACCAGGGGGTCGGGTCGGTCGCCCCGTCGGCCACCGGCGCGTCGACCGGGTTGGCGCCGGTCGATGCGCGACGCCGCCGAGGACGAGCCCGTTCGTCGGGAGGGTCGCCGGACTCGTCGCGTTGCGCAGGTAGCCGCCGCCGCCGACCAGCGTGCCGGAGGGGCAGCCGGCGGTGACGGTGACCCGGGTGTGGGCGCCGTTGCTAAGGGCGTGGTGCCACGCTGACGGCGACCGCGGGCAGCGCGGCCCGGGCCACGCCCGTCATCGAGACCAGCACCAGCGCGGTCACGGTCGCGGTCCAGAGCACGGCGCAACGGCAGCCCAGCGTGCTTCGCATGCCCTTCCCCTCCCGAAAACGGTCCCGATGTCATCGGGACTCGGGCGGGCACGCCAGCGCGGTGCCGGCAGGCCGTCAACTTGTTTCCTAGGCAATGCCCGGTACTTCTCTGGTGCGAGACTGGGCGCCGTGCCGGGATCGGGTTCGCCGGCGTCAGCGGGAGCACCCGCGAGGAGGGCTCCTTCGCGGCGGGCGCCGCCAGAGGCGAGCGGCAACTCGCTTCAGCTGGCTTGAGGATCTGCCGATGCGTTCGGCATGGGCCGGCGCTCGGCGCGCGGTCTGCCGCTTGAGTCAGCGTCGCTCCCGAACCCACGAGGCATTCGAGGTACTCTCATGATCGCCGACTCCGCCCCCAGCGCATCTGAGCGCACCCATGCAACACCGGGGAGGGCGCGCCTTCTGATCGCCGATGACGACCGGGTGGTCCAGACGGCGCTCTACATGCAGCTCAACCGAGACTTCGAGATCGTGGGCGGCGCCTACGATGCCGACGCGGCGATCGCGCTGGCCGACGAGCATCAGCCGGAGGTGGCGATCGTCGATGTCCAGATGCCCGGCGGCGGCGGCGTGCGCGCCACCCGCGAGATCCACGCCCGCGCGCCGCGGACGGCGATCGTCGCGCTGTCATCCGACGAGAGCGACTCGGTCGTGCTCGCCATGCTCGAAGCCGGCGCCATGGCCTACGTGCGCAAGGGGAAGCCCGGTCACGAGCTGGCCGCGATCCTGCGCTCGTCGATCGACGCGCACGCCAAGCTCGCGTCCGTCGAGCCAACGGCCTGAGGCCGCCCGGTCAGCCGGGTCGGCTCGCGTCGCTCCGAGGCTCGCTGGGTCATCCGGCAACCGCCCAATTCGTCGCGCACCGCCGCGCGCTCCGTGTTCGGCACCGAGTCGCACGATTCCGTCCCCGCACGGTGCCGCACTACGCGAATGGCCGCGCTCGCCCTGATGCTCTCGCCGCTCGCCGCCGCCGCAGCTTCTGGCGGCTCCAGCTTCGAGAGCACCGCAACGACCCCGTACGCATCAGCGGTAGCGTCGGTCCGCGGCCGTTGCCGGCGCCGCAGTTCGTTCCCCGCTGGACCAGCGAGCGCACCAACCCTCACCTCGTGTCCGTGCTGGGCCGCCACGACCGCTGGGTGGGGGCGGTCGCGGTCGGTGCCGACGGGCAGGTCGTCTCCGGCGGCCACGACGGGATGGTGCGGCTGTGGGACCCCCACGCACCCGACAAACCCAGCCGCGACCTCGGCCACCACGACGGCCCGGTGGGGGCGGTCGCGGTCACCGCCGACGGGCACGTCGTCTCCGGCGGCGCCGACGGGATGGTGCGGCTGTGGGACCCCCACGCACCCGACAAACCCAGCCGTGAGCTCGGCCGCCACGACGGCTCGGTGCAGGCGGTGGCAGTCATCGCCGACGGGCGACTACTTGTCGCAACAGAAGCCGCTGTCACCTTGTTTGAGCTGACCGCCAATCTATCCTGAACTCCGCGCCACCCGGGCCGGGCAGTCGCGTCCGCGTGTCCCGGTCGCGGATCCTCCTCCGGGGCTAGGGCTGGTCGGTCCAGAAGCCGCTCGGTGACGTGGAGGCCCCGTCGCGCGGCCTTCCGCAGTATGCGATCTCTCGCCCCCTGGCCATCGCCTCGCTCCCACTCGGCGCCACGACTCGAGATCGCCGGACGGGATCGGCTGCCGGCAGAGCGCCATGAAGCACTCGTAGAAGTAGGGCGCGTCGTGTCCGCGGCCTCGCGGAGCGACCCGCAGACCCGCGCGGTTGCTGGCGCGTCCCCGAGGTCGCATCCGTGTGCGAAACGCAAGACCGTTGCGCACACGGGATCAGGGTTGACCGGATCCTGGATCCGACCCCACGTCAAGAAGAACCGGCGCCCGCCACCGGCCAGTTGCACCTCCACCGCGATCACGTCGTCCACGCCCTCGATGATCGTAAGCTCGCGGCGAGTGGCGCGTCGCGGGCGAGCAGCTGGCTACTGGACCCGGTGCCGGCTGGGGATCCCCAGCGAGACGGCCGCGACACGCCGAGGCCACTCGAGTCGTCTCGCAAGCGGTCCCTCGCGCGGCAGCCCCACTCAGACCACCCCGGCCGTGGCAACGTCGACTGGTGCAGACCGCCATCGAGCGCACCGCGTCGAGCTGCGCCGGCCTGCCCCCGACCACGTGTACGACCTGCGCCTGGGGGATCGAGATGACGCGCCTCGGTCGCCGACGCCGCCGAGGACGTCGAGCCCCTGCAATGCGGCAGCGGGCCCAAGCGTCAGTCGACGAGCGCCGCGTAGGCGGGCAGCATGCGGCCCTCGATGAACTCGAGGCTGGCGCCGCCGCCCGTGCAGATGTGCGTCACGCGGTCGGCGAGACCGAAGCGCTGGAGCGCGCCGACGAGATCGCCGCCGCCGACGACCGTCGTCGCATCGCTGCGCCCCATGGCCTCGGCGATCGCGCGGGTGCCGGCCGCGAACGGCTCGAGCTCGTACGCACCGACCGGGCCGTTCCAGAACGCGGTGCCGGCGCGCTCGATCACGTCGGCGTAGGCCGCACGCGTCTGCGGCCCGATGTCCATCCCCATCCAGCCCGCCTCGATGCCGTCGGCGTCGACCACACGCGACTGCGCGTCGACCGCGAAGCGATCGGCGACGACGAGGTCCACCGGCAGGCGCAGACGGCCACCGGTGTCCTCGAGCAGGCGCCGCGCGATCGCCACGCCCTCGGCGTCACACAGCGAATCGCCGACGCCATGCCCCTGCGCGGCGAGAAACGGATAGCTCATCCCGCCACCGATCAGCAGCGTGTCGGCGAGCCCGAGCAGGCGCTCGATCACGCCGATCTTGTCGGTCACCTTCGCACCTCCGAGCACCCCCACGAGCGGACGCGCGGGCGCGCGCAGGACCGACTGCAGCATCATGATCTCACGCTCGAACAGCCGCCCCGCCGCGGAGTGCGCGACGTGGTCCGCGACCCCCACCGTCGAGGCGTTGGCGCGATGCGCGCTGCCGAAAGCATCATTGACATAGGCATCGGCGAGCGCGCCGAGCCGCGCGGCCAGCACCGGATCGTTGTCGGTCTCCCCGGCCTCGAAGCGGATGTTCTCTAGCATCACGACGTCGCCGTCCACGACGTGCTCGAGGTCGGGTGCGAACGCGACGTCCTCGCCGAGCAGCTGCGCCAGGCGCGTGGCCACCGGCCGCAACGACAGCGACGGCTCACGACCGTGCGGCCGGCCGAGGTGGGCGACGAGCAGCACCCGCGCGCCGCGCTCGCGCAGCGCGACGATTGTGGGCAGCGTCAGACGCAGGCGGGTGTCGTCAGCGACCTCGCCAACGGCGCTCATCGGCACGTTGAACTCGGCTCGCAGCAGCACGCGGGCGCCGGTGAGGTCGCCGAGGTCCTCAAGCGTGCGCAGGCGGCTTGGCACCGGATCGCAAGCGTAGCGCCGTGGCGGGCTCAGGCGAGCGTCCAAGAGCAGTCCGCGCCGGCGGGCTGCGGCCGGGCGGCCCGGCCGAGCGCAACGCGTGCCGTTGTGTCGTCGAACAGCGCGACGGCGGCGACGATCATTGATGAGTGGGCGCGTCTGAAGGTCCTGAGCAGGCAGAACGGCTGGAACCTCGCCGACAACGACTTGTGGATCGCCGCGACCGCGAGCGCCCGAGAGCACGCACTCGTTACATGCGATGGCGACCAGGCCCGAATTGCCGATCCCAGCCTCGAAGTGCTGCATCTCCCCGTCTCGCCGTGATCCAGCCAATCATAGGCGCATCGCTGAATTGAGATCTCGCGTTGGCCGCTCCCCCGTCGCAGTCCCGCTCTGCTCCCGGCACGCTCATCCGAGCGCGCGGCTGGCAAGCGCCCTGCAACGCGCGGAAGCCGCGAAACCGCGGCTCGCGCGGACGATCGCTTACGCGTTCCGGCCCGCGCTTATCAGGCGAGCGCTTCGGCGACGAAGTTATCGTGAGCACCCCAGCGGTTGGCCGCGGCCCGGCCGTGCCGATCGTGCGGGAGCGGGCGTCGCCGTCGGCGACACGGAGCGGCCGCCTGGATGGCAGGCGGATGGACCGGCGCCCGCTTCCCCGGGGCCGCAGGCGGCGGTCCCAGAGGGCCCGCGAGAATTCTTAGAACTGCGGCTCGATTGGGCCCGCGACGGGCCGTCGCGCCGAGTGCGGCCGATCGGAGCAGGCCATGCGTGGTAGCTGGGGGACAGATTCGTGGGACACGTCGGCTACCTCCCCGCCGTCGGCGTCTGTTGTCGATGGCAAGAAGCACTAATTTCCAGGACTTTCCGACCGATGCGGGCGAAGGGACTCGAACCCCCAAGGGCGTCAGCCCACCGGCTCCTAAGGCCGGCGTGTCTACCAATTCCACCACGCCCGCAGCGACCGGCCGGCGCGCCGCTTGCGCCTGCTGGCCGGGCCCGATTGTATGTTGACTCGAGGTGGCGACGCCCGAGGTCATCCTGGTCCATCCCAACCGCGAGCAGCCGGCCGCTCAGGCGGCCCGCCTCGCAGTCGTCTTCCTGCTCGTGGCCAGCGCCGCCCTGATGGTCCTCGTCGCCGCCGGCGGCTGGCCGGCGCTCGGCGGCCAGAAGCTCGCCCTCGTCGCCTACGTCGTCGTCTACCTCGGCCTCGCCGTGTCCGCCGCCCGCTGGCAGCGCGGTGTCCTCCCGGTCGCCGCCACCCTGGCCATCGTCCTGGCCATCCTCGCCGCCGTGTCCGCCCCGGCCTGGTACGCCCGCCAGGGCCAGGGCTTCTCCGATCCCGGCCTCTCCAACGGCCTGCTCGGCACGATCACCGCCCTCTTGATCCCCGCCCAGGCGCTCCTGATCCTCTTCTGCGCCCGCGGCTTTGCCCAGAACTGGCACGTCGAGGTCGAACGCCCGCGCTGAGGCGACGGCCGCGGCCGGCGGCCGTATAGTGACGGCCCACCCGGCGGCGGTGGAGGAACGGCAGACTCGATGCGCTCAAAACGCATTGCCCGCAAGGGCGTGTGGGTTCGAATCCCACCCGCCGCACTCGCCCTCAGCCGACGAGGGCCTGGAGCTGGTCGGCCAGGCCGGCCGGCGCGACCATGACCCCGCCGGGCATCGCCTCCGTCGCCGGCAGCTCCCGCACCGACAGCCCGGCCGACCGGCACAGCAGCTCGCCGGCCGCCAGGTCCCACACGTTCAGGCCGCGCTCGTAGTAGGCGTCGTAGCGGCCGGCCGCCGTCCAGGCCAGATCGAGGGCCGCCGCCCCGCACCGGCGGACGTCGCGGACCTGACCGATCAGGCCGGCGAACACCTTGCCCTGCTCGGCCCGCACCGCCGCGTCGTAGGCGAACCCGGTGGCGATCATCGCCGTCCCCAGCTCGCTCCCCGTCCGCGCGCGCAGCTCGCGGCCGTTCAGGCGGGCCCGACCGCCCCGCACGGCGGCGAACGTCTCGCCCCGGATCGGGTCGTGGACGACGCCGGCCACGGCCCCGTCCCCGTCACAGACGGCGACGCTCACGCACCACTGCGGGATCCCGAACAGGTAGTTGACGGTCCCGTCGAGCGGGTCGACCACCCACCGCAGGCCGGTCGACCCCGCCGCGTCGCCGCCCTCCTCCCCGAGGAAGCCATCGCCCGGCCGGCGCTCGTCGAGGAGCGATCGGATCGCCCGCTGGGCGGCGAAGTCGGCCTCGCTGACCAGGTCGGTCGCCGTCGACTTGGTCGTCACCGTCCGCTCCGGCCCGGCCTCGAAGCGGTCGCGCAGGAGCCGGCCGGCCCGCTCGGCCGCCACCGCCGCCAGGTCGACGAGCTCCAAGGCCAGTGCGCCCGCGTCGGCCTCGGACCGGCCGTTCGCCGCGGCGACGCCGCGCTCGGGAGCCTGCATCGGCCCCAATCTACAACGACGCTCCCTTGCGGCGGTTGCACTCGCAGCACAGCAGCTGCAGGTTGCGCTCGCCGTCGGACCCGCCCATGGCCAATGGGATCACGTGGTCGAACTCGAGCAGGCTGTCGCCGCCGCACTCGACGCACCGCCCGCCGCACCGCGCCCACACGGCCCGCTTGACCTCGAGCCGCAGGCCCTGGCGCCCGGCGCCGCCGCCGCCCGGCGCACCGGCCACCGGCCCGTCCGCCGACGCGAGCGCCGCCCGCGCCCGGTCCAGGCGCCGCTCCCGCCGCCGCTCGCGGTCGAGGACCAGGGCCAGCACGTCATCCGCCTCGAGCCCGTCTTCCTCCCACCAGAAACGCCCGCGAAACCACCAGTAGCAGCGACGGCCGTCCCCGTCCAGCGCCACCGCCACCGGCCACTCGGCCTCCAGCCGGGCCAGCTCGCCGTGGGCGCGGCGGCCGAGCGACCGCTCGCAGACGAGCGCCCCGGCGACGAAGCGCAGGCGCCGACCCCGCAGGCCGCGCGTCGCGACGAAGCCGGCATTCCTGGCCTCGTGGAGCATCGGCCGGCGAGGCTACCCCCCGCCCGGGACGGCGTGCAAGAAATCCACCCCCCCTCCCCCCAGGGCTTACGATCTGACTTGGGGCTGGAGGCAAGCAGCGCAATCCAAAGGGGTCCAAACAGTGTCCTATCCCGTCACGCTCGAGGTCGACTACGTCGACCGCCGCAGCCGCCTGACGACGTTCTTCCGCTTCCTCCTCATCATTCCCCACTACATCGTCCTGCTCCTCTACGGGATCGGGGCGTTCTTCGTGGTGATCATCGCCTGGTTCGCGCTCCTGTTCACCGGACGCTGGCCGGGCGCCCTCTACGAGTTCATGGTCGGCTTCCTGCGTTTCTATGCGCGCTTCAACGCCTACGCCTACCTCACCGTCGATCGCTTCCCGCCCTTCCACGGGAACCCCGATCCGTCCTATCCCGCCCGCCTCGTCGTCGCCCCCCAACTGGCTGGCTACAGCCGCCTGAAGGTGTTCCTGCGCGTGTTCTACGCCCTGATCCCGGCGATCATCGCCGGCGTCATGAGCTACGCCGTCGCCCTGATCGGCTTCGTCAGCTGGCTCGTGATCGTGATCACCGGACGCCAGCCGCGCGGACTACAAAACGCAATGGTCTTCCTGCTCGCCTACACCGTCCGCGCCTACGCGCTGATGCTGCTGGTGACCGAGACCTGGCCCCCGTTCGAGCCGTAGCCGCAGCCGCAGCCGCACCGTAACCGCCCGGCTCAGACCGGCGTGATCGCCCCATGCTTCGCCGGCCGGTCGCGGGCCTTGCCCGCGGCGGCGGCGAAGCGGCGGCCGAGCTCGTCGCGCAGCCGGTCGGCCGGGATCACGGCGTCGACGACGAGCTCGCTCGCCAGGCGGAGGATGTCGATCCCGGCGGCGTACTCCCGCCGCAGCGCCGCCGTCCGCGCCGCCCGCCGTTCGGGATCCGAGATCGCCGCCAGCTCGTTGAAGTAGACGGCGTTGACCGCCGCCGCCGGCCCCATCACCGCCACCTGGGCCCCCGGCAGGGCCAGGCAGCCGTCGGGGTCGAAGGCCGGACCGGCCATCGCGTAGAGCCCGGCCCCGTAGGCCTTGCGGACGATCACCGAGATCTTCGGCACCGTCGCCTCGCTCACCGCGCTGATCAGCTTCGCCCCGTGGCGGATGATCCCCGCCCGCTCGACCTCGGTCCCGATCATGAAGCCCGGCACGTCGGCCAGGAAGAGGAGCGGCAGGTTGAAGGCGTCGCACGTGCGGATGAAGCGGGTCGCCTTGTCGGCCGAGTCGCCGAAGAGCACGCCGCCGCGGTGGCGCGGCTGGCTGGCCACCACGCCGAGCGCCCGGCCGTCGAGCCGCCCGTAGCCGACCACGATCTCCCGGGCCCAGCCCGGCTGGATCTCGAACCACGAGCCGCCGTCGATCACGCCGTCGATCAGCTCGGCCATGTCGAACGGCCGGTTCTCGTCGGCCGGGATCAGGCCGGCCAGGGTCTCGGCCGCCCGATCCGCGGCCACCGGCGCCGCCGCCGGTGCGCCGTCGCGCCAGCTCGTCGGGAAGTACGACAGGTAGCGGCGGGCGAGGTCGATCGCCTCGGCGTCGCCGGCCGCCAGCAGGTGGCCGCAGCCGGAGACCGTCGTGTGCATGCGCGCGCCGCCCATCTGCTCGAGGGTGACCTGCTCGCCGATCACCATCTCGGCCATCCGCGGCGACCCGAGGTACATCGACGCGTTGCGCTCGTGCATGATCACCACGTCGCAGAACGCCGGGATGTAGGCCCCGCCGGCCGCGCTCGGCCCGAACAGGACGCAGACCTGCGGCACCAGCCCCGACAGCGTGACCTGGTTGTGGAAGATCCGCCCGGCCCCCCGCCGGCCGGGGAACATCTCGACCTGGTCGGTGATCCGGGCGCCGGCCGAGTCGACGAGGTAGACGATCGGCACCAGGCTCGCGCCGGCCCGCTCCTGGATGCGGATGATCTTCTCGACCGTCTTTCGCCCCCAGGAGCCCGCCTTGACCGTCGGGTCGTTGGCCATCACCGCCACCGGCCGCCCGCCGAGCGTCCCCAGGCCGGTGACCACCCCGTCGGCCCCCAGGCCCTCGCCCTCCCAGTTGGCGAGCAGCCCGTCCTCGACGAACGAGCCCGGGTCGACCAGGCGGGCGATGCGGTCGCGGACCGGCAGCTTGCCCTGGGCGGCCGCCTTCTCCTGGTGGCGGGGCGGGCCGCCGGCGCGGGCTCGCGCCAGCGCCGCGGCCAGGGCCTCGCTCACCGATAGCCCCGGCGGCGGCGGCGGCGACCACGATCGGCCCGCCGGAGCGCCAGCGCCGGCGGCCCCTCGAGATCGGCGCCGGGACCGAGCAGGCGCCAGCCGTCGCGCATCAGCCGCACGGCTCCGACCAGGATCACCCAGCCCGGCCAGAACTGGCCGTGCGCCCCGGCCGCCAGCCAGATCGCCACGCACGCCGTCGCGGCGATGACGACACCCCCGGCGTCCTGGTAGACCCGCCGGCGGCGCAGGCTCCGCTCGGGGTCGGCCAGGCGGACCGGCGCGCGCAGCGGCGGCAGATCGGCCCGCACGCGGGCGAGCTCCCCGGTGGTCCGGGCCGCGTAGGCCGCCTCGACCCGGTCGTCGAGCTCGTCGGTCGTGAGCCGGCCGGCCCGGTAGTGGTCGCGCAGATCCTCGGCCACCTCCTCCCGATCGGCGTCCGACGCCCGGAGATCGGCGCGATCTTCCACGCGACCCAATGTACCGTCCCACCGACCCCAGCCCACCCCCCCGGCCGCCCGCTGCCCGGCTCCGCCGTCCCCCATCCGCCCGGACCGGCGGGGACCGCTCCAAGGCATCCACCCCCGTTAACCGTCGCGGGCCGGCTCTGGGAGCCGGCCCGTTCAGGGGGAGGGAGGGAGTGCAAGGCACGTATCGGCCGGTCGGCCGCGGACCTTTAGCCCCAATTCACCGGACCCGCTCGGAGCGTGTGGCTGCCCAGCCGGCGGCCGAGCGCCGCCTCGACGCGGCGGGCGCAGGCCACCAGCGCCGGCAGGTCGACGCCGGTGACGATGCCCATCTCCTCGAGCATCGACACCAGGTCCTCGGTGGCGATGTTGCCGGTCGCCCCCGGCGGCACCGGGCAGCCGCCGAGCTCGCCGAAGCTCGCCTCGAACGAGTCGATCCCGACCGCGAGGGCGGCCAGCGCGTTGGCCAGGCCGGCGCCCCGGGTGTTGTGGAAGTGGGCGGTCAGCTCGACTTCCTCCCCCAGCGCGGCCCGCGCCGCGGCGAAGAAGGCGCCGACCTGGCGGGGGTTGGCCATCCCCGTCGTGTCGCCGAAGCTCAGCTCCGCCGCCCCGGCGTCGCGCAGGGCCTCGGCCAGGGCGAAGACCCGCGCCGGCGCGACGCGCCCCTCGTAGGGGCAGCCGAAGGCGACCGAGATCACCGCCTCGCCCCGCAGGCCGGCGGCGGCCGCGTCGCCCAGGACGGCGGCCGCCTCGGCCAGCGACGCGGCGACCGACCGGTTGACGTTGCGGCGGTTGTGGGTCTCCGTCGCCGACAGGAAGACCCCGACTTCGTGGAAGCGGCCGGCGGCGGCGAGCGCCCGGTCGAGGCCGCGGCGGTTGGGGACGAGCACGCTCAGGGCCACGCCCGGCGGCGGGTCGATCGCCGCGAGCACCGCCTCGGCGTCGGCGAGCTGGGGGATCACGTCGGGCCGGACGAAGCTCGTGACCTCGAGCCGGCGCAGGCCGGTCCGGGCCAGGGCGTCGATCAGGGCCACCTTCTCCGCCGTCGGGATCGTCTCCGGCTCGTTCTGGAAGCCGTCGCGCGGGCCGACCTCGCGGATCCGCACCGCCGCCGGGAACTCGGCGGCCCCGGCCGCCACGCCGGCCTCAGCCCTCGCGGTCGGCCGCGGCCTGGTCGTCGAGCTTCGAGCGCAGGTAGTCGGCCTCGTCGGCCCGCCGGGCGTGGGCCTGGGCCTCCTGCTCGTCGACCGCCGTCTCGGCCTGCTCGCGCTCCACCCGCTCGCGCCGGCGCTGGACGGCGGCGAGCTCCTCCGGGGTCGGGGTCGGGCCATCGGGCGGGGGCACACCCTGACCATATACTCGTCCGCGGTGCCCGACGCGGTCAGCATCATCGGCGGGTCCGGCGCGCTCGGCTTCGGGCTCGCCGTGCGACTCGGCCGCGCCGGGGTGGCCGTGACGATCGGCTCGCGCGACCCCGACCGGGCGGCCGAGGCGGCGGCGCGGGCGCGGGCGGCGGTCGCGGGCGGGAGCTTCGACGGCCAGGGCAACGCCGAGGCGGCCGGGGCGGCCGCCCTGGTGATCCTCACCGTCCCCTTCCGCAACCAGTCGGAGACGCTGACCAACATCCGTCCGGCCCTGCGCTCCGGGCAGCTCCTGCTCGACACGACGGTCCCGCTGGCGGCCGCGGTCAGCGGCAAGGCGACGCGGATGCTCGGCGTCTGGCAGGGCTCGGCGGCCGAGCAGGCCCGGGAGATGGCGCCCGCCGGGGTGCGCGTGGTCAGCGGGCTGCACACGGTGAGCGCCGCGTCGCTCGCCGATCTCGACCACCGCCTGGACGAGGACGTCCTCCTGTGCGCGGACGACCGCGACGACAAGCTGGCGGTCGCCGCCGTGATCGACCGGATCGACGGACTGCGCTGCGTCGACGCCGGCCGCCTCGAGATGGCCCGGATCGCCGAGTCGCTGACGGCGCTGATGATCTCGATCAACGTCCGCCACCGCACGCGGGCCGGGCTGCGGATCACCGGCCTGCCGTAGTGGCGGTCGTGCTCCTGTCCGGCGGTACGGGCGCCGCCAAGCTGGCCCGCGGCCTCTACGACCTGGTCGGCGAGCGGTTGACGGTGATCGCCAACACCGGCGACGACATCGAGATCCACGGCGCCCACGTCTCGCCCGACCCCGACCTGATCAGCTACTGGCTGGCCGATCGGATCGACGCCCGCGGCTGGGGCCTGGCCGGCGACACGTTCACCGCGATGGACGCCCGGCGCGCCGCCGGCGAGGATGTCTGGTTCAACCTCGGCGACGAGGATCTCGCTGTCTGCGTCGAGCGCCGGCGGCGGCTCGCGGCCGGGGCGACGCCGAGCCAGGCGCTGGCCGCCCTCGGCCGGTCGCTCGGCCTGCGGGCCGCCGTGGTGGCGATGACCGAGCAGCAGGTCCGCACCGAGATCGCCACCGGCGGCCGGTGGATCGGCCTGCAGGAGTTCCTGATCCGTGAGCGGGGCGCCGCCCCGATCGACGACGTCCGCTTCGCCGGGGCGGCGGCGGCGCGGATCGGCCCGGCGGCCGCCGCGGCGATCGCCGGGGCGGAGGCGATCGTCATCGGCCCGTCGAACCCGATCATCTCGATCGGGCCGATCCTCGCCGTGCCGGGCATGCGCGAGGCGCTGGCCGCCGCGCCGGCGCCGATCCTCGCCGTCAGCCCGATCGTCGGCGGCCAGGTGCTGAAGGGGCCGACCCTGGCCTTCCTCGCCTGGGCCGGCTTCACCGCCGACGCGACCGGGGTGGCCGCGTGCTACGCCGGGCTGCTCGACGGCCTCGTCGCCGACGAGCCGGCCGACGGGGTGCCGACGCTGACGACCGACACCTTGATGGCCGACGCGGCCGGCCGGCGGCGGCTGGCCGCGGAGACCCTCGCGTTCGCCCGGGCCCTCGCCGAGTAGCGTGCAAACCGTGCGGACCCTGGCCATCCTCCCCGTCAAGCGCTTCGAGCTCGCCAAGCAGCGGCTGAGCGCCGAGCTGAGCCCCGAGTTCCGGGGCGACCTGGCCGAGGCGATGGTCGCCGACGTGATGGTCGCGCTCGCCGCCTGCCGGGCCGTCGAGGCGACCCTGGTGGTCACCAACGAGGCGCGCGTGGCCGACCTGGCCCGGACGCTCGGAGCCGAGGTGGTGCCCGACCCCCACGAGTCGGGTCAGAGCGCGGCCGCCCAGATCGGCCTGGCCCGGGCGGTGGCCGAGGGCTATGACCGGGCGCTGCTCGTTCCCGGCGACTGCCCGGCCCTCGACCCGACCGAGCTCGACGGGCTGCTCGGCGACCAGCGGACGGGGACGAGCGTCGTGATCGTGCCCGACCGGCACGGGATCGGCACCAACGGCCTCCTGCTCACGCCGCCCAACGCCCTCTACCCGACGTTCGGACCCGGGAGCTGCCGGCGCCACCGGGAGCGGGCGGCGGCGGCCGGCGCCGCCTGCCGCGTGGCGCAGCTGCCGTCGCTGCTGCTCGACGTCGACACGCCGCGCGACCTCGACGCCCTGCGCGAGGCGCTCGAGCTCCGCGGCGGTCAGGCCGAGCGCACGCGGGCCGTGCTCGCCACCTGGCCGCACTAGCCGGTGGCCGCGATCCGCGCCAGCGCCGTGGCCGGGCTGCCGGAGATCGCCGCCGGCGACGACCTGGCCGCGCTGATCGTGGCGGCCGGAGCCCGGCCGGCCGACGGCGAGATCGTCGTCGTCGCCCACAAGGCGATCTCCAAGGCCGAGGGGCGCACGCGCCGGCTGGCCGACGTCATCCCGACCGCCCGAGCCCGCGAGCTGGCGGGGCTGGCCGGGCCGGGGGGGCCGGCCGGGCCGGAGGGGCCGGCCGGGCCGGGGGGGCGGGCCGGCCCGGGGGTGCCGACCGGGCCGAGGGGGCGCGACCCCCGCCAGGTCCAGGTCGTGCTCGACGAGACGGCGGCCATCGTCCGGGCCAGCCCGGCGGCCCTGATCTGCCGAACCCGCCACGGCTTCGTCGCGGCCAATGCCGGCGTGGACGCGTCGAACGCCCCGGACGGGACCGTCGTCCTGCTCCCGGTCGACCCCGACGCGTCGGCCCGGGGCCTGCGCGCCCGCCTGCGCGAGCTGACCGGGGCGGCACCGGCCGTGCTCGTGACCGACAGCTTCGGCCGGGCCTGGCGCCAGGGTCAGTGCGACGTGGCCATCGGCTGCGCCGGCCTGGCGGCGCTCGTCGACTGGCGCGGGCGGACCGACCGCGGCGGCCGCGAGCTGGCGGCGACGTGGATCGCCCTGGCCGACGCCGTCGCGGCGGCGGCCGACCTGGCGCGGAGCAAGGACTCGGGCGAGCCGGTGGTCATCGTCGGCGGCCTGGCCGCCCACGTCAGCGACGACGACGGACCGGGGGCGGCGGCGCTGGTGCGGCCGCTGGCCGAAGACCTGTTCACCTGACCGCCGGCGGCGGTCAGACGTCGGGCAGCTGGTCCTCGCCGGGATAACCGATGTCGGGCTCCTCGCAGCGGTGGCCGGCGCCGCCGACGGGGATCTGGAACCAGACGTGGGTCGTGCCCTCGTGGACGCCCCAGGACTCGGTGAGCTTGCCGACGATGAAGAGGCCGCGGCCGCCGACCCCGTCGAGGCCGCCGTCCTCGCGCATCTGCCGCTCGAAGCCGCGGCCCTGGTCGATCACCTCGCCCTTGACCGCCTGGTCGTCGGCCTCCATCCGCAGCTCGATCTCCCCGGTGCCGTGGAGGACGGCGTTGGCGACGAGCTCGCTGACGGCGAGCGTGACGTCGTCGAGCGTGGCCGACGGCAGGTGGCCGGCCAGGTGGCTGCGCACCGCTTGGCGGGCGAGTGAGCTCGCGCCGGGTTCTCGAGGCAGGGCTAGGGAGAAGGTGATGGACATGCGGGCCTTCCATGGCGGCGGCCGGTGTTCTGGGTCTCTAGTCTAGCCTCGCCTGCCGGCGGACTTAACGCGCGGGTCAGGCGAGGCGGGCCCGGTCATGGGCGGCGGCGAAGTCGACGAGCGGCCCGGCCGGGACGATTCCGGTCGGGTTGATCTGCCGATGCGTCACGTGGTAGTGGCGCTTGATGTGGTCGAAGTCGACGGTCTCGGCGACGCCGGGCGTCTGGTAGAGGTCGCGGACGTAGGGCCAGAGATGCGGGTAGTCGACGATCCGGCGGAGGTTGCACTTGAAGTGTCCGACGTACACCGGATCGAAGCGGACGAGGGTGGGAAAGAGCCGCCAGTCGGCGAGCGTCGGGCGCGGGCCGAACAGGAACCGCCGGTCGGCCAGCCGGGCGTCGAGCATGTCGAGCGTCTCGAACACGGGCCGGACCGCCTCGTCGTAGGCGTCCTGGGTGGCGGCAAACCCGGCTCGGTAGACACCGTTGTTGACCGTGTCATAGATGATCTCCTGGAGCGCCTCCCGCTCCTCGCGCCCGTCCGGCGGGTGGAAGTCGCGCTCCGGGTGGGCGGCCACGCCGTCGAAGGCGCCGTTGAGCATGACCACGATGTCGGCCGACTCGTTGTTGACGATGCGCCCGGTCTCGCGGTCCCAGAGCACGGGGACGGTGACGCGCCCGACGAACGACGGGTCGCTGGCCTGGTAGGCCTGGGCGAGGAGCGACCAGCCGTGGAGTTGGTCGCCGGTCGGACCGTCGGGCGGACCGAAGGCCCAGCCGCGCTCGTCGCGGATCGGGTCGACGATCGACATGCCGATCGCCGCCTCGAGGCCCTTGAGTCGGCGCAGGATGATCGCCCGGTGGGCCCAGGGGCAGGCGAGCGACACGTAGAGGTGGTAGCGGCCGGCCCGGGCCGGCAAGCCGGAGCTGCCGTCGGCGGTCACCCAGTCGCGGAAGCGGCTCGGCTGGCGCTGGAAGCGACCGCCGGGTCCGCGCTCGGCCGGGCCGGGCGCCTGCTGGACGATCGGAGGTGGGGTCATCGCCGGGCTGGACGTCGGGCGGGCGTCAGGCTCCATCATCGATCCTCGCGTCTCGGGCGGCGGGTCCACCCGTCGGCGTCGATCCTAGCAAGCGGTTGCGCGTGCAACGGTATCGGGGCGCTATCGTCTGTGGCCATGGGCTTTCTCGGACACAAGTCACGGCGCGAGCGCGAGTTCGAAGAGGTGCGGGCCCAGGCGCGGGACGACCTCGTGGCCCTGGGCGAGGACATCCGCTCGCTCGACGTCGACGTCCAGATGAAGGGCGTCTCGCCGGACGCCCTCGAGCGCTACAACCAGGCCCTCGAGGCGTACGACCGGGCGAACAAGGTGTTCGAGACGGCCCGCCGGCCGGAGGATCTGGCCCCGGTGAGCGAGACGCTGGAGGAGGGCCGCTACGCGATGCTGGCGGCCAAGGCCCACCTCGAGGGACGCCAGCCGCCCGAGCGGCGGCCGCCGTGCTTCTTCGACCCGCGCCACGGTCCGTCGACGGACGAGGTCGACTGGGCGCCGGACGGCGGCGCGCCGCGACCGGTCCCGGCCTGCCGGGCCGACGCCGTGCGCGTACGCGACGGCTTCAGTCCCCACGGGCGCCAGGTCATGGTCAACGGCCGCCCGACCGACTACTGGAACGCCCCGGCTCACTACGCGCCCTGGGCGGGCGGCTACTTCGGCGGTTTCGGCGGCGGCGGCATGTTCGAGGGGCTGCTCGTCGGCTCGCTCCTCGGCGGCGCGCTCGGCCTGGCCGGCGGCGGCCTGCTCGACGGCATCTTCGGCGATGACGACGGCGGCGGCTGGGGTGGGGACGGCGGCGGCGGCTGGGGCGGCGGCGATGACGGCGGCGGCTGGGGAGGCGGCGGCGGCGACGACTTCGGCGGCGGCTTCGACTTCTGAGCCGGCGTCGGGCGCGGTCCAGTGCGGGCGCGCCTGGGGGCGCGCGTCGGGCGCGGCCGAGTCGGCCTGCGCCTGAGCGGGCGTCGGGCGCGGCCCCGTCGGGCGCGCCTGAGCGGCGTCAGGCGCGGCCCCGAGCGCGGCGCCGCAGCTCGTCGATGTGGACGCTCACCGGCGGGCCGAGGACGCGCAGGCCGGCGCCCAGCGCCGCGCCGACCTCGGCCGCCGGCCAGCCCGGGGGCAGGAGCTCCGTCGGGAGCCCCGGATCGTCGGCGATCGTCTCGTAGACGGGCAGCAGGGCGGCCGCCAGGGCGCGGAAGGCGTCGGCGCCCTCGGGGTGCTCGACGAGCGCCGCGGCGGTCGCGCCGCGCGCCGCGGCGGCCACCGCCCGGAGGCGGTCGGCGAGGTCGGGCAGCGCCCACAGCTGGCCGGCCAGGCGCCGGGAGTCCGCGGGCGCGAGCTGGAGGCGCCCGGCGACGACCGACGCGCCGGGAGGGACGCGGTCGAGCAGGTCGCCGAGCTCGGGGCGGCGATCGCCGGGGGCGACGAGGAGTCCGGCGCGCAGGGTCCGGTAGCCGGCGAGGTGGGCGGCGCGGCGGAGCTCGTCGCGGTAGGCGCGCCGCCGCTCGGGGACGCTGACGAGGAGGGCGTGGAAGGCGCCGTCGCCGGGCCGCTCGAGCTCGACCAGGGCGTTCTCGCGGCGGCGATGACCGGCGAGGGTGGACGCGGACGGCGCGTAGGCGACCGTGCGCCCGGTCCGCCGCGAGACCAGCCAGCCGCCGCGCCGCATGCGCAGGATGGCGGAGCGGGCGGCCGACTCGGAGAGGCCGAGATCGCCGAGGAGGGCGATCAGCGCCGGGCCGGGCAGCGGCGGCTGCGGCGGGACGCGGGCGGCTCCGAGCGCGAACAGGATCAGGCCGGCCGGGTGGCCCGGCCGCCGGCTGGGAGGCTTGACTTGCGCACTTGTGTTCACGGTCGTAGCCTATAGCGCACATATGTCGGAACTCGGAAGCATGGGTGAGGCGCTGACGGGCGCCGCGCCCCCCGCGCGACCGCGGTCGTGCGGGCCGCGCCCGCTCATGTTCTACTTCGGCCGCAGGTTCGCCACCGACGGCTCCCCGGCCGGGCTCGCGGCGTGGGAGCGCTACTGGCAGCGGTCGCCGACGTTCCGCCGGTCGAACCGGACCATGACCGTCGTATGGGGCGCCGTCCTCGTGGCCGAGGCGGCGATCCGCGTGGTGGCGGCGTTCACGCTGCCCGCCTCGACGGTGGTCGGCCTCTCGGCGGTCGTGCCCCTCGTCGTGATCGGGCTGTTGATGGCGTGGACGTTCGCCTACGGCGGGCGGTCGCGAGCCCGCAGCCGCGCCGAGGTGCTCGGCGGCTACCCGGCCGCGCCGGCGACCGGCACGTCGTAGCGGCGGCGGATCGCGTAGAGCGTCGTGCGCTCGGCGGCCGGGCGGCCGGCGCGGTGGGCGGCGGCGATCAGCTCGGGCGGGTCGAGGCGGACGCCGTGGTAGGAGCCGGCCATGCGGGAGATCGACTCCTCCATCAGCGTCCCGCCCAGGTCGTTGACGCCCCAGCGCAGCGACTCGGTGGCGACGTCGAGGCCGAGCTTGACCCAGGAGGACTGGAGGTTGCGGATCGTCCGGCCGAGGGCGAGGCGGAAGACCGCGGTGTGCTTGAGGCTCTCCGCGGCCGAGATCTCCTCGATCCCGTGGGTGCGGCCGAGCATGGTGTGGAAGGGGATGAAGGCGAGGGGGACGAACTCGGTGAACCCGCCGGTCCGCTCCTGGAGCTCGCGGACGACGCGCATGTGCTCGGCGAGCTCCCACGGCTCCTCGATGTGGCCGAACATGACGGTCACCGTCGAGGGAATGCCCTCGGCGTGGGCGGCCTCGATCACCTCGACCCAGCGGGCGACCGGGAGCTTGTTGGGTGAGATCCGCTCGCGGACGCCGTCGTCGAGCACCTCGGCCGCCGTGCCCGGCGTCGAGTCGAGGCCGGCGGCCCGCAGCCGCCGCAGGACGGCCCGCGGGTCGAGGCCCGAGACGTCGGCCATGTGGGCGACCTCCATCGGCGAGTAGGCGTGGAGGTGGAGCTCGGGCGCGGTCTCCTTGATCACGGCCAGCCAGCGCTCGTAGTCGTCGAGGCCCCAGTCGGGGTGGATGCCCGACTGCATGCAGATCTCGGTCGCCCCGTAGTCGACCGCCTCGCGGACGCGGCGGACGAGCTCGGCGCGGTCGTGCTGGTAGGCGTCGGGCGAGCGCCGGCCCTGGCCGAAGCCGCAGAACGAGCAGCCGACGATGCACACGTTGGAGACGTTGATGTTGCGGTTGACGACGAAGGTCACCGTCTCGCCGGCGAGCTCGGTGCGCAGCTCGTCGGCCGCCTGGCGGATGTCCTCGATCGCCTCGGGCCGCGTCTCGGCGAAGAGGGCAGTCAGCTCCTCGGCCTCGAGCGGCAGCCCGTCGCGCCCGCGGGCGATGGCCCCGGCCACCCGGTCGCGGCGGATCGGCCGCTCCTCGCGGCGGCCGGACCCTCGGCGGGGGATGAACGACCAGAAGCGTTGGCGGATCACGTCGAGCACGCCCTGGTCGACCCAGCCGGCGTCGATGTACTGGGGGTAGACGCAGAGCCGCTCGGTCAGGGCGAAGCCGTCGGCGGCCAGGCGCTTGCGGACCTGGTGGGGGGAGGGGAACGGGTGCTCGGGGGAGATGTGGTCGCCGTTGGCCGACAGGCCGCCGAGATCGCTCGCCCCGGCGGCGACGAGCCGCGGCCACCAGTCCGACAGGTTGGGCGGGACCTGGATGCCGACGTCCGGCATCAGGCGCCGGCATTCGCCGATCAGCCGGATCATGTCGTCGATTGCCACCTCGCAGGCCCAGCCGGGAAGCGCGCGGTCGGGCGCGCGGCCGAGGCCGGTGCGCCAGTAGTCGGCGGCCGCCGCCTCGGCGATCTCCGCCGGCTCGCGGTTGTAGTAGCGCTGGTGGGGGACGTAGTTCTGGAGGATGACCTCCTGGATGTGTCCGTGGCGGGCGTGGACGGCGGCGATCGCCTCCAGCGACGCGACGCGGTCATCCTCGGTCTCGCCGATGCCGACGAGGATGCCGGTGGTGAAGGGGATCCGCAGCTCGCCGGCCGCCTCGAGCGTCGCCAGTCGCGCCGCCGGGTGCTTGGTCGGCGACCCGGCGTGGGCCGGGAGATCGGGGTTGATCGACTCGAGCATCAGGCCCTGCGAGGCGGTCACCTCGCGCAGTCGGGCGAGCTCGCCGCGGTCGAGCACGCCGAGGTTGGTGTGCGGGAGCAGCCCGCGCTCGAGCGCGCGCTCGCACGCCCAGGCGACGTAGGCGGTGAAGTCGGCGTGGCCGTAGTCGGCCAGGCGCCGGGCGACTTCGGCGTTGATCTCGGGGTGCTCACCGGTCAGCACGAGCAGCTCCTTGACCTGGCGCCGGGCCGCGCCGTCGAGGAGCGCCACGACCTCCTGCGGCGTGTGCAGGTGGGCCTGGCGGGTCGCGAACGAGCAGTACTTGCAGTAGCAGCGGCACGTGCGCGACAGGGACAGGGTGAGGTTGCGCGAGAAGGTGACGCGACGGCGCATCGACGGTCAAGTCTACGCCTGCCCCACCTATAGTCCGGCGATGGTCCGCGCGCTGATGGCCTGCGCCGCCGCCGCGGCCGTCGCGCTCGCGCCGGCCGGCTGCGGTGGCCGATCGAGCCGCCTGCCCGCGGCGACGCTCGTCCTCGACTTCACGCCGAACGCCGTCCACGCCGGGATCTACTCGGCGCTCGCCCGCGGCTACGACCGGGCCGCCGGGGTCCGCCTCGACGTGCGCGTGCCGTCGTCGTCGACCGACTCGGTCAAGCTCCTGCTCAGCCGCCGGGCCGACCTCGCGGTGCTCGACATCCACGACCTGGCCCTCGCCCGGGCGGCCGGGCGCGACATCGTCGGCGTGCTCCCGCTCGTCCAGCGGCCGCTCGCGGCGGTCCTGGCCCAGCCGAGCGTGCGCACGCCCCGCGACCTCGCCGGCCAGCTGGCCGGGGTCACCGGCCTGCCCAGCGACGACGCCGTCCTGCGATCGGTCGTCGCCGGCGCCGGCGGCGACCCGCGGCAGGTGCGCGAGGTGACGATCGGCTTCGACGCCGTCCCCGCCCTCCTCGGCGGCCACGTCGCCGCGGCCACGGCCTTCTGGGACGTCGAGGGGGTCGCGCTCGCCCGCCGGCGGCCCGGCATTCGCGAGTTTCGGGTCGACGACTACGGAGCCCCGGCCTATCCGGAGCTCGTCGTCTGCGTCACCGGCCGGGAGCTGCGCGCTGACCCGATGCTCGTGCGCGCGACGGTGGCGGCGCTCGAGCGCGGCTACGCCCTGACGATCGCGACGCCGGCCCGGAGCGCGGGCGACGAGCTCGCCCGGGTCCCCGGCCTCGACCGACCGCTGCTGCTGGCCGAGCTCGCCGCCCTGCGCGGGGCGTTCACCGGCGGCCCAGGCCGGGCGTTCGGTACCTTCGACCGTCCCCGTCTGCGCGCCTGGGCGGCCTGGGAGGCGCGCTTCGGGATCGTCCGGAAGGCGCCCGACATCCCGGCCATGTTCCCGGCCTCGACATGACCCCTTCCGCGGCGCGCCCAGGTGCGACAATGCACGGGCGGCATGCCGATCGGGTGTCGAGCCTCGGCACGCGGCATGCCTGATCGAGATTAGGAGGCACCCATGCCCGTAACCAACTCCCACTCCGACGAAGAGCTCCCGTGGACCAAACCCGGCATGACGGGAATGAAGATCAAGCCCACCGGCCGGGGTAGCGGCGTCCTCGCCGAGCTGGCCGGTACGGCCGAGAACGTCGCCGGCCTGAGCGCCGAGGAGCGCGCGGCTCGCGGACGGCCCGAGCCGCTGCTCACCTGGAGCGACACCCCGCCCCACCAGGCGGTCACCGACCCCAGCCACTACTCGTCCCCAAAGACGGGCTTTGGCCTGCTCGAGAAGGCGATCTCGCTCGTTGTGAGCGTGCTCGGCCTGATCCCGCGGATGCTCGGGCGACTGACCCGCGGGCTGCGAGGGCGCTAGAGCACCAGGCCGCGGAGCCAGTCGCCCGCGGCCTGCGCGACGGCGTCGAGGTCGGACGTCAACCGGTGATCGCCGGCCACGACCACCACCGACCGGTTCGGACCGCCCGGCGGTATCCCGAACCGGTCGGAGGCGCCCTGGACGACCAGGGTCGCGACCGGTACGGCCTCGAGCTCGGGCAGGCGGCTCGCCGGCGGCCCTGAGCTCGCGCGGGCCGGGGGCACGAGGGGGAAGGCCAGGCAGAGCACCCCGGCGGCGCCGGTGGCCGCGGCGGTCCGGCAGGCCACGCGGGCGCCGGCCGAGCGACCGCCGACCACCAGCGCGATCGCGCCGAGCGGTCCGGCCCGCAGCTGGTCGACGGCCGCCGTCCAGGCGGCGTCGAGGTGGCGCGCGGGCGGCGAGGAGCGCCGACCGGCGACGCGGTAGGGCTGCTCGATCAGGGCGACGCTGAAGCCGGCGCGGCGGGCGACGCCGGCGGCCGCAACGAGGTCCCGTGCGGCCACCGAGCCGCCGGCGCCGTGGCCGAGCACGAGCGCCCCGACGGGCGCCACGGCCGGCTGGACATGGGCCCGGGCGAGGCCGTGCGGCGTCTCGAGGTCGAGAACCACCGGCGAACGGCGTCAGCGCGGCGCCGAGAGCGAGGCCGCCCAGGCGACGCCGAGCCCGGCGAGCTCGCAGAACGTCGCCTGCATGACCGCCGGCTCGGTGTCGGGATCGTCGAGCTCGTCGAGCGCCGCGCGGGCGGCGGCGAACCACGACGCCGGCGGGGTATGAGCCCAGCGGCGGGCGGCGGTGGCGATCTCGGCCCCGACCGGATGCGGACCGCCGGCCGGCGTGGGGATCGGCTTGGCGATGGCGACGGCCAGCGCCGTGGCGGAGATCGCCCGCTCGGCCAGGTCGAGGCAGGCCGAGCGCAGCTCGAGCCGGTCACGGGCCTCGCTGGCCATCTGGAGCGCCTCGCGCAGCTCGCCGAGGAAGCCGTCGGGCGCCCGGGCGCGGTCGGACCCCATCGCCCGGCGCCAGCGCTCGAGCGCCTCGTCGAGAGCCCCCTGCACATCTGCCGGATCACGCTGCCCGATCACCAACCACCCAGCTCTTCCCTCGAACCGGCGCCGACTGACGCCTGAGCGGAGACTACCCCGGCCAGCGCCCACGGCGCACCCCTATCGCGCAACCGCCCGCGCCCTCGCGTGATCGCCCCTACCCCGGCGATCGGCGCCACCACACCGAAACCGAACCCACCCGGCGAGCGGAGTCGCCGCAGGAGCCGCCCCCGAGCGCCAGCGAGTCGGGCGGCGAAGGCGGCGACGCAGCGACCCCCTACTGCGCGTGCAGCCTCAGGAACTCCTCGCGCACCGAGTAGGGCCGCCCCCACATCTCCATCACCGGGACCCGACCCTCGCGGACCTCGCGCACGGCGATCTCGCCGACGATGCCGGCGTCGTCGAGCAGAGCGAGCGTCCCGTGGACGGTCGGCGCCGACGCGGCGTGTCCGAAGCGGTGGGCCACGAGCACGCGCCAGTGCCAGTCGTGGCGGGAGTAGGGCTGGGCGTTGCAGGTGACGAGGTAGACGGCGGCCTCGACGTAGCGGTGCTCGTCGGCGATCCGCAGGTCGAACTCGAGGTCGGTCCAGTCGTCGGGCAGCGACGCCACTACTTGGTCGAAGGTGTCGGCGAGAGCCATCGCCGACCGATCCTACCGGGCCGCGCGGTCTATCCTCGGAGCGATGACGACTACGACCGCAGCGATCCGACCCGACGCCGGCGAGCATCGCGAGCTGCGCGAGGGCGTCGGCCTGTTCGACCGCTCCGACCGGGGCAAGCTCGCCGTGACCGGGGAGGAGGCCGCCGACTTCCTGGACTCGCTGCTCTCCAACGACGTCAAGAGCCTGGCCGAGGGCGCCGGCTGCTACGCGACGCTCCTCACCCACAAGGGCCGGATGCTCGCCGACGTGCGCGTCCTGCGCACGGCCGACGGACTCTGGCTGGACACCGAGCGACCAGGCCTCCAGGCCCTCTTCGACGCCCTGCGCCAGTTCCGGATCGGCTACCGGGCCGAGCTCCACAAGCGCACGCTCGAGCAGGGCCTCCTCTCCCTGATCGGGCCCGGCGCCGACCGCCTCCTGCCCACGCCGCCGGCCGGCGTCGAGCACGCCAACACGGCTGGCGTGGTCGGCGGGATCGACGTGCTCGCCGTGCGCAGCGACGTCGGCATCGACCTGATCTGCGACTCCGCCCGCGTCCCCGAGCTCCGGGCCGCGCTCGAGGCCGCCGGGGCGCGCGCGGTCGGCGAGGCGAGCGTCGAATGCCTGCGGGTCGAGCACGGCCGGCCGCGGTTCGGAGTCGACATGGACGAGACGACGATGCCCCAGGAGGCGGCGATCAACGGCCGGGCGGTGAGCTACACCAAGGGCTGCTACGTCGGCCAGGAGACCGTGGCCCGCCTGTACTGGAAGGGCAAGCCCAACCGCCACCTCCGTGGCCTGCGCCTGTCGGGGCCGGCCGCCCCCGGGACGGCGCTCCACCGCGGCGAGACCGAGGTCGGCCGGCTCGGGACCGTCGCCGTCTCCCCCATCCACGGCCCGATCGCGCTCGGCCTCGTGCGTCGGGCGGCCAGCCCGGGTGACGTCCTGCGGGTCGGCGATGGTGACGCGGTGACCGCCACCGTGGTCGACCTCCCGTTCGCGCCGCCCCTGCCCCCGGACGATGCCCGCGCCTAGGCGCATCCTCCTGCTGCTCGGGCTGAGCGCCGGCCTCACCGCCTGCGGCGGGGCCAGCCGCTACGCCAACGCCCCGAGCCCGCCGCCGCCGACCGTCGTCGGCGCGGCGATCACCCCGGACGGGGTGAGCCTCGACCGCAGCCGGCTCGGGGCCGGCCTGGTCAAGCTCGTCGTCACCAACCAGACCGGGAGCTCGCAGCAGCTGGTCCTCCAGTCGGCGGGCGGCGCCTTCCAGCAGCAGACCTCGCCGATCAACCCGGCCGACACGGCCGAGCTGAGGGCGCAGCTCGGCGCGGGCACCTACACCGTGGCGGTCAAGGACGCCGGCGTCCGGGCGGCCCGGTTGGCCGTCGACCCCGCCGGCCGGGCCGTGCACGGCCGCCTGCTGCTCCCCTGAGCGCGGTCGCGGCCGGCGAGGCCGGGCGATCCGCGCCTGGTCAGGCGGCGGAGACGTCGTCCGCGGCGGACAGCTCGTCGATCAGCCGCGCCGCGAGTCGGGCGACGCCGCGCATGCCGAGGCCGTCGGCCCGCTCGCGCGCGGTTTCGGCCAGCCGCCGCGCTGCCGGGGCGTCGAGCGGGGCGAGCAGGCGCGCCTCGTCGAGGGCGAGCAGGGCCAGCCCCGGGCGAGCGCCGGCCTGCTCGACGGCGCGCCGCGCCGCGGCGAGGTGGCGCTGGGCGAGCGGCAGCGCTCCCCCGGCCGCGGCCAGCCGCGCCAGCGAGCGGTCGACCGGCCAGAGGGCCGAGGTGCTGGCCACCGAGACCCAGCGGCCGGCGTAGGGCGCCAGGCGCTCGTAGAGGGCCTGCGAGCGGCCGGCGTCGCCGAGCTCGGTGACCGCCTCGGCGAGCAGGCCGAGGCAGAGGATGTGGGCGTGGTTGCGCGGCAGCGCGTCGAGCCCGGGCGCGACGATCCGCTCGAGCTCCGCCCGCGCCTGCGCCGGGCGGTCGGCCTGGAGCAGGAGCACGACCAGGGCGCAGCGGATCGACGGGATGTAGGGGTAGCGGTCGGCCATCCACCGGACCTCGTCCTCGAGTTCGGGCAGGCGGCCCTGCTGGAGGCGGATCAGCATCATCTGCGAGAAGGCGGCCAGCCGGCTGACCGAGCCGGCGATCCGCCGGCCGATGGCCAGCGACTCGGCGCTCAGGCGCTCGGCCTCGGCAAAGCGTCCGGCCGTGCCGGCCAGGATGCCGTGGTGCTGGGCGAGGATGACCGTCGCCCGCGGCTGGCGCAGGTCCTCGGCGAGCTGCTCGAGGCGGGCGACCTCGCGGTCGAGCGCGGCGAACTGGCCGAGCTCGAGCAGCATGGTCGTGCGCCAGTTGCAGGCCAGCAGCTCGAGTTCGACGTCGCCGAGCTGGCGGCAGAGGCGCGAGAGCTCGTCGGCGAGGGCGAAGTCGCGCGTGGCCGAGTCCGGGCTCCAACGGGCGAGCAGGTAGCGGCTGATGACGAAGGCCAGCGTCGCCGCCGACCGGCGGTCGCCGACCAGCTCGTGCTCGGCCCGCGCCCCGGCCAGGGCCTCGCGGGCGAGCCGCTCGCGCCGCTCGGTCTCGCTGATCGGCGCGTAGTAGAGGGCGGCGGCCAGGAGGCCCTTGAGCTCGGCGATCGCGCCGGGGCGCCCCCGCTCCCACAGGCGGGCGATCGCCTCCTCGGCCAGGTTGACGACGACCTCGTCGACGCCGAGGCGCAGGCCCCAGAGCGCCCAGGAGCGTACGGCGTCGGCCAGCGCCTCGGGCTCGTCGTGCCGCCGGGCGAGGTCGACGGCCTCGAGCAGCGTCTCGCGGGCCGCGTCGACGTCGCCGGCCCGCATCTGCGCGTGTCCCAGCCGCTGGAGGAGAGCGATGCGCGGCGCCCCGGAATCGCTCCCGAACATGGCCACGGCCCGGGCGAAGAGCGTGGCCGCCTGGTCGTAGGCGAATTGCCGCATCGCCTGGTCGCCGGCTCGCGTGGCGTAGTCGACCGCCCGCGCGACGCCGCCGTCGCCGCCGGACGCCCCGACCCCAGCCGCGACCCCACCCGCGGCCGCGGCCAGGTAGTGGTGGGCGAGCTCGGCCAGGCGGGCGTCGATCGTCTCGCCCCAGCTCGCCTCGATCGCCTCGCCGACGGTCTGGTGGAGCGCGGCCCGACGGCCGGGCGGCAGGGCGTCGTAGAGGGTGGCGTGGACGAGCCCGTGGCTGAACGCGTAGACCTCGACGAGGCCGGCGCCGATCAGCGAGGCGCGGGTGACCGGCGTGCGGGTCAGGAGCGCGGCGGCGACCGCGTCGTCGAGCAGGTCGAGCACCAGCTCGACCGGACGGTCGGCCGCCCGCGCCACCAGGGCGAGGTCGAAGTCGCGGCCGATCACCGCGCCCACCGAGAGCAGGCGCCGCGCCTCCTCCCCCAGCCGGCGGACCCGCCCGTCGATGACCTCGCGGACGCTCTGGGGCAGGGCGGGGCCGACCGAGGAGCCGCGGAACGACCAGCGGCCGTCGCCCGCCTCGTCGATGACGCCGGTCTCCCGCAGGTGGCGCAGGAGCTCGACCCCGTAGAACGGGTTGCCGGCCGTCTCGCGGTGGACCTCGCGGGCGAGGGCGACCCCGACCGAGTCGATCGGGTGGCCGGCCATCTCCTCGATCAGATCGACGATGTCCTCCTCGCCGAGGCCGTCGAGGGCGATCCGGGTGACGCCGGGCTCGCGGCGCAGGTCGGCGAGGATCGAGGTCAGCGGGTCGCCGGTGGCGACGTCGGAGTCGCGGTAGGTGCCGACCAGCATGAGCCGGCCGGTCGGCGCGGCGGTGACCAGGTGCTTGAGCAGGAGCAGCGTCGAGCGGTCGGCCCAATGGAGGTCGTCCAGGATCACGAGCACGGGGGCGAGCTCGGCGGCGTCGGCGAGCAGCGCCTGGACGGCGTTGAAGAGCAAGAACCGCTCGGTGTCGGGGTCCGACGACGGCGCCACCGCCACGCCGCCGAGCTTCTCGCCCAGGCCGGGCACGAGCCGGCCGAGCTCGCTGGCGTGGGGGCGCAGCAGGCGGCGGGGAGCGAGGGCCACGTAGTCGCGCAGGACCTCCCGCCACGGGTAGTAGGGCATCCCCTGGTCCTCGTCGCAGCGTCCGTAGAGGATCAGCGTGTCCTCGGGCAGGCCGAGGGCGGCCTCGGTCACCAGGCGCGTCTTGCCGATGCCCGGCTCGCCGGCGATCACCACGAGCTGGCGCTGCCCGGCGGCGGCGAGGTTCCAGCGGGCCGTCAGCGTTTCGCGCTCGGCCGCCCGGCCGACGTAGGCCGTCGCCCCGAGGCGCAGCCCCGGCGGCAGCGCGGGGCCGCGCGGGTCGGGGAGCGGCGACCAGTCCACCCGGCACGCGGCGACCGGGTCGGAGAGCCCCTTGAGGGTGAACACGCCGGCGGGCGTGAGGCGGTGCGGGCCGCCGCCGCGCAGGACCGCCCGCACGGTGTCGGAGACGAGGATCTCGCCGCCGGCGGCCTCGGCGCAGAGGCGCGTGGCCTCGATCGGCGGGACGCCGAAGTAGTCGCCGTCCTCGACGGCGGCGTCGCCGACGCTGACGGCGATGCGGACGCTCATCGCCACCTCGGCCCGCCGGTTGCGCCGCTCGAGCCTCTGCTGCATCCGGACGGCGGCGTCGAGCGCCGCGGTGAGGCTGGGGAAGGCGAAGAGGAAGCCATCGCCGGTGTTCTTGACCACCTGCCCACCGAGATCCTCGGCGGCGTCGCGCAGGATCGAGTCATGGTCGCGGCGGAACTCCTCGAACGCCGCCTCGGTCAGGCGCGAGCCGAGGGCCGTCGAGCCGACGAGGTCGGTGACCATGATCACCGCCACCTCGACGCCGCCGGGCCGCGGCGGCGCCGGCCCACGCGGGCGGGCGGCCGGACCCGCGGCGGCGGGCGCGGCCGGCGCGACGCCCCGGACGAGCTCCTCGACCACCGCCACCGCCTCGGGGCGCAGGCGGTAGCGGACGAACTGACCGCCGCGCCGTCCGGTCGGCTGCTGGCCGATGCGCGCGATCCAGGCGCGGTGGCGGTTGAGCACGGTGTGCACGCTGGCCCGTTTGACGGCGGCCAGGTCGGCCACCTCCTCGGCGGTGAACTCGCCCAGCGCGAGCATCGCTCCCAGCGTCCGGTACTGCTCGTGCATGCGGAGCCGATTGTATTCAGCCGCCAGTTGAACGACGAATGCGGCGGCGCGGACCCGCGGGGGCCTGGACGTATACGATTGCGCCGCCGTGGCCGCTTCCGTCAACGCCTCCCACCTCGACGTCGAACCGGGAACCCTCCCGGCGACCATGGCCGCCTGGGTGATCCGCAAGGAGCGCGAGGGCGACCCGGTCGACGCGTTTCGGGTCGAGGAGATCGAGGTCCCGGAGCCGGGAGCCTTCGAGGTGATCGTCCGGGTGATGGCGGCCGGCGTCAACTACAACAACGTCTGGGCGGCGATGGGCGAGCCGGTGTCGGTCTTCGGCTACGGGGATCACCCCGAGTACGGCCACCACATCGGCGGCTCGGACGCCTCCGGCGTGGTCTGGAAGGTCGGGGCGGGCGTGACGCGCTGGGCGCCGGGCGACGAGGTCGTGATCCACTGCAACCAGGCCTCCTACGAGGACCCCGAGGTCCACGGGCTCGATCCGATGGCCGCCCCGTCACAGAAGATCTGGGGCTACGAGACGACGTGGGGGTCGTTCGCGCAGTTCACCAAGGTCCAGGCCCAGCAGCTCCTGACCAAGCCGCCGGCGCTGACCTGGGAGGAGGCGGCCTCCTACGGCCTCGTCTACTTCACCGCCTACCGGATGCTGATCGACCAGTGCCGCCTGAAGGCCGGCGACCGTGTCCTGATCTGGGGCGCCGCCGGCGGTCTCGGCGTGTTCGCCACGCAGCTGTGCGCGGCGGCCGGGGCGCGCTGCGTCGGCGTGGTCTCCTCGGAGGAGAAGGGGCGCCTGGTCATGCAGCTCGGGGCCACGGGCTACATCGACCGCAACGAATACGCCGGGATGATGCGTCGGGGAGGCGAGGACCGCGATGAGGAGAAGGCGCGCTTCGCCGAGAGCCGCCGCTTCGCCAAGGCGGTCAAGGAGATCCTGGGCGAGGCGCCGGACATCGTCTTCGAGCACGTCGGCAAGGCCACCTTCCCGACGTCGGTCTACGTCGTGCGGCCGTTCGGCAAGGTCGTGATCTGCGCCGGGACGACGGGCTACGACCTCGACTTCGACGTCCGCTACCTGTGGATGCGCCAGAAGCAGATCATCGGCTCGCACTTCGCCAACGCCTACGAGTGCCTGAAGGCCAACCAGCTGATCGAGCAGGGGCTCATCCGACCGGTCCTGTGGCGGACGCTCGGCTTCGAAGGAGTCGCGGAGGCCCACCAGCTGATGAAGGAGAACAAGCACTTGGGCAAGATCGCCATCCTCGTCGGGGCCAGCGCCGAGGGCCAGGGCCGGACCGCCGACGGACCCGGAGCGATCCGGGCCGAGGTCGGGGCCTGATGGCCGCGGCCGGTGTCGTCCACATCCCGTGGTACGCGACGGGCTTCCGGGGCGACGACCTCGCGGAGGCGCTGGAGCACATCTCGGTCGTCGCGCTGCGCTACCAGGCCCGCTCCTACGTCGTCTACCGAGCCCGCGACGACCGCTACAAGTTCCTCCAGGTGCTCGAGTTCGAGACCAAGCTCGACTGGGAGCGCTACTGGGAGGGGCCCGAGTTGATCGAGATGCGGATCAACTGCTCCGGCTGGTTCCAGGTCCCGGTGGTCTACGCCTGGCAGGACGTCGTCGCGCGGGGGTTCGGACCCAACTTCGACGCCGGCGAGGCGCCGAGCAGCACGCCGGCGCTGGCCGAGGGCGAGAGCCCGTAGCTATCGCTCGAGCGGGGCCATCGTCAGGCCGGCGTCGCGCAGCTGCTCCCAGTAGAGCTCGGCCGTCTCCTTCTCGCCGGTCCAGACGATGGCCAGGCCGCGTTGGTGGATCTGATCGGCCATCGCGTAGCCGTGGTCGAGGGTGACCCCGGGCACCACGCGCGCCAGCGTGGCGGCGACATGGTCGAAGGTGTTGTGGTTGTCGTTGCGCACGATGACCTTCCACGCGCCGCCGGTACCGGTCCCGGGTCCGTCGAGGCGGGGAAGCTCGATCGTCTGGCTCATCCGTCTGGTGAGCTTAGCTCGCGCTTCTCCCAGTAGCGGCGCAGCCCGGCCCAGCTCTGGCCGGGCGGCAGGGCCCCGGTGTAGCGGTCGGCCGTGACGGGGTCGGCCGCCCGGGCGAGGTCGCGGCGGAGCAACTCGACGTAGGCGTCCTCGTCGAGGCGCCGCCCGCGTTCGCCGAACTCGGTGAGCTGGCGGCGCATGGCCGCCAGGTGGGCCGGCGGGTCGTCGATCCGGCCGAAATGGGTCACGCCGAGGCTGCGCGGCCGCCAGGCGGCGATCGTGTCGAGCGAGGCTCGCCAGGCCTCGAGGTCGATGTCGGGCGGCGGGGTCGGCGGGAGGACGAGCTCGGCGGGCGGGATCCGCACCCCGGCCACGTCGCCGACGAACGCCTGTCCGGTCGGCTCGTGCAGGTAGGAGACGTGGTGGGAGGCGTGGCCCGGCGTGTAGGCGACGGCGAACGGTCCGAGCGACTCGCCGCCGCGCAGGATGCGGAGGTTGGCCTCGGGCACGGGCTCGACCGCGCCCCACAGGCGGTCCATGTCCTCGCCGTAGAGGCGCGTGGCGCTGGCCACCAGGCGGCTCGGGTCGGCGAGGTGGCGGGCGCCGCGCTCGTGGACCCAGACCTCGAGCTCGGGCCAGCGCCGGACGAGGGTCCCGGCGGCGCCGGCGTGGTCGAGGTGGATGTGGGTGAGGGCCAGCGCCCGCGGGCGGGTCTCGCCCAGCCCGGCGAGGAGGCCGGCCAGCGAGGCGGTCGGCCCGGGGTCGACGACGACGTCGCCGACCAGCCAGGCGCAGATCACCCGATCGCGTCCGAGATGGCCGACATCGATCGGGCGTGGCTCGGTTATGCCCGTCACTGCCGCAAAGCCTACAATTGCCGCCATGAGCGGCGACGCCCATCGGCTCGCCCAGCCGGACCGGCCGTGGCTGATCCGCACCTACTCGGGTCACTCGACGGCGCGCGCGTCCAATGCCCTCTACCTCAAGAACCTGGCCAAGGGCCAGACCGGCCTGTCGATCGCCTTCGACCTGCCGACCCAGACGGGCTACGACTGCGACCACGAGCTGGCGCGGGGGGAGGTGGGCAAGGTCGGGGTCTCGATCTCCCACCGCGGCGACATGGCCCAGCTGCTCGAGGGGATCCCGCTCGGGGAGATGAACACGTCGATGACGATCAACGCGACCGCCGCCTGGCTGCTCGCCCTCTACATCGTCACCGCCGAGGCCCAGGGCGTCGAGCCGGGGCGCCTGCAGGGGACGACGCAGAACGACATCATCAAGGAGTTCCTGGCCCGCGGGACCTACGCCTTCCCGCCCGAGCCGTCGATGCGGCTGATCGCCGACACCATCGCCTACACGGTCGAGCACGTGCCGCAGTGGAACCCGATCAACATCTGCTCCTACCACCTCCAGGAGGCGGGCGCGACGCCGGTGCAGGAGATCGCCTTCGCGATGAGCAACGCGATCGCCGTGCTCGACCGGGTGCGCGAGCGCCTGGGCGGCGACGCCGACCGGATGGCGGCCGTGTTCGGGCGGATCTCGTTCTTCGTCAACGCCGGCGTGCGCTTCGTCGAGGAGCACGCCAAGCTGCGGGCGATGTCGATCCTCTGGTCGGAGATCGGCCGCGAGCGCTACGGGGTCGCCGACCGCAAGCTCCTGCGCTTCCGCTACGGCGTCCAGGTCAACTCGCTCGGCCTGACCGAGCCCCAGCCTGAGAACAACGTCCAGCGGATCGTGCTCGAGGCGCTGGCCGTGACCCTCGGGCGCGACGCCCGCGCCCGGGCGATCCAGCTCCCGGCCTGGAACGAGGCGCTGGGGCTGCCGCGGCCGTGGGACCAGCAGTGGTCGCTGCGCATCCAGCAGGTGCTCGCCTACGAGACCGACCTGCTCGAGTACCCGGACATCTTCGCCGGCTCGACGGTGATGGAGGGCTTGGTCGGCGAGCTCCTCGACGGCGCCCGGGCCGAGATGGCGGTGGTCGCCGAGCACGGCGGGGCGGTCGCCGCCGTCCCCTACATGAAGGCCGCCCTGGTCGACTCCCACCGCGAGCGGATCCGCCGGATCGAGGCGGGCGAGCAGACCGTGGTCGGGGTCAACCGCTTCACCGAGACCGAGGTCTCGCCGCTGACCGCCGACGCGCAGGGCGGGATCCTCGTGGTCGAGGCCGGTCTCGAGGCCGAGCAGGTGGCCGCGCTCGAGGGGTGGCGGGCGGAGCGCGATCAGCCGGCCGCGGCGGCGGCACTCGAAGATCTCCGGCGGGTGGCGGCCGGCGCGGAGAACATCATGATGGCCTCGATCGCCGCGGCGCGGGCCGGGGTCACGACCGGCGAGTGGGCGCAGGCGCTGCGCGACTCCTTCGGCGACTACCGCGCGCCGACCGGCGTCGGCCAGGCCGCCGCCGGCCCGCCGACCGACGAGCTCGACGCGGTGCGGGCCCAGGTCGACGAGGTCTCGGCCCGCCTCGGGCGCCGGCTGAAGCTCCTGGTCGGCAAGCCCGGGCTCGACGGCCATTCCAACGGGGCCGAGCAGATCGCCGTGTACGCCCGCGACGCGGGGATGGAGGTGGTCTACGAGGGCATCCGCCTGACCGCGCAGCAGATCGCCAACTCCGCCCTCCAGGAGGGCGTGCACGTCGTCGGCCTGTCGATCCTGTCGGGCTCGCACCGCGACCTCATCCCCGAGGTGATCGCCGCGCTGCGCGAGCGGGGCGTCACGGCTCCGGTCGTGGTGGGGGGGATCATCCCCGACGCGGACGTCGAGCCGCTGCGGCGGGCCGGGGTGGCCGCCGTCTACACCCCCAAGGACTTCCGCTTCTCGAGGATCATCGGCGACATCGTCGCGCTCGTGGCCGCCGGCCACGATCAGGCCCCTGCCCCGGCGTGAGCGGCGCCGAGCTCGGCGCCCGCCTGCGCCGGGGCGATCTGGCGGCGGCGCCGGCGGTGCTCAACCTGGTCGAGAGCACGGCGCCCGCCGACCGCGAGCAGGCAGCGGCGCTGCTGGCCGCGGTGTCGCCGGCGGCCGTGGGGGCCGAGGCGCCGGCCCACCTGGTCGGGGTCACGGGGCCGCCGGGCGTCGGCAAGTCGACGCTGCTCGGAGCCCTGGTCGGCGAGTGGCGGCGGCGCGGGCGGACGGTGGCCGTGCTCGCGGTCGACCCGACGTCGCGGCGCTCGGGCGGCGCGCTCCTGGGCGACCGCGTGCGGATCGCCTTCGACCCGGCCGACACCGGCGTGTTCGTCCGCTCGACGGCCACCGGGACCCGGCTGGGCGGCCTGGCGCCGGCCACCCGCGCGGCGGCCCAGGCCCTGGCGTGCGCGTTCGACGTCGTCGTCGTCGAGACGGTCGGGGTCGGCCAGTCGGAGACGGCGATCGCCGATCTGGCCGACACGGTGGTGGTCGTCCTCCAGCCGGGCTCGGGCGACACGCTCCAGTTCCTGAAGTCCGGGATCATGGAGATCCCGGACGTGCTCGTCGTGACCAAGGCCGACGTGGGCGCGGCCGCACGCGCGACCCTGCGCGACGCACAGGCGGCGGTCGGCGCCGCCGGCGCCGGCGCCCCGCCCGTGCTGGCGGTGTCGGCGCTCGCGCCGGGGGAGGGGATCGCGGAGCTGGCCGAGGCCCTCGAGGAGCATCGCCGCCGGCTCGACCTCGCCGGCCGGCGGCTGGGGGCCCGCCGGCGGGCGGCGCTCGGCGACTACGTCACCGAGGCGGGCGAGCGGGGCCTGCGCCGGGTGGGCGGCCGGCGGGCCGCCGAGGCGTGGCTGGCGCGCCAGCCGCCGGGCCTCGACGTGCCGGCGCTGGTCGCCGGCCTGGAGGCGGCGGCCGGCGGCCCGCCCGGAGTCGACTGACGGTCAGCCCGGACGCGGGGCCTCAGCAGCCGTCGACGCCGCAGGTCTCCCCGGAGGCGGCGACCGCGACCGTCGGGCGGTCGTCCCACGCACGCTGGAGGAGCTCGGCGAGCACGGCCGGCGGCTGGGCGCCCGAGGCCCCGAAGGCGCGATCGAAGACGAAGAAGGGTACCGCGTCGATCCCGAGCGACCGGGCCGTGCGCTCGTCCTCGCGAACCTCGGCGGCGAAGCGGTCGCCGGTGGCGACGGCGTGGACCTCGTCGGCCGGGAGGCCGACTTCGATCGCGAGACGTTCGAGCACCGCCGGATCGCTGATGAGCTCGCCGTCGGTCAGGTAGGCGCGCATGATCCGCTCCTTGAGGGCGCCCTGGCGGCCGTGGGCGGCGGCCAGGTGAAGCTGGCGGTGGGCGTCGAAGGTGTTGCCGGCCCGGGCGCGGTCGAAGCGGAAGTCGAGACCCTCGGCGGCGGCGGTCGCGGTCATGCGCGCCTGCATGGCCAGCGCCTGCGCCCGTGTCGTCCCGTACTTGGCGGCGAGATGATCGGCGCCGTCGACGGCGCGCTCGGCCGGCGCCGCCGGGTCGAGCTCGAAGCTCCGCCAGGTGACGGAGACCTCGTCGCGGTGGGGGAACGCGGCCAGCGCGGCTTCGAACCGGCGCTTGCCGACGTAGCACCACGGGCAGGCGATGTCGGACCAGATCTCGACGTGCACGCTCACTCCCTTCGTCGTTGTATGGGCAACTACCCCCAGGCTAGCATCGCGTCGGCGCTGCGCCGGGGCGGCGTCCGTCATCATCGGAGGATGCACGAGCCCGAACCGGCCGACCCGCCGCTGGCGCCGTTCGACCTGGCCGATGCCATCGGCGGTCCGGTCGGCATGCTCGAATCGTCGCTGCCGGCGGCCGCGTTCATCGTCACCTACGCCGTCTCCGGGTCGCAGACCGACACGGCCGCCGTCGTCGCCGTCGGCCTGGCGGGCGCCCTGGCGGTCGGGCGGCTCGCGCGGCGTCAGACGCCGCGCCACGCCTTGTCGGGCCTGGTCGGCGTGGCGTTCGCGGCGTTCATCGCCGTGCGGAGCGGCAAGGCGGCGAACTTCTTCCTGCCCGGTCTGTTCGCCAACGCGGCCTACGCGGCCGCGTTCCTGATCTCGATCGCCATTCGCCGCCCGCTGGTCGGGGTCATCGTCAGCCAGCTCGACAAGGCGGGCGACGCCTGGCGGGCCGACCACGGGCGGATGCGCACGTTCAACCGGGCGAGCTTCCTGTGGGCCGGGGTGTTCCTCCTGCGCTTGGCCGTCCAGCTGCCCCTCTATCTGGCCGGCGCGGTCCTGGCCCTGGGCGTCGCGCGCACGGCGCTCGGCCTGCCGCTGTTCGCCGCCGGCCTGTGGGTCACCTGGCTCCTGGTGCGCCACACCCGCTCCGGCCCGGCCGCGGCCGAAGCCTGAGGCGGCGCGGCCGGCCGCGGGAACGCGAGGGGGCCGACCGATCGGCCGAGCCCCTGGACGTCGAGCGCTAGCGCAGGCTGAAGATCTGCAGCGCCTCGGTCGACTGGAAGGACCGGTCGGGGCGGACGTGGACGATGGCAAAGACGATCAGGCTGACGCCCCGGCTGCGCGCATAGGTGCGCAGGGCCACTCCCTGGGGCGTGAACGAGAAGCCGATCTGGCCGGCGCTCGTCGTGTGGGTCAGGGTGTTGGCGATCGTCGTGAACCCGTCGCCGCGGGGGAAGCCGGGGTTGCCCGGGCGGATCTCGCGGGCCCGCAGGACGATCCGCACGCCGGCGCTGCACGTGGCCTTGAACGGCGTCGGCGTGCCGGTGAGCGTGCCGACCAGGGAGGCGAGCAGGTCGGTCGTCATCTTCCCCACGGCGCAGGTCGGCGTCCCGGGCGGCGCCGTGGCGCCGGACGCCGTGACCACGACCGCTTCGGTCGGATCGGCACAGCCGCTGCTCGCCGTGGCGTTCGAGACGTCGCCGTTGTAGGTGGCGACCCAGTGGTAGGTGCCGGCCGCCGTGGGGCTGAAGACGCTCGAGACCGTCGGCGTCGTCTCGGGCACGGTGGAGGTGAAGACGGGCGCCGCGGCGCAGGTCGCGTCGCTCGGCCCGTAGAGCCGGAAGGTAACGGTCCCGCTCGGCTTGAACGCCCCGGTCAAGACGGCGCTGTCGTTGATCCGCCCACCGACGACGACGCCGGGGGAGGCGACGGTGGTCACCGTCGGGGTGGCCTTGGCGACCGTGACCGATTCGCCGTAGTCGCCGCACTTGCCGGTGGCCATGTTGTTGGCGCTGTCGCCGCTGTAGGTGGCGACCCAGTTGTAGGTGCCGGCCTTCTGGGGGGTGAAGGGGTCGGAGGTCAGCGGCAGGGCGAGCTTCTTGGTCTGGGTGAAGACCGGCGCCCCCGTGCACTTCGGATCGTTCGGGTCGTAGAGGTTGAAGGTGACCGTACCGGTCGGGGTCGCGCCGCCGACGAGCACGGCCGTGTCGGTGACCGAGCCGCCGATCGCCACCGACGGGGAGGCGACGGTGGTCAGCGTCGGCGAGGCCAGGGTGGCCGCGCGGGCGGGCCCGGCCAGGAGCAGGAGCGCCGCGAGCAGGAGCCCCGCGACCGAGCCGGTCCGCCCGCGCCGAGCCGTCTTGTCCAGTTCGTCTGCCCGCATGTCATCGCTCCCGTCGTCCGCTTTGTCCCGATAGACGGTATCCGCCGCGGCGGTCGGTCGTTCCCACCCCCGCAATCAGGCGGCCAGCTCGCCGTGCCAGCCGGCGTAGGCGACGAGCTCGTCGCCGGGCAGCAGCGGGATTCCGTAGCGTTCGGCCGCGCGTTCCAGCCGCCGGCCGCCCTCGCCGCGATCGGCCGGGTGACCGGCGGCCAGCAGCGCGATCGGTCGGGCGAACTCGGCGCGAAAGCCGCGCTCGCATTCGACCACCCTCCCCCAGGCGACCACGGCGCCCCAGGCCGCCTCGGGCGCCGGCAGGTCGGGCTCCGCGGGCAGGGCGTAATAGGCCGAGTAGCCGCAGGTGCAGCCGCGTTCCGGGGCCGGGTGGCCGCCGAGGGCGAAGCACTTGGCGTGACGGTCGCCGTCGGTGGGCCAGGGCGAGGGGACGGCCCGCGGCGCGATCATGGCCAGCGCCGGGTTGGGGACGAAGCGACCGGCGACGAAGATCCCCGAGTAGAGCGCGCCCCGCCGGCACCCCCACCGGCGGAAGCCGACGATCGGCACGGCGATCGGCTCGGCGCTCACGACGGCGCCGGCACCGGCACGTCCGGGGCGGGTGTCGCCGGCGGTTGCGGCACGGCCGGCGGCTCGGCCGGCTCGGGCAGGGGCACCCGTACCGGAGCCGGTCGCTCGGTCTCACGCAGCGGCTTGCCGATGTCCCCCATCCCGGTCGATCCTAGCGCGGGCGGTCAAGCGGCGCCGAGCGGGGCCACCGTGCCCTGGCGGTCGGCGTCGAGCTCCGCGGCCCGAGCGAGGACGCGGCGGCGGCGGTCGGCCAGGTCGGCCTCGAGCCGGCCGAGGTCGGCCTGGCGGCGGTGGACGAGCTCGAGCTGGCGCTCGAGCAGGCCGAGCGCCGTGGCCAGGAGCTCGCGCCGGCGCGCCGGGTCGACGTCCTCGCGTTGGAGCTCGCTACGCACGGCGGCCCGGGCATCCTCGGCGGCGATCAGCTCCTTGAGCTCGTCCAGCGAGACCCCGAGCAGCGACTTCAGCCGCATGACCTCCCGCAGCCGCTCGACGTCGGACGCCGTGTAGAGGCGGTGAGTTCCGGCCGGCCGGGCGTCGGCGTCGGGGAGCAGCCCGATCTCCTCGTAGTAGCGGATCGTCCGCGGCGTCGTCCCGGCCTGCCGGGCGACATCGCCGATACGCAGCCCGCCCGCCGCGACGGTCATCGGGCCGGCACCGCCTCGGCGTATACGGCCGGCTGTTCGGCGTGGCGCGGGCGCATGAGGCAGACGAGGGCGCCGACCATCGAGGTGGCGGCGAGGACCCAGAGGGCAAGGTGCATGTTGTGGATGAACGGGGCGAGCTTCTGGTCGGAGAGGCCCTGGGCCAGGCCGGAGAAGATGGCGAAGAGCGTCGGCTTGGGGACGGCCGAGGTGACGATGGCCAGGACGAAGGCGATCGACAGGACGGCGCCGGTGTTCTGGAGCAGCATCCGCGCGCCGGCCGCGATCCCGCGCCGCTGGGCCGGGACCGTTCCCATCATGGCGGCGGTGTTCGGGCTGTTGAACATGCCCGAGCCGATTCCGACCAACGCCAGCCAGAGGGTGCTCTGCCAGTAGGGCGTGTGGACCTCGAGCGTCGTCATCAGGGCGAGGCCGACGCCGACCACGACCATGCCGAGCGCGGCCAGGCCGCGCGATCCGCGGCGATCGGCGTACATGCCGGACAGCGGCGAGGACACGAGCATGCCGAGGGCGAGCGGGATGAGCTTGATCCCGGCGGTGATCGGGTCGTCGCCCTGGGCGCCCTGAAAGTAGAAGACGAACAGGAACATGAGGGCGAAGCGGGCGAGGCCGTTGATGAACGAGGCGCCGGCGGCGGCCGCGAAGAGGCGGTTGCGGAAGATCGACAGGTCGAGCATCGGCGCCCGGACCCGGCTTTCGATCACCACCCAGAGGGGCAGGAGCACGACGGCGGCCGCGAGCCCGCCGACGACGATCGGGTCCGACCAGCCGCTGAGGCCGCCGCGCGAGACGCCGAGGACCAGCCCGGTCAGCCCGACCAGGAACGTGACCGTCCCGGTCAGGTCGTAGCCGCGCGTGGCGTCGGGCTTGGCCAGCTCGCGCAGGACGAGCGCGCCCCAGGCGGCGCCGAGGAGGGCGAGGGGCACGTTGAACCAGAACACCCAGTGCCAGGAGATCGAGACGAGCACGCCGCCGAGCACCGGCCCGAGCACGAGCCCGACGGCGGCGATCATCGTGTTGGCGCCCATGGCCAGGCCGAGCTGCTCCCGGGGGAAGGCGTCGGTGACCAGGGCGGCGGCGTTGGCGAAGAGGAAGGCCCCGCCGATGCCCTGGAGGATGCGCCAGAGGATCAGCTGGGTCACGTCGGCCGAGAAGCCGGCGCCGAGCGACCCGAGGGCGAACAGGACGAAGCCGGCGACGTAGGCCTTCTTGCGCCCGAACAGGTCGGACAGGCGCCCGGCGCTCAGGACGAGGACGGTGGAGGCGATCATGTAGGCGAGGATCACCCAGACGAGGGCCAGCAGGCTGGCGTGGAGGCTGCGCTCGAGGTCGGGCAGCGCGATGATCAGCGTGCCGGAGTTGGTCGCCGCCAGGAGCATGCCGAGGCTCGTGCACGAGAGGGCCCACCACCGGTAGTGGCGGTGGTCGGCGGCCACGCCCGGCCGGCGCCGCGCGGGCGCAATCGTGTCAGGAAGCTTGCCGTCGGCCATGCGCGAACCTTCTTTCGGAGCTTACGTGAACGTCAACTTCTACCTTAGCACCGTCGGCGGCGGCGCCCCTGCGGAACCGGCGGGGACGCTAGGATCGGCCCATGATCGGCAGGCTCGACTTCGTCGCCGTCCCGTCCCGGGACGCCGAGCGGACGCGGAGCTTCTACGTCGAGACGCTCGGCCTGCGCCCGGACGCGTCGGCGCGCTTCGAGTTCTGGGCCGGGGACACCTGCTTTGGAATCTGGGAGCCCGAGCGCCTGGGCCGGCCGTTCGCCCCCCAGAAGAACGCCCACCCGGCCCTCCACGTCGACGACGTCGCCGCCGCGCGGGCCGAGCTCGAGGCCGCGGGGGTCGTGTTCGCCGGGGAGACGCTCGACACGGGCGTCTGCCACATGGCGCTCTTCACCGACCCCGACGGCAACGACCTGATGCTCCACCACCGCTACGCGCCGCCCCGCTGACGCGGGTGCCGTTCCCGCCCTGAGCGGCACCGAAGCTGCCCGTCAACTCCGGCGATAGGAGGTCGGGCATGACGGGTAGGGAGCGGCCGAGCCGGGATGGAGAGACCCGGCCGCTCGGGAGAGGAGGACTCGGTTGCTGCGCCTGAACGCGACCACGCTCGACTACGCGATCCTCGCGATCTACTTCTGCGTCGTCCTCGGCATCGGCCTGGTCGCCCGCCTGTCGATCAAGACCGACATCGACTTCTTCCTCTCCGGTCGGTCGCTGCCGGCCTGGATCACCGGTCTGGCCTTCATCGCCGCCAACCTCGGCGCCCTGGAGATCCTCGGCCAGGCGGCCAACGGCGCCCAGTACGGGATCCCGACCGTCCACTTCTACTGGATCGGGGCCGTCCCGGCGATGGTCTTCCTCGGCCTGGTGATGATGCCCTTCTACTACGGGGCCAAGGTCCGCAGCGTGCCCGAGTACCTGCGGCTGCGCTTCAACGAGTCGACCCACTTCTTCAACGCGTTGACCTTCGCCGTGGGCACCGTCCTGATCGCCGGGGTCAACCTCTTCGCCCTGGCCCTGGTCGTCCACCTGATGCTCGGCTGGTCGATCGACGTGGCGATCGTCGCCGCCGCCATCGTCGTCCTGGTCTACATCACCCTCGGCGGGCTGACCTCGGCCATCTACAACGAGGTGCTCCAGTTCTTCATCATCATGGCCAGCCTGATCCCCCTGACCATCGTCGGCCTGCACAGCGTCGGCGGCTGGCAGGGGCTCGAGCAGAAGGTGCGCCAGTCGCCGCTGCACGACGCCGGGCTCCACGCCTGGCAGGGACTGGGCTTCGGGTCGCACAACTCGATCGGGGCCAACTGGATCGGGATCGTCATGGGCCTGGGCTTCGTGCTCTCCTTCGGCTACTGGACGACCAACTTCGCCGAGGTCCAGCGGGCCCTGTCGGCCAAGAACATGTCGGCCGCCCGGCGCACGCCGCTGATCGGCGCCTATCCGAAGATCTTCCTCCCGGCGCTGACCATCATCCCCGGCCTCGTCGCCCTGGTCACGATCAAGGGCCTGGGCGGGACGAACATGAACCTCGCCTACAACAACGCGGTGCCCCTGCTGATCGCCAAGTACTTCCCGGAGGGGATGCTCGGGCTGGCGGTGACCGGCCTGCTCGCGGCGTTCATGGCCGGCGTGGCGGCGAACGTGACCGCCTTCAACACCGTCTTCACCTACGACCTCTGGCAGTCCTACGTCCGCCGCGACCGCGAGCCGGCCTACTACCTGCGGGTCGGGCGGCTGGCGACGTTCGGCGGCCTGGTCGTGGCGATCGGGACGGCGTTCATCGCCAAGGGCTACTCGAACATCATGAACTACATCCAGCTCCTCTTCTCCTACTTCAATGCCCCCCTCTTCGCCACGTTCATCATCGGCATGTTCTGGCGGCGGTCGACGCCGCGGGCCGGCCTGGCCGGCCTGGTGGCCGGGACGCTCGGGGCCTTCGTCACGCACGAGCTCTACTCGATGCACGACATCCACTTCGGCTCGGCCCAGAGCGCCAACTTCGGCGGGGCGATCGTCGCCTTCCTGGCCGACGCCGCCGTGACCGTCGCCGTCTCCCTGGTCACCCGGCCCAAGCCCGACGAGGAGCTTCGCGGCCTGGTCTGGGGCCTCCAGCGGCGCGAGGAGGCCGACGACGACTTCGTCGCCGGCGACGCCTCCTGGTACCGGTCGCCGTGGCTCCTCGGCGGTGGGGCGCTGGCCCTGGTTCTCGTCCTGAACATCCTCTTCATCTAGGAGCGGCGCGATGTCCGAACCCGAATATCCCCACCGCGAGCCCTTCCGCGCGCGGGTGGTGGCCCAGCCGACCGGGGCCAGCGACATCGACGAGGCGGCCGCCGCCCGCGCCGCCAACCGCTTCGACATCCGCCGCATCATCGGCGGCCTGTTCTGCCTCTACGCGGTGATCCTGATCGTCACCGGCCTCACCGGCGGCCACACGGTCAAGACCAAGGCCGACGGGATCAACATCGACCTGTGGACCGGCGCCGCGATGCTCGCGGTCGGGATCTTCATGCTCGCCTGGGGCTTTCTGCGCCCGGTGCGCCCCGAGCCGCCCGAGACGCGCGGCGAGGGGTCGGGGCGCCTGCGCCGGGCCCCGGCCACCTGAGCGTCCCGGCCGATCAGGCGGGCTCGAGCAGGCGGGCGCCGCCGGCGGCCTCGACGACGCGGGCGGGCGGGTGGTGGACCCCGGGCGGGAGCAGGCCGAGCACGTGGCCGCCGAAGCCGCCGCCGATCATGCGCGCCCCGGCGGCGCCGGCGGCCCGCAGGGCGGCGACGGTCGCCTCCACCCGCGGCGTGCTCGCCGCGTAGAGATCGCGCAGGCTGGCGTGGGAGGCGTCGAGCAGGCGCCCGACGGCCGGGAGGTCGTCGCGGGCGAGCGCCGCCACCGTCTGCTCGACGCGGGCGTTCTCCTCGATCACGTGGCGGACGCGATCGGCGAGCGGGGGCGCGAGCTCGGCCAGGCGCTCCGCCGTGGCGTCGCGCAGGCTGGTCAGGCCGAGGCGGTCGCGGCCGGCCTCGCATTCCTCGCGCCGCTCGTTGTAGCCGGAGGCGGCCAGGGAGTGCTCCTCGCCCGAGTCGACGGTGACCAGGCGCCAGTCGCCGAGCGCCAGCTCGACCGGCCGCCGCTCGAGCGTGCGGAAGTCGATCCGCAGGGCCGCGCCCGGCTGGGCGAACAGGCAGGCGAGCTGGTCGAGCAGGCCGCTGTGGGCGCCGGCCCAGCGAGCCTCGACCCGGACGCAGAGGCGGGCCAGGGCCAGGCGGTCGGGGTCGGCGTCGCCGGCGAGCGCGAGCAGAGCCAGGCCGACGGCGACCTCGAGCGCGGCCGACGACGACAGCCCCGACCCGGCGGGCAACGAGGCGGTGATCTCGACCCGGGCGGCGGGCACGGCATGGCCGGCGGCGCCGAGCTCGGCCACGACGCCGCGGACGTAGGCGCGCCAGCCTTCGGCCGGCGGCGGGTCGCCGACCGGGAAGCGGTCGATCTCGCCGAGGTCGTGGGCGATCGCCTCGACCTCCCCGCCCGCGACCGCGGTGGCCACGACGGTCACGCCGTCGGCCACGGCGAAGGGCAGGGCGAGCCCGTCGTTGTAGTCGGTGTGCTCGCCGATCAGGTTGACCCGCCCGGGAGCGAAGGCCACCGCGCGCGTCGGGGTCGGGGCGCCGGCGGTCAGGGCGCGGGGGCCGGGCCGGCCGGCGAGGCGAGCGACTGGATGCGCCACTGGCCCGACACCTTGACGAGCTCGATCGTCCCGTCGAGCGGCGCCTGGTTGGCGGCGCCGCTGTGGACGTCGGCCAGCGCCGTCGTCCCGGTGACGGTGACCCGCTTGACCGCGAGCGTGGGCGCCTGGAGGCTGCCCAGGGCTCGGGCCAGAGCCGAGCGGCAGGGCAGGCGGATCGAGCGGAGCTGGTCGAGGAGCCGGGGGCCGAGATAGCGCCGGCAGATCGTCGCGTAGTCCTTGGTCGCGCTCGCCTGGGTGTAGGCGGCGAGCGTCGAGCGGACCGCCTGCTCGTCGGCCCCGGCGCCGCCGCCGCCCCGGAGCAGGACCACGGCGACGACGACGGCCGCGACCACGACGAGCCCGAGGAATGCCCGCTTGCGCACGCGAGCAGGGTACCCGGATCGCCGGCGCGATCGGCCGACCGCCGCCGTTCATCGATCCGTAAGCCGAAACCGGCGTGGCCGGGCCGGGGTTCGCCGATGATGTCGACACATGCTCGTGCTCATCCTCTTCGCCGTGGTGGCGGGCGCCGGCACGGCGCTGAGCCCGTGCGTGCTCCCCGTCCTGCCGGCGCTGCTGTCGGCCAGCGGCTCCGGCGGCCGCCGCCGGCCGCTGGGGATCGTGCTCGGGCTGACCGTCACCTTCGCCGTGACGATCGTCGGGATCGCCAAGGTCGCCGGCGGGGTCGGCCTCGGCGCCGACCCGCTGCGCCAGGGCGCGGTCGTCGTGCTCGTGGTCTTCGGGTTGGCCGTCGCCGTCCCGGCCGTCGGCCGGCGCCTCGAGCGTCCGCTGGCCGCGCTCTCGCGCCTGGGGCCGCGGACCCGGGGGGACGGCTTCGCCTCCGGCCTCGTCGTGGGCGGGGCGCTCGGCTTCGTCTACACCCCGTGCGCCGGACCGATCCTGGCCGCGGTGATCTCGGTCGGCGCGGCGTCGGGCCGGACGGTCGCCGTCGGCGTGGCCTACGCCGCGGGGTCGGCCGTCGTCCTGCTCGGCCTGGCCCTCGGCGGCCGGCGGCTCGTCGACCGGCTGCGGGCCGCCGGCCGCGGTCAGGGGCTCCAGCGGGGGCTCGGGGTGGTGATGATCCTCACCGCCGTGGTCATCGCCGCCCGGCTCGACGTCAGGCTCGACCAGCTGATCGCCCAGCGGATTCCCGACGTCAGCCTGACCGCCGGCCTCGAGAAGACGCGGGCGGTTTCGAGCCGGCTGGCCGCCCTGCACCCGCCGTCGCGCTTCGCCCGGGCGTCCGGCTCGATGCCGGCGGTGGCGGCCGCCGCCCGGGGCGCCGCGGCGAGGGCGCCGGCCCTACCGGCGCTGGGCGCGGCGCCGGAGTTCACCGGCACCGAGCGCTGGTTCAACACCCCCGGCGGTCGCCCGCTGACCATGGCCGGCCTGCGCGGACGCGTGGTCCTGATCGACTTCTGGACCTACACGTGCATCAACTGCCTGCGGACGCTGCCCTACCTGGAGGCGTGGGACCGGCGCTACCGCCAGGCGGGGCTGACCATCGTCGGCGTCCACTCGCCGGAGTTCTCCTTCGAGCACGACGCCGGCAACGTGGCCAGCGCGATCAAGTCGCTGGGGGTCGCCTACCCGGTCGTCCAGGACAACGAGATGGCGACCTGGAACGCCTGGGGCAACCAGTACTGGCCGGCCGAGTTCCTGGTCGACGCCGCCGGCCAGGTCCGCAAGGCCCACTTCGGCGAGGGGGACTACGCGCAGACGGAGGCCGAGATCCGGAGCCTCCTGACCGCGGCCGGTCGGCCGCTCGCCGCGACCGACGCGCATCCGGTCGGCGCGATCACCCCGTCGGCGCAGGCCACGCCGGAGACCTACCTGGGCGCGGCCCGGGCGCAGGGTTGGCTGCCGGCGAACCCGAAGGCCGGAACCCACGCCTTCGCGGTCCACGCGGGCCCGCTCCCGCTCGACGAGTTCAGCTACGGGGGGACCTGGACGATCACCCCGGAGGGCGCCGTCGCCGGGACGGGGGCGCGGATCGACGCCGAGGTGCAGGGCAAGGACATCTACCTCGTCCTCAGCCCACCGGCCGCCGGCGGCACCGGACGGGTCGCGGTCGAGCTCGACGGGAGGCCGGCGCCGACGGGCGGCGACGTTCGGGGCGGCGCGGTCACCGTCAACCGCCAGCGCCTCTACCAGCTCGCCGCCCTCGGCGCCAACGCGCGGCACCGCCTGACCCTGCGCTTCTCGGCCGGGACGCGCGGGTTCTCCTTCACGTTCGGCTGACCGGTGCGGGCGGCCGGCGGAGCCGTCGCGCCGGAGGCGGCCGTTCGCCGTCAACCGCGAGTCGTAGACTGCCCTGGATGCATGCCGATCCCCGCAGCTGGCTGCGTTGCTACCGCTGCTGGTCTCAGGACCTCGAGGTCCAGGTCCACTACGAGGGGATCCACAAGATCGATCCTGACACCGGCGAGCGGGCCGAGGTCGTCGACGAGCTCCAGGAAGCCGTCGTCCAGTGCCTCGACTGCATGCACGACCAGCCGCACCTCGGCTTCCACGACGGGCGGGTCGAGCCGATCGAGGACCGCTGGGAGCGGATGGTGGCCGGGACGCCGTGGGTCGCCTCGTGCACGGTGACCGTCGACGCCGACGAGGTCGAGAGCTGCTCGGGCCCGGAGGCGGGCGACGCCCTGTCCTACGCCGCCTTCGGCGACCACGGGGTGCGCGAGTTCTTCACCCACGTCCGCTTCCACAAGCACGAGGACGACAACCGGATCGTCGTGCACCTGCTGGTCGAGCTCTACGCCCGGTCGCTGGACGAGGCCACCGAGGTGCTCGAGGAGGCGGCCCGCGGGGCGCTGGCCATCACGTCGCTGGCCGAGGAGTCACGGCCGCCGGCCGCCACGCCGGGTGAGGACCCGCACTGAGGCTCGACCCGGCGGCCACGGCCCCGGGAACCTGAGCACCGGCGCCCGACGCCCGCGCGGCGGGGTCAGCGAATGCCGGTGTCGAAGACGATGACGACGGCGGTGAAGTGACCGCCGCGCACGCGGACGCGGCGGTCGGCCGGCGGGCGGGGAAGCGGCGATCCCGTCGGCGACAGGGTGCGCACGGTGTAGACGCCGGGGCGCAGACGCACGCGGAAGCGTCCGCCGGCGCCCGTGTGGACGCTGGTCCACCGCCCGTGGACGCCGGCCGACCTGATGCGCAGCGTCGCCACCAGGGGCCGCGGACGGCAGGCCGGTCGAGGCGGCACGGTCTCCACCGGGCAGACCGGTCCGGCCACCACGCGCCCGGCGATCCCCGAGCCGGGCGACCGTCCGCTCGCGCCGGCGGCGGGGGCGAGGACCGAGAGCAGACCGACGATGAGCAGGGCCCGCCCCACCGGCCCAGCCTAGTCGGTCCCGGCGCGCGACTCGCCGGCGGGCCGTCCGCGCGAGCCGGCTCCCCGCGCGATCCAGGGCCTATGATCGATCGAGCAGCCACAACGAATGGAGGTCGCATTGGCGTTTGAAGTCGGAGACCGCGTCCTGGCCGAGATCAGCGGCCGGCGCAAGCGCTCACAGCTGGGCGCGATGCGCCCGCGCCGGGGCGGCGTCATCGAGGAGGTCCTGCGCGGCGACCCGAACCCGCGCTACCGAATCCGCTGGGACGCCGGCGGCGAGACCACCTACTCGCCGGCCAACGGCGGGCTGCACCCGGAGTCGGAGGAGACCGCGGCCTGAGGCGCGCCGTCGCCGGCCACGCGCCGGCGGCGACGCCCGTCCTCCCCGGAGGACCCGCGCCCGCCCGCGGCGACCCGGCGGCGCCCCGGCGGCGACGCCCCCGGGACGGCAACTGTGAACGGCCGCTTACGGCGGCCGCCGGTTTCAGGCAGGCTTTAGCTCGGCGTTCCAGAATATCGGGGCAGGCCCATCCCTCTAGGTTGGAGAACAGCGATGTCGACATACCGCTACGCCCCGCCGGCCCCGCAGAGCCTGACCCAGAGCCGGGCGGTCTTCGGCCAGGTCATGGGCCTCGTCGCGGTCACCGTCGGCTTCACGGCGCTCGGCGCCTACCTCGGGCGCAACGCGACGTCGGGCACCGGCATCGGCTCCTTCATCGCCGCGCTCGTCTGCATCTTCGCGCTCAACTTCGCCGTGCGCCGCGGCTCCCACCAGCTGGCGGTCGGCCTCCTCTTCGGGCTGGGCACGCTGCTCGGCTTCAGCGCCGGACCGCTCCTGAACGCCTACGCCCAGGCCGAGCCGACCGCCCTCTACCAGGCGGCCGGGAGCACGGCGGTCTTCGTCGCCGGGCTCGGCGCCTACGGCTACGCGACCCGACGCGACCTGAGCAGCTGGGCGCGGACGCTGTTCTGGGCCCTCCTGGCCCTGATCGCCTTCGGCCTGGTCACGCTGTTCGTCTCGATTCCCGGCGGCAACGTCATCTACTCGCTGCTCGGGCTCGGCGTGTTCGGCGCGTTCACGATCTTCGACTTCAACCGCCTGCGGCGGTCCTCGATGGACGACTCGGTCCTGATCGCCGCGTCGATCTTCCTCGACGTGTTCAACGTCTTCCTGTTCATGCTCCAGCTCTTCGGCGGCGGCGGCCGCCGCTGAAGCCGAGGCAGGCGCGGCGGGCGGCTGGCAGACCGCCGCCGCGGCCGCCTCCGCCAGCGCCCGGGCGACGAGGGCGGCGAAGAGGAGGCACGCCCCGCGCGCGTCGGTGGCCTGGGTCACGCGTCGCCAGAGGCCGGGGCGACCGACCATCCAGCGCTCGCCGTCCGCCTCGATGACCCCGGCGCTCCCGCCCCAGCGGTCAGGCGCAGGGCGCCGACGCCCTCCAGCGTGGAGAGGCGCCGGTCGCCGGCGGCCCGCGCCAGCCGCTCATCGGGGGCGAGGAAACGCGGTCACGTCGCCAGGCGCGCCTCCAGGGCCTCGAGCTGCTTGGCCAGCGGCTCGGGGAGGCGCTCGAACCGGGCGTAGTGCTCGCGGAACTGGGGCAGCTGGGCCCGCCACTGCTCCTCGTCGACCCGCAGGAGCTCGGTCATGTCCTCGGCGCTGATGCCGAGGCCGTCGGTGTCGATGGCGTCCGCGGTCGGCAGCCGGCCGATCGGCGTGTCCACGGCCTCGGCCGTCCCCTCCAGGCGGCGGAATATCCAGGCCAGGACGCGGCTGTTCTCGCCGAAGCCGGGCCAGAGGAAGTGACCGTCGGCGGCCTTGCGGAACCAGTTGACGTAGTAGATCTTCGGCAGCTGCTCGGCATCGGCCTGGCCGCCGATCTTCAGCCAGTGGGCCATGTAGTCGGCCATGTTGTAGCCGCAGAACGGCAGCATGGCGAACGGGTCGAAGCGAAGCTGGCCGACGGTGCCGGCCGCGGCCGCGGTCATCTCCGAGGACATCGTCGAGCCGAGGAAGACGCCGTGCTCCCAGTCGAAGGACTCGGTCACCAGCGGCACCACGCCGGCCCGGCGGCCGCCGAAGAGCATGGCGTCGATCGGCACGCCGGCCGGGTCCTCCCATTCCGGGGCGATCGCCGGGTCCTGGGCGGCCGGCGTGGCGAAGCGGGCGTTCGGGTGGGCGGCGGTCGTCGTCGACTCCGGCGTCCAGTCCTTGCCGTGCCAGTCGATCAGGTGCTCGGGCTTGGCGTCGGTCATGCCCTCCCACCAGACGTCGCCGTCGTCCGTCTTGGCGCAGTTGGTGAAGACGGTGTTCTCGGCGATCGTCCGCATCGCGTTGTAGTTGGTGTGGTCGCTGGTGCCGGGGGCGACGCCGAAGAAGCCGGCCTCGGGGTTGATCGCGTAGAGGCGGCCGTCGGCGCCGAACTTCATCCAGGCGATGTCGTCGCCGATCGTCTCGACCGTCCACCCGTCGATGGTGGGGATGAGCATGGCCAGGTTGGTCTTGCCGCAGGCGGACGGGAAGGCCGCGGCGATGTACTTGGCCGCGCCCTCGGGCGAGGTGAGCTTGAGGATCAGCATGTGCTCGGCCAGCCAGCCCTCGTCGCGGGCCATGACCGAGGCGATGCGCAGGGCGAAGCACTTCTTGCCGAGCAGGGCGTTGCCGCCGTAGCCCGAGCCGAACGACCAGATCTCGCGGGTCTCGGGAAAGTGCACGATGTACTTGTTGTCGGCGTTGCACGGCCAGGCGACGTCGTCGACGCCTTCGCCGAGCGGCATCCCCACCGAGTGGACGCAGGGCACGAACTCGCCGTCGTCGCCGAGCACGTCGAGGGCGGGCTGGCCCATCCGCGTCATCACGCGCATGCTGGCCACGACGTAGGGCGAGTCGGTGAGCTCGACGCCGACGTGGGCGATCGGCGAGCCGACCGGTCCCATCGAGAAGGGCACGACGTACATCGTGCGCCCGGCCATGCAGCCGGTGAAGAGCCCGTCGAGGACGCCGCGCATCTCCTCGGCCGCCCGCCAGTTGTTGGTCGGCCCGGCGTCCGCCTCGTCGGCCGAGCAGATGAAGGTGCGATCCTCGACGCGGGCGACGTCGGCCGGGTCGGAGAGGGCGAGGAACGAGTGGGGGCGCTTGGCGTCGTCGAGGCGCTCGAAAGTGCCGGCGTCGAGCAGGGTCTGACAGAGTCCTTCGTACTCGGCGTCGGATCCGTCGCACCAGTGGACCTGGTCGGGGTTCGTCAGCTCGGCGACTTCGGCAACCCAGGCGATCAGGCGCTGGTGCTTGGTCGGGGCGGTCGTCTCGATCACGGGGGCGAAACTCCTCAGATAAGTTGCGGGCCTGGACCTACTGTACGCCGGGATCCGCGTCGGTGCCGGGCGTCCGGCGGGGGACGAGGACGAGGCGCTTGAATTCGGCGACGAGCACGCCGTCCTGGTTGAGCACGCGGGTGTGAACGCGGACGGTGCCGCGGTCGGACTTGGTCTTCGACTCCCGCTTCTCGAGCACCTCCGACTCGCAGAACAGCGTGTCGCCGTGGAAGACCGGCGCCGGGTGGCGGAGCTCGTCGGTCGCCAGGTTGGCGATCGCCTTGCCGCTCACGTCGGAGACCGACATGCCCAGGGCGAGCGAGTAGACGAGCGGGCCGACGACGACGTTGCGCCCCTGCTGGGACGCAGCGGCGTAGACGTCGTTGAGGTGGAGCGGGTGGTGGTTCATGGTGATCAGGCAGAAGAGGTGGTCGTCGGACTCGGTGACCGTCTTGGCCGGCCAGTGCTTGTACACCGCGCCGACCTCGAACTCCTCGAGGTAGCGGCCGTACGGATGGGCGCCGCTGGCTTCGCGGGCCGCCTGGCCGGTTTCGACTTCGCTCATCGGTTTCTCCTCCTCGTGGTCCCGCGCGTCCGGGCCGAAGACTAGCGGCAGCGATTATGTTGGCGGGTGCAGGCCCGCGCGCGGTTCAGCATCGTGATCGCCGACGACCACGCGGTCGTCCGCCAGGGGCTGCGGCTGCGGCTGCGGCTGGAGACCGAGGACGACCTGGCCGTGGTCGGCGAGGCCGGCGACCTCGAGGCGACGGCGCGGCTGGTCGGCGAGCTCGCCCCGGACATCCTCCGGCTCGACCTCCACATGGGCCGCGAGCTGAGCCTCGGGTCGCTCGGCCCGGCTGCGGTCGGCGGCGCCACGGACGGGGATCGTGACGTTGCTGAGGTTGAGGTCGACGGCCGACGCCCGCAGTCGGGCGTGGCCGCCCCGCGAGCAGGCGATGTCGCCGGCGAGGCCGCCCGTCTGCCGGTTGTAGGCGACGCGGCCGAGGGCCTGGCCCTTGGCCGCCAGCCGGTAGAGCGCGCCCGAGCCGGTCAGGGCGAGCGATCCGCCGAGGCAGGTCGACCGCGGCGAGATCTTGTAGGTCCCGGCGAGCGCGGTCGGGATCCGCGGCTTCGGCGTCCCCGGATCCGGCGGATCGCGCTTGAAGCTCGCCGTGAACGGCGCGCCGCCGAGGCGGCCGGCGATCGTCCCCTTCAGCCCGGGCACCGCCACCGCGTCGATGGCGAGGCTGCGCCCGTTGACGCAGGACACCGTCCCCGTCAGCCGGTGCCCGCCCCCCACCGTCTGCGTGTGCAGGCGCAGCTGGCCGCCGAGGCTGCCCTGGATGTTGCTCAGGTTGACGAACCGGCCCGACTGCTGGTCGTCGAACTGCGGACCCGAGGCCACCGGCTGGGCCGGGGCGCTCGCCGGCAGCGGGGCGCCCGCCGGCGCGACCGGCGTCTTGCCCAGGCACGGGTTGCGGCCGACCGTGTCGTAGCCGCCGGCGATCGGCGGCTGCGCCTTCTCGCCGCTGCCGCGGTCGACGACGTAGATGACCACCGCCGTGGTGATCACGGCGAGCACGGCGTAGAACACGATCAGCCGCCCGGTGAAGCTCCGCCTCTCGCCCGTCGACGCCCCTGCCTCCATGATCTGGACCCCTTCTGAAGGTTGCGGCCGGCCGCTGCCGGGCCGCCGCCAACGTCGACCCCGGCCGGCGGCGACCACCATCGGTCGCCTGCCACACCTGACACCCGTGGAGCGCCGCAGCCGCCTCCGTAGGAGGGCCGCAGCCGCCGGGTCAGGCGTCGAAGGTCACCGCCAACGACGCCGGGTAGGGCCCGCGCTTCACCAGGCGCCCGGCCGCGCCGGGGGCGCGGACCAGGTTCTCCCGGCGCAGCAGCGGCTTGGCGATCAGCGGAATCTGCATCGCGTTGACGAAGCGCCCGAAGCAGGTGTGCAGACCGGTCCCGAAGTGGAGGTGGTGGTGAGCGGGCCGGTCGAGTCGGAAGGCCTCGGGATCCTTGACGACCGACCCGTCGAGCATCGCCGACTGCGTCGCCGCGAAGGTGATGGTCCCCGCCTTGATCGGCGTCGCGTGGTGGGTGCCCTCGGCCAGGACGATGTCGGCCGTCGCCCGCCGCACCAGCCCCGGCCCCTGCGGCGCCAGGCGCATCGCCTCCCACAGGTGCGCGCGCACGCCTTCGTCGTCGTCGGCCCGGGCCGCCGCCTGGGCCCCGGCGAGAGCGGCCGGCCGGTCGAGCAGCGCGTCGAGCGCCAGCGTCGTCGCCGTGGCCACCGTCGGGACGAAGCCGACGGCCAGGCCGATCACGTTGGCGGCGACCTGGGCGTCGCTCAGCGCCGTCGTCGGGTTGGCCTGCATGGCCAGGAGCCGGCCGAGGACGTCGTCGGCACCGCCGCCGTCCGCCTGGCGCCGGGCGATCTCGGCGTCCAGCCCCGGCCGCAGCGCCGCCTCGGCCGCGACGGCGGCCGCGTGGATCGCCGCGTCGTTCCTCAGGTTGACGAAGATGTCCTCGAACAGGGCCAGCGTCGCGGCGATCAACGCGTCCTCGTCGGCGGCGAGCGGCCCCAGCCACCGGCGGGCCAGGCGGGCCGGCACGCGCTCGGCCAGCTCGGGAACCTCGATCCGACCGTGGCCGGCCGCCACCAGCTCCTCGGCGGCGCCGGCGACGAAGGCGGCCAGCCCCGGGACATCCGACCGCGGCGCGGCCAGGCGCAGGATCGAGACCTGCCGCTCGTAGGCCGGCGAGCTGTCGAGGCCGAGGATGAAGTCGCCGAGCAGCGCCTCCATCTTCGCCCGGTAGGGCCCGACACCGAACGCCTCGTCGTTGCGCAGCACGGCGACGACGTCGGCGTAGCGGGTGACGATCGCGATCCCGTGGACGACGAGCACCGGCCGGACCTTGCGCAGCAGCTCGAACAGCGGCTGCGGGTGGGCGGTCGCGTATTCCTCGAGCGCGTGCTCGCCGTCGCGCGCCAGGCGCTCGGCGTCGGCGCCCATGCGCCGGCCCAGCCGCTCGAGCTCGCTCCGCAGGCTCACGCCGCGCCGCCCCCGGCCGCCGCGGCGATGAAGTGCAGGCCGTTGATCCCGGGCACGAAGAAGTACTCGCCGCCGCGGACGCTGATCACCCGCGACAGCGGTCCGACGAAGAAGGGCGGGTTCCCCGGGACGGTCATCTTCCGCGGCTCCGGCCCGTCCTGCGGCCCGAGCAGCACGTCCTGATCGGCCCCGAGGCCGAAGGAGTTGCCGGTGCCCAGCCACTGCGTCTGGACGAACTCGAAGCCGCGGGCGATGCTCGCCTGGAGGCACATGAAGATCACCCCGCGATCCTCGCCGTCGTCGTCGGCGCCCGGATCCAGCGCCGGCCCGTAGGGGATCCCCCGGCGGATCAGGCGGTGGCGGTTCACGAGCTTGCCGTCGAAGAGCAGGCTGTTGCGCGGGTTCGCCCGCCGGACGTGGGCGCCGACCGGGCAGCGCCGGCCGCCGCCGTCGCCGCCGTAGGTGAAGTCGTTGTTGCGCTGCTCGTCGCCGGCGAGGTCCGGGTCGCGCGCCTGCGGGCGCAGGTCGAGCGGCGTGCCGTCGCGCCAGCGCCCGACGAGCTTGGCGGCGAGCAGGTCCTCGCCGCCCGGATAGAGGGCGGCCGACGCGGCCAGGCGGCGGCGGAAGCCGGCCACGTCCTGGCGGAGCTTGCGGTACACGAGGAACGAGCCGTTGGTCGAAAGCTCGGCCGGCGGCGGGGCGGGCGGGACGACGCCCTCCTCGTCCGGATAGCCGAGGATGAACTCGCCGGCCCGGATCGCCCGCCAGCCGCCGCCCTTGACCGGCGCCCCCTGGCCGGGCAGCGGGTCGATGCCGCTGCCCTCGATCGCCGGCTGGGCGAAGCCGTCGGCGAAGCCGAAGTGCTCGACTGCGCCCGGGAGCGCGGCCCCGACGTCGTCGTGGACGAGGCGCAGGCCGCCGCTCTGCTCGATCGAGGACCGCAGGCGGCGGTCGTGGGCGGCGAGCGCGTCGCCGCGGGCGGCGCTGATCATCACGAGCAGGTGGACCTCGCCGCTGCGCAGCCCGCCCTCCCACCGCTCCGGCGCGCTGTCGCCGTCGTCGCCGAGCAGGCCGGCCCGCGCGGCCATGCCCTGGCGGAACTCCTCCGGCAGACCGGCGAGCGTCGAGTCGGGCAGCCCGAGCGCCCGCAGGCCCTGGTAGGTGAAGGCGAGGTTGACCGCCGAGTCGGGCTTGGCCGGCCAGGACGCCGCGGTCTGGACGTCCTCGGTGACCTCCGAGATCCACCGCGCCGCCCGGACGGCGTCGTCGACGGCCAGGAAGAGGTAGCCGGCGCACGGCAGGCGGTAGCCGCGCACGACGAAGCCCTGGATTCGCGGCAGGTCGAGCTCGGTCATGTCGGGAATGCCCGCGCGAACGCGGCCTGGAGGGCCGCGCCGCCGAGGCCCTGGCCGGCGAGCGCGAACTCCATCACCTGGTGGCGCACCGCCAGGCTCCGCTGCACCTCGGCCACCGTCCGGTCGCCGTAGGCACCGAAGAACAGCGAGCTCTCGATCTGGTGCGCGCGCATGTAGGCGGCGAAGGCCGCCGCGTCGGCGCGGCCCGGGTAGCCGACGCACTCGCCCCAGATCGCGTCGGCCGCGTCGCCCAGGCCGGCGCGCAGGCCGGCGAGGTGGTCGTCGAGCGCGCCGTCGAAGTTGCTGGTGAACAGGAGCCGCGCGAGCCTGAGGTGGTCGCGTTCGCCCCGGCCCTCGTAGACGACGTCGTCGATCACCACCCAGCGGGCGAAGTGGGTGCCGGGCACCCCGGCGAGCGGGCTCTGCGGCCCGGAGCCGAGACCGTTCAGGCGGCGGGCCAGCGCGCTCTCGCGACCCTCGAGCACCGGCGTCAGCACGGTCAGGGCGTAGGCCTGACCGGAGATGTTCGGGCACTTCTTCACAGGTCGCCCTGGACCTTGGTCAGGAAGGCCTCGTACGCCGCCTTGAACGCGTCGGGCTTCATCCGGGCCGACCGGCGCCGGAGGTCGTCGAGGGCCAACTCGACGCGCCGGGCGGAGACGATCTCCGTGGTCGTCTGACCCGGGTAGGCCGACCAGTAGTGGTTGGCGATGTACTCGTTGTGGCGGATGTACTGCTTGAACGGCTCGACCGGCAGGGGGCCGGGAAACCCGACCGAGCTGGCCCAGATCGCCTTCATCCGCGGCGCCACCACCTCGGAGAAGGCGTCGATGTACTGGTCCCACGTGCCGTTGAAGTTACTTTCGAAAAAGAGGTAGGGGTGGCTGAGGCGCTCGCCGTCGCCGCCGTCGGGAAAGCGCTCGATCAGCGCCCAGCGGGCGTAGTGGATGAACGAGAGCTGCTCGAGCTTCTTGAGCGTGAACTTGAGGTTGCGCCCGCCCCAGAACACCAGGCGCAGCACCGGCGGTCCCCACCAGCTCACCGGGGTGAGCACGGTGATCGCGGTGGCCTTACCCTCGATGTTCGCCACCCGACCACCGTATTCGACCGCCGCCCCACGGTCAATAACTCACGGCGGGCCGCCGGCCGGCGATGTCAGTCGCCCGGCGAGGCCATTTCGCACACTACCGTCAGCGACCGCTAACAGGCGAAGGCGGCCGCGGCCGGCGCCGGGCAGACGAGCACCCGCTCGGACGCCAGGGCCCCGAGCGGGCAGGCGACCGCTCCGCCGCACGGCGGCCGCGGGCACGGCGGGCACACCGGCGGGGGCATGGGCGCGGGCGCCGGGGCGGGCGCCGGGGCCGGCGCCGGGGACGGCACGGCGCACAGCGCGTTCGGCGGGCAGCATCCGGCCGCCAGGGTGTTGGCGCAGCCCTGGACGTCCCGGGCGAAGGCCGCGGCGTGCGGAAGGCCGCAGACCACGTCATAGGCCTGGGCGATGGCCGCCGCCGCGCCGAAGCCCGCCAGCGGCCGTCCGGCTCCGAGCAGGACGCGCAGGTCGCCGGCCCCGTGGTGGGCGCCCAGCCCGCACAGCGACGGCGGGGCCGACCCGGTGTGGAACGCGTTGACGAACTGTCCGATCGACGGCACGCCCCGGCGCCGGGGGCCGGTCACGCGCAGGTTGACCGCCACCGGATCCGGGGCCTGCGATCCGCGCGGGCGCTCGTTGACGCTCAGCACGAGCAGGCGCGGCCCGCCCCGCGGCGGGTGGCGCACGACGGCGGCGGCCACGTAGAGGAGGCCGGGCGCCTGCGCCAGCCGCACCCGCGTCGGGAGCCCGGGCCAGCTCAGCTCGGCCAGCGCCAGGTCGAGCTGGACCGGCGCGACCAGGCTCACCCGCCAGGTGCGCGTCGGTTGCGCCCGGCCGGCGGCGCCCGGCGCGCCGATGGCCAGGCCGAGGGCCAGCAGCAGGGCGAGCGAGAGGCGGCGAGCCGGCATAGGCTGGTCATACCAGGAGTGGGCCCAAAAACAAGGGTGCGCCCGAGCCGCTACGGTGGACGACCCCGAGCCGACCAGGAGACGACCTTGCGCAATCCCCGCGCCTTCCTTGCCCCGCTGGCCCTCGGCGCCCCCGAGCCGGTCCGCGAGATCCCGATCAAGCCGTCGCGGATGATCCACTTCTTCGACCCGAGCAACGAGAAGATGGCGGCCAAGGTGCCGGACATCGCCGCCCGCACCGACATCCTCCTCGGCAACCTCGAGGACGGCGTCGCCGTCGAGCGCAAGGACGCCGCCCGCGACGGCCTGGTCCGCATCGCCCGCGAGCACGACCTCGGCCGCGGCGCCACCGCCCTGTGGACGCGCGTCAACTCGCTCGAATCGCCCTGGGCGCTCGATGACCTCACCACCCTGGTGGCCGAGATCGGCGACCGCCTCGAGGTGATCATGGTCCCCAAGGTCGAAGGCGCCTGGGACATCCACTACGTCGACCGCCTGCTCGCCCAGCTCGAGGCCCGCGCCGGCCTCGACCGTCCGATCCTCATCCACGCGATCCTCGAGACCGCCCTCGGCGTGGCCAACCTCGAGGAGATCGCCGCCGCCAGCCCACGCATGCAGGGGATGAGCCTCGGCCCGGCCGACCTCGCCGCCTCCCGGCGGATGAAGACGACTCGTGTCGGCGGTGGCCATCCCGGCTACCGGACGATCGCCGACCCCGACCCGGAGAACCCGGACGGCGAGCGCGCGAGCGCCCAGCAGGACCTCTGGCACTACTCGATCGGGCGCATGGTCGACGCCTGCACCGCCGTGGGCGCCCTCCCCTTCTACGGGCCGTTCGGCGACATCCGCGACACGCTCGGCTGCGAGACCCAGTTCCGCGCCGCCTACCTGATGGGCTGCGTCGGCGCCTGGTCGCTGCACCCGGTCCAGATCGACATCGCCAAGCGCGTGTTCAGCCCCGACCCCGACGAGGTCCGCTTCGCCCGCAAGGTGCTCGAGGCGATCCCCGACGGGCGCGGCGTCCACATGATCGACGGCAAGATGCAGGACGACGCGACCTGGAAGCAGTGCAAGGTGATGGTCACGCTGGCCGACATGCTGGCCGAGAAGGACCCCGATCTCGCCGCGCTCTACGCCTCCTGAAGGCGGCTCGCGCTCCCCAGGAGAAACGGTGAGGACCACCGGTCCAATAGTCTGCGCGGCCGATGCGATTCTTTGAGTTCGAGGCCCGCGAGATCGTCAAGCGCGCCGGCATACCGGTGACGAAGTTCGGCTTCGCCACCACGCCCGAGCAGGCCGCGGAGATCGCCCGCGAGATCGGCGGCCCCACCGTGATCAAGTCGCAGGTCCTCACCGGCGGGCGGATGAAGGCCGGCGGGATCAAGTTCGCCGACACGCCGGCCCAGGCCGCCGACCACGCGCGGGAGGTGCTCGCCCTGGAGATCGGCGGCCACATGCCGCGCGGCGTGCTCGTCGACCCGCGCGCCCAGGTCAAGCAGGAGTACTACGCCGGCGTCGTCTGGGACGGTGTGCGCAAGCGGCCGGTGATGCTCTTCTCCGACATGGGCGGGATCGACATCGAGGAGGTCGCGGCCAGCCACCCCGACCACGTCGGCCGCGGCCACTTCTCGAACCTGCTGCCCCTGTCGGACTGGCAGGCCAAGCAGGTGATCGCCTCGATCGGCGTGACCGGCAGCCAGCTGAACCGGCTGACGCCGATCCTCGCCCGCCTGGCCCGCCTGTTCGTCGCCAACGACATGACGCTCGCCGAGATCAACCCGATCGGCGAACTCGACGACGGCACCTTCGTCGCCCTCGACGCCCACATGGACATGGAGAACGAGGCCCGGCCCCGCCAGCAGGCGCTGCTCGCCGCGCTCGGCGTCGGCGAGAACGAGACCCGCCAGGCGCGCGAGGCCACCCCGTTCGAGCTCGCCGGCGCCGCCGTCGACGCCCAGGACCACCGCGGCGTCGCCGGCAACGTGACCGAGTTCGACGGCGACCTCGGCCTGGTGATCGGCGCCGGCGGCGGCTCGCTGACCCTGTTCGACGCCGTTCGCGCCCACGGCGGCCGGCCGGCCAACTACTGCGAGATCGGCGGCAACCCGTCGGTGGCCAAGGCCTGCGGACTGGCCAAGCTCGTGCTCCAGAAGCCCGGCGTCGAGCGGATCGCCGTGATGATGTCGATCGTCTCCAACACCCGCGTCGACATCGTCGCCCGCGGCGTGATCAAGGCGTGCGTCGAGCTCGGCTACGACCCGGCCGAGAAGATCGCCATCTTCCGCATCCCCGGCGCCTGGGAAGACGAGGGCTTCAAGATCCTCGCCAAGTACGGGATCGAGTACGCCGACCGGTCCGTCTCCATGCACGAGGCCGCCCGCCGGGCGGTCGAGAAGATCGCGGGCGGCGGATGAGCATCCTCGTCGACGCCGACACCACCTTCATCGTCCAGGGCATCACCGGCCGCGAGGCGGTCAACCTGACGCGCGAGTGCCTCGACTACGGCGCCGGCGCCAAGATCGTCGGCGGCGTCACGCCCGGCCGCCTCGGCCGCGACGTCCACGGGGTGCCCGTGTTCGACACCGTCGCCCAGGCGGTCGCCCACCACGGCCGGCCGATCGACGGCTCGGTGGTCACCGTCCCCCCCGCCTTCACCCGCGACGCCGTCTTCGAGGCGATCGAGAACGGGATCAAGCTGATCGTGGTCGTCACCGAGCGGATCCCCCGGGCCGACGTCGCCGCCATGGTCGAGCTCGCCGGGCTGCGCGGCGCCCGCATCATCGGCCCCAACTGCCTGGGCATCATCGTTCCCGACGTGGTCAAGATGGGCGGCATCGGCGGGCCGGCCAGGAACGCGGCCCAGGCCTACTCCCCCGGTCCGATCGGCGTCATCTCCCGCTCGGGCGGGATGACCACCGAGATGTCCTCGACCCTGACCGCCGCCGGCCTCGGCCAGTCGACCGCCGTCTCGATCGGCGGCGACGCGATCATCGGCCAGACCTACGCCGAGCTGATGCCGCTGTTCGAGGCCGACGACCAGACCCAGGGCATCGTCGTCTACACCGAGCCCGGCGGGCGCATGGAAGCCGAGCTCGCCCGCTGGGTGGTCGAGCACGACTCGCGCCTGCCCGTCGTCGCCTTCATGGCCGGCCGCTTCATGGACGAGATGCCGGGAATGAGCTTCGGCCACGCCGGGACGATCGTCGAGGGCAAGGAGGACACCGCGACCGAGAAGATCGCCCGCCTGGCCGAGGCCGGGATCGAGGTGGCCGAGGAGATCTCCCAGATCCCCGACCTGATCCGGGCCAAGATCGAGGCCCGCCGCCGGGTGTCGCCGTGAGCGGACTCTTCATCGACGTCGCCGTCGACGACGCCGTCGCCGCCGACCCGGCCCTCGCCGCCAAGCTGGCCGAGGTCTGCCCGGTCGACATCTTCGCCGTCGCGGCCGACGGCACCCTGACCATCAGGCAGGAGAACCTCGACGAGTGCGTGCTGTGCCGGCTGTGCCTGGTCGCGATGGAGCAGGAGGGCGCGCCCGGCGGGGTGCGCGTGATCAAGCTCTACGAGCGCGACCCCGCCGACGCCGTCCTGCGCTGAGCCGCGGCTCAGCCGAAGCCGCCCCAGTTGGGGTTGACCAGTGGTCGCGGATCGAGCGGCTCCTCCGGCCGGGGCCGGGCCTCGGTCGACGTCTTCAACGGGCCGCGCGCGCGCACGCCGGGGATCACGACGCGAACCGCCCGCCAGTCCTCCGGCGCCGCCTCCCGCACCAGCCAGCGCACACCCGGCTGGTCGGCCGCCTCGCGGTTGCGCTCGGCGCACTCCTGGTCGGCCTCGGCGCGAGTCATGGGTCCGTCCACGGTAGCGCCCGCCAGCGCCCCGGGCAAGGCGCCGCCTTGGTAGCGTCGCGGCGATGATCCAGCACGTCGCCCTCGAGACGCCGCGGGCCGACGCCCTCGTGGCCGCCGCGTTCTGGCAGGAGCTCGGGTTCGTGCTCGTCTCGCCTCCCGCCACCCTGCGCGATCGCGCGGCCTGGCTCGAGCGGGCCGGCACGCAGATCCATCTCCTGTGGACCGACGCGCCGACGGCCCCGCGGGAGGGCCACGTCGCAGTGGTCGTCCCCGACTACGACGCCGCCCTCGCGCGCCTGCGCGCCGCCGGCCACCCGGTCGAGCCCCGCACCGAGCACTGGGGCGCCCCGCGGGCGTTCACCCGGGCCCCGGGCGGCCACCGGGTGGAGCTGATGGCCGCGCCGCCGACGAGCGGGGTCTAGGGCGCCGGTCCGTCCGCGCGCTCGAAGACCACGACGCCGTTGGCCGGGACGACGACCTCCAGCCGGGCCCCGGCCGTCCGCAGGGTCGCCCCGCGGTTGCCGACGTTGTCGCCGCCGTAGGCCGCCGCGTCCGAGTTGAACGCCTCCCGCCAGCCGGCGCCGGCCAGCGCCGGGTGCTCCAGGGTGTAGCCGGGCCGGTCGAAAGCGGAGTTGTTGAGGCTGGCCACCACGAGCAGCTCGCCGGTCGCGTCCCAACGGCGGAAGGCCAGCAGGCGCCCGGCATCGTCGGTGTGGAGCACCTCGATGTTCGGCGACCGCAGGGCCGAGCGGGCCAGACGCAGGCGGATGATGTCCCGGTAGAAGCCGAACAGCAGCGCGCCCGTCCCCCGGCGCAGCGCCTCCAGATCCTCCTTGTTCTCGCTGAACTTGTCGTAGGTGTAGGCCTTCTCGGCGCCGACCTCGTCGCCCATCAGGAACATCGGCGTCCCGGCCGAGAGCATGGTCATGCCACACACGAAGCGGCACCGCGCCTCCGCGTACCGGCGGGTGCTCCCGATCAACGGGGCGCCGTTCGCGGCGACGAGGATCGTCCGCTCGGTGCCCGGGTCGTTGCCCGCCTCGTCGTGGTTTGAGTGGTAGACGACCTTGCGCCCGCCGGTTTGCGCCAGGGCGCCGGCGAAGTAGTCCATCGCCAGGGGCCCGCTCGGGTCAAGGCCGCTGGTCAGCAGGAGCTTGGCCCACTCCGGCCCCCGGCCCCGTTCGCCGACGAGGTGATGGTAGAAGTCGACGTACCAGGCGGCGTCGAAGCCGACGCCGCCCGTCGGCGCCGGCTCGGTCACCGCCGCCCAGCCGGAGTGGTCCTCGGCGATGAGCATCTGCTCCGGGCGGATCGTCTTCAGGGTCTGGCACAGCTCGCGCAGGAACTTGCGCCCGAAGACGTTGGCGCTCCCGACCGGGCGGCCATCGGCGTGGAGGCGGTTGTAGGCGTGGATCGACGTCGTCTGGTCGACGCGGAGCCCGTCGAGGTGGAGCTCGTCGGCGACGAGCACGGCGCTGCTCACGAACAGCGCGCGCACGTGGGGATCCGAGTACCGGGGGGCCCAGCCGCTCGAGTCGTTGTCGAGGTACCCGCCGGTCGGGTCGGGGTACTGCGCCTCGGTCCCTTCGTACCAGTAGTACGCGTTGCGCGACGCCGCCGGGCTGTCGTACTGCCAGGCGGCCCGGGCCGCCGCCGGCGTGTAGTGGTTGTAGACGACGTCCAGGAGCACGGCGATCCCCCGCTGGTGGCAGCTCTTGACGAACTGCTTGAGGCCGTCACGCCCGCCGGCCGTCGACTCGACGGCCAGGAAATGCGAGCTCCCGTAGCCCCAGGAGAGCGTCCCGTCGAACTGGAACATCGGCATCAGCTCGATCGCGTTGACCCCCAGGTCGACCAGGTGGTCGAGCAGGCCGAGGGCATCGGCGAAGGTTCCCGCCGCCGGGGTCGCCGGGTTGAGGGCCCCGATGTGCAGCTCGTAGATCACGAGGTCGGCGACCCGCCGGGGCACCGGGCGGAGCGGGTCGAGCTCGTCGGCCCAGAAGTCGGCGTCGGCGCCGGGGGCGGCCGGGACGCCGCCGTCGGCCGGCGGGTAGGGGTAGACGACGGCCGGGTCGGCTACGACCGAGCAGCTCGGACGGCCGTCGAGCTCCTCGACGCCGCCTCGGTAGTGGGCGCCCTGCGGATCGAAGTCGCCGGTCCCGGCCTGCTGGCGCGAGAACATGTCGGTCGCCCAGTGGACGCTGCCGTCGTCGCGGGTGACCCGGTACATGTACCGGCGCCCGACGAAGCCCGCGAAGTCGGCCGCCTCGGCGCTCCACAGACCGTCGCCGTCGCGGACCATGGCCAGCCGGGCGACGGTCGGGTCGGCCCCGTCGCCGTCGTCGGCGACGTAGCCGCTCGCCCCGGCGAAGACGACCTCGACCCCGCGGGCGTGCGGCGCCCAGACCTGGAAGCCGATGCCGTCGGCCCCCTCCGGTGTCCGGCGGCGCTGAGCCCCCCGCACCCGGTGCCAGGAGACCCGGTAGGTCTCCCGCTGGCGGCGGACCGCCGCCGGCCGGCGCCACCGTGAACGTTCGGTGCTGATCCTGCGAGCCGGGGTCGGGCACCTCGGCGAAGACTCCCCACGCCGTCGACCCGTCGCGCCGCGTGACGACGACGCCCCAGGCGAGCGCCGCGCCGACCGTCGTCGGGTCGAACCGCACGGTGGCCGTGAACGCCCGGCTGCCGTCGGGCGCCACCGTCTGGCCCATCGGCCGGGCGCTCCACCGGCCGGGGCTCGGGCGACCGTCGCCCCCCCAGCTGCCCTGGAGGGTCACGGCGGCGAACGGCTCGAACGACAAGCCGGGCTCATACCGGAACTCGACGTCAGGCACCCCCCGAGTATGGCCGAAGCGCACCGCAGGCGCCTAGGCGCGCGGCCTCTCCTCAGGCGTCGGTCACGACGTCAGCGCGGCGGCCGGCGTGCTCGGTAGGCCGAACCGGGCGATCAGCGGCTCGAGCTCGGCGGCGGGGGTCGCCCGGGCGAAGAGGTGGCCCTGGCCGTAGGCGCAGCCGATCGACCGGAGCATCGCGTGCTGGGCGGGATCCTCGATCCCCTCGGCCACCACCTGCATGCCGAGGTTGTGGGCGAGCGCGACGATCGCCCGGACGATCATCTCGTGGCCGGGGTTCTCGTGCATCGTGCTGATGAACGACCGGTCGATCTTGAGCGTGTCGCCGGGGAAGGTCTGCAGGAAGGTCAGCGACGCGTAGCCGGTGCCGAAGTCGTCGATCTCGGCCCGGACGCCGAGCGCGGCCAGCTCGGTGAGCGCGGCCCGGACCCGGTCGGGCCGGCTGATCACCGTGCTCTCGGTGATCTCCAGGCGCAGGCACTCGGGCGGCAGGCCGCTCCGCTCGAGCGCGCCCTTGACCGCGTCGACGACGCGCCGGGGATCGGCGAGCTGGCGGCCGGAGACGTTGACGCTCATCGTCAGCCCCGGCGCGACCACGCCGCGCCGGCGCCAGTCGGCGAGCACCGCGCAGGCCTCGTCGAGGACGAAGGCGCCGAGCTCGGCGATCAGGCCGGCGTCCTCGGCGATGGCGATGAAGCGCTCGGGCGCGACCGGCCTGGCCGCCGCCGGCCAGCGGGCCAGCGCCTCGAAGCCGGCCAGGGCGCCGGTGGCGAGGTCGACGACCGGCTGGTAGAAGACGCGCAGCCGGCGCTCCTCGATCACCCGGCGCAGCTCGGCCTCGAGCTCGACCTGGCCGAGGACGCGGCTGTGCATGGCGTCGGTGAACACCGACCACCGGGCCGTGCCCTGGCGCTTGGCGTCGTACATGGCAATGTCGGCGTTGCGCATCATCTCCAGGGCGCTGGCCCCCGGCGCGCTGATCGAGATGCCGACGCTCGCGCTGACGACCAGCTCGCGCTCGCCGAGGCGGAACGGCTGCTCGAGCGCGCGCTGGATCCGGCGGGCGACGTCCGGCGCCCGGTCGGGCCCGTCGAGATCCTCGAGCAGGATCGTGAACTCGTCGCCGCCCAGGCGGGCGACCAGCCCGTCGGGCCCGCCGCGAGCGACGGTGTCGGCCGGGCGGAGGATCCCGGTCAGGCGCTGGCCGAGCGCGACCAGGAGCTGGTCGCCGACCGCGTGGCTGAAGCCGTCGTTGATGCGCTTGAACCGGTCGAGGTCGAGGAACAGGACGGCGCACCGGTGGCCCGGCTCCCGCCCACTGCGGGCCAGCGACAACGTCAGCCGGTCGAGGAAGAGCGCCCGGTTGGGCAGGCCGGTGAGGGCGTCGTGGAGCGCGCTCTGGCGCAGGATCTCCTCGGCCGCCTTGCGCGCCGTGATGTCGGACATCGAGCCGGCCATCCGCGTCGGCCGGCCGCCGGCGTCGCGGATCGCCACCCCCCGCGTCAGAAACCAGCGGTAGTCGCCGTCCCGGTGGCGCATCCGGTGCTCGCTCTCGAAGTGGCTGGTCTCGCCCCGCAGGTGGGCCTCCGTCGCCTGGCGCAGGCCGGCCAGGTCGTCGGGATGGACGCGCGACTGCCATTCGTGCGGGTCGTCGCCGATCTCCTCCTCCGAATGCCCGAGCATGGCCTTCCAACGCGGCGAGAAGTACACCTGGTCGGTGGCGAAGTCCCGGTCCCAGATCCCGTCGTTGGCCCCCTCGACAGCGAGGGCGAACCGCTCCTGGCTGACCCGCAGCCGCGCCGCCCCGCCGACGACCCGCCCGACGAGGAGGATCGCCCCGGTCGCCGCCAGGCCGAAGCCGGCGAACAGGAGCCACGGCACCCACTTGCTGGCGCCGGTGACCGAGGCGAACAGCGCGCTCGTCCGAGCGGTCAGGACGACGCGCCACGGCGCGTTCCTGACCGGGCTGGCGGCGAAGTACCGCCCCCCTCCGGCAAAGGCCCCCGCCTGGCGGCGGGCGACCGCGGCGCTCAGGCCGGCCTCGGGAACCGACTGCCCGGGGGCCGCCGCGCCGCCGGCGGCCGCCACCACGGCACCGACGCCGTCGAGCACGTAGGCGTGCCCGCCGGCGGCGTTCGGCACCTCGGCCAGGTACCCGCCGATCAGCCCGTAGAGAAGCCGCGGCGCGAAGCCGCTGACCAGGATCCGCCGGCCGGCCGGCGTGACGAAGGACAGGGCGACCTGGATCGTCGCCGGGGCACCGGCGAACTCGAGCACGTTCGAGAGGGCGTAGGCCTGCCCGCCGACCACGGCCCGCACGAACGCCGGCCGCGTCTCGATCAGGCGGCTGACGGCCGCCGGCGTGCGCGGCGACCGGGCGAGGATGTGGCCGTCCGCGTCGAGCAGCAGCAGGTCCGCGAGCCGACCGGCGCCCGCCTGCGCGCCGAGCGCGACCGCGTTCACGCGCCGGGCGCCGTAGAGCTTGGCGTCGGCGGCCTGGGCCGCGGCGGCCGACGACGCGAAGAGCGACTCGGTCAGGGCGGCGCTCAGCCGCGCCCGCTCGGCAAAGCGGTGCACGATCGCCGCCCGGGCCTCCCGGTGGGAGGCGTACAGGGACGAGCCGAAGCTGGCCAGCAGGCCGACCATGAGGGCCCCGGCCAGGCCGAGGGCCAGCCCCCCGCGCCGCCGTCCGGCGATCGCGCGCGCGGCAACCGCGACGGCCACGGTGGACGCGGTGGTGGCGGTGAGCGGCGAAGGTGGCGGCGGGCGCTGCCCCGCGCGTCGACCGAAGGGCAGACCTGCCACCTCAGCGCGGATTCGGATCGCGACGGGCTCGGCCTGGCATGTTGCGCCTCCTCCGGGCCGCGGCCGCGGCCCGCTCGCTTGGTCGCGGCCGGCGCCGGCTGGACGCGCGAGGCCGCACGTAGTCCTATCGGCCGCGCGCGGGCCAGACTTGAGTCGGGCCCGTCGCCCGGGGCGGACACCCCTCGGCGGGCCGGCGCCAGCGCCGGTCATCGTCTTGACCCCGCGCCCGTGCCGCCGCCGTCTGCGCCGTCAAGAGACACGTCGTGGCCGGCATCGATCAGGCGGGGATCACCCGACCCGGGATCCGCTCGAGCGCGAGGACTGGGCCCGCCCCCTCGTGGTGCCCGGCCGTGTACACGGCGGTCACCTCCAACTCGACAGCGCTCACGATCTCCACCAGACCCACGCTCAGCCCCACCCGTCCGGCCGGCTGGGCTCCCAACAGCAGCTCGAGGATCCGGCAGCAATCGGTGAGGGTCGCCGACTGGGCCGGGAGCCTGACCACCGAGGCGTGGCCGGGGCCATTCGACCGCGGCGCTCGACCGGACGGCGCTCCGGCGAGCACGAGGGGGATCGGCCGCAGCCGGACTGACACGTCGTGCGCAGTCGGGTTGTGGATGCTGATCGCCGTGGCGTAGCTCCCGGGTCGAACCGGTGAACAGTCGCAGCAGTCGCCGCCCTGCTCGCCGCAGAGAAACTGCACGCTGTAGCTGTACTGCTTCGGGGGGCTCGGCCCGATCACCACCGGCGGGCGCCCCGGCTGGAAGACGCCCACGGTCGGCGGATCGAGCGAACCCGGGTCCGAGCAGGCGTCGAGCTGGTAGGACCCGTCGCCGAGATCGATGACGGCCCCGGATAGCGTGGTGCCGGGACCCGGCTCGAGGCTGAACGCGTCGAGCCGGCCCGGTCCCAGCAGGTTGCCGTACTTGTCGCGCGGCGTGAACCTGATGCGCGCGCATGAGCCGCCGCTCGGTGCCGGCGGGAGCGGTGAGGTCGAGACCTTGGTCGCGCCCGGGTCGATGCCCACCTCGACATGGGTCGACCAGACCAGCTCCCGCATGCCCGAGCAGGTCAGCCCGTACTTGGCCCTGGCGTGGAAGGTGTAGTTGCCCTCGACGGTCAGCAGATCTTCGATCCGCCGGCCGAATGTCCCTCCCGACTCGAACACGCCGTCCGTATCGGCGGTCGCGTTGGAGAGGTCGAAGTCGGTCTCGGTGTAGTTGGCCACCGGCTTTCCGCTCGCGCGCTCCAAGGCTTGGAGCGCGGCCTCGCGCGGGAGAACCGTGTCGCCGTCGATCACGCCCGCCGGGCCGGCGGCAGCCTGGCTGAGCAGGTTGCCAACCCCGGCGTCGGGCCGGCTTACGGTCAACGCGATCTGCATGTCTCGTGGCCAGCCGCCATCGTCGTGGCGAAGCAGCACCAGCGGATTGATCTCGTCGCCGGTGTAGTACCGCGGTGAGATCGGTGGCCGCGACATCTTGGGACCGCCGAGCGCGACCACGTTGACGAAGTAGCGCAGAGCCGGGTGCGGGGTGGAAACTCGCTGCCGTCGCGGGGCCGCAACACGCGCACGCTCCAGGCACCGTCGCGCTCGCCACCGAACGGAAACGGAACGCGCAAGAACGCCCAGGTCCGGCCGGTGGCGCTCTCGACGCCGGCCGAGGTCGCCGTGATGCTCGCGCCGCCGGGCGTGGTCACCCGGATCAGCAGGTCAGCCTCGGCGGCGTCCCAGCCGATGACGACGGTGACCGCCTCCTCACCGCACACGTTGAACGGAATCGCCGGTCCGGCGAAGGTGTCAGCGGGCAGATCGAACTCCGGATCGAACACCACGCCGGACTCGAAGATGTTGCCGAACGCGTTGGAGAAGAACTTCTCGAGGGCCAGGCCGCCACCGGCGCGCATGTAGGTTCCGCCGTGCGCGCTGGTCAATGACGTGAGCAGGGCGCCGTTCAGGCTCGACTCGGTTCCGAATCCGATCGCGTGGACCGTGACGCCGGCGAGGGCCGCTTCGACGGCCGCCACATCGGGCGCCGTGTTCTGGAGGCCGTCGGTCAGGAGAAGGATCGCCCGGGGATTGACGCCCGGCATCGCGAACTGCAGGCGTGACGCATCGAGGCCGCCCCCGATCGTGGTGGCCCCCCCGGGCGCCAGGTTCCCGACGATGCCCGCGGAGAAGGGGGCCGGACCGACGAGGGCGTCCTTCACCGCAGCGGTGACCCCCGCGATCGGAAAGTCCGCCGGCGCGCTGGCGGCCGTGCTGAAGGACACCACGCCGAGCCGATTGCCGGTCCCGGCCCTGACGAGTCGCACGAAGAGCGCCACCGCGTCGCGCGCCGCGTCGATCTTGCTGCGGCCGGTGCCGTCGTCGCTCGACATGCTCCCCGACCGGTCGAGCGTCAGCACGACGTCGCGCGTCACCGGCGGCGGCGGCGTCGGCACGATGTCGGCGAGGACGTTCGTGGTCGGGCAGTAGAGCAGAACGCCGCCGGAGCACGGGGCGCCACGCGAACACACGCCGACGAGGTGGCCGGCGGTGTCGAACAAGCCGGAGCCCGAGCTCCCGCCCGAAACGTGGAAGTCCTTCGGTACCCCGATGCCGGCGGCGCCACTGGTCGTCACCCGGGCGAACCCCTGGGCGTGCGGAAGCGAGAGCTTCTTGACCGCGCCGTTCGGGTGGTGGATCCCGAAGACCTCCTCGTTGACCCCCGGCCGATCGGGCCGCATCAGGATCGGAGCGATTCCGACCGGCGCCTCGGCCAGCTGGAGCAGGCTGTAGTCCAGCGCGGCGGAACCCGAGTCGATGTGCCCGAGCACGGCCTTGACCTTGTAGAACCGCGGGTTGTAGCCGGGCGGCCGCGTGCCGTCGGCGAGGGTCTCGTAGTCGAAGGTCACCGAGCTGTCGAGTGCCTCGGAGGGCTGGTGGCAGTGGCCGGCCGTGATCACCTTGTCGGCATCCACCAGCGTCACCGAGCAGGTCGACAGTTGCACGACGCCCGCGTCGCCCTTCTCCACGGACAGGATCATCCCTACGCTCGAGGCCACTCGGGTGCGCACGTCGCCCGGCCCGGGCACGGCCTGCTCGTTCTCCCAGTTCGGCGGGTCGGCGCAGTACCACGACGGATCGTACTGGGGCTCGGGGTAGGTGGAATCCTGATAGAACGGATCACAGTTCGAGAAGCTCGGGTGGCCAACCTCACCGGCATGTCGCTCGCCGCGACCGTACTGGTCGAGCTCGACGCTTCCCGTCGCCGGCCCCGCCGCCACGTAGGTGATCTTGACCCCGGCGGGGAATGCGTACACGTTGACCGGGCGCGTCCAGAACGAAGGTCCGTCGGCCGCGGTGAACTTGTCGGTCGCGTACCCGAGCTCGACGTGCAGCTCGTCCCCCGCCTTGAAGTTCAGGTTCTGGAAATGGAGCACCAGCAGCTTCGTCCCCCCGGGGGCGGGCGGCGGGTTGAAGATGGTGGGCGCCCCGGGCTTGATGACGAGCGGCGCGCCGAGAACCTGCACGGTGCCAGTGATGTGCGACATGATGCTCCGGTCGGTAGTCCAACGCTGGGCTCCGTCGGGTTCGGCCCCGACGGCGGACGAGCGATCCATTCCGCGCCGTGAGCCGAAGCGACAGCGGAGAACGTGTTCACCCGACGGACCTTACGGTCCCTGGCGCGCGGTCAGTGTGAGGTTGCGCACACACGCTGACTCCGAGCTCAGGCGCGGTGCCCGACCACGGGCTCGCGCGGTACGGCGGTCTGACTACCCGGCCCGCTCGGCCGAGCGCAGGCCGCCCCGGGCCCAGAGGACGACGAGCGCGAACAGGCCGGCGAGACAGGCCGCGGCCACGGCCGTCTTCGTCGGCGCACCGGAGATCAGCCCGCGCCCGGCCTCGAGCAGGGCGGTGACCGGGTTGTAGCTGGCCACGGTATGGACCCAGCCGGTGACGAGGGCGAGGGGAACGTAGACGGGCGCGAGGAACAGCAGGATGAAGATCGGCATCTGGATCAGCGGGCCGGCCTGCAGCGTACGCAGGCGCAGCGCGATCCCGGCGGCCCAGAGCGTCGAGACGGCGCTCGTGGCCAGCGCGAGCAGCAGCAGGAGGAGCAGTTCGCCGACCGATCCGTCGACGCGCATGCCGGTGATGAGCCCGGCACAGAAGACGATCGACAGGACGAAGACGGCGCGCGTCATCGCGGTGATGGTGTAGCCGATCACGATGCCGCCGCGATGGGGCGCGGCGAGCAGCAGGCGCCGGGCAAAGCCGAACTCGAAGTCGGCGGCGATGGCAAAGCCGGTGAAGACGCCGCCGAAGGCGCTGGCCTGGAAGCAGACGAAGACGAACTGGAACGACGTGTAGCCGGACGGGAAGTGGAAGTTCGGGGCGCGGCTGATCCCCGACAGGCCGCCGGCGAAGGCGGTGAAGAAGAACAGCGGGAAGAGGACGCTCGGGATCAGCAGGGCGGGGTTGGTGAATGCGTTGTGGAGCCCCCGCCAGGCGACGGCGAAGGCGACCGACCGGGTGCGGCGCAACATCGTCATGTGCGGGTCAGCCGCGTGTGCAGCGCCCGGTTGGCGAGGAACAGGGCGATGACGATGGCGGCGAGGGCGATGCCGAACGCCATCGCCAGCGCCTGGCCGTCCCAGCCCTTGATCACGAGCGAGCGGATCCCCTCGACCATGTAGGACACGGGGTTGTAGGTGGCGATCGTCCGAAACCAGTCCTGGGCGATCAGGTTGCGCGGGAAGAAGGCAGAGCTGAGGAAGAGCAGGACGAAGAACAACGGGAAGAACCCCTGCACCGCCTCGCCCGACCCGGCGCGCAGGGCGACGAAGGTCCCGAAGCAGGCGAAGGCGAAGGAGATCGTGACGGCCAGCACCAGCAGCACGAGCGCGCCGCCGACCCCGGCGGCGATGCCGACGCCGAACGCGAGCCCGACGAGCAGGTAGAGGACGGCGCTGACCACGCCCATGAACAGCGCCCCGCCGAGCTGCCCGGCCAGCAGCGCCGTGCCCGACATCGGCGTCATCGCCAGGCGGTCGAGGAACCCGCCCTGGATGTCGCGGGCGAGGTCCTGACCGCCGTTGAGCGCGGCGAACAGGGCCCCCTGCATGAACGGGACGGCGAGGGCGAAGTCGAGGTAGCTCGCGGCCGGGAACCCCGGCAGCTTGGTGGCCGCCGACAGGCCCGAGGCGTTGACGCCGAGCAGGATCAGCGGGAACACGACCGGGAAGACGACCTGGGCCGGCTGGCGCGTGGTCCGGATGATCGCCCGCCGGGCGAGCAGGCCGATCTGGGTCAGCGTCGGGCTGCGCAGGCGGGCGGAGCTCATGCGACCGCCGCCGCCAGCGAGTCCTCGGCCGGTGCCCCCGGCTCGGCCCCCGCCCCCTCGAGGCTGCGGCCGGTCTTGGCCAGGAAGACGTCGTCGAGGCTCGGCTCGTGGAGGGCGAGGTGGGCGACGGCGATGCCGGCGGCGTCGAGGGCGCGGACGACCCCGGCCAGCTGCTCGACCCCGTCGCGCAGGCGCACGGCGATCGAACCCGCCCGCTTGGCGGCGACCGGTTCGCCGAACGAGCGCAGGGCGGCGCGAGCATCGGCGCAGCGACCGGCGTCGGCCGGGACGAGCTCGATCGTCGGCCGGGCGATCTCGGCCTTGAGCTCCGCCGGCGTCCCCTCGGCGACGATCACGCCGCGGTCGATGATCCCGACGCGACCGGCGAGGACGTCGGCCTCCTCGAGATACTGCGTGGTCAAAAAGACGGTCGTCCCCTCCTCCCGGGCCAGGCGGGCGACCTCCTCCCAGAGGGCGGTGCGCGACTGGACGTCGAGGCCGGTGGTCGGCTCGTCGAGGAAGAGGATCCGCGGGCGATGGAGCAGCGCGAGGGCGAGGTCGAGCCGGCGCTTCATGCCGCCGGAGTAGCCGGACGACTTGCGGTCGGCGGCATCGGTCAGGCCGACGCGTTCGAGCAGCTCGTTGCCGCGGGTGACCCGGTCGGCCTTCGAGAGCCCCTGGAGGCCGCCCTGGAGGCGAACGTGCTCGCGGCCGGTGAGGAACGGGTCGAGGGCGACCTCCTGGAGCGCCACGCCGATCGACTCGCGCACCTGGCGGCCCTGGGTGGCGACGTCGAAGCCGGCGACGCTGGCCCGGCCGGCGGTCGGCGGCAGGAGCGTGGTCATGACCTTGACCGCGGTCGACTTGCCGGCGCCGTTGGGCCCGAGGAAGCCGTAGATCTGGCCGGGTTCGACGCGGAGATCGATGCCGTCAACGGCGCGGATGCCGCCCTTGAACTCGCGGACCAGACCTTCGACCTCGATGCCTCGTTCGGTGCTCATGCTCCGGCAGGTTACGCATTTCGTTGAGCTTGTCAAGTATCGTCGTTGTCGACTATAATGGGCAGTAATGGCCGATGACGTTCAGCATCTCGCCGCGGCCGAGGAGGCCTGGGCGCTGATGAGCCAGCTCTTCTGGGAGGTGCGCCCGCGCATGCTGAGCGTGGCCGCCGAGTTCGGCCTGACGCCGCCGCAGCTGTTCGCCCTGCGCGTGCTCGACCCCGAGCGTCCGGTGCCGATGCGCGAGCTCGCCGCCCAGCTCCACTGCGACAGCTCGAACGTCACCGGCCTCGTCGACCGCCTCACCGCCCAGGGCCTGGTCGAGCGGCGCGAGGCGCCGGGCGACCGGCGCGTGCGGATGCTCGCCGTCACCGCGCGGGGCGCCGAGGTGCGGGCCCGGCTGCGGGCCGAGCTCCTCACCGTCCCGCCGCCGCTCGCCCGGCTGGCGCCGGACGAGCAGCTGGCCCTGCGCGACCTGATGCGACGCGCCCTCGCCCCTGCCCGTGCCGGGGAGGAAGCCGTTTCGCCGGCGTGATCGCCGGCGCGGCCGGCCGCCGACCGCCGCCGGCTCGCATCGACCGGCAGCGTCGGGGCTCGATCAGACGAAGGGACCCGACAGGAGCGGGCTCTGCGGCGAGGAGCCGGTCGGCGGCTGGGTGAACACGCCCTTGCCCTGCTTGCGCAGGCTGCTGACGGTGGTCCACGGCGCCATCGACCCGCCGCTGTTGCTGAGCGTGATCCGACCGATCGGCTCGCCGCCGAGGGTCACCCAGAGCACGGTGCCGTTGGGAAGGTTGACGTTCTTCACGCTGGAGGTGATGATCGTGAAGCCGCCGCAGGCGGTGAGCTGCGACTGGTCACCGATCCCCTGCCCAGTCGGCGTCTGGCCGGCGATCGGCGGACCGGAGAGCTGCGCCGTGGTCTGGCCGGGTGCGTGCTGGCATCCCTGCTGGGCCGGCGTCAGCGGGCGAGACGGTCAGACTTAAGGCCTGGGTCGCCGTCTGGCCACCCGCATCGGTGACTTCGACCGTGAAGGCGAACGTGCCGGTCGCCGTCGGGCTGCTCGGGGCGGTGTCGGTGTCGGTCAACGTCACCGTCTGCGCCGCGCTGGTCGTCCCGACCGCTTGCGGCCCGTAGGTCACGGGCGACGGACGCAGCGCACGGCCGGCGCGCCGGCGGGGGGTCGCGATCGCAATGGGACATTGGTCCTACGCCCGACCCGGGACGGACCACCGATCGGGGCCTCGCCGATCGAGCGGAACCGGGTGAGCGGATCCGGACCCGTGGCCATCGCCGACCGCCTCCCGGGTGCGGTCCGCAGCCAGCGTCCGCCTCTCGCAGGCCGGACGAGCCCTGCCGAGCTAGCCTGGTAGCGGTGCCCACGCCGATCGCAGCTGGCTCGCGCAAGTCGCGGGCGGCCTCCATGTCGATCGCATCGAACGCGGGGCTGATCGCGCTCAAGGCGATCGCCGGGGTGCTCACCGGGTCGGTGGCGATCCTCTCCGACGCGATCCAGTCGAGCATGGACCTGGTCGCGTCGGTGATCACGTTCTTCTCGGTGCGCACGGCCGACGCGCCACCCGACGCCGGCCACCGCTACGGCCACGAGAAGGTCGAGGACCTGAGTGCCGGGATCGAGGCCCTGCTGCTCCTGGCCGGCGCCGCCGTGATCGCCTTCCAGGCCATCCGCCGGCTGCTCAACGGCGGTCACGTCGGGCAGATCGGCGTCGGGATCGTCGTGACCGCCGTGGCTGCCAGCGCCAACGTCGTGGTCTCCACCTACCTCGGACGCGTGGCGCGGGCGACCGAGTCGGCGGCGCTCGACGCCGACGCCGCCCACCTGCGGACCGACGCCCTCGTCTCCCTCGGCGTGCTCGGGTCGCTGATCCTGGTCTGGCTGACCGGCGCGGACTGGGTCGACCCGGCGGTAGGCCTGATCGTCGCCGCCGTGATCACCGTCACCGGGCTGCGGATCCTCATCGGCTCGGGGCGCCGGCTGGTCGACGAGACCCTGCCAGAGGAGGAGCTCGCCGCGATTCGAGACGTCGTCTCCGGATTCCTGGGAGGACAGGTCATCGGCTACCACGACCTGCGCGCGCGCCACGCCGGCAACCACCACCAGGTCGACCTCCACCTCCAGTTCACGGCGGACACCAGTCTCCAGGATGCCCACCTGCTCTCTCACCGCCTCCAGGACGCAATCGTCGCCCGGCTTCCCGCCACCAGCGTCCTCGTCCATCTCGAACCCGAGGATCGCGTCCGGGCCGACCGCTTCGCCGACGCCCCGCCTGCGCCCGTCGGCGATAACGGCAAGCCTTAGCCGCTAACGGTGGCCCGGTCCGTCCTCGGCGCCCGGGCGGGCGTGGTGGCCGCGGTGGTGGTGGACCTCGCCGGCGCTGTGGCGCCCGTGACCGACCGGGTCATCGGCGCCTTGTCGGGCCTGGGCAAGGGCCGGCAGGGCGAGCGCCGCGGTCGCGGCGACGGCGAGCAGCAACTGGGCGGATCGGGCGTGCACGGTGTCTCCTGAAGGGGGTTTGCCTTTCGCTCGACACGTTGCGGCCCAGGCGGTCCGGGCCGCAATGGGACCTTTGTCGCATAGCGTTCGGGACCCGCGGGCAGAGAAGATGGACGGCGGTGTTCGCGGCGAGAAGCGATAGAACCGCTACGAGCGCTCAGAGGGCAAGCTGCTCGAGGCCCACACCGTGATCCGCACGCCGAACGGCACACCGGTGCTGTTGGAGACCTACCAGCGCTTCACCGCGATCAGCGCCAGCGGCAACCACCTCTTGAGCGCGCACCCGGCGCGCCGTCTTCAGATCCGTCTCGGCGCGCTCCAGCCGTCGCCGCAACCCCGCGAGCTCCACCTGATCGGGCGTCTGGCCCCGCGGCCCGCGCCTGCGCGGCTCGAGGCCCTTCAGCGCACCGGTGTCGCGCTGCTTGCGCCACGCCTCGGCCGGACGCCCGCGGGCTCCCGCTTCGAGACGGGGAGCGCGGTGGCTGGCGCGTCGTCCACCCTGCCGGTCGTCCGAGGCGGACACGTGAATGCCGATGCGGCAGGCGCACGTAGCGCGAAGGGGCCAAACTAGCCCGGCTCCGTCGAAGTTGCCAGGCGGCGGCCCTATCTTGCCGGCCCGGCGAAAAAGCGGCGGCGTCGTGCAGATCGCGGGACTTGCCCTGACGCGCGGGAATACGATATGGTATCCCACATGAAACGCACTAGTGGGACGGGACGCCTCGATGACCGCGGCCGACTCGTTCTTCCGGCCGACTTCCGGCACCAAGTAGGGCTACGGCCCGGGGACGAGGTGCGCATGACCGTTGAGGCCGACGGCGGGCTCCGCATCGTGAGCCGCCGCGCCGCTGCTCGCGCGCTCATCGGTCTCGCAGGCGCATCGTCTCAGTCCGCCAGCGAGTTGCTACGCGAAGACCGGGCGCTTCAAGTCGCCGCCGAGGACGCAGACGCCCGCCGTTTCGCGCAGATAGCGTCTGACGCTCCGAGTAGCGTGAGTCGGCAATGAACAGCTCGCTCCCGCGCGAAGCAGTCCGGCTCGAGACCGTCACCGAGTACTCGGGTCAGCTCACGGCGCTCGAGCTGCTCTCCGCTTGGGGATCTCTCCGCGGACCGGGGCTCAGCGACCCGCGGAGCGTGTTCGCACAGCGTCGCCGCACCGCTCGTGGGACGCCCGTCTACCGCAGCGCGCGAGCCGCCCGCCGGGCCGGCGGGTGCTGCCCGTCCGCGACCTCCCGCGGGGACGCCGCCCGGCCGCGTGAGTCCTCCGGCGCGATCGCCGTCTGGTCGGCGAACGCGCCGCCCGCGCCGCTCGCCGCGTAGCGACCGAACAATCAAGTTCGCCGCGGGCCATCTTGGGTCCAGCTACGCGTCCCCGCCGCCGAATACTTCGAGCGGCCCGCGGCGGAAAGAGAGATCGACATGACCCAGCATGATGCAGATACGCCACCGGACGACCCAGGCGCGCGCCCAGGCGAGGTGCACACGGTACTCGACGCGTCAGCGGTCCTCGCGCTGCTCTTTGACGAGCCGGGAGCCGAGACCGTCGCCGACATGATCGCCGATGGCGCGGCAATGAGCACGGTGACCCACGCCGAGGTCGGGACAGTTCTGATCCGCAATGGCCGCAACCCGAACGCGCTCGCGCTCGTCGCCGCGCAGGTGCTCGTCGAGCCATTCAACGTCGCGGATGCGGAGACGGCTGCCGCACTCATCGCGCAGGGCGCGACGCTCGGTCTCTCCCTCGGCGACCGAGCATGCCTCGCGCTCGCCAAACGCCTGCGCGCTCCCGCGTTGACGGCTGAGCGCGTATGGGCGCAGCTCGACGCCGACATCGAGATCACGCTCATAAGGCACGCGGAACCGTGATCCACGACGGTCATCGCTCGCCACCGCAGTCCCGCTGCGCCCGCGGAGCAGGCGTCTTGTCGACGCCGCGAGAGACTGCCGGTCCGGACGACCAGCACGCGCCTACCGACCGTTGATCCACCCGCCGCCGCCTTCTGCTTCTGGACGAGCGGCATCCGGCCGCACGTTCGAACCAGGTTGTTATGAACCGTGTCGAGCTGCGCGCCGCCGAACCCCAGCTCGTTGCCGTCGGGTCGCCGTAGAGCGCTTTGTGTCCGCCGCCGGAGTACGGCTGGCGTTCGTCGGCCTCGACCTGCTGGCAGCGAAGGTGGCTACGTGACATCGAGATCTCAAGAGAGATCGTCACCCCGGGAGTGGCCCACCACCGGCGTGCTCGACAACGCAGCCGACCGGTCTCCGACCGGCGTCCACGCCGCCTCACGGGCCTGGGGGAAGAACGTCGGGCTCGACCAGCAACCGCTCGCACCATCGAGGGCCGCCCTGGAAGTCCCGTACGCGCAGACCGCGAAGAGCTGCACCGGCCTCGCCGCGAGCCTAGGTTACGCCGCCACGACGGCAGCGCGCGCGAACTCGGCGACTCGACGGGCCGCCAAGACCTAATCGCGGCGCCGGTAGGTCACCTTCACGTCGTCCCGCCAGTCGTCCGGCGTTTCCGCGACCTGCCATTGGCCCTCGAAGGCGTCACGCCCGAGGGCGGCCGAGAAGCGCTGGTCAAACCCGGAATGGGGTCGCCACATGCGCAGCACCCCATCGTCGAGCGAGATGCCGTACGTACGGCGCACTCCGCGCGAGTCGAAGTACTCCATGACCAGCCCGTCGCCGGCCTCGGGAGCGCCGATGACACCGATCGCATCCGGAAACAGCTCGTGGTCAAAGCGGGAGCGCTGCATGAGGAAGCGGCCGCCCTCCAACCACTCGAACGTGACGCTGCCCGGCGCCATCTCGTCGAACCGCGGATGGGTCGCCTCAGTGGCCCAGGTGCCGATCAGCGCGTCGAACGGCTCGAGCATGGGATCGCGATCGGTCATGGCCCTAGGACCACCCTACCCTGCGCAACTCGTCGCTCGACGAGCGGCGGCAATCCAGCGCTGCGGTTCCCCACGCGGTGCTTCCCCTCTCGCGCCTGGAAAGGATGCGCCGGGGATCCTTGGATTCGTTCCGGCTTCCGGCCGACGAATGGAGCCGCAGGTCTGGCTGCTCCTCGTCGGTGGAGCGCCTGCCACCCCCCAATCACCTGGCCACTCGGGTGCGAATCCGCCGCCGTGCTGCGACCGGCGCCCGCGGCGTCTCGCGCGGCGGGCGCCCCGATCGTCTCGGGGCGCCCGGTCGCGGTGGGAGTGCCTAGAGGGCGATGACCACCGACTTGAGCTCCTGGTAGGCGGCCAGGGCCTCCTCGCCCATCTCGCGTCCCCAGCCGCTCTGCTTGAAGCCGCCGAACGGCAGCGCGGCGTCGTAGATGTGGTAGGTGTTGATGTGCACGGTGCCCGCCTTGATCCGCTTCGCCAGCTTGTGGGCCTTCGACAGGTCGCGGGTCCAGACACCGGCGGCCAGGCCGTAGACCGAGTCGTTGGCCTGCGCAGCGAGATCGTCGAGGTCGGCGAACGGCAGGGCGGCCACGACCGGGCCGAAGATCTCCTCGCGGATGATCCGGTGGTCGGCGGTCGCGTCGACGAGCACCGTCGGCTCGACGAAGTACCCCGGCCGGTCGATCGCATGGCCGCCGGTCACCGCCCGAGCGCCCTCGTCGGCGCCGATCTTCAGGTAGCCGGTGACCCGGTCGAACTGCTCGGCGCTGACCAAGGGGCCCATCTCGGTGTCCGGGTCGAGGCCGTAGCCGACCTTGATCGCCGCCGCCGCCCGGCTGACCCCGTCGACCACCTCGTCGAACAGGTTCTCGTGGACGTAGAGCCGGCTCGCCGCCGTGCACACCTCGCCCTGGTTGAAGAAGCTCTCCGCGGAGCGGCTCCTCCCCGGCTCGCAGGCCACCCGCGTCATCGAGGCGCGCGACCGCCTCGAGGAGGGCCTGCGCGCCGCCATCCTGCGCTCACGCGACCCGGACCTGCTCGACGCCTGGTGCCGCGCGGCCGCCGGTCAGGACGACGGGGAGGCCAACCGCACGCTGCTCGCCCGCCTCCCGCCCGGCGACCCCCGGGTTCCCGGCGCCCACGCCCGCCTGGCCCGCCTCGAGCGCAGCTTCAGCGACCGCTGACGCCAGCCGGCCGCTCAGGGTGCGTGGCCGGGCTTGGCCCGCCGCAGGCGCATCCGCTCCTCCTGCTTCTCGACCACGTGGGCGATGAGCTTGAGGATCTGGGGCACGCCGGTCGCCTTGGCCTGCCCGTAGTGGAAGGCCTCCCGCCAGTCGGCGAGCTTGGCGTCCTTGGCCATCTCGTTGAAGAAGGCCCGCGCCATCTCGACCCGCACCTTGGCGTCGGTCGCGTCGCCCTTGGTGATCTTCGGGCCCGGCAGCTCGATCCGGTACTGCTGGGTATCGCCGCGGCCGCGCAGATCGAGCCCGACGATCAACTTCAGCGGCGCCAGGGCCGGAACCTCGGCGATGAACCGGGTGATCGTTCCCTCGATCTGGTTCTTCGTGTCGGTGGCTGAACTCACCGTGGTCAGTCTATTGGGCCCTGGTAGTGGTCAGATCTTGTGCCGCTCGAGGAGCTTGCGGCCGATCACCATGCGCTGGATCTCTGACGTGCCCTCGCCGATCAGGAGCAGCGGCGCGTCCCGGTAGAGCCGCTCGATCTCGTACTCCTTGGAGTAGCCGTAGCCCCCGTGGATGCGGAACGACTCCTCGACGCAGAAGCGGCCGGCCTCCGAGGCGAAGAGCTTGGCCATGCCCGCCTCCATGTCGCTGCGCTCGCCGGCGTCCTTGAGCCGGGCGGCGCGCATCGTCAGCAGGCGGGCCGCCTCGACCTGCGTCGCCATGTCGGCGAGCTTGAACTGGATCGCCTGGTGCTGGCAGATCGGCTTGCCGAACGCCCGGCGCTCCTGCGAGTAGCGGAGCGCCAGCTCGAGCGCCCGCTGGGCGATCCCGACGCCGCGGGCGGCGACGTTGACCCGGCCGACCTCGAGCGCGTCCATGAACTGGGCGAAGCCCTTGCCGCGACCGGCCTCGTCGCCGCCGAGGACGTTCTCGGCCGGGCAGCGGTAGCCGTCGTAGACGAGCTCGGTCGACTCCACGCCCTTGTAGCCGAGCTTCTTGATCTTGGGCGGGACGTTGAGACCGGCGTACGCGCCCGTGTTCTCGGAGACGCCTGGCTCCTTCTCGGTGATGAAGCAGGTAAAGCGCGTATGCCGCGGCTCGGCGTCCGGATCGGTCTTGACGAGCAGGAAGACGATGCCCGACATCAGGCCGTTGGTCACCCACATCTTGGTCCCGTTGATCTCGTAGGTCTCGTCATCGACCTTCTTCGCGTGCGCCTTCAGCGCCTGGACGTCCGAGCCCATCTCCGGTTCGGACATCGAGAACGCTGCCCGGATTTCGCCTGTGGCCATCCGCGGCAGCCACTTCTGGCGCTGCTCCTCGGTCCCGAACTTCATCAGCAGGTACGAGCCGATGAAGTGGGTGTTGACCACGCCGGAGATCGAGATCCACCCGCGCGAAAGCTCCTCGACGATCATCGCGTAGGTGGTCAGGTCGAGGCCCATCCCGCCGTACTCCTCGGGGATCGTCACCCCGAACAGGCCGAGCTCCTTCATCTGCTCGACGATGTCGGTCGGAAACTCGTCCTCGTGATCGAAGTGCTCGGCGTGGGGCAGGATCTGCTCGTCGGCGAACTGGCGGACCATCTCGGTGATCGCCTTCTGCTCGTCGGTCTTTTCGCTCAGGTTGGCGGCTACGGCCATCGGCCTCACTCCCGGGGATCGAGCGGCAAAGAGGGGAGGATACCTCCGTGAACTTCTCTCGTGACATCGTCGACGCCGCCGATCCCCACCGCCTGGCCCTGGTCGAGCTGCGCCGGGACGGCGTTCGGCGGGAATGGCGCTTCGGCGAGGTGGCCGACGCCGCCGCCCGCCTGGCCGGCACCCTCGCCACACAGGGCGTCGGCCGCGGCGACACCGTCCTCACCCTGATCGGCAACCGCCCGCCCTGGGTCCTGACCATGCTCGCCTGCTTTCGCCTCGGGGCCGTGACGCTGCCCTGCAGCGAGCAGCTCCGCGCCGGCGACCTGCGCCACCGCCTCGCCGTCGCCCGCCCGGCGGCGATCGTCGCCGACCCGCGCAACGCCGCCGCGCTCACCGCCGCCCAGCCCGACTGTCCGGTCCTCTGGTGCGACGACGATGCCCTGCTCGCCGGCCCGCCCGCGCCGGCGGTCGAGCTCGCGCCCGAGGACCCGTGCCTGACCGTCTTCACCAGTGGGACCACCCGCCAGCCCCGGGCCGTCCTCCACGCCCAGCGCTACCTCACCGGCCAGCGCCTCCAGGCCGAGCACTGGCTCGGCGCCCGTCCCGGCGACCTCGTCTGGTGCACGGCGGCCAGCGGCTGGTCGAAGTCTGCGCGCAACGTCTTCATCGCCCCCTGGCTCTCCGGCGCCGCCGCCCTCCTCCACGACGCCCGCTTCGACCCCGACGAGCGCCTCGAGCTGCTCGATCGCGAGCGCGTCGCCGTCCTGTGCATGGCCCCGACCGAGTACCGCCTGATCGCCAAGCGGTCGACCCTCGCCCCCCTCCCCCACCTGCGCGGCCTCGTCGCCGCCGGCGAGGCCCTCAACCCCGAGGTCCTCCGCGCCTGGCGCGAGGCGACCGGGCACGAGATCCGGGACGGTTACGGCCAGACGGAGACCGGCCAGCTCACGGGCATGCCGATCGGCCAGCCCGCCCGCCCGGGGTCGATGGGCCGCGCCCTGCCCGGCATGCGCCTGTGGGTCGAGGACGGCGAACTCGTCGTCGACCCGGCGACCGTGCCCACCTTCTTCCTCGGCTACGTCGGCTCGCCGGCGCCGACCGGACCCTGGCGGACGGGCGACCGGGTCACCGAGGACGCCGACGGCTACCTCCACTTCGAGGGCCGCGCCGACGACGTGATCGTCTCCGCCGGCTACCGGATCGGCCCGTTCGAGGTCGAGTCGGCGCTCGTCGCCCACCCCGCGGTGGCCGAGGCGGCCGTGGTCGCCGCGCCCGACGACGAGCGCGGCGCGGTGGTCCGCGCCGTCGTCGTCCTGCGGCCTGGCTTCGCTGCGTCGGCCGCGCTGGCGAGCGCGCTCCAAGATCACGTCAAGCACGTGACCGCGCCCTACAAGTACCCGCGCATCGTGGATTTCGTGGAGTCGCTGCCGACCACGGCCAGCGGCAAGGTTCGCCGCGCCGCGCTCCGCGGTGAGGTGGACGCCGGCGCGGACGACCAGTAGCCTGCCCCGGCAGGGGACCACCTGGAAGAGGGGTACGCACATGCCGGGCGACGACGCGCAGAATCTCGGGCACATCGATCACATCGTGGTGCTGATGCTGGAAAATCGCTCGTTCGATCACATGCTCGGATATCTGTCACTCGAGGGCGGCCGCACCGACGTCGACGGTCTCGCCGCGGGCATGGCCAACGAACATGCCGGGCGCCGCTACCCGGTGTTTCACCTCCCGCGCAACGAGGTCGCCTCCAAGCCGCTCGACCCCGACCACTCCGGCGAGGCGGCGGCCAAGCAGATCCACGGCGGCGCCATGGACGGCTTCGTCGCCGCCTACGCCGAGACGCTGGCCAAGCGCGGCGTGGTCGCAGCCGACCCGAGCCCGATCATGGGCTACTTCAACGCCGCGGACCTTCCCACCTATGACCACCTCGCGGCCGAGTTCACCATCTGTGACCGCTGGCACAGCTCGGTTCCCGGGGCCACCTGGCCCAACCGCCTGTACGCCCTGACGGGCGGGGCCGACGGCAGCCTCGACGACCGCGCTGGCCCGCCGCTCTACGACAAGCACTCGTTCGTGCGCCATCTCGACGCCGCCGGTGTGCCGTGGCGCTGGTACTCCTACTCGCCGGGGACGCTCCGCTGCGCCGACAAGGAGTACCTCGTCGGCCATCACGACCACTTCGCCTTCGTCGACAAGGTAAAGCTCAAGTGGGAAGTCAAGCTCGAGGACGAGGTGGTCATCGACGAGGACAGCTCGAGCTTCCTCGAGGACGCGGTGACCGGCAACCTCGCCGCCGTCTCCTGGATCGACCCGAACTTCTACGACCTCAACCTCGTCGGCTCACCGTCGAACGACGACCACCCGCCGTCGGACGTGTTCGAGGGCCAGGAGCTCGTGTTCCGCGTCTACAACGCCCTGGCCAGCGGACCGAAGTGGGACAAGACGCTGCTGATCGTCGTCTACGACGAGCACGGCGGCTTCCACGACCACGTCGCCCCGCCGGCGGCGCCCGACGACGACCCCGTGAACTTCGGCCGCTACGGCGTCCGCGTGCCGGCGCTGATCGCCTCCCCCTGGGTGCCGCGCGGGGCGGTCTCGCACACGCTGTTCGACCACACGTCGATCATCAAGACGATCCTCCAGCGCTTCTGCTCGCAGGAGCTCGAGCACCTCCACGGCTTCAAGGCGCTCGCCCACCTGCTCGAAACGGGCCATCCCCACTACGTGGGCAAGCGCGTCGACGCCGCCGCCGGGCTCGGCCAGCTCCTGACCGAGGCGACGGCGCGTCCGGCGCCCGACCGCGCGGCCCTGGGCGACACGCTCGCCGCCCACCGAGCCGCGATGGCCGCGTTCGCGGTCAAGTCGCCGCCCACCGTCGGCGCCGCCAGCCGGCCGCTCACCGACCACCAGGTCCACATGGTCCTGGCCACCGATCACCTGCGCCGCCACGGCCTGCCGTCCGGCACGCCCTGACGCGCGGGCCCCTACGGCGAGACGGCGACGATGGCGTCGATCTCGACGTCGGCACCCTTGGGCAGCGCCGCCACGCCGACCGTGACCCGCGCCGGCGGCGGGTCCCCGACAAACTCGGCGTAGACCTGGTTGACCTCGGCGAACCCGGCCAGGTCGGTCATGTAGATCGTCATCCGCACCGCCCGCGACAGCTCCGTCCCCGCGGCCGCGCAGACGGCGGCCAGGTTCTCCAGGCACCGCCGGGCCTGGTCGCCGGCACCGCCGCCGACGAGCTCGCCGGTCAGGGGGTCCAGCGGCGTCTGGCCCGAGCAGTAGAGGAGCCCGCCGGCGAGCACCGCGTGGCTGTAGGGGCCGATCGCCGCCGGGGCGCCGTCGGCATCGACGAACTCGCGCATCGCGCGAACAGGCTAGCGCCGGCCATCCGCTAACGTCGCTGGGGATGCCCAACGCGCTCGCGCAGGAGACCTCGCCCTACCTGCGCCAGCACCAGGACAACCCGGTCGACTGGCTGCCCTGGGGCGAGACGGCCCTCGCCCGGGCGCGCGAGCTCGACCGGCCGCTCCTGGTGTCGATCGGCTACTCGGCCTGCCACTGGTGCCATGTGATGGAGCACGAGTCCTTCGAGGATCCGAGCGTCGCCGCGGCCATGAACGCGAGCTTCGTCTGCGTGAAGATCGACCGCGAGGAGCGCCCCGACCTCGACGCGATCTACATGGAGGCGGTGCAGACCCTGACCGGGCAGGGCGGCTGGCCGCTGAACGTCTTTCTCACCCCCGACCAGGAGCCCTTCTGGGGCGGCACCTACTTCCCGCCGGTGCCCCGCCACGGGCTGCCGAGCTGGTCACAGGTCCTCGAGGCCCTGGCCACCGCCTGGCGCGAGCGCCGCGCCGACGTCGACGAGACGGCGACCCGCCTGGCCGGACGCCTCGTCGGCGCCGCCGCGCTCCAGGCGGCGCCGGCTCCGTTCGACGCGGCCGCGCTCGAGGAGGCCGTCGCCGGCCTGCGCCGCGGCTACGACGCCCGCCACGGCGGCTTCGGCGGGGCGCCCAAGTTCCCGCCGGCGTCGACGATCGAGTTCCTCCTACGCCGCGGCGAGACGGAGATGTCGCTCGGCACGCTCCGGGCGATGGCCGCCGGCGGGATCCACGACCAGGTCGGCGGCGGCTTCTCCCGCTACGCGGTCGACGCGACATGGACGGTGCCCCACTTCGAGAAGATGCTCTACGACAACGCCCTGCTCGCCCGCGCCTACCTCCACGGCTGGCTGCGCTCCGGCGACGAGCTGCTCCTGCGCACCTGCCGGGAGACGCTCGACTTCCTGCTGCGCGAGCTCCAGGCGCCCGACGGCGGCTTCCACGCCGCGCTCGACGCCGACTCCGAGGGAGTCGAGGGGCGTTTCTACGTCTGGTCGGCGGCCGAGCTGCGCGAGGTCCTCGGCGAGCTCGCGGACCCGGCGATCGCCTACTTCGGGGTGACCGAGTCCGGCAACTTCGACGGCGCGAACGTGCTCGAGGCCCACGGCCCCGAGCCGGCCGACCGCGTCCGCATCCGCGAGCTCCTGCTCGCCCGCCGAGCCGGCCGCGTCCGCCCCGGCCTCGACGACAAGCGGCTGACCGCGTGGAACGCCCTGGCCATCGCCGCCCTGGCCGACGCCGGCGCCGTGCTCGACGACGACCGCTACCTCGCGGCCGCGGTCGCCGCCGCCGACTTCGTCCTGCGCGAGCTGCGCGACCCGGACGGCCGGCTCCTGCGCAGCTACAACCACGGCCGGGCCAAGCTGGCGGCCTACCTCGAGGATCACGCCTACCTGCTCGAGGCCCTCCTCACCCTGTACGAGGCGACCTTCGACGAGCGGTACTTCCGCGAGGCGCGGAGCCTGGCCGACACGATCCTCGACCGCTTCGCCGACCCCGACCGCGGCGGCTTCTTCTCGACCGCCTCCGACCACGAGCGGCTGATCGCCCGGCGCAAGGACCTCGACGACGCGCCGATCCCGTCGGGCTCCTCGAGCGCGGCGTTCGGGCTGCTGCGCCTGGCGGCGCTGACCGCCGAACCCGCCTACGCCGAGGCCGCCGCCGGCGCGCTGCGGCTCGTCCACCCGCTCGCGCCCCGTCACCCCCAGGCCTTCGGCCACCTCCTCCAGGCGCTCGACTTCTCCTGCGGCCCCGTTCGTGAGGTGGCCCTGGTCGGCGCCGAGCTCGATCCGCTCGCCCGGGTCGTCCGCACGAGCCTGCGTCCCCATCTCGTCCTCGCCGGAGCCCGCGGCTCGACCGAGGGCACGGCGGTCCCCCTGCTCGAGCGGCGCGGGCCGGTCGACGGCCAGGCCGCCGCCTACGTCTGCGAGGGCTTCGCCTGCCGGGCTCCGGTGACCGCGCCCGCGGAGCTCGCCGCCCTGCTCGACGGTTGACCCGGCCCGGGGGGCCGGGGGCCGGGGGCCGGGGGTCGCGGGCGCGGCCATCCCGTACGGTGAGAGGGCCGACCACCACCCATCCGCGGCCGGCGGCCTCCCATCCGGCGAAAGGACCCGATGACCCTCCACCGCCAGGTTTCCCGCGCGCACTCCGACGAGCACCTGAGCGTCCGCCCCCAGCTCGCGCTCGATCCGGCGCTGGTCGAGCCGCCCCGCTACGTCCTGCCCGACGCGGCGATGCCGCCGACCACGGCCTACCGCCTGATCACCGACGAGCTGATGCTCGACGGCAACTCGCGCCTGAACCTGGCGACGTTCGTGACCACGTTCATGGAGCCGCAGGCCGGCCGGCTGATGCTCGACTGCGCCGACAAGAACCTGATCGACAAGGACGAGTACCCGATCACGGCCGAGATCGAGGCGCGGTGCGTGAACATGGTCGCCGACCTCTGGCACGCCTCGGCCGAGGCGACCGCCGTCGGCTGCTCGACGGTCGGCTCGAGCGAGGCCTGCATGCTCGGCGGCCTGGCGCTCAAGTTCCAGTGGCGCAAGCGCCGCCCGGGCGCTGAGCGGCCGAACCTCGTGATGGGCGAGAACGTCCAGGTCTGCTGGGAGAAGTTCTGCCGCTACTGGGACGTCGAGCCGCGCAAGGCCAAGCTCGGACCGGGCCGCACCCACCTGACCGCCGAGACGGCGCTGCCCCTGTGCGACGAGAACACGATCGGCGTGGTGGCCATCCTCGGCTCGACCTTCGACGGCGCCTACGAGCCGGTGGCCGAGATCGCCGCCGCCCTGGACCGCCTGGCCGCCGACCGGGGCATCGACATCCCGATCCACGTCGACGCCGCCTCCGGCGGGTTCGTCGCCCCCTTCCTCGACCCCGACCTCGTCTGGGACTTCCGCCTGCCCGCGGGTCGTCTCGATCAACGGCTCCGGCCACAAGTACGGGCTCGTCTACCCCGGCGTCGGGTGGCTGATCTGGCGCGACCAGGCCCACGTCCCGGGCGAGCTCGTGTTCGACGTCGACTACCTCGGCGGCCAGATGCCGACCTTCACGCTCAACTTCTCCCGCCCCGGCTCGGAGGTCATCGCCCAGTACTTCAACTTCCTCCAGCTCGGCCGCGACGGCTACACGCGGGTGATCGGCGCCTGCCGCGAGAACGCCCGCTGGCTGGCCGCGGCCATCGCCGAGCTCGACCAGTTCGAGCTCATCTCCGACGGGACCGGCATCCCGGCGTTCGCCTTCCGCCTGCGCGACGGCCTCGACTACACCGTCTACGACGTCTCGGCCCGGCTGCGGGTCCACGGCTGGCAGGTCCCCGCCTACCGCTTCCCCCCCGACCTCGAGGACGTCTCGATGCTGCGGGTGGTCGTGCGCAACGGCTTCAGCCGCGACCTGGCCGCCCGGCTGGTCGGGCACATCAAGGAGGCGGTCGCCGACCTCGAGCGCCATGGCGGCGGCGACGGCGCTCACGCCGTCCGCTTCCATCACTGAACGCCGGGAACCACTCAGCCCAGCCCGTCGATCCAGGCTTCCACCGGCAGCACCTCGGCCTGGCGGGGAAACACCTTGGGGGGCGGTCCTCCTCGGTCATCCGCCCCCCTCGGCCCGGCCTCGGCCGCCGCCAGGCGGCGGAGCAGCTCGACCGCCTCGACGAGCACCGTCTGCTCCTCCGGCGAGAGGGTGTCGGCGATCGCCCGCGCCAGCCAGCCCTCCCGCCGCGAGCGCTCGTCGGCGAGCGCCGCCCGCCCGGCCCCGGTCAGCGCCACCGGCCGCTGGCGGGCGTCGGTCGGGTCGGCCCCGCGCGAGACGAGCCCGGCCGCCTCGAGCTCGGCCACCGTCCGGGCCATCGACTGCGGCGCCATCCGCTCGGCCGCGGCCAGGGCGCTGGTCGTGCGCGGGCCCTCGCGGTCGAGCCGGCCGAGGACGACGGCCTGGTTGAGCGGGAAGCGGTGCTCGGCCCGGACCCGGCGGACGAGCTGGCCGAGAACCACGCGCAGGTCGGCGGCGGCCCGGGTCACCTCCAATGTTGTTGCCACTCCCGGATCATACAGCTAAACTGTTGAGTCTTGCTGCATAGATCGAGATCCGCCGGGGGGGACCGCTACAAGTGGGTGGCCCTGTCGAACACCACGCTGGCCGTCCTCCTGGCCACCCTCGACGCGTCGATCACCCTGATCGCGATGCCCGACATCTTCCGCGGCATCCGCCTCGACCCGCTCCAGCCGGGCAACAGCTTCTACCTGCTGTGGATGATCCTCGGCTTCCTGATCGTCACCAGCGTCCTCGTCGTCAGCCTCGGGCGCCTCGGCGACATGTACGGGCGCGTGCGGATGTACAACCTCGGCTTCGTCGTCTACACCGCGGCGTCGCTGATGCTCTCGATCGACTGGCTGACCGGCCGGCCCGGCGCGACCTACCTGATCGTCTGGCGGATCGTCCAGGGCCTGGGCGCCGCCTTTCTCTTGGCCAACTCGGCGGCGATCCTGACCGACGCCTTCCCGGCCGACCAGCGCGGCCTGGCGCTGGGCATCAACAACATCGTCGGCGTCAGCGGCATGTTCATCGGCCTCGTGCTCGGCGGCCTCCTGGCGCCGATCAACTGGCGGCTGGTCTTCCTGATCTCGGTGCCCCTCGGGCTGTTCGGGACGGTCTGGGCCTACCTCAAGCTCGAGGAGCGCGGCATCCGCCGCAAGGCGCCCGTCGACTGGCTCGGCAACCTGACCTTCGCCGGCGGCCTGGTCCTCATCATGGTCGCGATCACGTCGGCCATCCGCCCGTACGGCGGCCATGCGCTGGGCTGGACGCGCCCGCTGGTCATCGTCGAGACCGCCGTCGGCCTCGCGCTCCTGGCCGCGTTCGCCGTGGTCGAGCGCCGCGTCGCCGACCCGATGTTCCGGCTGCCGCTGTTCCGAATCCGGGCGTTCACCTGCGGGGCGCTGTCGAGCTTCTTCGCGGCGGTTGCCCGCGGCGGCCTGATGTTCATGCTCATCATCTGGCTCCAGGGCATCTGGCTGCCCCGTCACGGCTACAGCTTCGTCGACACCCCGCTCTGGGCCGGCATCTACATGCTGCCGCTGACCGCCGGCTTCCTCCTGGCCGGACCGGCGGCCGGCATCCTCTCCGACCGCTACGGGGCCCGCGGCTTCGCCACCGGCGGGATGCTCCTGTCGGCCGCCAGCTTCCTCCTGCTGGCGCTGCTGCCGATCGACTTCCCCTATCCCCTGTTCGCCCTCGTCCTCCTCCTCAACGGCATCGGCATGGGCACGTTCGCCGCGCCGAACCGGGCCGGCGTGATGAACAGCCTGCCGCCGGCCGACCGCGGTGCCGGCGCCGGCATGAACCAGACCTTCCAGAACTCGGCCCAGGTGCTGTCGGTCGGGATCTTCTTCACGCTGATGGTGGTCGGCCTGGCCGCCGACCTGCCGGCGGCCATGTCGGGAGGCCTCGAGGCGCACGGCGTCGCGGCGGCCGCGGCTCAGCACGCCGGCCAGCTGCCGCCGGTGTCGATCCTCTTCGCCGCCTTCCTCGGCTACAACCCGATCCAGCAGCTCGTCGGCCCGGCCGTGCTCGGCCACCTGAGCGCGGCCAACCACGCCGCGTTGACCGGGCGGTCGTTCTTCCCCCAGCTGATCTCGGGTCCCTTCCAGACCGGGCTGCACGAGGCGTTCGCGTTCGCCATCGCCGCCTGCCTGCTCGCCGCGGCCGTCTCCTGGTCGCGCGGGCGCCGCGTCGTCGCCGACCGCGTCACGCCCGACGCTCGCCCGGCGAGAGGCGGTCCGGTCGAGGCGGGACAACTCCACTCGACCTGACTCGCGCCTGCCTGGCGACGCGAAACGATGCGGTCAAGACCCGGCCGCGGCTTGGGCTAGCAGCACGGACACTCACGACACTCGGGCCCTACCGGCCGCTCTCCGCCCGACCCCGCCGCGAGCTGCTCGCCGCCGTTCGCGGCGGGGCCGGCCGGTGAGGCACCGAACCCGCGATTCATGAGAGGATCCGCCGCGCCCGCCGGGGGCCCCCCGGCCGTTTCCGTCGCAGGAGGGAGCAGAGGTGAGCACGACGATGGCCGCGATCTCGGGCGTCAGCACGTTCTTCTACGTCATCCTGGCCATCGCCGTGGTGGGCGGCGTCGGCGTCATCCTGCGGGCGCCGTGGCCGATCCGCGGCCTGGGCATCGGCCTGCTCGCCGGGGCGGCGATCATCGCCATCGTGATCCTCACCGGGCCGACCAAGCACTGACCGGCGGCGGCGGCCGAGGGCGTACGATCCGCCCATGGCCGCTCCCCCGCCGCCGCACGGCGCCGGCGTCGTCGCGCTGATCCTCGGCGGCGAGCCCGGCCACGCCGGGGAGATCCTCCGGTCGGTGACGTTCGTCGGCGCCGGCGACGGCCGCACGCCGGCGAGCGAGGTCCGGGCCGACGCCCGCCGGTGGTCGGAGGACGAGACGGTCGAGTTCCAGCGCGAGCACCGGTCGGGCCATCCCGACGTGGTCGCCTTCGACCCGGACGCGAGCCGCGGCTACACCTTTCCGGTCGGTCCGCTGACCGTCGAGGTGCTGTGGCGGCCCGACGACGGCGGGCTCCACTACGTCGTGTCGGCCGCGGACGGCGCCCGGCTGCGCCGCCTGCGCACCGGGGACGCCGGCGAGGGCCACGCCTGGGGGGAGCCGGACGCCCGTCCGTCGCCGGCGCCGGTTCGGCGGCCGCGGTCGGGCTCGCGGCTGGACCTGCTGCGCCCGACCGCCGTGGTGCGGGGCGCGGCGACGCTCGCCCTGCGCTTCGAGCAGGAGCCGTACTGGCAGGCCGAGGCCGTGGTGGCCGGCACGATCTGGCTCTTCCTCGGCCTGACCCAGAAGCTGACCGTCGGGCCGGTGTGGCTGATGCCGGCATCCGAGGCGCTCCTCCTGGCGGCCCTCCTCTACACCGACCCGCGCCGGCGGGTCGCGCGCGGGCTGGCGCCGCGGTCACGGCTCTGGCCGCGCCTGTCGCTGGCCGTGGTCGGCCTCATCAACACCGGATCGCTCGCCCTTCTCGTCCACGACCTCCTCAACGACCGCACCAAGAGCGCCGGGCACCCGCTGATCCTGGCGGCCGTGGTGATCTGGGTGACCAACGTCGTGATCTTCGGCCTCGCCTTCTGGGAGCTCGACCGCGGCGGCCCCAACCGGCGCACCGACCCGGCGACCGAGGGCGAGCCGAAGTTCCTCTTCCCGCAGATGGCGGTCGGCGGCGAGCTGGCCGAGCGCTTCCGCCCGGCGTTCTTCGACTACCTGTACACGTCGACGACGAACGCCACGGCGTTCAGCCCGACCGACACGATGCCCCTCGGCACCCGCGCCAAGGCTCTGATGATGGTCCAGTCGCTGGCCTCGCTGGTCACCGTCGGCCTGGTGGCCGCCCGGGCGGTCAACATCCTCCTGTGAGCCCCGACGATCCGGCCGAGCGTCTCGCGCGCTACCGCGCCAAGCGGGACTTCGCGGTGACCGGCGAGCCGACCGGCGACGGCCGGCCGACCGACGCGTCGCGGTTCGTGATCCAGGAGCACCACGCCCGCCGGCTCCACTGGGACCTGCGCCTCGAGCGCGAGGGCGTGCTCGCGTCCTGGGCGGTTCCCAAGGGGCTCCCGGAAGCGCCGGGGACCAACCACTTCGCCGCGCGGACCGAGGATCACCCGCTCGAGTACATCGACTTTCACGGGGAGATCCCCAAGGGCTCCTACGGGGCGGGGACGATGAAGATCTGGGACCGCGGGACCTACGAGACGCTGAAGTGGGAGGACCGCAAGGTCGAGGTCGCCCTCCACGGTGAGCGGGTCGACGCGCGCTACGCGCTGTTCGCGATCGGCCGGGAGGAGGCGCCCAAGGACTGGATGGTCCACCGCATGGATCCGCCGGCCGACCCCGACCGCGAGCCGATGCCCGAGCGGATCCTGCCCATGCGCGGCCGGCCGGGGGTCCTGGCGGATGATTCGGAGCACTGGGCCCACGAGTTCCGCTGGGACGGGGTACGGGTGCTGGCCTATTCGCGGCCAGGTGAACTGCGGCTCGAAAGCGCGGCGGGCGAGGTGAGCGGCCAGTATCCGGAGCTCGGCCGGCTCGGTCGGGCGCTCAGCTCGCACGCGGCGATCCTCGACGGCGTGATCGTCGCCTTCGACGCCGACGGCCGGCCGAGCCGGGCGGCGCTCGACCGCCGGGCCGCCGCCACCGGCCCGGCCGAGATTCGGCGTCTGGCCGGCGACCAGCCGGCGACCTACGTGATCTTCGACCTGCTCTGGCTCGACGGCCACGCGCTGATGGGTCGGCCCTACACCGAGCGCCGCGAGCGCCTGGCCGCCCTCGGGCTCGACGGCGACCGCTGGCGGACGCCCGACCACGTCGTCGGACGCGGCGAGGCCGTGCTCGCGGCGAGCGCCGCGCACGGCCTGGACGGCATCGTGGCCAAGCGCCTCCAGTCGCCCTACGTGCCCGGCGGGCGGACGGCCGACTGGATCGAGGTGGGCCGGGGCGGCGAGCCACAGGACAGGCCGGCGGCCATCGTCGCTGCCGACGCCGGCGACCGGGTCACCGTCCGGGTCGACGGCCGCGACCTGGGCCTGTCGAACCTCGGCAAGATCCTCTATCCGGCGACGGGAACGACCAAGCGCGACGTGATCAACTACTACGCGGCGGTCGCGCCCGTCCTCCTCGCCCACGTCGGCGGTCGGGCGCTGACGGTGACCCGCTGGCCGGACGGGGTCGGCGGCAAGTCGTTCTTCCAGAAGCAGGCGCCGGCCCACCGGCCGGACTGGGTCCCGACGGTCACGCTCCCGGCCGGGGAGTCGAAGGCCATCGACTACGTCGAGGTCACCGGGCCGGCCGAGCTGGTCTGGCTGGCCAACCTGGCCGCGCTCGAGCTCCACGTCCCGCTGGCGCTGGCCCGGGCGCCCGACCGGCCGACGGCCGTCGTGTTCGACCTCGACCCGGGCGCGCCGGCGACGATCGTCGAGTGCTGCGAGGTGGCCCTCCGCCTCCAGGGGATGTTCGAGCACCTGGGGCTCGAGTCGTTCGCCAAGACGTCGGGCTCGAAGGGGATGCAGGTCTACCTGCCGGTCGGGCGTGGCCCGGCGACGTTCGCCCAGACCAAGGCGTTCGCCAAGCTGGTCGCCGAGCTGCTGGCCCGCGACGAGCCGGAGCTGGTCGTCGCCCGGGTCACGCCGGCGCTCCGCACCGGCCGGGTGTTCGTCGACTGGAACCAGAACGACCAGCAGAAGACGACCGTGGCCGCCTACTCGCTGCGGGCGCGCGAGCAGCCGACGGTCTCGACCCCGGTCGACTGGGACGAGGTCCGGGCCACCCTCGCCTCGGGCGACCCGGACGACCTGCGCTTCGCGGCGCAAGACGTGCTCGGGCGGCTGGCCGACCGCGGCGATCTCCTCGCCCCGGCCCTCGCCTGCGCGCAGGAGCTGCCGGCCCTGTGACGGCCGCGGCCGCCGCGCGTCGCCCCCCGCGGCGGGCCGGCTAAGCGGCTTCGCGCAGGGCGGCGAGGGACGGCTGGCGGCCGAGGCTGGCCATCGCGGCCTCCTCGAGCTGGCGCGCCCGCTCGCGGGTGACGCCGAGCTCGCGGCTCGTCGCCTCGATCGTCCGCTGGCGCCCGTCGCGCAGGCCGAAGCGGAGCTCGACCACGTCGCGCTCGGCCACCGGCAGGGCGCGCAGGGCGTCGGCCACCGTCTGCTCCATCTCGGTCGTCTGGACCTCGACGCTCGGATCGGGCCGGTCGCTGGCGATGAAGTCGCCGATGCTGCTCTCGCTGTCGTCGCTGACCGCCACGTCGAGGCTCGTCACCGTCCGGCGGGCCGCCCGCAGGGCGAGGACGTCGTCGACCGTCATCTCGGCGGCCGCCGCCACCACCTCGTCGGTCGGGTCGGTGGCCAGCTTGGCCGCCAGCTCGCGCTCGACGCGAGCGAGCTTGCGCTCGCGCTGCTCGATGTGGACGGGCAGCCGGATCGGCCGCGCCGTGTTGGCCAGCCCGCGCTGGATGCTCTGGCGGATCCACAGCGTCGCGTAGGTCGAGAACTTGAAGCCCTTGCGCCAGTCGAACTTCTCCGCCGCCCGGATCAGGCCGAAGGTTCCCTCCTGGACGAGGTCGCCCATCGACAGGCCGAGACCCTGGTAGCGGCGCGCCTGGGAGACGACGAGGCGGAGGTTGGCGTTGATCATCCGGTCCTTGGCCGCCATGTCGCCGCGCTCGATCCGCTTGGCCAGGTCGACCTCGTCCGCCGCGGTCAGCAGCGGGTAGCGCGAGGCCTGGTTGAGGAAGATCTGGAGCGAGTCGGTCGTCGCCTCGCTCTGCGCCCGTCGCTGGGCGCGGGCGCTGTCGGCGGCCGTCGCCCGGCGTCGTGTCTGCTTGGGTTGTGCCGGGTGCGCGCCGCGCCGGCGGCCTGCGCCCGAAGTGGTGGTCCTATCCATGCTTCCCTTTCAACGTCGTGATGGGCTACCCGCACTCGCCCTCCCCAACCGCGCCGCCGTGGGGCGGGACGAGCTGAGAGCGTCGGAGGAGGGTGGACGAGCGGCCCGGCGGGTCTGATCACCCGCCACGCGAGCAAGAATAGCAAATAGTTGTCCATGCAACAAGCCCCCCCGATCGGGGGGCTGGCGCGCGCGCCGGGGCCGTGCGGGACGCGACCGCCGGCCGGCGACCCGGCCTCGCCTCAGGCGGCGGTCGGACTCTGGTCGACCCTCCAGGCACCGCCCTCGCGGCTGGCCCGGTAGGGCTTCGTCGTCGCCGTGCCGTTGATCGTGACCGTCAGGAGCGCCGTCGCGTGGTCGCCGCTGACACGGACGTTCGAGATCCGCGCCGTCCCGAGGGTGGCGACGACGAGCGTCCTCACCGCCGGCGTCAGCGTCCCGAGGGCCTTGCCCATCGCCGCCGGGCACGTCTTCCCGCCGAGGGACGCCGCCGCGGTGACGATCTCCTGCTGGACGCTCCGCGTGAGCAGGGCGCAGGCCGTCGTGTAGTCCGACCGCACGAGGGCGGCGTCGTAGTCGTTGAAGGTCCGCCGCACGGCCGCCGCGTCGGCGGAGACCCCGCCCGCGCCCCCGCCGCAGCCGGTCACGCCGGCGAGGAGGACCGCGACGACGACCCGGCTCGGGTTCGGCTTCATGTCCTAAGCCTAGGCCGCGGCGCCGGTGGATCTGAGAGGATCGCCCGGCTGATGGCGGTGCACCCCTCCGGCGCGCAGTTCGAGATCACCGACGGCGACCAGCGCGCGACGATCGTCGAGGTCGGCGCCGGCCTGCGCGAGTACGAGGTCGCCGGCCGCCCGGTCGTCGACCCCTACCCGGTCGACGCCATGTGCGACGGCGGCCACGGCGCCCCGCTGATCCCCTGGCCCAACCGCCTGGCCGACGGCCGCTACCGGTTCGACGGCGCCGACCACCAGCTCGCCCTGACCGAGCCGGCCAAGGGCAACGCGATCCACGGCCTGGTGCGCTGGCTGCCGTGGCGGGCGATCACCCGCGAACGCCGGCGCGTGGTGATGGGCACGCGCGTCTACCCGCAGTCCGGCTATCCGTTCGCCCTCGAGATCCGCCTCGCCTACGCCGTCGGACCGGACGGCCTCGAGGTGGCGACGACGGCGACCAACATCGGCGACCGGGCCTGCCCCTACGGCGCCGGCCAGCATCCCTACCTGTCTCCCGGGGCCGGCGGCCTCGTCGACGACTGCCGCCTCGAGGTACCGGCGGCGACCCGGATCCTGACCGACCCCGACCGCCAGCTTCCCGTCGGCCGCGAGTCGGTCGACGGGACCGAACACGACTTCCGGGCCGCCCGGCCGGTCGGACCCCAGCGCCTCGACGACCCGTTCACCGACCTGCGGCGCGACGCCGACGGGCGCGCGACGACCCGGCTCACCGGACCCGACGGAGCCTGCGCCGAGCTGTGGATCGACGAGCACCACCCGATCTTCGAGATCTTCACCGGCGACACCCTCAGCCCCGGCCGCCGGCGCCGGGGCCTCGGCGTCGAGCCGATGACCTGCCCGCCGAATGCCTTCCGGACCGGCGAGAACCTGGTCCGCCTGGAGCCCGGCCAGGCGCTGACCACGCGCTGGGGCGCCCGCCTGCGATGACCACCGCCCCGGCGCGCCGCCGTCCGGCGCGGTGAGCCGCGCCGGGCCGGCGGCCGTCGCCGTCCTCGCCAGCGCCCTCGGGCTCGCCTGCTCGTCCGCGGACGGCCCCGTGGCGGCCCGGGTCCCGGCGCCCGACCTCAACCGACCGCTGCGCACCGCCGCGATCGATGACTGCGTGCTCCCGCGCCGGCCGCGCGGCCTCGCCGCCTACACCGCCGACGGCACCCGCCTGCCCTTCACCGTCGCCGCCGGCCACGAGCCCGGCACCCGCCCCCGCTGCCGGCCGGGCGAGCTGCGCATGCTCCGCCTGGCCGCCCTGACCATCGCCGGCCAGCCGGCCTACCTGCGCCGCGGCGGCTGCCAGGAGCCGTGCCGCGTGCGTCAGCCGACCGTCCACCTCCTGGCCGACGAGCTCACCCGCCCGGTCGCCCTGCTGGGGGCCGCCGTGCTCGCCGGCGACGGTCGCGCCGTGGCCAGCTGCCCCCGCGCCGTCCGCGCCGCCCCGGCCCTCGCCCGCGCCGACCTCGGACAGCTCTACTACAAGACGCCCGCCGAGCTACACCGCACCCATCTGCGCACCGGGATCATCGGCGCCGGCGCCCGCTGGTCGAACTACGGCGACCCCGGCCGCCGCTTCCGTCCCCGCGCCGACTACACCTACCTCCTCTGGAATCTTCCCCGGCGGGCGTCGGGCGGCCTCCTGCCCGGCGGCGGGATCGTCGAGGCCGTGATCGCCGAGGGCCAGGCCGTCGCCCTGTGCGCCGTGCCCACCCTCACCCTGCCCGCCTTCGACGTCGCCGGGCGCCCGGCCGGCGACGTCGTCTTCGGCTACGCCCGAGCCCAGGCCGGCCGACCGATCTACGGCTGGCTGCTCCTCGGCTACCGCCACCGCGGCGCGCCCCGGCGCGCCCTGACGGTCCCCTCGCCGCTCGGGGACAAGCCCTGAAGGCCGGTCGGCCCCGGCGGCACGCTCGCGTAGCATGGGCGCGGTGTCCATCCCCGTGGCGGTAGCCGACATCCCCGACCAGGTCCGCCGGTTCGACCTCGGCCCCTACCTGATGACCGTGGCGGCCGACGCCACCCCCCGTGTCACCTCGGTCGCCATCGGCTGGGACGGCGAGCGCCTCGTCGCCGGGCTCGGCCGCCGCACGGCGGCCAACGTCCGCGGCAACGGCGCCGTGACCCTGCTGTGGCCGGCCCCGGCCGGCGGCGAGCACGCCCTTCTGGTCGACGGGACGGCCGAGCTCCACGAGGCGCCCGACGGCGCCGTGCGCGTGGCCATCCGCCCGCTCAAGGCGGTTCTCCACGTGATCCGCGGCGGGCCGGCCGCCGCCTAACCGCGCAGGCGGGCGCGAATCAGGCGGAGCACGGCCGGGGCCAGGGCGGTCGCGATCCGCCGGTAGCCGGCGGCCGTCGGGTGCGACCCGTCGATCAGGGTCAGGCCGTCGCGGATCGCGCTGGCCGGGCTCCAGAGCCGGCTCAACGCGCTCGTGTAGTCGCAGCCGAGGCTCGCCGCCTCGCGCCGGTCGATCGCCGCGAACCGCGCGAGCACGGCCGGCCCCAGCGGCACCGGCGAGCTGTCGGCGATCAGGCACAGGCCGCCGTAGGCCCGCACCCGGCCGGCGTAGGCTCGCAGGGCCTGCGTGTAGTCGGCCTCGTGGCGCGCCCGCTGGCGGGTGTCGTACTGGGCCGAGTACTGGTAGATGTAGCTGGCCGCGAACACCGACACGTCGAAGTGCTGGGCGGTCAACGACGCCGCGATCCGCGGCTCGGAGTCGTCGCTCAGCGTGTGCCCCATGTGACCCAGGTTCTCGAGCTCGACCTGGACGCGCCCGGGGCTGACCGGCCGGCGCGAGATCACCCCGTCGAGCACGAGGCTGCCGCTGGCCGGCCCGTGCACGGTGACCGTCCGCGCCCCCGCGGGCATCGTCAGCCACACCTCGGTCGGCGTCGGCGGCCCCGTCGACCCGCCGTCGATCGTCCACGTCGAGGCGCCCGCCGTGACCGTGAAGCGGCCGGCCCCGGCGAACTTGGTGAACAGGACGCCGACCAGCGGTGCGTCGATCGGCGCCGTCGCCGTCGCCCGCGGCGAGGTGGCCAGCGCGCTGTAGCCGCTCGGGCCGTCGAGGCCGTGCGAGGCGTAGCCGGCCAGCACCCACCCGTCGGCCCGCACGGGCTCGCCGCCGAACACGGTGTAATGGCTGAAGCGCCAGCGAAACGGCGTCATCGCGATCAGACCGGCGCCCCCCGGCTCGTAGCCGCCGGCTCGGGCGAGCTGCGCCCCGAGCGCCGGAACGAAGCCGTTGCGCAGGTAGCCGGGGATCGTGTAGGCCTCGACCACCGAGTCGCCGTACACGGCGACCGTGATCCGCCGGCCCGGCTTCGCGGCCCCGGCCGCCGCCGCACGCGCCCCGCCGGCCAGGAGGCCCGCGGCCAGCGCCGCCGCCGTGGCCGTCGCCGTCGCGCCCGCGACCGCGGCCGCGAGCCGCCCGCGGCCGCTCACGCCCGCCGCCCCGACAGCCGCCGCCAGAGGTTGGCCGCCACGTCGTCGAGGGCCTGGAGCACGTTGTCGGGCCGGGCCACCGGATCGGCGGACCGCGGGCGCAGCCGGCGGCAGGCGGCGGCGTCCAGGCGCAGGACGACGCCGTCCTCGCGCAGCTGCGCCACCTCGTCGGCCACGATCACCCGGTCGCCGGCCGGCGTGTCGACGAGCAGACCGTGGAAGACGTCCTGCGGACGCGCCGCCAGCACGCGGCGGACCCAGCCGATCTCGACGCCGTCGGAGCTCAGCACCCGGGTGCGCCGCGGCAGGGTCAGATAGGAGACGGGGCGGCCGAGGTCGACCGGCGCCGATTCCCTCATCCTCCACCCTCCCCGCCTTCGGTTGCCGGTCCGACCAGGTTATCGGCCCGCCGCGCCGGGTCCGCCGCGACGACGGCCCCGGCCGCCACCTGGGCCCCGGCGTCGACGATGACGCCGGCCGCCACCCGCGCTCCCGAGCCCAGGCTGACCCCGAGCCCGATCGCCGCCCGCGGACCGAGCACGACCCCCGGCCCCAGGTGGACCGCCGCCGCCCGCACGCCCTGCTCGCGGATCGGCCGGTCGCTGTCGCCGTAGACCGGCTCGAAGTCGACCACGGTCACGTCGTCGCCCAGACGGCTCCCCGGGCCGACGGCGATTCCGTCGTGGGCGATCAGCGTGCAGCCCTCGCCGAGCACCACCCCCTCCCCCAGCGCGATCGACCCGACCCGGGCCGCCAGCCGCGAGCGCTCGCCGACCCGGCAGCCGGCGGCCAGCTCGACCCGCCCGTCCTCGGCCTCCAGGCGCACGCGCCGGGCGACCCGGCAGCCCCGACCGACCCGGATCTCGCCGCCCGGACCGGCGAGGATCCGCACGCCCCAACCGAGGCGGGCGTCCGGCGCCACCGACACCCGCCCGCGCAGCGACCGAGCGGCCACGATCCCCCGCAGCCGGGCCAGCTGCCGGATCATCGCTCGCGCACCCGCCGCACGCGGTCGCGCCCCACGGCCGCCGCGTGGCCGCCGACCGCGTAGCGCACCGTGGCCCGCCAGCCGCGGGCGGCGACGGCGCCCGGCGGCGGCCCGCCCAGGGCGGCGGCCGCCCGGCCGGCGACCTCGAGCTGGCCGGCCGCCGTGAGGTGGACGGCGTCGGGCAGGACGAGCCGCCAGCCCCGCAGGTCGCAGAGGTCGACGACCACCGCCCCCCGCTCGGCCGCCCCCGCGCGGATCACCCGGTTGGCCCGCTCGATCCGCGCGGGCGGCGCCGGCGGCCGGCCGAGGTCGAGCGGGATCGTCGCCACCAGAAGCCGCGCCGCCGCGCCCGCCGCCGCGTCGAGCACGCCGCCCAGCGCCGCCCCGAAGTCGCCCGCGGCGAAGCTCGGCACCCGCACGTCGTTGACCCCGAGGTAGACGCACGCCACGTCGTAGGGGCCGCGCAGGCGCGGCACCTGCGTGGCCAGCGCGCTCGCCGCCCCCGCCCCGTTCTCGGCCAGCCCGGTGTAGGGGAGCTCGAGCGCCCCGGCCAGCCACTGCGCCCACGACTGGCAGCGCACGCCCAGCATCGGCTGGCCCTCCCCGTTGGTGATGCTGTCGCCCAGGGCGACGAGGCCCCGCCTCACGCCAGCCGCCCGGCCTCGGCGCTCGCCGCCCGCAGCCGCCGGGCCAGGGCCGGCGTGAGCACGCCGTCCGCCAGCTTCCAGCGCCAGTTCCCCCGCGGGCGCCCGGGGACGTTCATCCGCCCCTCGCCGCCCAGGCCGAGCACGTCCTGGATCTGGACCATGGCCAGCTGCGACGGCGACGCGAAGGCCAGGCGGATCAGCGCCCACTCGACGTCGGCCCCGGCGTCGATCCCCTCGCCGGCCAGGGCCGCCTCCACCCGGCCGCGGGTCTCCCGATCGAGGCCCCGCCACCAGCCGAGCACCGTGTCCTGGTCGTGGGTGCTCGTGTACGTCACGCTCCGGCTCCGGTGGGGCTGGCCGCCGCCGCGGCCGAAGTCGAACTGGAGGATGACCATCCCCGGGAAGCCGAGCCCGTCGCGCAGGCGGTGGACCGCCGGCGTGATCACGCCGAGATCCTCGGCGATCACCGCCAGCTCTCCGAGCTCCCGCCGAGCCGCGGCGAACGGTGCCCCGAGCGGCCCGCGCCGCCAGCGCCCCGACCGGGCGTCGGGCGCGTCGGCCGGGATCGACCAGTAGGCCACGAAGCCGCGGAAGTGGTCGAGACGCACCACGTCGAAGAGCTCGAAGCTCCGCCGCAGGCGCTCGATCCACCAGCGGTAGCCCGTCCGCTGGAGGGCCGGCCAGTCGTAGAGCGGGTTGCCCCAGTGCTGGCCGAGGGGGGTGAAGTAGTCGGGCGGCGCCCCGGCCACCTCGCCCGGCTGGAACATCTCCGGGTGTCCGAGGTGGTCGACGCTCCCCGGCGCCACGTAGATCGGCAGGTCGCCGATCAGCCGCACCCCCCGGTCGGCCGCGTGGGCGCGCAGGCGACTCCACTCCCGCTCGAAGCGGACCTGGTCGCGCAGGGCGCGGCGGCCGCCGGCAAGCCGCTCCCAATCGGCCGCCCAGTAGGCCTGGCGCGTAAGAAAGTCGTCCTCCTCCCCGACCGACACCGGCGCCCCCGGCTCGGCCAGGAGCCCCGGCCAGCAGGCGAAGGCCGAACGTGACTTGTAGGGTGAGCGGTAGCGATCCGGCGGGCCCAGCGGCAGCACCTGCCACCACGATTGGCCGGCCGCCGCCAACCAGTCGACGAAGCGGTAGGCCTCCGCGTCGAGGCGCCCGGACGGCAGGGAGGTCGGATGCAGCTGGACGCCGCTTGATCGCGAGAAGTTCACAGGCCCGGATTGGAAAGCCGCAACCGCGGTAAGGAGAAGCCTGTCATGCCCGCGCTCCCCACGCACGGCCCGCCGCCCCGGATTCGCATCCAGGATCTCCATCCCGTGGTCGACTGCGGCCGCTTTCGGCCCAAGCGCTGCGTCGGCGACAGCCTCGAGGCGGCGGCCACCGTCTTCCGCGACGGCCACGACGTCCTGCGCGCCGTCGTCTCCTACCAGGCCCCCGGCTCCCGCCGCTGGCGGGAGGTCGAGATGCGCCGCCGCGACCCGCTCGGCGAGCCCGACCGCTGGCACGCGTCGTTCCCACTCGACGCCGGCGGCCGCTGGCGCTGGCGGATCGAGGCCTGGAGCGACCCGTTCGCGACCTGGCGCGACGAGCTCGAGCGCAAGCTCGCCGCCGGCCAGACCGACCTCGAGGCCGAGCTCGCCGAGGGCGCGGCGATCCTCCAGGAGATCGCCGACCGGGCCTCCGGCCCCGAGGCCAAGCGCCTGCGCCGCGCCGTCGCGGCCATCGCCGACCCCAGCCTGCCGGCCGACTCCCGCAGCGCCACCGCCGTCGATCCCGCGCTCGCGACCCTGTGTCAACTGCTCCCCAGCCCCACCGGCCGCACCACGCTCGACCGCGACCTCGAGGTCGACGTCGAGCGCCCGCGCGCCCGCTTCGGCGCCTGGTACGAGCTCTTCCCCCGCTCGTGGGGCGGCTTCGACGGCGTGCGCGAGGAGCTCCCCCGCTTTGCCGAGCTCGGCTTCGACGTGATCTACCTGCCGCCGATCCATCCCATCGGCGAGACCAACCGCAAGGGCCGCAACGACGCCCTCACCGCCGCGCCCGGCGACCCCGGCAGCCCCTGGGCCATCGGCTCGGCCCTCGGCGGCCACACCGCGATCCACCCCGACCTCGGGACGATCGACGACTTCGACCGTCTCGTCGCCGCCGCCGCCGCCCACGATCTCGAGCTCGCGCTCGACTTCGCGATCCAGTGCTCGGCCGACCACCCCTGGCTGACCGAGCACCCCGAGTGGTTCCACCGCCGCCCCGACGGGACGCTCAAGTACGCCGAGAACCCGCCCAAGCGCTACCAGGACATCTACAACGTCGACTTCGGCTGCGACGACTGGCGCGCCCTCTGGCAGGCCCTGCGCGACGTCGTCCTCTACTGGGTCGGCCACGGCGTGCGCATCTTCCGCGTCGACAACCCCCACACCAAGCCGGTCGCCTTCTGGGAGTGGCTGATCGAGGAGGTCCGCCGCCAGGAGCCGGAGGTCATCTTCCTGGCCGAGGCGTTCACCCGCGGGGCGATGATGCGCGAGCTGGCCAAGGTCGGCTTCAGCCAGTCCTACACCTACTTCACCTGGAAGAACACCCGCTTCGAGCTCGTCGACTACATGGAGGAGCTCGCCGGCTCGCCCATGCGCGAGTATTTCCGCCCGAACTTCTTCGTCAACACGCCGGACATCCTCCACGAGTACCTCCAGACCGGCGGGACCGCCGCCTTCGCCATCCGCCTCACCCTGGCCGCCACGCTGTCGCCGACCTACGGCATCTACTCCGGCTTCGAGCACTTCGAGGCGACGCCGCGCCAGCCCGGGTCCGAGGAGTACCTGGGCTCGGAGAAGTACGAGCTCAAGGAGCGCCGCCTCGACGGGCCGCTGCTGCCGTTCATCTCGATGCTCAACTCCCTGCGGCGCGACCACCCGGCGCTCCAGCGCCTGGAGAACATCACGTTCCTCGAGACCGAGAACGACCAGCTCCTCGCCTACCTGAAGGAGACGCCGCAGGAGTCCCTGATCGTCGTCGTCACCCTCGATCCCCGCGCCGCCCAGGAGGGCGTGACCATCCTCCCGGCCGGCTGCGGCCTGCCGCCGGCCTTCACCGTCGTCGACCTCCTCAGCCGCGAGTCCTTCGACTGGCGCCTCGGGCGCAACTACGTGCGCCTGGATCCCAACCACCGGGTGACCCACATCCTCGCGGTCGTGCGACCCTGATGGCCATGAACGTCGCCCGCTCCGGCTCCGCCTCGCAGTGGTTCGAGTCCAACCCCGTCTGGTTCAAGACGTCGATCTTCTACGAGATCCACGTCCGCGGCTTCTACGACGGCAACGCCGACGGGTCCGGCGACTTCCGCGGGCTGACCGAGAAGCTCGACTACCTCGAGTGGCTCGGCATCGACTGCGTCTGGCTCCTGCCGATGTACCAGTCGCCGCTGCGCGACGGCGGCTACGACATCGCCGACTACAAGGCGATCCACGCCGACTACGGCACGCTCGAGGACGTCAAGGCCTTCATCGACGCCGCCCACCAGCGCGGCATCCGCGTGATCGCCGACCTCGTGATGAACCACACCTCGAGCGAGCACCCGTGGTTCCAGGACTCGCGCTCGAGCCCCGACTCGCCCCGGCGCGACTGGTACGTCTGGTCGGACACCGCCGACCGCTACCGCGACGCCCGGATCATCTTCGTCGACACCGAGACGTCGAACTGGACCTGGGACGAGCAGGCCGGCGCCTACTACTGGCACCGCTTCTTCTCCCACCAGCCCGACCTCAACTACGAGAGCCTGGAGGTCCAGGAGGCGATGCTCGACGTGCTGCGCTTCTGGCTCGAGCTCGGCCTCGACGGCTTCCGCCTCGACGCCGTGCCCTACCTGTTCGAGCGCGAGGGCACCAACTGCGAGAACCTGCCCGAGACGCACGAGTTCCTGCGCAAGGTCCGGGCCACCGTCGACGCCGAGTTCCCCGACCGGGTGCTCCTGGCCGAGGCCAACCAGTGGCCGGCCGACGTCGTCGAGTACTTCGGCGACGGCGACGAGTGCCACATGGCCTTTCACTTTCCGGTCATGCCCCGCATGTTCATGGCGCTGCGCCGTGAGACGGCGGCCCCGATCCTCGAGACCCTCGAGAACACGCCGGCCATCCCCGAGAACTGCCAGTGGGGCCTCTTCCTGCGCAACCACGACGAGCTGACGCTCGAGATGGTGACCGACGAGGAGCGCGACTACATGTACGCCGAGTACGCCAAGGACCCGCGGATGAAGCTCAACCTCGGGATCCGCCGCCGGCTGGCGCCGCTGCTCGACAACGGCCGCGACGAGATCGAGCTGATGACGGCCATCCTCTTCTCCCTGCCCGGCAGCCCCGTCCTCTACTACGGCGACGAGATCGCCATGGGCGACAACGTCTACCTCGGCGACCGCGACGGCGTCCGCACGCCGATGCAGTGGACCGGCGACCGCAACGGCGGCTTCTCCCGGGCCGACTTCGCCCAGCTCTACGCGCCGCCGCTGATGGATCCGGTCTACGGCTTCCAGGCCGTGAACATCGAGGCCCAGCTGCGCACGCCGTCCTCGCTCCTGCGCTGGCTGCGCCGGTTCATCGGCCTGCGCAAGGACCACCCCGTGTTCGGCCTCGGCACCTACGAGGCCCTGCCGACCTCGAATCCCCGCATCTTCGCCCACGTCCGCACCTACGAGAACGACATCGTGCTCTGCGTCCACAACCTCGCCCGGTCGGCGCAGGCGGTCGAGCTCGACCTCTCCGCCTACGAGGGGCGCTATCCGGAGGAGATGTTCGGGCGCACCCGCTTCCCCCGCATCGGCGGCCTCCCCTACCTGCTGACCCTCGCCCCCCGCGGCTTCTTCTGGTTCCTCCTAGTGATTGGAGACGACGATGGCGACGCGTGACCTCGGCTCCCGGCTGGCCGTCTCCGAGAAGGTCCTGACCGACTGGATCAGCGCCCAGCGCTGGTTCGGGGCCAAGTCCCGCGACGTCGCCCAGTTCAACGTGCTCGACGTCGTCGTCCTGCGTCGCGAGCCGCCCGCCCTCGCCCTGACCATCGTCGAGGCCCGCTTCGGCGCCGGTACCCATGAGCTCTACCACGTCCCGATCGGCGTGCGGCCCGAGTCCGAGGGCTGGGACGTCGGCGTCGTCTGCCAGGCCGGCGACTTCACCGCCTACGACGCCCTCGCCGACCCCGACCAGACCGGGCTGCTCGCCCTCCTCCTCGGCACCTCGGCCCGAGTCGAGGACGGCGAGTCGAGCGTCGAGTTCTGGTGGGAGGGCGGCAAGCTCGTCGGCCCGGGCACGCCGTCCCGGCAGATGGGCGTCGAGCAGTCGAACACGTCGATCGTCTTCGACGACCGCCTCGTGCTCAAGGTCTTCCGCAAGGTCGAGCCCGGGATCAACCCCGAGCTCGAGATGCTCCGCTTCCTCGCCGGTCACGGCTTCGACCACATCGCCCACCTCGAGGGCTGGTTCCAGTACAGCGGCGACCTGATGGACGCCACCCTCGGCGTGATGCAGGAGTTCATCCCCGGCGCCGTCGACGGCTGGCGCCTCGCCCTCGAGGCCCTCGGCGACCCGGACCCGGCCGGCGACTTCTTCGGCCGCCTCGAGGAGCTCGGCGCCGTGACCGGACGGATGCACGCCGTCCTCGCCGCCGACCCCGACAACCCCGACTTCGCCCCCGAGGAGCCCTCCGACGAGAACGTCTCGCTCCTGAGCGCCACCATCGACGAGCAGATCGAGCGGCTCTTCCTCGAGCTGCCCGACCGGCCGGCGCTCGCGCCGATCGCCGGCCGCGGCCCCGACCTGCGCGACCGCCTCCAGCTGCTCTCCCACATCGGCGTCGGCGGCCGCCAGATCCGCGGCCACGGCGACTACCACCTCGGCCAGACCGTGCTCGGACCCGACGGCTGGGTCGTGCTCGACTTCGAGGGCGAGCCCGGCCGGCCGCTGCGCGAGCGGCGGCGCAAGCACTCGCCCCTGCGCGATGTCGCCGGAATGCTCCGCTCGATCAGCAACGCCGCCCTGGCCGGCGAGCTCCTCTTCGACCTGCGCGCCGCCTCGCCCGGCTGGGAGGCCCACGCCCGCGAGTGCTTCCTCCGCGGCTACCTGGGCGAGGTCGACCAGGCGCTCCTGCCCGCCGGGCGCCAGGGGATCGAGAAGCTGCTCTCGATCTTCGAGCTCGAGAAGCTCCTCTACGAGCTGCGCTACGAGCTCGACAACCGGCCCGACTGGCTCGTGATCCCCGTCACCGCGATCGCCCGCCTCCTCGACGGGCCCTTCGCATGAGCCCGCCCCCCCGGAGACCCCGGCCCGGCTGGATGCCGCTCCCCGCGACGAGGTCGACCGCGTCGTCGCCGCCGGTCACGCCGACCCCCACCACGTTCTCGGCGCCCATCCCGTCCCCGGTGGGGTCGCCGTCCGGGTCTGGCGCCCGGGCGCCGACGCCGTGGCCGTCCACCCCACCGGCCCGGGCCCGAGCATGGGCACCTCCGCCTCCGCCTCCGCCTCGGCCGGCGCCTCGGCCTCCGCCGGCGCGGGCGAGGGCGAGGGCGCGGGCGCGGGCCCCGGGGGGTCCATCGCCCTGGCGCGCACCCACCCGGACGGCTTCTTCGAGGGCACCGTCGCCGGCGCGAGCCTGCCGCTCGACTACGAGCTCGAGGTCAGCTACCCCGACGGGAACCGCTACCGCCTGCGCGACCCCTACGCCCATCCGCCGACGCTCGGCGAGCTCGACCTCCACCTGGTCGGCGAGGGACGCCACCAGGAGCTCTACGAGCGGCTGGGGGCCCACCCGACGACGATCGACGGCGTGCCGGGGACCGCGTTCGCCGTCTGGGCGCCGGCCGCCCGGTCGGTCGGCGTGGTCGGCGACTTCAACTCCTGGGACGGGCGGCTGCACCCGATGCGCTCGATGGGGCCGACCGGGGTGTGGGAGCTCTTCCTGCCCGAGGTGGGCGAAGGCGCGCGCTACAAGTTCGAGATCCACGCCGCGTCGGGCGAGCTGCGGCTCAAGGCCGACCCGTACGCCTTCGAGGCCGAGATCCCGCCGGGCACGGCGTCGATCGTCCGGCGCTCCCACCACCGCTGGGACGACGCCGACTGGATCGCCGCGCGGGACCGGCGCCAGCCGCTGACCGGGCCGATGTCGATCTACGAGGTCCACCTCGGCAGCTGGCGGCGCGACCCGCGCGAGCCCGACCGGGTGCTCGACTACCGCGAGCTGGCTGACGAGCTGGCGGCCTACACCCGCGAGCTCGGCTTCACCCACGTCGAGCTGATGCCGGTGATGGCGCACCCGTTCGAAGGGTCGTGGGGCTACCAGGTCACCTCCTATTTCGCGCCGACGCCGCGCTTCGGCTCGCCCGACGACTTCCGCGAATTCGTCGACCGCCTCCACCGGGCCGGGATCGGCGTGATCCTCGACTGGGTCCCGGCCCACTTCCCCCGCGACGACTGGGCCCTGGCCCGCTTCGACGGGACCGCCCTCTACGAGCACGAGGATCCGCGTCTGGGCGCCCATCCCGACTGGGGGACGCTGGTCTTCAACTACGGACGCAACGAGGTTCGCAACTTCCTCCTGGCCGACGCCCTGTTCTGGGTGCGCGAGTACCACGTCGACGGGATCCGGATGGACGCCGTGGCGTCGATGCTCTACCGCGACTACTCCCGCAAGGCCGGCGAGTGGCTGCCCAACCGCTTCGGCGGCCGCGAGGACCTCGAGGCGGTGGCCTTCCTCAAGGAGGTCAACGAGCTGCTGTACGCCGCGGCCCCGGGGATCATCTCGGCGGCCGAGGAGTCGACGGCCTGGCCGGGCGTCTCCCGCCCGACCTACCTCGGCGGCCTGGGGTTCGGCTTCAAGTGGAACATGGGCTGGATGCACGACACCCTCGCCTACTTCGCCGAGGACCCGGTCCACCGCCGCTACCACCACCACCAGCTCACCTTCAGCCTGATGTACGCGTTCACCGAGAACTTCATCCTCCCGCTCAGCCACGACGAGGTCGTCCACGGCAAGGGGTCGCTGATCGCGAAGATGCCCGGCGACCGCTGGCAGAAGTTCGCCAACCTCCGCGCCCTGTTCGCCTACATGTGGGCCCACCCGGGCAAGAAGCTCCTGTTCATGGGCCAGGAGTTCGGCCAGGAGCGCGAGTGGAGCCACGAGCGCTCGCTCGACTGGCACCTGCTCGAGACGCCCGAGAACGCCGGCCTGCAGTCGCTGATCCGCGACATCAACCACGTCTACCGCGACACGCCGGCCCTCTGGGCCCGCGACCACGAGGCGGAGGCGTTCCGCTGGCTCGAGGTCAACGACGCCGACCACAACGTGATCGCCTTCGCCCGCACCGGCCGCGAGGACGGCGCGGCGGGCGCGGCGGGCGCAGCCGGCGCGGCGGGCGCAGCCGGCGCGGCGGGCGCAGCCGGCGAGCCCGGCGAGGCGATGGTCTGCGTGGCCAACCTCTCCCCCGTCGTCCGCTCCGGCTACCGCATCGGGCTGCCCCGGCCGGGTGTCTGGCTCGAGCGCCTGAACACCGACTCGCGCCACTACGGCGGCGGCGACGTCGGCAACTGGGGCGGCCGGGCCGCCGAGGCGGTGCCCTGGCACGACCAGCCGCAGTCGGCCGAGTTCACCCTCCCGCCCCTCGGCGTGATCTGGCTGATCCCGGCCGAGGCGGCAGGGTGACCGGCGGCGGGTCGCCGGCGGCGGCGCTGCCCTGGCGCCAGCCGCTCGGAGCACGGCCGATCGGTCGCCAGGAGACCGAGTTCCGCGTCTGGGCGCCGCGCGCCGGGGCGGTCGCCGTGATCTCGAAGGGCGGCGACTGGCCGCTCGCGCCGGAGGGGCTCGGCGTGTGGGCCGGCCGGGCGCCGGTCGGCGCCGGGGCCGATTACTGGCTGGGGCTCGACCCGCCGGGCGGCGACGGGCGCCGGCGGCGGCTGCCCGACCCGGCGACGCGCTGGCAGCCGCGCGGCCTGCGCGGCCCGTCGCGCGTCCTCGACACCGGCGCCTTCGCGTGGACCGACGACGACTTCGTCACGCCGGCGCTCGAGGGGCTGGTGCTCTACGAGCTCCACGTGGGGACGTTCACGGGGCCGGGCACCTTCGACGCCGTGATCGGCGAGCTCGGCCGCCTGGCGGCGCTGGGCGTGGGCGCGATCGAGCTGATGCCGGTGGCCGACTTCCCGGGCATGCGGGGATGGGGCTACGACGGCGTCTACCTGTCGGCGGCGCACCGGGCCTACGGGGGCCCGCCGGGGCTCCAGCGCCTGGTCGACGCGGCCCACGCCGAGGGGATCGCCGTCGTCCTCGACGTCGTCTACAACCACCTGGGGGCGTCGGGGGTCAAGGCGTTCGAGGCGTTCGGGCCGTACTTCACCGAGCGCTACGAGACGTTCTGGGGCAAGGCGATGAACTACGACGACGCCGACAGCGACCCGGTGCGGGAGTGGGTGCTCCAGAGCGCGGCCGGCTGGATCGCCGACTTCCACCTGGACGGGCTGCGCCTGGACGCGATCCACGCGATCTTCGACACGGGAGCCCGGCCGATCGTCGGCGAGATCGTCGAGCGCGTCCACGCCGTCAACCCGCGGGCGCTGGTCATCGCCGAGTCGGGGCTCAACGACCCGCGGGTCATTCGTCCGGCGGCGGTCGGGGGCTTCGGCTGCGACGGGCAGTGGGCCGACGACTTCCACCACGCGCTGCGGGTCCTCCTGACCGGCGAGCAGGACGGCTACTACGAGGAGTTCGGGCGGGTGGCCGACCTGGCCAAGGCGTTCCACCGGCCGTTCGTCCACGACGGCGGCTACTCGACCTTCCGGCGGCGGACGTTCGGCGCACCGGCCGAGGACCGCCGGCCGGAGCAGTTCGTCGTCTTCGACGCCAACCACGATCAGGTGGGCAACCGGGCCTTCGGCGACCGTCTGCCGGCGGCGGTGCGGCCGCTGGCCGCCTTCTGCACGCTGCTCTCGCCGTTCACGCCGATGCTCTTCATGGGCGAGGAGTACGGCGAGGACGCGCCGTTCCAGTTCTTCTGCGACCACATCGACAAGCGGATCGCCACCGCCACGCGGGAGGGCCGCCGGCAGGAATTCGCGTCGTTCGCCGCCTTTGGCGAGGAGGTGCCCGACCCGCAGGCGCTCGAGACGTTCGAGGCGTCGAAGCTCACCCGCCGGGGCGACGACGCGCTGGCCCGCCTCTACGCCGACCTGCTGGCGGCGCGCCGCTCGCTCGGCGGGGAGGCACGGGCGATCGTGTTCGACGAGGATGCCCGCTGGCTGGCGCTCGAGCGCGACGCAGGACAGCTGGTCTGCAACTTCGCGCGGGTCGCCCAACTCGTTCCCACCGACCGGACGGAGGTCCGCTTGGCCACCCACCCGACATCGATTCAGGACGGCGCGGTGCGGCTCGAGCCGCTCGCCGGGGCGCTGCTCGGATGACCGAGGTCTGGCTCGGCTACCCGTTCCCGCTCGGGGCGACGTGGGACGGGCGGGGCACGAACTTCTCGATCTTCTCCGAGCACGCGGAGCTGGCCGAGCTCTGCCTGTTCGACGAGACCGGCCACGAGCACCGGATCGAGCTCCCCTACCGCACGGCCCACAACTGGCACTGCTACCTGCCGGGGGTCGGCCCGGGGCAGCGCTACGGCTACCGCATCCACGGGCCGTTCGCGCCGCAGGACGGGCACCGCTTCAACGCGCACAAGCTCCTGCTCGACCCGTACGCCAAGGCGATCGACGGGCCGGTGGCCTGGGACGAGGCCAACACCCTGCCCTACGTCCCCGACCCCGAGAACCCGGACGCCGACCTCGAGTTCGACGACGAGGACTCGGCGCCGGCCATGCCGCGCTGCGTGGTCGTCGACCCCGGCTTCGACTGGCAGGGCGACCGGGCGCCGCGGCGGCCGTGGAACGAGACGGTCATCTACGAGGCCCACGTCAAGGGCTTCACCCGGCTGAACGCGGCCGTGCGCGAGGATCTCCGCGGGACCTACGCGGGCCTGGCCAGCGAGGCGGCCATCGCCTACCTGCAGGATCTCGGGGTGACGGCGATCGAGCTGCTCCCGGTCCACGCGATCATCGACGAGAGCTTCCTGTCCGAGCGGGGCCTGACCAACTACTGGGGCTACAGCTCGATCGGCTTCCTCGCACCCCACGCGCTGTACTCGGCCTCGGGGCAGAACGGCGAGCAGGTGCGCGAGTTCAAGGGCATGGTCAAGGCGCTCCACGGGGCGGGCATCGAGGTGATCATGGACGTGGTCTACAACCACACGGCCGAGGGCAACCACCTCGGGCCGACGCTCGCCTTCAAGGGGGTCGACAACCAGGCCTACTACCGCCTGGTGCCGGACGACCCGCGCCACTACATGGACTTCACGGGGACGGGCAACAGCCTGAACCCGGTGCACCCGAGCGTGCTGCGGCTGATCATGGACTCGCTGCGGTACTTCGTCAGCGAGTGCCACGTCGACGGCTTCCGCTTCGACCTGGCGAGCGCGCTGGCCCGGGAGTTCCACGACGTCGACCGGCTGTCGGCGTTCTTCGACGTGATCCACCAGGATCCGGTCCTCTCCCAGGTCAAGCTCATCGCCGAGCCGTGGGACGTCGGCCCGGGCGGCTACCAGGTCGGGAACTTCCCGATCCTGTGGTCGGAGTGGAACGGCATCTACCGCGACGTGATCCGCGACTTCTGGCGCGGTCAGGCGAGCGTGGCCGACTTTGCGAGCCGGTTCACCGGGTCGAGCGACCTCTATCAGTGGGACGGGCGCGACCCGTTCGCGTCGATCAACTTCGTCACCGCCCACGACGGCTTCACCCTGCGCGACCTCGTCTCCTACAACGAGAAGCACAACGAGGCCAATCAGGAGGGCAACCAGGACGGGACCGACGACAACCGGTCGTGGAACTGCGGCGTCGAAGGGCCGACCGACGATCCGGAGATCCTCGCCCTGCGCGGGCGCCAGCAGCGCAACTTCCTGACCACGCTGTTCCTGTCGCAGGGCGTGCCGATGATCCTGGGGGGCGACGAGTTCGGCCGCACGCAGGACGGCAACAACAACACGTGGTGCCAGGACAACGAGCTGTCGTGGCTGGGTTGGCGGCACGAGCCGTGGCAGACCGAGCTCCACCTCTTCACCCGCCGGCTGATCGGGCTGCGCCGCCGCCACCCGGTGTTCCGCCGGGTGCGCTTCCTCCAGGGCTCCTCCGACGGCCCGGGCGGCCTGCCCGACGCCTGGTGGTTCCGGCCGGACGGGCGCAAGATGACCCAGCGCGACTGGAAGCGGGGGGACGGCCACGTGATCGGGGTGTTCCTCAACGGCGAGGAGCTCCACGAGGCGACGGCGGAGGGCCGGCCGGTGATCGACGACTCGTTCCTGCTGCTGTTCAACGCCCACCACGAGGACGTCGAGTTCACGCTGCCGGCGGCGTCGTTCGGCCCGGCGTGGGACTCGGAGCTGTCGACCGCCGAGCCGCCGCTCGAGTCGGGGGCCCGGACCTACGCGGCGCGGGCGAAGCTCGTCGTCGGGCGCGGTCGATCTGCGTCCTGCGCCGGGGGCCGCTGTTCACCGAGTGAGCGACTTGCGCTGCACCTATCGACTGCAGCTGGGACCGGGCCTGGGCTTCGCGCAGGCGCGGGCGCTGGTGCCCTACCTCGAGCGGCTGGGGATCAGCCACCTCTATCTGTCGCCGTCGCTGCAGGCGCGGCGGGGGTCGACCCACGGCTACGACGTGGTCGACCCGACGCGGATCAGCGACGAGCTGGGGGGCGAGGCGGAGTTCCGGGCGCTGGCCGGGGCGGGCCTGGGCGTGATCCTCGACATCGTCCCCAACCACATGGGCGTGGGCGAGGAGAACCGGTGGTGGAAGCGACCCGGAGCTGCGGGCCCGCTTCTTCGACCTCGACCCGATCGGCGAGGGCTACCGGCGCTTCTTCGACATCGACGACCTGGCCGCGGTGCGCCAGGAGGACCCCGAGGTCTTCGAGACCACCCACCGCAAGGTGCTCGACCTCGTGGGCGAGGGAATCCTCGACGGCCTGCGGGTCGACCATCCCGACGGCCTGGCCGACCCGGCGGGCTACCTCGAGCGGCTGCGGGCCGAGGGGGTGGCGCGGGTGTGGGTCGAGAAGATCCTCGGCGCCGGAGGAGGAGCTGCGCGACTGGCCGGTGAGCGGGACGGTGGGCTACGAGTTCCTGGGCGACGCCTGCGCGCTGTTCGTCGACCCGGCGGGTCTCGCCCCGCTCGACGCCCTGCACGCCGAGTTCACCGGCGAGCGGCGGTCGTTCGCGCGAGATCGCGCGGGAGGCGCAGCTCGAGCAGGCGGAGGGGACGTTCGCCCGGGAGGTGGCGCGGCTGGAGCGGCTGGCGCCGGAGTTCGACGCGGCGACGCTGCGGGAGGGGCTGGCCGGACTGCCGATCTACCGGACCTACGTCGAGCCGTGGAGCGGGCGGGTCGAGCCGGCCGACCGGGAGGCGATCGCCGCGGCGGGGATGACCGCGGAGCTCGCGGCGGCGCTGCGGCTCGAGCGCGCGGCGCCGGAGGAGTTCGTCACCCGCTTCCAGCAGACCTCGCCGCCGATCACCGCCAAGGGCATCGAGGACACCGCCTTCTACCGCTATCTGCGGCTGCTGGCCCTCAACGAGGTGGGCGGCGAGCCGGACCGGTTCGGCCTGAGCGTGGCCGACTTCCACGCCCGGCAGGCGCGGCGGGCCGAGCGCTTCCCCGAGGGGCTCCTGGTCACCCAGACGCACGACACCAAGCGGTCGGGCGACGCGCGGGCGCGGATCGGGGCGCTGGCCGAACGGGCCGGGCCGTGGCGGGAGGCGGTGGTCCGCTGGCGGGAGATCAACGCGCCGCTGCGCGACGGGCGGGCGCCGGACGGCAGCGAGGAGTACCTCCTCTACCAGACCCTGATCGGCGTCTGGCCGATCTCGGCCGAGCGCCTGACCGCCTACCTGGAGAAGGCGCTGCGCGAGGCCAAGCGGAACACCAACTGGGTCTCGCCCGACGAGCAGTGGGAGGCGCAGGTCAAGCGGTTCGCGGAGCGGGTGATCGCCCACGAGCCGTTCCTCGCCGACTTCGAGCCGTTCTGCGCGGAGGTGGCGCAGGCGGGCGAGCAGAGCGCGCTGGGCCAGCTGCTGCTGAAGCTGACCTCGCCGGGGGTGCCGGACATCTACCAGGGCGACGAGCTGTGGTCGCTGTCGCTGGTCGACCCGGACAACCGCCGGGCCGTCGACTGGGACCGCCGGCGCGAGCTCCTCGACGCGGTGCTGGGCGGGGCGCCGATCGAGCCGGACACGCGCAAGCTGGGCCTGATCGCGCGGGCGCTCGACCTGCGCCGGCGGCGGCCGGCCGCCTTCGCGGGCGGTGCCTACGCGCCGGTGGAGGCGGGTGGGGACGCGTGCGCGTTCGTCCGGGGCGGCGAGGTCCTGGTGGTGGTCGTGGTCCGGTCCGGTGGCTTGGGAGCGGTGATCTCACCGCCGGCCGGGGTTTGGCGCGACGTCCTTCATGGCGGGGAGCGGCGGTTCGGGGCTGCGGCTGAGGCCGAGGCGGTGACGGTGGGGTCGCTCGTCGACGGGGCCGCGTGGCCCGGCCTGGGGTTGTTCGAGCGGGCGTGATACGCCCGGCGG